>NZ_BMXK01000004.1 GCF_014651715.1 Zhihengliuella salsuginis
TAATGTCCCAGCAGCAAAGTCCAGCAGACGCGCCTTAAACCCTGCGATTAGTTCAGCAGTCTCCTAGGAGACGGCGGCCGGATCCCAGTCCCGGCTGCGGGCCGAGTTGATCGTGGCCTGGCCGAGGACCCGCGTCCCCTGGTAGAGCACCATCGTCTGCCCCGGGGCGACACCCTTGAGCGGCCCGTCGAGGTCGACCACGAGCTCGGTCGCGACGTCGTCGTCGTCCGTCTCCGCGGTGACGAACGCCCGCGCGGGCACCGGGTCGGCGTGGGCGCGGACCTGGACCATGCACTCGAACTCGTCGCCGGCCTCGGCCGCCGGCAGCGGCAGGCCCGCCCAGCTGATCTTGATGCCGCGCAGCCGGTCCACCTCGAGCAGGTCCTGGGGGCCGACGACGACCTTGTTCTCCTTGGGCCGGATCTCGAGGACGAACCGCGGCTTGCCGTCGTCGGCGGGCTTGCCGATCTTGAGGCCGCGCCGCTGTCCGACGGTGAACGCGTTCGCGCCCGGGTGCTTGCCGAGATCGTTGCCCTTGTGGTCGACGATGTCGCCCTCGGTCATCTCGATGCGCTCCTCGAGCCAGCCGCGGGTGTCGCCGTCGGGGATGAAGCAGATGTCGTGGCTGTCCGGCTTGTTCGCGACCGTGAAGCCGCGTTCGGCCGCCTCGGCGCGGACCTCCGCCTTCGACGGCGTCTCCGCCAGCGGGAAGTAGGAGTGCTTGAGCTGCTCGTGGGTCAGGACGCCGAGGACGTAGGACTGGTCCTTCGCCCAGTCGGCGGCGCGGTGCAGCTCGCGGGAGCCGTCGGCGTGCTCGATCACCTTGGCGTAGTGCCCGGTGCAGACGGCGTCGAATCCGAGCGCGAGCGCCTTCTCCAGCAGCGCGGCGAACTTGATGCGCTCGTTGCAGCGCATGCAGGGGTTCGGGGTGCGTCCGGCCGCGTACTCGGCGACGAAGTCGTCGACGACGTCCTCCTTGAACCGCTCGGAGAAGTCCCAGACGTAGTACGGGATCCCCAGCTGGTCCGCGGCCCGCCACGCGTCGTTGGAGTCCTCCACGGTGCAGCAGCCGCGGCTGCCTGTGCGCAGGGTCCCGGGCATGCGGGAGAGCGCGAGGTGGACGCCCACGACGTCGTGCCCCGCATCGACCGCGCGCGCCGCGGCGACCGCCGAGTCGACGCCGCCGCTCATTGCTGCCAAGACCTTCATGTGTTCAATCCCGTTCCTGCTGTCTGGATGCTGCTCTCCTTGCCGGCCATGCCCGCTTTCTTCGCGCGGGCGCAGGCGTCGCCGATCGCGGCGACGAGTACGTCAACGTCGGCCGGCGTCGTCGTATGCCCGAGCGTGAACCGCTGCGCCCCGCGCGCCTGCTCCTCGGTGCGCCCCATGGCGAGGAGCACGTGGCTCGGCCGCGGCACGCCGGCGGTGCACGCGCTGCCCGTCGAGGATTGCACGCCGAGCATGTCCAGGACGAACAGGAGCGAGTCCCCCTCGCACCCCGGGAAGGTGAAGTGCGCGTTTCCCGGCAGCCGCGCGCCGGCGTGCTCCGGGTCGGACGGACCGGAGAGCTCCGCGTCCGGCGCGGCCTGCGCGACGCCGTCGATCAGCCGGTCGCGCAGCCCCGCCAGCCGCTCGGCCTCGGCGTGCAGGCGCCCGACGGCGTCGACCGCCGCCGCGCCGAAGGCCGCCGCCGCCGCCGCGTTCAGCGTGCCCGAACGCATGGCGCGCTCGTGGCCGCCGCCGTGGATCACGGGCGTCAGCACGACGTCGCGGCGCACGAAGAGGGCGCCGATGCCGACGGGGCCGCCGATCTTGTGGCCGCTGACGGCCATGGTCGCCAGCCCCGTGGCGGCGAAGTCGACGTCCAGTGCGGTGAACGCCTGCACGGCGTCGCTGTGCACCGGGATGGAGAATTCGGCGGCGAGCCGCACGACGTCGGCGACCGGCTGGACGGTTCCGACCTCGTTGTTCGCCCACATGCAGGTCACCAGCGCCACGGAGTCGGGGTCCGCCTCGAGCTCGCGGCGCAGCCAGTCCAGGTCGACGCGGCCCCGGGTGTCGACGGGGATCCAGCGCGCCTCGGCGCCCTCGTGCGCCTCGAGCCACTCGACGGCGTCGATGACCGCGTGGTGCTCCACGCTGGAGGCGAAGATCTTGACCCGGCGGGCATCCGCGTCGCGGCGGGACCAGAACAGCCCCTTGACCGCCAGGTTGTCCGCCTCCGTGCCGCCGGACGTGAAGACGACCTCGGTCGGATGGGCTCCGGCGGCGGCGGCGAGCGCCTCGCGGGCGTTCTCGACCACGCGGTGGGCGCGGCGCCCCGCCCCGTGCAGGGAGGACGGGTTCCCGGTGCGGGCGAGCTCGGCCGTCATCGCCTCCAGCGCGGCGGGCGACATCGGGGTCGTCGCCGCGTGGTCCAGGTAGACGGGCGCGGAAGTTCTCACGGGTACTGCTGACACCTCGGGCGGGTAGGCGGATTCGGCAGTTCCATTCTAGCCCCGCCGCCCCGCACGGCACCGGGGCCGGACGGCAGGCCCGTCCGGCCTAGCCGTCGAGTTCCCCGCCCTCGAGCGCGATCGGCGGCTCGGGCAGCACGTTGACGGTGTCCCCGAACTCGTCGAGCCGTGTCGACGGTTCGACGGCGAGCGCCTCGAAGCCGGCATCGTGCCCGGTCGCAGCGGAGACGACGGTCGCGATCAGCTCGGCGCTGCCGCCGATGAGCGTCGAGTCCTCGTAGAGCTCGGTGGACACGAACCAGCTGCGGTCCTCGGGCCAGGCCAGGTCCGGGGCGCGGCGTTCGCGGCTGCGTTCGGACTCGGCCCAGACGGGTTCGCGCAGGTCCTCGAGTGTGCCGGAGAACACCCAGTAGTCCTGGTAACCTCCGTCGCCGAGGGTCAGCACGTCCTCCCGTTCGGAGGCGCTCAGGGCGACCTTGGCGCCGTCGTTCTCGCCGGCGGCGAACGCGTACCCCGTCCACAGGGCGAGGTAGACCGGGGCGGCGCCCGTGTGCCCGGCGATGACATCGACCAGCGCGGCCAGGTCCGTCATCGGCAGTCCGTCGGCGCGGGGCGGGTCGCCCTCCCAGGCGTCCTCGGCGAGCGCGAAGCCGGACTCGTCGACGGCGGCGAGGTTGGCGAACTGCGCGGCCGGGTGCAGGCGTGCCGAGCGGGAGGCCGCGATGGCGGACCAGCGCACGGGGCGGCCGTCGAAGTCGACGGCGGGGTGGAAGAGGCGCGCGTAGGCTTCGAAGGCCCCGGGCAGCTGCGATGCGGCGGTGGGGTGGTCTTCGGGCTGGGCGGTGGAGGAGCGGGCGCCGGCGATCCAGGCTCCGGCCGCCGATCCGGCGAATTCAAGTGGCATTGGACCAGCCTAGATCCTCGGGTGGGCGCGCCGCACGCGCTCGAGGGCCATCCGGCCGCGCGACCTGATAGTAATGGGGTGATCAACCACAAGGAGCTGAGCCGCGCCATGTTCGAGCCGGAACTGGTTCACCCCGTGCATCGCTTTGCGCACCGGAGCATCGATTTCTCCCGCCGCATCGCCGTCATGGCCATCATCAACCGCACCCCCGACAGCTTCTACGACGCCGGAGCGAACTTCGCGCTCGAGGCGGCCGTGCGCTCGGCGCGCGACGCGGTCGAGGCCGGCGCCGACTGGGTCGACATCGGCGGGGTCCCGTTCGCCCCGGGCCCGCCGCTGGGCGCGGCCGAGGAGGCGGAACGGATCGTCCCGGTGATCCGCGCGGTGCGCGAGGCGTCCGACGTGGTCGTCTCCGCGGACACGTTCCTGCCCGAGGTCGCCGAGGCCGCCATCGACGCGGGCGCGGACGTCATCAACGACACCACCGGCCTCGCCTACCCGGGGCTGGCCAGCGTGGTGGCCGAAGCCGGGGTCCACCTCGTGCTCACCCACTCGCTCGCCGCGCCGCGCACCGACTACGCGCGGCCCGTCTACGACGACGTCGTCTCCGAGGTCGCCGACTTCCTGCGCCGCAAGGTCGACGTCGCCCTGGCCGCGGGGGTCGCGCCCGAGAAGATCGTCGTCGACCCCGGGCACGACCTGAACAAGAACACCCTGCACACGCTGGAGATCACGCGCCGGTTCAGCGAGATCGCCTCGCTCGGCTACCCGGCGCTCGCGGCGGTGTCCAACAAGGACTTCATCGGCGAGGCGCTGGATCTGGAGAAGCAGGAGCGCACGCCCGGCTCCCTCGCCGCCGCGACGATGTGCGCCATGAACGGCGCCCGGATCGTCCGCATGCACAACGTCCGCGAATCCGTGCAGGCGATGCGGCTCGTCGAGACGGCGATGGGCTGGCGCGAGCCGGCCTACCTCAAGCACAACATGTCGGACGCCAACGAGCCCGCCCACGGCCAGCCGGCCGAATCCTAGGAGCACCCCGTGCAGCAGAGCACCCTGAGCGACACCGACATCCTGGCCGCGTACGAGCCGCCGCCCGGGACGTTCGTCCGGTTCAACTTCGTCTCGACCCTGGACGGTGCGGCGACCCACGACGGCGTCTCCGGCGCCATCGGCGGGCCGGCCGACAAGCGGGCCTTCGCGCTGCAGCGCCGCTGGGCCGACGTCGTGCTGATCGGCGCCGGCACCATCCGGGCCGAGGGCTACGCCGGCGAACTCGTCGACGCGGCCGGGCAGCGGTGGCGGACCGCGCGCGGCCTGGCCGCGCACCCGGCGATCGCCGTGGTGAGCGGGAGCCTGGGGCTGGAGCCGGACTCGGAATTCTTCACCCGGGCACCCGTCCGACCCCTCCTGCTGACGACCGACGCCGCCGCGAACGATCCGGCGAAGGCGCCCCTGGCCGAGGTGGCCGACGTCGTGGCCCTGGGCGAATCGGTGCAGCCGCGGGCGGTGACGGAGTACCTCGCCGGCCGCGGACTGCGCGTCATCCACTCGGAGGGCGGGCCGCGCCTGCTGGGCTCGTTCATCGCCGCCGACGCCGTCGACTCGCTCTGCCTGACCCTCTCCCCCGTGCTCGCCGGCTCGGACGCGCCGCGCATCTCCTCGGGACCCGCGGGTGATCTGCGGCGGATGCGGCTGGAGCGGATCCTGCACGAGGACGGCGAGCTGCTGCTCGAGTACCGCCGCCCGTAGGCGTACCGCGCGGCCGTGTTCTCCCAGCGCTGATCCGCGCCTGGCGCACGGGGCGGGCCGGACACATGTGCGAAACTGTCCCCGTGGGGCGGGGTGGCCCGAGAGAGGGCGGCGACACGGCCGCCCGGAGAAATCATCTTCCGTCGGCGGCCGGCCGGCGGCATGGGGAGGTAGCCGGTGGCCGAGAGACGAACCCACTACGAGGTTCTCGGCGTCCCGCAGAACGCCACGCACGACGAGATCAAGACCGCGTACCGGCGGGCCGCGCGCCGGACCCACCCGGACCACGGCGGCGACGCCGACGAGTTCCGCCGCGTCTCCCTCGCCTACGAGACCCTCGGCGACCCGGCCGCGCGCAGCTCCTACGACCGCAACTACGGCGGCCTCTCCGGATCCTCGACCGGCACGACGACGTCGCCCCCGTCCGCTGCCACGCCCGCCTCGGGCTTCACCGCCGGCGCCCACGGGAGCAGCGGGACGTCCCGGGCGACCCGTACCCCGACCTACGTCCCCGCCTACCAGGACGGGGTCGTCCCGCCGCTGGGGCGCGAGCTCGCCGAGCAGCGCGTGCACGGCACGCCCCGCAAGCGGGGCCTGTTCAGCGCGCACGCCCGCCTGCAGCGCGAGGCGCAGACGATCTCCCTGATCAGCAACCAGGTCCTCTCCGTCCTGCCGGCGGCCCGCCTCGTCAACGGCATCCACTCGCCCGGCGACCGCGGGTTCGTCGACCACGCGCTCCTGGCCGGCTACCGGCTCGCCCTCGTGGATTCGATGCTGCTGCCCGAGGGCATCTACCGGTGGGACGGGCAGACGCTGTTCCGCGACGGCAAGCCGATCAGGCCCCCGCGCCTGTCCCCCGCCGTGAGCAAGATGCAGGAGCTGCTGATGCCGGAGGTGAACGTGACCGGATGGACCGTGATCCACTCCCCCAACGGCAACCTGCACGAACCCGTGATCGACTACGCGCGCGGCGCCGAGCCGTCGTCGTCCTCCTCCCTCACGCACGTGGTCAACTCCGCGAACCTCGTGCGCGAGCTGAAGATGTTCCTCGGCACGGGCCCGACCCCGAACGTCGTCAACGTCCCCGTGCTGGGCCGCCTGCTGGGCGGGATGTACTGACCGCAGCCGGGCTATGATGGCAGGCGTGTTTCGCATCCTCTTCCACACGCCAGAGATCCCGGGCAACACGGGCAACGCCATCCGCCTCGCGGCCGTCACCGGCTCCGAGCTGCACCTGGTCGAGCCCCTCGGGTTCGATTTCGAGGACTCCAAGCTGCGCCGGGCCGGGCTGGACTACCACGACCTCGCGCACGTCACGGTGCATCCCGATCTGGAGGCGGCCTTCGGCGCGCTGCTGCCCGCCCGCGTCTTCGCCTTCACCGCCGAGGGCGGCACCCTCTACTCGGACGTCGCCTACGAGCCCGGCGACGTGCTGATGTTCGGTCCGGAGTCCGTGGGGCTCCCCGCCGAGGTCAAGGCCGACCAGCGGGTGGACTCGCTCGTGAAGCTCCCCATGATGGCCTCGCGCCGGTCGATGAACCTGGCGAACACGGCATCCGTCGCGGTCTTCGAGGCCTGGAAGCAGCACGGCTTCGCCGGCTCCGGCCCCCGGGCCTGATGTCCGAATCTCCGGGACCGCGCCCACCGCGCCTGCCGGGTGTTCACAGTTTCGTCCCCTAGAGTTGAAAGTAACGGACCGATAACGGACCACCTGAGCACGAAACGGAACGGATGAACAGAATGCGCGAACGTCCCCTGCACGGCGATGCGGATCGGGACCTGGCGGACGATGGGGACAACGACCTCGGCCTGGGCCTCGTCGACGAAGTGGCCACGACCCGGCACCGCGGGCGGTCGGCACCCGTCAAACGTGCGGCCCTCTTCGCGATCGCGGCCGCGGTCCTGATCGCGGGCGTCCTCGCGATCGTCGTCGCCCTGATGCCGCGGGACATCGTCGGCGAGGTCCGCGACGCCTCCGACGTCGTCACCCGGGCCACGGAGTACGAGGCCGGCGGCACCGCCTCGCTGTCCGTCTCGGACGAGGCCGATGCCGGCTTCGTCGAGCTCTCCGGGCTCCCGGCCCCCGAAGGGGGTCTGGTCTACCAGGCGTGGGTGGTCGACGCGAACACGGGCAACCACAGCCCGCTCGAGCCCTTCGAACCGGGCGCTGAGGACCCCGCCGTCGGGTTCACAGGCCTGAACGACGTCGCCGAGGTCGACATCACGGTCGAGCCCGTCGGCGAGGCCGGCGTCCCGACGAGCGAACCGGTCCTGTCCCTGCCGGTCTCCCCGGCCGAGTAGCGGCCGCACGCGAGAGGGGGCGCCACCGCGGTCCGCGGTGACGCCCCCTCTCGCGTCGAGCTAGAAGCCGGCGATCGTGTCGGGCCCGTTGACCTCGACGACGTGGAACGCCTCGGCGAGCCGGCCCGGTTCCAGACCGCCCTCGCGGCCCTTGGTCTCGAGCTGGGTCCGCACGTAGTCCTCCATGCGCCCGACGTCCGGGTGCTGGCTGAGGTGCTGCCGCAGGGCGGACACCTTCGCCGCGAACTGCCCGGTGATGTCGACCCAGTGGTTCTCCCGGCTCCGCGGCCCGGCGTACAGCCACAGGTGGCTGAGCTTGAACGCCTCCAGGCCGCCCTCGGCCAGGTGCGGGTAGGAGTACGGGTTCTCGACGGCCGGGTACACGGCCCGCGTGACGGCCTCGCCGCACGCCAGATGGTCCGGGTGGGAGCGCTGCAGGCGCTCCCAGTCGCGCTCGGGGTGCATCGCCAGCACGACGTCGGGGCGCACCTCGCGGATCAGCGCCACCACCTGCTCCACCACCTCGTGCGACGGTTCGAGATAGCCGTCCCGGTGGCCGAGGAAGTGCACGGTGTCCACGCCCACGAGGGCCGCGGCGTCCTGCTGCTCCCGCCGGCGCATCTCGACGATGGAGTCGCGGTGGTCGGGATCGAAACCGCCGGCATCGCCGTCGGTCATCAGGCAGTACTGCACCTCGACGCCGGCCGCCGTCCAGGTCGCGACCGTTCCGGCGGCGCCGAAGTCGAGGTCGTCCGGGTGCGCGGCGAAGCACAGCACCCGGCTCACGGCGTCCGGCGCGGCCGCTCCCGTGCCGTTCGGGCTCACGCCTTGCGTCGCTTGATCTCCTCGGCGGCCTGCGGCAGGATCTCGGTCAGGTCGCCGACGATTCCGAGGTCGGCGATCTCGAAGATCGGCGCGTCCGGGTCGGAGTTCACGGCGACGATCGTCTGGGCGGTCTGCATGCCGGCCTTGTGCTGGACGGCCCCGGAGATGCCGACTGCGATGTAGAGCTGCGGCGACACGGTCTTGCCCGTCTGGCCGACCTGGTAGGAGTGCTCGATCCAGCCGGCGTCGGTCGCGGCGCGGGAGGCCCCGACGGCCGCGCCGAGCGCATCGGCGAGCTGCTCGACCGGGCCGAAATCGCCCTCGACTCCGCGGCCGCCGGAGACGACGACCCGGGCGTCGGCCAGTTCCGGGCGCCCCGAGGCGGGCTTGGCCTCGGTACGCTCGACCGTCGCGGTCGGGCCGGCTTCCGGAGCCTCGATCCGGCGGACCTCGGCCGTGCCGTCCCCCGGTGCGGCCGGCTCGACGCTGTTGGCCTTGACGGTCGCGATCGCGACGGCCGTCTTCGCACGGACCCGGGTCGTGTAGGCACCGGCGAGCACGGACTTGGTGAAGTCCCCGCCGTCCACGGCGACGACGTCGGTGACGACACCGGCGCCGAGCTTGATGCCGAGGCGGGCGGCGACCTCTTTGGAGTCCCCCGCGTTGGTCAGCAGGACCAGGTCGGCACCCGACTCCGCGGCAGCGGCCGCGGCGAAGGCCGCCGGGCCGGCCGCCAGCTGGGCGGACACGTCGCTCGCCGGGACCAGGACGGTGGTGGCACCGAAGCGGCCCAGGGAGGCGGCGACGTCGTCCTCCACGGGCGCCGAGACGGCGACGACGACGGAACCGGCGGAGCGCCCGGCGGCGATCGTCAGCAGTTCGCGCTCCGCCTTGCCGGGTCCCTCGGCCGACAGCGAACGCGCATCAAGGTAAACCAGTGTGGTGCTCATGTGTATCTCCCGAGGTGGCTAAAGCAGCTTGCGGTCGGCGAGGAAGTCGGCCAGCTTGACTCCGGCGTCGCCCTGATCGGTGATGACGGTGCCGGCGGTGCGCGCCGGGCGGGCCTCGCTCGAGGCGACCTCGGTCCAGGAGCCGGCGGCCCCCACCTGGTCGGCGCCGAGCCCCAGCTCGGCCAGGGACAGCGGCGTCGTCTTCTTCTTCTTGGCGCCGATGATGCCCTTGAAGTTCGGGTAGCGCGGCTCCTCGAACTGGTCCGTCACGGACACGAGGGCCGGCAGCGGTGCGCGCACGTACTGGGTCTCGGTGTCGCCGTCGCGGCGCGCGACGATGTCGCCCCCGTCCAGGGAGACCTCGGAGACGAGAGTGACCTGCGGCAGCCCCAGGCGCTCGGCGAGCTGGGACGGCACCAGGGAGGTCTCCCCGTCGGTCGAGGACATCCCGGTGAAGACGAGGTCGAACCCGCCCTCGTGGCGGATGGCCTCGGCGAGCGCCAGCGACGTGGCGGCGGCGTCGGAGCCGGCCAGCGCATCGTCGTTGAGGTGCACGCCGCGGGTCGCGCCCATTTGCAGCGATTTCTTCACAGCGTTCGATGCTGCGGCGGGGCCCATCGTCAGAACGGTGACCTCGTGGCCGGCCTTGGCGCCGCCGTGGGCCTCGATCAACTGCAGCGCGGCTTCCACCGCGTATTCGTCGAGCTCGGACAGGATGCTGTCGCTGCGGTCCAGCCGCGGGCTTTCCCCGGTCAGGTGCCGGTCAAATTGGGCGTCGGGCACGTACTTGACCAGTACCAGTACCTTCAGCTGCGCCGGTGCGTCGCTCATGAGTGCCTTTCAGTCGAAACCTGCCGGTGGGAGCCGCTTTCGCCGCGGCCCGCCACCGGCTCTGGCCGTGGGGACTGTCCGCCGCGACCCGGGTAGGTCGCAGCAAGTTGATCACCATGCTAGCGGGAGAATCGCAATTCAGTTAGTCATCGATAACTGGTTTCCAGCCGATGACTCTCAGTTACCGGGGCTCTCGCCGACTGTTACGTCAGCGGTCGCCTCGCGTCCGTCCCGGATGTAGTGGATCGTCGCGTCGTCGCCACTCGCGTACTCGCGGATCACCGCGGTCAGCGAGAGGCTGTCGTCGACGTTCCGGTCGTCGACACCCGTGATGATATCGCCGGAGCGCAGGCCCGCATCCTCCGCGGGTGAGCCCTCGCTGACCTCGCGCACGACGGCCCCGACGCTGAACGACGACGCGTTCTCGCCCTCGCCCGCCGGCTGCGCCTGCACGGTGACGCCGAGGAGCCCGTGACTCGCAGTGCCGTCGGCGATGAGGTCTTCGGCGATGCGCTTGGCGTAGTCGATCGGGATGGCGAATCCGACGCCGATGCTGCCGCTGTCCTCACCGCTCGTCGCGCCGCTGCCGCCGGAGGCGATAGCGACGTTGACTCCGATGATCTCGCCGTTCACGTTGACGAGGGCGCCGCCCGAATTTCCGTGGTTGATCGCTGCATCGGTCTGGATGACGTTGACGTGGATGGAGCCGGCGTTGCCGTTCTGCCGCTCCTGACCCGGGAACTGGAAGTTGAACTGGTCGCCGCCCTCGCTCTCCTCCTGCCCCTCGGCGGGCGTGTCGGGGACGGCGGAGGACTGGATGCTGATGGTCCGGTTCAGCGTGGAGACGATGCCGTCGGTCACGGTCCCGCTCAGGCCGAGCGGCGCGCCGATCGCGACAGCGGTGTCGCCGACGTTCAGCTCGCCGGAGCTGCCGAGCTCGGCCGGTGTCAGGTTCGCGGCGTCGATCTTGATGACGGCGAGGTCCGAGAGCGGGTCGGTGCCGACGATCTGCGCCTGGTGCACCTGGCCGTCTGCGGTCCGCACGCTCAGGTTCGGGTCCGCCGTCTCGCCTCCGAGGGTGACGACGTGGGTGTTCGTCAGGATGTGGCCGGCGTCGTCCAGGATGATGCCCGACCCGGAACCGCCGGCGCCCGAGGACGACGCCTCGATGGTGACGACGCTCGGCGATGCCTTGGCCGCCGCGGCGCTGACGGCCGTGACGTTCTCCGGGTTGTTGATGACGAGGGACTCCCCCGCGCCCTGCGGCGACACCTGCGAGGTGGAACCCGACGTCAGGAAGTAGTTGGCGCCGATCGCGGAGCCGGCTCCGACCACGGCCGCAAGGAGCATTCCGCCCACGAGCGTGGCGGTGCCGAAGCGGCGCGTCTTCCGGTGAGAACGCGGCGGCGGCACGGGCGCGCCGTAGAAGGTGTGCCCGTCGCCGGACTGCCCGTACTGGTAGGGGCCGGAGTAGGGCGTCGGCTGGTCGGGCGCCTCGTCGCCGGCGCCCGGCTGCGGAGCCCGGGCAGTCGGGGCCGTCTGGGCGAACTGACCGTAGCGCGGCTGCTCCGTCGTCGGCTGCTCCGTGGTCTGCTGGGCGTCCGGGCGGGCGATGGGGGCGGTCGCCGGATCTTCGGCAGGCCGGGGTGCCGGCTCGTCCGGGCGGGCGGCGCCCGTGGGCGGCGTCTGCGGCCGCGGCGGGACGGCGCCCTGCTCCGCGTCCGTTGGCGCCGGATCGGTCGCGTCGTGCTTGGGCGTCTCAGAGCCGTTCGTGTCGCTCATGGCGTTGTGTCCTTTCGTCCGTCCTGTTGCTCTCAACTATGACGGGGTGCCCTGTGTTCCCTTCCAGCCTGCCCTATGTGTTTCCTGTGCACCGCCTGCGGCGCGCAGGTTCCCGCTCCCGGGAACTTACGCTCTGAGCGCATCGCCCGCCAGTCGCGGACGCACGTCTGGAGAAGCACGCCTCCACCCCATAGAATCGCCAACAGCTGCTCGAAAACACGGCGTTTCGCCGATGACTCCCCGCAGACTCGAAGGGTTGCGCATGCGAGAACCGAACGAATCCCCGTCCACGGCGAACGCAGGATGGCGCCCGGCCCGTCTCGGGTTCGCTCTCGCCGCCGCCGGTCTCGCCCTCGGTCTGGGCGCCGCGCCCGCGGCGGCCGAGGACCCGGTCGACATCCCCGCCGGCGAATACGTCGTGGACACCACCGGCCTGCTCGACGACGGCTCGGGCGAGGTCGAGGACCGGTTGGCCGAGCTGCGGCAGGACTCCGGCATCACGCTCTTCGTCGTCTACGTCGACGCCTTCGAGAACCCGGGCGACCGCGCCTCCTGGATCCAGGAAGTCGCTTCGAACAAGGACTTCGGGAGCAACGACGCCCTGCTCGCGCTGGCCGTCGAGGAACGCCAGGGCGAACTGGCCGCGCATTCGAGCGGGTGGCTGCAGGCGGAGACGCCTGACATCTGGGGAACATGGGTCAGCCCGGAGCTCAGCGGCGATCCGCTCACCGGCGACGACATCGCGGCCGCCGCCGTCGGCGCAGCGGACGGAATCCAGGCCGCCGCCGATGCCCGGGCCGGCGGCGGGGCAGCCGGAGCAGGAGCCGACGAGGACCCGGCGGCCACCGGCGGCGGCGGCAGCGGACTCTGGGCCGTCGGCCTCGTCGGCGGTGCGATCGGCGTCGCCGCAGTGGTCGCCGCCCGGCGCAAGAAGAAGCGGAACCAGGCCCGGGGCGCGGGGTACGAGACCGCGCAGACCGGCTCCGGCGCCGGACAGGAGGCTCCCGACCCGCTGGCCGCCCTGAGCGTCGAGGAGCTGCGCACCCAGGCGGGCAGCCTGCTCGTCGCGGCCGACGACGCCATCAAATCGAGCGAGCAGGAGATCGATTTCGCCCGCCTCCAGTACGGCGACGAGGCCGTCGCCACGTTCGTACAGGACCTGCGCGCGGCGCGCGGGCACCTGACCGCCTCCTTCGAGCTGCAGCAGCAGCTCGACGATCACATCCCCGACACCGAGGAGCAGCAGCGCGGCTGGCTGGGCGAGATCATCCGCCGCTGCGAATCGGTCAACGACACGCTCGAAGAGCACCACGAGGACTTCGACGCCCTCCGTCAGCTCGAGCGCCGCGCCCCCGAGTCGCTGGCCCGCCTGCGCGGGGAGCTCCCGGGACTCGAGGAGCGCCTCGACACGGCCGAGGAGACACTGCGGGGGCTCGCGACGACCTACACGGACTCGGCTCTGGTCCAGATCCGCGACAACGTCGACCAGGCCGCCGAGCGCTTGGACTTCGCGACCGCCAGACTCGACGAGGCGGACGGCGCCCTGGCGGGCGAAGGCGGCGGCAGCGCCGCCGTCGTGATCCGCAGCGCCGAGGAGGCGCTCGGCCAGGCCCGGCTCCTCGTCGACGCGGTGGAGGCGGCCAAGTCGCAGCTGCCGCAGGCCGCGCAGGACCTCGAGGCAGCGCTCAGGGCGGCCGAGCGGGACGCCTCGGGCGCGCGGGCCGCCATGGACGCCTCCGCGGCACCCGAGCTCGCAGGCCCCGTCGCCGCCGTCGAGCAGGTCGTGGCGGCCACCCGGGCGGCCCTCGCCGAGCCGCGGACCGATCCGGAGTCCCTGCTCCGGGACGTCGAATCGGCTCGAGCGGGCTTGGACGCCCCGATGACCGGCCTGCGCGACCAGCAGGAGCGGCAGCGGCGGGCCGGCGAGCAGCTGCGGTCGGCGATCCATTCGGCACAGGTCAAGATCCAGGGCACCGCCGACTACATCCGTGCCCGGCGCGGCGGCGTGCGGGCCACGGCGCGGACCCGCCTGGCCGAGGCCGAGCGGCACCTCGACGAGGCGATCCGCCTGTCCTCCGGCGACCCCGGCACCGCGCTGAACCACGCGAACCAGGCCATCCACCTCGGCGACCAGGCCGCGCGGGAGGCCGAGAACGACGTCGGCGGATTCGGCGGCGGCTCGCCCGACATGTTCGGCGGCGGCTACCGCGGCCGACGCGGCGGCAGCAGCTTCGGCGGCGGGTTGGGAGGCGCCCTCCTCGGCGGCATCATCATCGACGCCGTTCTCGACGGCAACCGGTCCTCCGGCCACGGCGGCGGGGGCCTCTTCGGTGGCGGCGGCTTCGGCGGCTTCTCCGGCGGCGGGAGCTTCGGCGGCGGAGGAGGAGGATTCGGCGGCGGAGGATTCTCCGGCGGCGGCGGCAATTTCTGACCACCTGTTCGATTTTTACCCACGACAACCAGCGACACGTTCAGCGAAAGGTACCCACCATGCAGAAGCAGTCAATCTTCGGGCGCATCGCCCAGCTCGCCAAGGCGAACATCAACTCGATCCTCGACCAGGCGGAAGACCCCCAGCAGATGCTGGATCAGATGCTGCGCGACTACACGAACAACATCTCCGAGGCGGAGGCATCCATCGCGCAGACCATCGGCAACCTGCGCATGATGCAGCAGGACCGCGACGAGGACGCCCGCACCGCCTCCGACTGGGGCACCAAGGCCCTGGCCGCGTCCAGCCGCGCCGATCAGGAGCGCGCCGCCGGCGACGAGGCCCGGGCCGCGAAGTACGACAACCTGGCCAAAGTGGCCATCCAGCGGCAGATGCAGGCCGAGTCCGAGGTCCGGTCGGTCGAACCGACGATCGCCTCCCAGGAGCAGGTCGTCGAGAAGCTCAAGTCCGGCCTCGAGCAGATGAAGGCGAAGCGTATGCAGCTCGTCGCCAAACGCGACGAGCTGGTCTCACGTGCCAACGTCGCCCAGGCGCAGACCCAGGTCCACGATGCGCTCAAGAGCATCGACATCATGGACCCGGGTTCGGAGGTGTCGCGCTTCGAGGAGAAGATCCGGCGCGAGGAGGCGCGCGTGCTGGGCGCGAACGAGCTGGCGGCCTCCAGCCTCGATTCGCAGTTCGAGGAGCTCGAGGACCTGGGCGAGGACCTCGAGGTCGAGGCCCGGCTGGCGGCCCTGAAGCAGGGGCGCAAGCCCGACGCCCTGGGCGACACCGCCGCAGAGATCGAGAGCTCCACCTACCACGGGGCCTGATCGCCTGACGGCCGGCACCGGTTAAACAAGCAGGCCCCGACCTGGTTTCCCAAGTCGGGGCCTGCTTTCTCGTTGCGGGGAGAGGATTTGAACCTCTGACCTCCGGGTTATGAGCCCGGCGAGCTACCGAACTGCTCCACCCCGCGGCGCGAGATACAACTATACACGCGTTTCCGCCGGAACCCAAATCGGAGGAGAACCACGGGTGGCGCCGAGGTTGACGGGGTGCTTCGTCATCGGCTGACCCGGCCCATCAGATTGGCGATCGGCGCGATCACCATCGGCCGCGTGAAGACGACGGCGGCGGCACTGACGACGACCGCGGCGGCGAAGACCCAGAAGCCCATCCAACCGTCGTCGCTGCGTGCGGCGAACATGTGGTTGAGGTTGGCGCGCGCGCCGGTCGCCAGGACGAGGGCGACGTGGGCGACGACGAAGAGCACGAAGTAGACCATCGTCGGCAGGTGGATGGCCCGGGCCAGCTCGATCGGGTACACCGCGTTGACCGCCGCCTTCTTCGGCCAGGCTTCCGACATGCGCAGGCCGGTGGCGATGGCCAGCGGCGCCGCGATGAAGACGGTGGCGAAGTAGGCCAGCAGTTGCAGGGAGTTGTAGTTGACCCAGCCGTTCTCCATCGGCCAGTTCAGGGACAGGTACTGCAGCCCGGCCGAGACCGCGTTGGGGAAGACGTCCCAGCTGGTGGGAACGATCCGCACCCAGTGACCGGTCGCGAAGATCAGCACCATGAAGACGAGGCCGTTGAGCACCCACAACGCATCGAGTGTCAGGTGGAACCAGAGGTTGATGCTGATGCGCTTCGGCGGGTTCCTGGTCTTGACCAGCCCCTTGTTGTTGCGGGTCCAGTTCGCCGGCGGCCGCTGCTGGGTCCGCACCTGCCAGCCCGTCTTGATGATCAGGAACAGGAAGAACATGTTCAGGAAGTGCTGCCAGCCGAGCCAGGCGGGCAGCCCCTCGGCAGTTCCCGCCGGAAGCGGCGTGTGCCCCGGGTACGTCCGCAGGAACTCCTGGACGGATTCGAGCGTGACAAGCCAGCGGGAGCCGAGCACCAGGAGGAGCAGCACCACGACGGCGGCGGCCGCGACGATGCCGAACCTCACCCACAGCTTCGACCCGCCGTCGGCGGGAGTCCTGGTCGATGGTGACGCGTTCACATCCATTCCTTTCACGGGGCAACGCCCTTCAGAATACTGGCCCGGGCCCCGCGGGCCGCACCATGTCTCGGCACCCGACATTCTCGTCGACACCGACGACGCATCGGTTAATGGTTATTAACATATCGTAGCCTGCGCCGATTGTGAATCATCACACGGAGCCCTCGAGTAGCGGGCGGACGGCTTGCGGGACAGATCCGGATCAGGGCACGAAAACAAGCAGGCCCCGACCTGGTTTCCCAAGTCGGGGCCTGCTTTCTCGTTGCGGGGAGAGGATTTGAACCTCTGACCTCCGGGTTATGAGCCCGGCGAGCTACCGAACTGCTCCACCCCGCGGCGCAAGACTCAACTCTGCCACTGCGGGGCGCTGAACGCAAATCGAGGGGGCTCCCGGGTGATGAGGGATGGGACACACCCTCCCCGGACGGCGACGGCCGCCGGCTCCCCTGGAGGGGAAGCGGGCGGCCGTCGCCTTCCAGCCAAACAGGTGCGGCTAGTTGCCGTCCCCGCCGTCCGCAGGCTCGTCGGCACCGGCCGACTCGTCCGCGGGTGCCTCGCCCTCGGCGGGCTCGTCGACGGGTGCTTCCCCGGCGATCTCGGCCTCGGCCGCGATCGCCCGCTCGAGCGCCCGGTTCAGCTTCTCCTGCTCATCGCCGTAGGTGGCGAAGTCGCCTTCGGCAAGCGCGGCCTGCCCGGCTGCGATGGCGGCGTTGGCTGCGGTCAGTGCTTCGCGCAGCTCCTCCTCCGCGGTGGAGGTGCCGGGCTCGGCCGTGCCGCCTCCGGTTCCGTCGCCGTCGCCGTTCGGCTCCTCGCCCGTTGTGGCTCCGGATGCTCCCTCGAAGAGCTGGTCCAGTGCCTCGGAGAGCGTGTCGGCGAAGCCGACCTTCTCGCCGAAGGAGACCAGCACCTTGCGCAGCGTCGGGTAGGACGTGTCGCCCGTGGAGCGGACGTACACCGGCTGCACGTGGAGGATGCCTCCGCCGACCGGCAGCGAGAGCAGGTTGCCGTTGATCACGTTCGATGCGCCCTGTCGAAGCAGGTTCAGCTCGCGCGAGACCTCGGTGTTGGAGTCGAAGTTCTGCTGCGCCTGGCCGGGGCCGGGCACCACCGTGCTGCGCGGGAGCTCCAGAAGACGCAGGGTTCCGTACCCTTCGGACTTCTTGCCCGCCTCGCGGCCGGCGTCGGCCTCCGCGGAGAGGAAGCCGTAGAGGACGTTGCGCTGCTGGCCGCCGGCGGAAGCCTGCGGGATGAACGTCGACGTCAGCGAGAACGTGTCGTCCTCCTGATCGGGCATCTTCAGGGACAGGTAGTACGGCGGCTGGGCGACTCCGCCGCCCTCGACCGTCGGATCACTCGGGACGGACCATGCGTCGTTGGACTCGTAGAAGTCGTCCGGATCGGTGACGTGGTACTTGCCGAGCAGCTCACGCTGCAGCTTGAAGATGTCCTCCGGATAGCGGACGTGGCTCATGAGGTCGGCGGACATCTCGGAGTAGGGCTTGATGGACTCCGGGAACACGTTCTGCCAGGCCTTGAGCAGCGGCTCGTCCGGCTCCCACGCGTACAGGTCGACCGAGCCGTCGTAGGCGTCGACCGTGGCCTTGACCGAGTTGCGGATGTAGTTGATCTCGCCCGACGCGGTCAGCTGGCGCTGCCCGCCGGTCTGCGAGTCGGTGACCGCGGATTCGATCTGCTGCGACTGCGAGTACGGGTAGTTCTCGCTCGTCGTGTACGCGTCCACGATCCACTTGACGCGGCCGTCGACGATCGCCGGGTAGGCGTTCGAGTCCACCGTCAGGTAGGGCGCGACGTTCTGGACGCGCTCCTTCGGCGAGCGGTCGTAGAGGATCTGCGATTCCTCGTTGACGTCGCTGGAGAGCAGCAGGTCGGTCGAGCCGAACTTCAGCGCGTAGACCAGGCGGTTGAAGATGTTGCCGATCCGTGGTCCGCCGTCGCCGGCGAACGTCGTGTTCGCGTCGCCCTCGTCGGACTCGCTCTGCGGGCGGTCGAGCTCGCGCGGCGACCAGCCCTCGGGCCCGCCGACGACCGAGTACTCCGGGGAGTTCTCGCCGAAGTAGATCCGCGGCTCGTACTCCTCGTCGCTTGTCAGATCACCACGGGTCGGGATGCCGCCGAGCATGAAGTCAGGGCGGCCACCGGCGGCGACCTTGGCGCCGTAGGCGGCGACGACGCCGTAGCCGTGGGTGTAGGTGATGTGCTGGTTGACCCAGGAGTCGGCCGGGTCGACGTCGAGCTCGCGCACGGCGATCACCGTGTCCTGGACTTCTCCGCCGATCTCGTAGCGGTCGACGTCGAGTGTCTGGGCGAAGCTGTAGTAGGGGCGGAACTGCTGCAGCTGCGCAAACGCATCGGAGATCAGATTCGGGTCGAGCAGGCGGATGTTCGCCGTCGTCGCACTGTCCTCGGCGAGCGCATTCTGGGCCGTGTCGGTCGTCGCGTCGTAGTTGTCCGCCTGGACGGCGTCGAGCCCGTAGGCCTTCCGGGTCATCTCGATGTTCTTCGCGATGTACTCCTGCTCCACCGTCTTCTCGGACGGGAGCACCTGGTACTGCTGGACGATGAACGGGTAGACGCCTCCGGCCACCAGGGCGGTGACGATCAGCATCGCGGTGCCGATGATCGGCAGCTTCCAGCGGCCGACGATCGCGCCGAGGATGAAGAGCACTGCCACGAGCACCGCGGCCACGGCCAGGATGGTCTTGGTCGGGATGACCGCGTTGACATCCGTGTACAGGGCGCCGGCCACGCGGCCGTCCTGGCTCAGCAGCGTCGAGTAGCGGTCCAGCCAGTAGTTCACGGCCTGCAGGAGCACGAAGATCGCCGCCGTGACGCACACGTGGACGCGTGCGGCGTTGGAGACGGTGAGACCGCCGCGCTCCTCGATGCGGATGCCGCCGTAGAGGTAGTGCATCAGCAGCCCGGCGATACCGGCGATCAGCACCACCGAGACGCCGTAGCCGACGACGAGGCCGATGAAGGGCAGCGTGTTCAGGAAGAACGACAGGTCCATCCCGAACTGCGGGTCGACCTCGCCGAACTCCACCTGGTTCAGAAACAGCAGGACCGTCTGCCACTGGCTCGCGACCGCGGTGGCGGAGAACGCCGCCAGCACGCCCGGAACGCCGACCATCAGGAGACGGCGGATCGGCTCGAGCTGCGTCTGGTACTTGCTCAGCACGTCCTCCTGCTGCGCCGCGGAGGCGTACACGGGCCGCGCCCGGTAGGCGAGCACGAGGCTCCCCCAGACGCCCACGCCCATGAGGATGAAGGCGATGACCCAGATGACCACCTGCGACACCCGCTCGGTCCAGAAGACCTCGGAGTAGCCGAGCTGGTTGAACCAGAGGATCTCGGCGTAGGTGTTCGCGAAGAACACGAAGGCGGCCACGAGGACGCCGACGACGACGATCGTCGGCATCAATGCCGACTTGCGCGCCGGCCGCTCCGGCGGCTCCCTGTCACCACTGGAATCGCCGTCGCCCGGTGGGCGTCCGCCGAAGGGGAAGTCATTACCAAACGTCATAGGAACCTCAAGTCAGGGGTTACGGCACCATGCCAGAACACAACATAGTTTGCATCCATTCTGCCCCAACGGCAGCCGTGTGGCGAACCTTATTAGACACACTGTGATGCCGGTTTGACGAAGCCCCGGCCAGGTGCCCGTCAACCGCAGCCGGGCAGGCCGTCCAGGGACTCTCCGGCCCCGACCCGGCGCACGGCGTCGTAGGCGTCCTGAAGGGTCTCGACCTGCACGATCCGCATCCCGTCCGGCACGCGCCCCTCGAGGTCGGGGCAGTTGCCCGCCGGGGCCAGAAACACGCTGGCTCCAGCCTCGCGGGCGCCGACGACCTTCTGCGCGATGCCGCCGATCGGCCCCACCGCGCCGCCGGCGGTGACCGTCCCGGTGCCGGCGATGTGCTCGCCGCCCGTCAGGTCGCCCTCGGTCAGCAGATCGATGATGCCCAGTGAGAACATCATCCCGGCACTCGGGCCGCCGATGTCCTCGAGGGCGAAGCCGACGTCGAAGGGGAACTCGAAGTCGGTGCGCAGGAAAATGCCGATCTGCTGGGTGCCGTCGGGGCTGCTGGTGGTCTCCACGGGGACCTCCAACGTCTCCGAGCCCCGTTGAACGGTCACCACGTGCCCGTCCTCGACGCGCTCCTGCAGGCCGTCGCGCAGCTCCTGGACGGTCCGGACCGGGCCGCCGTCGAGCTCCGTCACGACGTCGCCGACCTCCAGCACGTCCTCGTTCTGCGCGGAGGCGAAGTCGACGACGGAGATGGACGCGTCGTAGTCGATGTCGAGCTGGCCCAGCGCGGCGGCGACCGAGGTCTCCTGCGATTCGTCCATCTGGGCCGTGTTCTGCTCGCTGATCTGGTCCCCCGTCACGCCCCGCGGGTAGACGCTCTCCTCGGGGAAGACGTCCGCCGTCGGGTCCGCCCACGCCTGCAGCGCCTCGAAGAAGGTCACCTGGCGCCCGCCGCCGCCGCGCACGTAGACGGTCGTCAGGTCCAGCCGGCCCTCCGGGCGGTACGACTCGGCGCCCTCCACGCTCAGGGCGGGCTCCCCCTCCACCTCTCCGACGGTGTTGATCGTCGGCCCCGGGGATTCGATCACGTAGGGCGCGGGCAGCGCCATCGTCACGAACGACAGCCCGACGACGACGGCCGTCGAGGCGAGCAGCGTCCGCCGCAGCCGGTGGGGACGTACCGGCCGGTCATCCGGGGTGGACGGGAGGCCGTGCGGTGGCGGGGACAGCTGGGTCAACGAGATTCCTCTGTTGCGACGGTTCGGGGCGGTTCTTCGGGTCCGCCTCTAGGCTACTGCCTGCCCAGCCACCCCGGCCGCGCTTTGCCAACAGCGAACCACGAGGGAACACCCGGGCCGCGGCCCGGAAACCGGAGTACCGTTGAACCATGGCTGACAACACCGAGAACAACCGCCCGGACGGCTCCGACGACAACAACGACAAGGACCCGTTTGCCGAGATGTTCTCCAACCTCTTCGGCGGGGCGGGAGCGGGCGGGATGGACCCGAAAAACATGCCCGAGGAGATCCAGAAGGCGATGGGGGTGCAGAACGACCCCGCCGCCATGCAGGCCATGTTCCGCCAGATGCAGCAGCTGATGGGCGCCATGGCCAGCGGCGAGAGCGGCCCGGTCAACTGGTCGCTCGCGATCGATTCCGCCCGCCAGGCCGCAGCCGGCGACGACCCGAGCGTCACCGGTCCGCGCCAGCAGGCCATCGCCGACGCGGGCCGCCTGGCAGAGATGTGGCTCGACGCGGCAACCGCCTTCGAGGCACCCGGCACCGAGTTCACGGCCATCTCCCGCGCCGAATGGGTCACGAAGACCATGGACACGTGGAAGGTCCTCACCTCCGACGTCGCAGAATCGATGTCCGCGGCCATGACGACCGCCATGAGGGACCAGGCCCCCGAGGAGATGAAGGGCATGCTGGCCGGCGCGCAGGGCATGTTCCAGAATCTCGGCGGGGCCATGTTCGGCATGCAGCTCGGGACCGCGGTCGGCGGGCTCGCCAAGGACGTCTTCGGCGGCACCGACATCGGGCTGCCCCTCGCCGGGACCGCACCCCTGCTGGTGCCCTCCAACGTGAGCGCCTTCGGCGAGGATCTCGACGCACCGGAGCAGGAGGTCCTGCTCTTCATCGCGCTGCGCGAGGCGGCGCACATCCGCCTCTTCACCCGCGCCCCCTGGCTGCGCACGAACGTCATCGGGGCGATCGAGTCATACGCCCGCGGCATCCACATCGACATGTCGAAGATCGAGGAGTCGATCCGGGACATCGACCCGAGCCGGCCCGAGTCCTTCCAGAACATGGCCGTCGAGGGCCTGTTCACCCCGCAGCACACGCCGGCCCAGGAGACGGCGCTCGCCAAGCTGGAGACCGTCCTCGCCCTCATCGAGGGCTGGGTCGACGAAGTCGTCGCCGCGGCTTCTGCCAACCTGCCCGCCGCGGGCGCCCTGCGCGAGATGCTCCGGCGCCGGCGCGCCACGGGCGGTCCCGCCGAGCAGGCGTTCGCATCGCTCGTGGGCCTCGAACTGCGCCCGCGCCGGCTCCGCGACGCTTCGGCCTTCTGGTCCACCATGCTGGCCGAACGGGGCATCGAGGGCCGCGACGACATCTGGTCCCACCCGGACCTGATGCCGACGGCCGAGGACCTCGACGATCCGGCCGGGTTCGGCACGCGGCGCAAGCTGGCCGAAGCCGAGGACAGCGAGCTCGACGAGGCCCTGAACAAGCTGCTCTCCGGCGGGTTCGACACGCCCCGGGACGGCGATTCCGACGACGATGCTCCCGAGGAGCCGACGGACGGGTCCAAGTAGGAGCGGGGGCGGCCTACGCGTCGTCCGTGTTCTCCCACGCGAAGGAGGCCCCGGCGAGGAAGGCGTCGGCCTCCTTCATCCGGGCGTAGCGTCCCGTGAGCGCCTGGAACTTCGGGCCGTGCCCGTCGTCGGCGATGAGGTGGGCGAGCTCGTGCACCAGGACGGCGTCCTGGACCCAGACGGGCATCTTCTGCAGCCGGTGCGAGAGACGGATCGATTTCTCGGACCGGGTCGCGGAGGCCCACCGCTGGTTCTGATTCGTCACCCAGCGCACGCTGACCGGGCGCGCTTCCGCACCGAGGTACCGCGCGTCGAGGGCCGCTGCGCGCGCCGCGAGGTCGGCGTCGCCGGCCAGCGGACGACTGCGACGGCGTTTGAGCTGCATCTTCCGCACCAGCGACTCCGCGTGCTTCGCCTGCGTCCCGGCATCCATCCAGTCGGGGACGGTGATCACGACACCGTCTCCCTCCCACTTGCCGCCGACGCTCTTGGTGCGCCGCGTCGAGGAGACGAGACGGACGCGGGTGCCGTCCGTCGCATCGAACTCTCGTAGAACCTTCATCGCCATACCGAGAATTCTCCCCCACCGTCTCCCTCCGGGACCACTCCCGCACGGAGCCTGTGGAAAACTCCGGCCGCCGGGTGCAGCAGCATGCCACGATGCTGTCATGACCATGACCGACCACACACCGGACCCGCCCGCCGTCGCCGACCCGGACGGGTCCCGCCAGCCGCTGGGCCTAGACGCCGCCGGGCACCGGATCAATCCGGGCCTGCGGCTCTACCGGCTGACCGAGACCTCCATCTGCATCGGGCTGGGCGCCCGCGGCCTGTGGATCGACGGCGTCTCCGCCGCGGACCGCGCCTACCTGGCCCGGTTGGCGGCCAGCGAGGCCCACGTCGACTACGACGTCGGCGACCCCGGACTGCCGTCTCGGCAGCGCTGCCACCAGCTCGACGACCTCGTCGCGTCCGTCCTCGTCACCACGGAGCCGTACCGGCTCCACGGCATCCAGGCGGACATCCTGGCGCCCGACCTTGCCGACTGGTCGCTCGCGTACGCGGCGCATTCCGGGCCCACGCTGCAGCGGCGGGCCGACGCCGTCGTTCGCGTCCACGGTCTCGGGCGGGCCGGCGCCCACGCAGCGCAGCTCCTGGTCTCGGCCGGGGTGGGGACCCTGGTCCTCGCCGACGGCGCCGACGTCCACCCGCGCGACCTGGGAACAGGCCCGCTGACGCTGCCGGACCTGGGCAGGCACCGCACCGCGGCCGTGGCCCGGCGCCTGGCGGCGGCCCACCCGCAGGCGAACCTGCTGACGAGCGCCGGAGAGGCCGCGGTGGACATCACCCTCCTGTTCGCCGATCCCGCCACCGGCCTGCCCCTTCAGGATTCGGCCGAGCCGGGTGGGGCCCTCCTGCCCGTCAGGTTCGAGGACGGCCGCGCCGTCGTCGGCCCGTTGGTGCTCCCGGGGCTGACACCGTGCCTGCGCTGCACCATCGACCACCCGCTGGCCTCGCCGTCGTCGACTCCCGCCGGGACCGAGTTGACGCTGGCGGCGACGGCCGCCGGCCTCGCCGCCATGCACGCGCTGATGGTGGTCGACCAGGTCAACGTCCCGGCGTCGGCAGGCCACGAGATCGCCGTCGATCTGGCGTCGGGCGCCACGACGCTGACCGCCCAGCGGACGGGACCGCACTGCGGCTGCGCCGGACCACGCACCTAGGCCGGGGGTTCTCCCGCACCGAGGATGTCGAGGACGTCCGGTCCGTAGCGCTCGAGCTTGGTCCGCCCGAGACCCGGCACCTTGGACAACGCCGTCGCGTCCTTCGGGTTCTCCTCCGCGATGGCCATGAGCGTGGCATCCGTGAAGACGACGAACGCCGGTACCGAGGCCTTCTGCGCGGTCTCCAGCCTCCACTCGCGCAACCGCTCGAACACGGCCTCATCGTAGCCGGGCGGGCAGTCGCCGCAGCGGCCGACCTTCCGTTCGGCAGGGCTGGAGAGCAGCGTTCCGCACACCCGGCAGGTCGGCGGTCCGGCCATCCGGCGCCGCTTGGCGGCGCGCGGCGTTCCGGCGCCGTCGTGCGTCGACACGGCCGGGCGGACGCGGTCGAGGAAGCGCGAGGGGCGCCGGCTGGCGCGGCCGCCCGGTGTCCGGGAGAGCGACCACGAGATGCTGAGGTGGCGCCGGGCACGCGTGATCCCGACGTAGAGCAGGCGCCGCTCCTCGTCGTAGTCCGCCTGGTCCTCGGCGAACGAGATCGGCATGAGCCCGTCGCTCATCCCGGCCAGGAAGACGGCGTCCCACTCGAGCCCCTTGGCGGAGTGCAGCGAGGCGAGGGTGACGCCCTGCACGGTCGGGGCGTGCTGGGCGGCGGCCCGCTCATCGAGCTCGGCCACGAACCCGGTCAGCGAGAGGCCCTCCTCGCGGCCGGACCGCTTCTTCTCGATCTCGGCGGCCAGCGATACGAGCGCCTGCAGCGACTCCCAGCGCTCCCGCACTGCGCCCGACCCGCTGGGAGCGGTCTCCGAGTACCCGAGCGAGGCGAGGACGTCCTTCACCTGCTGCGTGACGCTGCCTTCGGCGTCCACCCGCGCGGCCGCCCGCAGCTGCAGGATGGCGTCGCGGACTTCGCGCCGCTGGAAGAAGCGTTCGCCGCCGCGCAGCTGGTAGCCCACGCCGGCCGCCGCCAGCGCCTGCTCGTACGTCTCGGACTGCCCGTTGGTTCGGTACAGCACGGCGATCTCGGCGGGCTGGACGCCGTCGTCGATCAGTTTCTGGATGGACTTCGCCAGGTTCGCAGCCTCGGCCTCGTCGTCAGCGAATTCCGCGAACCGCGGTTCGGGGCCAGCCTCACGCTGGGCGACGAGCTCGAGCGGATCGGGCCAGGCGACGTTCCGGTCGCCGACGCCGGGCTCGATCCGGCGCGTCCCCAGCAGCCGGTTCGCCAGGTCCACGACCTGCGGCGTGGACCGGTAGTCGCGGATCAGCTTCACGAGCGGCGCCTCGGGGTAGCGCTTGCCGAACTCCAGCAGGTGCGCCGGCGTCGCGCCGGTGAACGAGTAGATCGTCTGGCTCGCATCGCCGACGACGCAGAGGTCGTCGCGGTCCCCCAGCCACAGGTCGAGCAGGCGCTGCTGGAGCGGGGAGACGTCCTGGTACTCGTCGACGACGAAGTGCCGGTACTGCTTGCGGATCTGCGCGGCGATCTGCGGTTCCGTGTCGAGGATGCCGACGGTCAGCAGCAGCACGTCCTCGAAGTCGATCATGTGCCGGTCGGTCTTGACGTCCTCGTAGGACTGGAAGATGCGCGAAACCGTCGTCTTGTCGAAACCGGCGGCGTCGTCCCGCCCCGCGGCGGCGTCCACGTAGCTCTCCGGGGTGTGCATGGAGACCTTCGCCCATTCGATCTCGGCGGCGAGGTCGCGGATGCTCGCACGATCGGTCGTCAGGCGCAGCCGGCGGGCGGCCTCGGCGACCATCTGCGCCTTGTAGTCGATGATGGCGGGCAGTTCCCCGCCGATGGCCTGCGGCCAGAAGTACTGCAGCTGCCGGAGCGCGGCCGCGTGGAACGTGCGCGCCTGGACTCCAGGGGCGTCGAGGTCGCGCAGCCGGGCGCGCATCTCGGCCGCTGCGCGGGAGGTGAACGTCACGGCCAGGACCTGGTTGGCCTGGTAGGCGCCCGTGTGGACCCCGTAGGCGATGCGGTGGGTGATGGCCCGCGTCTTGCCCGTTCCCGCGCCGGCGAGGACGCAGAGGGGGCCGTTCAGGGTCGTCGCAACGCGCCGCTGCTCGTCGTCGAGTCCGGCGAGGATTCGTTCTTCTACTGTGTTCACGCGGTGAGGTTCTCCGGCTGACGCGGTTCGGGCAACGTCCCACCGTACCAAAGTTCGATAAGACGCCGGGCGACGGAGAAGGCCATCGGAGCCGCGATCCGCCCCGAGCGGATGTCCTCTGCGAGCTCCCGGCGGGTGAACCAGCGCAGATCGACGATCTCCTCGCCGTCGGGGACGACGTCGACGGCGTCGGCCCGGGCGCGGAACGCCAGCATCAGCGACGCCGGGAAGGGCCACGGCTGGGAGGCCACGTATTCGGGCGAGTGCACCTGGATCCCGGCCTCCTCGCCGACCTCGCGCACCACGGCCGCCTCCAGCGACTCCCCCGGCTCCACGAATCCGGCCAGCGTCGAATACCGCTGCCCGCCCCACCGGGCGTTGGCCCCCAGCAGCAGCCGGTCGTCGCCGTCGATGATGGAGACGATGACGGCCGGGTCGGTCCGCGGGAAGTGCTGCGAGCCGTCTTCGCGGCAGACGCGCACCCACCCGCTGTGCACGACGTCGGTGGCCGCCCCGCAGCGCGGGCAGTGGGTGTGGCCGGCATGCCAGTTCACGATGGCCGTGGCCGTGATCAGTATCTCCGCCTCGGCGGCGTCCAGCACCGGGGCCAGCGCCCGCATCCCCTGCCATGCCTCCGCCTGCTCCTCCGCGGGCTCGTCGACGACCACCGCGACGAGGTGGCGGCCGGCGACCGGCGACGCGGCGTCGTCGTGCAGCCGGCCGAGGTAGATCTCCTGCGCACCGCGCGGAGCCAGCGACGCGACGCCGTCCCGGGTGAGCCAGCGCAGCCGGGCCCCGTCCGTCGGGACGGCCCCGGCGCGCCGGTCCCTCCCGGAGACGATGGGCAGGTACCGCGTGTCGGGGTCGTCCGTCACCCCGGCGAGCCAGGACTCGCCGCCCCGCTTGTCGCTGTAGCGGTCGAGGACGTGCGGCACCCGCGCCGCGCTGGGGGTCGAAGGGCGCGAAGTCTGCATGGTTCTACCGTACTCATCCGGCGCCGCTCCCGCTGGATCGAAGAGCCCGGCTGTGGATGGCGGATGCGCCACGACAGGTGCGGGACACTCCCAGTTAACGTCATGGTTGACGACTCGCCGCCGGCTTCGCCCGTGGTCCCGCCCGTCGCGCATACGGTGGAGGAGTGAAACGCTCTCCCATGGAACTCGCCGCCATCGCAACGGCCGCCGTCCCCGGGCTGACCCCGGTCGGGGTGGGGGCCCTGGCCGACGACGCTGACGACTTCGACTCGGCCCTGGTCCGGGACGCGCAGCAGAATCAGTGGCGCATCCGCGCCCCGCGCCACGACGAGGCCAGCATGCGCCTCGAGTCGGAGCTGGCAGCCCTGCGTTCGTTCACGCCCGCCGTCCGGGCGGGCCTGCCCTTCCGTATCCCGTCGGTGGCCGGAACGGTCCGCCAGGGCACCCTGCGCACCTTCGTCTACAACCATCTCGACGGCGGCAACCTGCCGCTCGAGGAGCTGATCGCCGCCGGTGGAGCGGCCGCCGCGAACGTCGGACGGACGATCGCCGCCATCCACGGGCTGCCGAACGACATCGTCGATCGGGCCGATCTGCCCGCGTACTCCGCCGAGGAGTTCCGGCAGCGCCGCCTCAACGCCCTCGACCAGGCCGCGACGACGGGCAAGATCCCGCCGCGGCTCCTCCGCCGCTGGGAGCACGCTCTGGAGGACGTGGGCCTGTGGCGGTTCCATCCGACGGTCGTGCACGGCGATCTGCACGAGGAGACACTGCTCCTCGAGGGCGCCAATGTCACCGCCGTGACCGGGTGGACGGACCTCCACATCGGGGACCCCTCCGACGATCTGGCCTGGCTGGCAGCGGCTCACGAACAGTCGTTCAGCGATGCCGTCTTCGAGGCCTACGTGGCCGAACGCGGCGACAAGGCCGACCCCCACCTGATGCGTCGCGCGGCCCTCTCCGCCGAGTTCGCGCTCGCCCAGTGGCTGGTCAAGGCCGTGGCTTCGGAGGACCCGGGACGCATCGCCGAGGCTGAGACGATGCTCGAGGATCTGGACGCCGACATCGCCGAGTACGGCGGCCAGCCCATCAGCGTCATCGAGCCCCCGCGCTACGACGAGTCGGAGGCCGCGGGCGACGAAGCGCGCGACGACGACAACGGATCCGGGGACTCGGACGAGTCGGAGCCGGCGCATCAAGGCGGATCAGCCGTGACCGTGGAGGCCCCGGACCGGCCGGCCGTCGTCGTTCTGGACGACGAGCCCGAGGACGCCGAGCCGGGATCGCCTGCAGGTCCTGCGGAGGCCGCCAACCGTCCGGTCGAGACGACCGAAGCCGGGCCGGAATCCGAGGAAGCCCCGGCCACCGCTTCCGAGTCCGGCACGGGAGCATCCGCCGACAGCGCGGCGGAGGCTGCTCCGGCGGACGAGGCCGAGGCGGATCCGGATACGGATGCGGTCGAGGACCCCGCGGAGGCGGGATCCGACGACCACGACGAGCCCGCTTCGTCCGACGAGGGCGACGATGCGCCGGCGTCGGAGGTCCCGACATCGGCGATTCCGATCATCCAGCTGCCCGTGAAGAACGACAAGGCCTGACGCGCCTCACCGCTCCTCGGCGCTCGCACCCCCCGAGCGCGCCGTCGATGAGCTCGATGAGCTCGGACTCCGCGGCCAGGCGGTCCGGCCGCAGGGTCCGTCCCTGCCCGACATAGAAGAACGCGGCGTCGACCCGTTCCACGTCGACCTCGTGCAGGCGGGCGAAGCCGAGCCGGTAGACGGCCAGCTGGATCGCCTTCGCCTCCGCGTCGCGTCCCACGGGGACGCGCCCTGTCTTCCAGTCGACCAGCGTCCAGCGCTCCTCGCCCTCGGCGCCGGTCTCGCGGAAGACGGCGTCGATCCTGCCGCGGACGTTGACCGAGCCGACGTTGGTTTCGAAGGGGACCTCGACGAACGCCGGCTGCCTCTCGGCCCACTCCGAGTCGAGGAACGCCTGTTTCATCTCCTCCAGCCCGTAGGCGTCGTCGATATGCGAATCGGCGGTGCCCACCCATTCGTCCATGTCGAGCATGCCCGTGGATCCGAAGCGTTCTTCGACCCAGGCGTGGAAGGCTGTTCCCTTCCGTGCTGCGACGCCGGGCCGTCGGGGCACGGGGCGCCTCATCTGAGCGAGCACCGCCTCCCGTTCGGTGGCGAGATCGACGAACAGGGACGCCCGCACGTGGGTGGGAGCGTCGTACCGCTTCGGCGCCTCGTCCTGGCGCTTCCTCGCCAGCAGCAGCCGCGCCTCGTCCAGCCACGCGGTCCCCGCCTCCGTGACCGGTACCGCCTCGCGGCCCTCCCGCCGGGCGGCCAGTGATTCCCGGACGACGGCGGCGCTCGCCTCGAGTGCGGGCCGCCGGCTGCCGGTGGGCGGGACCTCCCCGCCCCCGCGGAGGATCCGCGGCCCGGCGAGCGGATCGAATGGCCAGACCGCCTCGGTCGGGTCCTCGCGGAACGGGTTCTCCGCCGGCGCCTGATCGTCGTCGCACCAGACGGGGATGGTGGCCGGCGGGTCGGCCTCGTCCGCGAGCGGAACCAGGTCCCGCAGGAACGGCGAGACGCCGACGGGCTTGCTGCGGCTGCCGAACCAGACCGAGCCGGAGCACAGCAGCAGGTGGCGGGCACGGGTGAAGGCCACGTAGGCGAGTCTCCGTTCCTCGAGTTCGCCGTGCGCCTGGACCTCCGCCTTGAAGGCCTTCTCCGCGTCGACGACGGACTTCAGGTCTTCCTGGTCCGTGTCCCACTGGGGCAGGTCGTGCCGGTCTCCGCGCAGCGGCCACGGCAGAGAAGCGTGTCCCGTGGTCCACCGGTTGTCCCGGGCGGAGGGGAAGACCCCGTCGTCGAGGCCCGCGACGGCGACGATGTCCCATTCGAGTCCTTTGGAAGCGTGGATGGTCAGCAGCTGAACGGCCTCGGGATCGGAGTCGGATTGAGGGATCTCGAGCCCTTTCTCCTGTTCCGCCGCAGCGTCCAGCCAGGTCAGGAATCCGGTCAGCGACGAGCTGCCGGAGCTGCGCGAGTAGGTCGCGGCGACGTCGGCGAACGCGTCGAGATGCCGTCGCGCCGAATGGATGCTCTCGCTGGGTTTGGCGGCCAGTTCGAGATCGAGTCCCACGGCCCGTTCGACCTCGTAGATCAGCGTGAGAAGGTCGTCGTCGACGAACGTCCGCAAAAAACGGATCTCCTCCGCCAGCCGAGCGAGACGCTCGCGCGCGGCCACGGTCAGGCTGCGGCCGCGCCGGCTGGTCCAGCCGGGCGGCGGCAGATGGTCGAGGCCTTCGATCAGGCTGGCCGCATCGGTCAGTTCAGGAGTCGGCGCCTGCTCGGACTCGGGGTCCAGCGCCTGTGCCCGCCGGGACTCGAGCGCCTTCGACCAATCCGCGAACGCGAGCAGGTCCGCGGGGCCGATCCGCCAGCGGGCCCCCGCGATGAGGCGCAGCAGGGCATCAGAACGGTTGGGATCGACGAGGACACGCAGCGTCGACGTCAGGTCGACGATCTCCGGGAGGGCCAGCAGTCCGGACAGGCCAACGATCTCGTACGGGACTCCGCGTTCCTCCAGCGCCGCGGCCATCTCGGCCAGCTGCCCCCGCGTGCGGAACAGGACGGCCGCGCTCGGCTGCGGCCCCTGAACCGAGGACTGCTCCTGACGGAGCTCGGACCTCGCGGACAGGAGCCGGCTGGCGAGCCAGTCGATCTCCTCGCCACTGGATCCGAGCCGGGCGAGCTCGACCTCGCCCGCGCCGGCGACCGGGCTCGGCTCGAGCCCCTCGACGGTGACGGCGCCGCCGCGCGACGCCTCGGTCAGGAGCGGGGCAGCGACGGAGTTGGCGGCTCGCAGGATGTTCACGGAGTTCCGCCAGGCCGTGGTGAGATGTGCGACGGCGGCCGGTCCGCGTTCGCCGGTCGCCTCGTCGACGCGGGGGAACTCCGTCGGGAAACGGAAGAGCTGCCCGGCGGAGGCCCCCCGGAACCCGTAGATGGACTGGTTGGGGTCCCCGACCGCGGTGACCGCGTGCCCGTCGCCGAACAGGGAGGAGAAGAGCACCATCTGCGCGTGCGAGGTGTCCTGGAACTCGTCCAGGAGCACGACCTTGAAGCGTTCTCGTTCCTCGACGCGGGCCGCATCCACGTCGCGGGCGATCCGGGCCGCGAGCGCGACGAGGTCCCCGTAGTCCAGCACAGAGCGGGAGCGCTTGGCCTCGGCGTACCGCTCGGCGAGCCGCGCGACCGCGACGCGGGTGGAGAGCATCCCCATCATCTTCTCGGCCGCCTGCGAGCGGTCCTTCACCTTGCCGGCCATGTACGGCAGGGCGTCGAGGCCGCCGATGACGCCCGTCATGTACTCGCCGGCCTCGGACGGCGCGATCAGGTGCTCGGCGCATTCGGAGGCGAACTGGACGACGGCGTCCGTGAGCGTGGACCGCGCGCCCTGCAGCTCGGCGGCGTCCCCGTCGTAGTCCTGAACGATCGTGTCCGCCAACTGCCAGGTCTGCGCGCTGCCGAGGAGTTCGGCATCAGGTTCGATGCCGATGCGCATGCCGTGGTCCGCAACCAGCGAGTTCGCGTACGAGTGGTAGGTCGAGACCGCCGGATCACCGAGCTCGTCGAGCCCGTCCTCGAGCAGGCCTCGGTCGTCGAGCTTCTGCAGCTGGTTCCGGATGCGGTGGGCCAGTTCGCCGGCGGCCTTGCGCGTGAACGTCACGCCCAGGATCTGGTCCGGGCGGACCAGCCCGTTGGCGACGAGCCAGACGACGCGGTCCGCCATGGTCGCCGTCTTGCCCGACCCCGCACCGGCCACGACGAGCATCGGTTCGAGCGGCGAGGAGATGATCCCCGACTGCTGCTCGGTCGGCATGAACTGCCCCAGCCTGGTGGCGAGCTCCTCGGGGGTGAAGCGGATCGCGGTCTCGTCCGTCATGTCGCCTTTCACGGTTGGGTCACCTGCCGTCCTTCGTCGCAGAGCGGGCAGACGCCGGGCAGGCGGCAGGGCACGGCCCGGCCCTTCGACGGGTCGTGCCGCGCCAGGAAATCGGCGGCGCCCATGAGGCCGGCGGCCTCGAGAACCAAGGGCGTCGCCCAGTCCTCGTCGCCGATGGCGGGCTGCTCCTGCGGCCGCATCGACTTGGTCCCGTCGCCCAGCTGGACGAGTGCGGCACCGGCCGGACGGTCGGCGAGATGCAGCGAGTCCCCGAGGGCTCCGGCGAGGATCGCCGCCTGGTAGGTGCCGAGCTGGGGATGCCTGTCGACCTCCTTGGCCGTCGGCTTGGACTTGCCGGTCTTCAGGTCGACGACGTAGGGCCGGCCGTCGTCTCCGGCTTCCACCCGGTCGATGATGCCGGTCACGAGCGCCTTCCGCGTCCCGTCGGAGACCTGGACGCTGAATCCGACCTCCTGCCCGACGAGCCGGCGGCCGTTCTTGCGCATCTCGATCCCGTAGAGGGCGAGCTTGCGCAGCATGTCCTCGGCCCGTTCGCGGTCTTTGTCGGTCTCCCAACCCGGGGGCAGGTCGAGCTCGGGCCATCGCCGTTCGAGCTCGTCGCGGTACTGGTCGCCAGTGGCTTCCGGCATGTTCTCGGCTATCGCGTGGACCAGCGTACCGAGGCTGCGTGCGAAATCGACGGCGGCCTCTCCCCCTGCGGCCTGCACGAACCAGTTGAGCGGGGATTCGAGGACGGCCTGGACGCGGGACGGGGACACTGCGACGGGTTCGCCCTCGGGGGCCACGGGACCTGAGCTCGAGGGCGGCACGAGCCCCCACCAAGTGTCCGGATGGGCGCCGCGGATTCCTGCATCGGCCAGGTGGGCCAGCACGACGCCTGCGTCGTGTGCCGTTGCAGGGTCCTCTCCGCGGACCTCCGCTTCGGCGGTGCGGCGCAGATGGGCGACGAGCGCGCCGAGGGTCCGGGGGCGCGGGACATCGGTGACGCTCCGCTCGGCCCCGTCCGGCACGGGGTCGACGAAGTCGAGCAGTGCGGACGGCTGCTCGTCGTCGGAGAGCACGCCGATGCAGACGAGCTCGTCGCGCGCCCGGGAGGCCGCCGCGGCGAAGCTGCGGAATTCGTCGGCGCGGACGGCGCGGACGCGGGCGGCGGCATCGCGCTGCGCGGCGGCTTCGGGGCCGTCCTCCACGATCGCTGCCAGAGTCCCGGTTCTGAGCAGCTCGCCGCGCAGTTTGGTATTGGGCCAGATGCCCTCCTGCAGGCCCGGGATCAGCACCAGGCCCCATTCCCTTCCGACTGCGGATGCCGGCGTCAGGACGGCCACGGCCTCGGCGGTACTGCCCCGCCCGGCGAGGGAGTCCATGGGCAGCTCCTGCGACGAGATGTGCTCCACGAACTGCCGGACCGTCGAACCCGGCAGCTGGTCGATGAAGCGCTCGGCCGCCTGGAAGAGCGCGAGCAGCGCGTCCAGGTCGAGGTCTGCACGGTGTCCGGCGCTTCCGCCGGCGAGCGCCGCCTCGGTCCACGGCTTCTCCAGCCCCGAGGCCTCCCAGAGGGACCAGAGCGCCGTCTCGGCGTTGGCGTCGGCGGCGGCGAGGTGCCGCCGGGCGGCCGCGAGCATGCGGACGATCCGGCGGGCCCCCGTCGCCTCGCGTCCGAGCCCCTCGAGGCTCGCCGCGTCGGGATCGGGCGCGAGGAGGGCGCAGAGCAGTTCGGAGCTCGTCCGCCGGCCGCCGGCCCGGTACTCCGCGCGCCGCAGCTGCTGCCTCAGCCGTCTGACATCGAGGGCCGTCGCCTGGCCGTACCGGGAGGTGAGCAGCTGTTCGACGACGTCGGCGTCGGACACGGGCTCGTCGTCCAGGACCAGTTGCAGGAGGGTGATGAGCGGGCGGATGGCCGGCTCTTCCCGGAGGGGGACCTCGGCCGGGGGCACGCTGACCGCGATCCCCTGCTGGCTCAGGTGGCGCGCTATATTCCTCACGAGGCCGCCGTGCCTGACGATGACCGCGATGTCGCCGAGCGGGCGCCCGCCCATCAGGTGCTCTTCGAGGATCCGGTGGGCGACGTAGCGCATCTCGTGGACGGGGCTGTCGACGAGGTGGGCGGCCACGCTGCCGGAACGGCCGTCGGCGCCGGTGGAGACCAGCGACCGGCCGTCGCGCCCGGCGGAGACCGGGATGCGGCGGGCGATCCGCCCCCAGGCCGCGGCGATGGCCGGCGGCATCCGGAAGGACTCGTCGAGCGTCAGCCGCTTCGTGTCGCCGAGGTGGGTGTCGATGCGGTTGAGGAAGTCGGGCCGCGCCCCGCGGAAACCCTGCACGACCGAGTCCGGTGCGGCGAAGGCCAGCACGTCGCGGCCCCGGCCGAGGACGGAGAGGAGCCGGTACTGGGCCGGGTTGGCCTCCTGGAGGTCGTCGACGACGAGGAGCTTGAGCCGCTGCTGCTCCTGCTCCAGGAGCTCGCCGTTGGCCTCGAGCAGACCGGCCGCACTGCTGATCAGCCCGGCCGGGTCGAAAGCCTCGGCGTGCCCCAGATCCAGCAGGTCGCGGTACTCCTGGTAGACGAGCGCGGCCGCCTCCCACTCGGGCATCAGATGGCGCGCGCCGAGTTCCTGGACGTCCGCCGGCTCGAGCCCGTGCTCGGCCAGGCGGTCGAAGAGCTCGCGCAGCTGATCTCGGAAGCCGCGCGTGGAGACGGCCTCCCCGAGGGACTCCGGCCAGTCCGGCGCCGATGGCAGGCCGGCGGCGTGGCCGTCGAGGATCTGGCCGATCAGGGCATCCTGTTCCGGCCCGGACAGCAGCCGGGGCGGGCGCTGGAGCTCGGGCAGGAATCCTGCGATGCGGGCCCGGCGGATCAGGTCGAAGGCATACGACGACCAGGTCCGGACGGCCGGCTCGGAGAACGTCACGTCGACCATCGAGGAGAGACCGTCGCGGAGTCGGGACGCGTGGGAGCGCGCGGACGTGAGGACCAGCAGCTGCTCCGGTTCCAGGTCCGCCCTGCCGCCCGGAGGGAATCCGAGGCGCGCGGCGACCGCGGCCAGCAGCGCCGTCGTCTTGCCCGTCCCCGGCGCCCCCAGGACGAGCGTCGGCCCGTGGCCGGCGCGCAGTCCGGCGATGCGGCGCTGGCCGGCGTCGAGCGGCTGCCCTCCGGCGGCCTCGTCGGTCGACGTCATCGCTCTCCCCTTCCGCTTCCTGTCCCTGTATTCAACCCCGGGGCACCCGCAGATTGGTTGGCGAGCGCGACGGCGACGGCGTCGAGCGCCGCGAATTCTCCAGTGTCCGGCTGCCAGCGGGCCGCTGGGAAGCGCACGCGCGGCGGCTCCGTCGACTTCACGGGCAGCTCCTCCCGGAGCCAGTGGGGCAGGGCCCGCGCGGCGAGATCCGCCGGCAGCGTCCCGTCCGCCCGCACGATCCGCCACCACGGCAGGTCCAGACCCGTACTGGCCGCCATCGCGGCGCCGACCTGTCGCGGCCCGCCGGCCCCGAGCAGTTCGGCGACGTCCCCGTAGGACAGCGCCCGGCCGGAGGGGACCATCGCCACCACCGCGTAGATCGCGTCAACCAACTTTCCCGCCATCGTTTCAGCCTAGTCGTTCCGTGATTCCCGGTGATGGACACCACCGGGACGGCCGCGGCGCGTTTCCCATTTCGCGGGTGGGCGCGGGTACCGTTGGCAGCATGACTCAGGCGGGAAGCACAACTTGGAACGGGCTGCCTCGTGCGGCATTCGACCTCGAGACGACGGGCACGGACCCGGAGACGGCGCGCATCGTGACGGCATCCGTCATCGTGGTCAACGGCAAGAGCGAGATCGTGCACCACAGCGAGTGGCTCGTCGACCCCGGCGTCGAGATTCCCGAGGCCGCGGCGGCCGTCCACGGCATCACGACGGAGAAGGCCCGCGCCGAGGGGCAGCCGGCCGCGTCCGCTGTGGCGGAGATCGCAGCGCACCTGCGGGACCTCTTCGCGACGATGCCCGTCATGGCCTTCAACGCGAGCTACGACTTCACCGTTCTGAACCGGGAGGCCGCCCGGCACTCCGTTGAGCCGCTGACCCCGGCCCCGGTCATCGACCCGCTCGTGATCGACCGCCACGTGGACAAGTACCGGCGCGGCAAGCGCACGCTCGCGGCCATGGCCGAGTTCTACCAGGTGCCCCTGAACAACGCGCACACCTCGCTCGCAGACGCAGCGGCGACCGTCGGCGTCGCCGACGCGATCGCCGCCCGCTACGCGGAAGTCCGGATCGACCCCTTCGAGCTGCACGCCGCCCAGGTGAACTGGCAGCAGGCGTGGGCCGCGAACTTCCAGGAATTCCTCCGGCGCAAGACCCCTGACGCCGTCGTCGACGGTTCCTGGCCGCTGAAACCCTCGTTCTAGGACTCAAAGGCGCCACACACGGCGCCAGCTGTCGACTAGCACACACTCGGGCGCGTTTCACCCCGCAGGTGTCGATTGGTTACGCCCTCCGTAATAATCGGCAGGTCGTGAATGATTCAATGGGACGAAACATTTTCTTACTCTCCTGAGGACTCATTTGATCACCATCACCGATCTGCGCAAGGTGTACCGTCAGGGCAGCCGCGAAGTCGTGGCGCTCGACGGCGTCTCCCTGAGCGTGGCCAAAGGACACATCCACGGAATCATCGGTCATTCCGGCGCCGGCAAGTCGACCCTCGTCCGGTGCCTCACGCTGCTCGACCGCCCGACCTCGGGTTCCGTGTCCGTCGACGGGCGGGAACTCGCGGGCGTCAGCGACCGTGAGCTGCTCTCGGCCCGTCGCAAGATCGGCATGGTTTTCCAGCACGCCAACCTCTTCGATTCGCGGACGACGGCCGAGAATGTCGCCTACCCCCTCGAACTGTTGGGAACGAAGCGGTCGAAGATCAAGGACAAGGTGTCCAACCTCCTCGATCTCGTTGGCCTGACCCAGTTCGCGAATGCCTACCCGTCCCAGCTTTCCGGCGGCCAGAAGCAGCGGGTCGGCATCGCCCGCGCGCTCGCCACCGATCCTGACGTCCTGCTGTGCGACGAGCCGACGAGCGCGCTGGACCCGAAGACGACGGACGAGATCCTCGAGCTCATCAAGGACGTCCGCGACCGCCTGGAGATCACCGTCCTGATCATCACCCACGAGATGGGCGTCGTGAAGAAGGCCTGCAACTCCGTCTCCCTGCTTGAGGCCGGCAAGATCGTCGAGCACGGCCCGATCTCCGAGGTGGTCGCCGACATCGACGGCCGCCTTTCGCACGCGCTCCTCCCCCTCCCGGGCGAGATGCCGCAGGACCTGCCGCCGGGGACGATCATGGATCTGCTCTATTCGGGTGCCGACGCCGTCCACCCGGTCATCTCGACCCTGGCGCGTCAATTCGATATCGACGTCAACGTCCTGGCCGGCTCCGTGGAGGACCTCGGTGGCGCCCAGTTCGCCCACCTGCGGATCCATCTGCCCGTCGGAGTCGACATCGACGCCGTGACCGCACACCTGACCGCTTCCGGCATCGCCGTGTCCGTCAAGGAGGCCTGAACCATGGACTGGTTGACCTCGCTGCTCGAGAACCCGGGCATCACCACCGCGCTTCCCGACGCCATCATCGAGACCCTGATCATGATGGTCATCGCTTCCGCAGCAACGATCGTCATCGGCATCCCGCTCGGCGTCGTACTCTTCCTCACCGCCCCCGGCGGGTTGACACCGGTCCGCTGGATCAGCGCCATCCTCTCCGGTCTCATCGTCAACATCACCCGTTCGATCCCGTACGCGATCCTGATGCTGGCGCTCATCCCGTTCACGCAGTGGATCGTCGGCACGGGCATCGGCCCCTACGCCGCGTGCGTGTCGCTCACGATCGGCACCGTGCCCTTCTTCGCCCGGCTGGTCGAGACGGCCCTGCGCGACATCCCCTCCGGCAAGATCGATGCCGCACTCGTCATGGGCTCCTCGCGGTTCCAAGTGGTGCGGAAGGTGCTGCTGCCGGAGGCCATGCCCGGGATCATGGCGGGTATTACGACGATGGTCGTCATAGTCATCGGATACTCGGCTATGGCTGGCATCGTCGGCGGAGGCGGTTTGGGCCGCCTCGCCTACAATTACGGTTTTCAGCGTTTCGACAGTCAGGTCATGATCGTCACGATTGTGATCATTGTCATCATCGTCCAGGCCGTCCAGGCAACGGGCGACTGGCTGACCCGACGGGTCGACCACCGCTGATCCCAGTTTTCCGCCACCAACTGGCGGTCTGCAGCTAGTAGCCGCTGGCTGCACCATCTGCCCGCCCTCATCCGGCGGGCCGGAAAGTAAAGGATGCGCAGATTATGCGTAAGAAGCTCTCGCTCGCGGCAACGGGTGCCGTTGCCCTCTTCGCGCTGACGGCTTGCGGTGGAGACACCCCCAGCGCCGAGGAGAACACCAATGAGGCCGGCGCCACGATTCTGGAGGTCGGCGCCGTTCCGGTCCCCCACGCTGAAATCCTCGAGTACGTCGACGAGAACCTCGCCGCCGACGCGGGCATCGACCTGGAAATCCAGGAGTTCGACGACTACCAGACGCCGAACATCGCACTCGACGAGGGCAGCATCGACGTCAACTACTACCAGCACCTGCCGTGGCTCGAAGAGCAGATGGCCACCAAGGGCTACGAGTTCGAGCACGGCGCCGGCATCCACATCGAGCCGTACTCCGCCTTCTCGAAGCACGAGACGGTCGAGGACATCCCCGACGGCGGCGTCGTTGCCATCACCAACGACCCCGCCAACCAGCTCCGCGCCCTCTACCTCCTCGAGGAGGCCGGCCTGCTGCAGGACATCGACGACGAAACCACCGCGCTCTCCATCACGGACGAGCAGAACCCGAAGGGCCTGGAGTTCGAGGAGAACCAGCCCGAGGTCCTGGTCCAGATCTCCGGTGATCCGCAGATCGACCTCGCCATCCTCAACGGGAACTACCTGCTGCAGGCCGGCATGAAGACCGCTGACGCCCTGCTGGTCGAGGACGTCTCGGCCGACAACCAGTACGCGAACTTCCTGGCCTGGCGCGCTGGCGAGTCCACGGAGGCGATCGAGACCCTCGAGGAGCTCATGCAGTCCGACGAGGTCAAGGAGTACATCAAGGAGACCTGGCCGAACGGCGACGTCACCCCCACCGAGGCCAGCTGACCCCGCCCCGCGGTACGACGAACGGCGCGGCGGCCTTCCGAGAGGAGTCCCGCCGCGCCGTTCGTCTTCCCCGCGTACGCGAGCGCCCGGGCCCCCTCCTGCGTGGAGGGCGCCCGGGCGTCGTCGTGTTGCGGGCCCGCGTCAGGCCGGGGTCGCCGCCGCGGCCGCCCTGGCCGCGGCCGGCAGGGCGTCGTAGACGCGCTGCATGGCGACGTCGTCGTGGGCGGCGGAGAGGAACCACGCCTCGAAGACGCTCGGGGCGAGGTAGACCCCGGAGTCCAGCATGGAGTGGAAGAACGGAGCGTAGCGGAAGGCCTCCTGCGCCTGCGCGTCGGCGTAGTCGTGCACCCCGCGCTCGCTCGTGCCGAACGAGACGGAGAACAGGTTGCCGGCCGTCTGGATCGAGTGGTCGACACCCTCGGCGTTGAGCGCCCCGGAGACGGCCTGCTGGAGCTCGAGGCTCAGCGCGTCGATCTGGGCGTAGACCTCGGGTGTGGCGTGGGTGAGCGTCGCGACGCCCGCGGCCATGGCGATCGGGTTCCCCGAAAGGGTCCCCGCCTGGTAGACCGGGCCGGTCGGCGCCAGGTGGTCCATGACCTCGGCCCGGCCGCCCAGGCCCGCGGTCGGCAGGCCGCCGCCGATGACCTTTCCGAACGTGAAGAGGTCCGGGGTCCACCCCTCGACGCGTCCGCTGAGGCCCCAGTAGCCGGCGTCCGAGGCGCGGAAGCCCGTGAGGACCTCGTCGACGATCAGCAGGGCGCCATGGGCGTGGGCGGTGTCGAGGAGGAACTTGTTGAACCCCTCCCCCGGGGTCACGACGCCCATGTTGGCCGGCGCGGACTCGGTGATGACCGCGGCGATGCTGTCGCCGTGCTCGGCGAAGACGGCCTCGATGGCGGCGCGGTCGTTGTAGGGCACGACCAGGGTCTCGGCGGCCGTCGCCTCGGTGACTCCGGCGGAGCCGGGCAGCGCCATGGTCGCGACGCCGGAGCCGGCCGAGGCCAGCAGCGAGTCGAGGTGCCCGTGGTAGCAGCCGGCGAACTTCACGATCAGGTCGCGCCCCGTGTAGCCGCGGGCGAGGCGCACGGCCGTCATGGTGGCCTCGGTGCCGGTTGAGACCATGCGGAGGCGGTCGACGCCGCCGAAGCGCTGCATCACGAGCTCGGCCAGGGCCGACTCGTCCGGGGTCGACGTGCCGAAGGAGAGCCCGCGGTCGACCGCGGAGTGCACGGCCTCCTGCACCGCCGGGTGCTTGTGGCCGAGGAGCATCGGGCCCCACGAGCAGACCAGGTCGACGTAGTCCTTGCCGTCGGCGTCGGTCAGGTAGGGGCCGTCGGAGCCGACCATGAAGCGGGGGCTGCCGCCCACGGAGCCGAAGGCCCGCACGGGCGAGTTCACGCCGCCGGGCATCAGGGTGCGGGCGCGTTCGAAGAGGTCGTCGGAGACGGTCATGCGGTTACTTTCCTTCCTTCAGCCAACCCGCGAGCTCGGCGGCCCAGTAGGTCAGCACGGTGTCTGCGCCGGCGCGGCGGATGCCCAGCACGGATTCGGTGATGGCGGCTCGGCGGTCGATCCAGCCGTTCGCGGCGGCCGCCTCGATCATCGCGTACTCGCCGGAGATCTGGTAGGCGGAGACGGGCACGGGCGACATCTCCGCCACGTCGGAGAGGATGTCGAGGTAGCTCATGGCCGGCTTCACCATGACCATGTCGGCCCCTTCGGCCAGATCCAGTTCCACTTCGTACATCGCCTCGCGGCGGTTGGCCGCGTCCATCTGGTACGTGCGGCGGTCCCCGATCAGCTGCGAGTCGACGGCCTCGCGGAACGGGCCGTAGAACGCCGACGCGTACTTCGCCGCGTAGGCGAGGATCGCGGTGTCCGCGAACCCGGCCTCGTCGAGCGCCTGCCGGATGACGGCGACCTGGCCGTCCATCATGCCGGAGGGCCCGAGGACGTGCGCCCCGGCCTCGGCCTGGCGGACGGCCATCTCGGCGTAGATCTCGAGCGTCGCGTCGTTGTCGACGGTCCCGTCCGCGGCCAGGACGCCGCAGTGCCCGTGGTCGGTGAACTCGTCGAGGCAGACGTCGCTCATGACGATCAGCTCGTCGCCGACCTCGGCGCGGACATCGCGGATCGCCCGGTTCAGGACGCCGTCCGGGTCGGTGCCGGCGGTGCCGGTCGCGTCCCGCACGGCGGGGATCCCGAAGAGCATGATGCCGCCGAGGCCCAGCTCGGCCGCCTCGGACGCGGCCCGCTTCAGGGTCTCCGGCGTGTGCTGGACGACGCCCGGCATCGACTGGATCGGGTTCGGGTGCGCCAGGCCCTCGCGGACGAACGCGGGCAGGATCAGCTGCTGCGGCGCGAGCATCGTCTCGGCGTTGAGCCGCCGCATCGCTTTGCTGGTGCGCATCCGGCGCGGCCGGTTGGCTGGAAAACTCATCTCTTCTCCTCTGGTTCCCGCACGGTCTCGTCCGTGCCCGATCCGTGGATCCTGTGGTCTGGGGCCCCGACCAGGTCGGCCTCCCAGACGTCGGCCATGGCGGCCGGCGTCGGCTCCCCGGAGGTCGCGATGCGCGCGAAGCCGAGCTCTTCCAGCTCGGCCCGGGTCGACTCGCCGATGGCGACCGCCAGCCCGCCGTACCCGGTCCCCGCGACGTCGGCGAAGCGGCGGACGATGCTCGGCGAGGTGAACAGGACGGCGTCGATCTGCTCCAGCCCGTGCGCGAGCCGCTCCGGGCCCCACGTCTCGGCGTCGGCCGGCCGCGTCCCGGTGCCGACGGCGAGCGTGGCCGTGAGGCGCCGCCCGGGGTCGGCCGGGGCGTCGACGGTCCGGTAGGCCATCACGACGTCGGCGCGCACCCCGCGCCCGCTCAAGCCCGCCTCGAGGGTGTCGGCGGCGATGTCGGCCTGCGGCAGGAACGCCCGCTCTCCCCCCTCCAGGGGCAGCTCGGCCACCAGCCCGGCCGCCGACTTGTCCTCGGGGACGAAGTCCACGCTGAGCCCCTCGGTGCGGGCCACGCGCGCCGAGGCCTCGCCCACAGCCGCCAGCGAGGTGCCGCCGGGGATCGAGAACTCGAGCCCGAGCGCCTCGCACCGCTGCTTCAACGCCCGGATCGTCGTGATGGACGTCAGCACCATCCAGTCGTACCCGCCGTCGAGCAGCCGGCGCAGGCCGGCGTCGAGCGCGGACGTGTCGGCCGGCAGCTCGAAGTCGATCAGCGGGCACAGCACCGTGCGCGCCCCGCGGGCGGCCAGCTCGTCGACCGTGCTGGCCGCCCGGTCCGGGGCGCGGAGCAGCAGCGCGGCCCGTCCCCGGAGCGGCTGGGTTGCGGCCACGGCTACAGCCCGGCCAGGTCGGCCGCGCCCTCGCGCAGCAGCAGTTCGGCCAGCTCCACTCCGAGTGCTCGGGCGCCGTCGACGGTGAGCTCGCGCGTCCTGGCGGAGCGGCGGATCACGTCGGAACCGTCGGGCGCGCACACCACGGCGTCGAGGACGAGCGTCTCGCCCTCGATGCGCGCCAGCGCGCCGATCGGGGCCGCGCACCCGGCCTCGAGCTGGGCCAGCAGGCCGCGCTCGCTGGTGACCGCCAGGCGCGTGGCGTCGTCGTCGAGCTGCTCGAGCGCCGCGGCGAGGGCCGAACCGGGCGCGGCGACGGTCTCGGGGCGGCACTCGACCGCGAGCGTGCCCTGACCGGGCGCCGGCAGCATCACGGCCGGGTCGAGGTACTCGGTGATGTGCTCCTGCAGCCCGAGGCGCTCGAGCCCGGCCGCGGCCAGCACGACGGCGTCGAGGTCGCCCTGGGCGACCCGGCCGACACCGCCGTCGTCGGCCTGCTGCGGCGAGCCCTTGACGCGGCCGAGCCGCGTGCCGACGTTGCCGCGGATGTCCACGATCTCGAGGTCGGGACGCGCGTACTTCAGCTGCGCCGAGCGCCGCGGCGACCCGGTGCCGATCGTCGCCCCCTCCGGCAGGGCCTCCAGCGTCAGGCCGTCCCGCGCGCAGAGGGCGTCGCGGACGTCGACGCGCTCGGGCATGGCGGCGAGCACCAGCGCCTCCGGCTGGGAGGTCGGGAGGTCCTTGAGCGAGTGCACGGCCAGGTCGCAGCGGCCCTCGAGCAGCGCGACGCGCAGGGCGGCGGCGAAGACCCCCGTGCCGCCGAGCTGCGCCAGCGGGCCCGAGGTGACGTCCCCCTCGGTCTTGACGAGGACCGTCTCGGGCGTCAGGCCGGAGAGCGCGGCGAGGGCCTCGGCGACGTGGCCGGTCTGGGTCGTCGCGAGGGCGGAACCGCGCGTGCCGACGGTGAAGACGCTCATCGCGACTCGGACCCCGGCGCCGGGGAACCGGCGTCCGCACCCGCCGGGCGTCCCGAACCGGAGCGCGCGGTCAGGCGCGGCCGGCAGCCGGTGACGCAGCAGATGTCGCCCCATTTCCCCGGGACCTCCTGCGTGCCCTGCTCCGGGCTGCGGGCGCCGGCGAACTGGCCCGCCACGATGTCGACGAGGCCGGAGACGAAGGCGGCGTGCGTGCCGGGGGTCGGGGCGCGGTGGAACGCCAGGTCCAGCTCGGCGGCGGTGTCCCGCGCCTCGGTGTCGAGGTCCCACTTGACCTCCATGTGGTCGGAGACGAAGCCGATCGGCATCACCACGACGGCACGCGTGCCGGCCGCCGCGTACTCCTCGATGGCGTCGTTGATGTCCGGTTCGAGCCACGGGGTGCTCGGGGCGCCGGAGCGGGACTGGAAGACCAGCGTGTGCTCCAAGCCGGCAGCCTCCGGGACGGTCCGCATCAGGGTCCGGGCCACGGCCTCGTGCTGGGCGGAGTAGGCGTCCGTGCCGTACTCCTCCTTCACGTGGTCGGGCCCCTGCGCCTCGGCGATCGCCGTCGGGATCGAATGCGTGACGAAGACGATCTTCGGCTGCGCGTCGGGCTCGCCCTTGGCGGCCAGCTGGGCGCGGACGTCCCGGATGCCGGTGGCAAGCGCCTCCTGGAAGGGGGCGATGAAGGCGCGGTCGTGGAAGAACTGCGGGATCTTGACGATCTCGAGGCTGCCGGTCAGGCCGGTCTTCTCGAGGCCCCGGTCGATGTCCTCGCGGTACTGGCAGCAGCTGGAGTAGCCGGCGTAGGCGCTCGTGACGAGCATGAGCACCCGGCGGTGGCCGTCGTCGTGCATCTGCTGCAGCGTCTCGGGGAGGTAGGGGTCCCAGTTGCGGTTGCCCCAATAGAGCGGCAGGTGCCAGTCGCGTCCGGCGATCTCGCCCTCGAGGGCGGCGAGCAGGTCGCGGTTCTGCTCGTTGATCGGGCTGACGCCGCCGTTGGCCCGGTAGTGGGTGGCGACCTCCTCGAGCCGCTCGTCCGGGATCCCCCGGCCGGCGGTGACGTTGCGCAGGAACGGGATGACGTCGTCCTGGCCCTCCGGCCCGCCGAACGAGGCGAGGAGGATGGCGTCGTAGCCGAGGCCGCTGGCTCCGGCGGTGGTTTCCTCGGAGACCCGGCTCATCAGCGCAGCACCTCCGCGACCTGCGCGAAGCTGATCATCCTGCCCGTGTAGAACGGGATCTCCTCGCGCACGTGGTGGCGGGCCTCGGTGTAGCGCAGGTGGCGCATCATGTCGACGAGGTCGATGAGGACGGGCGCCTCGAGGCAGATCATCCACTCGTAGTCGCCGAGTGCGAAGGCCGCCACGGTGTTGGCGTTCATCTCGGGGAAGTCGCGGCCGAGGATGCCGTGGTCGCGCAGCATCTTGCCGCGCTCCTCCGGCTCCAGCAGGTACCAGTCGTACGAGCGGACGAACGGGTAGACCGTCATCCACTCCTTCGACTCGACACCGCGGGCGAAGGCCGGCGAGTGCGTCTTGGCGAACTCGGCCTCGCGGTGCACGCCCATGCCCGACCACACGATCGAGGTCTCGGCGAAGAGGTAGGTGCGCCGGATCTTGCGCACGGCCTCCTGCAGGTCCTCGGCGGCGGGCCCGTGCAGCCACACCATGACGTCGGCGTCGGCGCGCATGCCGGAGACGTCGTAGGCGCCGCGCAGGGTGATGCCGTCGGCGGCGAGTTCGGCGACGAGCGCCTCGAACGCGGCGACGCCCTCGGAGCGGTCCAGATCGGAGTCGCGCTTGAAGACCGTCCAGAGGGTGAAGTGCAGGGTGTCGCCCTCCCGCTCGCGGTCCGCGAGGACGGGGCTGTTCGAACGGTTCTCGCTCATGGTGCCTCTTTCTAGTGACAGGGAATTCGGTGGGAAGTTCTCGATGCGCTAGCTCACGCTGATGCGGGTCCTCGCGCGGGTGTCGGCGACGACGGCGGCCAGGCCGGTCCCCGAGAGCCAGGCGCCCACGGCGTCCAGCCCCTCGAACGCGTCGAGGGCGGCGCGGAAGCCGGCGACCCGCTGCTTGTGCCCGGTCGTCGCGTACGGCAGGGCTCCCGCGTAGCGGACCACGTCCCACCCGAGCACGTCCTGCTCCGCGAGGTCGACGCCGAGGAGGGCGGCGGCGTCGGCGAGCGCGGTGGCGAACAGGGCCGCGTCCTCGGCGTCGGCGATCGCGGCCTTCGCCTCCGAGAGGCGCCCGTAGGACAGGCGCAGCACGTGGGTCCCGGGGCCGGCCTCGTCCGCCAGCCACCCCCACTTGCTGGTCGCGTGCGTCAGGGCCTTCGCGACGACGTCGGGCGCGTCCGGGGAGACGAGCACACCGCTGCCGCGCGGCCCGCCGCCCGACTCCTCGCCGTCGAGCTCCGGCCGGTCGAGCACGAGGGTCACGAGCGAGACGCCGGCGCCGGGCTCGGGCCGGTAGGCGGCGAGGTCCGGGTCGAGCCGGGCCAGCAGGTCGACGGCCACCGGCCCGTCGGTGGCGACGACGACGCGGTTCGCGGTCACGGCCTCGTCCGGCTCGCCGATGGAGAGAGTGTAGCCGTCGTCGTCCCGTCCGATGCGGGTGACGCGGGCGCCGAGTTTGAGCTCGGCGCCGCGGTCCGCGAGCTCGGCGACGAGCGCGGCGGTCAGCCGGTTCATGCCGCCGGCGAGCCCGCCCACGGCGGAACCCGCAGGCGCCGCGGCGCGCAGGGACGCGACGGCGCGCGCCAGCGACCCGTGCTCGACGACGGCGGCGCGCAGCCCGGGGGCGACCGCGTCGACGTCGAGGGTGTCCGGGTCGGCGGAATGCACGCCGGAGACGACCGGGGTGACCAGCTCGTCGAGCACGGTGTGGCCCATCCGGTGGCGCACGAGCTCGCCGAGGCTCATCGTGCCCTCGGCCAGCGACCTGCCCACGGGCATGGCGAGGTCGGCGGCGGCCCGCAGGGCGGCGGTCTGGCCGATGACGGCCCGCACGTCGTCCGCCATCGGGTCCCCGGGGATCCCGAGGATGCCGGTCTGCGGCAGCGGCCGGGCGCCGGCCGCGGCGTGCAGCCAGGCCCCGGCACCGGCCGGGTAGACGACGTCGCCGCCGAGGCCGAGCTCCTCGAGGAGGTCGACGACGGCGGTGGTGCGGGTCGCGAAGGACTCGGCGCCGGCGTCCAGGGTCAGGCCGGCGACCTCGTGCGCCGCGACGCAGCCGCCGAAGGCGTCGGACGCCTCCAGCACGGTCACCGTGAAGCCGGCCACGGCCAGTTCGCGCGCGGCGATCAGGCCGGAGATGCCGCCGCCGATCACAGCGGCGGCCGGGCGGGGGGCGCGGGCGGGAGTTTTCACGGTGCTCGGCCTACGACTCGATGGAGTGGACGAGGGAGACGATCCGGGTCAGGACCTCGGGGTCGGTCGTCGGGGGGACGCCGTGGCCCAGGTTGACCACATGGCCCGGGGCCGCGGAGCCGGCCGCGACGACCTCGCGGACGTGGGCCTCGAGCACCTCCCACGGGGCGGTCAGCAGGGCGGGGTCGATGTTGCCCTGCAGCGGGACGGCGCCGCCGAGCCGGCGGTTGGCCTCGTCGAGCGGCAGGCGGTAGTCCACCCCGACCACGTCGACTCCGACGTCGTGCATCGGCTTCAGAATCTCCGAGGTGCCCGTGCCGAAGTGCACGAGCGGGGCGCCGAGGCCGCGGACGGCGTCGAGCGCCCGCGCCGAGGCGGGGGCGACGAACCGCTCGTAGTCGGCGCGGCCCAGGCTGCCGGCCCACGAGTCGAAGAGCTGTCCGGCGGAGGCGCCGGCCTCGAGCTGGGCCTTGAGGAACTGGCCGGAGACGTCGGCGGCCCAGCCGGAGAGCGCCTCCCAGGTCTCGGGATCGGCGTGCATCATGGTGCGCGGCCCCATGTGGTCGCGCGACGGGCGGCCCTCGACCATGTAGGCCGCCAGGGTGAACGGCGCGCCGGCGAAGCCGATGAGCGGCGTCGTGCCGAGCTCGGCGACGGTGAGGGCGACGGCCTCGCGGATCGGGTCCAGCGCCGAGTCCTCGAGGCGCGGCAGGTTCGCGACGTCGGCCGCGGTGCGGACCGGGGCGTCGAGCACGGGGCCCACCCCGGAGACGATGTCGACGCCGACGCCCGCGAGCTTGAGCGGGATGACGATGTCGGAGAAGAAGATGCCGGCGTCCACGTCGTGGCGGCGGACCGGCTGCAGGGTGATCTCGGAGGCCAGCTCCGGCATGAGGCACGACTCGAGCATGCCGACACCCTCCCGCGCCTTCTTGTATTCGGGCAGCGACCGGCCGGCCTGGCGCATGAACCACACCGGGCGGCGGGACGGCTTGAGGCCCCGGTAGGCGGAGATCAACGGGGATTCTGCAGTTCGGCCATCCATCAACGGGTGGCTGGGGCTCAGGGTCATGAGGCCAATTCTGCCAACCGGCCCTGCTTTGCGCTAATCAAGGGGGCACCAGCGCGGCGCATCGTGGTGAACGACACGTGTCGCGGAGGTGATCATCACGGCAGTTCTTAGGGCAACCTTAGCGGGCAGTGGCGATACCATGGGAGCACTGTGGTTTTTGTTTCGCTCGTAGCCTCCCATTCCGACGTCGACCTCGAAACCGTCGCCCGCCTCAGCGCCGGCGCGTCCGAGGTCGCTTCCGGCGTGCTCGACGGGACCAGCCCGATGGCCGGCGCCGTCGTGCTGGCGACCTGCAACCGCTACGAGGTGTACGCCGAGGCGCGCTCCGAGGACGACGTCGAGGCCACCCGCTCGGCCGTCATCGCCGAGATCGCCGAACTCTCCGGTCTCGACGAGCAGACCGTCGCCTCCGCGCTGACCACGCTGACGGGGCACGAGGCCGTCAACCACCTCTTCACCGTCGGCGCCGGCCTGGATTCGGCGGTCATCGGGGAACGCGAGATCGCCGGCCAGGTGCGCCGCGCCCTCATCGAGGCGCAGGAGTCCGGCACGGCGACGGGGTCCCTCGTCCGCCTCTTCCAGACGGCCTCGCGCACCGCGAAAGACGTCGGCTCGCACACCGCGATCGGCGGCCGGGGCCTCTCGATCGTCTCCGTCGCCCTCGATCTTGCCGAGGACCTGCGCGACGACCGCTGGTCCGAGAAGAACATCGTCGTCTTCGGCACCGGGGCCTACGCGGGCGCCACGATGTCCCTGCTGCAGCAGCGGCACGCCGGGAACGTCTTCGTCTACTCCAACTCCGGCCGCGCGCCGGCCTTCGTGGCCACCCGGGGCGGCACCGCCCTGACGGACGAGACTCTGGCCGGGGCCCTGGCCGCCGCGGACATCGTCATCGGCTGCTCCGGCGGCGACCAGCAGCTGACCGCCGACGACCTGGCCGAGGCGGGACGCGGGGACGCGCCCCTCGTCGCCATCGACCTCGCGCTGACCCGCGACTTCGACACCTCGCTCGAGGAGCTCGAGCAGGTCGACGTCATCACGCTCGAATCCGTCCGCATGGCCGCCCCCGCGGAGCAGACGGCCGCCCTCGAGGAGGCCCGGTCGATCGTCGTCACGGCCGCCGACGAATTCGCCGCGGAGCAGCGCGAGCGCTCCGCCGACGCCGCGATCGTCGCCCTCCGCAAACACACGCAGCAGGTCCTGGAGACCGAGATCGAGCGCGTGCGCGCCCAGCACGGCTGCACCGCTGCCGCCGAAGAGGTCGAGTTCGCCATGCGCCGCATGATGCGCCAGCTCCTGCACGAGCCGACCGTCCGCGCCCGCGAACTGGCGGCGCAGGGCCGCTCGGACGAGGTCGAGTCGGCGCTGGGGAGTCTGTTCGGCATCTCCACCGCGGACATCGCCGCCGAGGCCGCCAAGAAGGCCGCACGCAAGAAGCAGAAGCAGCAGGCCGCGTCCGCGAAGAAGCCGGCCGCCATGCCGGACGACGCGATCCACGCGCCCCACCGCACCGCCTGACCGGCTTCCCGCCGAGGCGGGCCCGCCGGCGCCCTCCGCACGCGCCCGGCGCGCACTCCTCCTAGTAGACCGGCTTGCCTGGTTAGTAGACCGGCTTGCCCGGTTCCACTTCACGCACCCAGGCGAGGATGCCCCCGTCCAGGTGCCGGACGTCGTCGTACCCCTCGCCCGCGAGGTGGCGCAGCACCTCGCCGGAGCGCCCGCCCGACTTGCAGTGCAGGATCAGCGGGGTGTCGCGCGGCAGGTCGATCTCGCCGCCGAGCACGAGCCCGCGCGGGGCGAGCCGGGCGCCCTCGATCGAGACGATCTCGGCCTCGCCGGGCTCGCGCACATCTACCAGCAGGAAGTCCTCCTCCCCCGCTGCGCGCCGCTCGAGCAGCTCGGCGAGCTGCCGCGCGTCGACGGCGGGCAGCGGCTCTTCGTCGGCCGATACGGCCGTGATGCCGCAGAACGCCCCGTAGTCCTCAAGCAGCTCGGTCGGCTGGACGAGCTCCGGATCCGGCCTCACCCGGATCTCCCGCCACGTCATCTCCAGAGAGTCGAGGATCAGGACGCGCCCCAGCAGCGAGCGGCCCGAACCGGTGATGAGTTTGATGGCCTCGGCGACCATGACCGAGCCGATCTGCGCGCACAGCACACCGAACACGCCGCCCTCGGCGCACGACGGGACCGTCCCCGCCGGCGGCGCCTCCGGGTACAGGTCGCGGTACGTCGGGCCGTGCCCACGCCAGAAGACACTGACCTGCCCGTCGAACCGCAGGATCGACCCCCACACGTAGGGCTTGCCCAGGATGGCGGCCGCGTCGTTGACGAGGTAGCGCGTGGCGAAGTTGTCGGTGCCGTCGAGGATCAGGTCGTAGCCGGCGAAGATCTCCAGCGCGTTGCCGGAGTCGAGCCGCACGTTGTGGACCACGACGTCGGTCGCCGGGTTGAGGTCCGCGATCGCCGCCGCCGCCGATTCGGTCTTCGGCACGCCGATGCGCGAGGTGGTGTGGATGATCTGGCGCTGCAGGTTGGAGTCGTCGACTTCGTCGTCGTCCACGATGCCCAGCGTCCCGACGCCGGCTGCCGCCAGATAGAGCAGGGCGGGGGAACCGAGCCCGCCGGCGCCCATGACGAGGACCTTCGCGTTCTTCAGGCGGCGCTGACCGGTCACCCCGATCTCGGGGATGATGATGTGGCGCGAGTAGCGGCGGAGCTCGTCCTCTGTCAGCTCCGCGCCCGGTTCCACCAGCGGGTCGGGTGCGGCGGGGGCGGCGGCTGACGTGGCGTGCGCATCCTGCGGGGTCTCCATGGGACAACTCTAGGGCGCGCCGGGCAGCGCCCCAAGCCCCCGGTGGACGCGTAGACTGAGTCGCACGCTGAACGCGGCCGCGCATCCCCGGCCGACCAGCGGATTTCTTGCACGTTGGGGGACGAGGCAGAAAGGGACACCCGTGGAACACACACCCGTGGGCTCCGTGCGCAACGCGGCGGACGGGCGGCGAACGGACGCCCCGCCGACCGAGCGGCGCGCGCCGCGCATGCCCCGCGAACAGCGTCGGGCCCAGCTCCTCGACGCCGCGCACCAGGTCTTCGTGGCACACGGCTACCACGGGGCCGCGATGGACGAGATCGCCGAGACCGCCCAGGTGAGCAAGCCGGTCCTCTACCAGCACTTCCCGGGCAAGCGCGAGCTGTACCTGGCGCTGCTCGACCACCACCTGAGCGTGCTCACCGAGGCGCTGCTCTCGGCACTGCAGTCGACGTCCGACAACAAGGAGCGCGTCAACGCGGTGATCCGCACCTACTTCGACTTCATCGCCGCCAAGCACCAGGCGTACCGGCTGATCTTCGAGTCCGATCTGCTCAACGATCCCGACGTCAGCGACCGGTTCGAGGACTTCAACGCCCGCATCGCCGACGAGATCACCGGCGTCATCTCCGGCGACACGACCCTGCCGCGCGCCCAGGCGGTCCTGATGGGGCGTAGCCTGTTCGGGATGGCCCAAGTGGCCGCGCGCTCGTGGCTCGAAGTCGCCGATGACGTGGAACAGGACGTCGCCAGCGATCTCGTGTCCCGTTTAGCTTGGCGCGGAATCAGTCGTTTCCCCAAAGAATCCTGAAGTAGGTTAAAAGCATGGACGTACGCATCGGAATTCAGAATGTCAGCCGCGAAGTCGTTGTGGACTCGGATCAGACCCCGGACGCGGTGGCGAAGACTGTGTCGGAGGCCCTGGCCGCCGGTGGACTGCTGACCTTGACCGATGCCAAGGGCCGTCAGGTGATCGTCCCGACGGGCAGCATCGGCTACGTCGAGGTCGGCTCCGAGGCTCCGCGCCCGGTCGGCTTCGCCCAGTAGGCTCACTCCCCCTTTCCAGCACGACGACGGCCCGCGGCCCCGGTCTCCACCGGAACCGCGGGCCGTTCCCGTTCCCCAGGCCGAGGGAACCGCGTGGCGATGGCGCGCGGGAGGCGCCTATGCGGTGAGCCCGAGCACCGACATCCGCCGCGAGTGCCTCCTGATGAGGTCGGCGAACAGCTCCTGCCGCTCGTCCGGGCCCAGCAGCGCGCCGAGGTCGGTGGTGTCGAGGACGAACCGCGCCTTCGTCAGAGCCTCCCCCAGCAGGCGGCGCCCCCAGAGCGCCAGCCGCGAGCGCAGCCGCTCGTCCTCGATGTCGGCCCGCAGCCGCCCGGTCAACCACGCCGTCTGCTCGTCCAGTTCCTGGATCCGCCCGGCCAGGAGCCGCACCTGGTCGGAGAGCCGGTCGGCCGCGGCGCGGTAGAAGTCCGCGGAGACCGCGTCCAGGACGTAGGCCTTCATGAGCGATTCGTGCCAGTCCCCCGGTCGCGTCCGCTCGTGCAGTTCGTCGATGATCTCCATGAACGGCTCCATGACGGATTCGGGGTTGCAGCCGGACGCCGTCAGCGCCTCGCACACGAGCTCGAAGTGCCCGAACTCCGTGACGGCCAGCTGGGCGAGCGCGGCCCGGTCGGCCAGCGTCGGCGAGAACCGGGCGTCCGAGGACAGCCTCTCGAACGTGGTCAGCTCGCGGTAGGCCATGAGGCCGTACAGGGACTGCTCGAGCGTCGTCGGCTGTGGAGTTCTGGTCATGGGCCCCACCTTATACGCGCTCATTGCTAGTCTTTCGTCGTGGTCTTCAAACATCTCGGGTTGTCCGCCCGCGCACACCAGTCCGAACTCGTCGACGCCCTGCGCGCGATCGTGACGGACCTCGAGCTGCCCACCGGTTTCAGCGACGAGGCCCTCGCCGACGCCCGGCGCGCGATCGAGCAGTTCGAGCTGCCGTCGATCGACATGTCCGACGTCGAATTCGTGACGATCGACCCGCCCACCTCCACGGACCTCGACCAGGCGGTGCACATCGAGTACGACGGCGACGGGTACCGCGTGCGGTACGCGATCGCCGATGTGCCGGCGTTCGTCAAGGACGGCGGCCCGCTCGACGCCGAGACCCGCCTGCGCGGCCAGACCGTCTACCTGCCCCACGAGCGCATCGGGCTGCACCCCGAGATCATCAGCGAGGACGCCGGGAGCCTGCTGCCCGATCAGCGGCGCAGCGCCTTCGTCTGGACGCTCGACGTCGCCGCGGACGGCCGCCTGGCGCGGACGGACCTGGTGCGCGCCGTCGTCGTGAGCCGGGCGAAGCTGCACTACGAGCAGGTGCAGGAGATGATCGACGGCCTCGACGGCGCGCGCTCGAACGGCTCGCTGCCGGGCGGCGAGACGCTGGCGGGCCTGCGCGACGTCGGGCGCGCCCGGCTGCGCCGCGAACGCGAGCGCGGCGGCGCGAGCCTGCGCCTGCCGGAGCAGGAGGTCGAGGTGAACGGCGACGGCCATTACGTCCTGGCGCACCGGTCCAACCTGCCGGCCGAGGAGTGGAACGCCCAGATCTCGCTCATGACGGGCATCGCCGCGGCGCGGATCATGCTCGACGGCGGCGTCGGCATCCTGCGCACCATGCCGGCGCCGGATCCGAAGCAGATCGCGGCCTACCGCCGGCAGGCCATCGCGCTCGGGCACCCGTGGGACGACGGCGTGACCTACGGCGAGTTCCTGGACTCGCTCGACATCGAGGACCCGTCCGCACTGGCCCTGATGTACTCGGCGACCGTCCTCTTCCGCGGCGCCGGCTACACCGCGTTCGACGGCGAGCTGCCCGAGGAGACGGAGCAGGCCGCCATCGCCGCGCCCTACGCGCACACCACCGCCCCGCTGCGCCGGCTCATCGACCGGTTCGTCCTGGTCGCCTGCTGGCACCTGGTGCACGAGGAGCCCGTCCCCGGCTGGGTCCGCGAGGCGCTTCCCGAACTGCCCGGGCACATGGGCGCCTCTGGCCAGCGGGCCTCGGCGGCGGAGCGGCAGGCGATCGACGCGGTCGAGGCCGCGCTGCTGGCCGGACGCGTAGGGGAGGCCTTCGACGCCGTGGTCATCGAGGAGGGCATGGTCCAGATCCTGGAACCGGCGATCACGGCGAAACTCGACGGCGGGGACGGCCTGGAGCCGGTGCCGGGCCAGCGCGTCCGGGTAGAGCTCACGGAGGCGGACATCGCGGCCCGGCGGGTGCGGTTCGAGGTCCGGGAGATCCTCAGCGAGTGAAGTCGGCGATGCGCTCCCCCACCGGTTAGACTGGCCGCGTAGGCAAGGATGCCCGATCGTAAGAGTTTGCGAATACTTTTTGCAGCGTTTCCCAGCGAACCTGCCTGAATCCTCCACGCCCGCACTGTGCCGTACGAGCCCACGCACGACCAGCGGCTCCCCGCTTCCGCAGGGGAACGTCACCGGAGCAACGCACGACGGCGTGAAGCGAGAAGACCGCGATCGGCTCCGCTGGACGCGCTCGATGCCTCCCGACACGAGGAGCCACGGCGAGCGCCTAACCGAATGAGAATTCATTGACCATCAATACTGGCAACACCGAAGAGACCATCGAGATCGCCGAACCGGTCGAACCGACCCAGACCTTCGGGGACTTCGGCGTCCGCGGCGACATCGTCGCCTCCCTGTCGGACAAGAACATCCTCACCCCCTTCCCGATCCAGGCGATGACCCTGCCCGTGGCCCTGAGCGGCCACGACATCATCGGCCAGGCCAAGACCGGCACGGGCAAGACCCTCGGCTTCGGCATCCCGGCTCTGCAGCGCGTCGTCGCCCCGGGCGACGACGGCTTCGAGAAGCTGGCGGCGCCGGGCGCCCCGCAGGCGCTCATCGTCGCGCCGACCCGCGAGCTCGCGGTCCAGGTGGCTGCGGACCTGACGACGGCGGCCAAGCGCAGCAACGCCCGCATCGCCACCATCTACGGCGGCCGCGCCTACGAGCCCCAGATCGAGCAGCTCACCGAGGGCGTCGAGCTCGTCGTCGGCACCCCGGGCCGCCTGCTGGACCTCTACAAGCAGAAGCACCTGAACCTGAAGAACGTCCGCATCGTGGTCCTCGACGAGGCCGACGAGATGCTGGACCTCGGCTTCCTGCCGGACGTCGAGCGGATTCTGGCCGCCGTGCCCGAGGTCCGCCAGACCATGCTGTTCTCCGCGACGATGCCGGGCCCGGTCATCGCGATGGCGCGCCGCTTCATGTCGCAGCCGACGCACATCCGCGCCCACGACCCCCTGGACGACGGCATCACCAAGAAGGACATCCGGCAGGTCGTCTACCGCGCCCACCCGATGGACAAGGTCGAGGTCGTCGCCCGCATCCTGCAGTCCGAGGGCCGCGGCCGTTCCATCATCTTCTCGCGCACCAAGCGTGCGGCCGCCAAGCTGTCCGAGGAGCTCTCGGACCGCGGCTTCTCGGCCGGCGCCCTCCACGGCGACCTCGGCCAGGGCGCCCGCGAGCAGGCGCTGCGCGCCTTCCGCAACGAGAAGATCGACGTGCTCGTCGCCACCGACGTCGCCGCCCGCGGCATCGATGTCGACGACGTCACCCACGTCATCAACCTGCAGTGCCCGGAGGACGAGAAGACCTACCTGCACCGTGTGGGCCGCACGGGGCGCGCCGGCAACAAGGGCACGGCCGTGACCCTCGTCGACTGGGAGGACATCCCCCGCTGGGGCCTGATCAACAAGGCGCTCGGGCTCGACCAGGGCGAGCCGGTGGAGACGTATTCGTCGTCGCCGCACCTCTACGAGGAGATGAACATCCCCGCGGGGACGAAGGGCCGGCTGCCGCGCAACAAGCGCCAGCTCGAGGGCCTGAAGGGCGAGAAGGTCGAGGACCTCGGCGAGACCGGCGGCAAGCACGGCTCCGAGTCCCGCCCGTCGCGCTCGCGCGGGCGCTCCAAGGAGGGCGAGCGCCGCCACGGCCACAGCCACGGCCGCGCGGACCGTCCGAACAAGGAGGCCACCGGCGAGGGCCGGGGCCAGCGCGCCGAGGAGGCCGACACCCCGCCGGTCGAGGCCGGCAGCGACAAGCCGCGCCGCCGTCGGACGCGCACCCGCCGCCGCAACGGCGAAGCCGTGACCAAGCGCGACGAACAGTAGGCATGGGCCGTACCAAGCCGGAGTGGACCACCGAGAGCGAGAACCTGGTGGTCCACGCCGACAACGCGGAGGTGCTGCCGCGCCTGCCGGACGGGTCGTTCGCGCTGATCTACGTGGACCCGCCGTTCAACACCGGCCGCAAGCAGGCCCGGCAGGCGACGACCAGCGTTCGGACGGCCGACGGCGAGGGAGACCGGGTCGGCTTCAAGGGCGTCTCCTACTCCACCCTGAGGGGTGCGCTGCGCAGCTACGACGACGCGTTCGACGACTACTGGGGCTTCCTTGAGCCGCGGCTGCGCGAGGCGTGGCGGCTGCTGGCCGACGACGGGACGCTCTACGTGCACCTCGACTACCGCGAGGTGCACTACGCGAAGGTCATGCTGGATGTGATCTTCGGCCGTGAGTGCTTCCTCAACGAGATCATCTGGGCGTACGATTTCGGCGGCCGCGCCAAGAACCGGTGGCCGGCGAAGCACGACACGATCCTCGTGTATGTGAAGGACCCGGAGAACTACCACTTCGATTCGGCCGAGGTCGACCGCGAGCCCTACATGGCGCCGGGCCTCGTCACCGCGGAGAAGGCCGCCCTCGGGAAACTGCCGACGGACGTCTGGTGGCACACGATCGTCTCCCCCACCGGCCGGGAGAAGACGGGCTACCCGACGCAGAAGCCGGTCGGCGTGCTCCGGCGCATCATCGCGGCCAGCTCGCGGCCGGGCGACTGGGTGCTCGACTTCTTCGCGGGGTCCGGCACCACCGGCGCCGCCGCGCACGCGCTCGGCCGCCGCTTCGTCTGCGTCGACGCGAACCGCGAGGCCGTCAAGGTGATGCGGGCCCGGTTCGGCGACGCGGCCGTCGTCGTACCGGGTGTGAAGAAACCCCGCTGAGAACCAGCCGCACCGCCCTAGCCAGCGGCCCGCGGATCCTTCCCTGAGGGAGGATCCGCGGGCCGCTGCCGTGCCGGGAGCGCGCCTAGATCAGGCGGCGCCCCTCGCGCCGGGCCGTGGCCCATTCGCGGAGGAACGAGCGGGCGATCCCGAACAGGACGCCGGCCACCAGGACCGGCCAGATCAGGACGTACAGGGTCAGGAAGAACGTCTCCATCGGAGGCTCCTTGTCTACTTGGTGCTGACGGCCGCGGCCTGGATGGCCTCGGGCGTGTCGAAGTTGCCGGTGCGCTCGGCGATCGTGTCGAAGTCGAACTCCCGGCTCGAGCGGACCGACATCAGGAAGCAGACCAGGGTCGAGACCGCGTACGCGACGAGGGAACCGCTGAGCACCGTGTACTCGTGCAGGGTCCCGAAGGCGAACGGCGCCGCGACGACGGCCGCCGCCGTGCCGGCGATCTTCGCCACCCGGCCGCCGAAGAACCCGAACGCCATCAGCCCGATGACCACGCCGATTCCGACGATGGAGACGACGTCGACCAGGTACCCGGTCGCGCCTCCCATCGGAACCAGTTCGAAGCGCACCGGCAGGAACGCGGCCAGGGCCGCGAGGGTGCCGACCGTGAACGCCGCGTTGGTGACCTTCTTCCAGTAGAAGGACGCGATGACGGGGAACACGAGGCAGCCCCAGAGCGCGCCGACGAACACGAGCAGGTCGAGGATGTCGAACTGCCCCGTCGCGAAGAAGAGTGCGGACCCGGTGGCGAGCACCATGGTGATGCGGCCGATGAGCAGCATCTTCCTGGGGTCGGCCTTCCCCTTGCCCTTGGACTGCCCGTAGATGTCGGCCATGACGATCGACGACAGCGCCGACAGGTCCGAGTCGGCCGTGGAGGCCAGCGCGCCGACGATCATGACGACGAACAGGCCGAGCAGGACCGGGCCCAGGTAGGTGCCCGCCATCTGCGGGATCAGGTTGTTGGTGTCCCCGTTCAGCGGATCCATGCCCAGGTAGAGGGCCATGACGCCGAGCATGCCGATCCCGATCACGGTGGCCCCGTAGCCGATGGTGGCGGTGATGAACGTCGGCTTGATCAGGTCCTCGCGCACGGCGAAGAGTCGCTGGGCGATGGTCTGGTTGCCGATCGCGTAGGCCAGCACGGCCGCGATGTAGGGGGCGCCCTGGTTCATGAACGCGTCGGAGGAGAAGAAGTCGCCCTGCTGCGGGGTCAGGTTCGCGGCGCCCTGGGAGAACATGTCGGGGCCGCCTGCAGCGAAGAACACCACGGGGATGATGACGACGACGGCGCCGAGCATGGCCAGCACCTGGGCGAAGTCGGTCATCACGGAGGCCCGGAATCCGGACCACAGGGTGTACAGGAGCACGCCCGCGGCCATCACGAGGGTCCCCTGCTGGAACGTGAACGGCGAGAGCAGGGATACCAGGGCGCCGCCGGCGATCAGGTTGGAGGTCAGGCTGATCAGGCTGCCGAGCACGTTGGAGCCGGCCAGCATGAGCTGCGACGAGCGGCCGTGGCGGACGTACATGACCTCGGCGAGCGTGTGCGCTCTGGGCGCGACCTTGCGGATGCGGCGCCCGAACGGGTAGATGAAGAGGATCATCAGGGCGCCCCACAGCCCGTAGTGCACGGGGCCGGAGATGCCGTAGTTGTAGCCCGAGGTCGCCGACGCGTACATCGACGAGGCCCAGATCCAGGTCGCGGTCATGGACGCGGCGGAGATGCCGAACCCGACCTTGTTGCCGGCGGTCATGTACCCGTCGGCGTTCTCCTTCTTCTTGCCGATCACGACGGACATCGCGAACGTTCCGCCGAAGAACAGGACGAGCAGTCCGATCATCAGCCAGCCGCTCATCAGCGCTGGCCCGTCACCTAGCACAGGTGGCATGCGTTTCCTCCTCGGTCTGAGGCGCGCCATCGGCAGTGCACCTCGATACCTGGCGCGCCGGCCCGCGGAGGGCTCTACTGCGTGGGGCCCGGTGGGGCCGCCGTGTCCGATGAGGACGAATTCGAAGGCGCGCGTTCCACGCGTCCGGGTGCCGGCGCTCGCGCTCGGCCACCTCGGGGACCTCCGCTTTCGTGCGGACCCGTCCCGTGCTCAGTCGGCCCCTGCGGGCCTGTCGTGGAACCGGTGTCCACCCTGCACGATCCGGAACAGTGCTCGACGAATCATTGCCTGGGGCAACACCACCTCCCCACCATAGCAAGAACAGGGCGCCGGGCTCGCAGCGGCGCCCCCACTGTGACCTCCGGCCGGCCGGACCGGTCAGACGGCGCGGATGCCGACCGGGTCGGCCCCGGTGCCCGCCGCGAGGATCCGGGCCAGGTTCTCCCGCGTCGTCGTGTTCTCCCCGAGCCGGTTGGGCTTGCCGGTGCCGTGGTAGTCGCTCGAGCCGGTGGTGATCAGGCCGTGCTCGGCGGCCATCCGGCGCAGCTCGTCGCGGCCGTGCCCGGGGTTGTCGCGGTGCTCGATCTCGAGCCCCATCAGCCCGGCCGCGATCATCTCGTCGAACACCTCGTCGCCGACCACCCGGCCGCGCGCGGCGGCCACGGGGTGCGCGAAGACGGGCACTCCCCCGGCCGCGCGGACGAGCCGCACCGCGTGCGCCGGTTCCAGCGCGTAGTGCCCCACGTAGTAGCGCGAGCGCGGGGTCAGAACCGATTCGAACGCCTCGGTCCGCGTCGACACCACCCCTGCGGCCACGAGCGCGTCGGCGATGTGCGGCCGCCCGATCGTCGCGCCGTGCGCGGTGTGCTCCTGGACGAGGTCCCACGAGATCGGGAAGTCCTCGCCGAGCAGCTCGACCATGCGCTGGGCGCGCAGCACCCGCGAGTCGCGCGCCCGGTCGACCTCGGCCAGCAGGCCGGGGTCGTCGGCGTCGTGCAGGTAGCTGAGCAGGTGCACACTGATCCCCGTCGAGGTCTTGCAGGAGATCTCCATCCCCGGCACGAAGCCGACGCCGTAGTCGTCTGCCGCCTCGGCCGCCTCGGCCCACCCCGCCGTCTGGTCGTGGTCGGTCAGCGCGACGACGTCGAGCCCGGCCTGCGCTGCCGAGCGCACCAGTGCGCGGGGCGACTCGGTGCCGTCGGAGACTCTCGAGTGGGTGTGCAGGTCGATCAGCATGTCACCACCTTAGTCCGACCGGCGGCGGTCCGGCCGGTGGACCGCCGGCGGTCGGTCGCGCCGCCGGTATTGGTGCCTCGGCGAACTGTTTGAGACACTGGGTCGGTGATGACTGAAGAGAACAACACCTCGTCGAACCAGACGCCGAACACGGCGACCGACCAGCCGCTCGAGGACCGCGTGAACAACCGTTCGCAGCGGCCGTCGTCGGACGCATTCAAAGAATTCATGGCCAGCCAGTGGGCGCCGGCGGACACGTCGCTTCCGCCCGAGGACGCCGTCGCGCCATACGCGGCGAAGCGCCGCCTCGGCCTGTCGCGGCGGTTCGCGGGCGAGCGCCTGGTGGTCCCGGCCGGGCCGCTGAAGGTCCGATCCAACGACACCGACTACCGCTTCCGCCCGCACTCGGGCTTCGCCCACATGACGGGCCTGGGCCTGGACCACGAGCCCGACGCGGTGCTCGTGTTCGATCCGGTCGAGGAAGGCTCCGGCGATGACGGCGGAAACCACCGGGCGACCCTGTACTTCCGCCCGATGGCCGGCCGCGACACCGAGGAGTTCTACTCCAGCTCGCGCAGCGGCGAGTTCTGGATCGGCAAGCGCCCGACCCTGCCGGAGCTGCAGGCCCGCCTGGGCATCCCGACCGCGCACATGGACGAGGCGCTCGAGGACGCGATCACCGAGAACGCCGGCAACGCCGCCCTCGGCGGCCTGCGCATCCGCCTGCTGCGCGACGTCGACCTGAACTGCGACGCCCTCGTCGACACGTCCCGCATCAACACCGGCGTGGACCTGGAGGAGTCGGACAAGCTCGACGCCGAGCTCGCCGAGGCCCTCTCCGAGCTCCGCCTCGTCAAGGACGCGTGGGAGGTCGAGCAGATGCGTGCCGCGGTCGACGCCACCATGAACGGCTTCCACCAGGTGGCCGCGGCCCTGCCGCGCGCGGTCGAGCACAAGCGCGGCGAGCGCGTCGTCGAGGGGGCGTTCTTCGCCCGCGCCCGCGAGGAGGGCAACGACCTCGGCTACGACACCATCGCCGCCTCCGGCAACAACGCCACGGTGCTGCACTGGATGCGCAACTCCGGCCAGGTGAACTCCGGCGACCTGATCCTGGTCGACGCCGGCGTGGAGGCGGATTCGCTCTACACCGCCGACATCACCCGCACCATGCCCGTCAACGGCAAGTACACGGAGATCCAGCGCAAGATCTACCAGGCGATCGTCGACGCCCAGGACGCCGCGTTCGCCGTCGCCAAGCCGGGCACCCGGTTCCGCGACCTGCACACGGCCGCGATCACGGTCCTGGCCGAGCGCCTCGACGCCTGGGGTCTGCTGCCGGTCTCGCTGGAGGAGGCGCTGTCCGACGCCGGCCAGCAGCACCGCCGCTGGATGCCGCACGGCACCAGCCACCACCTGGGCCTGGACGTGCACGACTGCGCGCAGGCCAGGCGCGACATGTACCTCGACGGGATCCTGGAGCCGGGCATGGTCTTCACGATCGAGCCGGGCCTCTACTTCAAGGACGAGGACCTGGCCGTGCCCGAGGAGTACCGCGGCATCGGCGTGCGCCTCGAGGACGACGTGCTCGTCACCGAGGACGGCTGCGTGAACCTCTCGGCCGACCTGCCGCGCACCCCGGACCAGATCGAGGCCTGGATGGCCAAGGTCCAGGCCGGCTAGCCACGGTCCCGCCGGGTACGACGACGCCCGGCACCTGGCGCGGTTTCCGCGTCGGGTGCCGGGCGTCGTCGTCTCTGGTGGTTCAGTCGCGCTTGTCGCCGTCGGCGTCCTGGGCCGGCTCGGTCCGCTCGGAGTCCTGGGCGCCCTCCGAGGGAGCGGCCTCAGATTCCGCGCCGTCCTGCACGGGCGCCGCGACGCGCACGCCGAACTGCGGGCGCCCGTCCGGCAGGTCGCCGTAGCCGGGACGACCGCCAGTGTCCTCGGCCGGCTTCTCCGGCTTCTCCGGGTCCTGCTGCTTCGGCGCCGGCGCGGCTGCGGGGGCCGCGGAACCGGCCGATCCCGCGGACGGGCCCTGCCCCTGGCGTGGCGGCGCCCACGCCGGGGTGACGTTGCCGGCCTGCACCTGGCTCATCGGCAGGCTCGAGGCGAGCCGGCGGGCCTCGGGCGCCTGCTCGAAGGCGACGACGACGTCGTAGTAGCCGGCCAGGAACTGGTTCGAGGAGGAGAAGTCCCGCTTGCCGCGGCGGAACGAGTAGCCGACGACGCCCACGATCATCCAGATGGCCATGCCGAGGGCGACGGAGGACAGGATCTGCCCGAGCGGGTTGCCCTCGTTGAAGAGGCTCAGCAGCAGGCCGACGAAGATGCCGAACATGGCGCCCTGCGCCGCGCCGGACATCGCCACGCGCGGGTAGGAGAGCTTGGCGGTCACGCGCTCGACGCTCTTGAGGTCGCAGCCGATGATGCTGACGTTGGAGACCGGGAAGTCGTGGTCCGCGAGATAGTCCACGACCTTCTGCGCGTCGAGGTAGGACTCGTAGCGGCCGAGGACCTCGCCGCGGGGAAGCGAGAGCAGGTCGTTGTTGGACTTGGGAGCACCGAACGGAGTGGACATGACTCCATTCTGCCGTGTTTTCCTGACCATGACATGAAAAGGCTCCCGGTATCGCTGCCGGTGAACCGGAAGCACCGTTTCGCGCGTGACGCCACGCTTCCCGGGCCCCCTTCCGGAGGCCTCCGAGGCAGTAGCCTTGGGGGATGAGCAGCAACCTCGCCACCAAGGCCTTCGTCGCCCGACTGCTCGGTCTCGACGTCTTCGACCCGCTGGGAGACCGCCTCGGGCGCCTGCGCGACGTCGTCGTGATCAACCGCGGCGTCTCGAGACCCGCGCAGGCCGTGGGCCTGCTCGTCGAGGTCCCGGGGAAGCGCCGCGTCTTCGTCCCCATGACGCGCGTGCAGGCCATCGAGGCCGGGCAGATCATCTGCTCCGGGCTCGTCAACCTGCGCCGCTTCCAGCAGCGCGGCGCCGAGCACCTGGCGGTCGGCGAGCTCTTCGACCAGAAGGTCACGTTCAAGGACGGCTCGGGCGCCGGGATCATCGAGGACATCGGGCTGGACCAGCAGCGCAACGGCGACTGGCACGTCTCCGCGTACTACGTGCGCCGCGGCGGCCGCGACACGGGCTTCCGCCCCTTCCGGCGGCTGGCGCGCGGCGAGCGGATCGTCGTCGACTGGAACGAGATCCTGCACATCAACGACTCCGAGCCGCAGGCGGCCACCCAGTTCGTCGCGGCCCACGACGAGCTCAAGCCCGCCGACTTCGCCGAGGCGCTGCACGAGATGCCGGACAAGCGCCGCCTCGAGGTCGCGGCCGAGCTCCAGGACGACCGCCTGGCGGTCGTCCTGCAGGAGCTGCCCAACGAGGAGCAGGTGCAGATCCTCTCCGCCCTCGACATGGAGCGCGCCGCCGACGTCCTCGAGGAGATGGACCCGGACGACGCCGCCGACCTCCTCAACGAGCTGACGGACGAGGCGCAGGAGGCCCTCCTGCAGCTCATGGAACCGGACGACGCCGAGGACGTGCGCCGGCTTCTCGAGTACGAGGAGGACACGGCCGGCTCGCTCATGACCCCCGTGCCGGTCATCCTTCCGCCGGAGGCGACCGTGGCCGAGGCCCTCGCCTACGTCCGCCAGGAGGAGCTCAGCCCGGCGACGGCCAGCGCCGTCTACGTGTGCCGCCCGCCGCTGGAGACGCCCACGGGCCGCTATCTCGGCGTCGTGCACCTGCAGGCGCTGTTGCGCACTCCCCCGCCGGAGTCGCTCGGCAGCATCATCGACACGGACCTCGAGCCGCTCAACGACATGTCGCCGGTCGCCGAGGTCGCCCGGACGCTGGCCACGTACAATCTCACGAGTGCGGCGGTCGTCAACGAGCAGGGCCGGCTCGTCGGCTCGGTCACGGTCGACGACGTCCTCGACCACCTGCTCCCCGACGACTGGCGCACGCACGACGACGACCCGAAGGCGGTGTGACCATGCCCGAAAACCCCAGGCTCCGGCGAGCCCTCGACACCCCGATGGCCGCCCGGGCGCGCATGTTCCCCCGCATGCGGCCCGACCCGGACGCGTTCGGCCGCGCCACGGAGGGCTTCGCCCGCTTCATGGGCACCCCGCAGTTCCTCGTCTACATGACCGTCTTCTGCGCCATCTGGCTGGTCTGGAACACGGTGGCCCCGCAGGCCTGGCGGTTCGATTCGGCGGCGCTCGGCTTCACCGCCCTGACCCTCATGCTCTCGCTGCAGGCCTCCTACGCTGCGCCGCTGCTCCTGCTGGCGCAGAACCGCCAGGACGACCGCGACAAGGTCTCGCTCACCGAGGACCGGAAGCGGAGCGAACGGAACCTGCACGACACCGAGTACCTCACCCGCGAACTCGCCGCCCTGCGCATCGCCCTGCGCGACGTCGCCACCCGCGACTTCGTCCGCTCGGAGCTGCGCAGCGTCCTCGAGGAGCTGGCCGAGTCCCAGGACGGCGAGGAGATCCGGCTGCGCCGCGGCACCAGGAAGCGGAAGAAGAAGGAGACCCTCTCCGAGGCGACCACCCAGTTGCCCGCCGTCTCGCCCGGCCGCAACGACACCGACAACGGAGAACCCCACCAGACGTGACTTCCCCCGCGAACCCCGATCTGACCCGGCGGCTGAACGCCGCACTCGCGCACGTGCAGGACCCCGAGCTGCGACGGCCGATCACTGATCTCGGCATGGTGGCGGATGCCACCGCGTACGACGACGGCACGGCCGCCGTCGACGTGCTGCTCACGATCGCCGGCTGCCCGCTGCGCAACACGATCGTCGACGATGTGACGCGCGCGGCCACCGCCGTCGACGGCATCGACTCCGTGGACGTGACGCTCGACGTGATGACGCCGGAGCAGCGCAAAGCGCTCAAGGACCAGTTGACGTCGCGCACGGTCCCGTTCACCCAGCCGAATTCGCTCACGCGGATCATCGGCGTCGCCAGCGGCAAGGGCGGCGTCGGCAAGTCGAGCCTGACCGTGAACCTGGCCTGCTCGATGGCAGCCGAGGGGCTCCGCGTCGGGATCGTCGATGCCGACGTCCACGGGTTCTCGGTCCCCTCCCTGATGGGCATCACGCAGGCGCCGACCCGCGTCGACGAGATGATCCTGCCCCCGGTGGCCCACGGGGTGAAGGTCATCTCGATCGGCATGTTCGTCGAGGGCAACCAGCCGGTCGTCTGGCGCGGCCCGATGCTCCACCGGGCGCTCGAGCAGTTCCTGACGGACGTGCACTTCGGGGACCTGGACGTCCTGCTGCTGGACCTGCCGCCCGGAACGGGCGACATCGCCATCTCGGTCTCCCAGCTCCTGCCGGAGTCGGGCCTGCTGGTCGTGACGACCCCGCAGTCCGCGGCCGCCGAGGTCGCCGAGCGCGCCGGAGCAGTCGCCTCGACCACGGGTCAGAAGGTCGTCGGCGTCGTGGAGAACATGTCGTGGCTCGAGCTGCCGGACGGATCCCGGATGGAGCCGTTCGGCTCCGGGGGCGGCGCGCTGCTGGCCGGCCGTCTCTCCGAGGGCCTCGATGCCGACGTCCCGCTCCTGGGCTCGGTCCCGATGGAGCCGCGCCTGCGCGAGGGCGGGGACGCCGGCACACCGCTGGTGGTCTCGGACCCGGAGTCGGCGGCGGCGCAGGAGATCGCCGCCATCGCCCGCCGGCTCACGCACACCCCGCGGGGCCTGGCGGGGATGCCGCTGAACGTCACGCCGTCCTGAACCGTCGCCGGTGCGGCGACGGGAGGTCCTGCGGGGCCATGCATCGCCGGCTGCCGGTCAGGTGGCCTCGAGGTCGAAAGGCGCCTGTTCGCCGTCGGCCAGGCGCGGCAGGGCCGCTGCCGTCCCGGCGATTCCCGCGGCCGCGACGCCGGCGGCGCCGGTTGCCGCCGCGGAGCCGCCCAGGGCCGGGCTCGGCGCCACGGCCGGCGTGGAGGCGGGGATGGACTTGCGGGTGGAGGGTGCCTGCGGGGTCTCCCGGGCGGCGCGGGCCGCGTCCTCGAAGTCGTCGAGGAGGGCCTCTTTGATGATCCGGCGCGGGTCGTACTGGCGCGGGTCGAGCTTGCGCCACTCGATCTCGGTGATCTCCTCGCCGACCTCGTCACGCAGCTGGTCTTTGGCGCCCTGGGCCATCCTGCGCACGTTCTTGACGAGCTCCGCCAGCTGCTGGGCATAGCCCGGGAGCTTGTCTGGCCCGAGGATGAGGACAGCCAGAACCGCAAGGATGACGAACTCGCTGCCGTTGATACCGAACACGTACTAGAGACTACCTGTTCCGGGCCAGGGATTCGTAGTCGAACACGTCAGTCGACCACTTCGAGGACGCCCATGCGCGCCAGCCCCTTGCCCAGACGCGCGAGGGCGCTGTCCGGCTGGGCGGGCGCGTGCTCGAGCTGGGAGTTCTCGGTGAGCATGATCCGGTTGACGACGACGTCGCGGCCCGCCTCGTCCGCGGGGAAGGTCACCTCGTAGACGGCGTTCGCGGTGTCGACCAGCGACGTGTTCGACGAGTCTGCGCCGACGCTCGCCGACAGGGCGCCCGCCGGGGCCGGGCCGCCCGGGGAACCCGGTGTCGTGGCGGCGCCGTCCTCCCCGGCTGCGCCGTTCGGCACCTGTGCCGACGCGCTGCCGAGGACCGGCGCCAGCTTGCGCTGCTCGCTGACCACCACGTCGCCAGCGGGGCCGGCGTAGGTGAGGGTGACGCGCGGGACGCCGTCCACGGTGGATCCGACGGCGGAACCGAGCTGGTAGCCGACCATGTTCAGGCTCGGCAGGTTCCATCCGGCGCGACGCAGGTCCGTGACGGTCTGGGTGGAGAGCTCGCGCCCGGTCTCGTCCCACTCCGCGGTGACCGGGGCCGCGGAGCGGCTGCTCGCGTTCCCGCCGCCGAGAGCCCACGCGGTGGACAGGAAAACGGCCAGGAGGCCGCACACTGCCAGGACGGCGATCACGGGAACCGCCTCCCGCCAGAAGCTCCTGCCCTCGGGCGTCCACGCGGCGCGCGGAGTCCCGCTGACGGTGTCGTTCGGCCCCGTATCGGCACCGACGGCGACGGCGTAGGCGGATCCGGGCTGGCCGGCCCGGCGCTCACCCGGGCGGGCGGAGACCACCGGCAGGGCCGAGGTGTACCGGGCCGCGCGGGTGGCGCGGCGTCGATGCTGCTCGAGCTCCACACGGCAGTCGGCGCACCGCGCCACGTGGGATTCGAACCGCTCGGCCTGCCTCTCGCTCAGTTCCCCGAGCACGTAGGCATCAAGCCATCGACGCATTGTGTGCATAGACCGACCGCTACGACACCGCGCGCGTCACGCGTGGCAGAGACATCGTCGGGGTCTTCGGGCGCGCCGGGTTCCGGTGTGCCAGGCGCACCCGCAGCATCGCGCGGCCGCGGTGGATGCGGGACCTGACCGTGCCGAGCTTGATGCCCAGCGACGCGGAGACCTCTTCGTAGGAGAGCCCCTCGAGGTCGCAGAGGACGACGGCGGCGCGGAAGTCGGCCGGGAGCGTGTCCAGCGCCTGCTGCACGTCGATGTCCAGGTTGTTGTGCTCGAAGACCCGCTCCGGGCCCGGCTCGCGGCCGGCCAGGCGGGACTCGGCGTCGTCCGCGAGGGCGTCGAACCTGATGCGGGATTTGCGGCGGGCCTGGTCCAGGAAGAGATTGGTGGTGATGCGGTGGAGCCACCCGCCGAGCGTCCCGGGGGTGAAGGTGTCCAGCGAGCGGAAGACGCGGACGAAGGTCTCCTGGGTGAGGTCCTCGGCGTCGTAGGCGTTTCCGGTCAGGCGGTAGGCCAGCCGGTAGACCTTCGACGAGTGATCCTCAACGATGGACTCCCAGCTGGGGACAGATTCCGAGGACTCGGCGGCCTGCTGGGCCGCGGGTTCGGACGGGGCTGGTGATCGTTTCACGACTTCAATGGTGGCAGAACTGCCTGTGAAATCGCTGTACAGCACACCGCAAGCCCCTGAAGATCCGGCGCTAGACTGGGTGGGTTCGCACCACCCGCCCACCGAAGGAAAATCGCCACCAGATGAGCACCGACAAGCACAGCAGCTGGTCCTACGCCGAGGCCCTGCCACTGGAGGACGACGTGCTCGCACGCGCCCGCGAGCGCGGACACGAGCTCGGCGTCACCCCGGTCGGCACGGGGGCGGCCGCCCTGCTGACGGTCCTCGCAGCGAACTCAGGCGCGCGCACCGCCGTCGAGATCGGCGCCGGTGTGGGCGTCTCCGGGGTCAGCCTGCTGCGCGGCTTCTCGGCCCAGACCGTCTTCACGACGATCGACGTCGACGTGGACCACCTCTCCGCGGCGCGTCAGGCCTACGTGGAGCTCGGCGTCCCCGCCAGCCGCACGCGCACCATCTCCGGGCGCGCCCGCGACGTGCTGCCGCGCCTGACGACGTCCGCGTACGACTTCGTGTTCATCGACGCCGACAAGCCGTCCGTCGTGGACTACGTGGAGCACGGCCTGCGTCTGCTGCGCCCGGGCGGGATGCTCGTGCTGCACGACGCGCTCGACGCGGACAAGGTCCCGCTGCCGGCCGTGCGCCAGTCCTCCACCGTCGCGGCCCGCCAGGCCGGCCGCCTGCTCCGCGAGAACGACGACGTCGTCAGCGCCCTGGTGCCCACCGGCACGGGGCTGTTCCTCGCCGTCAAACGCTAGCCGCACCGGCGTCGCCGAAAGCGGCGGCCGGGCCGGGAATCCCGACCCGGCCGCCGCCGTCGTTAAGAGAAAATGTGGTGTGGATCAGTCGGTGACGCCGACGAGGCAGGCCTTCAACTCCGCCGCTTCCGCGGCGTTCAGCTCCACCACGAGGCGTCCGCCCCCATCGATCGGGACCCGCATGATCAGGCTCCGGCCCTCTTTGGTCACTTCCATGGGTCCGTCGCCCGTACGCGGTTTCATCGCAGCCATTGGTGCTGTCATCCTTCCTCGACAAACGGAACCCCTGCGGCCCCGCCAAGCGGTGCGGCCGGCAGCACCGGCCCCGAGGGCGTCCGATGCTTTCAACCTGCGTTTCATATTATTCCCAAGATCGCCCCGTGGCGCTAATCACAGCGCGACACGACACGCCCGGAAGCCCTGCTCAGAGCCCCGGACCGCGTTCGCCGATCCCCGGATCCCGCACCCGGTCAAGTTCTCCGCGCAGCCTCTCGATCTCGCCGGCGAGCGAATCCACCACCTCGTCGACCTGGTCGCAGCGGTACCCGCGCAGTCCCAGGGAGAAACGGACATCGCGCACGTCGGCCGCGCGCGGCTGCTCCGGGAGCAGCACGGGCGGCAGCGACGTCGTCGCCTCCCCCAGGCCCTGGGTCGGCAGCCGCGCGCCGCCGCGGCCCACGACCAGGAACACCGTCGCCCCCAGGACGGCGATCGCGAGGAACAGCAGGACGTACTCCACGGCGGTCCTACGCCTCCCCGGGCCCGGTCGGGACCTCGGGGCGGTAGGCGGTCGCCCACTTCACCGCCTCCTCGGGGTCGTCGGTGAGGTGGAAGAGGTCGATGTCGCTGCTGGACACGGTGCCCTGGGCGATCAGGGTGTTCCTGATCCAGTCCACCAGGGGACCCCAGAACGTCGTGCCGAAGAGGACGATCGGGAAGTTGGTGACCTTCTGGGTCTGGACCAGCGTGAGCGCCTCGAACAGCTCGTCCAGCGTCCCGAATCCGCCGGGCAGGACGATGAAGCCCTGCGAGTACTTGAGGAACATGGTCTTGCGGGCGAAGAAGTACCGGAAGTTGATGCCCAGGTCGACCCATTCGTTCAGGCCGGTCTCGAAGGGCAGCTCGATGCCCAGGCCCACGGACGTGCCGCCGGCTTCCACCGCTCCCTTGTTGGCCGCCTCCATGGCGCCCGGCCCGCCGCCGGTCATCACCGCGTAGCCCTGCTCGACGAGGAGCCGGGCGATGTACTCCGCCTGCCCGTACTCCTCGCTGCCGCGGTGGGTGCGCGCGGAGCCGAAGACGCAGATGGTGGGGCCCAGCTCGGCCAGCGTCCCGAAGCCCTCGATGAACTCGCTCTGGATCCGCAGCACGCGCCACGGGTCCGAATGCACGAACTTCGTATCGCGCGGCGCCTCGAAGAGGAACTCGTCGGCCTGCCGGATCTTCGCCTGCTCGCGGCGCAGAACCACGGAGCCCTTGCGCCTCGCGGGGTCCGGCAGCGCATCGAAGCTGGTCGAAGAAATGTGGTCGCTTCCCATGCCTCCAGCCTATGCCCCTTCGTTCCTACGGGGTCGTATTGCGTTGCGAACCGATTAAATTTTCCCCATTTATAGCCGATCGCCCCTTGTGACGCGGGCAACATCAAGTAATGTCGTTTGCATGAAAGAAACCCAGTCCGGTTCCGGGTCCGGCGAGACGCCAGTTGTCCGCATGGACAAGGTCAACAAGCACTACGGTGCGCTGCACGTGCTCCAGGACATCGAGCTCGAAGTCACGCGCGGGGAGGTCGTCGTGGTCCTGGGGCCCTCCGGCTCCGGCAAGTCGACGCTGTGCCGCACGATCAACCGGCTCGAGACGATCGACGACGGCGACATCTACATCGACGGCACCCGGCTCCCCGCGGAGGGCAAGCCGCTCGCGCAGCTGCGCGCCGACGTCGGAATGGTGTTCCAGTCCTTCAACCTCTTCGCCCACAAATCGATCCTCGAGAACGTCACGCTCGGCCCGATCAAGGTCAAGGGGATGAAGAAGGCCGAGGCCGACAAACTGGCGATGAAGCTGCTCACGCGCGTGGGCGTCGCCAACCAGAAGGACAAGCTGCCGGCGCAGCTCTCGGGCGGCCAGCAGCAGCGCGTCGCCATCGCACGGGCCCTGGCGATGAAGCCGAAGGTCATGCTGTTCGACGAGCCGACGTCGGCCCTCGATCCGGAGATGATCCAGGAGGTCCTCGACACCATGGTGGAGCTCGCCGAGGAGGGCATGACGATGATCGTCGTGACCCACGAGATGGGCTTCGCCCGCAAGGCCGCCCACCGGGTGGTCTTCATGTCCGATGGCGCGATCGTCGAGGAGGCCAAGCCCGAGGACTTCTTCACGAACCCGCAGTCGGACCGCGCCAAGGACTTCCTCGGCAAGCTGATCACCAACTGACCACCCCATCATCGACATCTCAGCCAGCTACTGGCACCCGAATCAAGGAGAAGAACATGCGTAAGAGAAGCGTCGCGATGGCCGGCATGGCCGCCGTCGCAGCACTGGCACTGTCCGCCTGCGGTGGTTCCACCGAGGAGGGTGGCGGCGGCTCCGAGGGCGAAGGCGGAGGCGAGGGTGTGAAGATCGGCATCAAGTTCGATCAGCCCGGTCTCGGTTTCAAGGAGGGCGACTCCTACACGGGCTTCGACGTCGACGTCGCAAAGTACGTGGCCGGCGAGCTCGGCTACTCCGAAGACCAGATCGAATGGGTCTCCGCTCCGTCCGCCAACCGCGAGACGCTGCTCGAGACCAACGGCGTGGACATGATCTTCGCGACCTACTCGATCACCGACGAGCGCGCCGAGCGCGTCGCCTTCGCGGGCCCGTACTTCATCGCCGGCCAGGATCTGCTCGTCCGCGAGGACGAGAGCGAGATCTCCGGCCCCGAGGATCTCGAGGGCAAGAACCTCTGTTCCGTCACCGGGTCCACCTCGGCCACCAAGCTCAAGGAGCTGCACCCCGGCATCAACCTCGTCGAGCAGGGCGGCTACGCCGACTGCCTCGGCCTGATGGAGACCGGGAACATCGACGCGGTGACCACGGATGACATCATTCTGGCCGGCCTGGCCGCCACGGAGGCCAACCAGGGCAAGTTCAAGGTCGTCGGCAACACGTTCTCCGAGGAGCGCTACGGCGTCGGCCTCAACAAGGAGAGCGAGAACTGCGAGGCCATCAACGAGGCCATCACCAAGATGATCGACGATGGCGCTTGGGAAGAGGCGCTGAAGTCCAACACCGACGGCACCGGCTACGAGCCGAACTCCGAGGTCAACCCGCCGGAACCGGACGCCTGCGCATAGTCTTCGGCAGGTGATCGCGAACCGGCGGCCGGGCGACAGCCGGGCCGCCGGTTCGCGTCACACCACCACCGCAAAGGAGCTAGGCCGTGGATGCCTACCTTTCCCTCTGGGAAACCTACGGCGGACAGATGTTGTCCACCTTCTGGACCAACATGCAGTTGACCTTCTGGGCGGCCATCGCAGCTTTCGCCCTCGGCACGCTGCTGGCCGTCATGCGGATCTCCCCGGTCCCCAGCCTCCGCTGGGTCGGGACCGCCTACGTCAACATCTTCCGCAACACCCCGCTGACCATCATCCTGACCTTCGGCGTCCTGGTCCTCTTCGGCGTCTTCCAGGTCAGCCTGGCCTCGGACTTCAACCTGAACTTCTTCCGGATCGCGATCGTCGGCCTGACGATCTACCACGCGGCGTTCTTCTGCGAGGCGATCCGCTCCGGAGTCAACACGGTCCCCCTGGGGCAGGCGGAGGCGGCACGCGCCATCGGCCTCAGCTTCCTGCCCGCGGCGAAGATCGTCATCCTGCCTCAGGCGTTCCGTGGCTCTATCGCCCCCATCGGCAACGTGCTGATCGCGCTGATCAAGAACTCGACCGTTGCAACGGCCGGTTCCGTGGCTGAGATCTCCGGCCTGATGAAGACGATGATCGAGTTCCGACCCGACGTCGGCATCCTGGTCTTCCTGACCGTCGCCGTCTTCTTCGTGATCGTCGTCATCCCCGTCGGCCTCCTCACGACCTGGGCTTCCAAGAAACTGGCGGTGTCACGATGAGCGGATCAGTACTGTTCGACGCGCCCGGCCCCAAGGCCCGGCGGCGCATCACCATCCTCAACATCGTGGCGGCCCTGGCCTTCATCGGTTTCTTGGTCTGGGTGGTCAAGGTCCTCGGGGACTACGGCCAGCTGGACGCGGCCAAGTGGGTCTCCTTCACACAGTCTGGAACGTGGGCGAACTACATCCTGCCCGGCCTGCTCAACACCCTGAAGGCGGCCGCGATCGCGATTGCCACGTCCATGGTGTTCGGCTTCGTCTTCGGCATGGGGCGACTGGCCCACAACAAGGTCGTCAATGTGCTCAGTTCCATCGTGGTGGAGTTCTTCCGCTCCGTCCCGGTGCTGCTGATGATGATCTTCTTCTGGATCTTCTTCGGTCGCATGGGCATCGTCCCGTCGGGCGACGCCCCCTTCGTGGCCGTCGTCCTGGCCCTGACCCTCTACAACGGCTCGGTCGTCGCGGAGCTCATCCGCTCCGGCGTGCACGGGCTGCCCAAGGGCCAGCGCGAGGCCGGCATCGCGATCGGCCTGACCCGCGGCCAGTCGTTGCGCTTCATCGAAGTGCCCCAGGCCCTCGTGGCGATGATGCCGGCCCTGCTCGGCCAGTTCGTGGTCATCCTCAAGGACTCGGCGCTGGGCTACATCATCAACTACAACGAGCTGCTCTTCAACGGCAGGCTCCTGGGCACGGGCAACGCCAACGTGTTCCAGGCGCTCCTCGTCGTCGCCGTGATCTTCATCGTGATCAACTTCGCGCTGACATCGCTGGCGCAGTGGGTCTCGACGCGGGTCGCCCGCCGACGGGCCAAAGCCGACGCGACCGAGGACGAGGACGCCGGCGATACCGGGCTGATGATGCCCGAGGCACCTGGAATCACAGGGCCGAACAAGTAGTCCCTTACTGCCCCCTAGGGCGATGCCCGCGCGATCGGACGGCAGACCGCGCGGGCATCGCCCTCTCGTGCATGCGCAGCCAGGTCACTGCTGAGCAGTCAACCATTCGTAGAGGGAGCCGTAGCAGGCCCGGATCGCGTTGGCGGAGACGTGCTCGTCGTCCGAGTGGGCCAGCAAGGCGTCGCCCGGACCGAAGTTGACGGCGGGCACGCCGGCAGCCGAGAAGCGCGCGACGTCGGTCCACCCGTACTTCGGCTTCGGCACCTGGCCGACCGTCTCCACGAAGGCCGCGGCGGCCGGGTGGTTCAGTCCGGGACGTGCGCCGGCGGCGGCGTCGGTGCGCTCCAGCTCGTAGCCCGGCAGCAGGGCGCGGATGTACTCTTCGGCGCCGTCCGGGTCCTTGTCGGGGGCGAAGCGGTAGTTGATCTCCGCCTCGCAGTGGTCCGGGATGACGTTGCCGGCGATGCCGCCGCTGACCTTCACCGCGTTGAGCGACTCCCGGAAAGCCAGCCCGTCGACATTCACCGTCACCGGCCGGTACACGGCCAGGCGGGTCAGGACGTCGGCCATGCCGTGGATCGCGTTCTCCCCCATCCACGCGCGGGCCGAGTGCGCGGCTTTGCCCCGGGTGGTCACGCGGAAACGGATGGTGCCGTTGCAGCCTCCCTCGACCGTCCCGTCGGTCGGTTCCAGCAGGATCGCGAAGTCGCCGCCGAGCAGCTCGGGGTTGTTGCGGTACAGCCGACCCAGGCCGGACTTGTGCCCCTCGACCTCCTCGTGGTCGTAGAACACGTAGGTCACATCGCGGTTCGGCTCCGTCAGCGCGGCGGCCAGCGCGAGCTGCACGGCCACGCCGCCCTTCATGTCGGTCGTCCCGCGGCCGTAGAGCACGTCCTCGCCGTCCTCGCCCTTCTCCCAGGTCGCCGGGACGGTGCCACGGGAGCCGGGCGTCGTCGGCAACGGCACCGTGTCGAGGTGCCCGGCGAGGATGATCCGCTCGCTGCGCCCGAGCCCGGTCCGCGCGATGATCGAGTCGCCGTCCCGGTGCACGCTCAGGTGCGGCAGACGCGTCAGCGCCGCCTCGACGGCGTCCGCGATCGGGGTCTCGAAATCGGAGACCGATTCGATGTTGATCAGCTGTTCGGTCAGTGCCACCACGTCGTGCCCCAGGTCCAGGGCCGCGGGCAGCGCTGCGACGTCGTCGGTTGCCTCTTTATCGTTAGTCACCTGACCAGCCTATCGCCGGTCGTCGCCGCTACGATGGTCAAATGACTTCTGCTACCACTCAGCCCTCCTCTGCCCGAAAGACCGACGTACGCGTGGCCGCCGGCTACGGTCTGGCCACGCTCGCGGCCGACGGCTCCGTTCTCGACGCCTGGTTCCCCGCCCCCGCGCTGGGCGCCCTCGACGACGCACAGGACATCAGCGCCGACCTGACCGCCGCCGCGGCCGAAGACGCCGACCGGGGAACCCGCCAGGAGGTCGTCGCCGTCGAGGCCGATCTCGATTCGGCGCCGACGTCCACGGCCGACGCCTGGCTGCGCCTGCACCTGCTCTCCTCCCGCCTGGCCGCTCCGAACACGATCAACCTCGACGGCGTGTTCGGTCTGCTGACCAACGTCGTCTGGACGAACTTCGGCCCCTGCCAGGTCGAGGGCTTCGAGCTGACCCGGCTCAAGCTGCGCCGCCGCGGAACCGTCACGGTGTTCGGCATCGACAAGTTCCCGCGCATGGTCGACTACGTCGTGCCCTCCGGCGTGCGCATCGGCGACGCCGGCCGCGTCCGCCTCGGCGCCCACCTCGCCGAGGGCACCACGGTCATGCACGAGGGCTTCGTGAACTTCAACGCCGGCACGCTCGGCAACTCCATGGTCGAGGGCCGCATCTCCGCATCCGTCGTCGTGGGCAACGGGTCCGACGTCGGCGGCGGCGCCTCCATCATGGGCACCCTCTCCGGCGGCGGCAAGGAGAAGATCGTCATCGGCGAGCGGGTCCTCCTCGGTGCCAACGCCGGCGTCGGCATCTCGGTCGGCGACGACTGCGTGGTCGAGGCCGGCCTCTACGTCACCGCGGGCACGCGCGTCACCCTCGGCGACAAGGTCGTCAAGGCCCTCGACCTCTCGGGGGTCCCGAACCTGCTCTTCCGCCGCAACTCCACGTCCGGCGCCGTCGAAGCCCTGCCGCGCGAGGGCCAGACGGTCGAGCTCAACTCCGCGCTGCACGCCAACTAGTCCATGGCAGCACGACGACAGCGGCGGCGTTTCAGGACCTTCGCCACCTTGGCCCTGAGCGTCGCCGTCGTCGCGGCCGGCATCTACGGCGTCTCCCGCGTGGTCGACGACTCCCAGTTCCTGGTCCGCGAGCAGTGCACCGCCTTCATCGATTCCGAGCGGCAGACGCTCGCGCCCGATCAGGCGGCGAATGCGGCGCTGATCGCCGCCGTCTCCGTCGAGCGCGGCCTCCGCGCCCGGGCAGCCACGATCGGCATCGCCACCTCGATGCAGGAGTCCAAGCTGCGCAACATCGACTACGGAGACGACGCCGGCCCGGATTCCCGCGGCCTGTTCCAGCAGCGCCCCTCGCAGGGCTGGGGCACCGAGGAACAGGTCATGGATCCCCTCTACGCGGCCAACCGGTTCTACGCCGAGCTCGAGACGTTCGACTACGCGTCGATGCGCATCACCGAGGCGGCGCAGAAGGTCCAGCGCAGTGCCTTCCCCGAGGCGTACGGCAAGCACGAGCCGACGGCGCGCGCCTTCGCCTCGGCGCTGACGGGCTACTCGCCGGCCTCGCTCAACTGCACTCTGCGCCGCGCCGAGGAGGCCGGCGACCCCGAGACCGTCCGCTCCCAGCTGGCCGAGCAGCACAGCCCGCTGCTCGCCGCCCAGGCGAGCGTGGAGGGGCGTCGGATCAGCATCCCGACGCACGCGTCGTCCGGCCTCGTCGAGTCGAACGAGCTCACGCAGCGCACCGGCTGGTCCATCGCCCAGTGGGCGGTGGCCCGGGCGGGAAGCGAGAACATCGAGTCCGTGGCCTTCGCAGGCTTGATCTGGAACCGTGCCGAGAACAGCTGGGTCCAGGGCAGCACCACCGACGGCCATGTCGTGGTCACCGTCGCCTCCGCCCCGCAGTCCTAGCCGATGAAGCGGATCATCGGCTCGAGGTAGCTGCGCAGCAGGCGCTCGTCGTGCACGAGCTCCTGGCTGAGGATCACGGTCCGCTCCCCCACGAGCCACGCCCGCCGCTCGGCCAGCGGCAGTTCGATCATGTTCAGGGTGATCTCGCTCGTCGGCCCGGTCTCCATCGAGCGTTCCTCCACCAGCGACTCCACGACCTGGCGGCGGCCCGCCGCGACGTGTTCGCGGCTCAACGAGTTGTACTCGCGCCGCCTCTCATGCGCCCAGTCCGTCGCCGCGCCGTAGTGGGCGCGGATCAACCGCTGCAGCGAGGGCGAGGAACTGTAGGCGCTGAAGTGCGGCTGCCCGAGCAGCCCCGGCTCGGGCGACTCCGACTCGGCGGGCGACCCGTCGAGGTCGTACCTGGTGACGATGCGCCGCCACCACTGGTGCCACTCCTGGCACAGCTCCGCGAACTCGGCGCGGGAGATCTCGTCGGCCGCACGCGGCTTCACGGGCGGGTTCAGCGGGCTGAGCAACGGGGTCTGCGGCGTGTCGTAGAGCGCGGGCGTGGCATTGCGGATCCCGGCGAGATCGCGGATGTACAGGGCGATCAGCATGCTCATGTGACTGCGGGCGGATACCTGCCAGCCCGGACCGGAGCGTTCGAACACTGCAACCGCCCATCACTCGTGCGCATCGGCTATCTGTGAGACCAACCGTAGCGCTGACGTGGGCCCCACACCACCAGTTTAAACCCTGAACGGCGACGGCGGGTACTCATGTACCCTCCGTCGCCGTTCGTGCCGGTGGCCTCCGCCGGCCTCTACAGGCCCGGGTAGGTCCGTTCCGCGTGGCCCACGTAGAGCTGGCGCGGGCGGCCGATCTTCAGTTTGGGGTCCGTCATCATCTCGCGCCACTGGGCGATCCAGCCCGGCAGGCGGCCGATGGCGAACAGGACCGTGAACATCTGCTCCGGGAAGCCCATCGCCTTGTAGATGAGGCCGGTGTAGAAGTCGACGTTCGGGTAGAGCTTGCGCTCGATGAAGTAGTCGTCGGCCAGGGCCTTCTCTTCGAGGCGCATCGCGATGTCGAGCAGTTCGTCGTTGCCCCCGAGCTTGCCGAGGATCTCGTGGGCGGTCTCCTTGATCAGCTTCGCGCGCGGGTCGTAGTTCTTGTACACGCGGTGGCCGAAGCCCATCAGGCGGACGCCGTCCTCCTTGCGCTTGACCTTCTCCATGTACTCCTCGGGCGAGATGCCCTCGGACTGGATGTGGCGCAGCATCTTGAGCACGGCCTCGTTGGCACCGCCGTGCGCCGGGCCGAAGAGGGCGTTGATGCCCGCGGAGACGGATGCGAACATGTTGGCGTTCGAGGAGCCCACGAGTCGCACAGTCGCCGTGGAGCAGTTCTGCTCGTGGTCGGCGTGCAGGATGAGCAGCAGGTCCAGCGCCTTGACCAGGTCCGGATCCATGTCGTACGGCTCGGCGGCGATGCCGAAGGTGAGCCGCATGAAGTTCTCGACCAGGTTGTGCGAGTTGTCCGGGTAGAGCAGCGCCTGGCCCACGGACTTCTTGTGCGCGTAGGCGGCGATGACCGGCATCTTGGCGAGGAGGCGGATGGTCGACAGCTCGACCTGCTCCTCGTCGAACGGATCCAGCGAGTCCTGGTACCAGGTGGACAGCGCGGACACGGCCGAGGACAGCACCGGCATCGGGTGGGCCTCGCGCGGGAAGCCGCCGAAGAAGCCCTTGAGCTCCTCGTGCAGCAGCGTGTGGCGGCGGATCTTCTCGTCGAACGCCTCCAGCTCTGCAGTCGTCGGCAGCTCGCCGTAGATGAGCAGGTAGCTGGTCTCGAGGAAGCTCGACTTCTGCGCCAGCTGCTCGATCGGATAGCCGCGGTAGCGCAGGATGCCCGCGTCGCCGTCGATGTACGTGATCTCGGACTTGGTGGCCGCGGTGTTCATGAAGCCGGGGTCGTAGGTGACGTTGCCCGTGGTCTTGAGCATCGGTGCGATGTCGAAGCCCGCGTTGCCCTCGACGGCCGGTACGACCGGCAGCTCCAGGTCGGCGCCGTCGAATGACAGGCGCGCAGAATTCTGTTCCGTCATAACCTCTCCTTGGTTCGGAGTGAAGGTGGATCGAGCGTCAACGCGATTGCGCCTCAGCGATAATCAGGCAACACGGTACCGGCACGGCCCACAACATATCTAATCGAGGCTCGGCTTTATGACCCCTTGACAGCTTCGACGAGCCGTGCAGTGGCGGCGTCGACGCGCTCGTCCGGGGCCGTCAAGGCGACCCGCACGTAGCCCTCGCCGGCCTCGCCGTAGAAGCTCCCGGGGCCGACGACGATACCGAGCTCCGCGAGCCGCCCGACCGTCGCCCACGTGTCCTCGCCCGCCGTGCACCAGAGGTAGAGACCCGCCTGCGAGTGGTCGATGCGCAGACCGAAGGCCTCGAGCGCGGGGATCAGGCGTTCGCGGCGTCCGCGGTACAGGTCCTTCTGGACCTGCACGTGCGCCTCGTCGGCGAGCCCGACGCGCATGGCCTCCTGGACCGGGTAGGGGACGATCATGCCCGCGTGCTTGCGGTTGTTGACCAGGCTCGGCAGCAGGTTGGGCGCGCCGGCGACGAAGGCGGCGCGGTAGCCGGCCACGTTCGACTGCTTGGACATCGAGTACACGGCCAACAGGTCCGTGTGGTCGCCGCCGCTGACCGCGTCCTCCAGCAGACCGGGCACGCCGTCCTCCCACTGCCCCCACCCGAGTTCCGAGTAGCACTCGTCGGACGCCACGACGGCGCCGATCGCGCGGGCGTCGGCGACGGTCTCCGCCAGCGACTCGGCGGAGCGGACGATGCCGGTCGGGTTGCCCGGCGAGTTCACCCAGACGAGCTTCACGCGCGCGCGGACGTCGTCGTCCAGATCCCGCAGGGAGTCGGCAGCGACCGACGTCGCGCCGGTGAGCTGCGCGCCGATGTCGTAGGTCGGGTAGGCGACCACGGGGCGCACTACGACGTCGCCCTCCCCCAGGCCGAGCAGGAGCGGCAGCCACGCGACGAGCTCCTTGGAGCCGACCGTGGGCATGACGAACGCGGGGTCCAGGTCCGGCACCCGGCGGCGTCGCGCGAACCAGTCCACGACGGCCTCGCGCAGCGCCTCCGTGCCGTGCGTCGTCGGATACCCGGGGGCGTCGGCGGCGGACCTCAGGGCCTCCTGGATGACGTCCGGCGTCGGGTCGACGGGCGTGCCGATGGACAGGTCCACCGTCCCGCCCGGGTGCCGCGCGGCCTGCTCGCGGTAGGGGCGCAGCGCCTCCCAGGGGTAGTCCGGCAGGGTCAGCACGCGGTCAGTCCTGGTTCTGCGGCGGAAGCGAGGAGATGATGGGGTGGTCCGTTCCGGTGTTGCCCATCTTCGCCGCACCTCCCGGGGACCCGATCTCGTCGAAGAACTCGACGTTGGCCTTGTAGTAGTCGGACCACTCGTCGGGGACGTCGTCCTCGTAGTAGATGGCCTCGACCGGGCAGACGGGCTCGCAGGCGCCGCAGTCGACGCACTCGTCCGGATGGATGTACAGCGAACGGTCGCCCTCGTAGATGCAGTCGACGGGGCATTCGTCGATGCAGGCCTTGTCTTTCACGTCCACGCACGGCTGGGCGATGATGTAGGTCACTGAACCCGCTGCCTTCCTACTGGTCTGTGTTCTCGAAGCTGGCGCCGCCGCCCCGCGGTTCGATGCCGGGCGCGAACGACTAGGTACCAGCTTAGTCCCTGAGTACCGGTGCGGTATTCGGTCTCCTGGTGTGACGGTAGGCTACCTAATGTGACCATCCGCTCGTTTGACGACCTGCCCGAAGGCGAACGAATCGTCGTCCGCTACCGGCTCCCCGCGTCCGGCTCCGACTCCGGACCGAAACTCTCGGACGCCCTGGGCACCTTCACGGGGCTGCACCAGGACGGCGACGGGGCCGGGATCGCGACGATCGAGACCCGTTCCGGACCCGTGCAGGTCCCGCTGGCGGACATCACCCACGCGAAGCGCGTTCCGCCGCCACCCGCTCGGCGGCGCCCCAGGCCGTGACGACCGCTTCATCTGCGGTTTGAAAACACCAATCACTCCCCCGTTGTCCCGTATGCTTGACGGCATGTCATCCGCCAACGCCGCAACAGACGAGGAACTCCAGGCCCGCGCACGCGCCCTGAGTTCGCCGCTGCGACTGCGCATCCTCAGGCTCTGCCTGCACAAGGCGCGCACCAACAAGGAGATCGCCGACCTGCTCGAGATCAACCCGGCCACCAGCCTGCACCACGTGCGCACGCTGCTGACCAACGGGTTCCTGGAGGCCGGTGAGACGCGCCGCGGCAACCGCGGCGCCAAGGAGGTCCCCTACCGGGCCACGCGCATGTCCTGGGGCACGAAGATCCCGGATGCCGCCCCGGTCCTCGTGGACACGTTCCTGCAGGAGATCGACGGGCTCGCACCCGACGAGATCCAGGTGATGCGCATCGGTCTCAAACTCACCGAGGAGGACCAGCGCGAGCTTCTCGAGCGGATCAAGGGCCTGCTCTCCGAGTACGCGATGCGCCCGGCCGACGACGACGGCGTGGCCACGTCGCTCTTCCTGGCCCACCACCTCGACCAGACCGCCAACTGACCGGCTAGCGACTCCGGCGCAGGACCCCTGCGGAGACGAACAGGGCGACGACCGTCGCGGCGACCAGCCCGAAGGTCCACACCGAGCCCGCGAGGGCCGGCCCGAACATGAACTCGCGGCCGCTCCACGGGACGATCAGCCAGTTCTCGGAGTCGAACGAGACCAGCGCCACGACGCCGTAGGCCAGCGTTCCGGCCAGCGCCGCCGCCCAGATCTTCTCCGAGTAGGTCGCGGCCAGCGTGAAGAAGCCGGTGGCCAGCACGAGTGCCGCCACGGCGCCCCACGTCACGGGCGTGTCGCCCACGTAGAGGATCTGCCCGTGCAGTACCGTCCCGATCAGCGCGGTGAGGAGGCCGGCGACGACGGCGGAGATGCCGCCGACGACGGTTCCGTACTGTGCGCTGGAGGGCTTGCTGGTCTGCTGCTGCGACATGGGTCCTTCCGGTGGCTGTGAGAGGGCTGGAGCCAGTCTACGCGGCCCCGAGAGGGCTCGGCCGACGTCCGCGGGCACGACGACGCCCCGCCGCCGTCGGGGTGAACCGAGGGCGACGGGGCGTCGTCGTAGTGCGCGGGCGCTCAGGAGCGGGCGCGGGCGCGATTCGCCTTGGTGCGCTCGTTGGCCTGCAGCAGCACCTTGCGGATGCGGATGGCCTCCGGCGTGACCTCGACGCACTCGTCCTCGCGGGCGAACTCGAGGGACTCCTCGAGGGTCAGGATCTTCGGCGGGGTCAGGTTCTCGAAGGTGTCCGCAGCGGCAGAGCGCATGTTGGTCAGCTTCTTCTCCTTGGTGATGTTGACGTCCATGTCGTCGGCGCGCGAGTTCTCGCCGACGATCATGCCCTCGTACACCTCGGAGGTCGGCTTCACGAAGAACGAGCCGCGCTCCTGCAGGTTGATCATCGCGAACGGGGTCACGACGCCGGCGCGGTCGGCGACCATGGAGCCGTTGGTCCGGTACTCGATCGGACCGGCCCACGCCTCGTAGCCCTCTGCTATCGAGGCGGCGATGCCCGCGCCTCGGGTCTCGGTCAGGAACCTGGTGCGGAAGCCGATCAGGCCGCGCGCCGGAACCACGAACTCCATCCGGACCCAGCCGGTGCCGTGGTTCGTCATGGACTCCATGCGGCCCTTGCGGGAGGCCATCAGCTGCGTGACCGCGCCGAGGAACTCCTCCGGGACGTCGATGGTCATGCGCTCCATCGGCTCGTGGACCTTGCCGTCGACCTCGCGGGTGACGACCTGCGGCTTGCCGACGGTCAGCTCGAAGCCCTCGCGGCGCATCTGCTCGACGAGGATGGCCAGCGCCAGCTCGCCGCGGCCCTGCACCTCCCACGCATCCGGGCGCTCGGTCGGCAGGACCTTGATCGAGACGTTGCCGATGAGTTCCTTGTCGAGGCGGTCCTTGACCTGGCGCGCCGTGACCTTGGCGCCCTTGACCTTGCCGGCCAGCGGGGAGGTGTTGATGCCGACGGTCATCGAGATGGCCGGGTCGTCGACGGTGATGAGCGGCAGCGGCTTCGGGTTCTCGGCGTCGGTGAGGGTCTCGCCGATCATGATGTCCTCGATGCCGGCGACGGCGACGATCTCGCCCGGCCCGGCCGATTCGGCGGGGACGCGGTTGAGGCCCTTGGTCGCCAGAAGCTCGGTGATCTTCACGTTCTTCAGCTGGCCGTCCTGGCGGGCCCAGGCGACCTGCTGGCCCTTCTTCAGGGTGCCGTTGAAGATGCGCAGCAGCGCCAGACGGCCGAGGAACGGCGAGGCGTCGAGGTTGGTGACGTGCGCCTGCAGGACCTCGCTCTCGTCGTAGGCGGGGGCCGGGACGTGCTTGAGGATGGTCTCGAACAGCGGCTCGAGGTCCTCGCTGTCCGGCAGCTCGCCGTCGCCCGGCTGGTTGGTCGAGGCGCGGCCGGCCTTGCCGGAGGCGAAGACGACCGGCAGGTCCAGCACGGAGTCCAGGTCCAGGTCCGGAACCTCTTCCGAGAGATCCGAGGCCAGGCCCAGCAGGAGGTCCATCGAGTCGGCGACGACGCCGTCGATGCGGGCATCCGGGCGGTCGGTCTTGTTCACGACGAGGATCACCGGCAGCTTGGCGGCCAGCGCCTTGCGCAGCACGAAGCGGGTCTGCGGCAGCGGACCCTCGGAGGCGTCGACGAGCAGGACGACACCGTCGACCATGGACAGGCCGCGCTCGACCTCTCCGCCGAAGTCGGCGTGGCCGGGTGTGTCGATGACGTTGATGAGGAGGTTCTCGCCCTTGGCCGCGGGGCCGGAGTAGAACACCGTGGTGTTCTTGGCGAGGATCGTGATGCCCTTCTCGCGCTCCAACTCGCCCGAGTCCATCACGCGATCTTCCGTCTCGCCGTGAGAGGAGAAGGCGCCCGTCTGCGCCAGCATCGCGTCAACGAGTGTGGTTTTGCCGTGGTCAACGTGCGCAACGATAGCGACGTTGCGCAGGTCTTCGCGTCGGGTGATGGTTTCTGACATGCGTAAATTACTCGCTTCAAGTAGAGGGAGCGGGCGCGCAAAGGCCCAGACACCACCAGTCTAACTGGTGAAGACGCCGACGGCGCACCGCGCTTCGAAATCGAAGCCCGATGCGCCGTCGGCGAGGCCGGTCAGTCGATGCGCAGACCCTGCTCGCGCAGCAGCTTGCGGCGGGCCTCCCGGCGGTCGCGCTGCTCGCCCGGGTGCGGCACGGGTGCCGCCGCGAGCAGCCGCTTCGTGTAGTCCTCCTGCGGCGCGTGCAGCACGGTCGACGTCGGCCCCTGCTCGACCGTGCGCCCGTCCTTCATGACGACCACGTGGTGCGCCAGCAGGTCGACGACGGCGAGATCGTGGCTGACGAACAGGCAGGCGAACTCGTACTCGGCCTGGAGCTCGGCGATCATCTCCAGCACCGAGGCCTGGACCGAGACGTCGAGCGCCGACGTCGGCTCGTCCGCGATCAGGAGTTCGGGCTTGAGCGTCAGCGCGCGGGCGATGGAGATGCGTTGGCGCTGTCCCCCGGAGAGCTCGTGCGGGTAGCGGTTCAGGACGGTGCGCGGCAGCCGGACAGCGTCCAACAGCTCGGCTGCGCGGTCCAGCCGCTCCTTGCGGGTGCCGACCCGGTGGATGACCATGGGCTCGGTGATGCAGTCGCCGATCGGGAAGCGCGGGTTCAACGACGCGGCCGGATCCTGGAAAACCACGCCGATCCGCCGGCGCACGGCCTTGGCCTTCTTCGGCGGCAGCGTGACGAGGTCCTCGCCCTGAACGGACAGCGTCCCGCTGGCAACGGGCAGCAGCCCGAGAACGGCCTTCGCGATGGTCGACTTGCCCGACCCGGATTCGCCGACGATGCCGAGGATCTCATTGCTGGCCACGTCGAAGGACACGTCCTCGACCGCCCGGAACTTGTGCCCGCGCATGTCGTACTCGAGCACGAGGTTCTTCGCCTCGAGCACGAGCCGTCGATCCGCCTCGGCCGCCCCGCTCCTGCCTGCGCTCGCCAGCGCCTCGTCGGCGTGCCGCAGCCGCGGTACCGCCTCGAGGAGCTTCTGAGTGTAGGGGTGCTGCGGCTTGGTCAGCACGTCTTCGACCGTTCCCGTCTCCACCAGGTCGCCCCGGAACATCACGGCAACGCGGTCGGCCATGTCGGCGACGACGCCCATGTTGTGCGTGATCAACAGGATTCCCGTTCCCAGATCGTCCTTCAGACGGCGGAGCAGGTCGAGGATCTCGGCCTGGACGGTCACGTCGAGGGCGGTCGTCGGCTCGTCGGCGATGATGATGTCGGGGTTGCACGAGATCGCCATCGCGATCACGATCCGCTGCCGCTGGCCGCCCGAGAACTGGTGCGGATACTGCTTGATGCGCCGCTTCGGATCCGGGATGCCCACCTGCTCGAGCAGCTCGACGGCCCGGTCGACGGCGTCCTGACCGTAGGCGAGGTCGTGCAGCTCCAGCGCCTCGGTCATCTGCCGTTCGACCGATAGCACGGGGTTCAGCGCCGTCATGGGCTCTTGGAAGACCATGGCGACATTGGTCGCCCGCAGGCGGCGGACCTGCTCTTCGGGCAGGCCGACGACGTTGCTCTCGCCCACGCTGGCCGCTCCGGTGATGTGCGCATTGTGGGGCAACAGGCCCATGGCGGCCGTCGAGGTGACGGACTTGCCGGAACCGGACTCGCCGACGAGGGCGACGACTTCGCCGGGCTTCACATCCAGGCTGAGCTTCTTGACGGCGTCGACATCCCCGAATTCGGTGTCGAAAGTGACACTGAGGTCGGCGAAGCTCAGGACCGGCGCCGCGGGGTTCTCGCTCGGTGTCTTCATGCGTTGGCCTTCGCTTTCCTCTTCTTGCTGCGCTTCTGCGTCTGCCGCGGGTCGAACGCGTCGCGGAGCCCGTCGCCGATGAAGTTCACGCTCAGGGCGATCGCGACGATGATGACGCCCGGCCACCAGAACAACCACGGGCGGTTCGTGAACGAGTTCTGGTACTCGCTGATGAGCAGCCCGAGCGATGACTCCGGCGCCACGACGCCGAAGCCGAGGTAGCTCAGTGACGTCTCAAGCAGGATGGCGCCCGCGATGGCGAAGGTCGCGTTCACGACGATGACGCCGATCGTGTTCGGCAGCAGGTGCTTGAAGATGATGCGTCCGGAGGAGGAACCCATCGACTGGGCCGCCGAGACGAACTCGCGTTCGCGCAGGGAGAGGATCTCGCCGCGGACGAGTCGTGCCAGCCCGGTCCAGGTCACCAGTCCCAGCACGAGGGCCAGATAGACGATCGAACTGCCCAGGTTGCCGGCGATCTGGCCGAGAACGGCGGCCAGGACCAGCAGCGGGATGACGATGAACAGGTCGGTCACGCGCATCAGGATCGAATCGACCCAGCCGCGGAAGTAGCCGGCCACGGCGCCGATGATGGCTCCGATGCAGGTCGCCACGGCTCCGACGATCACGGCGATGAGGATCGACTTCTGCGTTCCGCGCATCACGAGCGCAAAGTAGTCCTTGCCCGTGTTCTCCTGTCCGAAGGGGTATTCGCCCCAGCGGATCCCGTCGCCTCCGAGCCAGGTGGGGATGAGGCTCAGAGTCGGCCGGCCGCCGTCGATCACGGTCCCGGCGTCCAGGTACGTCTTGCCCCACCATCCCGGCAGCCCGGCGAATCCGATCGAGGAGAAGGCCATCACGGTGATGAAAACCAGGACGCCGACCGAGACCATGGCGGCCTTGTGGTGAAGGAACCGGCGTCGGATCAGCTGTCCTTGGGACAGGGACTCCGCGTCCTCCTTGATGAGCCGGGCGTCCTCGGCCTCGGCGAGCGAGTACACGTCCCCCGACGAGGGCGTTTTCTGGTCGTTCATGGTGCTCATACCCTGATCCTCGGGTCGATGATGGCATAGAAGATGTCCGCCAGCAGGTTGAACAGGATGGCCGCCGTGCCGGTGATGAGGAAGAAGGCCATCACCGGGTTCGGGTCGACTTCCCTCAGTCCGGTCTGGAACAGCTCGCCCATCCCCTTCCAGCCGAAGACCTGTTCCGTGATGACCGCGCCGCCGATCAGAGCAGCGAAGTCGAAAGCGGCGATCGTGGCGATCGGGATGAGCGCGTTGCGGAACGCGTGGCGGAAGATGACCGTCCGCTCCGGCAGGCCCTTCGAGCGGGCCGTCCGGATGTAGTCCTGGCTGGAGACCTCCAGCATGGATGCACGCGTGTAGCGGCTGTAGCTGGCGAGGGAGATGATCGTCAGCAGGATGGTCGGCAGCAGGAGCTGCGTTCCCTGGTCCAGCATGGTCTGCCAGAAGTCGCCACCGAAGTTCGGGGTCTGCGACCCGATCGTGGCGATGGGACGCGGCTTCATGCCGAGGAACCCCGGCCAGGCGCGGAACACGTGGTCGACGACGGTCAGGCCGGCGCCGATGACGCCGGTGGCGACGCTGACACCTGCGGCGATCCCCTTGTAGCGGCCGCCCATCGACCGTCCGATGAACCACGGGATGGCCGCGGCCAGCGCGAGTCCTCCGATCATGATGAACCAGTTCATGTAGTAGACGAAGACGTTGTACAGAGCGACTTGGACCACGGAGACGAGCGCTGCCGTGATGAGTGCGGGGTAGAGGACCTTCCGGTTCTTGACCCCGACGGCCATCGCCGTGGCGCTGAGGGCCACCGCGAAGGTCAGGACGGCCACGCCGATGTAGCCGAGCTGCGGATTCCGGAAGTACTCGAGCGCGGTGAGGCTCGGCAGTGCCGCGGCGAAGAACCCTGCCGTCACGGCGAACGTGATGATCCGCCGCCGCATGCTGCCGGCGAGGAAGACCTGCATCAGGAATCCGGCGATGACTGCTATGACGATGATCTGGACCGGGCCGAAATCCGGCTCCCTCACCCAGTCGTTGTAGCCGATGGCCATGTACTCCTTCAGGAGCACCGCCGCCCAGAAGACCGGCAGCGAGAAGAACAGGAACGTCGCGAACGTCACGCCGTAGTCCAACCCCGAGTACTGGCGGACGGCGGTCAGGATACCGATGGAGATGCCGAAGACTAGCGCCAGCAGAGTCGCCAGGAGGACCAGCCGGAGCGTCGAGGAGGCGGCCAGCTCGAGCAGACTGTTGATGGACACGCCCGATCGGTTCGTGCCGAGATCGCACTGGAGGGCGAAGCACTTGCCGACGCCGGTGAGCCACGACCAGTACCGCTGGTACCACGGCAGATCGAGATTCATGTTGTCGATCCGCTGCTGCATCAAGTACTCGCGGTTGTCCGCGTTGCTCTCCCGCAGGTCACTGAGCGGGTCGCCGGAGTTGATGACGAGGACGTAGAGCAGGACGGAGGCGCCGAAGAGAATCACGAGCGCGGCGCCGAGCCTGCGAAGGATGAATTTAAGCACTGCTTATGGTTCCTTTCGAACCCGTCGCCGCCCCCAAGCGGGCGGCCGGGCAGGGGGCGGGGCCCGGCGCTCTGCGCGCCGGGCCCCGTTCCTGTCGGACGGCTACCTAGCTGTTACTCGGCGCGGTGCCAGGTTTCGGCGTTCCAGACGATGCCGTCCTGGGTCGCTGTGCCTTCGACGTTCTCGATGTCGGCAGCAGAGGCATCGAGTCCCGGGTGGGCGAACACCGGGATGCCGAACAGGTCATCCCAGAGCAGCTTCTCGATGTTCTTCGTCTCCTCCATGTGGACCGACTCGTCGAGCGACGTGGCCAGGTTGGACCAGGCCTCGTCGACCTCCGGGTTCGAGTACTCGCCGTAGTTCTGCGGCTTGCCCGTGGCGTAGATGTTCTCGCCGGAGGTGATCTGGCCGGATCCGGCCCAGGCGAAGAGCGCCACCTCGTAGTCGCCGCGCTCCTGCGTGCCGCCCGGCTGGAAGAAGTCGGCGTTGCCGGCGTCGGTGATCTCGAACCCTGCTTCATCGCAGGAGGACTTGATCATGGCGACCTGGTCGGCGCGGCGGGGGTTCGGTGCCGAGTAGCCGATGCGGACCTCGGTGCCCTCGGCCCCTTCCGCCGCGATGATCTCCTTGGCGCCCTCGATGTCGACCTCGTCGTACTGCCCGTCGTACGACGCGGAGACGACCTCCTCGTAGTTCTCCTGGAAGGGGAACACCTCGCGTGCGTTGAGGACCTGGGCCTCCGGGTTGATCGGCTGGATGAGGTTCTCGACGATCTGCTGGCGCGGAACGCACATCGCGAACGCCTTGCGGAGCTCGAGGTTGTCAGCGAACAGGGCGCCGTCGACGAAGTTGAAGTCGAGGTGCTCCCACGTCATGGTGTCGCGCTGGTGGATGGTCACGGCGTCGCCGAGACCCTCGAGCTGGCTCAGGGTATCGACGGTCGGCTGCGGGGCGATGACGTCGAGGTCCGCGTTGTCGAGGGCCTGCACCATGGCGCCCTGGTCGACGAAGCGGAAGACGAGTTCGTCGTTCTGGGCGGGCTCGCCGTAGTAGTTCTCGTTGGGCACGAGGGTCAAGGACTGGCCCGCCTCCCATGACCCGAACTTGTAGGGGCCGCTGACCGGGACCTGCGCCTCGTCCGGGAGCATGCCCGGGTCCGTGTGCCACCCGGTGTTCCAGAACTCCGCGGCGTCGGCGAGCGCGTCGGCATCGCCGTCGCGTGCGGCCTGGACGAACTCCTCGGTGGTCAGCCCGCCCTGCTCCGCGACGACGTGCGCCGGGTGCAGCATCCACGTCTGGATCTCCCAGTCGGGGTTCGGTGCGGCGAATTCGACCGTGAACGACTTCCCGCTCGGATCACCTTGCGGCCCCTCGGGCACCTCGTCGCCGAGATCGGCGGAGACGGAGTTGAAGAGCGCTTCGTCGTCGACCGCGAGATTCGGGTTCTGGACCGCCCATGCGAGGACCGCGTCGGCGACCGTGATGGGCGTCCCGTCGGACCAGACGGCGTCGTCGGAGATGGTGTACTCGACGACCATCGGGTCCTCGCTCACCAGCTCGTAGGAGCCGAGGTCCTCGTTGGGGATGATCTCGCCCTCGGTGCCGAAGCTGGCGAAGCCGGCCTGCGTCCGATCGACGATGGACGAGTTGTACGTGCTGTAGGACTCCGGTGTGAAGCCGTTGTAGCTGATGAACTCGTTCGGTCCCACCGACACCGAAATGGACTGGCTGACCCCGGAGTCCCCGCCTCCGTTACCGTCACCGTTCGACGCCCCCTCGGGTGCGCACGCGCTCAGGGCCAGCCCCAGGATCGCTCCTGCGGCAACCGCCTTGGAAATACGCTTCAGACGCATTCCGCCTCCTTGTGTCTGCATGTGAATCACATGTCGTTTGTACGAGTCGTTCCGGCTTGCGCCGGTCCAACCACTGCGCCCCGCACCCGACGTGCGTGGCGTACCTCACACGAGAAAGAGTAGTCCGTGAAACGTTTCTTGAATATAAACTTTCGAACCGCCGATCCGAACGTTACCGACTCGCAACATTTAGTTACGTTCGTCACTTCCGGCCCCTGAATCCGGGCATGCGCGTGCATCCGCGAGAAATCAAGGATGTGCTTCAGGTTGGCTAAACCCAATCACTCCCCCGCGCCACTACTGGGATCCGCGAGAGGAGACAGAGAATTTTCAATCGGTCGGCGCGTCGCCGGGTTCCGATCCCCGACCAGCTGCCTCCAGCGCGCCGTGCGCGCGGGTGGGAGCGGACGCGCAGATCGGCTTTGACTTCCTCCGCCCTGTGGCCTAGACGGCCTGCAGTCTCCCCGTCTGGAGGCCGATCGCCCGGCGGTCTCCTGGCACACCCGCCGTCGCAACCGCCCCAATCGGCACGGGCACGACGACGGCGGGTGGCCCGGCGGCGCTTTCGCGTCGCCGGGCCACCCGCCGTTCATGACGGCCGGAACGTCCCGGCCGTGGACTGGAGCGTCAGCTCGAGTGCAGACCACCCGTGTTGCCGCCGGTCGTCGGCCCGCCCGGCGCGGTGCCGCCCGGCACGGTGCCGCCTGGAACCGTTCCGCCCGGGGTGGCGCCCGGGGTGTCCGTTTCCAGATCGACCTTGCTCAGCGTCCTGGCGGCTGCGTCGCGACCGCCGAGGCCGAAGGCCAGGGCCGCGGCCAGGGCACCGCCGATGACGACCGCGCCGAAGGCGAGGTTGATGATGGAGTCGGCGAGGCCCATGTAGCGCAGGCCCATCGCGACGAACAGCGCGATGGCCGAGTAGCGCAGCACCTTGGACGCCAGGTCGTTCGTGACGAACTTCCCGATCAGCTTCGCGATCAGGAAGCCGGCCGCGATGATGACGCCGCCGAAGAGGACGTTGCCGCCCAGCTCCAGGATCTCGTTGAGGATGTTCGTGATCGCCGGGAAGCCCAGCAGCTGGGTGGCCATGATCGCGAAGAAGATCACGATCGCGACCTGGACGATCTTGCTGATCACGCCGGAGACGCTAGTGCCCGCCGGGACGACGCCGAGACCGCCGATGGCGCGGTCCGTGCCGACTCCGCGCAGCAGCTCCTCGAGCAGCTTGCCGAGGAACGAGGCGATGACGACGCCGATGGTCAGTAGGATGCCGGCGGCGATGATGGCCGGGATGGCCTCGAGGAACATCGAGAGCATCTGCTCGGCCGGTTGCGAGATGGCTGCGATGCCCAGGACCTGCAGAGCCGCGATGGCGACCACGATGATGATGATGCCGAAGAGGAGGTTGCCCACGAGCGAGGAGACCTTGGCGTTGGCCTCCTGGGGGTCGACGGGCTCGGCATCCTTCGACTTGAACTTGCTCGTCAGCTTGGTGAGATCGACCGTGCCGAGCGCCGTCTGTACCAGCTGGCGCACGATCTTGGCGATGACGAAGCCGATGAAGAAGATGAATGCGGCGCCGATGAGGTTCGGCAGGAACCCGAAGATCCCGCCGAGCAGACCCTGCAGCGGCGAGAGGACCTGGTCGAGGTTGAAGAGCTGCAGGATGGCGATCAGTCCGAACAGCCACACCAGGAGCGATGCGATCTGACCGATGGACTCACCGACCTGCTGCCCGTCGTTTCCCTGCTTCTGCAGCGCGGGAATCTTGCCAACCGCCTTGCTGATGGCCCACTTGACGGCCTTCGCGATAATCCACGTGACGATCAGGATGACGATCGCGAAGACGACCTTCAGGAGCATCGACCCCCAATCGATGTCACCCAGGAAGTTTGATTCCATGACTTTTCTCCTCCCACCTCAGGCGAACCGGCCGGGAGCCGAGTCGCTATGTTCCCTTTGAGCCTAAGAAGTAATTGGACGCACCACAAGGGTTTTCACACGTCAGAATGAAGTCGCGTGTTTTTCTTGAGCAACTCTTCGATCGCCGCCCGGGAGGGACGCGCGAGGATCGGCGACGCAGCGAAACCACTAGTCACTGCTCCGAGCTGCCGAGCACGGGTCGTCTCCCGGCCGACCACGCCATGCGGAACGGCCAATTCCGGGAAATCAAATACGCGGTTAAGAACAGGCGAACCGATGGCGCCGCTTCCCATCATCACCACCACTCGATAAACGCCGCGGTCGGAGAATTACTTTTACTTTCAACCGCGATCCAGGGGGAGTTCTCGGAGATCACCGGGCCGCGTGGTCTGCACTGCCCCACAGCGAGACGCCGGCCTCCGACTGGACCGTGAAGGTCATGACCCACGCCTCGGACACCGGGTCCCACTGGCGGGCGAAGCGGCCGTCGTAGGCCTCGCCGCCCACGGTCAGCATCGCGCGGTTCCGGTCGTAGAGCCGCCAGCGGCCCTCGACCGCCCCGGTGACGGTGCCGTTGCGGTTCAGACTCACGTCGCGTGCCTGTGCGGCCTCGGCCGTGATCGCCTTGCCGTGGTCGATCATCCGGTACCGGCCGACGGCCTCGCCCCGGCGCACGTGCTCCAGCTCGCCGCCGGCGAACCGGTAGGGCGCGACGACCGGCCAGCCCGCGGAGTTGAAGAACATCTGGTTCACGCGCACGTTGTGGCGCTCGCCCTGCCCGGGGAACCGCGAGTGGAAGATCAGCAGCATCCGACCTGTCTCGGGGTCCACGTAGGTCGTGTTGTGCCCCGGCGAGACGTAGCCGTCCCCGGGACCGGCGCCCGGATCCCCGTCCTGGCGCTGGAAGAGGTAGCTTCCCATCAGTTTGGTGCCGTAGGGCTCGATCGACGCGTCGTCGAAGAGGGGCAGGCTGGCGTCCGAGCGCGCCTCGCGCATGTCGTTGCCCGCGGCGTCGTAGTAGGGGCCCTCCGGGCTCCCGGAGCGGGCGACCCGCATGTTGTAGCCGCCGTCCGCGTCCAGTCCGCCGAAGGAGAGGAACATGTAGTAGTCGCCGGATGCGGCGTCCGGCATGATCGAAGCCCCCTCGATCCGGCTGTGGTTCCCGCCGGTCAGGTGGGTGCCGTAGCCCTGGTCCGGCAGCGGCATCCCGGTCTCCGGGTCCAACTCGAGGCTGAAGATGCCCCCGGAATAGGAGCCGTAGGTCATCCAGAGGTCGCCCTCGTGGTCGTAGAAGACGTCCGGGTCGACGGCGTTGGGGTGGACGCGCCCGTCGTAGGCCGTGCCGTCGGCACTCATGCCCTCGCCGTCGCGGTGGCCGGAGCGCAGGATGATGCCGAGGTCCCGGTAGGGCCCGTCGACATCGTCCGCGACGGCGACGCCCATGGCCGAGCGCGGAGAATCGCCCCGGCACGCGTTGTAATACATGTAGTAGCGGCCGTCGGCGAGCTGGATGACGTCCGGCGCCCAGAGCGTGTCCGTCTCCGCCCACTCGAAGGTCTCCGCCAGTTCGGTCGTGACGTCGTCGAAGAGCGGGTTCTCCGGCGTGACGTGGTTGGCCCGCTGCTCCCACTCCATGAAGTCCCCGGTGCTGGCGGCCGCGAGGTGGGAACCGAAGACCCAGTGCTCGCCGTCGGCCTCCACATAGGACGGGTCGTGGACCTCGACGTCGGTGAGCGCGGGCGCCGCGGGTGGCGCGGGCTGCGGGGGCGCGGCCGTCGCGGCAGGGGACGCGACGGAGAGAGTCAGGGCCGCCACGGCGGCCGCTGCGAGGTGGATGCGATGTCTCACGGGTACTCCTCCTCGTCCGCGCCGGTGGCGGCACCACCAAGTACAACGTTGTATATTCTGGACGCGGACAATGGGTTCCAACGTTGTATGTTGTGAGTAGCATCACGGATCCATCCGCGTCCGTCAAGTGTTCCCGCCGCCGGTGGATCCGCCTAGGATGAGGCCATGGAACTGCATCTGGGCGGCGAAGAGGCCGCACTCGTGGGCATGCTGGAGCTCCAGCGGGAGGCGATCGACGGCCTGCTCGAGGACCTTTCCGACGACGAGGCCCGCCTGCGCCTGGTCCCCTCCCTGACGACGCCCCTGGGACTGGTCAAGCACGCGGCCTTCGTCGAGCGCGTCTGGTTCGCCCACCGCGTCGGCGGCGGCGACCGGCGCGCGCTCGGCCTGCCCGACGCCGTCGACGACACCTTCCGGCTGGGCCCCGACGACACGATCGGCTCCGTGCGCGCCGACTTCGCCGCCGCGTGCGCCCGCTCCCGGGACATCGCCGCCGAGCACGACCTCGACGAGCGCTTCACCTGGCGGGAGAAGACCGTCACGCTGCGGTTCGTCTACCTGCACATGATCCGCGAATTCGCCCGGCACGCCGGCCACGGGGACATCCTGGCCGAGCAGATCCGGGCCCGCCGGCCCTGACCGGACCTGTCCCGCCCGCGGCGGACGCAACCGCCCGCCGCGGGGCCCGGGGTCATGTCAGCGCGTGGCGTCGATGAGGATCTTCCCGTTCGCTCCGGCCTGGTTCGCCTCCAGCGCGGCGGCCGACTCGGCCAGCGCGAAGGTCCGGTCGATGTCGACGCGGAGCGCACCGGCCTCGACCTTCTGCAGCAGCTCCTGCAGGCGCGCTCCATCCGGGCGGACCCAGACCCAGTGCCCGCCGTCCTGCTCCACCGACGGGTCGGCGATCGAGACGTGCCGGCCGCCCTCGGCGAGGACCGCGAGGGTCTCCGGGAGCACTCCCCCGACGAAGTCGGCGACGGCCGTGACGCCCTCGGGCGCCGCCTCGCGGACGCGGTCGGCCAGGCCCTCGCCGTAGGCCACCGGTACGACGCCGATCTCCCGCAGCTTCTCGTGGTTCCGCTCGGACGCGGTGCCGATCACCGTGGCGCCGATCTCGGCCGCCAGCTGGGCGGCCAGGAAGCCGACGCCGCCGGAGGCGGCGTGGATCAGCAGCGTGTCGTCGCTGGTCAGCTCGAGCGTCTCCAGGGAGCGCTGGGCGGTGAGGCCCGCGAGCGGCAGGCCGGCCGCGTCGTCGTACGAGACCCCGCGCGGCACGCGCGCCACCGACGTCGCCGGCAGGGCGACGTACTCGGCGTACGTGCCGCCGGAGACGACGTCCTTGCGGCCGTAGGAGGCCACCCGGTCGCCCGGGGCGAACTCCGGGACGTCGGGGCCGACCTGTTCGACGACGCCGGACACGTCCCAGCCCGGGACGACCGGGAAGACCGCGTCGAGCATGCCGTCGAGGCCTCCGGACATGAGCTTCCAGTCGACCGGGTTCACCGCGGCGCGTTCGACGCGGATCAGCACGGCACCGGGGCCGACGCGGGGCGTCGGGACATCGGAGAGTTGCAGGGTTTCGGGCGTTCCGTAGTTGCTGTAGGTCATAGCTCGCATGTCCGGCACAACCTCGCGTCCGGCGCGCGCATTCCCGCCCGGACCTGTGAGTTCCCCGGGTGCCGGTGTCGCGCCCGCCCCGCGGGGACGATTCAGCCGGCCTGCCGCTCGAGTTCCTCGAGGGAGACGGTGCCGGTGCGCAGGGCGCGGAGGATGCGGCGGGTGCGGACCATGCGCGGCAGAGTGATGATGAGGAGTCCGCCGAGCATGTTGAACGGGATGACGATTGCGAACCAGGTGAGGAAGTCGGTGACGGAGATGTCCGCGCCCGCCAGCATGGCCGCGAAGACGACGATCGCGTTGAGCGCACCGTGGAGCATCCCGAACCCGATGACCAGCAGGCCGGAGATCATGCAGGTCAGTGCGGTGACGACGTCGTTGGAAGTGCCCTGCTGCATCCGCGTGGAAAGGGTGATGGTGGCGCCGGCCAGCAACGCGAGCGCGATCATGACCAGGAGCGAGGGCTGGTCGAGGTAGCCGACCGCGGTGTCGATGATGGTGCGGTGGTAGTCGGGCAGCCCCAGCACGATCAGCCAGCCGAACCCGAGACCGCCGAGCAGATTGGTGACGAGGCTGACCGACCAGAGCCGCAGGAGCTGCAGCCAGGTGCCCTGGCCGGCGATGACCGCGTTGAGCGGGAGCAGGAACTCCTCCGTGAAGAGCTCGGAATGGGCGAGCTTGAGCGCGAGCAGGCCGACTCCGAAGGCCATGCCGGCGAGAATGTCCGAGCCCGTCGCCTGCTTGACGAGGATCATCGCCAGGATGCCCAGTCCGACGTCGACACCGCCGAAGAACCCGGTGACGATGAGCTCGGGCCACCTGCGGTTCAGCCGCGCCGACCCCTCGGCGACGGTCGTGACGGCCTCGTCCAGCAGCGCGTCCTCGATGTCCAGATCGTTGTGGCCGAGCCGCTCGCGTTGCGCTTTCTCATTCATTCGGACAGCTTACGGGTGCCGCGTGCCTGCGGGAGTGGCGGTCCGGGTGCGCGCCGCCCGGCGCCCCGATCCGGCCGGCCGGCTACCCGAGCAGGTGTGAGCGGAGCGTGCGCCCCTCGTAGGCCCGGCGGAACCGGCCGCGCTCCTGCAGGACCGGGACCACGAGGTCCACGAAGTCGTCGATGCCCTCCGGCAACGACGGCGGCATCAGGTTGAAGCCGTCGGCTCCCCCGCCGTCGACCCACCGCTCGATCTCGTCCGCGATCTGCTCCGGGGTGCCGATGAACGTGGCGTGCCCGCCGCCGGCGGCCAGGTAGCCGAGGAGCTCGCGCACGGTCGGCCGCGTGCTCTCGATGATGCGCAGCACCGTGGCGTAGCGGCCCTGCGGGCCCCTGAACTCCTCCAGCGGCGGCAGGTCCGGAACCGGGGCGTCGAGCTCCCAGCCCGAGGTGTCGGCGCCGACGAAGAACGCCAGCTGGCGCAGCGAGTCCTCGACCGGCAGCAGCTCGTTGAGCCCGCGCTGGATCTCCTTCGCCTCCTGCTCGGAGGACGCGACGTAGGTGACGAGGCCGGGCATGACCGCCACGCCGTCGGGGTCGCGGCCATGCTCGGCCACCCGGGACCGGATGTCCCGGCGGTACGCGCGCGCCGACTCCAGATCCCAGGCGACCGCGTAGATGCCCTCGGCGCACCGGGCCGCGAGGTCGCGCCCGGGCTCCGAGGCGCCCGCCTGGAACACCACCGGGCGGCCCTGGGGCGGCTGCGGGACGTTGAGCGGCCCGGCGACGTCGAAGTACCGGCCGCGGTGGTCGATCGGGTTCAGCTGCCCGGCGTCGGTGTAGGTTCCGGAGCGGTCGGCGACGATCGACTCCGCCGGCCACGAGTCCCAGAGGCCGGAGAGGACGGTGACGAACTCCGCCGCCCGGGCGTACCGCTCCTCGTGGCCGGGGAGCCCGGCCATGGAGTGGTTGTGCGCCTCCGCGTCGGTCATCGAGGTCACCACGTTCACTCCGGCCCGCCCCGCGGAGATGTGGTCGAGGCTCGCGAGCTGCCGGGCCGCATTGAAGGGGTTCCAGAACGTGCTGGAGACCGTGGTGACCAGGCCGATCCGCTCCGTCGCCCGGGCCAGCGCGGTGAGGGTCGTGATCGGTTCGAGGAACCACCGCGGTCCGCGGTCGATCCCGTCGAGTCCCGCCGACTGCCCGTCGGCGAGGAAGATCGCGTCGAAGAGCCCCCGTTCAGCCGTCCGCGCGAGCTGCTCCCAGTAGCCGATGTCCCCCAGGCGGTCCACGCTCGACGCCGGCGCGCGCCAGGCCGCGGCGTGGTGTCCGCACCCGTGCGCGAACAGGTTCAGGTGCACCTGCCGGGCCCCGCCGTCGTTCCCTGGGGCCATCAGTTCTTCACCAGCCCGCCGTCGATCACGAGGTTCTGGCCCGTGGCCGCCCGCGCCCAGGGCGAGGCGAAGAAGAGGACGGCGTCGGCGAACTCCGCCGGCGTCGTCACCGACCGCAGCGGCGTGGACTCGGCGATCGCGTCGAAGACCGGCTCGGGCGTGGCCGCGCTGGCGTCGGTCGTGCGCAGGAGCCCGCCGCTGACCATGTTCACGCGGATGCCGCGCGGCCCCAGGTCGTCGGCGAACGTGCGCGTGAGCGACAGCAGGGCCGCCTTGGCCGCCGTGTAGTCGTGGTACGGGACCACGGGGTGCTGGAAGAGGTTCGTCCCGACGTTGATCACGCGGCCGGACCCGAGCTGTTCGAAGCCGGGCAGAGCGGCCTGGACGACGTTCACCGCCCCCTGGATGGTTCCCGCGAACTGGTCCGCGAACTCCCCGTAGCCGATCTCGTGCGCGTGGGACCGGGCGTCGCCGTTGAAGGAGAAGCCGACGAGGGCGTTGTTGACCACCGTCGACACGGGAGAGCCGAACGCCTCGTTGGCGCGGGCGACGAGCGCATCGACCTGGGCCCGGTCGCGGACGTCCGCCCGGGCGGCGACGACGCGGCCCGGATGATCGGCGGCGAGCTGCTCGGCCGCCTCGCGGCTCTCGTGGTAGCCGACGGCGACCTTCGCCCCCTGGCGGAGGAAGGCCTCGGTGATGGTGCGGCCCAGGCCGCGCGCGCCGCCGGTGACGAGGACCGTCTGGTCCGCGAGGGCCGGCGCCTGCCGGCCGGTGGTGGTTTCGATGGTGCTCATGTGCGCGCCCTTCTGCTGGTGGCGAGGGCACGTCGGGAGGCATCGCCGCGGCCCGGCCGGATGGTCGGAACCACCGGCCGATGCGCGGAAGCCGCATCGGACATTCCCTTCGCCAGTACTAACTGGATCAGGTTCGACGGGTCTCATCTCAGCCACCGGCGGTGGCGCCCCGAGTCATTGCACTAGGACGCTACCACGACGCCGCGTCGCCAGCACGGGCGCATCCAGCAGGACGGGGCCGCCCTGCTCGAGGGGCCGCGGCATCCACTGGACCGCCACCGACGCACGCTGCGCCCCGGGTTGTCCACAATCGCGGCCGCCCGGCCCACGGCCGATGGCATGTGCACCAGCATGGTGCCCATGGGAATCAGATACTACGCATACACATGGCCTGCCGAAGACATCGACCAGGTCCTCCGGAATCCCGGAGCCGCGCTGTCAGTCGATCCGTTCGCCGATGCATGGCTCACCCCGCCGGATGAACAGCCCGACATGCTGTACCTGGACAAGATGTGGCCCGATTTCCAGCAACTGACCGCCTCTGATGGGCGCGAGCACCCGCGCCCGTGCCACCGCATGTTCGAGGGAGAGGTCAGCTACTGCGCCGATGAGGGCTGGTCCTGCTGGCACCCATGGATCAGGGCCATCGCCCCGGACGAGACCGGCGTCATCGCACGCGACCTCGCAGCACTCACGGACGCCGAGATCACCGCGCGGTTCGGCACGGGGAACACATCCGAGTCCCGGTTCAGGAACACCCGATCGACGCTGTGCACCTACCTCGACACCGCCAGGAAATTCACCGAACGCGCCGCCGGGCAGGGGCGGGGCCTCGTGTACCTGATCGGATGAATCCCCCGAGCTCACTCCTCCGTGAGCTGCCGCATGAGCGCCGCGTCGTCGCGAACGCCCCAGAACTCGCGCAGCAGACCGTCCTCGAAGCGCATGAACCGGGCGTAGCTGATGGCGACCTCGCGGCCGGTCGCGGGGACGCCGTTGAGCTCGCCGCTGTGCGTGCCGTGGAACGTGCAGTTGAGCGGCACCATTTCGCCGTCCGCAACAAGATGGTGGATCTCCCAGCGCATGTCGGGGAAGACCCCCAGGAGCCACTTCATGACCCAGCGCCATCCCTCCGGGGCCGTGGCCTCCCGCGGGCTCATAGTCCTTCTCCCCTCCTTGAAACCGGAGTTTCCTCTGCGATCTGCCGGGGGTCAAGGGGCCGTCGTCGTTCAGATGAGCAGGTTCACCGCGCCGAGTGCGGTCAGGACCAGCACGGCGACCTCGAATACCTTCTGCGGGATCCGCGAAGCGAGCCAGCGGCCGGCGAAGGCCCCGGCGACGACGAGCGGGACGAGCGAGACGGCGATGGCGAAGATGTGCGCATCTAGCAGGCCGAGGCCGATCTGGAACGGCAGCTTCGCCAGGTTCACGACGAAGAAGAAGTAGGCGGCGGTGCCGAGGAAGGCCTTCACGGGCAAGCGCATCGAGAGCAGGTACAGGCTCATGACGGGTCCGCCGGCGTTGGCGACCATGGTCGTGAACCCGCCGAGCGTCCCGTAGCCGTAACCGGCGGCGCGCGACGGCGAGGGGACAGCATCGGCGCGCGCCCTCTCCCGGCGCTGCCAGAGAGCGAAGCCCAGCAGCGCGAGCAGGATCGCCCCGATGACGCGGCGCACGACGTCGTCCGTGGAGGCGCCCAGGAACACCGCGCCGACGACCATGCCGGCCAGCACGCCAGGGACCAGCCTGCGCAGGGTGCGCCAGTCGACGTCGTTCCGGTACATCCACACGGCGAAGAGGTCGCCGACGATCAGGAGCACGAGCAGCGCGCCTGTGGACTCGCGGGCCGGCAGGACGGCGGCGAAGAGCGCGACGCAGAGGGTCCCGGCTCCGGGCAGGGCGGTCTTCGCGAAGCCCGCGAGCAGGGCACCGAAGCCGAGGACCACCCAGCCGAGGACATCGAGTTCGATCACCGGCCAACCTTATGCGAGAGCCGGCTCCACGGGCGGGATCGTGAAGCCGCGTGCGCCTTTGCTGATCGCAAGGGTGGCAGCCGGGCGCGCGAGGATCGCAGATGACGGTGGCGCGCGTGCCTCAGAGCTCGGTGACGATGCCCTCCTCGACCCGCCAGTGGCGGTCGGTCTTCACGGTCGCGAGCATCCGCCGGTCGTGGGTGACGAGCAGCAGCGTCCCCTCGTAGGATTCGAGCGCCTGTTCCAGCTGCTCGATGGCGGGCAGGTCGAGATGGTTGGTGGGCTCGTCGAGGACCAGGACGTTGACGCCCTGCGCCTGCAGGAGAGCCATGCCGGCGCGCGTTCGCTCCCCCGGCGACAGCTCGTCGACGGGCCGGTTCACGTGCTCGGCCTTGAGCCCGAACTTGGCCAGCAGGGTGCGCACCTCCGCCGGGGCCATCTCCGGGACGACGTCCTCGACAGCCGTGACGAGATTCCCGGCCCCGGCCAGCTGGGAACGCGCCTGGTCGATCTCGCCGATCTGGACGCTCGCGCCGAGGCTGGCGGTCCCCTCATCCGGCGTCTGGTGTCCCAGCAGCGCCCGCAGCAGCGTCGACTTCCCGGCGCCGTTGGGCCCGGTGATGCCGATCCGCTCCCCCGCGTTGACCTGTAGGGACACCGGGCCGAGCGTGAACGCCCCCTGCTTCAAGACGGCCCGGCTCAGCGTCGAGACCACCGAGCTGGAGCGGGGAGCGGAGCCGATGGTGAAGGCGAGCTGCCACTCCTTGCGGGGCTCCTCGACCTCCTCGAGCCGGGCGATCCGGCTCTCCATCTGGCGCACCTTCTGCGCCTGCTTCTCGCTCGATTCGCTCGCGGCCTTGCGCTTGATCTTGTCGTTGTCGGGGGACTTCTTCATCGCGTTGCGCACGCCCTGGCTCGACCACTCCCGCTGGGTGCGGGCGCGGGAGACGAGATCGGCCTTCTTGCCCGCGAACTCGTCGTACTTCTCGCGCTGGTGGCGGCGGACCGTCGCCCGCTCCTCCAGGTAGGCGTCGTAGCCGCCGCCGTACACGCGGTTCGCGCCCTGCGCCAGGTCGAGCTCCAGTACGCGCGTGACGCACCGCGAGAGGAATTCGCGGTCGTGGCTGACCAGCACCACTCCCCCGCGCAGGCCGCGGACGAAGCCCTCGAGCCGTTCGAGCCCGTCCAGGTCCAGGTCGTTGGTGGGCTCGTCCAGCAGGACGACGTCGAAGCGCGAGAGGAGGAGCGCGGCCAGTCCGACGCGGGCGGCCTGCCCGCCGGAGAGCGACGTCATCAGGGTCTGTTCGGCCCGCACGCCGTCGAGGTCGAGGCCCAGATCGGCGAGAACCAGCGGGAGCCGTTCGTCGAGATCGGCCGCCCCGCTGGCCAGCCAGCGGTCGAGAGCCGCCGAATAGACGTCCGCGGGGTCGCCGCCTCCCATTGCCTGGGCCGCCGGGTCGCCGAGCGCCTCCGCCGCGGTCTCCATGTTCCGTGCCGCCTCGTCGCACCCCGTGCGGCGGCCGATGTAGGCGGCGACGGTCTCGCCGGGGACCCGCTCGTGCTCCTGCGGCAGCCAGCCGACGAACGCGTCGGAGGGGGCCAGCGTGACGGATCCGTCCTGGGGCGCGTCGACGCCGGCGAGCAGCTTGAGCAGCGTGGACTTGCCGGCGCCGTTGGCGCCGACGACCCCGACGACGTCGCCCGGGGCGACCGTGAGATCAAGAGAATCGAAGAGCGTGCGGTGGCCGTACCCGCCGGCCAGGCCGTGGGCGACGAGTGTTGCGGTCATCGAACGATTCTCCCACGCGCACGTCGGCGCCGGTGCCGGGTCAGCGGCCGCACAGGTCCGGGCTCGACCAGGGCCAGTCGGCGATGATCCACGCGCGCACGTCCTCCGCCAGCGGCCCGTCGAGCTCGGCGCGGTCGGCGCGCACCCAGGACTGGACCGTCACGTCGTTGCCGGCGGAGGCCGACGGGTACAGATAGACGCAGCCGATCACCTGGCCCCCGGCGGGGTCCAGGACGGTGAAGGTGAAGCCCTTCCCGGCCGCGAAGTCGGCGGCGTGGCGCTGCAGGTCCACCAGGTTCCGCTCGGGGGTCATCCCCTCTTCGGGCGGCCAGGAGCCGTCCGGGTAGCCCGGCGTGGCGCGGATGTGCTCGATGCTCGACGTCCACGCAGCGAGGTCGGAGGCGTTGTGCTGCGGGCCGAGGGGCTCCAGGTGGAAGCGGTCGGTGTCCAGCGACGTCGGCGCCGCGAACCCCTCCGGCACGAATGGATGCTGGCTCATCTGCTGATGATACCGGCCGACCGGCGGGCTCCGACATGCGCGGGACCGCGGGAGTGGGGCACACTCGTGGCATGGACGATCTTCGAGTGCCCCCGGGCCCCGGTGCGCCCCACGGCCTCCGTGTGCCCGCGGCAGAGCTCTTCGAGCAGTTCGCCCGGGCCTCCGGGCCCGGCGGACAGGGCGTCAACACGACCGACTCGCGGGTCCAGCTCAGTCTGGATCTGGGCACGACGACGGCGCTGGACGAGGTGCAGCGCGAACGGGTCCTGGCCCGGCTCGCCGACCGGCTGACGGGCACGGTGATCACCATCGACGCCTCGGAGCACCGCTCGCAGTGGCGGAACCGGACCGCGGCGCGGCAACGGCTGGCCGCCCTCCTGCGCGACGCCGTCGTTCCGGCACTGGTCCGGCGGCCGACACGGCCGACGCGCGGTTCGCAGCGGCGCCGGCTGGACGCGAAGCGGCAGCGCGCGGACGTCAAACGTCACCGCCGGAGGCCGGGAGCCGACTGACCGCCCGGCGCCCGGCGCCTGCCGGTCAGCTGCCGGCGACCCACCTCGAGAGCTTCTCCGCCGACACCTCGGCCAGCCACATCTGCCACTGCGGCCCGAAGGTGAAGCGGCGGGCGCCGAGCGCGGTGAGAGCGGCCAGGTCGCCGGCGGCGTGGCCGTTGACGGGGTGCACCGTCAGGTTGACGGGTACGCTGACCGCCTCGACGAGACGGGTCACGTCGTCGGCCGATGACAGCCCCACGGGGTAGACAGCGCGGGCGCCGGCCTGTTCCATCAGCTTCGCCCGCTCCACCGCTTCGGCGAGCGGGTCGGCGAACACCTCCGGTCCGAACTTGAGGGCGTCGGTCCGCCCGTTGATGACGAATTCGACACCCGCCGCGTCGGCGGCCTGCCGGGCGGCGGCGATGTAGTCCGCGTGCTCGTTGCGGTCGCGGACGCGTCCACCCTCGGAGCGGACGACGTCCTCGATGTTGGCCCCGACCGCGCCGGCCTCGAGCACCCGTTCGATGAGCTCGGCGGGAGCCAGTCCGTAGCCGGACTCGACGTCCGCGCTCACGGGGACGTCGACCGCGCCGGTGATCCGCTTGACCACCGCGAGGTGGTCGGCGAAGTCCATGTTCTCGCCGTCGGAGCTTCCGCTGGCGTCGGCGATGGGGTGGCTACCGGTCGTGATCCCCTCGAAGCCCGCGTCCACAGCGGTGCGCGCGCTCCAGACGTCCCACACCGTGGGAAGGACGACCGCGCGGCCGGACTCGTGGGCTGCGGCCAGTGTGCTGGCAAGTTCTTTGACGTTCGGCATGAAGATCTCCTCGGCTGTGTGCTCTCGCGATCGGGCATGGATGTCCGTCAGTGTCAGACTAGGTGCATTCTCCGCTCATGTCAGGTGGTCGAATGGCGGAATCGGGTGCTGTTCGATCTGGATGGTTCCCGAGGGGCACAGGTACTCGGCCTCGCGGACCGCCTCCCACTCGCTCTCCGGCGGTTCGGGCTCCAGCAGTTCCACGAAACCGCGATTCTCGTCGCGGTTGCGGAAGACCCGGGGAGCGACGAGCCCGCAGTTGCCCGAGGCCACGCACATTGAACCGTGAACGGTGACTTTCATCGGCTTCTCTCCTCTCCTGGTGCCGTGCACGGCACCCGTTGTCCTCGTCCTCTCGTCGGCCGGCTCGTCATCCTCGGTACCTCTGCACCAAGGGGCAGGCGAACGGATCCCGGTTCTTCAACCCGACCTGGTTGAGGTAGGAGACCACGGTGACGGAGGCGCCGGCCAGCGTCTCCTGCGCATAGGGGATGCCGACCCGGCTGCAGTGCTCCCGCACGATCGCCTGCAGTGCCGGAAGGCTGGGCCGGGGCACGGCGGGAAACAGGTGGTGCTCGACCTGGAACTGGAGGCCGCCCAGCAGCAACCGGGCCAGGGGCCCGTCCACGACATTGCGCGACATCCGCACCTGCCGGCGCAGGAAATCGAGGTGGACGCCGGCGGGGACGATCGGCATGCCGATGTGGTTGAGCGCGAACGCCCCGCCCAGCAGGAGGCCGAAGGTGCCGATCTGGACCCCGACGAATGCGAAGGCCATGCCCATCGGCAGCACGGCGAACAGCAGCGTCAGGTACGCCGCGTGTCGAACAATGATGAGCGCGAGCTCGGTGGCCCGATGCGGCACCGACCCGGCGCTGCAGAGCATCCTCAGGGAGGCGACGTGGAGGTTCAGGCCCTCCAGGAGCAGCAGCGGGACGAAGAAGTATCCCTGGCGGCGGGCGAGCCAGGCGCTCAGACCCTCGCGGCGATCGGTGGCCGCGGGGGTGAGGGCCAGCAGGTTGGACTCGATGTCCGGGTCAGTCCCTTCGCGGTTCGGATGCGCGTGATGGGTGTTGTGCTTGGCCATCCACCAGCTGAAGCTGAGGCCCATGAGCAGCCCGGAGATGATGCGCGAGGTCCATTCGTTCCACGACCGCGAAGCGAACACCTGACGGTGCGCGGCCTCGTGCGAGAGGAAGCCCAGCTGCGCCATCACGGCGCCGAAGAGCGCGGCGACGATCAGTTGGAGCCACGTCTCGCCCAGGAGTACGACGCCGGCCAGCACGGCCGCCAGCGCCAGCACCCACCCGCCGATCCGTGTCGCGTAGAACGCGTAGCGACGCCGCATCAGGCCGGCGTCGTGCACCGTCAGGCTCAGCTGGCGGTAGGACTCCACGTACTCTGCACGGGACAAGAGCGGCACCCATCCTTCTTGCGCGTGCCGTACTCGCACGGCACTGCCGGTCGGTCTGCGCCCGGCTGACTAGCTGCTGAGGGCTACATTAGACAGGAATGCCCACCCGTTCAATGCCCTGCCCGCGGCACGACGACGGCGGGGCGGGCCGGCCGGGCGCCTCTGCTAGCGTCAGCCGCATGCCCTGGACGTTCGCAGCCGAACTCGTCGAATGGCGCGGACCGGCCCCGTTCGTGTTCGCTCCGATGCCGACGGCGATGTCGGCCGAGCTGAAAGAGGCCGCGCGGCATCTCATGTACTGGGGTCAGATCCCGGTCTCCGCGACCATCGGCGACACCCGGTTCGATACCGCGGTGTGGCCCAAAGACGGGCGGTTCCTGGTCCCGATCAAGATGAACGTCCGGCGGGCGGAGAGCATCGACGTCGGCGACGTCGTCTCCATCGGTCTGGAGGTGCGCACGGGCCGGCTCAGGAGCTGACTTCGGCGGTTCCGGCGTTCCGCAGGACGGTGACGGCGAAGTCGGCGTCGTCGTGCCAGGCCTTGAGATCCCAGGTGGCGAACCGGTGCTCGACCCGCAGCCCGGCGTCCGCCACGTGGCGGTCGAAATCGGCGAGCGCCAGGTGCCGCGCCACGTGGAATCCGACGATGATGAAGCCCTCGGGGCTGACGCAGGCGGCGACCCGGCGCAGCACCTCGGTCTCCGTTCCGGGCGCGAGGAAGACCATCACGTTCCCGGCCAGGAGCGCCGCGTCGAACGGCTGGGACTGCCCGAGCGAGTCCAGCTCCAGCTCGGACAGGTCGACGACGGCGTACGTCGGGCCAGGGTGATCCTGCCGGGCCGCGGCGATCAGCTCGGGATCGGCATCTACCCCGACGACGTCGTGCCCGCGCGCGTGCAGCTCGCCGGCATGACGGCCCGGCCCGCAGCCGGCGTCGAGGATCCTGGCCCGGCGCGGAACCATGGCATCGACCAGCCGGGCCTCCCCGATCAGGTCCTCGCCCTCGGCGGCCATCTCGCGGAAGCGGCCGATGTACCACTGCGAGTGCCCGTCCTTGGTCTCTGTCACCCAACGCGTCGGTTCTGCCATGGACCCATCGTAGTCGCGGCCTCCACGCGCGGGCACCTCTGATCGCCGTCCCCCGTCCGCAGGGCGTGCGCGTACAATCGGCACAGGAGCTGCCTCTGGTTCCCCTATGACGGGAGTCCGGATGTCCGGCACCACTCACCCTTCCCCCTCTTCGACCAGCACGCTGCTCACGCTCGGGCTGCTGGCCGGCTCCTCGATGGAGAACGAGCGGCGGCTGCCGATCCACCCCCACCACCTCGACCGGATCGACCCGGATCTCCGCGCGCGGATGATCGTCGAGCGCGGCTACGGCGCCGACTTCCAGCTGGAGCCGGGCTACGTCGAGTCCCGGGTCGGCAGGGTCGCGGACCGCTCCGAGGTGATCGCAGCGGCCGACGTGCTGCTGCTGCCCAAACCGCAGGCGGCCGACGTCGCCGCGATCCCCGAGGGCCGCGTGCTGTGGGGATGGCCGCACTGCGTACAGGACGCCGGCATGACCCAGACGGCCATCGACCGCCGGCTCACGCTGATCGCGTTCGAGGCGATGAACCACTGGAGCAGCCGCGGCGACTTCAACCTGCACGTCTTCCACAAGAACAACGAGCTCGCCGGCTACTGCTCGGTGCTCGACGCCCTGCGCCTCACCGGAACCACGGGCGTGTACGGGCCGCGCCGCAGCGCCGTCGTCATCGGTTTCGGCGCGACGGCGCGCGGCGCCGTGACGGCCCTGAACACGCAGGGCTTCCACGACATCCAGGTCCTCACCCAGCGCGACGTCTCGGCGGTCGGCTCCCCGATCCACGGCGTCCACATCGCCCAGCTCAACACCGGCGGCGGCGAGGTCCACCTCAGCGAGGTCCTCACGCAGGACGGCAACGTCCTGCTCCCCGAGTTCCTGGCCTCGCACGACGTCGTCGTCAACTGCACGCTCCAGGACGTCGGAGCCCCGCTGACCTACCTGCGGAACGAGGACCTGAAGGCGTTCGCCACGGGCAGCCTGATCATCGACGTCTCCTGCGACGCGGGGATGGGGTTCGAGTGGGCGAAACCCACCGGGTTCGACGACCCGATGTTCACGGTCGGCGACGGCGTCGACTACTACGCGGTCGACCACAGCCCGTCGTACCTGTGGGACTCGGCCACGTGGGAGATCAGCGAGGCGCTGCTGCCGTTCCTGCGCACCGTCATGGAGGGCCCGGACGCGTGGGCGGAGAACCTCACCGTCTCCCGGGCGATCGAGATCCACGACGGCGTGATCGGCAACCCCAGCATCCTGGAGTTCCAGGGCCGCGAGGCGGCCTACCCGCACAGCCGCACTGCGTCGTCGTTCAGCCGGTAGTGCTCGGAAGTCCCGGCGCTGCTCCTCGATCGCCGCGAGGGGAACCCGGTTCCGATCCGCTACTGCGGGGAGCGACGCCAGGGATTGAGCGTCGGCGAAGACCACGCGGCGATCCTGGACGCCCGCAAACCCGAGGTGACCTCGGAAATCGACGGGCACACCTCGTTCGCCGTGGAGATGCAGCTCTTCGACAGCATCCCTTGGGACGAGGAAGAAGACGGTCTGCGCGACGATACGGGCGTGCTGCGGATGATCTCCGACGAGGAGATCTCCTGACTCCGCTGCCGGACGAGGTGTCCCCGCCTCGGTCTGGAAGATCGTTCGTCCCCGCGACGTCAGCGGACCCAGTCGCGGCGCAGCAGGCCGTACACCCACGAGTCGGACACGTCTCCGTCGACGATGCAGTCCTCGCGCAGCGTCCCCTCGAGTTGGAAGCCGAGCTTCTCGAGCACGCGGGCCGACGCCGCATTGCGAGTGTCCGCCTCCGCCTGAACCCGGTTGAGGTCGAGTGATTCGAAAGCCCACGTCAAGAGGGCACGTGCCGATTCCGTCGCATAGCCATGTCCCCAGGCCGCTCGACTGAAGCAGTAGCCCAGGGACGCGCTCCGGAAATCCGGATTCCAGTCGTTGAAGGTGCACCAGCCGAGGAAACTCGCGTCGGAAGCGCGCTCGACGACCACGCGCGTGCCGCTTCCGTCCTCCTCCATCGAGCGGTTCCGCTCCATGAAGCGCGCCACCGAGGTTCGATCGGTCCACGGCGGCGAATCCCAGTAGCGCAGCACATAGGGGTCGCTCTGCAAAGCGAAGAGCGCGTCGCCGTCATCATCGGCGAACGGACGCAATCGCAGTCGATCCGTCTCCAGGGTTGGCGTCGAGAGGGTCATCGAACCAGTCTCACACGAGTCTCCGAGCGAAGTCAGTGCCCGGCTTCAGCGAATGCGCAGGGCGCGACGCGGCGATCGCTAGGCGCCGCGTGTGAGAATCGGCGTATGACACTCAGCTATCAGAGCGGGGACGTTCCCGATCGGGGCGAGCTCACGGCCCTGTACGCATCCGTGGGATGGTCCGCCTACACCAAAGATCCCGCGCGGCTCGCGGCGGCCGTCGCCGCCTCACTGCATGTCGTGACGGCGCGGGATGGGGTCCGGCTGATCGGACTCGCGCGCGTGGTGGGTGACGGGCTGACCATCGTGTATCTGCAGGACATCCTGGTTGCTCCCGAACATCGGCGCGCCGGGATCGGCCGCGAACTCTTCCGCCGGGCTTTCGAACCGTTCGGCGACGTGCGCCAGAAGCTGCTCATGACCGACGACGAGCCCCGGCAGCTCGCGTTCTACGAATCGATGGGCTTCACCGAGATCCGAGACATGCCGCACCCGATCCGGGCCTTCGCGAAGTTCGGCTGAGGCCGTTTGCGCACGACGAACTCTCAGCCCTCGCGCTCGCCCAGGCTCGTGCCCAGCAGGAGAAGCTCGTCCAAAGACTCGGCGCAGAGCTCCATGCTCTCCTCATCCATGGCGCCCATGTCCACCTCGTAGATACGGCGGTCTTGGAGGTTCAGCAGGATCGCGGAACCGCCGCCGTCGTCACCGATCATGAAGAAGCCGGGCAGGCAGGTCTGCACCTCGTAGTCGGCGTTCCGCTGGACGACGCCCTCGACGCCGAGAATCGACAGGCTGCCGTCGGTGCACATCCCGTCCGAGACCCGCACAAGCTCCACGAAATCACCGGGCAGACGCCTGCCGTATTCGGCCTCTTCGCGCTCGATGGCGGCGGGCGATGCGGGAGGATTCAGCGTGAACGTCACGGCCAGCTCACTTCGCGACAGCATGGCTCAAAGCTCCCACACGATGAATGCGTCCCGAGCGAGGTAGTGCCGGAACGCGAGGAGCAGATCGGCCGTCGCCGGGTTCGCCCGCTGGGCTCTGGCGTTCGCGACGATGCTCTGCACGTCGTCGACGCTGAGGACGTAGTCGTAGCCGAGCGCGATGGCCTCCGCCGGCAGGTCCGTGGCGTCGTCGACGACGTCGTCCACGTCCCACACCAGCACCGGTGTGGACTCGTCGAATCCCCGGCGCTGCGCGGGAGCGTACAGGGCATGCGTCCACGGCAGCTTCTCGGCGGTCTTCAACACCTCGCCCAGCAGCATGTTCATGATGACCGGTACCGCTCATTCATGCCACGGCGCTCCCTCGATTGGCTGGCTACACGAGCGATCCTACCAACGCGCTGGGACCCGGAATCCGGGCCAGGAGCCTGCCCGGCACCAACGCCACGATCGCCGACGACGGTCCAATCGGCGGCCGACGGCCCCTTCCTCGCGTGGGTCGCTGAGGAGATTCGGGCAGTGATCCGCATGTCTCCTGAGGCCCCTACCGATTCGTCGCGCTGCCTCCGTCCACTATTTACGCGGCAACGCACTACTGGTAAACCGAGAATATGGCTCACTACATCATCTACTTCAACCAGCAGTGGGTCGGCGACCACACCGAGGAATGGCTCGCCAGCCGCGGCCCGCTCGCCCAGGCGGTCGTAGAGGAGATGAAAGAGGCCGGCGTCTACGTCTTCGCCGGCGGGATAGACGACATCAACACCGCCTTCAGCGCCGATGCGAGAAGTGGAACCATCGAGATCACCGACGAGCCGTTCGCGGGGACCAAGGAGTACCTCGGCGGACTCACCATCGTGGACGTCGAGAACGACGACGCCGCCCGGCTGTGGGCGGGAAGGGTCGCCGAGGCGTGCGGCTGGCCCCAGGAGGTCCGCCGGATCGGATGATGCCGCCTCCGCGGACGCGTTGGCATCCGGAATCAGCTGGAGCGCGGCCTCAGCGGCCAGCCCTCAACGGGAATCCGACCGCGCGGCACCGGCGCGATCCCGCCACAGCATGACGACCAGCGAGACGCCGAGACCGAGGAGGATGACGGTGAACGGCGCCGCCGCGATGACCGCCGCACCGCGAAGACTGTCCGGACCTCCGCTGAGGAGCAGGACAGCTGCGAAGGCGGCCGAGAACGACCACAGCAGCCGCACCGGGCGCGGCGGATTCATGCTGCCGCCCGTCGTCGTGCTGCCGAGCATGAACGACGCCGAGTCGGCGGAGGTGATGAACAGCAGGGCCAGCACCGGTACGAGCAGCAGGAGCGCGAGCCCGGTCAGCGGCAGGGTGTCGAACACGGCGAAGGTGGCGATGGACTTCGCCTCCCCGGCCACCCCGGACACCGACACGGCGCCGCTGAGTTCGCGCTCGAGCGCGGTGCCGCCGAAGACCGAGAACCACACGACGCTCACGAGGCTCGGTACCAGCAGGACGCCGGCGACGACGCCGCGGATCGTGCGGCCGCGCGAGATGCGCGCGATGAACGTCCCCACGAACGGCGCCCACGCGATCCACCACGCCCAGAAGAAGTAGACCCACTCCCCCGTCCACGCATCTCCTGCCGCCCCTTCCGTCGCGAGGCTCATCGGCACGAAGGCGGCCGCGTAGTCCGCTACGCCCGTGCCGAGCGTGGACAGGATCCATGCCGTGGGGCCGACGACGAACACGAGCGCGAGGAGGGTGCCGCAGAGGGCGGCGTTCGCGAGGCTGAGGGCACGGATCCCCCGGCCCAGCCCAGTCATCGACGAGATCGTCGCGAACGTCATCAGCGCCACGATGATCGCGATCTTCACCCCGTACGAATCGGCGATGCCGAACCGGTCGGCGAGGCCGGCGTTGAGTTCACCCGTGCCGAGCCCGAGCGAAGTTGCGACGCCGAACAGGATGGCGAGCACGGCGAAGGTGTCGATCAGACTGCCGACCCAGCCGTCGACGAGGCGCCCGAGCAGCGGGCGCAGCGCGGCGCTCACGAGCATGCTGCCGCCCCGGTTGAAGCACGCGTAGCCGATCGCGATCGCGACGACGGCGTAGATCGCCCAGGCGTGCGGGCCCCAGAACAGGTACGAGTACCGCATTCCCGCGCGGGCGGCCTCCGCAGAAGCGGGAGCGGTCTCGCCGTACGGCGGGTCGGCGAGATGGATGAGTGGCTCTGCGGTACCCCAGAACAGGAAGCTGAGCCCGACGCCGGCGCTCATGAGCATCGCGATCCAGGAGATGGCGCCGAACTCGGGTTTCGCGTCGGGGCCGCCGAGCCGTTTTCGCCCGACCGGGGCCAGCGCGAGCACGACGACGAACACGAGCAGCAGGGACACCGTCACCGGATAGACGGGGCCGAAGGTCCCGACGACGACCTCGCGGGTCGCGTCGAGGGAGTCCGTGAGCGCGCCCGGGAAGATCAGGCCGAACGCGACGAACGCGACCGACAGCATCATCGAGGCGTAGAACACCAGTCCGAGGCGTCCCCGGACTTCCGGACCTGACGCTGGCGCGTTCATGTTGCCCGAGTCTATTACCGCGACGTGCGCCTGCCCAGAGCTTCACGGGACCCGCGGCAAGCCCCCGCACCTGGCCTCAGTTGCGGTGTCGAGGAGGCGTCACGTGTTCTTCAACGGCCCGACGACGTCGTACCGGGCGACGATGAAGTCCCCGTTGCGATCGCACTCCTGCAGCGCCAGATCGAAGGCCCCGCCGAACAACCGCCTCCCCGAGCCGAGCGTGACGGGCGCGATCGAGACCAGCACCTCGTCCAGCATTCCGGCTGCCGCGAACTCGGCCGCGAGGTCGCCGCCGCCCATCACCCACACGTCGCGGTCCCCGGCCGCGGCTTCGATCGCCTTCTTGTGATCGGCAGGAGCCCCGGCGAGGAATGAGACGTGCTCGTTCGCCGGTTCCAGGTCGCGGTGGGTGAACACGAAGGTGGGCATCTCCGGCAGCCACGAGCGTTCGTGCTCCAGAATCCACTCGTAGGTGGTCGACCCCATGACCTGCGCGCCCACGCCGGCGATGAACGCTGTTGCGTTCCCTGGTCCGTCGTCGTCGATGTGCTGCTTGAAAAGCCAGGCCAGGGAGTCGTTGTCGTCGGCCAGGAAGCCGTCCAGCGTGGTGGCGGTGTAGTAGCGGTAGCGGGTCATGCGTTGCCTCCAGAATCGTTGCGGTACCCCATGATCTGGCTGAGACCGGGTAAACGGGTGAAAGTGGCGTTCCCGGCGTCCAGTGCGCTCATCGCTCCTCGGACGCGGCCGCCGCGGCGCGGGCGAGCCAGGCCGGGGTGCGCCCCGGGCGCTGGGGCGGGATGAGTTCGCCTGCCTTGCAGCACGCGACGAGCTGGTGCGCGCGTCGCTCGCGCGTGGTCTGCTGTTTCGCGGACATGATCCAGTGGCGGACGGCCTTGCGGTATCCGGGCGTCGCCTGGGCGAGGAACGCCAGTGCACCGGGCGCGGCGTCGACGATCGCCTGCAGATCGGCGGTGAGCTCGGCCTCGGGGTTCTCGTGGGAGTAGGTCCCCGACCGGGCTGCGGTGCGGCGCTCGAACGCCGCGACGCCCGCCGGGTGCATCCGACCTTCCGCCATCAGCCGCTCGACATGCGCGATGTTCACCTTCGACCACGTGCTGCCCGGTTTGCGCGGCGACCACCGCTGGCGGCGCGAGTCTGCATCGATTTTCTGCGAGACGGAGTCGATCCATCCGAAGCACAACGCCTCGGGGACCGCGTCCTTCCACGTGAGCCCGCGATCCTCGACGTGTGCGAGCTTGAGCCCCATCCACAACTCGCCCTCGGAGTCATGATGGCGCTCCAGCCAGACGCGGAACTCGGCGCCGTCGCGGAAGAAGATCGCGGGACGCTCCGCCGTGCCGCCCGGGGTGCCGGGATCGTTGGACATGCGTTCAGTCTACGAGGTCCGTGCCGACGTGTGGAGCCGGTCCGAGGCCGCCTTCCTCCTCGGTCGACGCGGCAGCACTCCACCGGGTCATCGCGGACCATCGCCGGTATCCCGCACACGACGCCCCAGCGCGATGCCGATCCAGATGAAGAACAGGCTCCACCCGGTCAGTGCCAGGTAGGCGGGGTCGCCCCGGCCGGCGATCAGCGCGGGCGTGACGACGAAGATCATGAACAGGCCGGAGAGGATCACCGACCACCGGCTGATGCCGGGCAGCAGGCGACGGCGGATGATCGCCACCCCGCCGACAACGGACGCCACGGCGAGCAGCATCGATCCTGCCCCGTAGCCGTTCTCCAGGTTGATCGCCGCAGCGGCCTCCGTCGACGTGCCCCAGAGCGTGGCCGAGATGCCCTCGCAGACCGCGACGACGAGAAAGCCCACCGCCACAGCTCCCATCGACCACGTCACGACACGACCGCCTGGCAGCCGGGCAAGTCCGACGAAACCGTAGGCCGTCAGCGCGTGCGCGACCAAGAGGACCACGGCGACCCCGACGTGGACGCCCCGTGGGAAGGGGTGGCCCCAGAGCGTGTCGGCGATCGCCGGCGGATAGGCGAAGGTGAGCAGGCCGACCGGCACCGAGAGCACTCCGCTGAGGACCAGGGAAAAGGCGGGCGCGAGCCCGGCCGGACGCGAACGACGGCCTGACGGGACGTCGAGTGGATCAGTGAGAGACATGGTCTTCTCCTTTTCACTAGAGCCTCCACTAGAGTGATACTCTAGAGCGTTCCACTAGTGGGACACTCTAGTCAACAGCCATCGTAGGATGAAACAGATGACGAGCACCCGCGACCAACGCGCGAAAGAGACCCGGCGACGCATGACGGCGGCCGCATGCAGGCTGTTCAGTGAGCGCGGGTACGCCGCGACGACGATGGACGCCGTTGCCAAGGAGGCCGGCGTCGCCGTCCAGACGACCTATTTCACCTTCCGCAACAAGGCGTCGCTGTTGCAGGCGGCGTTCGAGCACGCCGTACTCGGGCCCGACGAGGTCCCACCGCACCTGAGCGACTGGTACCGGAATGCCAGATCAGCACCGGACGTGGAGACCGCGGTCCGCATCTTCGTTGACGGCAACTTCGCAATCCTGCAACGCGCCGCACCCCTGTCCTGGGTGATGAGCGCCGACAAGGACGGGCGGGCGACCGCGGATTACAACGAGGGGCTCCGCCGCGACGGGTTCCGGGAGCACATCGAGGCCTTTGCCGCCAAGCACCCCCTGCGCGATGGCCTCTCCCCCGAGCACGCACTGGACCTGCTGCTGGTTCTCGTCGGACCGCATCAGTTCCAGCTGTTCATCGGCGACTATGGCTGGGGCCTCGACGAGTACCGCAACTGGGTGGTGGCCGTCGTCCTTCGGGAGCTCTTCGCGATCGGATGAGCCGACTGGGCGGCGGCTCGGACCCCGGAACGGACGCCCCCGGGCTCACTCATGGAGACCGGCGAACGGGCACAGCTGGAACTTCCTCACTCGAGAGGAATGGCAAAGACAGATCATCGGGCGTCGCCGGCCGCGTGAAGCATCCTCGTCGCGGTGTCCCTCACCCGGTTTCGAAGTTCCTCGGGGCGATCGATCACCACTTCGCAGTCGAGTGCCGCGATGACGGATGGCAACCAATCGAGGCTCTCAGCATGAATCTCGGTCCGATGCCAGGCCGGGGTATCGTCGCGTCCGCGGGCCACCGCGCCATCCAGTCGTTCGAGTCGAGCCACACTGCGCGGTAGCTTCGCTCGGATGCGTTCCTCGGTCTCGCGAATGCGCAGAACGACCTGCCATCGATAGTCCGCATCGACGAAGTGGTCGAGGAGACGACCTGCCGCATCGGTTTGCTGCGGGGCCACGAAGGATCCAGGCATGGACCGGGCCGTTCGAATCCGGTCCACCCGGAACGTGCGCTCCTCCTGCTTGTCCGTGTCGAATGCGATGAGATACCACCGTTCCGAGTGCGCGACCAGACCGTAGGGGTGGACCGTGCGCCGCGTCGCGACGCCTTTGCCACTGAGGTAGCGCAGGTCGAGGACGCGCGAACGGTTGACGGCTTCCGCCAGGGTCAACATCACGGCAGGGTCGGGGGCGGCTCCCCCGCTCTGGGCCGTATGCGTCATCACGCCGAGCAGCGTGTCGATCCGCTTCGCATCAGTAGCCGGCAATGCCCGTTTGATCTTGGACAAGGCGGTCTGCGCGGCAATCTCCGGTTCACGGTCTGCTGCCTGCGCACGGGAGAGTCCGAGAAAGACCGTGACCGCTTCCTCACTGCTGAACATGAGCGGGAGCACGCGCTGGCCGGGAGCGAGCTGGTACCCGCCGTAGCGCCCACGCAGGGTCTCGACGGGGACTCCCAGATCGGACAGCCGCGCCACATCTCTGCGAACCGTCCGTTCGTCGACATCGAGGCGCTCCGCCAGCTCGGCAACCGTGCGCTGCTGCGCGGACTGCAGCAGATCGAGCAGCTGCAACGCTCGCGCGGTTGTATCGGCCATGACTCCATCATGGCTCAAATACCGGGCAGTTTCTGCCCGGTATAGCCAGTAGCGTCACGTCAGTGGCCAGGTTCAAGGGCCCATTCACGTTCACACCAGAAGGAGACAACAATGCAGTTTGCAGCCACCCGCATCATCACCGACGACGTCGACGGGCTCGTCGCATTCTACGAAGCGGCCACCGGAATCACCGCTGACCGCCTTCACCCGATGTTCGCCGAGCTTCGTACACCATCCGGCATGCTGGCCATCGCGAGCACTGCCACGGTGCCGTTGCTCGGAGACAACGCGGCCGAGGCCCGCGCAAATCGCAGCATCGCCTTGGACTTCCTCGTCGACGACGTCGACGCGACCTACGACACTCTTCAAGGTGTCGTCGACGTGTTCGTCAATGAGCCGACGGATATGCCATGGGGCAACCGTTCGCTCCTCGTCAGGGATCCGGACGGCAACCTGATCAACTTCTTCACGCCTGCCACCGAGGCAGCCCAGGCCCGATTCGCGAACGAGGCCCAAGATTAAAACTTGGAGTACAGGTGCACCCGATGGCGACAGAGCAAACCTCTGGCGAAGAGGAACCGGCACGCTGCAGACAAGCTCTAATTCCACGTTGAAGCGGAGCTCCACCGAATTACGGTGCTGACGAAGTCACATTCGACGTCGCATATAAGCCGCGCAGGCGGCTGCGATCGCGCACGCTGCATCGATGGCCTCTGTGACATCCTGAGCCGTCGCCGTCGGACGATCGAGATCCGGATACTCAGTGGCGTTGCGCACCTGCCGCATCCAATCGAATTCCTCGAGCGATGGATCGCCGACGAACACCGCCGCGGCGACCCCCGTGTTCCGGTGAGCACCGCCTACCGGGCGCACGCGCAATCCCTCGATGGCGAGAACGGCTGTGAGCGCCTTCCGTGCACCGTCATACGCAGCGGTGAACGCCATCCCCTGGTCGTCCGTCTCGGCCAGCATTTTCGCGGTGGAGACGTGACGCTCCGCCGTCTGCACGACGGCGAGCGCGTGCTCAAGGTTCGGTTCAACGCGCTCCAGGCGACGATTCGCCAGCATCTGCTCGATCACGTCAGACATGCACGTCACCGGTCAACACATCGACGATCGGGCGCGATCTGATCGTGGAGATGAAAGGCGACGGCTCGTCGGATTCCCATTCGTGAGGCCCGAGCCGGGTCACGTTCACGGGTATATCGAGCCGCTCGCCCGCCTCGGTCGCGATCACCGACAGGGTCCGGCGAGGCACGGTTCCGACGACGAGCAGATCAATATCGTTCGGAAACGCCCCACTCTCCCCCGCACGGCGCGCGGCCCACGAACCATAGATGAACACGTGGGCCGCACCGTCAACGTCGTCGAAGAGCTCGCGCAGTACGGGGACGGGACCGTACGTGGCCGCAATCAGATCGCGCATGAGAGCGAACAACGGGTGCTCCTCGTTCGCGCGCACGAGTCGATTGCGCCCCTGGTGGCGATCGCGAAGCACATCACTCTCGATCAACCGGCCGACCTCGCGATGGACGACGGGCCCGCTCACGCCTGTGCGGCGCCCCACCTCAGACAGTGAGAATTCGCGGTCGGGGTGTCCCAGCAGTTCTGCAAGGATCGACCCGACCGCATCGGAACGCACGAATGGCGTCAGTTGCGGGGCGATAGTCTTCACAGAACAGAAAGATATCTTCCAGTTATAGGAAGAGTCAAGAAGTCTCGCTCAGACGTTGAAGCGGAACTCCACCACGTCGCCGTCCTTCATGACGTAGTCCTTGCCCTCGATGCGCGCCTTGCCGGCGGACTTCGCCGCCGCCGTCGAGCCGGCCTCGACGAGGTCGTCGAAGCCGATGACCTCCGCCTTGATGAAGCCGCGCTGGAAGTCGGTGTGGATGACACCCGCGGCCTGCGGGGCCGTGTCGCCGCGGTGGATCGTCCACGCGCGGGTCTCCTTCGGGCCGGCGGTCAGGTAGGTCTGCAGGCCCAGCGTGTCGAAGCCGACGCGGGCGAGCTTGCCCAGGCCGGACTCCTCGTAGCCGGCGTCCTCCAGCATCTCGGCGGCCTCTTCCTCGGTCAGCTCGGCCAGCTCGGACTCGAACTGCGCATCCAGGAAGATCGCCTCGGCCGGGGCGACGAGGGCGGAGAGCTTCGCCTGCATCTCCTCATCGGCCAGGCCGGCTTCGTCGGTGTTGAAGACGTAGATGAAGGGCTTGGTGGTCATCAGCTGCAGCGGGGCCAGCTCGTCGAGGTCGATCTTCGCGGCGGCGGCGCCGGCGAAGAGGGTCGTGCCCTCCTCGAGGACCTTCTGCGCTTCCTTGACGGTCGCGATGAAGGACGCCTCGATCTTCTTGGCGCGCAGCTCCTTGTCGAGGCGCGGCAGCTGGTTCTCGATCGTCTGCAGATCGGCCAGGATCAGCTCCGTGGCGATCGTCTCGATGTCCGAGGCCGGGTTGATCTCGCCGTCGACGTGGACCACGTCGCTGTCCTCGAACACGCGCGTGACCTGGCAGATCGCGTCGGCCTCGCGGATGTTGGCGAGGAACTTGTTGCCCAGGCCCTCACCCTCGGAGGCACCCTTGACGATGCCGGCGATGTCCACGAAGGACACGGTCGCGGGCAGGATCTTGTCCGAGGAGAAGATCCCGGCCAGGACCTTCAGACGCGGATCCGGCAGCGGGACGACACCCACGTTCGGTTCGATCGTTGCGAACGGGTAGTTCGCCGCCAGGATCTGGGCGCGGGTGAGTGCATTGAACATGGTGGACTTGCCGACGTTGGGCAGTCCGACGATTCCGATAGTAAGAGCCACGGGAGTCGAGTCTACCCGCCGTGGTCCCACATCGCAGATTCATGGTCTCCGTCCTGCCGGCGGGCGCGGCCGGCGGACCATTCCTATTCTGCGAGTGCTCCGTGCGAGAGTCGTCCCATGACTGCATTGAGCTTCGTTGTGGCCCTGTTGGCCTTCGTGATCGGCGCCGCCGCGGGCGCGGGCGCCCTCTGGTGGTGGGCCGTGCGCGGGCGCACGGTTGCGGACATCACCGCGTACGACGACGTCGCGTCCCGTCTGGGTGCCACGCAGACGGAGCTGGCGGCCGTCCGGGCCGAGCGCGACTCCCTGCAGGACCGCCTCGTCGACGAGCGCCAGCGCTCGACCGAGGACCGCACCGTGTTGCAGATGATGGCACCGCTGGCGGACCAGCTGCGCCAGGTCCAGCACCAGGTCACGACCCTGGAGCGGGACCGCGTGGAGCAGTTCGGCCAGCTCAGCCAGCAGCTCTCCGTGGCCGCCGAGCAGGACGCGGCGCTGCTGCGGACCACGTCGTCGCTCGCGGGAGCCCTGAACAACAATGCGGTGCGCGGCACGTGGGGCGAGACGCAGCTGCGCCGCGTCGTCGAATCGGCCGGGATGATCAACCGCGTCGACTTCAGCGAGCAGGTGACGTCGGGTTCGGGAGCAGCGCCCCGCCTGCGCCCGGACATGGTGGTCCACCTGCCGGCCGGCAAGTCGATAGCCGTGGACTCCAAGGTGCCGCTGGCCGCCTATCTGGAGGCCCAGTCTCTCGGCGACGCCGACTCCCCTGCCGACCGGGAGCAGCTGCAGGCCCGGCAGCGCGAACTCATGCGCGCGCACTCGAAGGCCCTGCGCAGCCACGTCGACGCCCTGGCGAAGAAGGAGTACTGGGAGGGCCTGCCCGGCAGCCCGGAACTGGTGGTCTGCTTCCTGCCGGCCGAATCGTTCCTGGCCGCCGCGTTGGAGGCGGACCCGGGCCTGCTCGACGACGCGTTCGCCAAGAACGTCGCGCTCGCCTCCCCCAGCACGCTGCTCTCGATTCTCAAGGGGCTCGCCTACGCCTGGCGGCAGGAGCTGCTGACCGAGAACGCCCGGGCGCTCTTCGACGAATCGCGCGAGCTCTACAAGCGGCTCGGCACGCTCGGCGGACACATCAACGACCTCGGCAAGTCGCTGAAGACGTCGGTCGAACGCTACAACTCGTTCATCGGCACGCTCGAGTCGCGGGTCCTGCCGTCGACGCGGCGCATCCAGGACCTGGACCCGGGACTCGCCCAGAGCGCCGCGGCCGAGTCGCCTTCCACCGTCGAGGCGACGCCCCGCGTCCTGAGCGCCGCCGAGCTGATCCCCGCCGAGCGCCCATGACAATCGTCATGGCCACTTCGTGACCGAGGGCCCGTGGCCGCCGGAGCGGACCGTCCTAGCCTGAAGGCATGGATACACAACCAGTCCTCAGGCTCGAAGGGATCCGCCGGTCCTTCCCCGACGGCGCCGGCGGACGCACCGCCGCCGTCGACGGCGTCGACCTCACGGTCTCCCCCGGCGAGGTCGTCGCCCTGCTCGGCCCGAACGGTGCCGGCAAGACGACCCTGATCGACATCGTCCTCGGCCTCGTCGCGGCCGAGGACGGATTCGTCGAGGTCCTCGGCACGACGTCCCGCCGCGCGGTCACCTCGGGCCGGATCTCGGCGCTCCTGCAGACCGGCGGTCTCCTGCCGGACCTCAGCGTGCGCGAGACCGTGAAGATGATCGCCTCCCTCCACCGGAATCCCCGGGATACCGACGAGGTGCTGGCCGCCGCCGGGGCCGCCGGATTCGCCTCGAGGAGGGTCTCCCGCTGCTCGGGCGGCGAACAGCAGCGCCTCCGGTTCGCCCTCGCCCTCTTGACCCGCCCCGAAGTCCTCATCCTCGACGAGCCGACCACCGGCATGGACGTCAACGCCCGCCACGACTTCTGGCGGAACATGAGCTCACTGGCCGACGAGGGCGCAACCATCGTCTTCGCGACGCACTACCTCGAGGAAGCCGAGCGGTTCGCGCGGCGGACAGTCCTCATGGACGCCGGCCGTGTGCTCGCCGACGGGCCGACCGCCGACATCCGGCGCCGTGCCGGCGCCGCCCGAGTGACCGTGACCTGGGCGCCGAGCGACGCCGAGCTCGCGGCACTGGACCACGTGCTCGGCGTGGAGCGCCACGGTGCCCGCATCGAACTGCGCACCGACGACGCCGACGCGCTCGCCCGCGAACTCCTCACCCGGACCGGCGCCCACGGCATCGAAGTCGCCTCCGCGAGTCTGGACGAGGCGTTCCGGTACCTGACGGCACCTTCGGACGAGAAGGAGGTGGCGGCATGAGCATCGCCACCTACGTCGTCATGGACTTCTGGCGCAACCTGAGGAACCTGGGCAACAGCTTCTTCGTGATCGTGCTGCCCACCGTCCTCTTCCTCTTCTTCGGCTCCTCGATGGAGTGGTCCACGATCCGGGTGGGCGACGGAAACATCAGCGCCTGGACCATGATCTCGATCGCCTGCTACGGGGCCGCCATGGCGGCGACGTCCCTCGCCGGCTCCGCCGCCGTCGAACTCCAGCAGGGCTGGGGCCGGCAGCTGGCGCTGACCGCCCTGCCGCACAGCGGGTTCGTGGCGGCCAAGACGATCGTCGCCCTCTGCTTCGCCGTGCTCCCGGTCCTCACCCTCAACGTCACCGGCGTCTTCACCGTCACCGACATGCCGCTCGGCACCTGGCTCGCCACTGCGGGCCTGACCGTCGTCGGGGTCCTCCCGTTCGCGCTCTACGGGCTCGCCATCGGCATGGCCTTCCGCTCCGACGCCGCCGTCGGCACCGCCACCGGGCTGCTGGTGATCTTCAGCTTCCTCGGCAACGCCTTCACGCCCCTCGACGGCTTCCTGCTCGACCTCGGGCGATTCACGCCGCTCTACGGCGTCGTCGCCCTGGCCCGCTATCCGCTCACCGGCGGCGACCAGATCTCGATGAACGGCATCGCCGGCAACGATCCGCTGTGGGCCGTCCTCGCGAACGTGGTCGCGTGGACCGCCGTCTTCGGCGCCGCCTGCCTGATGCTGCAGCGCCGCCGGACCAGGAGGCAGTAGAGAACCATGAACACACGCCACGAAGAATTCACGCCGGCTGGCAGAATGAGGGGCATGGACTCCGACGACCAGCCGAAACGCTCCCTCGCCGGGCTGTTCTATGCGGGCGTCTGGCTGGTCTTCCTCGGATTCCCGCTCTCCTCCGCGATCGTCGGGCCCTCCGGCCCGCTGTGGACGGGCGTCGCGATCGGCGCGACCGCCGCCTTCGTCGCCGTCTACCTCTGGCTGTTCTGGACGCTCTCCGCTCCGGGCGACCCGGTGGCGCACCAGGGCCGCAGAGTGGTCTGGGGCGTCGTGGCCCTGTCCGCGCTCGCGGCCCTCGCCGCTCCGGGCGCCGGGGCATGGGTCAGCGCCTACACCCCGTTCATCGCCGCGGCCCTGATCTTCAGCCTCCCGCTCGTCCCGGGCATCGCTGCGGGCACGCTGGTCTGGCTGATCCCCAGCGCGGCCGCCGCGCAGTTCTCCGGCACGCTCTGGACCCTGCTCGGCCCCGGCTTCGGCGTCGCCGTGATCGTCTTCGCCCGCCTCATGGAGCACAACGAGCGCCGGGCGCAGGAGGCCCAGCACCACCTCCGCATCGCCTCCGAGCGGGAGGAGATCGCCCGCGATGTCCACGACGTCCTGGGCCACACCCTGACCGTCCTGTCCATCAAGGCCCAGCTGGCGCGCAAGCTTCTCGACCGGGATCTCGACCGCGCCCGCACCGAACTCGACGCCATCGACGAGCTGGCCCGCGAATCCCTGACGCAGATCCGCTCCACGGTCACCCGGCTGCGGACCCCGTCGCTCGCCGACGAACTCGAGTCGGCCCGGACCGCCCTGCGCGCCGCCGGCATCACGCCCGACATCGACGCGGACCCGCAGCTGCGCGACGGATCCGACCTCTTCGCCTGGGCCGTCCGCGAAGGCGTCACCAACGCGGTGCGCCACTCGTCGGCGACCACGTGCCGCATCGAGGCCACCGCGACCCGGCTCACGATCTCCGACGACGGGGCCGGCTGCGGCGGCTCCGGTCCCGGCAACGGCCTGACCGGCCTGCGCGAGCGCGCCCGCGACGCCGGCGCGCGCCTGGACGTGCGCCCCACCCATCCGGACAGCCCGCGACCCGGAACCACCCTGGAGGTGACGCGTTGACTCGGACCATCCGGGTGCTCCTCGCCGACGACCAGGACCTGGTCCGCGGCGGGCTCGCCGCCCTGCTCGCGCTGGAAGACGACCTCGACGTCGTCGCACAGGTGGGCCGCGGGGACGAGGTCCTGGCCGCGGTCCGCGAGCATCGGCCGGACGTCGCCCTGATCGACATCGAGATGCCCGGCGCCGACGGCATCGACGTCACCCGTCAGATCACGTCGGCGCTGCTCGGGTGCCGGTGCCTGATCGTGACGACGTTCGGCCGGCCCGGCTACCTGCGGCGGGCCATGGACGCCGGGGCGTCGGGGTTCGTGGTGAAGGACACGCCCTCCGACCGGCTCGCGCAGATGGTCCGGCAGGTCGCCGCAGGCCAGCACGTGCTCGACCCCCAGCTCGCCGCCGACTCGCTCGCCGGCGGGATCGACCCGCTGACCGAACGGGAGCGCGACGTCCTGCGCGCCGCCGCGGCCGGCGGATCGATCCGGGCCATCGCCGAGACCGTGCACCTCAGCCCGGGCACAGTCCGCAACCACCTCTCGAGCGCGATCGGGAAGACCGATACGCAGAACCGGTACGAGGCGGCGCGCGCCGCACAGCAGCGCGGGTGGCTCTGAAACCCGCCGTCAGCCGAGCCGGAAGACGGCCGTCAGCAGGGTCATCGTGACGACGGTGATGAGCAGGATGCCGGCCAGGTTCAGCCAGATGCCGCCCTTGATCATCTGCCCGATCGTGACGTAGCCGGACCCGTACGCGATCGCGTTCGGGGGCGTCGCCACGGGAAGCATGAACGCGCAGGTGGCCGCCAGCGCCACCGGCACGGCCAGCAGCATCGGATCCACGCCCAGGCCGAGCGCGACGCCGCCGGCCACCGGGAGGAAGGTCGCCGCCGTCGCGGTGTTGCTCGTGAGCTCCGTCAGGAAGATGACGCCCGCGACCATGACGAGCACCAGGACGATCACGGGGACCGTTCCGAGCGCCTCCGCCTGCTCGCCGATCCAGTCGGTCAGCCCGGAGGAGCTGAACTGCGCGGACAGGGCCAGGCCGCCGCCGAAGAGCAGCAGCACGCCCCACGGGAGCTTGACGGCCGATTCCCAGTCGAGGAGGCGCACGCCGCGCTTGGCGCCGGCCGGCAGCAGGAACAGCAGCACCGAGACGGTCATCGCGATCCCCGCATCGGAGATCAGCCCGGAGGCGATCATCGGCATGAAGACCCAGGAGAGCGCGGCGAGGGCGAAGAGCGCCAGCACGAGCTTCTCCCCCGTGCTCATCGGTCCGAGCTCGCGCAGCTGGCGGCGGATCGGCTCGCGTCCGCCCGGGATCTCGTCGATCTCCGGCTTGAACAGCACCCTGGTGAGCAGGAACCAGACCAGCACCAGCATCACGGCCGCCAGCGGCAGGCCCACCAGCATCCACCGGCCGAAGCCGATCTCCACCCCGTGGGCGTCGTTCATGTAGCCCACGAGGAGCGTGTTCGGCGGCGTCCCGATGATGGTGGAGAGCGATCCCACCGAGGCGGCGTAGGCGATGCCGAGCATCAGCGCGGTGCCGAAGTTGGACTTGACCACCGCCTCCTTCACCTTCGCGTCGGTGGACCTCGCCTGCCCGCTCCCCTCCTCGCCGTCGGACGGCTCGCCGGCGCCCTCGCGCCCGCCGCCGATGTTGGTGACGAGCAGCAGCACGGAGACGCCGATGGGCAGCATCATCACGGTGGTCGCCGTGTTGGAGACCCACATGCTGAGGAACGCGGTGGCCAGCATGAAGCCGGCGATCACCATGTTGGAGCGGGTGCCCATCGCGGAGACCGTCATCAGCGCGATCCGCCGGTGGAGATTCCACCGCTGCATCGCCAGGGCGAGGATGAATCCGCCCATGAAGAGGAAGATGATGTCGTTGCCGTAGCTGGACCCGACGTCGCCGATGTCGACGCCCCCGAAGACCGGGAACACCACCAGCGGCACCAGGGCCGTCGCCGGGATGGGCAGGGCCTCCGTCATCCACCAGATGCCCATGAGGACGGCCGTGGCCGCGGTCAACCGGGCGGCGGGATCGAGATCCTGCGGCATCGAGAAATACACGGCGAATGCGGCGACGATTCCGGCGGCCAGGCCGATCCACCGCCTCTTGTTCGTCCGGGGCTCGACCGGCTCTGCCAGGAGACCGGGAGCCGTGTGCTCGCTCTCGCGGGCACTCGACTGCGCGCTCCGGTTCTCGCCGCCGGGTGTGTATGAACGGGACACGGTTGCCTCCAGTGCAGCAGGTCGGTCGGTGTGACACACCGCACACTACCCGCTGCCGCTTCGAAGGTCACCACGTCAGACGGGCTTCTCCCGACCGCCGGGATCGTTTCCCTCCCGGGGTCCGGACGTCAGGACTCCTGGTTGTTCTTGACCCGGCCGCCGGGGCCGCCCGAGGAGTCGCCGGACTCCTTGAGCTTCGCGCGCAGCTCCTTCGGCAGCGAGAAGAGGATGTCCTCCTCGGCCGTGACGATCTCCTCCTGGTCGACGTAGCCGTAGTCGGCGAGCAGCTTCAGGACGTCCTGCACCAGCACGTCCGGGACGGAGGCGCCCGAGGTCACGCCGACGGTCGCGACGCCCTCGAACCAGGCCTCGTCGACCTCGTTGGCGAAGTCCACCCGGTGGCCGGCCTTGGCCCCGTATTCGAGGGCCACCTCGACGAGGCGCACGGAGTTCGACGAGTTGGACGAACCGACGACGATGACGAGATCCGCCTGCGGGGCGATCTCCTTGATCGCGGCCTGGCGGTTGCTCGTGGCGTAGCAGATATCGTCGCTGGGCGGATCCTGCAGGTTCGGGAAGCGCTCGCGCAGGATCTGCACGGTCTCCATCGTCTCGTCGACCGAGAGGGTGGTCTGCGACAGCCAGATCAGCTTGTCCGGGTCCTTGACCTCGACCGTTCGCGCCTCCGCCGGGTTGTTCACCACGGTGGTGGCCTCCGGCGCCTCGCCGTAGGTGCCCTCGACCTCCTCGTGGCCCGTGTGCCCGATGAGGAGGATCTCGTTGCCCTGCCTCGCGAAGCGCACGGCCTCGCGGTGCACCTTGGTCACCAGCGGGCACGTCGCGTCGATGGTCTGCAGATTGCGGTCCTCGGCGGACTGGACGACGGCGGGGCTCACGCCGTGGGCCGAGAAGACGACCAGCTCGCCCTCGGGCACCTCGTCCGTCTCCTCCACGAAGACCGCTCCCCGGGCCTCGAGCTCCGAGACCACGTGGCGGTTGTGCACGATCTCCTTGCGCACGTACACGGGCGCCTCGTAGTGCTCGAGCGCTTTCTCCACGGCGATCACGGCCCGGTCGACGCCGGCGCAGTAGCCGCGCGGCGCAGCCAGCAGCACGCGCTTGGCACCCTCGACGGGGGCTGCGGCTGCCACCTCCTCCGGGGAGCGGCGCTGGCGCGGGATCTGCGGCATGGGCACGGAAACGGGGACGGTAGTGCTGGTAGGCATACCTCCATGCTACGTGGTTCGCCGTCCACATCTCTGCCGCCCAGATCACGTAACGGGGGTTGAAACTGGTAGGAATGAGTAGCAGAGACGCCGTTCGAGAGGAATCACGTGGAGCAGCCGACGCCGGCAGACGAGCCCCGGTCCATGCCCGCCACCGCGGCGGAGACCACGCCGGAGAGCCCCTGGCCGCTCAAGCACTTCGCCCAGATCCTCAAGGCGCACATCGAACGCGCGCCCGAAACCTGGATCGAGGGGCAGCTGCTGGAGGCGAACATCCGCAACGGCCACGCGTACCTGACCATGCGCGACGTCGACGTCGAGAACTCGCTCTCCGTGACCGTCTGGCGCTCGACCCTGAGCCGCCTCGACGCCACGCCCGAGGTCGGGTCCCGGGTCGTCGCCAAGGTCAAGCCGAACCTCTGGCTCAAGACGGGCCGGCTCTCGATGAACGCCTCCGACCTCCGGCCCGTCGGGCTCGGCGACCTGCTGGCCCGGCTGGAGCGGCTCCGCCAGGCACTGGGCGCCGAAGGCCTGTTCGACCCGGACCGCAAGCAGAAGCTGCCCCTGCTCCCGGCGCGCATCGGCCTGATCACCGGCCGCGACTCCGACGCGGAGAAGGACGTCGTCCGCAACGCCACGCTGCGCTGGCCGGGCGTCGTGTTCGAGGTCCGCAACACCGCCGTGCAGGGGGTCAACGCGGTCGGCGAGGTCATGACCGCCCTGGCCGAGCTGGACAGCCACCCCGAGGTCGACGTGATCGTCATCGCCCGCGGCGGCGGCGCCCTCGAGGACCTGCTGCCGTTCAGTGCCGAGGAGCTGGTGCGGGCGGTCTCGGAGGCCGCCACGCCCGTCGTCAGCGCGATCGGCCACGAGGCTGACCGCCCGATCCTCGACGACGTCGCCGACCTCCGCGCGTCGACGCCGACCGACGCCGCCAAGCGGATCGTCCCGGACGTGGCCGAGGAGAGGCAGGGCATCGACCAGGCCCGCCTGCGGCTGGACCGCGCGGTCGAACAGCTGCTCGAGCGCGAGTCCGAGCGCATCGCCGCCCTGCGCACCCGCCCCGTCCTCGCGGCGCCGGAATCCATGCTGGAGTCCCGGCGCGAGGACCTCGACCGCCTCGTCGAGCGTTCGCTGTCAGCCGCCCGTACCGCCGTCGTCCGCGGCGAGGCCGAGATCAAGCACCTGCGGGCGCAGGTCCGGTCGCTGTCCCCGCAGCAGACGCTCGACCGCGGCTACGCGATCGTCCAGGTCGGCGGCGCCGACCGGTCCGCACCGGCCGGCGACGTCGTGCGGGACGCCGCCGAGGTGCCCGTGGGCGCTGACCTCCTCGTCCGGCTCGCCCACGGCAGCCTCGACGCGTCGGTGACGGCGACCCACGAGAGCAACACCGGCCCGCATTCCGAAGAGAACTCCCAGAACCAGCCCGTCAGCCCGGAAGGACATCATGACTGAATCACCGAACACCCCCGCAGCGAACTCCGACGTCGCGCAGCTCAGCTACGAGCAGGCCCGGGAGGAGCTGATCACCGTGGTCTCGCAGCTGGAGGCCGGCGGCGCGAGCCTCGAGCAGTCGCTCGCCCTCTGGGAGCGCGGGGAGGCGCTCGCGGCCCGCTGCGAGGGATGGCTGGAAGGGGCGCGCCAGCGCCTCGAGTCGGCCCGCGAACGGGTCGAGGGCGAGAACCGGGGCTAGAGACCGCGCCGCACCGGCGCCCTCCCCTATTCGGCGCTGAGCCGGGCCTTCTGTTCGGCGACGTCGAAGGTCGCCGCCGGCCACTGCGGATCGATGTCCTGGAGGGCCTCGATCAACAGTTCCTGGACGGCGATCCGGGCGAACCACTTGCGGTCCGCCGGAACGACGAACCACGGCGCGTGGTCGGCGTCGGTCTCCTCGATCGCGATCTCGTAGGCCCGCTGGTAGTCGTCCCACATCTCGCGCCCGTCGATGTCGGCGGGGTCGAACTTCCAGTGCTTCTCCGGACGGTCCAGGCGCTCCTGCAGGCGTCCGGCCTGCTCGTCCTTCGAGATGTGGAGCATGACCTTGACGATCTTCACGCCGCGCCCGGCCAGGTCCTCCTCGAATTCGCGGATGGCCGCGTAGCGGCCCTCGACCTCCGCGGTGCTGGAGAGGCCGCGGACGCGGTGGATGAGGACGTCCTCGTAGTGCGAGCGGTCGAAGACGCCGATCATCCCCTCCCCGGGGATCTCGTTCTCGATGCGCCACAGGAAGTCGTGCTCGAGCTCCTCCTCGCTGGGTGCCTTGAACGCGTGGTGGTGGACGCCCTGGGGGTCGACGGTGCCGATGACGTGGCGGACGATGCCGCCCTTGCCGGCCGTGTCCATGCCCTGGATGATCAGGAGCACGCGGTCCGCCGCGCCGTGGCGGGAGGCGGCGAAGAGGCGCTCCTGGAGGTCGCTCAGGACCGGGTCCATGGCCGCGAGCGTCTTCACGCCGTCGGCCTTCTTGCCGTCGTATCCGGTCTTGTCCCGCGGATCGACGTCGGCGAGGCGGACCGGGCGGCGAGCGCGCATCGCCGTCGTCGGACTCTCCTCGAACTCGAGAGAGTCGTACGCCGGTTCGGCGGCGTCGACGGCCGCATAGACCGCCGCCAGCTCCTCGGCCCGCTGCTTCTTCTGCTTCGACTTGCTCCCCATGCGTGGCGCCTAGGCCCGTTCCCGGAGATCCTCGAGGAAATCGGCGATCCGGTAGATCGCGTTCTCCAGATCCCGGACGTTGGGCAGGGTCACCAGACGGAAGTGGTCCGGGGCGACCCAGTTGAAGCCGGTCCCGTGCGTCACGAGCAGCTTCTGCTGCTTGAGCAGGTCGAGGGCGAACTTCTCATCGTTCTTGATCGGATAGACCTCGGGGTCGAGCTTCGGGAACAGGTACATGGCCCCCTTGGCCTGCTGGACCGAGACGCCCGGAATGTCGTTGAGGAGCTTGTAGGCCAGGTTCCGCTGCTCGAGCAGCCGCCCGCCCGGCAGGATCAGGTCGTTGATGGACTGGTACCCGCCGAGGGCGGTCTGAATGGCGTTCTGGCCGGGCACGTTCGCGCACAGGCGCATGTTCGTCAGGAGGTTGATGCCCTCGATGAAGTCCTGCGCCTGGTGCTTGGGGCCGGAGATCGCCATCCACCCGGCGCGGAAGCCGCACACGCGGTAGGCCTTCGAGAGCCCGGAGAACGTCAGGGTCAGGACGTCGTCGGACAGGGCGGCGGTGTTGTAGTGGACCGCGTCGTCGTACAGGATCTTCTCGTAGATCTCGTCGGAGAAGACGATCAGGTTGTGCCGGCGGGCCAGCTCGAGGATGGACTCGATGACGTGCTTCGGATACACGGCGCCGGTCGGGTTGTTCGGGTTGATCAGGACGATGCCCTTGGTGCGGTCCGTGATCTTGGAGGCCATGTCCTCCAGGTCGGGCATCCACCCCTCCTCCTCGACCGTGAGGTAGTGCACCGGCCGGCCGCCGGCCAGGGAGACGGACGCGGTCCACAGCGGGTAGTCGGGCGCCGGGATGAGGACTTCGTCGCCGTTCTCGAGCAGGGCCGTCAGGCTGAGCGTGATCAGCTCGGAGACGCCGTTTCCGAGGTAGATGTCATCGACGCTGATCGTGCGGATGCCGCGCGTCTGGTAGTACTGCGAGACCGCCGTGCGCGCGGAGAGGATGCCGCGGGAATCGGAGTAGCCCTGCGCGTTCGGCAGGTTCCGGATCATGTCGACCAGGATCTCGTCCGGGGCCTCGAACCCGAAGGGGGCCGGGTTGCCGATGTTCAGCTTGAGGATGCGGTGCCCCTCGGACTCCATCCGATGGGCGTGCTCGAGCACGGGACCCCGGATGTCGTAGAGCACGTCGCGAAGCTTCGACGACTGCGTGTACCGCATGGATTCGCTGGTGGATTCTTCCCTGGCTGACATGCAACCAGCTTGCCACAGCTAGCCGCCGAACCCGTGCTCCGTTAACCATGTTGCAGCGGCCTCGCGGGCCGTCAGAGGGGCGTCCCCCATGAGCTGCGAATTCAGCGCGGCGAGCTCCTCGCCGGTCAGCTCGGCGGACACCCGGTCGAGCACCTCGCGCGCCTCCTCGCCCACCGATTCCCGGTGGACGACGGGCACCACCCGCTGTGCGGTGAAGTGGTCGGCGGAGTCCTTCACGATCACCAGCCCGTGCCGGGCGATGTTCGGGTCGGTGTTGACCATCTGCGCGACCTGCACGCGGTCGGTGATGACGGCCTGCAGCGCTTCGGCCTCGGAACCCAGCTGGGTGAACGATTCGGGCTCGCACTCGTACTCGGCGCGCAGCGCGGGCAGGCCGTCCGGATGGGTCAGCAGCGAGGGCCGGCCGCCGAAGGCGAGGTCGGCGCAGGCGTCGCCGAGGTCGTCCAGGGTCTCGACCTCGTGCTCGACGGCCCCGGCGCGTGTCATCACGAGCACGGGCTGGCGGGCCGCGTCCGACGCGGCGAGCGCCTCGATGCTGTCGGGCATGGCCTCGGAGAGCTCGTCGGACACGTCGCCGGCCGAGCGCGCCGTCGAGTCCGCGTCGTAGCGGAACAGCAGCTGCCCCGTGTACTCCGGGACGACGTCGATCCGCCCGTCGCGCAGCGTCTTCTCGTACTGCGCCCACTCCCCGATGTCCTCGCGCACCTCGGCCTCGATGCCGGCCCGGTTCAGCGCACCCGCGTACAGGGCGGCCATGATCCGCGCCTCGCGTGTGGCGTCCGGGGCGCCGACGAGCAGCGGTCCCGGCGGCGTCGGGCTGCCGGCGGACGGCGTGGCGTCCGCGGTCGAGGCGGCCGCCCCGGGGCCCGGCGGCTCCGCTCCGTTCGACGTCCCGCACGCGGTCAGGGACAGCAGCACGACGGCGGCCAGCGCCGCCGCGCGTCGCGGTGACGCCGCCAGCGGGCGGGCCGGGCGGTGGGCGGCGGCGCCGCGGGGGCCTGCGGCCGGGTTGCTCGGGTTCATGCGCTCCAGTCGGGTTCGTTGTCGTGCAGCAGTGCGAGGGCCTGGTCGACGCGGCCGACCCGGTTCAGCTCGCCGACCTCGTCCACGGGGAACCAGCCGGCGCGCGAGGTGCTGCCCCCGACCTCAAAGCGTAGCCGACCGCCCGTCACGCGGGCCGAGTACAGCACCGCGACCGTCTGCAGCGGCCGCCCCTCGCCGTGCAGCCGGCGCTCTGCGGGGATGTGCCCGGAGTCGACGCCGAGCAGGCCGGTCAGCTCGACCCGGTACCCCGTCTCCTCCTCGACCTCGCGGACGGCGCCGGCCTCGATGGACTCGCCGAGCTCCACCCCGCCGCCGGGCAGCGTCCAGCGCGGGGCGTGGTCCGGGTTGGTGGCCCGCGCGTCCCAGAGGGCGAGCAGCATCTGGCCGTCGTCGACGACCGCGCAGTACGCCGCGAGGCGGGTGTCGAAGGCGCGGGCGGGTTTCGTCATGCCGTCCAGCCTATCGTCAGTCGCCGCCCCGCGCCCGGCGGTCAGGGCCGCCGCGGACGGGCCAGGCGGCGGAGGCGCGCCCACGACACGGCGGCCAGGGCCAGGCAGCCGGCGAGGGTCGCGGCGGCGAAGAGGATGAACGTGGCGTCGAGACCCAGCCGACCCGCGACGAGGCCCAGACCGAGGACGGGGATCGCGCTTCCGGCGTAGGTGACGACGTAGATGAGGCTGATCACCTGCGCGTGCTGGGAGGCGTCGATCGCGCCGGCGGCGTCGTTGAACGCGCCGCGGAAGGCGAGCCCCTGCGCGGCGCCGGCCAGGATGCTGCCGGCGATCACGAGCTCCAGCGAGGCCAGGTGCCCGCCGAGGGCCAGCACGCCGACGCCCGCGCCCATGGCGACGAGGGCCGGGGCGATGGTCGCCGGCGTCGCGCGGCCGAGCAGCTGGCTGACGGCGGAGGCGACGAGCGTCAGCGAGGCGATCAGGCCGAGCAGCACGCGGGACTCGATGCCGAACACGTCGGCGTAGTAGCCGGGGGCCAGCGAGAGCACCATGCCGAAGACGGCGAAGCTGAGCAGGCCGGTCAGCGCGGCGACCCAGAACTGGCTGAGGGCGTTCGCGGCGAGCCGCAGCCGGCGCGGGCGCAGGGCGCCGCGGGCGTTGCCGGGGGCCGGGGCGAGGGCCGGGCGGGCGCGCAGCAGCCACAGCGGGACCAGCACGGCGATCAGGGCCGCGCTGTGGACGAGGAAGGGGGTCACGGTGGGGTTCGGCAGCTGGCTGAGGAGGCCCCCGATGATCGGCCCGGCGGCGACGCCGCCGGCGTTGAGCAGCAGGGTGAAGCGGCCCGCCCAGTCCTGGTGCCGGGGCAGCAGCTCGCGCAGGGCGGCGCTGCTCGCCCCGGTCGCGGCGGCGACGGCGGCGCCCTGGAGGACGCGCCCGAGCACCAGCACCCAGAGCGACGGCGCGAACGCGAAGACCAGTCCGCCGGTCAGGCCGACCAGGACCGCGATCACCAGCGCCGCGCGGCGGCCGATGTGATCGGACCAGTGGCCGTAGCAGACGAGCCCGACGATGAGGGCCAGCACGTAGGCGGTGAACGCGACGGTCACGCCGAACGGGCCCAGGGCCAGTTTGTCCTGCAGCAGGGGGTAGAGGGGGGTGGCGATGTTGACGCCGATGAACAGCAGCGCCATGACCGAGCCGGTGAGCACCACCCGGGTGGTCATGGAGGCGTCCCAGCCCCCGCGGAGCGAAAGGTCGTCGGATGCGCGCATCCGCAGCTCGCCGATGACCGTCATGCCCACTCCCTTTCGCCCGCGTTGACCACTACACATTCATGATGGGACCGCCTGACGTTTCTGCTGCATGACGGATGACGAGATTGAGCGTAAAGTTCAAAATTGACGCCTGATGTGAGACGAAATGGAGCAGAATGACAAACCGCCATGGTGTGCTGGACGCCTCAGACCTGCAGCTGCTGCTGAGGCTGATGAACGAGCCCCGCGCGCAGATCAACGAGCTCGCCGACTCCCTGGGCGTTGCGCGCAACACGGTCCAGAGCCGGCTGCGGCGGCTGATGCGCTCGGGGGTGCTGCGCGACGGCGGCCGCGACGTCGATCTCGCGGCCATCGGCTACGACGTCCTCGCGTTCATCACGATGGAGGTCGACCACCGCGAACTCGACTCGGTCATCGCCGCCCTCGGCAGGAGCGACCACGTCCTCGAGGTCTTCGAGACCTCCGGCCGCGGCGACGTCTGGTGCCGCATCGCCGCGCGCGACACCCACAACCTGCAGCAGGTCCTGCGCTCGATCCTGAAGCTGCGCGGCGTGATCCGCACGGAGACGTCCTTGGCCCTGAGTGAACACATCCCGTTCCGCGCGGGCCCGTTGGTGCAACGCACGGTCGCCGATGCGTAAGCTCGGAGGATGACCTGCGCCGTGCGCGCCCGCCGACGAACGCGAGAGGAGGAACCGTGTCCGCGTTGACCGACCGCCTGAACCGCATCCTCCACAGCGTCCCGGCGCACCCGCTCGGCACGCCCGAGTCCGCGGCCGGCTGCCTCGACCTCGCGTACGAGCGCGCCTACGCCGAGGACCACGCGGGCGCCATCCGCTCCATCACGGCCGGCCTCGAACTCCCGGAGTCGGACCCGTCCACGCGCCTGTCCCTCTGGGGCGCCATGGCGTCGATCCGCCACCTCAGCGGGGACGACGACGGCGCCCGCCGGGCCGCCGACGCCCGCCTGTCGCTGCTGCGCTCGGCGGGCTGGGACCACCAGGCCGACATGGAGGCCGACCTCGGGTCCCTGCTCTTCCGCGAGGCGACGGAGACCGAGATGCCGCTGCTCGAGGCCGCCCTGCTCACGCACGGCGACGCGGGCGCGCCGGAACACGTCCTCGCGGACATCAAGCTGGCCCTCGCCGTCGCACTGCACTCCTCCGGGAACGAGGCGGCGCTGGAGGCGCTGGAGTGGTGCGCGGACGTGTACCACGCGGCCGGGAGGCCGGAGTCGGAGGGCGGCGCCCTGCTGTACCTGGCCCATGCGCGTGCGACGGCCGGTGAAACGGACGTCGCCGTCGCCGTGGCCGACCGCCTGCTCGAGCTGGACCTGAACCGGGCCATGAAGGCCGCCGTCTGGATGGTCAAGGCCACGGCCAACAGCGAGCGCGGCCACGCGATCGAGGCCGAGGGCTGCGCCTTGGAGGCGCTGGACCTCTACTCGGGGGCCGGGGTGCGCAAGGGCGCCGTCTCGGCGGCGGCCGCCGTCGCCCAGCTGGCGGCGCTGTCGGCCGACCACGACGCGGCGATCCTGGCCTGGAAGATCGCCATCCAGCAGGCCGAGCGCGGCGAATTCGAGGAGACGTGGGCACTGCGCCTGGCGCTGGCGCACCAGCTGCTGGACGCCGAAGAGCACCTGCTCGCCGAGGAGGTGCTGGAGGCCCTCGTCGACCGGCTGGGCGCGTTCGGCCGGGTGACGGAGCGGGCGCGGGCGCTCGTGTCGCTCGGGCACAGCCTGCGCCACCAGGAGCGGTTCGACGAGGCGCTGGCGATGTGGCGGGAGGCCGCCGGGACGTTCGAGGAGGCAGGGCTCCCGGGCGAGGCGGCACGCACGCTCCTGGCCCTGGCCACCCTCGTCTCGCACGAGGGCGATCCCGCCGAGGCGCGCGGGCACTACCAGCGGGCCGTGGACCTCGCCCGGGACGCCGAGTCGGATCCCGCGGCGCTGCCGACGGCCCTGCACGCGCTCGGGCACGCATTGTGCGAGGAGAAGGACGTCGACGGGCTGGGCGCGCTGGACGAGGCGATCCGGCTCGCCGACGACCACGGCGCCGACTGGCATTCGGCGGACTTCCGCGACACCCACGCCCGGTGCGCGTGGATGCTCGGCGACGGGCGGCGCGCGGTGGCCGAGGCGCTGGACGCCGCGGACCGGTTCCGGACCGTGTCCGACGCGGACGCCGCAGGCAACGCGGAGCTCTTCGCCGCCCACGTGCTGACCGAGTCGAAGCGGCTCGACGAGGCCGCCGCGCTCTACCGCCTGATCAGCTCGGACCACGCCGACAGCGTCGCGCACGTCAACGCCGCGCAGCGCGGCCTGGCCGACGTCCTCGACGAGCAGGGCCTGGCCCTGCAGGCCGCCGAGGCCCGCGAGACAGCCCAGCGGGTCGTGGACGAGGCCCTGGACGGCGCCGAGGACGCCGCCCACGGCGTCCTCGCCGCGGAGGAGGCCATCGGCCGCGAGGACGACGCCGGCCCGTCCGACGGCGGGCGGCGGCGCGACGAGGACGAGCCGGAAGAGCCCCGCGAGTCATGACGAGGCGGTGGGTCGCGCAACTGCGGGGCGCCTCGGTGCGCACGCGCATCATGGTGGCCCTCGTCGCGCTGTCCGGCCTGACGCTCGCGATCGCGGGCACGGCGAACTACCTCGTCCAGCGCGGCGACCTGCACGCGCAGATCGACGATTCGCTGCAGCGCGAGGTGCGGGAGTTCCGCGCCCTCGCGCAGACGGGGCTCAACCCCGACACCGGCGAGGCCTTCACCTCGGCCGACGAACTGACCTACCTCGCCATCCAGCGCTCGTCCCCCGAGGAGAACGAGGGCGTCCTCGTCCTGCAGGACGGGGCCGTGCGGTGGAGCGCCCCCGAGCCGGTCCCGGTGCGGTTGGAGGCCGACGCCGAGCTGGTCCGGCAGTTGCTCGCGCGGCCGGAGACGGACCGCGTCGAGGTGAGCACCGTCCAGACGTCGACGGCGTCCTACCGGGCGGCGGTCGTGCCCGTCCAGCTCGCCGACGACCCCTCCCCCGCCCGCCTCGTCCTGGCCTTCGACCTCGATCAGGAGCTGGGCGAGCTCCACCGCAACGTCGGGATCTGGGCCGCGGCCGGGGCGATCGCGCTGGCCGTCAGCGCGGCCGTCTCGTTCGGACTGCTCCGGACGCTGCTCCAGCCGCTGCACGCGCTGCGCAGCACGGCCGCCGCCATCAGCGCGGACGACCTCGACGAGCGGCTCGCGGTCGACGGCAACGACGACCTCGCGGACCTGTCGGAGACGTTCAACAGCATGCTCGACCGGCTGCAGGACGCGCTCGCCTCGCAGCGCCAGCTGCTCAAGGACGTCGGGCACGAGCTGCGCACGCCGGTCGCGATCCTGCAGGGCCACCTGGAGCTGCAGGACGCCGACGATCCCGACGACGTCCGCCAGACCCAGTCGCTGGCGCTCGACGAGCTGTCGCGGATGACCCTGCTCATCGACGACCTGTCGACCCTGGCCTCCGCGGACCGCGACGACTTCGTCCAGCCGCGGCCGACGGACGTCGATGCCCTCATGGCCGACGTCCTCGACAAGGCCTCGGGCCTCGGCGACCGCGACTGGGCACTCGTCGGCTCCACGTCCGCGAAGGCCTCGCTCGACCCCTACCGGATCACGCAGGCCCTGCTGCAGCTGTGTCAGAACGCAGTGAAGTTCTCGGAGTCCGGATCCGCGGTGGTCATCGGCTCCGAGGTCGCCGCCGAGCCCGCAGCGGCGGGCGGGGAACGACGTCGTACGCTGCGCCTCTGGGTGCGCGATGCCGGGATCGGCATCGCCGAGGACGACGTCGAGTCGATCTTCGACCGCTTCTCCCGCGGACGCAACGGCAGCCGGGCCGAGGGCTCGGGGCTGGGGCTGACGATCGTGCGCGCCATCTGCGAGGGCCACGGAGGACACATCACCGTCGCTTCGACCAGGAATGTCGGAACGGTCTTTACGCTGGAGGTACCGATCTGACAAGGAGCAACGAGTGAGCCAGATTCTGATCATCGAGGACGAGCCGCGCATCAGCGCGTTCGTCTCGAAGGGACTGCGCTCGGCGGGATTCCACCCGGCCGTGGCCTCGAGCGGCAACGAGGGGCTCAGCCTCGCCATGACCGGGGATTTCGAACTCGTCCTGCTGGACGTCGGCCTGCCGGACATCGACGGCTTCGAAGTCCTCCGCCAGCTCCGCGACGGGCGCAACGACGTCCCCGTCATCATGCTCACGGCCCGCACCGGGCTCGACGACACCCTGGCGGGCCTCGGCGGCGGGGCCGACGACTACCTCGCCAAGCCGTTCCGGTTCGAGGAGCTCATCGCCCGGATCCGGCTCCGGCTGCGGCCGGCGGCGAACGGGGCCAGCGTCGCCCAGGAGCAGGAGAACACGCTCAGCCACAACGGCTTCCGGCTGGACCTGCGGGCCCGCAAGGCGGAGGTCGACGGCCGGAGCATCGACCTCTCGGCGCGCGAGTTCGCCCTTGCCGAGGCCTTCCTGCGCAACGCGGGCCAGGTCCTCAGCCGCGAGCAGCTGCTCTCGCGCGTGTGGGGGTACGACTTCGACCCCGGCTCCAACGTCGTGGACGTCTACGTGCGGTATCTGCGCAACAAGCTCGGCTCGTCCCGCATCGAGACGGTCCGCGGGGCCGGGTACCGGTTGGGCTAGTCCTCGTCGCCGTCCACGTCGTCGTCGTCGCGGTCGTCATCGTCGTGGTCGTCGCGGTCGTCGTCCGGGGCCTCGGGGGTGGCCGGCTGGACCGTGGTCTCCCGTGTCGGCTCCGCCTCCCGCGTGGCCGGGGAGGGCGCCCGGGTCGTGGCTGGTGCGGGTTCGGCCGGGGCGGGCGTGGCCTCCGGTTCGGTCTCCTCCGGTCTGGTCTCCACCGGGTCGGGGCGCGGCGAGTCCGCCGACTCACCACTCGAGCCTCCGGAGCCGCCGGAGCTGCCGGAGCCACCGGAGCCGCCGGCCTCCTCGACCGGTTCGCCGGTCGGAGCGGACGACGCCGGGGCGGGCGACGAGGCCCCGGCCGAGCCGCCGGCGGGGTCGACCTCGATGACGCCCCGCCCGAGGTCCTGCTCGGCTCCGATCATCTCGCCGGCCACGACGGCGCCGCCGCCCGCGATGATGAGTCCCATGGCCGCGGCCATGGCCCAGGCCTTCGTCTTCACGGTCTACCTCCAGCTCGTCGTGTCCCGGCCGCTCCGCCGCCGTCGTCCCAGCATGGCGGACCGGCATGAGACGCGGAGGAGACCGAGATGAGAGTCCTCTCATCTCCGCGGGCCGTCAGGACGGAACACGCGCGAGCAGCCGCTCGGCGGCCTCGAGGCGGCCCAACGCCGCCGGGACCCACTCGTCGCCCTGCCCGGGGACCCTCGCGCCGGCGACGAGCGAGACGGCCACGCCGGCCGCGCTCCCCCACAGCGCGCGCGGGTCGCACCGCTGCTCGAAGACCTTGCCGAAGTGGTCCAGGGCCTCGCCGATGTAGACGTAGCGGGGGTCGACGGCGGGGAGGACCGCCACGTGCCCGAGCAGGCAGGCGAGGTCGTCGGCGCGGCGGCCCGGCCCCACGTTGTCGACGTCGAGCAGCCCGACCAGCCGGTTCTCCTCCATGAGCAGGTTCGCCTCGTAGAAGTCGCCGTGCGTGGGCACGATGGGGCCGCGGTCGGCCGCCTCGAGCGCCGCCTGCACGCCGCGCTCGAGCTCGTCGATCCGGTAGGCGGCCTGAGGCAGGGCGGTGCGCGCGGCGCTCGCGTAGCGGTCCACGCGGTCGGCCCACGCGGGGCGGTGCGGCAGGTCGACGACGGCCGCCGGCATCCGGTCCAGGAGCCCGACCAGGACGTTCGGATCCAGGCTCCGGCCGCCGTCGTGCATGATCAGGCGCGAGAGCGACGCCCCGGAGAGCTCGGCGAAGGCGGCGACGCCGTCCTCGTGGTGGGCGAGCACCTCGGGCACGGGCAGGCCCGCGGCGGCGAGGATGCGGCTGCGCTCGACGAGCTCCCCGGCGAGGTCCGGACGCATGACCTTCAGGTAGATCGCCCGTTCGGTCAGCTCGGGCTCGTCCCGGGCGAACGAGGCCCGCAGCACGGCGCGGCGCAGCGGGCGGTAGGCGACGGTCTCGAGATGGGTGAGGCGGTCGCCGTCCCCGAACGCGGCCTCGGCGCGCTCCGGGATGGCGGCGGAGGCCAGACCGGGCAGCTTGGGGTCGCGGGGGTGGCGCCAGACCGAGACGACGAGCTCGTCGAACCCCTGCGGGGCCACCTCGTACCCGGGGATGCGCAGCTGGGTGTAGGGCGTGGCGCCGAGGTCGTCGGCGACGGGCCCGGGCAGATTCTCCGTGGTGAGGCCGACGAACCCGCTGCCGTCGCGCAGGGAGTAGAGGGCGCTGATGCCCGCCCCCGGGCGGTGCTGCAGCTGGACCTGGGTCGGCTGCAGCGTGTCGTAGCTGCTCGGATCCATCCCGAGCCCGGACGCGATGAGCCGGCCGGCGTGGTCGTTGACGAAGGCGAGCTGGCGCTCCTCAGGCCAGCGTCTCGCTGCGTCCGGGGAGCCCATGCTCACATGCCTTCGGTTCCGGCGTTCGCGACCGTCAGGCGCCGCGGCGGCGCTGGAGGACGTCGTCGAGGTTGATGCGGCCCGCGGCCTGCGCGTGCTGGATGCCCGGTGCGGCGGCGACCGGCTCGGCGGCGGCGGAGGACTTAGCCCGGGTGTCGGCCAGGATGCTCTTGACGTTCACCGGCTTCTTCTCCTCGGGGCGCTGCAGCGGGGCCGGCTCGGGCCGCGTCGCCTTGTCGGCGTCGACGTAGGTCGGCCTCGGGACGGCGACCGGCTCCCAGGTGCGGCTCTGCTCGAGGGCGCCGGTGGTGGCCACGGGACGCTGCGCGTTCTCCCTGGCGGCGACGCGGCGGGCTTCGGCCCGCAGCTCCTGGACCGTGAGCTGGCGCTCGGTCTCGCCCGATCCCGGCTGCGCGTCGAAGACGTCGGAGCTGCCGTGGACCGGCTCCTCGGCGGCGACGATGCCGGCCACGGCGGCCATGGCGTCGCTGTAGGTGCGGTTGATGCGCTCCAGGACGCGGCGGCGGCGGTCGCGCACCGCGAGCGAGCGCAGCGACACGAAGGAACCGGCGAAGACCGCCGCGGCGGCCAGCGGCCACAGCCCGGAGACGACGCCGAACGGGGCCAGCAGAACCGTGACGACGAAAGCGCCCAGCGCGGCCACGCCGACGAGGGCGAGGCCGAGGCGCCCGTAGCGCACGCGGAGTCGTCCCTGGGTCGCCTGAGTCTGGCGCTGCTGCTGGGTCTCGCGCGGTTCAGTCGAGTTCATTGGGAGTCCTCCCGGTGCTGGCCGTGCCGGCCGTGCGGGTCGGTATTGTACGTTTTCAGTGCCGCCGGATGGTGGTAGCGGCAGTGCGGACGCCGGCTGCCACCTGCGACCACACACCTGACGTTACGTCGGGATGCAGAGCTGACCTCGGATTACTCGCGGTGTGTCTGCCACGAAACTCACATCGATGTGCTTTATCTCGCACAGCCGCGGCACGCCGGGCGCCCGGGACGCTACCCGAACGCGCCGAGCCGGGCCTCGAAACCGTGCTTGACCTCGTCCTTCGTCAGCGCGAACGTCCGGTGGTCCGCCCACTGCCCGTCGATGTGCAGGAACTGCGCCCTGACCCCCTCGTCGCGGAAGCCGAGCTTCTCGACAACCCTCAGGCTGGGGGCGTTCTCGGGACGGATGTTGACCTCGATGCGGTGCAGGCCCAGTTCGTCGAAGCAGAAGTCGCCGGCCAGGGCGACGGCCCGGGGCACGATCCCCTGGCCCGCCCGCGAGCTGTCGATCCAGTAGCCGATGGAGCAGCTCTTCGCCGACCCCCAGGTGATGGTCGAGACCGTCAGCTGGCCGGCGATGACGGGCTTCGCCACCCGCGGGTCCCGCACCGCGATCACCCACGGCAGCGCCTGCGCCGAACGGGCCTGCCGGTTCAGCGAGCGCACCATCTCCCGGAAGGACGGCATGCGCCCGGCGTCCGGCTGGGTCGCCTCCCACCGGCGCAGCCAGTCGGCGTTCCGGCGGCGCGCGGCGCTCCACTCGGCGTGGTCGCCCCGCCGCAGCGGGCGCAGCACGATGTCTCCGGATTCGAGCGTGGCCGGCCACCACGGGGCAAGACGTGACATGGTCAAAAGCATATGCGCATCCGCCCCGCTACGATGACCTCATGAACGAGGATCCCCAACCGGTCGCACCGCAGGTCAAGGACGAGGTCCGCCGCGTGTGGCGGCGCAGGCGCCGCGAGCTGCCCGCCCCGGAGCGCTCGCGCCAGATGGGGGCCGTCGCCGAGGAGCTGCGCGCGTGGATCGCCGAACGCCCGCAGCCGGTCACGGTCGCCGCCTACCTCTCCTACGGCGCCGAGCCGTCGCTGGAGCCCCTGCTGGAGTCCCTGCACGACGACGGCGCCCGCCTGATCGTGCCCGTCTGCCTCCCGGAGCGGCAGCTGGGGTGGGTTCAGTGGTTCCCGGGGGTCGCGGTGGCGAGGTCCGCGGTCGCCCCCATCGACGAGCCCGTGGGGCACCGGGGCGGGGTGGAGGCGGCGGCCGCGGCCGACGTCGTGCTGGTTCCGGCGCAGGCCGTCGACCAGCGCGGGGCGCGCCTGGGGCAGGGCGGCGGCTACTACGACCGGTTCATCGCCGCGCTGCGCGGCCGCCCGGAGGCGCCTCCCCCGCTGCTCGCCGTCGTCTACGAGCACGAGCTCGCGACCGCCGGCACCGTCCCGACCGGGCCCCAGGACCAGCCGGTCGACGGGGTTGTGACGTCCCGCGGCATCGGGTGGTTCGCGCGGTGATAGAATTGGCAGTCGAACCAATCGAGTGCTAGAAGGAAGTTCATGCCTACTTACGCATACGCCTGCAAGGACTGCGGCAGCGAGTTCGACGTCTTCCAGTCGTTCAGCGAGGACTCGCTGACCACGTGCGAGGGCTGCGCGGGCACCCTGCGCAAGAAGTTCAACGTCGCCGGGGTGACGTTCAAGGGGTCGGGCTTCTACCACACCGATTCGCGCGCCGCCGCCTCCACGTCCTCGTCCTCGTCCTCCGAGGCGACAAGCTAGGACTCTCCGTCCACAGCCGCTGAATTCCAGGGCGCCGTCCACACTCCGCAGGTGGGCGGCGCTTCCGCGTTCCCCCACGGGTTCTGATGGAGGCATGCGAGAGAAGAGGAACCGGGGCCGGGACCCGGCGGCGGGCGGCTACCGGCGCGGCTGGCGGGACATCGTGGCCCGCTACCGCCGCCCCGCGGCCGTGGCGCTGACCGCGCTGGCGGTCGCCTGCGGATTGAGCGCGGTGGCACCGGAGGCGGCGCCGACCGTCGAGATCGAGGTGAGCACCCGCGACCTGCCGGCCGGTCGCCTGCTCGAGCCGGGCGACGTCGAGCGTCGCGACGTCCAGGTGGCGGCGCTGCCGCCCCGGGTCGCGCGCGGGCACGACGACGGGGCGGGGGTGGTCGGCCAGCAGCTGGCGATCGCCGCGACGGCCGGGACGCCGCTGCACGAGGGGCTGCTCGTGGGCGAGCACCTGCTGGCCGGCACCGCGCCGGGGACCGTGGCCGTGCCGCTGCAGCCGGCCGACACGGAGACGCTCTCGCTGCTCTCCCCCGGCCTGCACGTCGACGTCGTCCTCAGCGAGGGGAACGGCTACGAACGGCCCGTCGAATCACGGCGGATCGCACGGGCGGTCCCCATCCTCTGGGTGCCGTCCTCGGCGGGAGGCGGCCTGTTGGACCCGGCCGCGGGGCCGGGCGGGCCGCAGGCCACCGTCGTCGTCGCCGCGTCCGCCGAACAGGCCGGGGCCCTGGCCGGTGCGGCGAGCCGGGGGCGGCTGCAGCTCCTGCTCGTCGCGCCGGGGCGCGATGCGGCGGAAACGGAACCGGGCCGGTGAGCTCAGCCCCAGTGCGGCGGGCGCTGCTCCCGCAGCCAGCCGTCGCGGTCCTCGGAGCCGTCGCCCCAGGACTGCGGGTCGTCCTCCCCCGCCTTCTGCGGCAGGACCGGGTCGGTGAACAGGGTCGGCTTCTGGGCGCGGCGGCCGGAGGGCCGCTGGTCGCCGGATGCTGGATTCGTCATGGTGTCCTCGTCGGAGCCGGACAGGTTCAGGTAGTCGCCGAGGGCGTTGGCGATGCGGCCGGGGTCGCTGAAGACGTCGATCGTCCAGAGCGGGACGTAGCGCCATCCCATCGACTCGAGCAGCTGCGGGCGCAGGCGCGAGCGCTGCCTGACGGTCAGCTTCCGGTAGGAGTCCGTCCCGTCGGAGACGACGGCCAGCGGCGGGATCAGCGCAGCGTCGCCGTCGTCGCCCGCCGGGGCCTGGATGGCCAGGTCGAGCTCGTCACGGTACCGCTGCTTGACCGTCGCGCCGCGCTCGACGAGGCGGTTGCGCAGGTCGGCCACGAGGGGGTCCTCGAGCGGGGCGTCCTCCTGCCCCGCTTCCGGGTCCGGCAGCATCGCGCGCTCGACGACGTCCATCAGGCAGGCGGCCCCGCCCGTCACGCGGGACAGGTCGAGGTCCTCCGGCCGGACGGCCGTGACGATGGTCAGCAGCTCGCGCGACCGCGTGAGACCGGAAGCTACCAGGTGGTCGCCCTCGGGGCCGGAGAGCGCGCCGAAGTCGTGCACGGCCTTCCCGTGCGGGGTGCGGCCGTAGCCGAGCGCGAAGATGACCGCGTCGCGGACGACCGACTTCGAGCGCTCGATCGTCGAGACCTGGAACTTCTCCGCGTCCCGGGCGAAGAACTCCGCAGCCCACGGGTAGTTGGGCAGCTGGACCTGGATGGCCTCGGCGATCCGCGCGGCGTGCCGCTGGTTGGATGCGACCACGGCCAGGGACATCTGCGGGCGGCGCCGGATGTGCGAGAAGACGAGGTCGGCCACCAGCCGCACTTCGCCGACGGTGCTCTCGACGGCCTCGGCGCCCGTGCCGGGCAGGCCGGTGCCGTCGTGGACGTACTCGACGGTGAGCGCCGGTTTCGCTGCGGAGAGGGTGCGGGCCACGGGCAGCCGGTGCAGCTCCGCGTCGTAGTAGGCGGCTCCGAGGATCTCGGTCAGCGCCTCGTCGACCCCGCGGTACACGGTGGTGAGCCGGCGCCTCGGGAGCACCCGGGACAGCGCCGCGAAGGTGCCGACCGGCCGCTTCGGCACGCGCAGGGAGGCCGTCGGGTCCACGGAGACGCTGAAGCTCTTCGGGCCGCCGAGGCCCTCGTCGCCGAAGGCCACGACCTGGGGTGCACGGCTGATGGCCCCGATCGCGCTGCGCAGCGACAGGGCGTCCGCGTCCAGGAGCAGCACGGCGTCGAACTTCGTCTCCGCCGGGACCACCGACGGGATCATGAGCGGCGAACCGACCCAGACGGGGACCAGCGAGTTGATCAGGGGTGCGCCGAACCCGGCCAGGGTCTCGACGCTCGGCTGCCCGTCCTTGAGCAGCCCCTTGAGCTCGCGGCTGCCGGCGCGGTGGTCACCGAGGGCGGCCTTCCAGCGCTGCGCCAGCTTCCAGTTCAGGCGGGACGCGCCCGAGGCGATGTGCGTGTTGTCGGCGAGCCGGTACTCGGCCTCCAGCTGACGGAGCTGGTTGCCGTCGGACATGGCCAGGTAGTCGTCGCCGCTGATCATGGCCTCGAGGACGGACTGCCACCAGGCGAGCTCGAGCTCGTGCCCCACCTCGCTGGCCGGGACCTCGCGCTGGCGCAGGTCGTCCATGAGCTCGGCCAGGCCGGACTCGGTCAACTGCTCGATCAGCAGCGTCCGCTCGGGCAGCGTCGAGAGGGCCTCGTGGTCCTCGACCAGCCCCTTGACGTGCCGGACGACCTCGCCGATCTCGCGGTCCACGAGGGACCGGGAGCCCTTGCCGGTGCCCATGACGCGGTCGAGCGCCTGCAGCCTCCGGTACGTGGTGTTGTAGTCCCGGTTGATCTCCAGCAGCCCGCTGGGGACGGTCGGGTGCCGCTGGCTGGTGGCGTAGCTCTTCCACGCCTCGCGCTGCTGCTGCACCTCCTGCAGGGAGGTGTGCAGGTCGGCGATGTGCACGCCGGGGCGGATGTACTCCTTGGCGACGCGGCGCAGCCGGCTGCGCGTCACGGAACCGAGCTCGATGCCGCGCTCCTTGCGCCACGAGGACGGGGCGGTGGCCGCGATGAGGTCGTCCACGTCCCGGTCGAAGATGTCGGATTCGAACTTGTCGAGGCTCTCGCGCACGGCGACGAGCAGCTCCAGCTGCTCGCCCCACAGGGCGAACGTCGGGCCCAGCTTGATCTGCGAGTACTCGGCGCCCTTCTGCATCTTCTCGCGCAACGGGGCCAGTTCCTCGTCGAGCCGGGTGGCCAGCTCGTAGGCCTCGTCGGCCTCGCGGGTGTTCCGCAGGCGCGCTCCGAACCAGGGGCTGTCGGCCGCCTTGCGGGTGAAGGCCCCGATCTCCGCTGCGCGGCGCAGCTTGGCGCTGCTCTCGTGGCGGGTCACGATCGAGTCCAGGACGGAGCGCTTCAGGCGCACGGCGGTCGCCGGCGCCGGCAGCATCGAGGTCAGCCGGGCGAGCTCCTGCATGGCCTGGTACGGCGAGCAGCCCCAGCGCTCGCGCTCGTTGTGAAGCGACCGGACGTGGTCCAGCAGGGCGTGCCGGTGCCGCTTGAGCGTCTCGTGCAGCTTCTCGAGGCGTGGTTCGGTGGCGCGCTCGTTGCGCAGGATCGACTTGGTCAGCTGGCGGCGCAGGGTTTCCGCGTCGATCTCGGGGGCGAGACGCAGCGCCAGGCTGCCGAGGCCCAGCTGCTCGAGCCGGTCCGCGAACTCCGAGGCGGTCTGCCGGCGCTCGGCGACGACGAGGACGCGCTTGCCCTGCCCGGCCAGGAGCGCCGCGGCGTTGACGGCCGTCTGGGTCTGGCCGGTGCCGGGCGGGGCCGAAACGGCGACGGACTCGCCGGCCTCGACGAGGTCGAGGACCTCCTGCTGGCTGGCGTCGGCGTCGAGGACGAGCAGCTCGTCCGCGGGATCGCGATCGTCGCTGCTGAGCACCTTCACATCGGGTTCGGCGACCGGCCGTGCCGGGGAAGTGGAGTCGTTGCCGTGCTCGGCGAGCAGCCGCGAGACCACGGGGTGCTCCGGGTCGATGTGGTCCGGGTCGGCCGGGTCGGCGACGTCGGCGAAGGTGGAGACGAGGAGGCGGTGCTCGACCACGGCACCCGGCATGTCCGAGAGCTGGCGGCGCAGCTCGTCCATCCCCTGGCGGGGGTCGAAGCGCGCCGTCATGTAGGCGGCGCCGTAGAGCGCGTCGACGTCGATCTCGACGCCGTGCTGTTCGGAGAAGTAGCGGACGAGCGCCGGGTTGACCTGGGCGCGGCCGGAGATCTGGACGTCGTAGTCGTCCCGGTCGCGGGCGGCGAGGCTGATGCGCACGAGCATCACGGGGGCGCTGAACTGCTCCGAGCGGCCGTCGACGACCGAGCGCCAGGAGACGACTCCCGCGGCGAGGTAGCCGACGTCGATGCCGCGTTCGTCTGCGAGCTCCTGGATCTTCCCGCGCAGGGCGCGGGCCGTGCGCAGTCCGGGGAGGAACGCCTCCTGGTCGCGCAGCAGCATGGAGAGCCGGGTGCGGCGGCCGGCCATGAACTGGGCCAGGCCGGACGGGTGCGCGTGCGTGACGTCGATGCTGTTGGAGGGCGAACCTGCGAAGCGCAGCAGCGTGTCGGTGCCCGCCCCGGGCCCGAGCTCGTCCAGCCAGTCGGCGATCGCCGGCCCGCTTTCTTCAGTCCCCACCAACGGGTACCGCCTTCCATCGCTTGATTCGCCGCCGTCGCAGAGACCGACGGCCCTTCTAAACTACGTCAGAATCGTCCGGGTTCCGGCGACCGAAACACGCCGGACCCCGCCCGGGATCGCCCCCGGGACGAGAAAACCCCGTTTCCCGGACGGGCGCGAACGCCCGGGCCGGGAAACGGGGTCACCGTGGGGGCTCTACTCCCACTCGATGGTTCCCGGCGGCTTGCTCGTGACGTCGAGCGTGACCCGGTTGACCCCGTCGACCTCGTTCGTGATCCGGTTCGAGATCTTGGCGAGCAGGTCGTACGGCAGGCGCGACCAGTCCGCCGTCATGGCGTCCTCGCTGGAGACGGGGCGCAGCACGATCGGGTGCCCGTAGGTGCGGCCGTCGCCCTGGACGCCGACCGAGCGGACATCGGCCAGCAGGACGACCGGCATCTGCCAGACCTCCTGGTCGAGGCCGGCGGCCGTCAGCTCGGCGCGGGCGATCGCGTCGGCCTTGCGCAGCAGCGTGAGCCGCTCCTCGTTGACCTCGCCGATGATGCGGATGCCCAGGCCGGGGCCCGGGAACGGCTGGCGCTGGACGATCTCGTCCGGCAGGCCCAGCTGGGATCCGACGGAGCGCACCTCGTCCTTGAAGAGGGCGCGCAGCGGCTCGACGAGCTCGAACTGCAGGTCCTCCGGCAGGCCGCCGACATTGTGGTGGCTCTTGATGTTGGCAGCACCCTCGCCGCCGCCGGACTCGACGACGTCCGGGTACAGGGTCCCCTGCACCAGGAAGCTGACGGGCTCGCCCTCCTCCGCGGACTCCTTGACGATCTCGGCCTCGGCGGCCTCGAAGGCGCGGATGAACTCGCGGCCGATGATCTTGCGCTTCTCCTCGGGGTCGGTGACTCCCGAGAGCGCCGACAGGAAGCGCTCCTGCTCGTCGGCGATGTAGAGCTTGGCGCCGGTCGCGGCGACGAAGTCGGTCTCGACCTGCTCGGCCTCGCCCTCGCGCAGCAGGCCGTGGTTCACGAACACGCAGGTGAGCTGGTCGCCGATGGCGCGCTGGACGAGGGCCGCGGCCACCGCCGAGTCGACCCCGCCGGAGAGGCCGCAGATGGCGCGGCCGGAGCCGATCTGCTCGCGGATGCGCTCGACCTGCTCCTCGACGATGTTGCCGGTGGTCCAGTCCGGGGTCAGGCGGGCGCCCTTGAACAGGAAGTTCTCCAGCACGGTCTGGCCGTGGGCGGAGTGCTTGACCTCCGGGTGCCACTGCACGCCGAAGAGCCGGCGCTCCTCGTCCGCGATGGCGGCCACGGGCGCGCCCTCGGACGTGGCGAGGACGTCGAAGCCCTCCGGTGCGCCGAGCACGGAGTCGCCGTGGCTCATCCACACGTTCTGGTCCTCGGGCGTTCCGGCGAGGATCGACCGGGCGTCGCCCGTGGTCTTCACGCCGGTGGAGCCGTATTCGCGCAGGCCCGTCTGGGCGACGTCGCCGCCCATGGCGTTCGACATCGCCTGGAAGCCGTAGCAGATGCCGAGCACCGGGACGCCGGCCTCGAACAGGTCCGCCTCGACCCTGGGGGCGCCCTCGGCGTAGACGCTCGAGGGGCCGCCGGAGAGGATGATCGCCGCCGGTTTCTTGGCGAGGATCTCCCGGGTGGTCATGGTGTGCGGAACGATCTCCGAATACACATTGGCCTCGCGTACGCGGCGCGCGATGAGCTGCGCGTACTGGGCACCGTAGTCGACGACCAGAACCGTCTGATGGTCTGGAGCAGCAGGAACGTTAGTCACGGCATCCACTTTAGTCGACTCACCTCCACTTCATGTTCGCTGTTGCGCCGCTAGTAGCGCTTGACCGATGCGGGGTTGGATTCGATCTCCTGTTGCACCTCCGCGTGGATCTTCGCCTCCACGTAGAACGACAGGAATGGCACGACGCCGCCGAGGGCGATGAAGAGCAGCCGGGAGAACTTCCAGCGCATCAGCATCCAGAGGCGGAAATCACACAATAGGTAGAGGACGTACATCCAACCGTGGGCGATCTGGATGGCCAGGGTGATGTTGAACCCGCCGTCGTACCCGTCGACGGGGACGAAGCCGAGCGTGTTCGCGGTCCCGTCGAAGAGCGTTCCGCCGGCGACGAGCTCGACGCCGAAGCCGTACTTGGCGGTCATCTCCACCACGAGGAGCAGCAGGAAGACGCCGGTGATGTAGGCGGCGGCCTTGAACCAGCCGGCGGCGTTGCGGATCTGCGGGTGCGTCCCGCCGAGCCGGCGCCCGGTCAGCGAGGTCACCGATTCGGGGGCCGCGGAGGACCCGGCCTCCGGGGTCTGTCCTGACGCTGGCGTCGGGGATTCGGACACGGTCTCGCCTTCCGGTAGGGGGTTGGTCGTGCGGCTCAGGGCCTCGGCGCGCCGCTCGCTGCGGTACTCGTCCACGACGAGCCGCGTCCAGAGGAAGAACGCGAAGGCGGCGAAGACGGCCCACTCGATGCCGTAGAAGATGTTCAGCCAGTTGGTCTGCGGTTCGGACGGCTGCGGCGCCACCCAGACGGGCTCGAGGTCGTCGGCCATGGCGTCGGCCCCGGCGGCCGTCTCGGCGTCGAACGCGACGACGAATCCGCTGTAGGAGTCGACGTCCCAGATGTTGATGAGCTCGGCGATGGAGAGCGCGTCGAGGACCCCGTCGCGGTGGTCGCCGGCCCGCGGCGTCTCGGTCGGCAGCAGCCGTCCGGTCACGGTCACCTCGTTCGACGGCGGTGCGGCGGCGGGGCGTCCGTCCTCCTGCCAGCCGCGCACGACGGGGATGACGACGTCCTCCCCCGCGGCGGCGCCGGAGCCCTCCGGCGCGGTCTCGCCGGCGGGGAGCGGATCCTCCAGCGCCAGCGCGGCGACGACCCAGTGGCCCGGTTCGGCGGCGCCGTCGCCGTCGTCCTGGAGGCGGCCGGAGACCAGCAGCTGGGTGTCCGGGAGGAAGCGGCCGGTGGCCGTGACGATCTGGTCGGCGTCGCCGGCCATCATCGGCCGGTAGGGGCCGAAGTGGCTCGTGAGCTCGACGGGCTCCTCGGTCACGGAGGCCGGCGGCGGCGGGGCCGTCTTGGCGCGGCCGAACTGCCACTGGCTCAGCAGGACGAAGCCTCCGGAGAGCAGGATGGCCAGGAGCAGGGCCAGCAGCCATTTGGGCCTCAGAGCGGTTTTCAGCACCGTCCCAGCCTACTTCGATGCCTTGTAGAAGAGCGAACGGGCCGGCGCTCGGACCCGGCCCGGGCGCCCGGGGGATGGCGAACATCACGTCGGGCGGTGCCGCGAGGGGCCGCGGCGGGGCGCCCCGCGGCGGGCGTCAGTCCTCCCGGACGGGAACGATGTCGTCGACGTTCATGCGTGCGTTGTCCGCGGAGACGTCGTCCGGCTGCTCCTGGCTCTCCCGCTCGGCCTCGACGCGGGCGAGGTAGTGCCGGACCTCGCGTTCGATCTGCGCCGGGGACCAGCCCAGGATCGGCGCCATGAGCTCGGCGACGACCGGGGCCGCCGAGACGCCGCGGTCCCAGGCCTCGATCGAGATGCGGGTCCGGCGGGTCAGCACGTCGTGGATGTGGCGGGCGCCCTCGTGCGTCGTCGCGTAGACGACCTCGGCTCCCAGGTAGTCGTCGGCGCCCGGCAGCGGTTCGCCGAGGGACTTCTCCTCGCGGATCAGCTCCAGGACGTCGCGCGTGAGCGACCCGTAGCGGGAGAGCAGGTGTTCGACGCGGGCGACGTGGACCCCGGCCCAGCGCGCCAGCCGGCTCCGGCTGTTCCAGGCCGCCTTGTACCCCTCCGCCCCGAGCAGCGGGATGGTGTCGGTGCAGGACTCGGGGGCCGAGTCGTCCATGCTGCGCACGGCCTCGTCCACGGCGTCCTTCGCCATGACCCGGTAGGTCGTGTACTTGCCGCCCGCGACGACGACGAGCCCGGGGACCGGGTGGGCGACGACGTGCTCGCGCGAGAGCTTCGCCGTGGAGTCGCTCTCCCCCGCCAGCAGCGGGCGCAGGCCGGCGTAGACGCCCTCGACGTCCTCGCGCGTCAGGGGGCGCTTGAGGATCTTGTTGACGTGGTCGAGCACGTAGTCGATGTCCTTGCTCGAGGCGGCCGGGTGGGCCTTGTCGAGCGTCCATTCGGTGTCGGTCGTGCCGATGATCCAGTGGCGTCCCCACGGGATGACGAACAGCACGGACTTCTCCGTGCGCAGGATCAGCCCGACGGTCGACTGGAAGCGGTCGCGCGGCACGACGAGGTGGATCCCCTTGGACGCACGGACCTTCAGCTGCCCGCGGTCCGTGACGAGGTCCTGGGTCTCGTCGGTCCAGACGCCCGTCGCATTGATGACCTGCCGGGCGCGGGCCTCGAACCGCTCGCCGGTCTCCTGGTCCACGAGCTGGGCTCCGACCACGCGCTCGCCCTCGCGCAGGAAGTCGACGACCTTGACGCTGTTGGCGGCGTGCGCGCCGTACTTCGCGGCCGTGCGCACGACGTCGACGACGAGCCGCGCGTCGTCGACCTGGGCGTCGTAGTAGCGGATCGAGCCGACGAACGCGTCGTCCTTGAGGCTGGGGGCCGCGCGCAGGGTGCCGCGCTTGGAGAAGTGGCGGTGCAGGGGCACGCCGCGGCTGCGACCCGAGGCCATCGCGAGCCCGTCGTAGAGGGCGATGCCGGCGCCGACGAACGGCCGCTCGACGAAGCGCTTGGTCAGCGGGAACAGGAACGGGACCGGCTTCACCAGGTGCGGGGCGATGCGGTCGAGCAGGAGGCCGCGCTCCTGGAGGGCCTCGTGCACGAGCCCGAAGTCGAGCATCTCCAGGTAGCGCAGGCCGCCGTGGATGAGCTTGGAGGAGCGCGAGGACGTGCCCGAGGCCCAGTCCCGGGCCTCGACGATGCCGACGCGCAGCCCGCGCGTGACGGCGTCGAGGGCGCTGCCCGCCCCGACGATCCCGCCGCCGACGATCAGCACGTCGAGCTCGGCGCCGGGCTCACCGGTGGCCTTGAGCGCCTGGATCGACTCGGACCGGCTCGCCGGCCCCAACTGTCCGTGTCCGGATGGTCCTGCCGCTGACTGGTGTGCCCGAGCCGATGCCATGGCCTCTACTTTGCTTGATAGGGGGATACGACGACGTCCACCCGCTGGAACTCCTTCAAATCGGAGTAGCCGGTGGTCGCCATGGAACGGCGCAGCGCGCCGACGATGTTGGACGTTCCGTCCGTGTGGTGCGACGGCCCGTAGAGGATCTCCTCGAGCGGGCCGACCGTGCCGACCTTGACCCGGTCGCCCCTCGGGTTCTCCGGGTGCGACGCCTCCAGGCCCCAGTGCCATCCGGCCCCGGGCGCCTCGGTGGCGCGTGCGAGCGAGGTGCCGAGCATGACGGCGTCCGCCCCCATCGCGATGGCCTTGACGATGTTGCCGCTGCTGCCGAGGCCGCCGTCCGCGATGACGTGGACGTAGCGGCCGCCGGACTCCTCGATGTAGTCGCGGCGCGCGGCGGCGACGTCGGAGATGGCGGTGGCGAGCGGTGCGTGGATGCCGAGCGCGCCGCGGGTCGTGCCCGTGGCGCCGCCGCCGAAGCCGACCAGGACGCCCGCCGCGCCCGTGCGCATGAGGTGCAGGGCCGGGGTGTAGCCGGCCGCGCCGCCGACGACGACCGGGACGTCGAGCTCGTAGATGAACTGCTTGAGGTTCAGCGGCTCCTGGTTCTGCGAGACGTGCTCGGCGGAGACCGTGGTGCCGCGGATGACGAAGATGTCGACGCCGGCGTCGACCACCGTGCGGTAGAACTCCTGGGTGCGCTGCGGCGTCAGGGACGCGGCGACGACGACGCCGGACTCGCGGACCTCCTCGAGCCGGGCCGTGATCAGCTCGGGCTGGATCGGCGCGTTGTAGAGCTCCTGCATGCGCTGGGTGACCGCCGGGTTGAACGCCCGCGACGCCTCGGCCTCGAGCGCGGTGATCTCCGCGAGCACCTTCTCCGGCTCCTCGTAGCGGGTCCACAGGCCCTCGAGGTTGAGGACGCCGAGGCATCCCAGCCGGCCCAGCGCGATCGCCGTCGCCGGACTCATGACGGAGTCCATGGGGGCGCCGATGATCGGCGCGTCGAACTGGAACGCGTCGATCTGCCACGCCACGGAGACGTCTTTGGGGTCGCGCGTACGGCGGTTCGGGACGATGGCCACATCGTCGAGCGAATAGGCCCGTGCACCGCGCTTCCCGCGGCCAATCTCAATCTCGTTCATCACGGCCCCAGCCTATCAGCGCGCCTCCGCCCCCGAGATGTTCCGTGGCGGCGGAAGTCGCCGGTGCGCGCGGCGGCCCCCGCGCGCCGGAGCGCGGCGAAACCCCTAGTCGGCCAGCGCGGCGGCGGCGTCGCGCAGCGTCTCGGCCGCGGCCTGCTCCGCATCTGCCAGGCGCTCGACCCGGCCGGCCAGCGCGCCCAGGTACTCGGCCGTCGTGGCGAACCCGGCCTCCCGGGCGGCCTCCGGACGCAGCAGCGAAATCAGCTCGTCCCAGTCCCCGGCGAGGTCCCGGTAGGCGCCGGCCGCGCCGGCGAGGGGCGCCAGACCGTCGCGCTCGGCGGCCTCCTCGAGGAACTGCGCGTACAGCCCGCGCAGCCCGCCGGCGCCGCTGTACCGGCCGCTGTCGAAGAAGCCGGAGACCATGGCCAGGGCCGCGTCCAGGCGGTCGGGATCCGCGAACATGGCCGGCCAGTCGCGGGCGCCGGTCCCGGTGAGCTTGGCGGCCCACGTGCGCAGCCCGGAGACGCCGAAGTTCTTGGCGAAGTGGGCCGGGATGCCCTCGAGCTCGCTCTCGCCGAGCAGGCGGCCGGACGTCTCGCGCACGGCCTCGATGATCGCGGCGCGCAGCGCGTCCTCGCGCGGCGGCACGGACTCCGGGACCCACGCCTGCCAGTTCTTGTCTTTCTTGCGCCGCGAGCGGGCGGCCGAGAGCTGCCCCGGGCGCAGCAGGCGCAGCGCGCCCGAGCCGTCGTCGATCAGGTACTTCCCGTCCTCGTCCTCCCCCAGGACGGCCAGGTCGACGGACTCGGCGTCGGTGTCCGGCACGTCCGAGTCGACCCACGGCAGCACGGTCTCGGTCACGCGCACGACGACGGCGCGGCCGGCGTCCAGCGCCTCGTCCAGGTGCGCCTGGGCGGCCTTGGCGCTCGAGGTGTGGGCCTGGCGCACGGGGACGCCGACGCGGGAGACGAGGTTCTCGACGTACGGCTCGGGGTGCGCGCGGGTGACCACGGTCGCCGTCGTCCCCGACTCGTAGTCGAACGTGAAGACCATGAAGCCGATGCCGCCGGCGAGCCCGGCCAGCAGGGCCTCGGTCACCGGCCGGCCGGTGCGCGGGTCGGTGACCCCGGCCTGGGTGAGGACGCGGGACCACAGCCCGGCGTCGTACTGGAGGACGCCCTCGGGCGCCGGGTACTCCGGCAGCTCCGCGCCGTCGTCGTGCTCCTCCGCCGCGGGGGCGGACGACGACGGCCGGCCGCCGGGAGCGGGCGCCCCGGCGAGCACGGCCTTGCGTGCCTGCGTGTAGGTCTCCCCCGTGCGCGCCATGCGTTCGCGGGCGAGCTTCTTGAGCTGTTTCGGCTGGGCCACGAGGTGGTGTCCTTTTCGTTCGGGCGGTGGTTCGGCGCCCTCCGGAGGAAACCGGGCAGGGCGTTATGAATTGTACGCAACGCAAGGGCCCTCCCGGCGGAGAATTCTCCACCGGGAGGGCCCTGGTCGCCGCGGGTCAGCGCGACTTGTAGTTCGGTGCCTCCACGGTCATCATGATGTCGTGCGGGTGCGACTCCTTGAGACCGGCGGCCGTGACGCGGACGAACTTGCCCTTGGCCTTGAGCTCCGCGACGGTGTGGCCGCCGACGTAGAACATCGTCTGGCGCAGGCCGCCGACCAGCTGGTGGGCCACCGCTGAGAGCGGGCCGCGGTACGGGACCTGCCCCTCGATGCCCTCGGGGATCAGCTTCTCGTCGGTCGGGACGTCCGCCTGGAAGTAGCGGTCCTTCGAGTAGGACGTGTTCTTGCCGCGGGTCTGCATGGCGCCCATCGAGCCCATGCCGCGGTAGGTCTTGAACTGCTTGCCGTTCATGAAGACCAGGTCGCCCGGGGACTCGGCGGTGCCGGCGAGCAGCGAGCCGAGCATGACGGAGTCGGCGCCGGCCACCAGGGCCTTGCCGATGTCGCCGGAGTGCTGCAGTCCGCCGTCGGCGATGACCGGGACGCCGGCCGGGATGGCCGCCTTCGCGGCCTCGTAGATGGCGGTGACCTGCGGGACGCCGACGCCGGCGACGATGCGGGTGGTGCAGATGGAGCCCGGCCCCACGCCGACCTTGATGGCGTCGGCGCCGGCGTCGATCAGCGCCTGGGCGCCCTCGCGGGTCGCGGCTTGGCCGCCGATGACGTCGACGTGCGCGGCCTTCGGGTCCTTCTTCAGGCGGGCGATCATGTCGAGCACGCCCTGGCTGTGCCCGTTGGCCGTGTCGACGACGAGGACGTCGACGCCGGCCTCGACCATGGCCATCGCGCGGTCGTAGCCCTCGCCGAAGAAGCCGACGGCGGCGCCGACGCGCAGGCGGCCCTCGTCGTCCTTGGTGGCCTGCGGGTACTGCTCGGCCTTGTCGAAGTCCTTGACCGTGATCAGGCCCCGCAGGACGCCTTCCCCGTCGACCAGCGGCAGCTTCTCGATGCGGTGCCGGCCGAGGAGGTCCTGGACGACCTCGGGCTGCACGCCCACCTCGGCCGTGACGAGCGGCATCGGGGTCATCTTCTCGTACACCTTGGTGGTGGCGAACTCCTCGCGCGGCACGAAGCGGGTGTCGCGGTTCGTGATGATGCCGAGCAGCTTCTTCTCGTCGTCGACGACGGGCAGCCCGGAGACGCGGTAGTGGCCGCAGAGGTCGTCGAGCTCCATCAGGGTGGCGCCCGGACTGATGGTCACCGGGTCGGTGATCATGCCGGACTCGGAGCGCTTGACCTTGTCCACCTGCTTGGCCTGCTGCTCGATGGAGAGGTTGCGGTGGATGATGCCGATGCCGCCCTGGCGGGCGATCGCGATGGCCATCGGCGCCTCGGTGACGGTGTCCATGGCGGCCGAGGTCAGCGGGATGCTCAGCCGGATGCGCTTGGACAGGCGCGTGGAGGGATCGGCGTCGGACGGGATCACGTCCGTCGGGCCCGGCAGGAGGAGCACGTCGTCGTAGGTGAGCCCTTCGAGGGCGAATGGGTTGAACTCAGACACGGATGGGGGCCTTTCGCGAACCAGAGGAGGGGTGGTTACATCCTAGAACGCGAAGACGCCTGCGCGCATTCCGCGTCCCGGCTGTCGGCTGGCGCACGTCCGCGCCGGCGGCGCCCGGTCCGGGCCCTACCAGCCGACGGCGGCGCGGAAGCGCTCCTCGAAGACCGGCGCCAGCGTGTGCGCGTAGGTGCGCGTGACGTGATCCTCGTCGCGGATCGTGATGACGTTGCCGATGACCGCCTGGCAGGTGCCGTCGATGCAGAACTGGTCGGTGAGGTCGAAGAAGCTCAGCTCGCGGGGAAGCGTGCCCTCCTCGACCTGCTGGGAGAGCTCGTCGAGCGGGTTCTCGGCCGCGAGCACGTAGTCCTGGGGAAGCGAGCAGTTCTCGGTGCCCCGCATGTCGACGCACTCGGGCACGGAGTAGGTGTAGCGCGGGGTGTCGCGCAGGCCCACGACCTGGATGCCGGCCTCGGCGAAGGGCAGCACGCCCTCGACGTAGCCGGGCGCGACCTGCTCCTGATCGGCGGGCGTGAGCTCGCCGTCGGGATACTTGGCCGTCTGCGACGCCACCGTGAAGACGGCGTCCGGGTTGTGCTCGAGGACGTAGTCCGGCGCCGCCTCGATGAAATCGTTGCAGGACTCGCTGCGCCCCTCGCCGGCGGTGCCGTAACGGCAGCCGGGCTCGTGGATGAGGATCCAGGCCCAGTCGTTCTGCTCGGCGACCGGCTGCATGGCCGTCGTCCAGTGCTGGGCATGGGAGTCGCCGAGCAGGATGACGAACTTCTCCGCGGTCGCGGGGTCGCCGTACTGGCGGCAGAACTCGATTCCCTCGTCCTCGGGCTGGAACTGCCCGGTGCAGGCCCCGCCCGCGTTGGCCCACTCCTCGTCGAGCGCGGTCGACAGGGGCAGGATGGCGGCGGCCGGGTCGATGTCTGGCTCGTAGCCGGCCCATAGCGCGGCGGCGCCCGGGTTGTCGGCGGGCGTCTGGAGCGCGGCCGCCTCCTCGTACGCGTCGACCTTGTTCTGCCACCCGTTGAGCGGGATGAGCACGGCGCCGATGAGCGCGGCCACGACCAGCGACATGCGCCGGCGCCGCTGCGTCGGCCAGTGCCACTGGTGGAGGGGGGTCTCGACCATCTTGGTGGTGGCCCACGCCAGCGCGAGGGACAGGCCGATCACGGCCGAGCCGCTCAGCCAGTCCGCGCCGTCGCTGCCGCTGTTGATCAGGTAGATCACCAGGATCGGCCAGTGCCAGAGGTAGAGCGCGTAGGAGATGCCGCCGAGTCGCGCGAGCGGCTTCGTCGAGAGGAGGCGGTCGACGCCGAAGCGGCTCCCGGTCTGCCCGGCGCCGATGATGAGGCCGGCGGCCAGCGTCGGCCACAGCGCGATGAATCCGGGGAACGTGCCCTGGACGGTCAGCAGGACGCCGCACGAGAGCATCGCGGCCATGCCGGTCCAGCCCATCGCGACGCGCAGCGCCACGGGCAGCCGCTCGGCGTACGGCAGCGCCACGACGAGCAGCGAGCCCAGGGCGAACTCCCACAGGCGGGCGCCGGTGTCGAAGTAGGCCCAGGCCTGGCGCGTCGCCGTCGTGTAGACGGAGTACGCGAGGGAGAGGACGAAGATGGCCCCGAAGACCGACGCGAGGACGGGCCGGAACCCGAGGTCCGGGCGGCGGCGCTGCAGCGCCCGCCACAGGCCGGCAGCGCCCGCGAGGACGAGCGGCCAGAGGATGAAGATCTGCCCCTGGATCGACAGGGACCAGAAGTGCTGCAGGGGGCTCGCCGACGACTGGTTGGCGGCGTAGTAGTTGACCGAGTCGACGGCCAGCTGCCAGTTCTGGAAGTAGAAGAGCGAGGAGACGGTCTGGTTGGCGACCTCCTCCCAGCGGGTGCGCGGCAACAGGGAGACCGTCGCGGCGACGACCGCGAGCAGGACCACGATGGCGGCCGGCAGGAGCCCGCGCAGACGGTTCAGCCAGTACCCGACGAGCTTGAGCGGTCTGCCCGCCTCGACCTTGTAGGTGAAGGAGACAGTCAGCAGGAATGCGGAGACCAGCAGGAACACGTCGACGCCGCCGGAGACCCGGCCCAGCCAGACGTGGTAGACCACGACCATGAGCACGGCGAAGGCCCGCAACCCTTGGATCTCGGGGCGGAATGCCGGTTTCGCCACGTCGGTCGCCCGCTCGGGGGCGGTCGCGCGCGGCGGCGCAGTCGGGCCAGCGGCCATAGAGGGGAACTTCCTGCTCGGGGGCACGTTTGAAGCGAGCAGATCGGATTCGAGCCTGCTCGATCCTCCAGTTTAGCAGTGCCCGATGTGCGGATCCCGGTCCGCGGGTGCGATCGGGGCGGAGCGGGAAGCGGCACCGGGTGGCGGAACGACGACGGTGCGCCGCCTCCGGGAGGCGGCGCACCGTCGTCGTGTTGGGCGGTTTGGCCCTACCGGGCCGCGCCGGCCCGGCGCTTGTTGTAGATGTCGAACGCCACGGCGAGGAGCAGGACCAGTCCTTTGACGATCTGCTGGGTGGACTGGTCGACGCCCATGAGCTGCATGCCGTTGGACATGACCGCCATGACGAGGCCGCCGACGATCGCGCCGGTGACGCGGCCGACGCCGCCGGTGGTGGACGCGCCGCCGATGAAGCAGGCCGCGATGGCGTCGAGCTCGAACATGTTGCCCGCGCCCGGCTGCGCGCCGTTGGAGCGCGAGGAGAACACCGCGCCCGCGATGCCGGCGAGCAGGCCCATGTTGATGAAGATCCAGAAGTTGACCTTCTTGACGTTCACGCCGGAGAGGCGGGCCGCCGAGAGGTTCCCGCCGATCGCGTAGACGTGGCGGCCGAACACGGTCCGGGTGGTGACCACGTGGTAGGTGATGATGAGGCCGCCGAGGATGATCAGGACGATCGGCATGCCGCGGCTCGTCGCCAGCTGCCAGAAGAACCACATGACGACGGCGCCGACGACCGCGATCTTCGCGATCAGCAGCGCCAGACCCTCGACCTGCTGCCCGTACTTGGCGCGGCCCGAGCGGGAGCGGATCTGGCTCCAGGCGAAGCCGGCCACCGCGAAGACGCCGATGACGAGCGTGAAGAGGTCGTACCCGTAGCCGCCCAGGAGGCCGTTGAGGAAGCCGCCGGCGACCTGCTGGTACTCGGACGGGAACGGCGAGAGGGAGACGTTGGAGAGCGTCAGGTACGTCAGGCCGCGGAAGAGCAGCATGCCCGCCAGGGTGACGATGAACGCGGGGATGCCCACGATCGCGACCCAGAATCCGTGCCAGACGCCGGAGAGGATGCCGACCCCGACCGCGGCGAGCAGGCCGACCCACCAGGGCAGCCCGTTGCCGATGACGAGGACGGCCGAGACCGCACCCGTGAACGCGACGAGGGACCCGACCGAGAGGTCGATGTGCCCGGCGACGATCACCATGATCATGCCGAGCGCCAGGATCAGCACGTAGGAGTACTGCAGGACGATGTTGGTGACGTTGATCGGGCTGAGCAGCAGGCCGTCCGTCAGCACCGTGAACAGAGCGATGATGAGCACGAACGCGATATAGATGCCGCTCGTGCGCAGGTTCTTCGTGAAGAGGTCTTTGAGTTCGGATGCGACGCTCATCAGACGGCCTCCTTCTCAATGGTCATGAGCTCCATCAGCTTCTCCTGTGTTGCCTCGGAGCGCGGGAGCTGGCCGGTCATGCGGCCGTAGGCGAGTGTGTAGATGCGGTCGCAGATCCCCAGGAGCTCGGGCAGCTCGGAGGAGATCACCAGCACGGCCTTGCCGGCGTCCGCGAGCTGGTTGATGATCTGGTAGATCTCGAATTTCGCGCCGACGTCGATGCCGCGGGTCGGCTCGTCGAGGATCAGCAGCTCGGGGGCGGTGTGCAGCCACTTGCCGAGCACGACCTTCTGCTGGTTGCCGCCGGAGAGGTTCCCGGTGGTGGCCATGACGGTCGGCGACTTGATGTTCATCGACTGGCGGTAGCTCTCCGCGATGCGGATCTCCTCGTTGCCGTTGACGAAGCCGTTGGTGGAGACCTTCCCGAGTCCGGCCGCCGTCGTGTTGATGCGGATGTCCTCGATGAGGTTCAGCCCGTAGACCTTGCGGTCCTCGGACACGTAGGCGATGCCGGCCTTGATGGCCTTGCCCACGTTGGAGGTGTCGACCTTCTTCCCGTCCATGAAGACCTCGCCGCGGATGCCGCGGCCGTAGGAGTGGCCGAAGACGCTCATCGCGAGCTCGGTCCGGCCGGCGCCCATGAGGCCGGCGATGCCGACGATCTCCCCGGCGCGCACCTCGAGCGAGGCGTTGTCGACGATCACGCGGTCCGTCTGCGTCGGGTGGCGGACGGTCCAGTCCTTGACCTCGAAGACGACGTCGCCGATCTCCGGCTCGCGCTCCGGGTAGCGCTGCGAGAGGTCGCGGCCGACCATCCCGCGGATGATCCGGTCCTGGTCGGAGGCCGGATCGGACATGTCGAGCGTCTCGACGGTCTGGCCGTCGCGGATGATGGTCGTCGTATCGGCGATGTCCTCGATCTCGCCCAGCTTGTGGGAGATGATGATGCAGGTCATCCCCTGCGTGCGCAGCTCGCGCAGCAGGCCGAGCAGGTGCGCCGAGTCGTCGTCGTTCAGCGCGGCCGTCGGCTCGTCCAGGATGAGGAGCTTGACGTCCTTGCTCAGGGCCTTGGCGATCTCGATCAGCTGCTGCTTTCCGACGCCGAGCTGCCCCACCTGGGTGACGGGCTGCTCGTCGAGTCCGACCCGGGCCATCAGCTTCGCGGCCTCGGCGTTGGTGTGGTTCCACTCGATGAAGCCCGCGCGCTCCTGCTCGTTGCCGAGGAAGATGTTCTCCGCGACCGACAGGTGCGGGACCAGCGCGAGCTCCTGGTGGATGATGACGACGCCGTGGCGTTCGGAATCCTTGATCGAGGAGAATTTCATCTCCTCGCCCTCGTAGACGATCTTCCCCTCGTAGGTGCCGTGCGGGTACACGCCGGAGAGGACCTTCATCAGGGTCGATTTCCCGGCGCCGTTCTCGCCGCAGATCGCGTGGATCTCGCCGCGGGCGACGGAGAGGTTCACGTTCGACAGGGCTTTGACCCCGGGGAAGGTCTTGGTGATGTCCTGCATCTGCAGGATGGTGCTGTCCATGGGACGTCCTTGCGTGGTGCCTGGTGGTGGGGTCGGGGCGCATGGACCGGGGCCGGCCTCTCGGTCCGGCCCCGGTCTGCGCTGGGAGCGCCGCCTCCGCTGTTCCGGGGCGGCGCACCGGCCTAGTCGCCCTGGCCGGCTTCGACTTCCTCGGCCGTCCAGTAGCCCGAATCCACGAGGAGCGGCTCGATGTTCTCGGCGACGACGATGTCCGATTCGAGCAGGAAGGCCGGGACGACCTTCTTGCCGTTGTCGTAGGTCTCGGTGTCGTTCGCCTCGGGGTCCTCGCCCTTCGCGAAGGACTCGGCGGCCTCGACGGCCTGGGTGGCGAGCTTGCGGGTGTCCTTGAAGATCGTCGCGAACTGCACGCCCGTGTCGATGAGCTTCACGGAGGCGATCTCGGCGTCCTGGCCGCTGGTCACGGGCAGGCCGTCTTCGATGGTGTCGCCGTAGCCGGCGTTCTGCAGGGCCGTGATGATGCCGCGGGAGATGCCGTCGTACGGCGAGAGGACGCCGTCGAGCTGCTCCTTGCCGCCGCCGTAGTGGGCGGTCAGCAGGTCCTCCATGCGCTTCTGCGCGGTCTCCTGCGACCAGCGCAGGGTGGTGACCTGGTCCATCTCGGTCTGGCCGGAGGCCACCTCGAGGACGCCGGAGTCCAGGTACGGCTGGAGGGTGTCGATGGCGCCCTGCCAGAAGAACGCCGTGTTGTTGTCGTCCGGCGAGCCGGCGAAGAGCTCGATCGCGAACGGGCCCTCCTCGCCGGTCTCCTCGCCGTTCTCGTCGAGCACGCCGAGACCGCGCAGCAGGGAGGTCCCCTGCTGGACGCCGACCTGGTAGTTGTCGAACGTGACGTAGTGGTCGACGTTCTCGGTGCCGTTGATCAGGCGGTCGTACGCGATGATCGGGATGTCCTGGTTGGCGGCGGCCTTCAGCTGGTTCGCCAGGGCGGTGCCGTCGATCGAGGCGACGATCAGGATGTCGGCGCCCTTGGTGATCATCTGGTCGATCTGCTGCTGCTGGGTCGGGATGTCGTCGTTGGCGAACTGGAGGTCCACCTCGAAGCCGGCCTCCTCGAGCTGCGACTCGACGGCGGCGCCGTCGGCGATCCAGCGCTCGGACGTCTCGGTCGGCATGGCGACGCCGACGGTCATGTCCTCGATCGACTGGGGCTCCTCGCCCCCGCCGCCGGCGCCGGCGCCGCCGGCACCCGAGCCGCCGCAGGCCGCCAGCGCGCCGATCATGGTCGCGCCTGCGGCCATCGCCATCCAACGCGACGTCATTTTGTTCTTCTTGATCATCTAGTGCCTCCCGGCGAAAGTTCAGTGCGGGTGATCCAACCCACTAGATGTTAGCGCTCACAGGTGATCGTGGACACACGCGTTCCATTACGGTTTAGTCACGAAAGCTACTTGCTCGCAGTCTTCCAACGATGTAACCGCCGGAGTGCCGGGGCGGGCCTTCCGTGTCAACCCGCCCCGACCCCGTCCAGCCCGGGCGTGTCGTCCCAGCCGGCCGTGGGGGCACCTCACATCCCGGCGCCGTCACAACGTCATGACCCACAACAACTGGCGGCCTGGACGGAAGACCACTAGTGCACAACACCTTGCGCATCACTTGATGATGCATCAACTGATGCGTAGAATTGCATCTATGAACACTGCCGGCTCAACAGCTTCCAAACGCGTCACGATCTCCCTGACGGGCCAAGATCTCCGCGATCTCGCCGTACTCCGCGGGGCACCCGGCTACCTGAGTGAGCAGCTTCCGTCGCACCCGAGTGAGTCGTCGACGATCCGCGCACTGATGCACGAGGGGCTCCGGGTAGTGCAGGAACGTCGCGAGGCCGAGCTGTACGCGGAGATGGCCGACGAAACGCGCTCTGAGCGGAAAGCCATGCGCAGCCGAGACGATCGGCGCAGCCGAGATACGACGGTCGACTGATGCCGATCACATCCCCGCTGCAACGCGGGCGCGTTTATTTCGCTGATCTCGGTGGGGGTCGCAAGCCCTGGGTCGTCGTCTCAAACAATCAGCGAAACCGCGCATTGGAAGACGCGCTCGTCGTGCGCATCACAACGACGGACAAATATGAAGGCCTCGCCTCCGTGCAACGGCTCCCCGAGAACGAGTGCGTTGTCGGGCTCGTTCGGGCAGACACCCTCACCACCCTGTATCCCGACGAAGTCGAGGAGGACGCCGGTGGTCTCAGCCGGGTCGGCATGGAAGCAGTCGAGGCTGCGCTGCGGGGTGCTCTGGGGCTGACCTAGCACTCACCTTCACCGCTGGACGGCGGGCACGCAAGGGGCCGGCACCCTCCGTCGGGAGAGTGCCGGCCCTTCGCGCGGCCCAGTAGCCCCTACAGGCCCTGCGCCAGCCGGTAGTAGGCCTGGTTGAAGCGCACCTGGTCGGCGAAGCCGCGGCGGGTCGTGTCCTCGTCGATCACCAGCAGCTCCGTGCGGGAGATCTCGGCGAAGACCTCGAACGCCTCCACGCCGGCCGCCGTCGACATGACGGTGTGGTGCGCACCGCCGGCCGTCAGCCACGACTCGGCCGAGGTCGAGAAGTCCGGGCGCGGGCGCCAGACGGCGCGCGCCACGGGCAGGTTCGGCAACTCCTGCGGCGGCACGACGACGTCGACGACGTTCGCCGTCAGGCGGAACCGTTCGCGCATGTCGGCCAGGGAGACGACGACGGCGCCGGCGGTCTCGTCCGCGTTGAACACCATGCGCACGGGGTCCTCGCGGCCGCCGATGCCCAGCGGGTGGACCTCGATGCGCGGCTTGGAGGTGGTCAGCGACGGGCAGACCTCGAGCATGTGGGCGCCGAGGATGAGCTCGTTGCCCGGGGTCAGGTCGTAGGTGTAGTCCTCCATCAGCGAGGCGCCGCCGGGCAGGCCCGCGCCCATGACCTTCGCGGCCCGGACCAGGACGGCGGTCTTCCAGTCGCCCTCGGCGCCGAAGCCGTAGCCCTTGCCCATGAGCCGCTGCACGGCCAGGCCCGGCAGCTGCCGCAGTCCGCCGAGGTCCTCGAAGTTGGTGGTGAACGCCTTGGCGCCGGCGTCGGAGAGGAACTTCTCCATCGCGAGCTCCTGGCGGGCCGCGTAGCGCAGCGACTCGTGCCGCTCGGCGCCCGCGCGCAGCTCGGCGGCGACGTCGTACTGCGCCTCGTACTCCGCGACCAGCGCGTCGACGTCGCCCTCGGAGACCGCCTCGACGACCTCCACCAGGTCGTTGACCGCCCACGTGTTCACGGAGACGCCGAAGCGCAGCTCGGCCTCGGTCTTGTCGCCCTCGGTGACGGCGACGTTGCGCATGTTGTCGCCGAAGCGGACGAGCTTGAGCGACTGCGTGGCGGCCCAGCCGGCCGCGCCGCGCACCCAGTTGCCGATGCGGGCGGCGACGGCCGGGTTGGAGACGTGGCCGACCACGGTGGTGCGCGAGGCGCCGATCCGGGTCGCCAGGTAGGCGTACTCGCGGTCGCCGTGCGCGGCCTGGTTGAGGTTCATGAAGTCCATGTCGATGGACTCCCACGGCAGCTCGACGTTGGCCTGCGTGTGCAGGTGCAGCAGCGGCTTGGTCAGCGCGTTCAGCCCCGAGATCCACATCTTGGCCGGGCTGAAGGTGTGCATCCAGGTCACGACGCCGAGGACGGCGTCGTTCGAGTTCGCCTCCAGCATGGCGCGGCGGATGGCGTCCTTGTCCTTGAGCACGGGCTTCCAGACGATCTTGGCCGGGACGTCGCCGGAGGCGTCCAGGGCGGCGGCGACCTGCTGCGACTGCTCGGCGACCTGCGCCAGCGTCTCCTCGCCGTAGAGGTCCTGGCTGCCGGTGAAGAACCAGACCTCCTGGTCGGCGTACGGCTTCTGTGCCTGCGTCATGTTCATCCTTTCGTGAAAGTTCTGGGGCCGGCTATTTGCCGTAGACGTTCTGGTAGCGGTCGTAGAGCGAGTCGATGTGCGCCTGCTCGATCGGCGCCGGCTCCCCCAGCTGGCGGGAGATGTGCACGGTGCGGGCGACCTCCTCGCACATCACGGCGGCCTTCACGGCCGCGCGGGCGTCGGCGCCGATCGTGAACGGGCCGTGGCTCTTCATCAGCACGGCCGGGCTGCGGGACCCGCTGAGGGTCTCGACGATGCCGCGGCCGATCGAGTCGTCGCCGATGATCGCGAACGGGCCCACCGGGACGGGGCCGCCGAACTCGTCCGCCATCATCGTCAGCACGCAGGGGATCTCCTCGCCGCGCGCGGCCCAGGCGGTCGCGTACGTCGAGTGCGTGTGCACCACTCCCCCGACGTGCGGCATGTGCTGGTACGTGTAGGCGTGCGCGGCGGTGTCCGACGACGGCGACCGGTCGCCGTCGAGCAGTTCGCCGTCGAGGGTGCACACCACCATCGACTCGGGCGTCAGGTCGTCGTAGGAGACGCCCGAGGGCTTGATGACGAACAGGTCGGCGCTGCCGTCGGGGACGTCGGCGTTGCGCACGCGCTGGGAGACGTTGCCCGCCGTCCAGACGACGAGCTCGTAGCGGGGCAGCTCGGCGTGCAGGTCGGCGACGACGCGGCGCACGCGCGCCACCTCGTCGCGGACGGACTGCGGGTAGGCGTCCAGCGGATTCGCGGCGGTCATGTCGGCTCCTGGGTTCTGGGCTGGGAAGGGGTGGTCAGAGGTTCTCGGCGGCGGCGCGCTCGACGGCGAGGCCGGCTTCGTAGCGCTCGAGGAAGGCGGCGTACCCGGCCTCGTCCGCGGGGTCCGGGGCGACGACGTCGAGCTCGGTGCCCGCGAAGACGCGGGACGTGAGGTAGCCGCCGAGGCCGGTCGCGGCGCCGTCGAGCACGGCCCGGCGGTAGGCGGCGAGCACGGCGATGCCCCACGCCCCGCCCTCGCCGGCGGTGGTGCCGACGGCGACGGGCGCGCCGAGCGCGGCGGCGAGGAAGCGCTGGGCGACGCCGGCGGTCTTGAACAGGCCGCCGTGGGCGAACATGGCGTCGAGCCGCACGCCCTCGCCGTCGAGCACCTTCATGCCGAGGCTGAGCGTGCCGAACACGGCGTAGACCTGGGTGCGCATGAAGTTCGCCAGGCTGAGCGTGGAGTCCGGGGTGCGCGCGAAGAGCGGCCGGCCCTCGTCGAGACCGGTGATCGGCTCGCCGGAGAGGTAGTTGTAGGCGATCAGCCCGCCGCCGTCGGCCTCGCCCTCGAGCGCGGCGGCGAACAGCGCGCCGAACACGTCGTCGCCGGCCGCCGGCGTGCCGAGCGCCGCGGCGAACTCGCCGAACAGCCCGGCCCACGCGGCCAGTTCGCTGGCGCCGTTGTTGCAGTGGACCATGGCGACCAGGTCGCCGGACGGGGTGGTCACCATGTCGAGCTCGTGGTGGACGGCGGAGAGCGGCTGCTCGAGGACGACCATCGCGAAGATGCTGGTGCCGGCGGAGACGTTGCCGGTGCGCGGGGCGACCGAGTTGGTGGCGACCATCCCGGTGCCGGCGTCGCCCTCCGGCGGGCACAGCGGGATGCCCGGGCGCAGCGCGCCGCTCGGGTCGAGCAGCCGGGCGCCGGATTCGGTGAGGACGCCGGCGTCCGCGCCGGCGGTCAGGACCTCGGGCATCAGGTCGACGACGGCGGCCGGCGGCGCCGTCCGGCCCGCCGCGCGCCGCTCGGCGGCGAGGGAGTCGTAGGTGGCGAGCATGCCGGCGTCGTACCCGCCCGTGGCCGGGTCGATCGGGAACATGCCCGAGGCGTCGCCGACGCCGAGGACCTTGCAGCCGGTGAGCTGCCAGTGCACGTAGCCGGCGAGCGTGGTGAAGAAGTCGACGTCGGACACGTGGGCCTCGTCGTCGAGCACGGCCTGGTGGAGGTGGGCGATGGACCAGCGCAGCGGGATATTGTAGCCGAAGCGGTCGGTCAGCTCCCCGGACGCGTCGCCGGTGGTCGTGTTGCGCCACGTGCGGAAGGGGACGAGCAGCTCGTCGGCGGCGGAGAACGCCAGGTACCCGTGCATCATGGCGGAGACGCCGATCGCGTCGAAGCTGGCGGGGCGGACGCCGAAGCGGGATTCGACGTCGTCGCACAGGGCGGCGTAGGCCGCGGCCAGACCCTCCCACACGGACTCGAGCGGGTACGTCCACGTGCGGCCCTCGAACCGGTTCTCCCAGCCGTGGCTGCCGCTGGCGACGGGCGCGTGGTCCTCGCCGATCAGGCTGGCTTTGATGTTGGTCGAGCCGAGCTCGATGCCCAGCGTGGTGCGGCCGGCCGTGATGGCCTCCCGCACGGCGGCGGTGCGCTGCGAATCCATGAGCCTGAGTCCTTTCCCCGTCCTGCGGGAGCCGATCATCGGTGCTGTCCCGGCCGGCAGACGCCGCCGGGAATCCCCACGAGTTATGTTAGCGCTAACAAATAGTGGCGCGCAACACGGTCGCCTCAAAGGTCTGTCAGCGGCCCCTCCGGGCCCGGGGATCAGCTCGCCCGCGGAGCGCCCGTGCTCCCCCGGACCACCAGCGACGGCGTGAGCACGTGCGGCGCGCCCGGCGCATCGGCCCCGTCCAGCAGTGCTGCGAGCGCCGTCCGGCCGACCTCCGCGAAGGGCTGGCGCACGGTCGTCAGGGCCGGGATGAAGAACGCGGAGCTCTGGAGGTCGTCGAACCCCACCACCGACACATCGTCGGGAACGCTGAGGCCCGCCTCCCAGAAGGCCCGCAGCAGCCCGATCGCCAGATAGTCGTTCGCCGCGAACACGGCGGTGGCCTCCCCCGCGGACACCTGCCGGGCGAGGCGCGTGCCGACCTCGAACCCGCTGGCCGCGAACCAGTCCCCCGCGGCGGCCTCGACGGCGTCGCAGCCGGCCGCGGCCATCGACTCCCTCCAGCCCCGCAGGCGCTCGGCAGCGTCGAACCAGCCGACCGGCCCGGAGACGTGGACGATCCGCCGGTGTCCCAGCCCCAGCAGGTGGTCGGTCGCCTGGCGGGCGCCGGACCGCTGGTCGACGAAGACGTACTGCACGGGATCCGCGGCGGGGACGTCCGGGCGCGCCGCCACCACCACCATGGGCAGGCTCAGGGCCGCGTCGTCGATGGCCTCCGTCACGAGCTCGAGCGGGGCGACCACCACCACGCCGTCGACCCCCTGGTCGACCAGGTGGTTCAGGGCCACCAGCGCCGAGTCGGCGTCGTACCTCTCGAGCGATGTCACGGAGACGAAGTAGCCGCGGGCGCGGGCGGCGGCCTCCACCGCGAGGACCGTGGACTGCGGGCCGAAGAACTCGCTGCCGACGGTGAGGATGCCGATGGTGCTCGTCCGCGCCGTGACGAGGGCGCGGGCGGCGCGGTTCCGCCGGTAGCCGAGCTGGTCGATCGCCTCGAGCACGCGTTCGCGGGTCCCCTCGCGCACGTTGGGAAGGCCGTTGAGCACCCGGGAGACCGTCTGGTGGGACACCCCGGCGACGCCGGCGACGTCGGCCATCGACGGCGGTCGCGGTGGCGTGCTGGCTGGCTCTTGCTGCTCTGGCTTCACGGTGGTCATTATTCCAAACGGCTCACGGGACTCGATGATCCCCCAGCAAAGCAGAGAACGACGCCGGCGCGCCGCCTTTCACAGGCGACGCGCCGACGTCGTTCACGGGCCCTCCGCCGGCCGCGGCCGGAGGCGGGGGCGGGGACTACTCCCCGTCTTCGTCCTCGACCTTGTCGGCCACGAGGGTCTCGGTCGTGAGCACGAGCGCCGCGATGGATGCGGCGTTCTGCAGGGCCGAGCGGGTGACCTTGACCGGGTCGATGACGCCGGCGGCCAGGAGGTCCTCGTAGTCGCCGGTCTTGGCGTTGAAGCCCTGGTTCGGCTCCAGATCGGCCACGCGGGCGGCGACGACGTAGCCGTCGTAGCCGGCGTTCTCGGCGATCCAGCGAACCGGCTGCACCAGTGCGCGGCGGACGATCCCGACGCCTGCGGCCGCATCGCCGGCGAGGGCGGTGACGGTCGCGTCGGTGTCGAGCGCGGACAGCGCGTTGACCAGCGCGGTACCGCCGCCGGCCACGATGCCGTCCTCGAGTGCGGCACGCGTCGAGGACACGGCGTCCTCGATGCGGTGCTTGCGCTCCTTGAGCTCCACCTCGGTGGCGGCGCCCACGCGGATCACGCCGATGCCGCCGGAGAGCTTCGCGAGGCGCTCCTGGAGCTTCTCGCGGTCCCAGTCGGAATCGGTGCGGTCGATCTCGGCCTTGATCTGGGCCACGCGGTCGTTGACGTCGGTCTCTTCACCGGCGCCGTCGACGATCGTGGTCGAGTCCTTGGTGACCGTGACACGGCGGGCCGTGCCGAGGACCTCGAGGCCGACCTGGTCCAGCTTCAGACCGAGGTCCGGGGAGACGACCTGGGCGCCGGTGAGGATCGCGATGTCCTGCATCATGGCCTTGCGGCGGTCGCCGAAGCCCGGGGCCTTGATGGCCACGGCGTTCAGGGTGCCGCGCAGCTTGTTGACGACCAGGGTGGACAGGGCCTCGCCCTCGACGTCCTCCGCGATGATCAGCAGCGGCTTCTTGGCCTCGAGCACCTTCTCCAGCAGCGGCAGGAAGTCCTGCACCGTGGAGATCTTGCCGGAGTTGACCAGGACGAGCGCGTCTTCGAGGACGGCTTCCTGGCGCTCCGGGTCGGTCACCATGTGCGGGGACAGGTAGCCCTTGTCGAACTGCATGCCCTCGGTGATGTCCAACTCGGTCTGCGTCGTGTTGGACTCTTCGATGGTGATGACACCGTCGGTGCCGACCTGCTCGAACGCGCGGGCCAGCAGTTCGCCGACCTCGTCGTTCTGGGCCGAGATCGCGGCCACGTTGGCCACGTCCTGGCCCTCGACGGCGCGGGAGTTCTCGGCCAGGCGCGCCACCACGGCGGCCACGGCGGCCTCGATGCCGCGCTTGACCTCGCCCGGTGCAGCACCGGCGGCCACGTTGCGCAGGCCTTCCTTCACGAGGGCCTGCGCCAGCACGGTGGCGGTCGTGGTGCCGTCGCCGGCGATGTCGTTGGTCTTGGTGGCGACTTCCTTGGCCAGCTGGGCGCCGAGGTTCTCGTACGAGTCCTCGAGCTCAATCTCGCGGGCGATCGTCACACCATCGTTGGTGATGGTCGGGGCGCCCCACTGCTTGGCCAGGACGACGTTGCGGCCGCGCGGGCCCAGCGTCACCTTGACCGTGTCGGCGAGCTTGTCGATGCCCGCCTCGAGCGCCTTGCGCGCTTCGTCGTTGAACGAGAGCTGTTTTGCCATGTTGTAACTCCTTCGGAACGGCGCGAAGCCCCGGCACTTGGCTGGCCGGGGCTACACGCGTAAAAGACCTACTTTTCGACGACAGCCAGGACGTCGCGGGCCGACAGCACGAGGTACTCGGCGCCGCCGACCTTCACCTCGGTTCCGCCGTACTTGGAGTAGATGACGACGTCGCCTTCGTTGACGTCGACCGGGACGCGGTGGCCCTTGTCGTCGAAGCGGCCCGGGCCCACGGCCACGACCTTGCCCTCCTGGGGCTTCTCCTTGGCGGTGTCCGGGATGACCAGTCCGGAAGCGGTGGTCTGCTCAGCTTCGAGCTGCTGAACAACGATACGATCCTCGAGAGGCTTGATGGAGACCGGCATGCGGATCTCTCCTTTGCGTGAGTTACCAATGGTTACTGGGGCCAGAAGGGGTGTAACCAACCGTCGTCGCGGTGCCAGTTGGCAGTTCCTCAGGCTTTAGCACCCGACGGCGTCGAGTGCTAACCACACTTTATGGAACCGCTGGCACTCATGCAAGCAGACTGCTAATTTCGGTCGGCGGGTCGCGCGATCGTGGCGGCCCCGAGCTCCTGCATCAGCACGTCCCAGACCTGAACCGACGGGACGGGCGACATCTCCGTGCCGCCGTCGTCGAGTGCGCCGACGGCATACTGCCCGGCAGCTCCTGCGTTCAGCCAGCTGCGCTCGAATCCCGTCCCCTCGATCGACATGTTCCAGGCGAACCAGGGCTGTTCGATCAGCCGGCGGGAGGCGGCATCCGCGTCCCCTGGCGGCTGCAGCGTCCCGTCGCAGCCGAGCAGGAAGTCTCCGGCGGCGAGCCGCGTGACGTTCCCGGCGACGCTCCACGCCGGTCCGACGCCGGCCCACGCGGCGATCAGGGCGGGAAGTGCTTCGATGCCGACGACGTCGAACCGCGCGCTGCCCTCGGGAACCCGCTCCCCCGGCCCCGTCCCGTGGACGAGTTCCGACGCCGCAGCTCCAGCGAGGACCAGTGCGCGGCCCGCCCCGGCGTAGACGCGCAGCGACGTCCCGACGCCTTCGTGCCTGCCGTCGACCGCGACCGTGAAGTCGGGTTCGCGCAGGGCGCCGAACATGAACTCGAGGCTCTTTCCGAAACGGCCGTCCTGCTCCATCAGCTCGGCCTCGACGAGGCGGTCCACCATCGGCTGGTGGCTCAGCAGATCGAACCGGCCGAGCCGGTGGCGCTTGTGCTGCTGGAGCAGGAACTCGACCGTGGCCGCATCCAGCAGGGGCCCCTCCGATGAGAAGGCCTGCACCGCGGGCAGTTTCGACAGGTCCTCGACCGGGTGGCCGGCCAGTTCCGTCAGCCAGGGGTCGTGCCGCGGTTCCCGGATCCCGGAGGCGGGGTCGGCATCTGCGGGGCCGGGGGCGTGCGCCGGCCCCGTCCGATCCCAGGACAGCGACCCGGCGACGAACGCGTTGCCCTCGAGGACCTCGTACGCCATCCAGATGGGAGCCGTCGTCGTCAGCTCGAGCGCGTGCCCGCCACGGACGAGGAGGAAGCGCTCGACCACGAGGCTGAACCCGCCGCCGTCGTAGGTGTAGCGTTGCCGGCGCCCTTCGGTGCCGTCGATCTCGACCTCGTCGTGCGAGACGAAGTAGCAGTTGTTGAACACGGCCCGCGTGGTCGCCAGCGAGTAGGCGGCCAGCGCGGCCGCAGAGCTCGAGTACACGCTCTCGCGGATCACCACGTTGGGACGGAAGCCGAGCCCGTCCAGGGCCGGGTGCGCGAAGGCCGCCGTCGCCTGCGGGGCCGCGACGGCCTCCCAGGCCTCGGGGAGGTTCAGGTGCACGGTCCCCACGTCCCGCCGGATCCACCCTGGCGGCAGGTCACTGCTGGTCATCATCGTCCTTTCGCCGGGTGTGCACCCGGGCCGATCCCGGGACACCGAGGCGTCCGTGCAGGCGTCCTCCGGGCCGCAGGTCCCGGCTCAGGGGGTCGTCGCCGCGGCGGATCTCCTCGACCATGTCCTCGACCCACCGCGGGAGCAGGAAGCGCGGCAGCCAGAACATCCCGACGATGCCCGTCACGAGGCACAGCACGAAGACCGCGAAGAGCACCAGGACGGCCAGACCGAGCAGGAGGTTCCCGGCGGTCGCGGCGTCGAGTATCGAGTTCAGCACGAGGATCGTCGCGATGGCGATGCCGAGGTACAGGCCGGCCAGCCCGGGCCAACCGGGGAAGAAGGATTTCAGCGCCAGCCACGCCACATACTTCTGGCGGTACGCCATCACGCCGGAGACGATGAGCACCGCGCTCATCGTTCCAAGGATCGCCATCGGCAACCAGTCACTCAATCGTCGGCCCCTTTCGAAGGCTGCTGCCATTCTCCATCAGAAGATGGAGTTCCAGGCGTCCGAGACGGCGCCACCGACATCCTCGGCGATGTCCCCCACGCCGTCCGCGATGTCCGTCACCGTATCCGCCGCCCAATCCTTCGCCCCCGTGGCATCGAGGACGTAGGAGATGCCGATGCCGACAGCGAAGCCGACGACGGTTCCCACCGGGCCGCCGATCGCCGTGCCGATCGCGGCTCCGGTCATACCGGCGGCGATATCGAGCCCGACCTTCGTCGTGCCCTTGAGAGTGGCCTCGTAGAGGGCCCGGTTGTGGATCTGCTCCTCAGTCCAGTCCGGGTGGTCCTTGAGCAGCTCCTCCTTGGCGTCCGAGTACTCGTCGGCGTAGGTCATCCCCGCGGTCACCAGGGTCATGACCGGGCCGGCCCCCTTGGCGAACTTCGTCCACCCCTTGGCGTCCATGAAGTCGTCGACCGTGTTCATCAGCTTCTGGTCGGGGCGCCACCAGGCGGGGCGGCTGCCGGGCGTCATCGGCGCCCAGCGGTCCGGGTAGCGGTCGATCAGATCGCGGTAGGTCTGCGACTGCTTGTACAGGAATTCGTTGACCTCGGGACGCAGGTTGAGCAGCTGCCGCTGGGTCCACGTCATGGCCGTGATGGTCTCCGTGGTCAGCGTCCTGACCTGCGCCTGGACGAGGGTCACGGTTGAAATGTAGCGCCCGTTCGGCGTGACGATCGTGCGTGTGGGGATCTGGATGGCGGTGAGTTTCCACTGCTGGAACGTCGTCCTGACGACGGTCACGCGGGTGAATTCGACGTCCTTGAACTGCGTCAGGGTCAGCCCTGCTCCCAGCAGGCCGGCCGTGATGCCGACTTCCTTCGAGGTGATCGCCTCAACGAATCCGGGCGACGTGACGTCCACCGAGTTGATGTCCTTGGCGCACTTGTCCGCTGCGGCGATCAAGTCCTGGCCGAGGGCGTCGATCTTCCCCTGGATCTCGCTCTGGGAGCCGTAGCCGGTACTCGGATTGCTCTTGTCCTCGTCTGTCGAGCTCTCGTTCGAGTTGAAATCGCCGATGCGGGAGTTCAGGCTCGTCCGCCGTTCCTCGAGGTCGACGATGGTGTCGCAGAACGTCGCCAGGTGCCCGTTGATCCGCTCGCTGGCCACGCTGACCGCCGCCCCGTGGGCCAGGGGAAGCGTCATCGCCTGGACGATCTGATCCCGCCCCTCTCCGGAGCGGTACTGGTCGGCGACGGGCGCCCACTCCGTCGCGCAGTCTCCGACGGCCTCATGAACCTTGTTGCCTTTGGTCTTCAGAGTTCCGGCATCGGCGCGCAGAGTGTCTGGATTCGGCCAGTTCTTCAGGCATTCCGTATTCAGGCCCATGGTTCATACAGACTTTCCGTCATCGATTTCCAAGTCGGGTACAGCGTTCGCGGCCGAGGTGGCGTCGTCCATCATGGACTGGTCGCTGTTTCGGAAGGCCCGGGCCACGTCCCCCAGCGCGGTCGCTGCGTTGGAGACGCGTGTCTCCGCGGCCTCGGTCTGCAGCGCGAGCAGCCCGTTCCAGGCCTCCGTGAGCGCCGAAGCCACCTGCGGCATCTGGCAGGACTCGATGCAGTCGTCGACGGCCGTCGAGAGGGCGTCACGTTTCGTCGAAATGTGCTCGTGCTCCGTCTCGACCTTCGCCTTGATCGTCTCGAGAGCACCCGGCGAGATGTCATAGTCGCTCAACGCCACAGTTTCAGTCCTCTTCCGCTCCGTTGGCCGCTTCCGAAAGACTACAAACTCCGGGCGTCCCCCGCCATGGGGAGATCTCCCCATGTCACCCGATACGCTGGAACGCATGGCTTCCTCCCCCCAGCGCGCCGACGCGAACCAGACCGTCGAGAACCTCGCCCCCGTCCTCACCCCCGAGGGCTTCGGCTTGCTCGAGTCGCTGCCCGCCGACGCGGCCACCAGCGACGAGGCCGCCCTCGCGACCAACCTCGCCCTGCGCAAGGCGGGGCACGACGCCGAGGTGGTCACCGCCGTCGTGCACCAGGCGCGGCTGCGCGCCCTGGCGAGCGTGAAGTTCGGGCCGTTCGCCGAGCACATGCTGTTGACCCGCGCGGGCCTGGAGCAGGCGACGCGCGTGAACGTCGCGGCCCTGCACGCCCAGCGCTACGTGAAGGCGGGGCTGACCCGCGTCGCGGACCTCGGCTGCGGCCTGGGCGCCGACGCGATGGCGATGGCCGCGCTGGAGCTGGACGTCACCGCCGTCGAACTGGACGAGACCACCGCGGCGGCCGCCATGGTGAACCTCATGCCGTGGCCGAACGCGCGCCTCGTCCAGGGCGACGCCACCGAATTCGATCTGACCGGGTTCGACGCCGTGTGGCTCGACCCGGCCCGCCGCACCACAACCAGCTCGGGTACGTCGCGCGTGTTCGACCCGGAGTCGTTCAGCCCGCCGCTGTCCTTCGTGGAGCGCCTCGCCGACTCCGGCCTGCCCGTCGGCGTGAAGCTCGGCCCGGGCATCCCGCACGAGTCGATTCCCGCCGGCTGCGAGGCCCAGTGGGTCTCCGTGGAGGGCTCGGTCACCGAGGTGGCGCTGTGGTTCGGGCCGCTGGCCCGCGACGGCGTGAAGCGGGCGGCGCTGGTCCTGGCGGCCGGCGGCGCCGCCGAGCTCACCGGCGAGACGCACGACGACGCCGCGGACGACGTCGAGGTCTCCGAGATGCGCGGCTACCTGTACGAACCGGACGGCGCGGTGATCCGTGCCGGCCTGGTGCGCGAGGCGATGTCGCGGGTCGGCGGCCACCTGCTGGACCCGCACATCGCCTACTTCACGTCCGATGCGGCGGAGCCGACCCCGTTCGCGCGCGCCTACAAGGTCCTGGACGTGATGCCGTACAACGTCAAGGGACTCAAGCGCTGGGTGAAGGAGAACGGGATCGGCGTCCTCGACATCAAGAAGCGCGGGCTCGACGTCACCCCGGAGGAGCTGCGGCGGACGCTGCTCGCCGGCGCCGGGAAGAAGGCCAAGGGCAAGGCGACACTGATCCTGACCCGGATCGGCGATTCGCGGATCGCGGTGAACGTCGAGCCGGTCTAGGTCAGTACATCTAGGCGCCTGCACCCTCGAGTCGTCGCTCAGCGCGGATCCAGCCCCGCCGGTCGATCAAGCGCGCCGCACCCTGCCGATGATGACGCCGCGCTTGTCGTAGGCGGCGCGGAGCCGATCGAAGAACGCCTGCTCGCCACGGGGCGTGAAGAACGCTTTGTCGGTGCGGACCGAGATCCAGCCGATCCGCTCCAAGTCGGCGTCGCGGAGAATGTCGCGGCCGAGCTGGGCCTCCTCGTTGTGCTGCTTGCCCTCGTACTGGACGGCGATGCGGTGGACCCGGTCGGCCAGGTCTGGTCGGATCCTGCGGCCCTCGACGAAGCCGAGGACCGGGTTGGCCTCCGACTCGGGGAATCCCTGCCGGATCAATCGCTGGCGGACGATGCTTTCCGGCCGCGAATCCGCCCGTGCCCGGAGCAGTGGAAGCGCCTCCATCGCCAATCTCCTGCCACGGAACCCCGCGCGGCGTTGGAGTAGCCGTTCGAGCTCTTCCGTCGTGGCCAGCGGATTCGTGCCGACCACGTTCTCGGCCCGCGGAGGGCCGTCTGGGTCTTGGAGGAGCGCATCCCCTGCGACGACGAGGTCTTCAAGCCCCAATGCGGACCCGGCCAGCTGCGTCCAGGCCAACGCGGGCGAGGCGATCCGGAAGCCGTCGATCTCGCGGACGTCCGCCGGGGCGGCCGATGACCAGTGCCCGATCACGTTCTTCTGCCGGGGCACGGTCCGGTCGGGTCCGGTTCTGCTCAGATGAATCGGGAAGCCGGGCTGTATCCGCGGGGGCAACCAGATTCCCCATGCCAACGCCGCCGACGTATGGCTCAGGTAGGTATCCGGCGACGACCTGCTGAAAGCCGCATAGACGTCGACAGGCCGAATGACCGTGTCGCGACGGCGGTAGACCGACCGGCCGATGCGCTCGTACATCCGACCGCGCAGTTGGTCCGGTGTCATACCCGCGCGCACGGCATCGTCGAGGCGGAACACGCTGCGAAGCATCAGCGGTTCCGGGGTCTTTCTGGGACTCATAGACTAAGCCTGCCCGATGCGCGCGACCGACTCCCGAGTTATCCACAGGGGTCAGGGAGGCCCTGCCACGCCGATACAGCCACCGTCTCGCGTCGCGTGCTGCAGGCCGACGTCGGTTTGGTCCCTGGAGGCTTTCGAGGCAGTCGGGAACCGGTGCACTCTGCATCGATTCAGTGAATTCCGGGCTCAGTTTCATCGGCTCGGCGTTCTTCGGGGCGAAACCGCAATGTCGGCCCGCGCGTTGCCGAATCGACGGAGTCCGTCCCTGAGAGCGCCGAACCGACGATGCTCATCCCCGAAAATCACCGAATGGACGGTCCGCAGGCCCCAGCCGGCGAGCTGCACCATGGACCGGCCCCGCTCACGCCTGCGAGCGCATGAACTCCTCCGCCGCCGCCACCTGCTCGGCGCTCGGCAGGATCCCCGTGTAGAGCACGAACTGCTCCAGCGCCTGCAGCGTCATGACCTCGGCGCCCGTGATGACGCGCTTGCCGGCCTCCCGCGCGGCGGCGATCAGCGGCGTCTCGGCCGGCACGGCGATCACGTCGAACACCACCTCGGCCGCGGCGATCTGCCCCTGGGTGAAGGAAAGCTGCCCCGCCCCGTCGCCGCCGTCCATGCCCACCGGCGTGACGTTCACCAGCATCGCAGCGCCCGCCGGCACGTCGGCCGCGTACGCGAACCCGTACTGCTCGGCGAGCGCCGTCCCCCGCGCCTCGTTGCGTGCGACGACGGTGACGTCGCCGAACCCGGCGCTCTTCAGCGCCGCGACCGTCGCCTTGGCCATGCCGCCGGATCCGCGCACCGCCACGGCCAGGTCCGTGTCCAGGTCCTGGACCAGCTGGGCCACGGCCAGGAAATCGGTGTTGTAGGCGGTCAGCACGCCGTCGTCGTTCACGATCGTGTTGACGGACGCGATCGCCTCAGCCGACTCGGTCAGGTGGTCCACCAGCTCGATCACCGCCTCCTTGTGCGGCATCGAGACGGCGCACCCGCGGATCCCGAGCCCGCGCACGCCGGCGATCGCGTCGCGGATGTCGGTGGGCCGGAACGACTTGTAGATCCAGTTCAGCCCCAACTGCTCGTAGAGGTGGTTGTGGAAGCGCGTCCCGTTGTTGCTGGGGCGCTCCGCCAGCGAGATGCAGAGGGTCATGTCCTTGTTGAGGATGGGCATGACCTCAGCCTAGCAACCGCTGCCGGACGCGTATTCGCCCACGTCGACGGGCAGTTTCCCGGGCGCCTCTCGCTCGCCCGTGAGCACCTCCACCAGCGCGGTGAAGGACTCGGCGTTGCGCCCGTAGAGCGCGATCAGCGCCTCGTTCGCCGCCGACCCGGCCAGCGGCCACGGCGCGTCCAGCGTCACCACCACGTCCCCGCTCGCCGGCGGGACGTCGGTGCCGAGCAGCGTCACCACGGGACCGGAGCCCACCGCGAGCCCGGCCTCCTGCGCGGCCGCGGTCAGGCGTGCGCGGTCGGTCGCGTTGCCGCCGATGATCCGGATGGACTCCCCCACCAGGTCCGCCCCGCACGTCCCGCTCACCTGGGTGACCGCGGCCCGCGCGGCCTCGAGTGCGACGTCGGTGCTCGGCTCGCTCTCCTGGCCCGCCGCGGCCTCCTCGGCCAGGCGCTGCTGCCACATCATCATGGCCACGACCCGGGTGGCGGCCTCGTCGAGCCGCTCGGCCGGGATGCTCCCCTGGTCCACGGCGGCGACGATCGCGGCGTGGGCGGCGCGCACGTCGGAGGGCATCAGGAGCAGGTCCGCCCCGGCGGCGAGCGCGTTGACGGCCGGGTTGCCGGCGGTCTGGTGGAGCGCGCCCATGTTGAGCGCGTCGGTCACGGCCACGCCGTCGAATCCGACGTCCTCGCGCAGCGCCTCGTAGGACGCCGCGGAGAGCGACGACGGCACGCCGGCCTCCAGCTCGGTCACGGCGATGTGCCCCACCATGACCATCGGCGCCCCCGGCTCCTCCGCGCTCCCGGCACCGGCGGCGAACGGGATCCAGTCCCGCCCGGCCAGTTCCTCCCGCGTCGCCGGCTGCACGGGCAGCCCCACGTGGGAGTCGGTGGTCACCGAGCCGTGCCCCGGGAAGTGCTTGAGCGAGGGCAGGACGCCGGCGGCCAGCGACCCGTCGACCGCCGCCAGGGCGTGCTCGGCCACGGCGCCCGGATCCGAGCTGTAGGAGCGTGCCCCGATGACCGGGTCCTGCGGGCCGAGCGTGACGTCCGCGTCGGGCGAGAAGTTCATGGTGAATCCGAGCTCGGCCAGATCCCCGGCCAGCGCCTGCTGCGCGCGCCCGGTCAGCTCCGGGTCGCCGGCCGCGCCGAACGCCATCGGGGTGGACCACTCGGTCAGCGGCGCCTGCAGCCGCGCAACGCGTCCGCCCTCCTGGTCGACGCTCACGATCGCCGGCCATCCGCGCTCCGCCTCCATGGTGGTGCGGAACCCGTCCACGATCGACGCGAGCGCCTCGGTGTCGTCGGTCCCGTCGGCGGCCTGCGGGACGTTGTCCCCCATGATGATCACGCCACCAAGATCGAGCTCCGCGGCCGTCGCCTGCGCGGCCGCCGGGTCGGCGCCGGTGTAGTACTGCACGAGGATCTGCCCGGCCTTCTGCGCGGTGGTCATCTCGGCGACCGCGGCCGCGGCGTCGTCGACCTCCGCCTCCAGCGGGCCCCAGCTGGTGGCCGGCGGCGGGGGCGGGGTGGTGGATTCGGCGGCCGGCGTCGTCGTGCTGGAACCCTCCCCGGAGGGGGACGACGGCGGGGCGGCCAGCCCGCAGCCGGCCAGGGCGGCGCTGCACACCAGGGCGACGGCGGCCGCCCAGCGGGACGATGACGGATTCGGGCGCGTAGCGGTCGGGACGGTTTTCACGCTGAAAGGCTACCGCGCCCATACAATGAAGGGTCGGCTCGTCAGCTACCCAAGGAGCACGCCGCATGGAGATCGAGTTCGCCCCGTCGAAGCAGTCGACGCTCGGCGTCGAGTGGGAGGTGGCGCTCGTCGACCGCGAGACCGGCGACATGCGCTCCGTGGCGAACGAGGTCCTGGCCGGTGTGCACGCCCTGCACGGCGGGCTGACGGAGCACCAGGAACACCCGCACGTGAAGCAGGAGCTGCTGCTGAACACCGTGGAGCTGGTCACCGGGGTGTGCGGCACGGTGGCGGAGGCCGAGGCGGAGCTCGCCCACAACCTCAACGAGATCCGGCGCGTGACCGACCCCATGGGCGTGGACCTCTACTCGGCGGGCAGCCACCCGTTCTCCCCGCCGAAGCTGCAGCCGGTCACGGACAAGGAGCGGTACGCCAAGATGATCGACCGCACCCAGTGGTGGGGTCAGCAGATGGCGATCTACGGGGTGCACGTGCACGTCGGGCTGGACCGGCGGGAGAAGGCGCTGCCGATCGTCGACGGTCTGGTGAACTACCAGCCGCACTTCCAGGCGCTGTCCGCGTCCAGCCCGTTCTGGGGCGGCGAGGACACCGGGTACGCCTCGCAGCGCGCGCTGATGTTCCAGCAGCTGCCGACGGCCGGGCTGCCGTACCACTTCGGCGCGTGGGAGTCCTACGAGCACTACGTGGGCGACATGCTGCACACCGGCGTCATCGACGACATCTCCGAGATCCGCTGGGACGTGCGGCCCGTGCCGAAGTTCGGGACCGTGGAGATGCGGATCTGCGACGGCATGAGCTCGCTGCAGGACATCTCCGCGATCGCCGCGCTGACGCAGTGCCTGGTGCACGAGATGTCGACCGGCCTGGACAACGGGTGGGCCATCCCGGTCATGCCGCCGTGGCACCGGGTGGAGAACAAGTGGCGCGCGGCCCGCTACGGCCTGGATTCGATCATCATCCTCGACAAGGAGGGCAACGAGGCCCTGGTGACGGACGAGATGTACAAGATCCTGAACCGGCTGGAGCCGGTCGCGCGCGAGCTCGGCTGTTCGGACGAGCTGGCCGACATCGAGCGCATCCTGCACGGAGGGGCCGGCTACCAGTGGCAGCGGCAGGTCGCGGCGGCGCACGACGGAGATCTGCGCGCTGTCGTGAACGACAACGTGGCGCGCATGCGCGTGGCCTGAGTCCGGCGCGGACCCGGCGCGCGGGATCGGGCGCGTGTGCGGGGCTCGCGGGATGGAGCACGGGTCGCCGTCGTTTTGCGCGATGAAAAGCCGCGCGCATCCCCCAAAACGTTCCTGACCCTGGTGGCGCAGGGCGGTCCTGGCCGGTCTGGGGCGTCGAGGCCTCAGGCGGTCAGCGAGATCTGCGTGACCGGCTGGCCCGGGTCCGTGGCGAAGCCGAGCCCCGTGGGCGCCACGCCCGCGGAGACGACCTGCGAGGCCAGCGCCGCGATCATCGCCCCGTTGTCCGTGCACAGGCTCGGCTTCGGCACGCGCAGGGTGATCCCGGCGGATGCGCAGCGGGCCGCGAGAAGTTCGCGCAGCCGCGAGTTCGCCGCGACACCCCCGCCCAGCAGCAGGCTCGTCAGGCCGTGCTCCGTGCACGCCATGACCGCCTTCTTGGTCACCACGTCCACCACGGCCTCCTGGAACGACGCCGCGATGTCCGCGACCGGCACCTCGAGCCCCTTGGCCTGGTACTGCTCCACGCTGCGCGCCACCGCGGTCTTCAGCCCGGAGAACGAGAAGTCATAGCGGTGCTTACCCGGGGCATCCGCCGTGCCGACGAACTTGGGCATCGTCAGCCCGCGCGGGAAGCGGATCGCCTTGGGGTTGCCCTCCTTCGCGATCCGGTCGACGGCGGGCCCGCCCGGGTAGCCGAGTCCGAGCAGGCGGGCGACCTTGTCGTAGGCCTCCCCCGCCGCGTCGTCGATCGTCTGCCCCAGCAGCTCGACGTCGCTGGTCAGCTCGTTCACCTTGAGGATCTCCGTGTGCCCGCCCGAGACCAGCAGCGCCCCGAGGTTCTCCGGCAGCTCGCCGCCGTCGAGCACGCCCACGCCGACGTGGGCGACCAAGTGGTTGATCGCGTAGAGCGGCTTGCCGGTGGCGGCGGCCAGCGCCTTCGCGGCGGCGACGCCCACCATGAGCGCGCCGGAGAGTCCGGGCCCGCTGGTCACGGCGAGCGCGTCGACGTCGTCGAGGCTGACGCCGGCGGTGTCGAGGGCCTGCTGCAGCGTGGGGATCATGGTCTCCAGGTGCGCGCGCGCGGCGATCTCCGGGATGACGCCGCCGAAGCGGACGTGCTGCTCCATCGACGTGCTGACGGTGTTGGCGAGCAGCTCGGTCCCGCGGACGATGCCGACGCCGGTCTCGTCGCAGGAGGATTCGATGCCGAGGATCAGGGGCGCAGCAGACATGGGCTCCAGTCTAGTCTCCGTGCGCAGGCCTCAGCGCGGGATCGCGGACGCCGATCCGCACGAGACCAGCAGAGCCGTCGTCACGTTGTACGTGTGCTGCACGCCCGTCTCCCAACCGCCGGGGCCGACGGCGAAGAGGCGGAAATGCCCCGTTCCGGCCGAGAGCAGGCTCACCGGGACCTGCACCCCGGTGGCCGTGGCAGCCAGTGTTCCGGTCCTGGTCGGCGGGGATCCGATGCCGAGCAGCCCCGGGTCGTAGAACTCCCACCGGTACTGCTGCCGGGTCAGCCCGCCGGCGGGGTTCGCCCAGCTGAAGTCGAGCCGGGAGGCCAGCACCGGCTTGTTGCAGCTCAGGTTCTGCACGGGCAGCACCTCCCCGGCGGCCAGGGATCCGCGCCCCACCTCGGGGTCGGCCCACGCCGCCCGGGTGCTCTGCGCCTGCTCCTGAACGGCCAGGGCCCCGGCGGCGAGGCCGGCGGCCGCGAGGCCCACCAGCAGCCGCATCGTCCACGTCCTACGCGTCATCGCGGCCTCCCCGCGTGCCGCGCTTCCGCCGGCGGGCGGCGAGCAGCAGCGTTCCCAGCACGACGGCGGCGCCTCCCGCCCAGGCCAGGGTCACCGTGGCGCCGGTGTCGGGCAGGTCGCCCGGGCCGGGCGGTGCCGTCGGCGAGGGCCGCGCCGGCTCGCTGGGCGCCGGTTCGGGCACCGGTGCCGGCGCGGGGCCCCCGGTCGGGGTGGGTTTCGGGGTCGGGGTCGGCGTGGGTTCCACCCCGACGTCCTCGCCGAAGCCCGAGGCGACGACGCGCAGCACGGCGCTGGCACCCTGGGCCTGCTGCACCTGCGCCCCGTCGCCGCCGGCGATCGCCACGTCGAAGAGCATCCAGCGCGCCTCGTCCGCTGGCATCCCGGCGAAGAGCTCCGCGGTGTCGCCGGACGCGACCACCCCGAGGTCCAGCGATCCCAGGTCGCGGCCCGTGCACCGCGGAGCGCCGGGCCGGCCGCCGCCGTCGTCGTACCCGACCCATTCGGCGCTGCAGAGGCGCGCCGTGACGTCCAACGCCAGGCGCGGGTCGCCCAGGACCGCGAGCCGCGCGGAGACGAGGCCCGTCTCGGCGGTGTCGGCCCAGACCCCGACCTGCCAGGGGACCGAGACGCCCGGGCGCAGGTTCCCCATGGCCCCGGCGTCGCCGCGCGCGGCCACCCGGAGCACGTCGCCGGCGGTGGTCGACTCGGCCGGCGCGGCCTCGGCCGGCGCGGGCGCGGCGACCTGGGCGCCCAGGCCCGCGACGACGGCCAGCGCCACCGTGCTGCGGTGCCGCCCGCTCGCCCGCGGGGCGTCGGGCTCCACGTCGTCCCCCGCCGCGCGCCCGCGCGGCCAGAACGCCCACGTGACCAGTGCGGAGGCGCCCAGGGTCAGCCCGCCGAGCACGTAGGGGCTGCCGAACCACACCACGATGTTGGCCGCGTGCGGGACGTGGAAGAAGACGCGCCGGACCTCATCGACGGTGTAGGGATAGGGGTCATCGTCCCGGTTGGCGTCGCCGCGCATCGTGAGGACCCGTGTGGCCGAGCCCGGTTCGGGGTCCGCGATGGACGTGACCCGGTGCGTGACCGGCATCTGGCCGGGCCGGTCCACGGTGACGATCTCCCCGACCCGCACGTCGGCGGCCGGGACGGCGCGCGCGACGGCGACCGACCCCGTCGGGATCGTCGGCTCCATGGACCCGGTCTTGAACATCAGCAGGCTGACGTCGAAGACGAAGGCGCTGACGGCGAGCACGATGCACAGGGCGCCGCCGGCCGCGGCGATGTTCAGGAGCGCTCCGCCGAGGAGGCTCGCGGCCGTTCGCCTCCGCGGCCGCTCGGCGGCTCGTCGCGCTGCAGCGTCTCGCGTCATCGCCCCCTCCCCTCCTCGTCGGTCCTCCCGGTCCGCGGTCAGTTGGACGTTCCCGTCACCTGCCACGTGATGGTCCCGCTCTGCCCCTGGGCGTTGTTCGGTGTGCTCGTGGCGAGCCGGACCTCGAAGCAGAAGCGGCGCACGTTGCCGGCGGCCGCGGCCACCGTGCCCGCGGCCGGGGAGAAGACGCTCGACGCCGCAACCGGGGTGCCGCTGTAGGCGGCGGAGGCGCACGTGGTGGCCGTGTCGACCACGGCCACGCGGTACGTCAGGTTGTTCGTGATGGCGCTCGCCCCGCCCGGTGTCGACGAGCTCAGCGCGACGTTTCCGCCGACCGTGCTGGCCGCCGTCGTGCGCACGTCCAGCCGGCCGTGCACGATGGACCCCGGGGACATCGCGCCCGCACCCGTGCTGAAGGTCAGCTGCGCCGCCGTGGCCGTCGTCGGGTGCTCGGCGAACCCGCTGCCGGAGTCGCCCACGAGCCCGAACACGCTGGCGGTGAAGCCCGAGGTCGCGTACTCGGAGTCCGTCCAGGCGGCGAGCGTGATCGTCGCCCCGACCCCGAGGACGAGCGCACCGGCCAGCACCGCCCGGACCCTGAGCAGTGCCGGGCGGGAGCGCCGGGCCGTGTGGCGCCCCACGGGCCTACTCGCTCTCTGCTGTGAACTGCCAGACGGCGGAGGTCTCGCCGCCCTGTTCGAACTCGCCCTCCGCGCCGGCGGTGACCTCGAAGCAGAGCGGGACGGCAGTGCCGGCCGTGCCGGCCCCGTTGGAGACCAGGTCGAGGGCGGTGGCGCCGGTCTGGTCGTTCAGGGTCGCGCCGGTCGCGACGACGGGGCCGGTGGCCGTGCCGGCCTCGCAGTCGCCGCCGGTGACTTCGGTGATCGTGTAGCTCACCGCGTCGGCGTTGGTGCCGGTCACGTCCGTCGCCACGGCCCCGGCCGGGGTGACGGTTCCGTCGGTGGTCGACGCCGCATCGAGCCGCAGCCAGTGGGCCGCGTAGGCGGTGTCGCCCGGCGTCAGGTTGTCGACGAGGCCCGAGAACGACAGCTGCAGGGCGCCGCCCGCGGTGTCGTGCTCGGCGTAGGCGACGCCGTCGTCGCTGCCCTCGAGATTGAAGGAGCCGGCTGTGAAGAGCCCCTCCGCGAATTCGGAATCCGTCCACGCGGCGAGCGTCACCGCCGCGCCGACGCCGAGAACCAGCCCTCCGGCCAGCAGCGCCCGTCCCTTTGTGTTCTTCTTCTGGCTCACGCCACACCCCCTGGGTTCGATGTGCCGGGGCCGCTGGTCGGCCCCGGTTCCCTGCGGGCGCCGGGGACTGCGGTCCCTGCTCCGGAGTGTATTGACGCATCGGGCTTTAAACACCCCTTTTCGCGTAATTAACACGCGTGGTCACATACGGGAACGTCGCGCGCCACAGGAGCGGTCCCTCCGCGCCACGCGGGCGGGGCCTCTCGGCCCGGGGTGGCGGACGACGGCGTGCGCCGCCGGGCGCGCGGCCGGGTCAGGCCAGGCGGAGCTCCATGATGAGCGCGGAGACGCCGCCCGGGTAGTAGTTGCGGCGCACGTGGATCTGCTCGAATCCGTGGCGGGTGTAGAGCTGCTGGGCGCGCGGGTTGTCCTCGCGCACCTCGAGCAGGAGGTTGTCCGCCCCGCGGGCGCGCGACTCCCCGATCATGGCCTCGAGCAGGGCGGTGCCGATGCCGCGGCCCTCGAATTCGGGCACGACGGCGATCGTCTGCACGTCCGCGATCGGCAGCACGCACATCATCCCCGCGTACCCGACCACCCGGCCGTCCGCCTCCGCGACCCAGTACCGGCGGGTGTCCGTCTGGGCGACCTCCGCCTCGAACATGTCGCGCGGCCAGGCGTCCTCGGGGAAGAGCCGCGTCTCGAGCGGGTAGACCTGCTCGACGTCGTCCGCGGTCATCTCCCGCAGCTCGAACGCGCTCACGCGGGCCGGCCCGTCTGCTTGAGCATGGCGGCGGGCACCTTCGCGTCGGACTCGCGCAGGTAGAGCGGGGTGGTCCCGAGCAGTTCGCCGCCTCCGGCCAGGGTCCGGGCTGCCGAGGCGGCCAGGGCGGCGGCGTCGGGCTGGCGGTCGGTCCAGCCGGCCACCACCTGCGCGCCGGCGGCGGCCAGCTGCTCCGGGTAGAGTCCGGCGCCGGCGCCGAAGACCTCGTGGCCGGCGACCGCGGAGGCCGGGCCCACGTGGGGGCCGTCGACCAGGCGCGCCGCGTCGTCGTACACCCCCCAGTAGAGCTCGCGGCGGCGCGCGTCGATCGCGGCGACGAATCGACCGGTCGCGGCGCCCGCGGCCGCGGCCTCCCACGCGACCGCGTCCAGGCTGCAGGCGCCGCCGACGGGCACGCCCCACGCGAAGCCGAGCGCCTGAGCGGTGGCGATGCCGACGCGCAGCCCGGTGAACGGGCCCGGGCCGACCCCGACGACGATCTGGTCGATCTCTCGACCGGAAACGTCCGCCTGCTCGAGCATGCCGGCGATGGCGGGCGCCAGCACCTCGGCGTGCGCGTTGACCCGGTCCGTGGAGAAGGATTCGAGGACTTCGGTGCGGTCCCCGTGCGTGCGCACCAGGGCGGCGGTGGCGCGGGCGGAGGTGTCGATCGCGAGCAGCAGCATGGTCTCCATTCTAGGATGCTTCGCGGCGGGGCCGCGGCGGCACCCGGCGAGAAGGCTCATCCGAGACCGACCGGTCCATCGAGCACGCATCGCTCCCCTAGCCGACGGCACGCTCGACGGCCTACCCTCGTTCTCAGAGGCACCTCGGTGCTCTTCAGGCTGTCATTCGAGAGGCGGGCCCGCCCATGGATCATGTGATGCTCGGCGACGGGCGCCGCCTCGACGTCCGGGTGACCGGACCCGCGAACGGGCAGGTTCTGGTGGCCCACGTGGGCACTCCGATGGCCGCCACCCGGCTCCGGTTCCTCGAGGGGCCGGCCCACGAGAGGGGCCTGCGCGTCGTCACGATGTCGCGTCCGGGGTACGGCGATTCGACGCGGCGTGCCGGCCGCACCGTGGTGGACGCAGTCGCCGACACTCGCGAAGTGCTCGAGGAGCTCGGGGTCACGAGCTGCCTGGTCTTGGGCTACTCCGGCGGCGGACCGCATGCCTTGGCCTGTGCTGCCCGTCTCGGCGGGGTCCGGGCCGTGCTGGTGATCGCCGGTACGGCACCCTACATGGGCGATCCCGTCTGGATGGACGGCATGGGCGAGGAGAACGTCAAGGGCTTCACCGCCGCGGTCGAGGGCGAGGAGGCCCTCCGGCCGCTGCTGGAGGAAGACCCGGATCGGATGCAGAGCGTGACCGTCGAGCAGATGGTCGAGAATCTGGCGTCGCTGCTCCCAGACGTCGACCGGGCGTTGATGACGGACGAGTTCGGGGACGACATCCTGGCCAGCATGCAGGAGGGGTACCGGGTCGGCGTCGACGGGTCGCTCGACGACAGCCTCGCTCTCGTGCAGCCGTGGGGTTTCGAGCTCGATGAGATCGATGTGCCTACGATCCTCTGGCAGGGGTCGCTGGACAAGATGGTGCCGTTCTCCCACGGTCGGCAACTGGCGGATCGCCTAACCGGGGCTGCCAGCCACCTGGAGTCCGGCGAGGGGCATGTGTCGATCGTGGTCGGCGCCATGGGGACGATGCTGGACGAGCTGATCGCCGCGGGCGGAGAACCGCCCGCCGAGTAGGGCCGCAGAGCCCGGCCCGGCGCGCCGCGGTCGGACCGGTCAGTTCACCATCCGCAGGTGGTGCGCACGACGCCGCTGCTCGCCGCCCGCGTCCTCCGGCACCCCGGCGTCGGGTCCGCCGTCGTCCGGTGCGCCCGCGGACGGGCCCGCCGTGTCCTCGGCCGCCTCGACCGGCTGCAGCCAGTGGTAGCCGACGCTGCGGACAGTGCGGATCCAGCGCGGGTCGCGGACGCTCTCGCCGAGTTTGCGGCGCAGGTTCCCGACGTGGACCTCGAGCGAGCGCAGCGCCGAGCGGTCGGCGCCGGATCCGCCGATGACGCCGACGAGTTCGGCCTTGGTCAGCAGGCGTCCGGTGCCGTCCGGGCGGCCGCGCATCAGCGCGACGAGGATCCGGAACTCGGTGCGGGTCAGGTTCACCTGCTCGCCGTCCAACCAGCTCAAGTGCTGGGCCGTGTCCACGGCGAGGCCGTCGGACGCGAGGACCCGCGCCGAGGGCGCCCCGGCCGCGCGGTCCGCCGGAGCCGTGGCGGGCTCGTCGGCACCGGCGCGCGGCTCCGGCGCGGAGAGCCCGGCGGTCCGCCAGCCGCCCGGGTGGGCCGTCTCCGCGGAGCCGCGCTCCGTCTCGCCGCAGGTGGCGGGGACGCCCGCCTGGCCGCCGCCGCGCAGCGGCCGCACGCGGCGCAGCAGCGCCCGCAGCCGCATCCGGTGCTCGCGCGGGCTCAGGCGGCCGTCGAGGATCTGGTCGGCGCCGGCCTCGAGCAGTTCGATGCGCTGGTCCTCCTCGGCGCCGCGCTCGACGACGAGGATGTACGCGCCCGTCACCCCGCGCAGCCGCCGCACGACCTCGGCGCCCGGCAGATCCCGGTACGTGTTGGAGACGACGATCATCGAGGGCCGCCCGCGCGAGGCGATCTCCACGACGTGCCGGCCGCCGCCGGCGGCCAGGACGCGGAAACCGTCGGTCTCGGCGACGGCTTCGAACATCTCCTGCAGGTTCTTGTCCGGCAGGGCCACCAGGACGGTGGCCGACGCCCGCTGCGACGGCACCCCGTGGGCGGGGGCCGTCCTGACGCTCTGATTCGATTCGTGCTGCCTCATACCCTTGTAGAGCGCGGCGCACTCACATCGTGACGCGGAAAACCGCAGACGATTTTGAGGGGTTCTTTGGGTTCGCCCCGCGTCTTGAGGTTGCCCGGCCCGGGAACCGGCTGCGCGCGCACCCTCGGCGGTCGGCCGGAACCTAGGCCAGGCCCCACCCGTCGGCGGCGGCCAGGGCGTCCCGCCGGGAGGACACCCCCAGCTTCGCGTAGAGCGAGGAGGTCTGGGTCTTGACGGTGTTGTCGGAGACGAAGAGCTCCTCCGCCATCTCCTTGCGGGTGAGCCCGCGCCCCAGGCAGCGGAGGATGTCGACTTCGCGCCGGGTGAGCCGCGGGCGCTCGTCCGCCCCGGGGAACGGGAAGAGCCGCAGCCGGTCCAGGCGGGCGAGCTCCTCCGGGGCGAACGCCTCGAGGGCGCGCACGCGCTCGCGCCGCTCCGGGACCTGCCACAGGGGCATCAGGCCGATCAGGGAGTGCGGCCGGTCGGGGTAGCCGGCGACGAAGGCGTCGACGTCGTCGAGGCCCCGGCCGGTAGCGGCCAGCAGGCCCTCGGCGATCTTGCGTGCGCGCGGCGGCGGGTCGAGCGCGAGGGCCCGCCGGGCCAGGCCCCGCCCGTCCGCGGTGCCGCCCAGCCCGATCGACGCCCACGCGCGGTAGACCAGCCCGTCGACCGCGTCCCCGAGCAGGGTCTCGGCGATGCGCAGGGCCTCGTGCGGCCGCTGCCGGGCCATCGCGGCCTCGGCGCGCAGGACCGCCGTCAGGCGGACGGCGATCGGGCTGCGGGCGGCGACGGCCCGGTCGACGACGGAGCGCTCGAGCATCCGGTCGATGTCGCCGACGCGCCCCTCGATCAGGGCGAGCCGCCCGAGCGCGAGCAGGTGGAACGGCCACTTGTCGGAGTTGTCGGGGAACGCGGGCAGCGCGGCGAGCTCGCGGCGTGCGCCGTCGACGTCGAACTGGTCGACCGCCGTCAGGGCGGCGGCCACGGCGAGCGCCCCCTCGGCGCGGGTGTGCCGGCCGTGCCCGGCCACGAGCTCCCGGCCGCGCTCGAGCCACTCGGTGGCCGCCCGCAGGTCGCCGCGGACCGCGTGCAGCATCGCCAGTTCGCCGCTGGAGACCTTGAGCGCGGTCCAGTGCGGGACGCGCCGGGCCCGGTTGTGGGAGAGCTCGTACCCGGCGAAGGCCTGCGGGAGGTCGTCCGCCAGCAGGGACGTCAGCCCGATCTCGAACCCGGCGATCGCGTGCGCGGACGGACCGACGTCGTTCGAGGCGGCGGAGCTGATCTTGAGGGTGTCGGACGCCGTGGCGTGCGCGGACTCGTACATCCCCAGCCGCCGTTCGTAGATCATCAGGCCGGTGGCGGTCGTGAGTGCCAGCGGCCGCTGCCGGGCCCGGGTGGAGCGGTGCTCGGCCCGCAGCTCGGCGAGGATCTCCGATTCGTCGGGCTCGTTGGTCACGGGCAGCGCCGTGTTGAGCTCGTCGGGGTCCAGCAGCACCTGCCCGGCGCGGATGACCGGGTACCGGCTGGCGAGGTGGCGGGGCACGGCCCGGAACCCGCGGATCAGCAGGGCCTGGTCGTCGTTGAGCAGCCGCGCCCATCCGGCGAGCAGCAGGGGCACCAGGGTCTCCCACTCCCCCGCCTCCAGCGCGGTGCGGATTCCCTCGGCGTACTCGCCGGCGCCGAACAGGGCGCGGGCCACCTCGCGGACGCCGTCGCGGGCGGCGGCCGGGTCGCGTTCGTAGAGGGCGGAGGTGCAGGCGCGGCGGACCACCAGGGGGACGCGGTCGCCCTGGACGATGCCGGCACGCCGGGCGGCGCCGAGCCCGAGTGCGAGCGTGCCGGACTCGGCCTGGGCGAGGGCCTCGGCGGTGACGAACGGGAACTGGCCGATGCGCATCAGCTCCTCGGCCGCCGGCTGCGCGGCGATCCACGGCAGCCACGCGTCGTCGGCGGCCGGCTGCAGGGCCGCGGCGGCGTCGGCGGGGTCGCCGCCTCGGGCGAGGAGGGAGTCGAGCCCGCGGAGCCACCCGCCGACGGCCACCCACGCGGCGTCGAACCAGGTCTCGAACGGCACGACGGCGCCGCCCGGGTACCGCAGCGCGGCCGCCTGCCGGGCCTCGTCGCGGGTGAGGAGCAGGTCCCGGGGGTCGGCGATCAGGCCGCCGAGATCGCGGACAACGTCGGCGAGCGCGGGGTTCGGGGGCAGGACGACGGCGACGCTCGTGGCGGGGTCGTCCGCGCGGGCGTTCGCGATCGCCCGGCGCAGCGCGTCGGCGCCCGTCGCGGGGTCGCCGAAGAACGCGTCGGGTCCGATCGTGGCGGCGGGCGCCCCGGTCTGCTGGCGGCGGTGGGCCGCCCAGGCGGCGGCGACGTCGTACCGTCCCGTGCCGGCGGGGCCGTGCAGGCCGATCAGGCGGGCCGGCCCGAGCCGTGCTTCCAGGCGGGGCCAGGCGGGGGTGGCGGACGGTGCCGTCAGGTCGTCCACAGCTGCTCCCCCACTCCCCATGGTTTCGTGTACGGGCGCGCGCGAGGGGTCGATCCCCCTCCGTGGCCACCACCGCACCACGATACCCCGTCAGGTGCTGCCGGGCCCGGCCTTGGCGCATCTTGAGGTTCGCCGGCGCGGCGCACGTCGCACCCCGAGATGCCGCCCGCCGGGCGACCGCGCCCTTCTGGTTCCGCGCCTTCCTTGGTATCCTGCAGATTGCGAAGATATACTCGGGAGTAGGTTCTGGTGAGCCGGCCGCCCCCGTGGGCTGGGGGCGTTGCGCAAACTTTCAGGTTCCCACGTCATGATGGGCGACCGGCCGGCGCAGCCCACCCTGCGGCGGCCCGAACGCCCCCGGAGAGGTACAGCATGCAGGCTGCGCAGGAGACCCGCTCGGATGCCGAGCTGATCGCCGCCGTGCGCGGGGGCGACGACGCGGCCTTCGCCGAGCTCTACGCGCGCCACCGCGAGGCCGCCGTGAAGACCGCCAAGTGGCGCCTGGACGCCGCCAGCTCGGTCGAGGCGGACGACGTCGTCTCCGATTCCTTCTCCTCGATGCTGCAGACCCTGCGGCGCGGCGGCGGCCCCGACGAGGCGTTCCGCCCGTACCTGATGACGATCGTCTCCCGCGCGGCGATCGCCGCGATGAAGAAGTCCTCCCGCGAGCTGAACACGGACTCGATCGAGCTGTTCGAGGCCGGCGGCGAGTACGCGGACCCGGTCATGGACGAGTTCGAGTCCGAGGTCCTCGGCCGCGCGTTCCGCTCCCTGCCGGAGGCGTGGCAGGCCGTGCTCTGGCACCTGGAGCTCGAGGGCGCCAAGCCCTCCGATGTCGCCCCGCTCCTGGGCTCCTCCCCCAACGCCGTCTCCGCGCTGGCCGTCCGCGCCCGCGAGGGTCTGCGCGCCGCCTACCTGCAGGCGCACCTGAGCGAGACGACGCGCGGCTCCTGCTCGATGGCCGACCAGTTCCCGAAGTACGTCCGCGGCAGCCTGTCCAAGCGCCGGCAGCAGAAGTTCGAGCAGCACCTGGAGGAGTGCCCGGCGTGCTTCAGCGCCCTGGGCCACCTGGAGGACGTCGGCGCGGCCATGCACGGCGTGATCGCGCCGCTGTTCCTCGGCGCGGGCGCCGCGGCCCTGTTCGGCTGGGTCGCCCCGGTAGGCGCTGCCGCCGGCGCGGCCGGTGCGGTCGGCGCGGCCGCTGCCGTGCCCAAGCCCTGGTGGCAGTCGGCTGCGGCGACGACGGCGGGCGTCGTGGCGGCTGCCGGGATCGTCCTTGGCGCCAGCGCGCTCGCGGGTGCGCTCATGAACGACGACGACGGGCCGGCAGAGGTCTCCGCCCCGGCGGCGCCGGCCGCACCGGCGCAGGACGAGCCCGCGGACGAGCCGCGGGACGCGGAGCCCGCTGCCTCGCAGACCCCGCCGGAACCCGAAGCCGAGCAGGAACCCGCCGCCCCCGAGGAACCGGCCGCACCGGCCGAGGTCGCCCCGCCCGCACCGGCACCGGCGCCGACGACGCCCGAGCCGGTCTCGGTTCCGGCGCCCGAGCCCACCGCTGCCCCGGTGCCCGCGCCCCGGGCCGTGGAGCCCGCGCCGGCGCCCCGCCCGGAGCCGAGCGAGGAACCGCAGCCCGAACCGACGCCGAGCCCCGAACCGACCCCGGAGCCGACGCCGACGCCCGAACCCACGGCCGAGCCCACGCCCGAACCGACTCCCAGGCCGGAACCCACCCTCGAGCCGAGCCCGGAGCCGACCGGAGAACCGTTGCCGGAGCCCACGCCCGAGCCCACGGCGGAGCCGACCCCGACCGTCGAGCCGGTTCCGGAGCCGACGCGCACGCCCCCGGGGCTCGACCCGTGCCACCCGATCCCGGGCCCGGGGTGCGACGCCCCCGAGACCGCCGATCCGGCCGATGACGGACTGGTCGACGTGGAGTCGACCGAGGACGGCACGACCATCGACGTCGGGGAAACATCGATCACGTTTCACTACAGTTCGCGTGTTGCTACACGGCAGTAGGTAACGATGTCAAGTACTCCCATTGACTTCTGATGGAATCTTGAGAAAAATCCAAGGTGCGCGCTGCAGCGGCTGAAGGCTCTTCCACCTCGGACTCAGGAGACCAGCAATGCCAGTAGAACACCCACTCCCTATCGGCGCGCGGGCCGCGGCCCTGGCCGGCGACCTCGACTCGGCCCTGGCCGACTCTCCCCTCTCCCTCCGACTCGCGATCCCGCAGTTCACCTTCACGGCGGTCGATGACGACGCCGACGAACCGACCGACGATTCCGGCTCGTTCTTCCCGGCCACCCGCACGCTGACCGGGACCCTCCCCGTGGAGCTCGACGCCGCAACCGGCGGGCCGTTCCGGACGCAGGTTCCGGCCGAGGCCGTGCTCGGCGATTCCTGGGAGGCCGCAGCCCGCTGGCTGACCTCGGTCGCCTGGGACGACCTGACATTCCAGATCCCCTACCAGGTGGCCGATGAGAACCGGATCGTCGTCGCCAGCGGCGAACTGGACGCGCTCTTCTACTTCGACAACATGGCGCGGATGGGGTCCTCCAACATGCGCCTGGACCGGTTGGAGACAGGGGACCCCCAGCTCGATGCCGCCGGGCGGGAGGCCGTGCTGCACTTCGGCGGCAACCGCGCCAACTTCCCCCTGACGCTGGGCCTGTTCCTCGTCAACGAGCCCGCCTACCGCGAGCTCCTCGCCGCGCACCCGGCGGCCCCCGGCACCTCCGACGGATACCTGCTGCCGCTCATCCGCGACCTCGGCGTCTTCAGCTCCACCACCAACCGGCCGGAGAACCTCACCGGCGAGCAACTCGACTCGTACGCCGAGGCCCGCAAGCTGGATCCGGAGGTCGTCCACGAGGTCGTGGACGCCTGGGACCTGCTCACCCGGTTCCCGATCAAGGTCCCCGCCTCGGAGACCATCACCGGGGCGGGCAGCATGACGCTGCGCCACTCCGACGGGCGGGCGGTCAGCCGCGCCGAGTTCGGTCTCCACCGCATCACCGCCGACGTCCCGGTCACCGGCCTCGACGGCGGCGAGCGGTCGGCCTCCTTCGACGTCGAGTTCGACGCACTCGAGGACCCCGTGCCGATGCCCGCCGCGTTCACCCTGGACCGCGACGAACCCGTGCTGAGGTCCAGCGCGCAGGGCCCGGTCTCCGTGCGCGTGACCGGCTTCGACGGGCGGGTGCTGTGGAGCGAGAAGTACGAGGTCGACGACGCCGAGCTGCAGGAGCTGTCGATCTCCCTGGAATCCCGTCTCCCGGACGGGCCAGGCGGCGGCCCCTCGACCACGCCGCCGGCCGTGGACCGCAAGCTGCGCGGCAAGGTCGTCGCCATGCCGTCCGGGCAGCAGGTCGCGGGCCTCACCGTCCTCGTCCAGGCCCGCGACGAGGGGGCGGCGGAAACCGCTCCCTGGCGCATCGTGGGCTCGGCCGAGACCACCGGCGAGGGCTTCTTCTCGCTCCCCTATCCGCTCGGACGGTTCTCCGCCGCGCAGGCGCTGGTCTCCGCGGACCCCGACTCCCCCGTCGACCTCCGGATCGTCGACGGCACGCGGGACTCGACGCTGGCCGAGGACTTCATCTACCTCCTCCTGCGGGCCACCGACAAGCCCGACGGGCCGGGCGGCTGCGCCGGATGCTCCGGCCCGTGCGGCGGCGCCGGCAGCTGCGGGGACTGCCCGGGTTCGTCCCCCGGACGGCTGCCCGACCAGGCCGACCTGATCGCCTCCGGAGAGTACTCGCAGGACCTCGGCGGCGGCTGCGTCAACGTCACGACCCCCAACCGCGCCCTGCGCGAGTTCTCCTACAACGCGCTCGTGCGCACCTCCGACCCGGAGATCGAGCGCTACGCCCTCCGGAAGAGCCCCGGGTGGGGCTACCGCGCCGACGACCACTACGAGCTCGTCACGGACGCCGACGACGACGCCCCGGACCGCCTCCGCAAGTATCCTCGCCGGTCCAAGTACTGGTCCCGCGAGTCCGCGGAACGCAACACCTCCATCCGGTCGCGGCACCCCGTGGGCCGGACCAATCCGATCCGCTGGCAGGACGCCCCGGATGCCGGCACCGAGCTGAACTTCTACCAGTCCCTGACCGTCGCCACCGGCCACGTGCTCTTCTACCGCTCGGTCTTCAAGGCGGACGGCTACTCGCTGGGCGACCTGGTCTACTCGCTGCCGCTCGCGCCGGGCCAGAAGAAGCAGATCGTCTCCTACGACATGGCCAACACTCTGGAGGCCAGCGAGAGCCAGGAGATGGAGCAGGGCGAGCGGCTGGCCGCGGACCTCATGGACGACCGGTTCATCACGGACCAGCTCGGCGGCTCGATCAACGAGGACATCAGCGGGCGCAGCTCCGCGAGCACCGCCGGCATCAGCGCCGGGCTGGGCATCGGAGGATCGATGGGCCCGATCGGCGGCTCGCTCGGCGTCGCGGGCGGCTACTCGAACTCCAAGTCCTCCGCCAGCCAGTCCGGTGCCCGCAACATCGCCCAGCACTTCGGCGAGAAGCTCCGGCAGTCGCTGACGCAGAACGCGGAGAGCTACCGCCGGCTCAACGCCTCGGTGGTCACCACGGTCAAGGACGGTCAGGAGTACGCCGTCACGTCGGAGGTCGTCGCGAACCACAACCACTGCCACTCGCTGACGATGATGTACTTCGAGGTCCTGCGGCACTACGCGATCTCCCAGGAGCTCACCGGCGTGCAGGAGTGCCTGTTCATCCCGCTGCAGCTGACCGAGTTCACGCCGAACAACATCTCCAAGTGGAAGGACGTCCTGGCCCCGAACCTCCTCGACAAGCCGTCCAACACCTACCGCCCGGTCTTCCGGCTGCTCGGGCGCCGCCGCCACCCGCTGGTCGGCGCCTTCGACGCCGTCGAACGACGGCGCACCGACTACGAGCGCGTCGACTTCCCCGACCGGCGCTACGCCGACGACGCCATCGTCTCGGTCACCGGCACGGCGCGCCTCCGCGTGGAATTTCCGCGGCCGCGCACCCGGGCCGACCGGATCAAGTCGCTGCCGCTGATCACCGAGACCGTGCGCGAGGGCGGGATCAACGCGTTCAAGGCCTTCCTGGGCGGCATGTTCCTCGGGCCGGCCGGCCACCTGCTCGGGCTGGAGAGCCGGGAGCGGGAGCAGGAGGCGTTCCAGAACATCTCCGACGAGTACTTCACCCTGGACGCGAACTACGAGCGGGTGCCGCCGGCACGATCGATCCGGGTCACGAACTTCAGGCCGATGGAGTCGGTGGACACCCCGGCCGACGTCGAGCAGCCGGACTTCTTCGGCAACCAGACGGACCGCGAGCGCTGGGAGGCCTACGCGGACGTCCTCGGGCGCGCCTCGGCCGAGGACCTGCTCGAGGAGTACTTCAAGGACAAGCTGATCGCCGAGTGGGACGAGATCTTCGAGCGCGACATCGCCCCGCAGTTGTACACCAAGCTGGCCGAGTCCCTGCGGTTCTTCGGCGACGGCTCCGGCAGCGGCCTGCCGGCCCTCGACGTGACCAAGACCGCCGAGTACCACGGCGGGCGCCGCAACATGACGGTCAAGCTCCGTACCGGCGCCACCGGCGGCAGCCGCGCGGGCCTCGCCGACGAGCTGCGCTTCGTCTGCACGGACGCGGACCTGCGGGACCTGCACGACTTCGTGACGGTCACCGCCCAGTACCTCGATCTGCAGTACCGGACCGACCACTTCTCCGGGCCGATCATCCGCGCCTCGCTCGGGGACGACCTGCTCGACGGCGTGAGGATCCCGATCCCGCTGAATTCCAACGACAAGCGCAACCCGCGCAAGGAGGACTACTACCTGGCCCAGGAGCTGATCGAGCACCTGAACTCCAACGTCGAGTACTACAACCGGGTCCTCTGGCGCGAGCTCGACGAGGGGCGCCGGCACATGCTCCTCGACGGGTTCAACATCGAGACGTTCACGCCGGAGGGCGCCTCGGACGGCGAGCGCAGCCTCGCGTCGGTCGTGAAGAACGAGCTCCTCACGGTCGTCGGCAACTCGATGGTCTTCCCGGTCGCCGACGGCTTCCACGTGGACCGGGCGCTGGTCGTCGCCGAGGGCGCCGGTGAGGGTGAAGGTGGGAATGAGGACGACGGCGTCGACTACGCCGAGGTGCTGATGCGGCGGTACCAGCCGCTCACCCCGTCTCCCCCGTACCGGCTGAGCGTCCCGACGCGGGGCGTGTACGCGGAGGCGGTCATGGGCGCGTGCGACTCGTGCGAGGACGTCAAGGAGAACTCCTCCCAGGACTGGGACGAGTTCCGCACCGACGAGCCGACGTCGATCAACGCGGTCACCACGCCGACGCCGGCGCGCACCGACTGGAAGGCGGTCTGGGCGCAATTCGCGCAGCCGATCATCGAGCTGCAGACGCCGCGGGACGCTCCGGCGCCCGGGGCGGGCCTGGCCGGGCTCAGCGAGGCCCTCACGAACGCCGGGGCGTTCCGCGACGTGACGGGGCTGGCCGGCAATCAGGAGAACGCGATCCGCACCTACCTCTCCAACCAGGAGAACGCCCGCGCCTTCGCCGAGATGGCCAAGGGCATGGCGATGCAGGAGACCAACGCCGAGAACAGCCGCGGCATCATGCAGTCGCTGGAGCAGGCGCGCGATGCGGGTGCGCTCCCGGAGGACGACTACCAGCAGCTCGTGCGCGACCACCTGGGCCAGATGATCGACGGCGGCAGCCGCGCCTCGGCCGAGCAGCGCCGCTCCGTGCAGCGGGACCCGTCCCTGACGAACGCGGCCATCGACGCCGCCGAGGCCGGGCATTCGGTCTCCGCGACCCGGTCCGACCGCTCGGGGACCAGCGAGACGCTGGAGGTGCGCCCGTCCGGGGCGGAGCAGTCGTTCTCCCCGGTGTACTACGACGTACCGCTCGTCGCCCAGCCGAACAAGACGGCCTGCTGGGCGGCGGCCATGGCGATGCTGGAGAGCTACCGGCGGTCGCAGGCGGAGCAGGCCAGCGTGGTGCTCTCGGCCGCGGACCTCGCGGACGAGGTCGGCTACAGCCTCGAGCAGTCCTACGGCTGGGACCGGCTGGAGGACGTCAACGACTACCTGGGCCTGCGGAGCGTCCCGCTCAGCGGACAGCAGTATCCGGACCCGGCCCAGTGGCATGAGTGGCTCGTCGCGCACGGCCCGCTGTTCGTGACGATCGACGGCGCTCCGACGCACGCGATCATCGTCCGCGGAATCAGCGGCGACGGGACCGCGGACGGCACGCAGCTGGACATCCTCAACCCGTGGGACACCGGCGCGGTGTTCGACGCCGATCCCACCGTGTTCAACCCGGAGAACACCGGGCTGGCGACCCAGCTGTCGGTCACCGACCTGAACAACGAGTTCAACGGCGGCCAGCTCGCCCAGCTGGCGCACTACACGCACTGGCGGGTGCTCTACCACCCGCAGAACGCCCCGGGGTCGACGATCGCGCCGACCGGCAGCAGCACCACCCCGCTGCGCCTGCGGCTGCGCAACCGGTTCAAGCCGGACGACACGGACATCTCGGCCGAGGCCAGCGTGGTCAACGCGATCTTCTCCCGCGACGTCGCGCTGACCGGGACGGGCGCCGAGTCGCTCGGGCTGCTGGAGTCGGACGGCTCGGGCCGCTGGGCGCTGGTCATCACGCCGGACCCGACGGAGCCCGTGCCCACGGACTGGGCGAACTTCCCCGACGCGGCGAACGCGGGTGCGAGCCGCATCTTCCTCGAGGAGCGCGCCACGCTCGTCCGCGACGACGACGGCTCCTTCCGCATCACCGGCAACGACAACCTCACGATCACCGGCAGCACGATCACCGCCACGCTCCGGCCCCTGTGGATCGAGTCCCCGAACGTGAACACCCGGCCCGCGGGCACGACGCCGGACGTCATCGTCGTGCACCACACCGCCGGCACCTCGGACCTGCCCCCGCACTTCGTGAACGCGAACGGGCTGTCGATCCACTACGTGGTCACCCGCGGGGACCGCCCTACGGCGACGGACCCCGGGCTCGTGATCAAGCTGGCCGACGAGGAGACGCGCGCCTGGCACGCGGGGGCCTCCAGCTGGCGCGGCACTGCGGGAGCCAACGACTACGCGATCGGCATCGAAGTCGTCCACAACACGGACCCGTTCCGGGAGGAGCAGTACGTCGCCCTGATCGACCTGCTGACCTCGATCCGTGCCCGGTACCCGGCGATCCCGCTGCGCAACGTCGTCGGGCACAACGAGGTCGGAACGCACCCGAACGGCCAGCTCGGGCGCAAGCTGCTCGATCCCGGGCGGACCTTCGACTGGCCGCGGCTGGAGGCCGCCGGCGTCGCGATGGCGCCGTCCGCCGAGGCCGACGCGCTGCCGGCGGACCCGACGACGATCTACGGCGGGGTGTTCGCCGACGCGGCGTTCGTCCTCTCCGGGACGGGCCCGCAGCCGGCCGGCTACCAGACGGCCGTGGACGAGGTCCGCTCCGACCTGACCGAGATCGGCTACGCGATCCCGGGTGACACGACCGGCGACCCGTACGGTCTGGCCCTCGGCCGTGCCGTGCTGGTCTTCAAGTACCGGTACTTCACCGGCGCCCGGGAGGTCGCCGATGCGGCCTTCTACAACGACGGCGGCGACGGGATGCGCGTGGACGCCCGGACCGCGCGGATGATCAAGCGGGTGCACCACGCGGCGACTATCTGATCCGGCGGTTCCCGGGGCCGCCTGCCCCCGGAACCGGGACCTGCTCCGCAATGCAAAGGCGCGGCCGGCCATCGGCGTGTAGGATCTCGACTCAAGTGTCAGACGCCGCGCCGCGGCGTGCTGCCCGCACAGATTCGAGGAGGAACGCCATGGCGGACGCCGATGCCCCGCGCTCCGACGTCGAGCTCGTCGAGCGGGTGCGCTCCGGGGACGACGCGGCCGTGGCCGCCCTCTGGGAACGGCACCGCGAGTCCGCCGTCCGCGCGGCCCAGTGGCGGTCCCGGGCGTTTCCGGGCGCGGACGCCGACGACGCGGCCGCCCGTGCCTTCGAATCCCTGGTCGCGTCGCTGCAGGCGGGCTCCGGACCGGTCGAGGCGGTCCGCCCCTACCTGCTGACAGCGGTCTCCCGGACGGTCATGTCCGTGAGCCGCGGGGCGGAGCCGGACGCTGATCCGTTCGCGCTCTTCGAAGCCGGGGACCCCGATGCCTCTCCGGTCATGGCGGGGCTCGACGCCCGCCTGCTCTGCCAGGCCTTCCTCGGCCTGCCGGAACGCTGGCAGAGCGTCCTCTGGCTTCTCGAGGTCGAGGGCGAGGACCCCGCCGACGCGGGAACCCAGCTGGCCTCTTCGCCGGAGACCGTCGATCTGCTCGCTCTCTTGGCCATGAAGGAGCTTCGCTCAGACTTCCTCGATCTCCACACCGGCGACGAGGCACGAGCCGCGTGCCGCCGCGCCGGCGAATTGCCGGACTACGTCCGCGGGGAACTGGGCCGGCGCGCGCATCAGCGCTTCCAGAACCACTCGGACGGTTGCGCGTCCTGCTCGGAGGCCCTGGCGCACCTGGAGGACCCCGGCACCGCGATCCGCCAGGTCATCGCACCCTTGTTCGTCGGGCGCGGCTCCGCGGCGCCCCTCGGCCTGGCCGCGCCCGCCGCCGCGGCACCGGCACTCACAAGGAGCCGGCCCGTCCTCGTCGGAACCGGCATCGCCGCTGCTGCCGCGCTGGTGCTGAGCGGCGGCGCTCTGGCCTCGACCTGGTGGGGCGATCCCTCCGTCGGACGGGCCGCGATCGCCGCCGAGTCGGTTGCGACTCCAGGGCCGTCCCCGTGGGTGACCGTCGATGGGGCCGACGAAGACTCCGGCTCTCCTGCAACTGAATCGGAGGGCCCGGAATCGACCGCCGAATCGGAGCCCGGAATCGCGGGCAACAGCGCCGCGCCGTCGTCCGGATCCGCCGACGCGGCGGCCGCTGGAGCGCACGGTTCGGTTGAGCCAGCGGAGTCGGCCGGCGATTCCGGAACCGCAGGTGACGAGAGCCGGAGCCGTCCGGCAGCCGCCGGCGGTCCCACATCGGAGGAGACGGGCACTGCGCCGCGCCCACTGCCCTCCAGCGGCCCCGCTGAAGTTCAGGCACCGGCCCCGAGCCAGGCTCCGGAGCCCAGCCCGACACGCACGGCGGCGCCGGCGCCCACTACGGCTCCGGCGCCGTCACCGACCCGCACGCAAAGCCCGGCACCCGCTCCTGCCGAGCCGGCCCCGGCCAAGCCGACGCCCCGCCCGACGCCTTCCCCCACGCCGACGCTGGTGGCCGAGCCTGAGCCGGCGGACGACTGCCTGATCGATCTGCTCGGCGTCAGGGTGTGCATCTAGATTCACTGGGAGGATCGGGGGCAGTCCCGCCGGGCTCAGCGACGCTCTCGCCAACGGCAAGGTCTTCCGCGGCGACGGGACGTCGGACGGCACGCGGTTGGACATCCTCAACTCTTGGGATACCGGTACCGTATTCGACGCCACTCCGACTACGGCCAGGTCTTCGCCGATGCGGCGTCCGTCCCCTCCGGGACGAGCCAGCTATCAGACAGGAGTGAACGAGGGCCATTGGGACCTGACCGAGATCGGCGACGCATCCCGGACAACCCGTTCAGCCTGGCCCTCGCCCATACCCTGCTGATCTTCACGTACCGGCACTCCACCGGCGCCCGGAAGTTCGCCTATGCGGCCTTCTACAACGACGGCGGCGACGGAATGCGCGTGGACGCGCAGACGGCGCGGTTGATCAAGCGAGTGCACCACGCGGCGACCATCTGAGCTGGCGGCTGTACTCGGACTCAACTCGTCTTTCAACTAACCTGAGTGACCTCGGGGTTGGGTGCCGTAGCCTGAGGTTCGGAGGTAGATCATGCGGTTTGGATCAGATGATGATGTAGCCAGGCAGGTTGACTCGCGCCGGAAGGTCCGGATCCCGCACTGGGTACGCAACGTGCCTCTGCCACAACCTCACCTCGTCGCCCTCGGCGTGGCTGCCGTCGTCGAAACGCTGGCTCGCAAGCACATCGTGGTGCCACCGTTGAGGTTCGCGGGCTACAGCACGGTCGGTGCCGGCGTCGCGTTGGCGGCCTGGGCGACCCAGGCGACAGCACCCACCGACTTGGCTGAGCCAGATCGGCTCGTCAGCGCGGGGCCGTACGCCATCAGCCGCAATCCGATGTATGTGGCCTGGACGCTCATCTATGTCGGACTTGGGCTGGCCCGGAAGAGCGTGTGGATCTTTGCGCTGCTCCCAGCGGTCCTGGTCATGACGCACCTGACCATCAAGCGTGAGGAGCGACGCCTGCAGGAGAAGTTCGGGCCGCGATACGTAGCCTACGCCGAGAAGGTACGCCGCTACATCTAACTCGGACGGCACGGCGAGCTGGGGCTGGTCATCACGCCAGAGCCGACGGAGCCGGTGCCGACCGACTGGGCGTACTTCCGGTCGGCGGCCCACGCGGGAGTCAGCCGGGTCTTCCTCGAGGAGCGCGCGACGCGCGTGAGGGACGACGACGGGACATTCCGGATCACGGGCAACGACAACCGCACGCTGTCGGGCAGCACGAACACGGCCACGCTGCTGCCGCTGTGGATCGATTCGCCGAACGTGAACCTGACTCGTGCCACGTGATTAGTGACCCCTTTTCAGGGCCTGCAGGGTGGACTGAAGGTCGTCGGGAAAGTCGGCATCGAAGGTGATCTCCCCGCCATTGATGCGGATCGTGGACGAGCGGAGCCGGTCGAGCTGCCTGACGAGCTTCTTCAAGCTCATGCCCGGGGCTTCCTGCAGGTGCCGGCCGATCGCCAGCGCGGCGAAGACCACGGTCAGGTGCGCGTCGATCACATCGCGCTGATGATGGAACACCGGGCGCGCACCGAGGTCGTTCTTGGTCATCCGGAACGACGCCTCGACCTGCCACAGATCGTGATACGCGCTCATCACAGCCTGTCCGCCGAGGGTCTCGGCGGACAGATTCGCCACGTACCCCTTCAGTCCGGCGAGCTGCTGGGCCCGCTCGACGGTCGCCTGATCCAGGGCCTTCCCAGCTCCGTCGACCTTCAGGAATCGGGCCTTCTTCATGCGTTTGCGGCCGGCGGCGATGTCTTCGGCCCGGCGCACCATGAGCTGGATGTTCCGGTTGTCCCGGACGAGCCGTTTGGCCGACCGCTTATACACGATCCGCCGTTCGCGCGCGTTCTTCCCGGTGCCCATGACCCGGGTGGACTCGAGAATCTGCCCGTTGGTGAAGTAGTCGCCGTGGCGGTCGAAGTGATCGGCCAGATCGTAGGGCGCCTTCGTCAGGCGGGAGCCGACGATGAACCGGTAGCCGGCGTCTTCGAGCGCGTTCAGGTTCGCGGCCGAGAGTATGCCGGCGTCGGCGACGACGACCATGTCGGTGATGCCGTGGCGGTGCGCGAACGTATCGAGCACCGGGATCAGCGTCATGGTCTCGGCTTTGTTGCCCTCGAACATGTGCAGTTCGAGCAGGAAGCCGGCCGGGTCCACGAGCAGGCCGACCTGAATCTGCGGATCGACCCGGTGTTCCTTGCTCATCCCGACCTTGCGCAGACCGTCCTCGTCCTTCGACTCGAAGTGAAGCGTAGTGACGTCGTACATGATCATCCCGGCCAGTCCGGCGGTCCGGGACCGGTAGGCGAGCATGGCCCGGGCCAGCCGGTCGCGGTAGTCGCGCTCGTGACAGCGGGAGAGGCTGCGGAACAGGGAACGCAGAGATGGATGTTCGGCCCCGATCGCCTCCAGGACACGGATCTCGTGTCTGCTTTCGAGGTCGGCTCGATCAACCGGGCCAGCACCATCGCCCGGAAGCCCTCGTCCTCGAGGACGTCAGCCCCCAACCGCGAATACGCCTCCGTCAACACCTCCCACAGCACGACGGCAGGCGAGGCGATGGCCCGCCCATCCGCCGCTACCCGGGACGGGCGGCCACGGCTCGCGACAGAGGCCGCATTCGCTTCCGCCGCGTCATCACCGGCCGCGGTCCAGTCCGCGACTTCCCGCGTGGAGACCGCCGTCCGCTCCAACCCTTCGAGATCGAAAGCGCCCTGACCAGAGCGCAGCCGCTCTTCGGCCGACACGAGCAGCACGGCCAGTTCCGCGTCGGTATGCGCCGAACCCACGTGTTCGATGTCTGTGACCTGCCGACCCGCTCGATCCAAGATCTGCACGGCGACCGCTCCGAACCAGGTCCGGACGTTGCGCACGAAACGGGCTCACGTCCCCACAGGATACGCCCTCCCGATTTATTAGTAACCCAAACACGCCTCGCACAAAACGGAACGACTACGTCAGCGTCCTATAGACCGACGCCCATCACTAGCCGTGGCACGAGTCAGGTTCGGCTCCGGGGAGGTCTTCGGTTGGGTAGGATCAGTGGATGGTCACATACTCGCCTTACATGGTTGCTCTCGACGAGATTCTTCTCGACCCAAATAACTTTCGGTTCCGAGGTCCAGGAACAGCCATCGAGGTCGCTGAATCTCGTTTCGCCGAGAAGTCTGTCCAGGATGCCGCACTTGAACGGATCGTAAGTGATGGCGTCACTGAAGTGAAGCGTTCTATTGCTGAGAACGGCTTCGTTCCAGTGGAGCGCATCGTCGTTCGTCCTCTGAAAATCGAATCGAGTTCCCAAACGGACGAATCAGGTGACAGTGCCACCGGGTCGAGCCACTACGTAGTAGTCGAGGGAAACCGTCGCACGGCGGCCTTGAAATTGCTCAGGAAAGAGCACGCAAGCGGTGCTGCATTGAAGTCGTCGGTGTCTGACGTGTTCGATGCGGTGCCTGTTCTTCTTGCCTCGGACGCATCCGACGACGACCTTCTCGCAATTATGGGAATCAGGCACGTTGGTGGCCCGAAAGAGTGGGGCGGATATCAGAGCGCTCTCCTGGTGTACGAACTCATGGAAGATAGCGGTATTGACGCTCGACAGGTCGCCTCCCGGCTTGGGCTGACTGTCCAAGAAGTAAATCGCAGGCATCGCGCCTTCTCGGCCCTGACTCAGATGGCCAAGGATTCGGAGTATGGCGAACTTGTCACTCCTGACTTTTACGCAATCTTCCACGAAGTGGTGGGGCAACCCAAGCTACGCGATTGGCTGGGATGGGATAACTCAGAATACGAGCTGACAGACTCCAACAACCGAGAGCAATTGTACTTCTGGCTAACCGGGGATGCGGACGCGCCGAAGAAGATAACTAGTTATGGTGACATCCGAGACCTGAAACTCATCATCGAGAATCCCGATGCTCTGTCCGCAATGCAGGATGACGACCAAAGCCTGGCCGATGCGCTAGCCATCGTTAAGTCAGAAGCAAAAGCGACGAAGTGGTTGCCGAACGCGAAAGCCGCCCTCGTCTCTCTCCGTGACATGAGCCTGGAGACGATGGAGAATCTTGATGATGACGGTGTGCAGGTCTTGACATCTCTCAAGGAAAAGTCCAGCGCCGTGCTTCGGGCAGTGAACGCTGCACGAAGCACGGATGAGGATGCGGTCTCCGACTGATGGTGATCGGGGCGGAAGAGCTCACCCGACTACTCGTCGAACATTTGACCCCCGGTGCGCGTCCGCAAGATCTGCACCGTTGCTTGGCAGAGCTCGCACGGGCGAACGGTTACGCCGACAGCATCAACCATGCGCTAGAGCTTGTTGAAGCGCTCCTGCCCGAGGTTCAGGACAGACTGGACACGATGAGGAATGCTGCAATTCAGAACGGAACCACTTGGGACATCGAGCTCTTCGGTTCTGGCAACGAGTGGGTCCGGGGGGCGTCCTTCGACGATCCGGGACTTCCGGCTGAGGACAGAACGGCGCGATCCAGGAGGGCGTTCGTCGTTGAAGCGAAGGCAGCTTTGCGAGGGCTCACGCATCGCGACTTCGAGTTCGCGTGTGCCACAGTTCTGAGGTTGCTTGGTTGCCAGGACCCTCGAACCACCAGACAGAACAACGATGGAGGGATCGACTTCCACGGGAGGCTAGAGCTAAGAGGAAGACTCGATTCTCCGTTCCCATACGGAGGACTTGATGACCGTGCGAAAGTCTGGCTAATCGGACAGGCGAAGCACTACCCCACTTCGAACTTGGCACCGGCAGTGGTCCGGGAGATGGTTGGAACCGCTGAACTCGCGCGTACTGGCGGCGCGCTTCAAGAATGGCCAGGCCTCCGCCTGCGCCCCTTCGATGCGTCCCTCATCCTGATCTTCACAACTGGCGGTTATAGCGTCGGAGCGAAGGCACTGCTCGAACGGTCTGGCATGCTCTCGATGGACGGGGATCAATTGACGACTTTCCTCTGTGACGCTGGAATCGGGATACAGGATGAGGACAGGGTCTTCGACGCCTCCCTGTTTCGTGAGCAGCTTGTCGACGCGGCAAAACTGCACGCCTGAGCTACCCAAGAGAGCAATCTAACGGCATCCTTCGCTGAGGTTCTTCGTCTGCGCTCAAGCGGCCTTAAGGCGAGCCCTGAACCCGAGCTGCGCGATGTCGACGAGGTTCGCCAGCAGACCTCCGAAAAGGTGGCTGCGGCCGCGCCGGGGAGCTTGCCGCGCAGGAGCCGTCCCTAGTCCACCGACTTCAGCAGCAGGTCGGTGGAGTGGAGGGTATCGGCCTTCTCGGACTGCTGGGACTGCCGCCCGAGGTGGTCGGTCGTGGCCTTGTAGCGCTCGTTCTGCCCGTACCACCACGCTGCTCGTTCGACCATATCCGTCTCGGGCGCGCCGACGAGGCAGAGGATGACTGGGGACACCTCGCGCAGCCCATCCATGCCCTCCTTGCCGTGGCGCTTGGCGAGCTGCGAAGGGGACTATTGCACGGTTCGGTGACAGTAGTTAGTCAGGCCGCGAGGGCCAGTGGCCTGTTCATCATGGTTTCGAATTCGACGGGCGTCAATCGGCCGAGAGCTGCCTGACGTCTCCGGCGATGATAGGTCCTTTCGATCCAGGTCACGATCGCGATGCGCAGCTGTTCTCGGGTGGCGCAACGGTGCCGATGGATGTTCTTCTGCAGGAGGGCGAAAAAGCTCTCCATCGCCGCGTTATCACCGCAGGAAGCCACCCGTCCCATGGGGCCGACCAGCCCGTGGCGGATCAAGGCCCTCCGGAAATTTCTGGATCTGAACTGCGATCCCCGGTCGCTGTGAACGATGCATCCTGCGGAGTTCTCGCGCATCGCGACAGCATTCTTGAACGCACGCACGGCGAGACTGGGCTTCATCCGGGAGTCGAACAAGTAGCCGACGATCCGGTTCGAGAACGCGTCCTTGATCGCGCAGAGATAGAGCTTGCCCTCATTCGTGTGGTGCTCGGTGCAATTCGTTCAGCCATGACCTCGCCGGCGTCACGAGCCTCGTCAGCCAGCAGGCGGTGCCCGAATTCAGGGTCATCGGGTGGATCCCGAAGTCCTGCGCGATCTGCTCGAGCGCGACACCGGACTCGCGGTTCCGCGCGATGCGGACCACGTCAGTACGAAACTCTTTCGGGTAAGGCTTAGGCACAGCAACATCCTTCCAGACCAACCCCACCGGGGTAAGTCAGATCAGATGTCACCCAACCGTGCAGCAATCCCGGTTCCGCCAGGCAGTACCGACAATGTAGTGTCCTGTAGAGGATCGAGGCTGCAGCACTCCACTACGGACGAATAGTTTTGTTGTGGAGACTTACGCGCCAAAAATGTAAATGGGGGGACCGTGGAAATTGAGTCAATCGTCGTTCAGGCAAACTACTGCTTCGGCGAGCAGCCGCTACAGCTCAGCGACCTCAAAAAGGTCAACTTCATTTTCGCACCGAACGGTGCAGGAAAGTCCACAATCTCAAACATCCTAGCCCAACAGCCTAGAGATGCATCCGAAAGACGCGATTGGGATGTCGCAGGTACGAATCTTCCGATTCGAGTGTTCAATGAAGCGTATAGATCACGAGTCCTAACAGAACGTGTGAATGGCATATTCACAATGGGCGACAACTCCAAAGATATTAATGACCAAATCGACGATCTTCAGAGCCAACTCAGAGGCCACATAGATGACCGCGAAGCGTGGCGCAAATCAATCGGATCGAACTCCAGCGCGGAAGATGCAAATGGTCTAATTGGCGAGATAGAGGACACACGCGCTTCAGTTCGAGACTCGATCTTCAGCGCGCACAAGAAAGTCAACCAAACGGTAATTTCCGTCGTATTCAAGGGTTACCGACACAGCAAAGAGGCATTCTTCAATGAGGCGCAAAAGCGTTTCAATGAGATGGAATCACTGAAATCAGATACTACATGGGAGTCGATCGAGACACGTGCCCGAAGTCTGAGCGGCGACAAAGAATCACGCACAAAATTGCCCAACATTACAACAGACAGTCTAATATCGACCGACGACGTCACCGAGGTCGCAAACAAGAGTGCGCACGGTGGTGGGGGAACGTTCTCGCAACTCATCCAACACCTAAAGAACGAGGATTGGGTGAGCAAAGGTCGGGACTTCATAGATGAGGCGCAGGGAATGTGCCCGTTTTGTCAAAACCAGGCTCCCGCCGATCTCGAGCAAGAGTTGTCAGAATACTTCGCAGGCGGATTCGATGCAGCGCTGGAACGTTCCATCAATATCGAAAGCACCGCAAAAGAGCGCGAAGCAGTACTCGAAGAAAAAATTTCTGCCCTAGAATTAGCACTGAGCAGGGACACGGAAATTGACGACGACGATTTCCGTTCGTCCATCTCGAGCCTTCGATCTGCCGTCACTCTTCTGATGTCTCGACTCCGTGAGAGAAGAGCGCACCCGACCCAGCCAATCGAGGTTGCCGACGTGAATGTGAGCGTAGCTAAGCTGTCGAAGCTCATCTGGGATGAAAATGAAAACATCGAGCAACACAACCGGATCGTCGACAACGCCAGTGGGGAACGCCGTAAACTAGTAGATGACGGGTGGGCCACGTTTCTTTCCGGCACCACCGTTAGCGTCGAGCTGAAGAAGTTCAAGGGGTTTGAGTCAAGAAAGAAGCGTGTCATTGCCGACCTGCAAGCCAAAATTGTGTCAAGCGAGCTAGATACCGAGAAGGCAAATCAAAAGATAATCAGCCTTCGAGATTCTGTTTCCAACACCATCGAGGTCGCCGAGAGAATTAATGATCTGCTCAGAGCGATGGGCTTCCATCGGTTCAGCCTAAGCATCGCTGGCGAATCCAACGGCGGCTACCGAATAGTTCGCGAAGACGGAACTCAGGCATTTGATTCGCTCTCTGAAGGCGAGAAGACCTTTATTTGCTTTGCCTACTTCTGGGAATCTCTCTTCGGAAGCGAGGTGGCCAGCGGGGTACCTGAGGATGTTGTAGCTGTAATAGACGACCCGATCTCCAGTCTGGACAGTGATGCCCTTTTTATGATCGCCGCATACATCCGAGACGCCGCGAATAAATCTATTTTGGGAAACACCAACCTCCGCCAGCTCATTGTCCTGACGCACAATACACAATTTCATCATGAGGCAGCTTACACCGCCAATCGAGACGCAAAAGAACGACGATTTTTCAGACTGGTCAAGGATCTGACTGGGGTTACAACAGTCAGGGACGACGGAAGTAAATCAAGAATCCGCGGCAGCTACGCGCTTCTCTGGCATTCTGTTGTCGAGGCTGCGCGCAGTGACGATGAATCGGACCTGGTTCGTGTTGGCGTATTCAATATTGTTCGGCGCATTCTCGAGGGGTACTTTAAGACGATCGGGAATATAAGGGATTTTGAACGACCCAACAATCTGTCGGCGACTGAGGCAAGGGTGGTATCCCAATTCCATGTCTGGGCCAACTCGGGGTCACACACCATCTCCGACGACATTGATCAGACGATTGACGTCGGACGCACTAAAGACTTCCTCAAACTATTCAAGTATTACTTCGACGTACAGAATCATGGGCCTCACTTCGATATGATGGTGGCGGCAAGTGAGGGTGCGGATCTGTTGAAGCCTGATCAGTTGTTCGCCCGGTCATGACGATCTGGAAGCTCACCGCTATCAGACCCCGGCTTCACCCTTGTTCGTGATGAGTCGGCTACGCGTTCATTCGCAGCTTCAGAGTCCCAGCAGCGCCGGATCCGCCCACCGCGGCCCGTAGCCGCTGATCCGCAGCACCCGGGGGTCGTCCTCGTCGGTCTCCTCGAAGTCGATGATGATCTCCTCGCCCGCCTCGTCGTCGCCGGTGGCCCGCAGCAGGTGGATCTCCAGGTACGAGTCGGCGAGGTGCTCGGCCTTACCCCGCCCCCACTCGATCACGGTCACACTGGTCGGCATCGTGGCCTCCAGGTCGATGTCGTCGATCTCGCCGGAGGAGCCCAGCCGGTACGCGTCGACGTGCACCAGGTCCGGCCCGTCGGCCAGCGCCGGATGCACGCGCGCCAGGACGAACGTCGGCGAGATGATCCCGCCACGCACACCGAGCCCCTCGCCGAGCCCCTGCGTGAACGTCGTCTTGCCGGCACCGAGCTCGCCGGAGAGCAGGATCAGGTCCCCGGGCCCCAGCGCGCCCGCGATGCGGGCCGCCAGCGCCTGCGTGGTCTCCGCGTCGATCGATTCGATCTCGCGCGTCCAGAGCGGCGAATCAGTCACCGGCTTCACCCCAGCTGCCCTCCACGTACGTGCGCGCGACCCGGTTCCCGATGCGCGTGACGATCTCGTAGTTGATGGTGCCGGCGGCCTCGGCCCACTCGTCGGCGGACGGGCCGCCGTCGCCGAACAGCACGGCCGGCTCCCCCACGACGCCGTCGGCCGGCACGTCGCCCAGGTCGACGACGAACTGGTCCATGGCCACCCGCCCGCAGGAGACGTACCGCGTCCCGGCGACCTCCACGGGCCCCTCGACGGAGACGCGGGGCACCCCGTCGGCGTACCCGAGCGGGACCAGGGCCAGCGTCGTCGTACCCTCGGTGCGGTAGGTGAGCCCGTAGGAGACGCCGTGGTCGGCGGGCACGCGCTTGGCGTTGGCGATGCGCGCCATCAGGCGCATCGCGGGGCGCAGGCTCAGATCCTCCGACGTCTGGTCGCGGAACGGGCTCAGCCCGTACATGCCGAGGCCCAGCCGCACCAGGTCGAAGTGGGCGTCCGGGCGGGACAGGGCGGCGGGCGTGTTGGCGGCGTGCCGCAGCTCGAGGTCGAACCCGGCCGCCTCGGCCGCCTCGATCGCGGTCCGGAACGCGTCGAGCTGCTCGTCCGTCTCGGGCCGGTCGGGTTCGTCGGCGACGGCGAGGTGGGTCCACACGCCGACGACGCGCAGCAGCCCGTCGTCCTGGAAGTGGGCGGCGGTGTCCAGGACGGACTGCCAGTTCTCCGCGGACGCGCCGTTGCGGCCCAGCCCCGTGTCGATCTTCAGGTGCACGCGGGCCGGGTGCTCTGCGGCGCGGGCCGCCTCAGCGACCTGCTCGAGCTCCCAGCCGGAGGCGCCGAGGTCGATGTTCGCGTCGATCGCGGCCGCGAAGTCGGTCTCGGGCGTGTGCAGCCACGCCAGGACGGGTGCGGTGATGCCGGCGGCGCGCAGTTCGAGCGCCTCCCCCACGTGCGCGACGCCGAGCCACGAGGCTCCGGACTCGAGCGCCACCCGCGCGACGGGCAGCATGCCGTGCCCGTAGGCGTTGGCCTTCACCACGGCCATCACCTGAGCGGGCGCGGCCAGCTCGGCCACCCGCCGGACGTTGTGCCGGATGGCCGACAGGTCGATCTCGGCGCGGCGTTCCCACCGCGCAGAGATGTCGTCGTCGGGCACGCCAAGTACGACGTCGTCGCTCGGTTCGTTCACAAAAGTCACCTGGCCATTGTGTCAGGAAAGAACCTCGCCCCGCCGCGACGGCGGAATCCTCCGGCGCCGTCGCCCCGGCACAGGCCCGCCCTTAGCTCGACGAGACGGAGCGCTCCGCGCCGATCGCCTCCGCCAAGGCAGACGCCCCGAACCCGTGTGCCGGCAGCCGCAGAGCCGCCGAGGCGTGGAGATTCACGGCCTGCACGGTCAGCTCAGCGGCTTCCGGCAGCCCGATACCCCGGCCCCCGCCCGACAGCAGCGCACCCGTCACGCCGGCCAGGACGTCTCCGGTGCCCGCCGTCGCCAGCGCCGAGGGGCCCCGCGTGACCAGGCGTACCTGCCCGTCCGGCGTGGCCACGGCCGTCGCCGGCCCCTTGAGCGCCACGACGGATCCGAGCGTCTCGGCCGCCCGCCGCGCCCAGTGGATCGGATCCGCGAGCACGTCGGACGCCCCAACGGCGGACTCCGACGCCGAGAGGAGCGACGCCAGTTCGCCCGCGTGCGGCGTCAGGACGGTCGCCGGCGAACGCCCCGCCGAACCCAGGTACGGCAGCGCGCTGGCGTCGACGACGGCCGGCTGACCCGAGGCGAGCGCGCGCTCGACGCCCAGCCGCTGCTCGTCGTCGTCCCCGATGCCCGGACCCAGCACCCAGGCGCTGACACGATCGATGGCGGCGCCGCCTGGCGCGGTGACCACGGCCTCCGGGCAGGCTGAGAGGATCATCCGGCGCACGGTCGGTGCCGACTCCGGGACGACCGCGACCAGCATGCCGATCCCGGCGTTGACTGCCGCCCGGGCGGCGAGGACGGCCGCTCCCGGGTACTGCTCCGACCCGGCGACGAGGCCCACCACGCCCCGCGAGTACTTGTGCGCGTTCCACGCCGGCGGGCCGGGCGGGGCGGGATCGTTGCACAGCCACGCGCTCGGCTCCGGCAGGTGCGGGCCGAGCCCGATGTCGACGACGGTCGTCTCCCCGCCCAGGCGGCTCCCCTCCCCCACGGCCAAGCCGCGCTTGAGCGCGCCGAAGCAGACGGTCGTATCCGCCGCCAGTGTCCCGGGTTCAGCCCGGCCCGTATCCGCGTCGACCCCCGACGGGAGATCGCAGGCCACCACGTGCACGCCCGGCGGAGGCGCCGGCAGCCCGATCGGCCGCGGTTCGTCCCCCACCCGGGTGCCCGTGCCCGTCACGCCGTCGATCAGGACGTCGAGCGAGGACAGGAGCTCCGCGGCGGCGGACCGATCGCGAGCGTCGACCACGCGGCCGCCGGCGGCACGGAAGGCCAGCATGGCGTCGTCGTGCCAGCGCGCGTGCGTGGTGAAGGCGAGGCAGTCCACGCCGCGGCGGCGCAGCTCCGCCAGCGCGAACAGGGCGTCTCCCCCGTTGTTCCCGGGCCCGACGTACGCGGCCACGCGGGCGCCGTAGACCTTCGACGCGCGCCGACGGCCCCCGGAAACGGCGAAGCCGCCCTGCGGGGCGACCGTGGTCGGTCCCTGCAAGACGGCTGCAACGTGCTGTGCGAGGCCGTGGGCCGCGCGCCGCATGAGCTCGGGGCCGAGGCCCGCGTCCAGGAGCGGCTGCTCGGCCGCCCGCACCTCCGCTCCGGAGTAGACGGGCCTCATGAGAGCCGTTCGGCCACGACCATCGCGGTCGCCAGGTCGCCGTCGTGGCTCATCGACAGGTGCCAGTACTGCACGCCCTTGTTCGCGGCGGCCTCGGCCACCGACCCGTCGATGAGGATGTGGGGGTCGCCGGCGTCGTCCTTGACGACCTGGCAGTGCTGCCAGTTCATGCCGGCGGGCGCCCCGAGGGCCTTGGCCACCGCCTCCTTCGCCGCGAACCGGGCCGCGAGCGAACGCAGGGGCAGGTCCCGCTCCGCGGGGACGAAGAGCCGCTCGAGCAGCGCCGGAGTGCGCTCGAGCTGTGCCTTGAAGCGCGAGACCTCCACGACGTCGACCCCGACCCCGACGATCATCTGGTGCCCTACTCGACCGTGACGGACTTGGCGAGGTTGCGCGGCTGGTCGACGTCGAAGCCCTTCGCCGTGGCCAGCTCGCAGGCGAAGATCTGCAGCGGCACCGTCGCGAGCAGCGGCATCAGCAGCGTGGGCGTCTCCGGGACGTAGAAGACGAACTCGGCGTACTGCTTCACTGCCTCGTCCCCCTCCTCGGCGATGACCAGGGTCTTGGCGCCGCGGGCGCGCACCTCCTGGATGTTGGAGACGACCTTCGCGTGCAGCGAGTCGCGGCCGCGCGGGGACGGCACGACGACGAAGACCGGCTGGCCGTCGTCGATCAGCGCGATCGGGCCGTGCTTGAGCTCGCCGGCGGCGAAGCCCTCCGCGTGGATGTAGGCGATCTCCTTGAGCTTGAGCGCGCCCTCCATGGCCACCGGGTAGCCGACGTGGCGGCCCAGGAAGAGCACCGACTGCTCCTCCGACATGGCGCGGGCCAGATCCTTGATCTCGTCCTCGCGGTCCAGGATGTCCTGGATCTTCGCCGGGATCTTGCCCAGGTCGGCGAGGATGTCCTTGATCTGCCCCGTGAAGAGGTTGCCGCGCAGGTGGCCGAGGTAGAGGCCCAGCACGTAGGTCGCCGTGATCTGCGCGAGGAACGCCTTGGTCGAGGCGACGGCGATCTCCGGGCCGGCGTGCGTGTACAGGACGGCATCCGACTCGCGCGGGATGGTCGACCCGTTGGTGTTGCAGATGGACAGGGTCTTGGCGCCCTGCTCCTTGGCGTAGCGGACCGCCATGAGCGTGTCCATGGTCTCGCCGGACTGCGAGATCGAGACGATCAGCGTGTTCTCGTCGACGATCGGCTCGCGGTAGCGGAACTCGTGGGAGAGCTCGACCTCGACCGGGATGCGGCACCAGGACTCGATGGCGTACTTGGCGACGGACCCGGCGTAGGCCGAGGTGCCGCAGGCCAGCACGATGATCTTGGAGATCTTCTTCAGCATCTCCGGGTCGATGCGGAGCTCGTCGAGCGTCAGGCGCCCGTCGGCGTCCGCGCGGCCCAGAAGGGTGTCCGCGACGGCGGCCGGCTGGTCGTGGATCTCCTTGGCCATGAAGGACTCGAAGCCGCCCTTCTCGGCGGCCGCGGCGTCCCAGTCGACGCTGAACTCGCGCCCCTCGGCCGGGTTGCCGAAGAAGTCGGTGATGGTGTGCGTGTCCGGGGTGATCGTGACGATCTGGTCCTGGCCGAGCTCGACGGCGCGGCGGGTGAAGTCGATGAAGCCGGAGACGTCGGAGCCGAGGAAGTTCTCGTCGTCGCCGAGGCCGACGACGAGCGGCGAGTTGCGGCGCGAGGCGACGACGATGCCCGGGTGGTCCTCGTGGACGGCGAGCAGCGTGAATGCGCCCTCGAGCTTCTGGCTCGCGAGCTGCAGGGACAGGGTCAGGTCGCCCTTGCCCTCGCCGCGGTAGATGTCCGCCAGCAGGACGGCGGCGACCTCGGTGTCGGTCTCCGAGAGGAACTCGAGGCCTTTGGCCTCCAGCGACTGCTTGATCTCGGCGAAGTTCTCGATGATGCCGTTGTGGATGAGGGCGAGGCGGCCGTTGTCGGCCAGGTGGGGGTGCGCGTTCTGATCGGTCGGACCGCCGTGGGTCGCCCACCGGGTGTGACCGATGCCCGTCAGGGAGTCCGCGATCGGGCTCTCCTCGATGACGTTCACGAGGTTCACGAGCTTCCCGGACTTCTTGCGGGCTTCGATGCCCGAATCCGTCAGGACAGCCACGCCGGCGGAGTCGTATCCGCGGTATTCGAGGCGGCGGAGCCCTTCGAGAACGACGTCCAACGCGCCGTGATCGCCCGTCGTCTTGGTATTACGGCCAACATAGCCAACGATTCCACACATACGCACTAGGGTACCGCCCGGTGGCGCAATTTCTGGGACCGCGTGACCGGACACACGTTTAGTGCACTCTCAAAGCTTTGGCACAATGGCGTGGGTGACTGATACCCGGGTAACCGACAACGGCGTCTCCCCTTTCATCGAGCTGGAGCGGCCCACGTGGGCGCGGCTGGCCCACTCCATCGAGCAGCCGTTGGACATGGACGACCTGGACCGCCTGAGCGGTCTGGGCGAACAGCTGAACCTCGCCGAGATACGTGAGGTTTATCTCCCCCTCTCGCGGCTCCTGTACCTCTACGTCCAGGGCGCGGGGCACCTGCACCAGGTCACCAACACGTTCCTCGGCGAGGAGACGCGGCGGACGCCGTTCGTCATCGGCGTCGGCGGCTCCGTGGCCGTCGGCAAGTCGACGACGGCCCGCGTCCTCCAGGAGCTCCTGCGCCGCTGGCCCGACACCCCCGACGTGCAGCTGGTGACGACCGACGGCTTCCTGCGTCCCAACGAGGAGCTCAAGCGCCGCGGCATCATGCACCGGAAAGGCTTCCCCGAGTCCTACGACCGCCGGAGCCTGCTGCGCTTCGTCTCCGAGGTGAAGTCCGGCGCCGACGAGGTCCGGGCGCCCATGTACTCCCACCTGACGTACAACATCCTCCCCGACGAGGAGGTCGTCGTCCGGCGCCCGGACGTCCTGATCGTCGAGGGCCTGAACGTGCTCGCGCCGGCGCGGATCCGGTCCAACGGCACGGCCGGGCTCGCGCTCAGCGACTTCTTCGACTTCTCGGTCTACGTGGACGCCCGCACGCAGGACATCGAGGACTGGTACGTCCGCCGGTTCATGAAGCTCCGCAGCGGCGCCTTCGCGGATCCGGCCTCCTACTTCCACCGGTACTCGACGCTCACCGACGACGAGGCCCGCGAGACCGCGCTGGACATCTGGCAGCGCATCAACGAGCCGAACCTGCGCGAGAACGTCCTGCCGACGCGCGGCCGGGCCCAGCTGGTGCTGACCAAGGACGCGGACCACTCGATCCGCCGCATGCTGTTACGCAAGATTTAATGCAGAAGCGCCGCTGGCCGGCGCCTGACGACTGTATTCTCTGATTCATGCTCACTGGATTCAAAGATTTCATCATGAAGGGCAACGTCGTCGATCTCGCCGTTGCCGTCGTCCTCGGCGGGGCCTTCGGCGCCGTCGTCACCGCGCTCGTCGAGCGGGTCATCATGCCGCTGATCTCCGCCCTCGTCGGTTCGCCCAACTTCGACGAGTTCCTGCTCGTCACCCTCAACGGCAACGACATCGCGATCGGCGCCGTGCTGACCGCCATCGTCAACTTCCTGCTGGTCGCGGCCGCCATCTACTTCGTCGTCGTCGTGCCGATGAACAAGATGATCGAGGCCCGCAACAAGCGCCTCGGCATCGGCCAGGACGAAGTCGAAGAAGCCGTCGACCCCCAGGTCGCGCTCCTGACCGAGATCCGCGACTCGCTCAAAACCTCCAACTGACCACCGGACAAGACCGGTGGGGCCGCCGACGCGGTCCCACCGGTCTTGTTGTTTAAGCACGACGCCCCGGGTGGGTAAGCTGAACCTGCACATCGGACACGAATGGGGGGATTCAGTGGATCTGCGTCTGCGCGAGGCGATCCAGCTGTCGGCTGCCCTCGTCTTCGATCTGGCCGAACGCCGCGGCCTGCGCGCGGTCATCCTCAAGGGGCCGCCTGCCACCGAGCTGGGCGTGCGTTCGGAACGGCCCTCCTCCGACATCGACCTGCTGGTCGACCGGGACGACATCGCACCGCTGATCGACGGACTCGAGGATCTGGGGTGGCTCGAGCGCCCCACGACGCACGACGGCGAGCACCCCCTGCACTCCGTGACGCTCTACCACCCGAACTGGCCCGCCGACATCGACATCCACCACAGCTATCCCGGATGCGAGGTCGGCCAGCTCGCCGCGTTCGACGCCCTCTGGGCGCGGCGCCGCCCCACCGTGATGGGCGAACGCACCGTGCTGGGGCTCGACGTGACCGCGACGGTTCTCGTCCAGGCCCTCCACGCCCTGCGCGAGGCCCACAAGACGAGCAACATCGCCGAGCTCGACTACCTGCTCACGCACGCGCCTGTGCCGGCGTGGGCGGACTTCGAGTCGCTCGCGCGCCAGACGGGTTCGCTCGGGCCGCTGCGCTCCTTCATCAAGGAGGCCTACCCCGAGGTCGACCACCACCTGCTCCCGGCCCCCGGCGACTCGTGGCGGCAGCGCTCGGAGGTGTCCGAGCCCGGCGTCTTCCGCCTGCTGCACCTGCAGTCCCTGCCCTGGAAGGACCGGCCGAAGTACGCCCTCCGCGGACTCTTCCCGCAGCGGGAGCAGCTGGCGGCGTCGGACATCACCCTGTTGAACGCGCCGGCGGGCCGGGTCTGGGCGGCGCGGCTGAGCCGCCTGCTGCACTTCCTCAAGCGCCTCCCCCGGGCCGTGCGGCAGTGGCGGAACGCCCGCTGACACGGCGGAGGGCGCGGGACTCGTCGAGTCCCGCGCCCTCTGTACGTCGTCCGACGCCGGTGCCTCAGACCGAGGTCAGCGCCAGTTCGGTCTGCACGATCGTCGCGAGGCGGCGGGCCATGGCCTCGGCGACCTCCTGCTCGGTGGCCTCCACCATCACGCGGACCACGGGTTCCGTGCCGGAGGGGCGCAGCAGCACGCGGCCGTTGGCGCCGAGCTCGGACTCGACGTCGGAGACCGCCTCCGAGACCGCGGCGTTCGAGGCGAAGGCCGTCTTGTCGACGTCCTTGACGTTGATCAGGACCTGCGGCAGGACCTGCATGGTCGCCGCGAGCTCCTTGAGGCTCTTGCCCGTCGCCGCCACGCGGGCCGCGATGTGCAGGCCGGTGAGCACGCCGTCGCCGGTGGTCGCGTGGTCGGAGAAGATCACGTGCCCGGACTGCTCGCCGCCCAGGTTGTAGCCCTTGGCGCGCATGGCCTCGAGGACGTAGCGGTCGCCGACGCCGGTCTCCTCGATCCGGATGCCGGCCTCCTCCATGGCGAGCTTCAGGCCGAGGTTGCTCATGACCGTGGCGACCAGCGTGTCGTCCTTCAGCCTGCCCTGCTCCTTGAGCGTGGTGGCCATGATCGCCATGATCTCGTCGCCGTCGACGACGGAGCCCTCGTGGTCCACGGCCAGGCAGCGGTCGGCGTCGCCGTCGTGCGCGATCCCGAGGTCCGCGCCGTGCTCGACGACGGCGGCCTGCAGCTTCTCCAGGTGGGTCGACCCGTAGCCGTCGTTGATGTTGACGCCGTCCGGCTCCGCGCCGATGACCACGATCTCCGCGCCCGCGTCGTTGAAGACCTGGGGCGAGCAGCCGCTGGCCGCGCCGTGCGCGCAGTCCAGGACGACCTTGAGGCCGTTCAGGCGGTTCGGCATGGTGCCCAGCAGGTGCACCACGTAGCGGTCCTCCGCGTCGGCGAACCGGCGGATGCGGCCCACCTCCCCGCCGTAGGGGCGCAGCGGTTCGAGGTCCAGCTGGGCCTCGATCGCGTCCTCCAGCGCGTCGTCGAGCTTCTGCCCGCCGCGCGCGAGGAACTTGATGCCGTTGTCCGGGGCCGGGTTGTGGGAGGCGGAGATCATGACGCCGAAGTCGGCCTCGAGGTCCGCGACCAGGTAGGCCGCGGCCGGCGTCGGGAGCGTGCCGGCGTCGAACACGTCGACGCCCGCCGCCGCCAGGCCGGCCTCGATCGCCGCGGAGATGAAGTCGCCGCTGACCCGCGGGTCCTTCGCGACCACCGCCACCGGGCGCTTGCCGGCCTCGGCCTGATTGAAACCGAGCACGACGGCGGCCGCCTGCGCCAGCGACATCGCCAGCTCAGGCGTGATCAACCCGTTCGCTTTCCCTCGGACACCGTCCGTACCAAATAGTCTGCTCATCGTTGCCTATCTTAGGACCCCAAGCTGCGAGATTCGCCGTATTAACGACGTCTCCGGACAAACTTTCTGTGCCGCCTACCACGTCGGCGGCAACGGAAAGGCCCTGCAGCCAGGCGGCTGCAGAGCCTTTCCCGGGGACTGTTCATCCCCCTCGCAAGGAGTCTAACGCGTCGCGCAGTCCCGGGCCTCACCGCGCTCGCCCGCCGTGCCCGACGCGCACCAGGCCGTCGAATTGCCGGCCGGCAGCCGGGTCTCCGGCAGTTGGGCCGCCGTCGTCGTCGTCAGAGAGCCGTTCCGGGCCGCCACCTCGACGCTGCCGGTGGCGACGGTCCGGGACCGGGCCTCCGCGGCGGTGACCACGTGGACCACGGTGTCCGCGGCCTCGGCCCCGATCCCGAGGTCGCCGGCGAGCGCGGAGCCGCCGGACGTCAGCCCGGTCAGCCGCACGTTGCCGTCGTTGGCGATCGTGAGCGGGTAGGAGACCTCGTCGCCCGCGGAGACCCGCCCGTCGCCGTCTGTATCGGCGTACCGGCCGGCCTCCGCGCTGGCGGAGATCCCGGGGGCGCGCTCGCGCAGGTCGACCTCGCCGCCGCTGATCTCGTACGTCTCCGCGACGGCCGTGTACTCCGGGACCTTGCCGGTGGTCCACACGGTGCCGGGGGTGAAGAAGCCGTCGTCGTGCTCCTCGCCGGTCACGGTGTGCCGGGGTGTGGTGCAGTTGTACGCGTCGCCGGGGCTGAGGTTGGACCAGCGGCAGTTGCCGGCCGGGGCCGACTCGCCGACCGGGGCGGCGGCGAACGGCTCGAAGTTGCCCTCGGTCGGGACCACCCACTGGTTGACGTTGCCGGTGTGGGTGACCCGGAACGTGTAGGGCACCTGGTCGCCGGCGGCGTAGGGATCCGCGGCGAGGTCGCGGTCGCCGTCGGCGCGCTGGCCGGCGATGTCCAGGCCGATCACCTCGCGCCCGGCGACCTGCGCGGACACGGTGCCCTGGGACTCCCGGCCGTCCGCGGCGGTGAACACGGCCTGCAGGCCGGTCTCGCCGTTGGCGGTCGCGGGCGCGGTGACGGGGACGTCGACGGTCGCGGTGCCGCCGGCGGGGACGTCGACCTCGGCCGTGCCGGCCGCCCACCCCTCCGGGCCGGCGACGGTCAGCGTTCCGCTCAGCGTCGCCGACTCCTGGTTCTCGATGGTGACCTGCGCGGTCGCGGTGGCCCCGGCGTCGAGGGCGAGCCCGTCGGAGCCCAGGGGCGCGCAGACGTGGTTCAGCCAGTCGCCGCCGAACTCGCCGAAGACCATGTCGTCCGTGTAGGAGCCCTCGTAGAAGACGCCGAAGCGCCCGTCGTCCAGGGCCGTCGCCACGGAGTAGGCGGAGAAGCCGTGCCGGATGGTGCGCGCGCCGGGCCACGTCTCGCCGTCGTCGCAGGAGACGCGGGCGGTGACGTTCTCCCGGCTCGTCGGGTGGTTGGACCCCGTGTAGAGGAGCATCGCGGCCTCGTCGCTGCCCTCCGGCGCGTCCGGGTGCATGCGGGTGATGTGGGCGTTGTTGGTGGGGTCGACCAGCTGGCGCTCGAGGCGGACCGGGCCGTAGCTGTGGCCGCCGTCGGTGGAGACGGCGACCTTCCGGAAGCCGCTGCGGCCCGAGTCGCGGGAGTTCATCATGACCCGGCCGTCGGAGAGCTCCACGACCTTGTTCTCGTCCATGCCCGTGCCGACGAACTCGCCGCGCTCCCAGGTGGCGCCGTGGTCGTCCGAGTACACGGAGTACGCCTGGATGGGGGTGCTGCCGTCGGCCTGCTTGACGACGCCGGCGTACTGCTGGACGAGCCGGCCGGCGTGCTCGCCGTACTTGAGCTGGATGCCGGCGCCGGAGGTCGCGAACGTGGAGCGCACGTCGCCCGGGTCGGCCGTCTTGTCGGCGCCCGGCTTGGCGACGTCGGTGATCAGCCGCGGCTCGCTCCAGGTGCGGCCGCCGTCGCCCGATTCGACGACGGCGGCGCTGATCACGTCGCGGTCGGCGTCGTCGTTGCCCCACTCGCTGCCGTGGAACCCCTGGTCCTTGGAGTAGACGAAGAAGGAGAACACCGTCCCGGTCTCCTCGTCGACGACGTAGCTCGGGTCGCTGTAGCCGTGCTTCGGGGTGTCGGCGTCGCCGGCGTGGCCGGCCGCGACGGTGGTCATCGGGCCCCAGGTCCGCCCGTTGTCGGTGCTGCGGCGCTGGACGATGCTGTTCGCGTTCGGGGCGTCCGCCGCCGAGCCGGGGCGGGCGTCCCAGGAGGCGAGGACGACGCCGTCGCCCAGGTGGGCCAGCGCGGGGATGCGGTAGAAGAAGTCGGCCTCCGTGCGGTCGGCTCCGAGGTTCTGTTCGGCGTAGTCGCCGGGGGCGGCGAACGGGTCGGCGCCGGGCACGCTCGTCGCCGCGGCGGCGGGTCCGGCGAGCGCGATCGGGAGGGCGAGGCCCAGGGTGGCGGCGGCTGCGAGGACGCGGCCGCCCCTCCGGCGGGCAGGGCGGCGTACGGTGGTCGGGGTGTTCATCTTCTCTGGCCTTTCCTGGCGTGCCGAGGCATGGGCGCGCCGTGCTGGATGGTCGTGGAAGAGGTAGGACATCCGCTGTCATTCAAGCGTGATGCAGATCACCTTGTCAAGCAGGGGCCGACTCGCCGACGACCGCCTGGATCAGGCGCCGGATCCCGTCGAAGTGGCTCGTGAGCAGCTCGCGGGCCCGGGCGGCGTCCTGGGCGACGACCGCTTCGTAGATGCGGCGGTGCTCGAGCGCCGTCTCCCCCAGGTCCACGGTGGCGGGGCCGATCTGCGCATGCAGACGGCTGTACGCGGACCAGAAGACACCCAGCAGATTGCTCAAGAGGCCGTTGTCCAGCGACGCGTAGAGGCTGCCATGGAAGCGCTCATCGGCCTCCACCAGCGGGAGCCCTGCCGAGGCCAGCCGCTCCATCTCCTCGACGGCGGAGAGGACCTCCGCGAGGTCCTCTGCGGTGATGGCGTCGATCGCCGGGCCGATGAGCCCCGCCTCGAGCGCCTGCCGCACGTCGACGAGCTCCATCGCCTCCTGCCCCGACCGGGTCAGCGACAGGCGGGCGTGGAACTCCAGGGGCGTGCGCATGCCGTCGAGCTTCTTCCGCGCGACGAACATCCCGTAGCCGTGGCGGACGTCGACCACGCCGACTGCCTGGAGGACCTTCAGCGCCTCGCGGACGGTGTTGCGCCCGACACCGAGCTCCTCCACCAGCTCCTGCTCGGTCGGCAGCGGCTCGCCGGGGCCGATCCCGCGCTCGATGATGAGCTCCATGATCTCGTGCTGCAGCGCTTGCGACCGCGCGGCGGCGTTGGCCCGCGCCCTGCGGTCCCCACGGGGCTGTTCAGTCATTTGCTTCGTCCCTTCCGTCCGGTTTCGTCTGCCTGCCCGCCACTGTGACCCACTTGACGTTCACATGTGACCACTCTTACAGTGTAGACGAGGCATAGGACATCCTACATCCGACAAGTTCTTCCACTCCACCACAACGAGGTGTCAATCATGAAGACGCAGTTCCCCTCCGCGGCCGGCACATCCCGGCGCTCGTTCCTCAAAGTCGCCGGCGCCCTCGGCGCAGCCGGCGCCGTCGCCGCCACCCTGTCCGCCTGCGGGGCCTCCGGCGGCTCCGCCGGGTCCACCGCGGCCGCAGGCCGCAAGACCATCGAGGCCGGCATGTCCTACGCGCTCTCGACCGGGTTCGACCCCATGACGTCGACCGGCGCGACCCCCATGGCGGCCAACCTGCACGTGTTCGAGTCCCTCGTCGACCTGCACCCGGCCACCCGCGAGCCGTACAACGCGCTGGCGGCCGCCGACCCCGTCGAGGTCGACGCCACCACCTACGAGATCACCCTCCGCGACGGCGCCGCCTTCCACAACGGCGACCCGGTGACGGCGGACGACGTCGTCTTCTCGTTCGCCCGCGTCATGGACACCGAGAACGCCTCGCTGTTCGCGCAGTTCGTCCCCTTCCTCGACACCGTCGAGGCCAAGGACGAGAAGACGGTGACGTTCAAGCTGAAGTACCCGTTCGCCCTCTTCGCGGAGCGCCTGAGCATCGTCAAGATCGTCCCGCGGAAGCTGGCCGAGGCCGACCAGGCGTCCTTCGACGCCAACCCCGTCGGCTCCGGCCCGTACAAGCTGGTCTCCGCGGTGAAGGACGACAAGATCGTCTTCGAGGAGTTCGCCGATTACAACGGCCCGATGCCGGCCAACGCGCCCGGGATGACCTGGTTCCTCCTCTCCGACGCCGCAGCACGCGTGACCGCAGTCGAGTCCGGGCGTGTCCAGGCCATCGAGGACGTCCCCTACCTGGACATCGAACGCCTCGAGGGCGAGGTGACCGTGGAGTCCGTCCAGTCGTTCGGCCTTCTATTCCTGATGTTCAACTGCGCGGAGAAGCCGTTCGACGACAAGCGGGTCCGGCAGGCCCTGCACTTCGGGCTGGACACGCAGGCGATCATCGACCGCGCCCTGCTCGGCAACGCGACGGCGGCCACCAGCTTCGTGCACCAGGAGCACCCGAACTACCACCAGGCCGCGACCGTGTTCGAATTCGACGCCGACAAGGCGGCCGCGCTCCTGAAAGAGGCCGGGGTCGACACCCTCGAGTTCGAGCTGCTGACGACCGACACGTCCTGGGTCCAGGACGTCGCGCCGGTCATGACGGAGGCGTGGAACGCCATCCCGGGCGTCACGGTCACCATGCGCAACCTCCAGTCGGGTGCCCTCTACGGCGACCATGTCGACAACGGCAACTTCACCGTGGTCGCCGCCCCCGGCGACCCGTCCGTCTTCGGCAACGACCTCGACCTCTTGCTCTCCTGGTGGTACCGCGGGGACGTGTGGCCGGCCAACCGCTTCCGCTGGAACGAGACCGAGGCCTACGGGATCGTCCAGGCGAAGCTCGACGAGGCCGCCCGGGCCGGCGACGCGAAGACGGCGCAGGACGCGTGGAACGAGATCCTGGACCTGATCGCGGACGAAGCCGCGCTGTACCCGATCTTCCACCGCAAGCTGCCCACCGCCTGGAACGACGAGGCCCTCACCGGCTTCAAGCCGCTCCCGACGACCGGCATCTCGTTCCTGGGCGTCGAGCACAGCTGACCGCTCGGCTCGACCGGGCCGGTCCCGCCGCGGACCGGCCCCCGGCGGCGGCGCGCGTGCGCCGCCGCCGCCTCGAACCACCCACCACGACGTTGCAAAGGGAGTACCCGACGTGGGTAACATTCTCCGGCTCCTGGGCCGCCGCCTGGCCGCCCTGCCATTCATGATCCTCGGCGTGAGCCTCCTGGTCTTCCTCGTGCTCCAGTTCGCCCCCGGCGACCAGGCCACGACCGCCCTCGGCGAGGGCGCCAGCGAGGACGCCAAGGAGCAGTACCGCGAGGAGCGCGGGCTCAACGACCCGCTGCCCCTGCAGTACCTGTCCTTCCTGGCCCGGCTCATCGTGCTGGACTTCGGGGACACGACGCCGCCCGCCCAGCCCATCTCGGGCATCATCGCCGGCGCCTTCCCGCTCACCCTGCAGCTGACCTTCTGGGGCGTGGTCATCGCCGTCGTCCTCTCGCTGGCCTTCGGCGTCTCCGCGGCCCTGTACCGCGACCGCTGGCCGGACCAGGCCATCCGCGTGTTCTCGATCGCCGCGATCGCGACCCCTAGCTTCTGGCTCGGCATCCTCCTGATCCAGTGGCTCGCGCTCGGCGTGCCGCTCTTCCCGTCGGGCGGATTCACGCCCTTCGCCGAGGACCCCGCCGGCTACTTCCGCTCCCTGGCGCTGCCCGCCCTGGCCCTCGCCATCCCGGTCTCGGCCTCGCTGATCCGCGTGGTGCGCACGTCGATGGTCGAGGAGATGGACAAGGACTACGTCCGCACCGCCATCGGCAACGGCGTCCCCCGGCCGGAGGTCATCCGCAGGAACGTGCTGCGGAACGCCCTCATCACGCCCGTCACCGTCCTCGGCCTGCGCATCGGCTACCTGCTCGGCGGCGCGGTCGTCATCGAGATGATCTTCTCCCTGCCCGGCATGGGCCAGCTGATCCTCAACGGCATCACGAACAACGACATCGGCCTGGTCCAGGGCGTCACGCTGACGATCGCGCTGACGTTCGTCCTCGTCAACATCGTCGTCGACCTCCTCTACGTACTCATCAACCCACGAATCAGGACGGTGTGACCCATGCGGTACGGACTCGCTGACCGCCTCAGCCGCCCCGGGGTCGCCCTCCGCGCGCTGCCCACCGGCTCGAAGCTCGCCCTCGCGTTCCTCGTGCTCATCTCCCTGGCCGCCGTCTTCGCGCCGGTGCTGGCCCCGCACGACCCCCTGGCCACCGGCACGCCCGCCCAGGGGCCGAGCGCCGAGAACCCCTTCGGCACCGACCGGCTGGGGCGTGACATCCTCTCGCGCATCCTGCACGGCGCGCAGACCTCCCTGGTCATCGGGCTCGGCGCCGTCGGCCTGGCCGTGGCCGTGGGCGCCCTGCTCGGCTCGATCGCGGCCACCAGCCGCAAGTGGGTCGACGAGGGCACCATGCGCGTCATGGACGTCATCATGGCCTTCCCCGGGATCGCCCTCGCCGCCGTCCTGCTCGCGACGCTCGGCAACACGGTCCCGGTGATCATCGTCGCCATCGCCGTCATCTACATCCCGCAGATCGCCCGCGTCGTGCGCGCCAACGTGATCGCCCAGTGGGGCGAGGACTACGTCCGCGCCGAACGCGTCCTTGGCGCCGGCCGCTTCCACATCCTGCTCAAGCACATCGTCCGCAACACGGCCGCGCCCATCCTGGTCTTCGCGACCGTGATGGTCGCCGACGCCATCATCTTCGAGGCGTCGCTGTCCTTCCTCGGCGCCGGCGTCCAGGACCCGCAGCCATCGTGGGGCAACGTGATCTCCTACGGCCGGACCCTGGTGCTCAACGGCGCCTGGTGGGCCACGACCTTCGCCGGCGCCTTCATCCTCGCCACCGTGCTCGCCCTGAACATCCTGGCCGAGGGCCTCACCGACGCCATGGTCAACCCCCGTCTGCGCAAGTCCGTCAAGCTGCGTGAGGAGGAGCGCGCGGCCGAGGCGCCGTCGCACTCCGTCGGCACCACCGTGGCGCAGCCCTCGGTCGCCGAACGCGACGAGCTGCACCCGGCAGCAGACGCGCAGGAGCCGGACACCGAGATCGCCGAGACGCCGCCCGCCGCATCCGGGGCGCCGACGTCGCCCGAACTGGCCGAGCACCTCAGCCGGCTGCTGGCCGTCGAGACCTCGCGCAGCGACCGGCTGCACCCTGACGCGGACGCCGCCCCCATCCTCGAGGTCCGGGACCTCACCATCCGCTTCCCCGACCGCTACGGCCGCACGCCGATCGTCGACCGCGTCTCCTTCTCGGTCGGCGAAGGCGAGACGATGGGCCTGGTCGGCGAGTCCGGCTGCGGCAAGTCGATCACCTCACTGGCGATCCTCGGCCTGCTGGCCCCCAACGCCGAGGTCTCCGGGTCCATCAAGTTCAACGGCAAGGAGCTGGTAGCCGGCGCGGGAGACCCCCGCGTCCGCGAGAAGCTCTACGCCGGCCTGCGCGGCCAGCAGATCTCGATGATCTACCAGGACGCGCTGAGCTCGCTGAACCCGTCGATGCTGATCAGGGACCAGCTCCTCCAGCTGACAAAGCGCGGCGGCCGCAGGACCCCGGAGGAGCTCTTGACGCTGGTCAAGCTCGACCCGGGGCGCACGCTGAAGTCCTACCCGCACGAGCTCTCCGGCGGCCAGCGCCAGCGCGTGCTGATCGCCATGGCGCTCTCGCGCTCGCCCAAGCTCGTGATCGCCGACGAGCCGACGACCGCCCTGGACGTCACCGTGCAGAAGCAGGTCGTCGACCTGCTCAACGAACTGCGCGAACAGCTCGGGTTCGCCATGGTGTTCGTCAGCCACGACCTGGCGCTCGTCGCCTCGCTCGCGCACCGGATCACGGTCATGTACGCGGGACAGGTCGTCGAGTCCGGCGCGGCGTCCGTCCTGCTGGAGGATCCGCGGCACGAGTACACGCGCGGCCTGCTGGGCGCGGTCCTCTCGATCGAGTCCGGCGCCGGGCGCCTGCACCAGATCCGCGGGACCGTCCCGAGCCCCGGCGACTTCGCCACCGGGGACCGGTTCGCCCCGCGCTCCCTGGCTCCGGACGCAGACCCCGAGCGCACCGTCTCGCTGGTGCGTGTCGGCGACGACGACCACTACTACGCCCGGCCCGACGGCCAGTTGGCCGGGTCCGAAGGAGGACGGTCCTGATGACCGCGCAGGCAACCGAAAGTGCAGCAACCGCGGAGCAGACCGCCCCCGTGATCGAGCTCCGCGATCTCCACGTCCACCACCGCGCCCGCACCGGCAAGCTGTTCAAGCCCACGACCATCCGGGCCGTCAACGGCGTCGACTTCACCGTCCGGCGCGGCGAGACCGTCGGGATCGTCGGCGAATCCGGCTGCGGCAAGTCGACCCTGGCCTCCGTGCTGGTCGGCCTTCAGGAACCGACCAGCGGGACCCGGCTGTTCCACGGCCGGGAACTGGCCAACCGGGGCGCACCGCGCAAGGAGTTCGGCAAGGCGGTGTCCATCGTCTTCCAGGACCCGGCCACCGCCCTCAACCCCCGCATGACCGTGCACGACATCCTCACCGATCCGCTGCAGGTCCACGGCATCGGGACCAAAGAGTCCCGCACGCGGACGGTGTACGAACTCCTCGAGCTCGTCGGGCTCCCGCGCTCAGCCGCCGAGGTGTCGCCGACGCAGATCTCCGGCGGCCAGCGCCAGCGCGTCGCGATCGCCCGCGCCCTCGCCCTGGACCCGGAGGTCATCGTCGCCGACGAGCCCACCTCGGCCCTCGACGTGTCCGTCCGGGCCCAGGTCCTGAACCTCCTCTCGGACCTGAAGTCCCGGCTGAACCTCGGCATGGTCTTCATCTCCCACGACATCCAGACCGTCCGCTACGTCTCCGACCGCATCTGCGTCATGAACTTCGGCGAGATCGTGGAAGAGGGCGAAGCGGCCCGCGTCTTCGACAACCCCACCAACGGCTACACGCGCACCCTGCTGGGTGCGGCCCCGAGCCTGCTCGCGGCCCCCACCACTTCTTCGGAGGAAGCATGACCAACACCACCCCCCAGTTCTCCGGCGTCATCCCGCCGGTCGTCACCCCGCGCACCGCCGACGGCGGGCTCGACCTCGCCGGGCTCGAGGCCGTCGTCGAACATCTGGTCTCCGGGGGCGTGCACGGCCTGTTCCCGCTCGGCTCCTCGGGCGAGACGCCCTACCTGACCGACCGCGAACGCGGCGAGGTCCTCGGCGCCGTCGTCTCCGCCACGTCGGGCCGGGTCCCGCTCCTGGTCGGAGCCAACGAGCAGACGACGCCGCGCGTCATCGAGGAGGCGCTGCGCGTGCAGCGCGCGGGGGCCGACGCCGTCGTCGTCACCAGCCCCTACTACGCCCTCTCCGACCACCACGAGGTGCTGCGCCACTTCCGCGCCGTCCGCGCCGCCGTCGACGTGCCCGTGTTCGCCTACGACGTCCCGGTGCGCACCCACTACAAGCTCGAGCCGGCGCTGCTCGCCGAGCTCGCCGCCGAGGGGACCATCGCCGGCGTCAAGGACTCCTCCGGCAACGACATCGCCTTCCGGCAGCTGCGCCTGCTGACCCGGGACCTGGAGGGCTTCGCCCTGTTCACCGGCCACGAGGTCGTCTGCGACCAGGCCATGCTCGGCGGGGCCGACGGCCTCGTCCCCGGCCTCGCCAACGTCGACCCGGCCGGCTACCGCCGCCTCTACGACGCCGGGCTCGCCGGCGACTGGGCCGCGGCCCGCGCCGAGCAGGACCGCCTGATCGATCTCTTCACGATCGTGACGACGCCGGACGCCGGGCGCGTCTCCGGCGGCGCCGGCGGGCTGGGCGCCTTCAAGACGGCCCTCGTCGAACTCGGCGTCATCGGCTCGAACCGGATGAGCGCTCCGATGGAGTCGCTGAACGCGTCCGAGTCCGGGCGCATCCGCTCGATCCTCGCCGGCGCGGGCCTGGTGTAGATGTCGCACCGGGACAACGCCGCCGCGCGGCGCCCCGCCGTCGGCGTCGACCTGGGCGGGACCAAGATCGCGGCGGCCCTGGTGGCCGCGGACGGTTCCGTCCTCGCGCGCGCCTCCGCGCCCACCCCGGCCGCCGCCGGTCCTGCGGCGATCCTCGACGCGATCGCGGCGCTGGCCGCGCGCGTGGCCGGCGGCGCGGACGTCCGCGGCCTGGGGCTCGGAGCGGCCGGCGTGATCGACCCCGGCTCCTGCCGCGTCGTCGACGCGACCGATGTGCTGCCCGGCTGGCCGGGAACCGACCTGCGCTCCGGGCTGCTGCGCCGCCTGTCCGGCCTCGTCCCCCGGGTCGAGGCGGTCAACGACGTCCACGCGCACGCCCTCGGCGAAGCGTGGCTCGGCGCGGGCCGCCACGCCCGCACCGCCCTGCTCGTCGCCTTCGGCACGGGCATCGGCGGCTCCTACATCGTCGGCGGCCGCCCCGCCGTCGGCGCCCACGCCGTGGCCGGGCACGTCGGCCACGTCCCCTCCGCCGAGGCCGCGGGCCTGGAGTGCACGTGCGGCGGGAGCGGGCACCTGGAGGCCGTCGCCTCCGGGCCGGCCGTGCACCGGCGGTACCTGGCCGCCGGCGGCGACCCGGCGGCGGAGGACACCCGCGCGGTCTTCGACCGGGCCGCCGGCGGCGACGCTCTCGCCGCCTCCGCCATCGCGACCGCCGCCCGGGCCGCCGGCGGCGCCCTCGGCGGATTCGCCAACGCGCTCGACCCGCACGCGATCGTCGTCTCGGGCGGCCTCGCGGCCGCCGGGCGCCTCTGGTGGGACCCGCTGCTGGCCGCCTACGCGGCGAACGTCGTCGGCGCCCTGTCCGCCACGGTCCCGACGCGGGCGTTGCTCGGCGCGGACGCCGCCGTCGTCGGAGGGGCCTCCCTCATCCTGCGCGACTGACCCCGGACGCACCCCGCTTCCCCGAACGAAGGATTCCGATGCTGCTCTCCCCCACCGCCCTCGAATCGATGCGCGGCCGCCTGATCGTCTCCGCCCAGGCCTATCCCGGCGAACCCATGCGCGATCCGCGGACGATGGGCCAGGTCGCCGCCTCGGCCGTCATCGGCGGCGCCGCCGCGGTCCGCGTCCAGGGCCTGGCCGACGTCCAGGCGGCGCGCTCGGCCGTGGAGGTCCCCGTGATCGGCCTCTTCAAGGACGGGCACGACAGCGTCTTCATCACCCCCACGATCCGGCACGCCCTGGCCGTCGCCTCGGCGGGCGCGCACATCGTCGCGCTCGACGGCACCCGCCGGAAGCGCCCGGACGGGGCGAGCCTGGCCGAGACCGTCGCCGCTGTGCAGTCCGATTCGCTCGCGAGCGTCATGGCCGACTGCGGTTCGCTCGCCGACGCCGACGCCGCCGCAGAGGCGGGCGCCGATCTGATCGGCACCACCCTGGCCGGCTACACCGGCGAACGCGGCAGGACCGAGGGGCCGGACCTGGAGCTGATCGAGCAGCTCGCGGCCGCCGATCTGGGCCGGCCCGTCATCGCCGAGGGGCGCATCCACACGCCGGCGCAGGCCCGCGCGGCCCTCGACGCCGGCGCCTACGCCGTCGTGGTCGGCACGGCCATCACGCACCCGGCCTCCATCACGGGCTGGTTCGTCGACGCGCTGGGGGCGTAGGTGCCCGCGGATCCCGGGCCGGGCCCGGCTGCCGTCGAGGAGGTCGTCCTGGCCTCGCGCGGACTCGGCGGCTACCGGCAGTACCGGATCCCCGCGCTGGCCCGCACGGGCACCGGCGCGCTGCTCGCCGTCTACGACGGCCGGCCCACGCTCGACGACCTCCCGAGCCCCTGCGACCTCCTGATGCGCCGCAGCGACGACGGCGGCCGCACCTGGGGCGCGCAGCAGGTTCTGCGCACGGGCACCGGCCTCGAGGGGTTCGGCGATGCGTCGCTGATCGCCGACCCCGGCTCCGGCTCCGGCTCCGGCTCCGGCTCCGGGCGGATCCTCTGCTTCCACGCGGCCACCACAAGATGGGGGTTCTTCGAGTCGGAGGAGGGCCTCGACGCCACCCAGCACGTCGACGTGTCGGTCTCCGACGACGACGGCCGCACCTGGTCCCACCGGCGGCTGACCTCCCAGCTGAAGTCCCCCGGCATCCGGTCGATCTTCGCCGCGTCAGGCACCGGAACCCGGATCGACGCCGGACCGCACCGGGGCCGGCTGCTCCAGGCCTGCGTCGTGCTCCTGTCCACGGGACGCATCGCGGCGGCCGTCGCCCGCAGCGACGACCACGGCGACACGTGGGCGCTCGGCGAGCCCCTGCGGCCCTCGGCCGCCGGCGCGCACACCAACGAGTCCTCGGTCGCCGCCCTCGCGGACGGCACCGTGCTCCTGCAATCGCGCTGCACCCCGCACCGGCTCGCGGCCGTCTCCCACGACGGCGGGGCCTCGTTCTCCGTCCCGGAACCGGAGGCCGGCCTGCCCGACCCCAGCGACAACGGCTCGGTCCTGGCGCTCGACGGCGGCGGGCTCGCAGCCACGCACAACGCCCACTCGCACCTGCGCCGGAGGACGGCGATCAGCCACCGGGCGACCGGCGGCCCGTGGGAGGAGGCCGTGGTGCTCTGCCCCGGGGCGTCCGGATATTCGACGGCGGTGGCTCTGGACGGCGGTCGGCTCGGCGTCTTCTACGAGCGCGGTGCCTACGAGGAACTGGTGTTCGCGGCCGTGCCCCTCGGCGTGGTGACCGCCCCGGCCGCCCCGTCCGAGGAGCCGGCCGCCCGCCCGGTCCCGGGCTGGCCCCGGCTGTTCGCGGAGGTCGTGCCGCGGTCGATCACCAGCGCCCCGCCGGCGCGCTGGTCCTTAGTCCAAGAGCACGCCGTGCTGGGCCGTGCTGACGGCGGGTACGGGCCGGCGGGCAAAGAGGTGGGCCAGGTCGGGGCCCAGGTGCTGGCCTCCCGGGCGGACCTGCTCGCGAACTACGGTCCCCCGGAACCGGGCGTCCAGCCCGGCGACACCGTGACCTACTCGGCGGCCGTGCGCAACCGCGGGCCCGCGACCGTCGCGGTGCGCCCCGCCGGGGATCTGGCCGGAGAGTCCCGGATCGTGCCGCCGGGCGGCTCCGCCGTCTGGATGCACTTGAACCACGTCTTCCCCGTGCCCGGCCCGACCTCGCCGGCACCGGGCGCCGACGGCTGGCCCGTTCCGGCGCCGGAGACACTCGACATCGAGTGGCTGGTCGAGCCCGTTCCCGCGTGCCGCGCACCCGCGCAGGATGCGCCCTGAGACGCCGAAAGCCCGGCACGTGGAATTCCACGTGCCGGGCTTTCGAGTTCGGGGGAAGCTTCCGACGAGGTCGGAGGCTCCGCGTCCGACGGGTTTTAGCGCTTCGAGAACTGCGAGGCCTTGCGTGCCTTCTTGAGGCCGGCCTTCTTGCGCTCGATGACGCGGGCGTCGCGAGTCAGGTAGCCGGCCTTCTTGAGGGCCGGGCGGTTGTTCTCGCGGTCGATCTCGTTCAGCGAGCGGGCGATGCCCAGGCGCAGCGCGCCGGCCTGGCCGGAATCGCCGCCGCCGGAGATGTTGGCCGCCACGTCGTAGGCACCCTCGAGGCCGAGGAGCTTGAACGGCTCGTTGACGTCCTGCTGGTGCAGCTTGTTCGGGAAGTACTCCTCGAGCGAGCGGCCGTTGATGGTCCACTTGCCGGTGCCGGGAACCAGGCGCACGCGGGCGATGGCCTCCTTGCGGCGGCCGACGGCGGAGCCGCCGATGGTCAGGGCCGGACGCTCTGCAGCGGCGGTCTCCTCGACAGCGGTGGACTCGGTGGTGTAGGTCGACGGCGTCTCAGCCTCGACCTCGTTCAGCTCTTCAGTGTTCTGAGCCACGATTCTCCTTGAAAACTAGTTCTCTTGTTCGGGGCCCAGCGCTACTGCGCGACCTGGGTGATTTCGAATGCCTTGGGCTCCTGCGCGGCGTGCGGGTGCTCCGCGCCACGGTAGACCTTCAGCTTGGCCATCTGCTGGGCGGCCAGCTTGTTCTTGGGAAGCATGCCGGCGATTGCCTTCTCCACGGCGCGAACCGGGTTCGTCTCGAGAAGTTCCGCATAGGTCTGGGACTTCAGGCCGCCCGGGTAACCGGAGTGGCGGTAGGCACGCTTCTGCTCGAGCTTGGCGCCGGTGAGGGCGACCTTCTCGGCGTTGATGATGATCACGAAGTCGCCCATGTCCTGATGCGGAGCAAAGGTCGGCTTGTGCTTGCCGCGCAGCAGAGTTGCGGTCTGGCTGGCGAGGCGGCCCAGAACGACGTCAGTGGCGTCGATGACGTGCCACTTGCGATCTGCGTCGCCGGGCTTCGGGGTGTACGTACGCACGGTAATTGCCTTCGTTTCCTTGGATGCTGGTCAAGTGCGCCTGCCGCGACGGCTGTGAGATCCATCAGCAGCATGCGCACTGTGTTACGAGTAGCGCTCTACCAGTTCATCAGGTGAGGACTGATTCCAACCGGTTCCCTTGTAACGCCTGCACAATCCACCGACCAGGGCCCTGCAACGAAGCCGTCACGTGGATTGCGGGATGTCAGGCACGGGTATGCACAACAGCTACAAATTCTAGCAGAGTTGCACTGCCGCCCCAACTTGGGACGCGCCTCACAGCCGGCGGCCCCGCCTACTCCCCCGCGAAGACCTCGCGGACCTCCGCACGCGATCCGAGCCGCAGGTTCCGCGCGATGTTCGCCGCGTGGTACTCCGCCGTGCGCACGGAGATCACGAGCCGGTCGGCGACCTCCTTGTTGGTCAGCCCCCGGCCGATCAGCACGGCGATCTCCCGCTCCCGCGCCGTCAGCTTCTCCAGCGCCTGCGTCGCGGCCCGCTCCGACTGCCGGGGGCGCGGCGGGGCGGGGCGGCGCGGGACATCCGGGTCCGGCGGGCGCTTGCTCCGGCCGTCGAGTACGGCCCGCAGGTCCCGCACGACGACGTCCGTCGCCCGCCGCAGCCCGCCCGCCTGGGAGGTGATCCACAGCTGCTGGGCGGACAGGGCCGCACGGTAGGCCTCCGGCATGTACTCGCGCAGTTCGTCGGGGCACCGGGCGACGAGCCGCCCGAAGTCGTGCGCGGCCAGTGCCCGGTAGAGACGGAAGCCGCCGCCGCGTCCGTCGGGGGCGCCGGTGCCCAGGCCGGGGATCTTGTCCGCGACCTCCAGAGCCGCGGCGAACTCGCCGGCCGCCCGGCGCGGTTCCGCCTCGGCGGAGGCCAGCGCGCGGAGGTAGCCGGTGACGAATTCCGCGACCGGCTCCATGGCCCCGATCCCGTGCTCGTCGACCAGCGCCAGCCCCTCGCCGGCGAGCACGGCGCTGCCGGAGTAGTACTGGGCGCGCGCGAGCAGCGCGACGGACACCATGCCGAGGGGCTGCCACCCGAGGACGTTGTCGGAGACCGGCGACAACGCGGAGACGACGTCGTCGTAGTCCTCGTCGGCCATCGCCGCCCACGCGCGGACGTAGGCGGCGGCGAGGCGCACGAACGGGAGCCAGACGACGTCGGAGGACTCCGCCAGCTCGTCCAGCAGCGGCGCCACGGCCTCGCGGCCGCCGCGGGCGCCGTCGACGAGCACGCCCACGGCCTCCGCGGTGAGCAGCAGCTCGGCGTTGTGGCTGCCGAAGGCCTGAGCCCGGGCCAGACCGCCGAACTCCGCGGCGCGCGCGAACTGCCCGGCGTCGAAGTACGTCAGGGCGAGGTGGCAGTAGGCGTCGGCCGCGAGGTCGTCGCTGCCGGCCTCGACGACGGTCCGATGCCCGAGGATCCGGATCACGGAGGCCCGGTCGCCGAAGTCGCGCGCTCGGGCGGCGGCGTGGACGCGGACGGCGAGCGCGTCCTCCTCGGAATCCGGCAGGCCCTCCAGCACGCCCGCCTGGCGCCGGGACAGCTCGGCGAACATGCCCGGGCGCACGTCCTGGAGCGCGGGTGCGAGATCTGCGAGCTCCTCCCACAACGCGAAGCTGGCGCGCAGGGTCGCGAGCCGCTCGCGCAGCGCGAACCCCTCGAGGGGGATGTCCTCCGGGGCAGGGTCCTCGAGCTCCGCTGCAAGCCGCTCCAGGTGGCGAGCCGCGACCCGGCGCAGGTCGCGGCTCTGGTGGAGCGTCCCGCGCACGGCGTCGGTGCGTCCGACACGGTCCACGGCCTGGAGGAAGACGTACGCCGCGGCGGGACTCTCCACCTCGACGGAGCCGGCCCGGGTGAGCTCGGCGACGGCCGCCTCGTAGTGCGCCTCGGTGAAGTGCTGCACGGCCCGCGCCACGGCGAGCAGGAGCGGGCACCGGGCGCCTCGCATCGCGAGGCGGATCGGCCCCCAGAGGTTCTCGCGGGGTTCGCGCCACCGGGCCAGGAGCGCCAGCGCGAGCGTGTCGTCCCCCGGGCTCACCCGTGCCAGCGCGTTCAGGTACGCGACGACCCGGGCGTGCTCGCGCCGGTCCAGCAGCCGCAGGATGTCCTCGGCGATCTCCGCGGGGACCCGGATGTCTCCGGCGCCGGGTGCCACCCGCCCGCCGAGGGCCTCCGGGTGCTGCCCCAGGAAGCGGTGCAGCGGTGCCGCGGCGAGGTCCCCGGCCTCCCCCAGAGCACGATGGCACTCCGCGATCTCGTCGGGCATCATCATGTGCCGGACCGCCTGCCCGATCGGCACCAGGGACACGTGGTAGCCGTAGTCGACCGGGTCCCACCGGATGAAGTCGGAGTCCTGCAGCGGCAGGAGGTCGGCGGCCCGCAGGTCGGTCAGGGCGCAGGCCTGCTGCAGTTGCGCGGCGGTCAGCGAATCGGGGCTGAGCGAGAGCAGGCGCAGCACCTGCCGGGCGGTCGGCGTCAGGTAGGACAGGCTGTCGGCGACGGACGCGTCGAAGTCGCGGACCCGGCGCGCCGTGCGCGATTCGAAGACGTCGAGCGCCTCCGCGACGGCGTGGGCGTCGTGGCGGCCGGGGTGCAGCGCGCGGGCCGCCTCCTCGAGCAGCAGCGGCAGCCCGCCGGTCGCCTCGTGGAAGCGCCGGGCGATATCCCGCCCGACGGGCACTCCCAGCATCGACTCGAGCGACTCCCGCGTCTGGTCCGCTTCCAGCGGGGGCAGCGCGATGTACGACGACGTCGCCGGCGCCAGCGCGGCCCGGACCAGCTGCTGCGCCGACTCGTCCATGCAGGGGCGCACCGTGCCGATGAAGAGGACCGGGTAGTTGCCCAGGTACGGGAGGATGCCGGACATGACGGCCGTAGAAACGGGATCGGTCCACTGGGCGTTCTCGAGGATGATGATCGTCGGCTCCTCGAAGGTGTCCAGAACGGACAGCGAGTAGGCGACGGCGCCGGCAACGTCTTCGGTCATCTCCGGAGTCAGCCCCGGGACCAGTTGGCAGACGGCCGAACCGGGGACGGACCTGTCCGTCGACTCGAGCGACGCGAACTTGCGCGGCCAGTCCAAGTAGTCGCGGAGCGCCGACCACATGACCGCCGACTTGCCGGTTCCTGCATGCCCCTCGACTATCACGAATCGGTGGTGTCCCGCAGCGACGTCCTCGGCTGCTGCGCGGAGACGCGTCAGTTCATCCCCGCGGCCGATGATTTCTCCTTCGGACCGCCTTCTCCCCATGCACACCAGTGTAAGGGTTGACACCCGCAGAAAGCCCGATCGCAGGCACGCCCCGGAGCCATCGGGGGGGGTGAAATAAACTCCGGGGTGTGCAAGCGATCTGCCGCCGTCGAGACGACGACAAGTCCAATAGTTGGCCTGTCCCCAGGCGCCAACAAGGGGTAATTGAAGGTTCACGTACCCGTATCCGGAAGACTCGTACCACCCCGTATCCACCCCTGTGATCCACGTATGGTCCATACAGTCACCCCGGATCGCGGCACGCACTACGGGGAAAACTACGAGGTTTTCAACGACCATTTCTCCAGCGCAGACCAGGAATTGAATCGCGGCCGGTATTTACGATCTCTGCACGTCAGAACCCTCTTTTCGGCATCCGGCACGAATTCGCCATTTCTTCACCCTTGGAAATGGGCGCGATTCGCCTCGGGGAAATGTCGCGGATATCGGGTCCCGGCCGGGCCCCGTACCCGTGGACACCCCGCTCTGACCAGTCCTAAGCTCCAGAAACGACGCTGCGGTTGGGGGACCGTTTCGAGGAGCCGGCAACGGCGCGCGTCGACCCGGACAGAGGGCACGCTCGAGAATCCCCTGGGACTACGCACAGACAAGAAGGTGGCGACCGACGCCGCCCTGGAAACGATGGGGATTCTCGACATGAACACGTTCTTCGCCAACATCTACCTCGCCCTCGAGACGCTCGGCGGACGCCTGCGCCGCGAAGAGAAGGGCGCCACCGCCGTCGAATACGGCCTGACCATCGGCATCATCTCGCTCGTCGTCCTGATCGGCGCCGGCCTGATGACCGGAGCCCTCAACAACCTCTGGGGCAGGATCGGGACCTACCTCGACGGCCTTGTGATCTAAAGAGGGATCCACCAGTCCGTGGTGGGGCGGCTCCGGCCGCCCCACCACGGATCCGCCGTCGAACCAGCGAGGAGTGCCATGGCCCGGACCCGAATGCCCGCCCCGTTCCGCCAGGAACACGGGGGCTCCGCGGTCGAGTTCGCCCTGATCGTCCCGATCCTGCTCGGCCTGATCTTCGGCATCCTCGAATACGCCTGGTTCTTCAACCAGCAGATCTCCGCGACGCAGGGGGCCCGCGCAGCCGCGCGCGCCTACGTCCTGCACCACGAGGACCCCGCGTTCGATCTGCTCGCCGTCGCCGACGCCGGGTCGCCGACCGTCGACATCACCAGCGCCGCGGCGTCGCAGGCCGGCTGCCCCGAGGGGGCCACGATCTCCGTCGTGATCGCCGGGCCCAACGACCCGCTCCTCGGACTCTTCCCGCTGCCCGCCGAAATCAAAGCCAAAGGGGCCATGCAATGCGAAGCGTGACACGGCACCGGATGGCCGACGAACGCGGCGGCTCCTCCGTCATGGTGGCCGGCCTCATGGTCGTGCTGCTGTTGTTCACCGCGATCGCCGTCGACTTCGGCAAGCTCTTCTGGGAGCGGGCCGAGCTCCAGAACAGCGCGGACGCAGCCGCCCTCGGCGTCGCCAACGAGTGCGCCAAGGATGCCGCCTCCGCCGCCTGCGCCAATGACTCCGCGCTCGGCGAATCGCTGGCGGACGCCAACGCCGCCGACGCCGCGTCCGCGGCGAACACCGGCGTCGACCTCTCCGCGAGGAAGGTCACCGTCATCACCGAGGCCCGCGAACCCGGCGGGCCAGATGTCAACGGCTCCGCCGTCTGGTTCGGCCAGCTCTTCGGCACCGACACGGTCGGCGTCCGCGCCCGCGCCGTCGCCGCCTGGGGAGGCCCGACGATCGGCGACTTCACGTTCCCCCTCGCGTTCTCCGAGTGCGCGCTCGAAGAATTCCTCGCCGGCGGTGGCGGAGTCGCGGAGTGGCTGACCTATGCCGCCAGCCCCTGCAACCCCCACGGCAGCGACATCCCCGGCAACTGGGGGTGGCTGGACCCCGACGGCAGCTGCGAGGTCCACATCGACGTCGACGAGGGAACCCTCTACCCGGGCGACACGGGCAACTCGATGCCGGCCTCGGGCGGCGTCAAAGCCATCTGCCAGGAGACCCTCGAAGACTGGATCGCCACCATCACCGCCGACGGGGCGGCCACCGTCTACTTCCCGGTCATCTCCGATTCCAACGGTCTGAGCGGGTCCAACGTGGAATGGGAGATCACCGGCGTCGCCGCCTTCGAGATCGAGGCCTGGAAATTCTCCGGCGGCGGCTCCCCCGACCAGCACCCCGACAACGCGTCGCTGCCGCCCGGCTGCGAAGGCAACTGCCGCGGCGTCTACGGGAAGTTCGTCGAGATGTACGAACCGGACGAACTGGGAGGCGGCGGCGGGATCGACTACGGCGTCACCGTCCCTCCCTCTCTCGTCGAATAGCACCAACCACCACCGCACCTGAACGGCGCCCCAGGCGCCGACAACCCAAGGAGAGCAATGAACAGCAGGCTCATCGGCGGCATCGTCGCACTCGTGCTGGCCGTGGTAGGCGCCATCCTGCTCCTGAACTACGTCCGCGGCGCGGACGAGCGCGCGCAGGCCGGGCTGGATCCGCAGGAGGTCCTCGTCGCGTCCTCGGATATCGAGGCCGGCACCAGTGTCGCCGAGCTGGGCGACCACCTCGAGCCGGCCACCCTGCCGGCCAACGCCGTCGCCGACGGCGCGGTGTCCGAGCTCGACACCGCTGACGGTCGGGTCCTCGCGCAGCCGCTGCTGGCCGGCGAGCAGCTGCTGGACGACAAGCTGGTCGACCCCGCCGACCAGCTCGAAGCCGGGACGGTCCCCGTCCCCGAGGGGCTCCAGGAGGTGACCGTCGCCCTCGACCCCGCGCGCGTCGTCGGCGGCAAGATCCGGGCCGGGGACCGGGTTGCGGTGTTCGGCAACTACGAACTCCTCATCGAGGGCGGCGAGACCACCAGTTCCAGGGACCAGCGGACCAAGCTGCTGATGGAGCAGGTCCTCGTCACCGCCATCCAGATCGCCCCGGCGGAACAGCAGGAGCAGACCGTCGACGGCGTCTCCGCGCTGCCCACGGGATCGGCCTTCGTGACCTTCGCCGTCTCCACGGACCAGGCCGGGCAGATCATCTTCACCCAGGACTTCGGGTTGACGTGGCTCGCCAAACAGCACGAGGACGCCCCGCCGAGCGACTCGGAGACCGACGTCTGGGGCATCGAGGAGATCCTGCAATGAGCCGCTTCCTGCTGATCACCGACTCCCACCCGTTGGAGTCCCGCCTCCAGGCCTGCATCGACAGTGCCGTCCCGGGGTCCCTGTACCGCGTCGGGGCCGGCGCGGCCTCCCAGCCGCCCGGCGACGTGCTGCGGCGCAGCCTCGGCGAGCCGACCGACGTCGTCGTCATCGGGCCCGACGTCGCCACCGACACGGCGCTGCGCCTGGCCTCCGGCCTCGCCGCGTCGGCGCCGGACGTCGCCGTGGTCCTCATCGCCGAGTCGGACGAGGACCCGGAGCTCATGCGCTCCGCGATGCGGGCCGGGATCCGCGACGTCGCGCCCGCCGACGCCGATCCCGCCGCGCTGCGGCTCGCCATCGAGCGCGCATGCGCCGCCGTCGACCGCCGCAGGCACCCGGCCGACGCCGACTCCGCGCGTCCACGCGCCGAGGTCATCACCGTCCTCTCGCCCAAGGGCGGGGTCGGGAAGACGACGATCGCGACGAATCTGGCCGTCGGGCTCGCCCGCGTCGCCCCGCAGCGGGTCGTCGTCGTGGATCTCGACCTCCAGTTCGGCGACGTCGCCAGCGCGCTGAACCTGGAGCCCGAGCACGTCATCACGGACGCCGCCCACAACGCGGCCGCCCAGGACTCCGTGGTGCTCAAGGCCTACCTGGCCCGGACCGAGCACGGGGTCTACGCCCTGTGCGGGCCCCGGACGCCGGCCGAGGCCGACCACCTCTCCCCCGAGCAGATCGGATTCGTGATCGACCAGCTCGCCGTCGAGTTCGACTACGTCGTCATCGACTCGGCCCCCGGCCTCGGTGAACACCTGCTCGCGGCACTCGAGCGCACCACCGCCGCGGTCTGGATCTGCGGCATGGACGTGCCCAGCGTCCGAGGCACCAACAACGCGCTCGCGGTGCTCAGCGAACTGCAGCTCGTCCCGCGCGGCCGCCACACGGTCGTGAACCTCGCCGACAAGCGCAGCGGCCTGACGATCGGCGACATCGAGTCGACGCTCGGCGCGCCCGTCGACGTCGTCATCCCCCGTTCGCGGACGGTCCCCCTCAGCACCAACCGGGGCATCCCGCACCTCGCCGACGGCCGGCACGACAGCGCCTTCCGCGGCCTGTCGAAACTCGTCGACAGGTTCGGCGCCGAGGAACAGCAGCGACTGCGGCAGCTGCACCGGCGGGAGGTCGTGGCATGAGACTCTCCGACCGCCTGAAGGCCAACCGCGGCAACGGGGGCGGCGGCGCCCCGGCCGCAGCCCCCGCGCACCCGGCTCCCCCGGAGCCGACCGGCGATCCGGCCGTAGCCGGCGCCGACACGGCGCCGCGGGAGGCGGACGCGCCCACCGCCGGCTCCGCGCACACGCCGGAACCAGCCGTCGGGGTGCCGGAGCCGGCGCGGAACCGCGAGCCGGCCGAACGGACGACCGGCTCCCGGAACCGGGACGCCCTCGCCGGCCTCAAGGCCCGCGCCGCCGATACGCTGTTCCAACGGCTGGGCTCGCGGATCAGCGACCCGAACATGACCGAGGACGCCCTCCGCCGGCTGGCCCGCGACGAGCTGAGCCGTGCAATCGACGCCGAGCAGGTCCCCCTGACCCCGGAGGAGCGCCTGCGCCTCATCCGCGACATCGGCGACGAGGTCCTCGGGCTCGGGCCGCTGCAAAGGCTCCTCGACGACGATTCCGTCACCGAGATCATGGTCAACGACCACCGGCAGATCTTCGTCGAGCGCCACGGGCGGCTCGCGGAGGTCGACGCCGGCTTCAGCACCGACGAGCACCTGCGCCGCGTCATCGAACGGATCGTCTCCCGGGTGGGGCGGCGGATCGACGAGTCCTCGCCGCTCGTGGACGCGCGCCTCGAGGACGGCTCCCGCGTGAACGCCATCATCCCGCCGCTGGCGGTGAACGGGCCCAGCCTGACGATCCGCAAGTTCGGCGCCGTCCCGCTGACCGTACGGAACCTGACCGACTACGGCACCCTCACCCCGGAGATGGCCCACCTGCTGCGCGCGTGCGTCGAGGCCCGGCTCAACATCGTCATCTCCGGGGGCACGGGCACCGGCAAGACCACCCTGCTCAACGTCCTGTCCTCCTTCATCCCCAACGACGAGCGGATCATCACCATCGAGGACGCCGTCGAGCTGCAACTCCAGCAGGACCACGTGGTGCGCCTCGAATCCCGTCCGGCCAACATCGAGGGCAGCGGCGCCGTCACCATCCGGGACCTCGTGCGGAACTCGCTGCGCATGCGGCCGGACCGCATCATCGTCGGCGAGGTCCGCGGCGGGGAGACCCTCGACATGCTCCAGGCCATGAACACCGGCCACGACGGCTCCATCTCCACAGTCCACGCCAACGCTCCCCGCGACGCGATCGCCCGTCTGGAGACCCTCGTCCTCATGGCGGGCATGGACCTGCCCCTGCGCGCCATCCGCGAGCAGATCTCCTCCGCCGTCGACCTGATCGTGCACCTGACCCGCCTGCGCGACGGCACCCGGCGCGTCACCCACGTCACCGAGGTCCAGGGCATGGAAGGCGACATCATCACGCTCCAGGACGCGTTCGCGTTCGACTACGCCGCCGGCGTCGACGCGCACGGCCGGTTCCTCGGCCGCCCCGTCCCCACCGGCGTCCGCCCCCGGTTCGTGGACCACTTCCACGACGTGGGCGTCAGCCTCCCGGCGGGCCTCTTCGACGGCGGCCCGCGATGACCCCGGAAGGCTGGCTCCTCGCCGGCGGCCTCGTCGCGTCCCTGGCGGCGCTCGGCCTCGTCGTCCTGGTTCTCTTCCGCCCCGCGACATCCCGCGTCTCCCGGCTGCGACGGCGGCCGGTCGGCGCCGTCGAGGACTCGTCGGCTCTCGCACGCGTCGGCGGAGCCGCCGTCACGGCGGTCGAGGCCCGCCTCGGCGCCGGCGGCCGGGGCTGGCTCAGCGCCGACGCCCTCGAGCAGTCCGGCGTGCGCCAGTCGCCGGCCGAGGTCGTCGTCCTCACCGCCATCGGGACCTTCGTCGCGGGCGCCTTCGGCGGGGCCCTGTCCGGGCCGGGCCTGGCCGTTCTGTTCGCGCTGGCCGTGCCGGTCGCCGTCGTCGTCGCGCTGCGCGTGCGCGCCGACCGGCGGCGGGCGGCCTTCGAGGAGCAGCTGCCGGACCTGCTGATGACACTCGCCGGCAGCCTGCGTGCCGGGCACTCGGTGCTGCGGGCGTTCGACGCGGCGGCCACCGAGTTCGAGGCGCCGATGAGCGAGGTCCTCAGCCGGGTCGTCAACGAGGCCCGGGTCGGCCGCAAGCTGGAGAGCACCATGCTCCAGGCGTCCGATCGCATGCGCTCCGACGACTTCGCCTGGGTCGCCGAGGCCATCCGAATCAACCAGGAGGTCGGCGGCGACCTCGCCCGCGTGCTGGACCAGGTGGGCGCCACGATCCGCGAACGGGCACAGATCAAGGGCCAGGTGCGGGCGCTGTCCGCCGAGGGCCGGATCTCCGCCTACATCCTGATCGCGCTGCCGTTCGCCCTCGCCGCCTTCATGTCCGTCGCGAATCCGGGCTACGTGGGACAGCTCGTCACGCACCCCCTCGGCATCGTCATGCTGGTCGTGGGCGTCCTGATGCTGGGCATCGGGTCGCTGGTGCTCTTCCGCATGACCCGGATCGAATTCTAGGAGCCCGGATGACCATCACCTGGTTCGGCTGGACGGCCATCGCGCTGACGGTGTTCCCCGTGGCCGTGCTCGCCTACGGCCTGTTCTCCGTCGACCGGCGGCAGTTCGCCCTCGTGAAGCAGAACCTGGCCCGCGCGGCGGTCGACGACGCCGGACCGGTCCACGGCCCCCGGAGCTTCGCCGAGCTGGCCCGGCGCATCACCCCGGGGACCTACGAGGCCCGGCTCGACCGCCTGCTCGCCTATGCCGGCCGGCCGACGTCGTGGCCCCTGGACCGGCTGATCACCGCGAAGCCGCTGGCGGCGTTCAGCGGATTCCTCCTCGGCGGTCTGGTGGTGCTGGTCTCCCCCGGGCCGTCGACGGTCGCGGCCTGGATCCTGCTCACGGCATTCGGCTACTTCCTGCCCGACCTGCTGGTGTGGAACGCATCGATCAAGCGCCAGGAGGCCATCCTGATGGAGCTTCCGAACGTCCTCGACCAGCTGCTCATCGCCGTCGAAGCGGGCCTGGGGCTCGAGCAAGCCATGTCCCGGGTCGCAGCGCGCGGCAGCAGCCCCATGGCGCAGGAGATGGGCAGGACCCTGCAGGAGATGCAGGTGGGCCGGTCCCGGCGCGAGGCGTACGAGGCGATGGCCGAGCGGTCGACCGTCTCCGACCTGCGGTCCTTCGTCCGCGCCGTCACGCAGGCGGACCGCTACGGGATCGGCATCTCCCGCGTGCTCGCGACCCAGGCGGCCCAGATGCGCGTGAAGCGCCGGCAGCGGGCCGAGGAGAAGGCCATGAAACTGCCGGTGAAGATCCTCTTCCCGCTGCTGTTCTTCATCTTCCCCACGATCTTCATCGTGGTCATGGGTCCGGCCGTGATCAACATCCTCGAGAGTCCGCTCTTTGACCGCTGACCCGACCTCAGGCTCCGGGGGAACCCCGCGGACCGTCCGCAGGACCACCCGCATCCGCCGGCACCCTGCGGGCTCTGGTCAGCTCGGCGCGGGCGGCCAGCTCCGCGGCCTCGTCCGGGTAGGCGACCTCCTCGAGCACGAGCGGGTGGGGCGCCGCCAGGATCGACTTCGCGTCGCGCACGCGGGCGGCCAGGCGCTCGCCCATCCACCCCGCGTGCTCGCGGCCGTCGCCGATGCGCAGCGCCGCGCCGATGACGGCCCGCACCATGTTGTGGCAGAACGCGTCCGCCCGCAGGTGGGCCGTGATCACCCCGTCCGCCCCGCGCTCGAAGCGGCAGTCGGTGAGGGTGCGGATCGTCGTCGCCCTCTCGCGGGGCTTGCAGAAGCTCAGGAAGTCGTGCTGGCCCAGCAGGGCGCCGACGTCTGCGTTCATCGCGGCGACGTCGACGGGGTCGGCGTGCCAGAGGGTCGTGCGGCGTTCGAGCGGATCCCAGCGGTCGGGGCCGTCGGCGATGCGGTACGAGTACCGGCGCCAGAGCGCGGAGAAGCGGGCGTCGAAGCCTTCGGATGCGACCTCGACGGAACGGATCAGGATCGCCTGCCCGTGCCGGGTGAGGACACCGCGCAGGCGGCGCAGCAGAGAGCGCAACGGGTCGATGTCGCGGCCGCGGGAGAGCCCCGCCACCTCGTCCCCTGTCAGGTCGAAGTGTGCGACCTGGCCGCGGGCGTGCACGCCGGCGTCGGTGCGGCCGGCCACCGTGGTGCGCACGCGGCGGCGGACCAGCAGCTCGAGCCCCTCCTCGAGCCGGCCCTGCACCGTGGTCCGGCCGGGCTGGACGGCCCAGCCGGAGAACTCGGCGCCGTCGTAGGCGAGCAGCACCTTGATGCGGACGAGTGCCGGAGCGGACGCGCCGCCGTCGTGCCCGTCCGCGGTGGACGGGACGACGAGACCGGCTGCGGCAAGAGGATCGTTCGGACACATGACGACCATTCTATGGGGACGTACCCCGGCCGCGCCGCGGACCGGGACACCCCGACCACTGGATACGGAGTCAGGAAGCCATGGCAGATACCGGCAAATCCAGCAAGCCGCGGACCTCGCGGATCATCGGCCAGGACATCTACGCGACCCACATCGCCACCCGGCTGCAGGACTTCTTCCTCGCGTCGGCGCCCTGGCAGCGCCGGCTCTGGGAGGCCGGCACGCTCTCGACGCTCACCGAGCTCCTCGACGCCTCGCGCTGGCAGAGCGAAGGTGTCCTGCACCCGGCTGCGATCAAGAATCTGGCCGCAGACCTCGGCACCCTGATGGCCACGGACCCCGGCATCGGCGGACCGAAGAAGACAGAACTCATCAACGCCGAGCTGTCGACGAATGTCCCGTACGGCTCCGAGCACTGGCAATCGCTCGAACAGCTCACGAAGCAGACGAAGCGCCAATATCTGAAGTTCTGGCGGGACGCGATTGACTCGAATTCTCCACCTGGAGCCGAACGGGCCGCTCGGGCCGTCGCGGCCACCCTCCTCGACACCGGCTACAGCATGACGATGCTCCACGGCTGGATCACCGATCACATACAGAATTGCGTGCCGCTGGGGGAAATGCTCGAATCCGCCGACGCCCTGCGACGGCAGAAGCCGACGAATTTCACCGTCGCAATCCCGTTCACCTCGATGCCGCGGGCAAACGTCGCTCGTTCGAATCCGGCCTGGCAGGACGCCCCGGCGATCAAACTCTGGCTCGGCGACTCCCGGAAGGCCCTGACGAAGGGCGTCTACTTCATGGGCGGCTTCCGGTACGTGCTGAGCGCCATGGACGAGCACTCCGCCCTCCAGGAAGCTTCCGCGATTCGCGGGCGGATTCTCGCACGCAGCAGCTTCGTTCCCGGGTACCGGAACATCGCGTCAGCTGGGATCGTCTGGATCCTCAACCATGCCACCGGTGCGACTCGACAGTTCCCGTTGGAGGAAGTCCATCGGGGCATCTTCCTGCACTCTCTGGGAGCGGGCGACCGAGTGCACGCCGTCGGATCCACCGTCAGCCGTCTGGACGACGCCCTCGAGCTGGCCTCGTCCCTCAACAACAGCAGCTCGCCCGGGCAGCCCATTGTCAATGGATGGTCCGCCCTCGAAGGGCTGCTGTTCACTTCCGAGAATCCCCTAGACGTCAAGAAAGGACGCGGATTCGTCGCAACTTCACGGGCCGCCCTGCTCGCGACCTGTTCGTGGCCGCGAGCCGAGTTGACGAGCCTCTCGTACTCCAAACGGCAGGACGTCACCGCTCTGGACTTGCGTCTCGAAGGTGCAGCGAGCAACCACGAACGGTGTGGGCACCTGCTCCAACAGCTCCGGGCGACGGGGAATCTGAGTCTGTCGGATCCGCGCGATCGGGCGGCGCAGGAGCGGATGCTCCAGCTGATCAAGGACAAGTCCGGGACTCTCACGGCAGTGAAGCTCCAGATGGAGCTGGCGTTCCGCCGCCTCTACCGGAACAGGAACATCGTGGTCCACGGCGGAGCGGCCTCGGCCCAGACCCTCGCGGTCGCCGTACGCACCACCGCTCCCCTGGTGGGCGCAGTGCTCGACCGCCTCGTGCACGCCCAGTTGACGGACGGCGTCGAACCGCTGAGCCTCGCCGCGCGAGCGGAACTGAGCCTGAAGAAGGTCGGCCTCGGCGCGGGGCCGCCCGTGCACAGCCTCCTGGAGTAGAGCCCGTCCTTAAAAGGCGCAGGGCCCGCACCCCCGGAAGGGTGCGGGCCCTGCAGCGCGGAAGACGCGCGGAGGTCAGCTCAGCGAGCTCAGGCCTCCTTGGTCTCCTCGGCCTTGGCCTCGTCGGCCTGAACCTCGGCGGTCTCCTCGACCTGTGCCTCGGCGGTTTCCTCGGCCGGAGCCTCGGTTGCCGGAGCAGCCTTCTCAGCGGCCTTCTCGGCCTCGGCCACGACGGCCTGCTTCGGCGAGACGGGCTCCATCACCAGGGAGATGACGGCCATGGGGGCGTTGTCGCCCTTGCGGTTGCCGATCTTGGTGATGCGGGTGTAGCCGCCGTCGCGGTTGGCCATCACCGGAGCGATGTTCTCGAACAGCTCGAAAACAATGCTCTTGTTGGTGCGGCTGCGCGAAGCGATCGCGGCCTGGACGCGGCGACGCGAAGCCAGGTCGCCACGCTTGGCGAAGGTCACGAGGCGCTCGGCGTACGGGCGCAGGCGCTTGGCCTTGTGAACCGTGGTGGTGATCTGCTTGTGCTCGAACAGCTGGGCAGCCAGGTTTGCGAGCATCAGGCGCTCGTGGGCGGCACCGCCTCCGAGACGCGGGCCCTTAGCGGGGGTAGGCATGGTATTTCTCCTCAAGTGGAGTCCGGGCTTCCGCGCCTCGCGGCGGGAAAGTCGGACTGAAAACTACTGATGTGGGGGAAGGGCCTCAGGCCTCTTCGTCACCGAACTCGGCGTCGTCATCTTCGATCGAGGCAGCGTGCGCGGCCAGATCGTAGCCTGGAGGGGAATCCTTCAGGTTCAGACCCAGGTCGATCAGCTTGGCCTTGACCTCGTCGATGGACTTCGCACCGAAGTTGCGGATGTCCATCAGGTCTGCCTCTGAACGGGCCACGAGCTCACCCACGGAGTGGATGCCCTCGCGCTTGAGGCAGTTGTACGAGCGGACCGTCAGGTCCAGGTCCTCGATCGGCAGCGCCATGTCGGCGGCCAGGGCCTGGTCCGTCGGCGACGGGCCGATCTCGATGCCCTCGGCAGCCGAGTTCAGCTCGCGCGCGAGGCCGAAGAGCTCGACCAGCGTGGTGCCGGCGGAAGCCACAGCATCACGCGGGACGATCGATTCCTTGGTCTCGACGTCGACGATCAGCTTGTCGAAGTCGGTGCGCTGCTCGACACGGGTTGCCTCGACGCGGAAGGTGACCTTCAGAACAGGCGAGTAGATGGAGTCGACCGGGATACGGCCGATTTCCTGATCTGCACTCTTGTTCTGCGATGCGGAGACGTAGCCGCGACCGCGTTCGATGGTCAGCTCCATGTCGAACTTGCCATCGGCGTTCAGCGTCGCGATGTGCAGGTCCGGGTTGTGGAACTCCACACCGGCGGGCGGGGTGATGTCAGCCGCGGTCACGACGCCCGGGCCCTGCTTGCGCAGGTAGGCCACAACCGGCTCGTCGTGCTCGGAGGACACAGCAAGGTTCTTGATGTTCAGGACGAGCTCGGTGACGTCTTCCTTCACACCCTGAACGGTGGTGAACTCGTGCAGGACACCGTCGATGCGAACGCTGGTGACAGCAGCACCAGGGATCGAGGAGAGCAGCGTGCGGCGGATCGAGTTACCGAGGGTGTAGCCGAAGCCCGGCTCCAGCGGTTCGATGGTGAACCGGGAGCGGTTGTCCGAGACCACTTCTTCAGTGAGGGTGGGGCGCTGTGCAATAAGCACTTACATTTCCTTTCAGCGAGCGTCCGCTATATGACGCAACACATGTGGGTGGAAACGACGTTGGCCGTGAGTGGCGTCCGTCTTTGAAGTGAGTTGACACACCGGCGGGCACCGGCCGCCGTCGTCCTGCCTGGGCAGTGACGACGGCGGCGCGGTGCCTGCCGCTGAGAGGCAACTTAGACGCGGCGACGCTTCGGCGGGCGGCAGCCGTTGTGAGCGCTCGGGGACACGTCCGCGATGGAACCGACCTCGAGGCCTGCGGCCTGCAGCGAGCGAATCGCCGTCTCGCGGCCCGAGCCCGGGCCCTTCACGAAGACGTCGACCTTCTTCATGCCGTGCTCCTGAGCGCGCTTTGCAGCGGACTCGGCAGCCATCTGAGCGGCGTACGGGGTCGACTTGCGCGAACCCTTGAAGCCGACCTCTCCGGCCGAAGCCCACGAGATAACAGCACCGGTCGGGTCCGTGATGGACACGATGGTGTTGTTGAACGTGGACTTGATGTGGGCCTGGCCCAGCGTGATGTTCTTCTTGTCCTTGCGACGCGGCTTACGTACCGCTCCACGAGTCTTTGGGGGCATTGATGTACTCCTACGAAATTTTTGGCTTGAGGGCCGCTAAAAGCGGTCTTACTTCTTCTTACCGGCGACGGTGCGCTTCGGACCCTTGCGGGTGCGCGCGTTGGTCTTGGTGCGCTGACCGCGAACCGGCAGGCCCTTGCGGTGGCGGATGCCCTCGTAGGAGCCGATCTCGACCTTGCGGCGGATGTCGGCTGCCACTTCGCGGCGGAGGTCGCCTTCGACCGAGAAGTTGCCTTCGATGTAGTCGCGCAGCTGCAGCAGCTGATCGTCGTTGAGGTCCTTGACGCGCGTGTTCGGGTCGATGCCCGTGTCAGCGATCGTCTGTTCTGCACGGGTCTTGCCCACGCCGTAGATGTAAGTGAGCGCGATGATCACGCGCTTCTCGCGCGGGATGTCTACGCCAGCGAGACGAGCCATAGTGGTTGTCTTCCTGTTCTTCATTCGGAGGTCTGGAGCAGTACGACCCGGTTGCCCGGTCCCCGGCCTCCGTGCCGGGGGTGTGCGTCCCGCGTAGTGGACGCTGTACTGCCGAAATTACTAACTACGCGCAGGGGTTCCCGTGCGGGGAATTAGCCCTGGCGCTGCTTGTGGCGTGGGTTGTCGCAGATCACCATGACCACGCCACGACGGCGGATCACTTTGCACTTTTCGCAGATCGGCTTCACGCTAGGGTTGACCTTCAAGGCATCTTCCTTTGCGATGTGTTTTTGAGTGGAGCAGTAAACACCTCAGCGCCTGCGGAACGCGCGCCCCCGTGTGGGGCCGTGCACTTCGCAAGCGCAGTTGTCTCTACTTGTAGCGGTATGTGATTCGGCCGCGGTTCAGGTCGTAGGGGCTGAGCTCCACCACGACCCGGTCCTCGGGAAGGATTCGAATGTAGTGCTGACGCATCTTGCCCGAAATAGTGGCAAGCACGACGTGACCGTTCGGCAGCTCAACGCGGAACATCGCGTTGGGCAGAGCTTCCGATACGGTGCCCTCTACCTCGATGACACCCTCTTTCTTGGCCATATCCTCCGCTAACTTTTGTGCCGGTTGCTTGCGCTCCCGGCGTTGATAGTTTCTGATTGCCTCCGCGTTCCCGCCCTGCCAGCTCGCAAGGAGCTGTTTTTTGGGCACGCGCGTAGAGACAACCAACAATCAAGGTTACCGGCTCCGCTGCTGAAACTGAAATCGACTTCATGCGACGTCGGACACATGGTCTCCGTCGGGCGGTCGCGAGCCGGCGGCTCCGAGCACCCCGCGTAGACGCAAAGACCCCGCGGCCGAACGGCTGCTCCCCCGCCGAAGCGGGCAGCCGATCGGCCCCGGGGCCTTCCGGGGGTCCTGCTACGGCACCACCGGCGACGGAGTGACGCCGTACTTGGCGAGTCGCTCCGCCCCGCCGTCGTGCGCGGTGAGGACCCAGATGCCGCCCATCGTGACGGCGACCGAGTGCTCCCATTGCGAGGCGCGGGACCGGTCGGTGGTGGAGATCGTCCAGTCGTCCTCGAGGACCGCCGTCTCGATGTTGCCGCGCACGAGCATCGGTTCGATCGCCAGGCACATGCCCGGCTTCACGCGCGGACCGCGGTGGCCGGAGCGGTAGTTCAGCACGTCCGGCGGCATGTGCATCTCGGAGCCGATGCCGTGGCCGACGTAGTCCTCAAGGATGCCGAGCCGCTTACCCTCGCGGCCGGAGACGAAGTCGTCGATGGCCTCGCCGATCTGGCCGACGAACCGGGCCTCCGCGAGCGCGGCGATGCCGGCCCACATGGCCTCCTCGGTGACGTCGGAGAGCCGCTGGTCCTCCGGGTCGGCCGTGCCGACGATGACCGTGCGGGCCGAGTCCGCGTGCCAGCCGTCGACGATGCAGCCGCCGTCGATCTTGAGGACGTCGCCGTCCTCGAGGACGCGGTCGCCCGGAATCCCGTGGACGACCTCCTCGTTGACCGAGGCGCAGATCGTCGCGGGGAAGCCGTGGTAGCCCTTGAAGTTGCTGGTCGTGCCGTGCTTGGTGATGACGGACTCGAAGACCTCGTCGAGCTCCTTCGTCGTCATGCCGACCTTCGCAGCGGCGACCGTCGTGTCGAGCGCTTCGGCCAGCACCAGGCCGGCCTCGCGCATCTTCAGGATCTGCGAGTTCGTCTTGTATTCGATCTTCGACGAGCGGAAGCTCATTGCGTCAAGTCCTTCTTCTCTGTTCCCCGGCCCTGCCGGAGTGTGGTCCCGTCGCCTGCGACGGTCTGCGGGTGCCGTCGCGAACGACGGCGGCAGCCCCCGCACGCGGGTGCGGGGGCTGCCGTGGTCTTCATGCGGGAGAACGCTATGCGTTGCCGCCCAGGCCGTCGAGAAGGCGGGCGGTGACGTCCTCGACGTCGCCCAGTCCATCGACCTCGCGGACGATGCCGCGCTCGCGGTAGCGGTCCACGACGATCGCCGTCTGCTCGTGGTAGAGCGCCAGGCGGTGGCGGATCACGTCCTCGGTGTCATCGGCGCGGCCCTCGATCTCGGCGCGCTTGAGGAGTCGGGTGACGAGCTCCTCGTCGTCGACCGTCAGCATCAGCACGGCGTCGAGCTCCTGCTCGTTGTCTCCGAGGATCGAATCGAGCTCGTCGACCTGCGCGGACGTGCGCGGGTAGCCGTCCAGGAGGAAGCCCTCTTCGACGTCGGCCTGGGCCAGACGGTCGCGCACCATGTTGTTGGTCACCGAGTCCGGGACGAAGTCGCCGGCGTCGATGTACTTCTTGGCTTCGAGGCCCAGCGGGGTCCCGCCCTTGACGTTCGCACGGAAGATGTCGCCGGTGGAGATGGCGACCACGCCCAGCTTCTCGCAGATTCGTTCAGCCTGGGTGCCCTTGCCCGAGCCCGGAGGGCCGACAATGAGGAGTCGAGTCATCGCAGAAGTCCTTCGTAGTGTCGCTGCTGCATCTGAGCATTGATTTGCTTGACGGTCTCAAGACCAACACCGACCATGATGAGGATCGCGATGCCGCCAAAGGGGAAGTTCTGGTCTGCATTGATCAGCACGATCGCGAGCAACGGGGTGAGCGCGATCAGCCCCAGGTAGATGGAACCCGGGAACGTGATGCGGCTGAGCACGTACTGCAGATAATCCGCCGTCGGCTTGCCGGCGCGGATACCAGGGATGAATCCACCGTACTTCTTCATGTTCTCCGCGACCTCGGTCGGGTTGAACGTGATCGAAACATAGAAGTAGGTGAACCCGATGACCATGAGCACATAGACCGCCATGTACAGCGGGCTGGTCGTGCTCAGGTACGTCGAAACCCACATGGCCCAGCCCGGCAGGGTGCCGTCGTCGTTCGTGTTGAACTGGACGAGCATGCTCGGCAGAGCGAGCATCGACGACGCGAAGATCACGGGGATCACGCCGGCCATGTTGACCTTGATGGGGATGTAGGTGGAGGAGCCTCCGACGGAGCGGCGGCCGACCATGCGCTTGGCGTACTGGACCGGCACCCGGCGCTGCGACTGCTCGACGAAGACGACCAGGCCGATGGTGACCAGACCGATCAGGATGACGGCCAGGAAGATGGTCCAGCCCTGGGCGCGGAAGATGCTGCCCATGGAGGCCGGGAAGCCGGCGGCGATCGACACGAAGATCATCATGGACATGCCGTTGCCGATGCCCTTCTCCGTGACCATCTCGCCCATCCACATGATGCAGACGGTGCCGGCGGTCAGCGTGAGGATCATCAGCAGGATGACCAGGATGCTGTCGTTCGGGATGACCGGGACCTGGCAGCCGGGGAACAGAACCCCGCTGCGGGCCAGAGAGACCAGCGTGGTCGCCTGCAGGACGCCGAGGGCGATCGTCAGGTACCGCGTGTACTGCGTCATCTTGGCCTGGCCGCTGGAGCCCTCCTTGTGGAGTTCCTCGAAGCGGGGGATGACGACGCGCAGCAGCTGCACGATGATCGCCGCGGTGATGTAGGGCATGATGCCCATCGCGAAGATCGAGACCTGGAGGAGGGCGCCACCACTGAACAGGTTGACGAACTCGTAGACGCCCCCCGTGGTGTTCCCCAACGCGAGGCACTGCTGAACGTTTCCATAATCCACGCCGGGTGTCGGAATGAAGACACCGATGCGGTAGATCACGATGATCCCTAGTGTGAACAACAACTTGCGTCGCAAGTCAGGCGTCCGGAATACCCGGGCAATGGCGCTAAACAAGCGTCCTCCTGAAGACAGTGAATCGGCGGTGGCCGAAGTGACTCGATGAGTCTACCGGTAACAGTGACATGGCACTCACCCGGTCGGCGTCATGCATGAAAATTCTTCTTGACAATATCCGGGGACGAGAAAAGGGCCCCCGGCGGCACGGACCATGTCCGCGCCGCCGAGGACCCTCCCCTAGCTGAGATACAAGACCTTTAGAGCTCGGTCACTGATCCGCCGGCAGCGGCGATCTTCTCAGCGGCGGACTTCGAGAAGGCGTTGACCTTCACGTCCACCTTGACGGTGATGTCGCCCGTGCCCAGGACCTTGACGGGCTGGTTCTTGCGAACGGCGCCCTTCTCGACCAGAGCGTCGACGGTGACGTCGCCACCTTCCGGGAACAGCTCCGAGATCTTCTCCAGGTTCACAACCTGGAACTCGACACGGAACGGGTTCTTGAAGCCGCGCAGCTTCGGCAGGCGCATGTGCAGCGGCAGCTGGCCGCCTGCGAATCCTGCCTTCACCTGGTAACGGGCCTTGGTGCCCTTGGTACCACGGCCTGCGGTCTTGCCCTTGGATGCCTCACCACGACCCACACGGGTCTTGGCGGTCTTGGCACCCTCAGCGGGACGCAGGTGGTGAATCTTGAGTGCGTTTTCCTTGTTTGCCATGATTACTTCGCCTCCTCAACCTTCACGAGGTGCGGAACCGTGTTGATCATACCCACGGTCACGGAATCAGCTTCACGGACCACGGTGTGGCCGATCCGCTTGAGACCGAGCGAACGCAGGGTATCGCGCTGGTTCTGCTTGCCACCAATGGTGGACTTGGTCTGGGTGATAGCCAGCTTTGCGTCGCTGGGGACCAGGTTCTTCGCCATGAGCTTAAGCACCTGCCTTCTCGTTGAGGATGCGCAGCATCGGGGCCGGCACGACCTCGTCCATGGCCAGACCACGGCGAGCGGCCACAGCGGCCGGCTCTTCAAGGCCCTTCAGAGCAGCGATGGCGCCGTGCACCATGTTGATCTGGTTGGCCGAGCCCATGGACTTGGACAGGACGTCGTGGATACCCGCGCACTCGAGCACGGCGCGGATCGGGCCACCGGCGATAACGCCGGTACCCGGAGCGGCCGGGCGGAGCAGCACGACGCCGGCAGCGGCCTCGCCCTGCACCAGGTGCGGGATGGTGGTGCCGACGCGGGGGACGCGGAAGAAGTTCTTCTTCGCTTCCTCGACGCCCTTGGCGATGGCGGCCGGAACTTCCTTGGCCTTGCCGTAGCCAACGCCGACGAGACCGTTGCCGTCGCCAACCACCACGAGGGCGGTGAAGCTGAAGCGACGGCCGCCCTTGACGACCTTGGAAACGCGGTTGATGGTCACAACGCGCTCAAGGAACTTGTCCTTGTCCTCGTTGCGGCTGTCCTTGGAGTCGCGGCCACGGCCACGACCCTCGCCACGGCCACGGCCTTCGCCACGACCGCGGCCCTCGCCGCGACGGCCACCGGTGTTCTCCGCCTGGGCGGTCTGCTCAGTAGCTTCAGACACCTTGGTTTCCTTCTCGTTAGTAGCTTCGCTCACAGTGCCAGCCCACCTTCCCGTGCGCCGTCGGCAACCGCGGCCACGCGGCCGTGGTACTTGTTGCCGCCACGGTCGAAGACGACGGTCTCGACGCCGGCAGCCTTGGCACGCTCGGCGACGAGCTCGCCGACGCGCTTGGCCTTGGCCGACTTGTCGCCGTCGAAGGCGCGCAGATCGGCTTCCATGGTGGAGGCCGATGCCACGGTGATGCCCTTGCTGTCATCGACAACCTGGACGAACATGTGGCGGGCCGAACGGTTCACGACGAGGCGCGGACGAACGGCGGTACCCGTAACCTTCTTGCGGAGGCGCAGGTGGCGGCGGCCGCGAGCGGCCGACTTGCTCTTGCCCTTAATTCCGAGAGCCATGATTACTTACCAGCCTTTCCGACCTTGCGGCGGATCTGTTCGCCTTCGTAGCGGATGCCCTTGCCCTTGTAGGGGTCCGGGCGGCGCAGCTTACGAATGTTGGCAGCAACCTCGCCAACCCGCTGCTTGCTGATACCCGAGACAACCACCTTGTTGGCGCCCTCGGCGGCAAGCGTGATGCCCTCCGGAGCCTTGATGGTGATCGGGTGCGAGTAGCCGAGGGCGAACTCGAGGTCCGTGCCCTTGGCGACAACGCGGTAACCGGTGCCGTGGATTTCCAGCTTCTTGCTGTAGCCCTCGGTCACACCCAGGATCATGTTGTTGACCAGGGTGCGGGTCAGGCCGTGCAGCGAGCGGGCCTCACGGGTCTCGTCGGGACGCTTCACCGTCAGGGTGGTGTCCTCGATCTCGACCGACATGATGGCCGAGATGGTCGTGACCATCTCGCCCTTCGGGCCCTTCACGGCGACGTCATTGCCGTCAACCTTGACCTCGACGCCGGACGGGATGGTGATTGGACGTACTCCAATACGCGACATTTGTCTGTTCTCCCTTCCCGTTACCAGACGTAGGCGAGGACTTCCCCACCTACACCCTTCTTGGCTGCCTGACGGTCCGTGAGCAGACCGGAGGACGTGGACAGGATGGCAATGCCGAGGCCGCCCAGCACGTGCGGGAGGTTCGTGGACTTCGCGTAGACGCGGAGGCCCGGCTTCGAAATACGGCGGAGGCCGGCGATGGAACGCTCGCGGCTCGGGCCGAACTTCAGGGTGATGGTCAGCTTCTTGCCGACCTCTGCTGCCTCTTCGACGTAGTCGGCGATGTAGCCTTCACGCTTCAGGATGTCTGCAACGCGCAGCTTCAGCTTCGACGACGGCATGGAAACCGCGTCATGGAAAGCCGAGTTGGCGTTGCGCAGACGAGTCAGCATATCTGCGACAGGATCTGTCATAGTCATGTGGGCTTCTGCCCTTCCTCGTTGCGGTTTCCGCTATGAAAGCGGACCTGCAACGTAGTTAGTTTTCGGTGGTGAACGGGAAACCCAGCGCCTTGAGCAGCGCGCGGCCTTCGTCGTCAGTCTTGGCATTGGTCACCACGGTGATGTCCATACCGCGGACCCGGTCGACCTTGTCCTGGTCGATCTCGTGGAACATGACCTGCTCCGTCAGACCGAAGGTGTAGTTGCCGTTGCCGTCGAACTGCTTCGGGGACAGGCCGCGGAAGTCGCGGATACGCGGGAGCGCCAGGGTGACCAGGCGGTCCACGAATTCCCACATGCGGTCGCCGCGCAGCGTGGCGTGGGTACCGATCGGCATGCCTTCGCGCAGCTTGAACTGGGCGATCGACTTGCGCGCACGGGTCACGACCGGCTTCTGACCGGTGATGGCGGTCAGGTCGCGGACAGCACCTTCGATGAGCTTCGAGTCCTTGGCGGCCTCGCCGACACCCATGTTCACGACGACCTTGGTCAGACCGGGAACCTGCATGGTGTTGGCGTAGTTGAACTCGCCCTGCAGTGCCTCGCGGACCTCGGAGAGGTACTTGGCCTTCAGGCGCGGCTGAGTCTTCACAGCTGCATCAGTCATTAGAGAGCCTTTCCGGAAGCCTTGGCGTAGCGAACACGCACGGCCTTCTTCTCGCCGTCCTTCTCGACGGTTTCCTCTCGGAAACCAACGCGAGTCGGCTTCTTGGTCTCCGGGTCCACCACGGCGACGTTCGAAACGTGCAGCGGGGCCTCGACGACCTCGATACCGCCGGTGGCAGCACCGGAGGAGTTCTGACCGGCCTTGACGTGCTTGGTGACGCGGTTGATGCCCTCGACGAGAACGCGGTTCGCGTCCGGGAACACCTTCAGGACCTTGCCCTGCTTGCCGCGGTCGCCGCCACGTTCCTGCTTGGCGCCGGTGATGACCTGAACCAGGTCACCCTTCTTGATCTTTGCAGCCATGCTTACAGCACCTCCGGAGCAAGGGAAACGATCTTCATGAACTTCTTGTCGCGAAGTTCACGTCCGACCGGCCCGAAGATACGGGTACCGCGCGGCTCGCCCTCGTTCTTGAGGATGACGGCTGCGTTCTCGTCGAACTTGATGTAGGAACCATCCGCACGGCGGCGTTCCTTCTTGGTACGGACGATGACGGCCTTGACCACATCGCCCTTCTTGACGTTGCCGCCAGGGATTGCATCCTTGACGGTGGCGACAATCGTGTCGCCGATGCCTGCGTAGCGACGGCCGGATCCACCGAGAACACGGATGGCAAGGATTTCCTTGGCACCGGTGTTGTCGGCGATCTTGAGTCGCGACTCCTGCTGAATCACTATCTGCTCCTGTCGTCTCGCCGGTTCTCTTCTAGAGCCTTGCGGAACGGATATGTACAACCTGAAACTAGCGCTTACCCCTGCTTCAAAACTGCGCGGCCGACCGAGGTCAGCTGCCATGAGTGAAGCAGGGCCGAGGCGAATGTCGCAGGGCCATGCCGTGGATGCCGGAAAGGCCGGCTCTCGCACGAATGCCTGGCGCCGAGGTGGATAGTCCCGACGCGCAGAACGCACAGACCACCCAGTCTAGAGCATTCTGGCATCAAGCGCCAAACCCGTGATATAGAACGACGCCGGCCCCCTCACCTGAGAGGTGAGGGGGCCGGCGTCGTACCAGATCAGTCCAGATCTTCGAGAGGGCCTACTTGGCCTTCTCGACGACCTCGACGAGCCGCCAGCGCTTGTCCGCGGACAGCGGGCGGGTCTCGGCGATGACGACCAGGTCGCCGATGCCGGCGCTCTGGTTCTCGTCGTGGGCCTTGACCTTCTTGTTGCGGCGCAGAACCTTGCCGTACAGGGAGTGCTTTACGCGATCCTCCACGTCGACGACGATCGTCTTCTGCATCTTGTCGGAAACCACGTACCCGCGAAGGGTCTTGCGGTAACCGCGGGCTTCTGCCTGCTCAGCCACTGCGTTCTCCTTCTCGCTCATTACTTGGCGTCCTCTGCCGGGGACACGACGTCCTCACGAATGCCCAGCTCGCGCTCGCGCAGCACCGTGTAGATGCGGGCGATATCGCGCTTGACGGACTTCAGACGACCGTGGTTCTCCAACTGGCCGGTGGCCGACTGGAATCGGAGGTTGAACAGCTCCTCCTTGGCCTTCTTCAGCTCCTCAACGAGAGCCTCGTTGGTCTGGCCTTCCAGCTTCTCAACAGCAAGATCCTTGGATCCAATTGCCATTCTCATTCACCACCCTCACGGCGCACGATGCGTGCCTTCAACGGCAGCTTGTGGATCGCCAGGCGCAGAGCCTCGCGAGCCACCTCTTCACTGACACCGGAGAGCTCGAACAGAACCCGTCCCGGCTTGACGTTGGCGACCCACCACTCGGGCGAACCCTTGCCGGAACCCATGCGGGTTTCGGCCGGCTTCTTGGTCAGCGGACGGTCCGGGTAGATGTTGATCCAGACCTTTCCGCCGCGCTTGATGTGGCGCGTCATGGCGATACGAGCAGCCTCGATCTGGCGGTTCGTCACGTATGCCGGCGTCTCAGCCTGGATACCGTACTCACCGAACGAGACCGTGGTGCCGCCCTTCGCCGCACCCGAACGCTTCGGGTGGTGCTGCTTGCGGTACTTGACTCGGCGTGGGATAAGCATTACGCCTGTCCTCCTTCTGCGGCAGCCGGAGCCTCGACCTTGGCGCCGGTGTTGCGGTCGTTACGACGACGGCGCTCGCCGCCACCGCCGCCGGGGCCGCGTCCGCCGCGGTCACCGCCGCGACCACGGGCCGGAGCAGCGGCAGCCTGAGCAGCCAGCTCCTTGGCGGTCACGTCGCCCTTGTAGATCCAGACCTTCACGCCGATGCGGCCGAAGGTGGTCTTGGCTTCGAACTTGCCGTAGTCGATGTTCGCACGCAGGGTGTGCAGCGGCACGCGTCCCTCGCGGTAGAACTCCTTGCGCGACATTTCGGCGCCGCCGAGACGGCCGGCACACTGGACACGGATGCCCTTGGCCCCGGCGCGCATGGCGGACTGCATGGCCTTCTTCATCGCGCGGCGGAACGCCACACGCGAAGCAAGCTGCTCGGCGATGCCCTGGGCAACCAGCTGAGCTTCGATCTCGGGGTTCTTGACCTCGAGGATGTTCAGCTGAACCTGCTTGCTCGTGAGCTTCTCCAGCTCGCCACGGATGCGCTCGGCCTCGGCGCCGCGGCGGCCGATGACGATGCCCGGGCGGGCGGTGTGGATGTCGACGCGGACGCGGTCACGCGTACGCTCGATCTCCACCTTGGCGATGCCGGCACGTTCCATGCCCGTGGTCATCAGCTCGCGGATCTTGACGTCCTCGCGGACGAAGTCCTTGTAGCGCTGACCCGGCTTGCTGGAATCGGCGAACCAGTGCGACACGTGGTCGGTGGTGATGCCGAGTCGGAATCCATTCGGGTTGATCTTCTGACCCATTTAGTTCTCCCCACCCTTCTCCGTGGTCGAAACAACCACGGTGATGTGGCTGGTGCGCTTGTTGATGCGGAACGCGCGGCCCTGGGCACGCGGCTGGAACCGCTTCATGGTGGCGCCCTCGTTCACGAAGGCTTCGCTGATGACCAGCTCGTCCTCGTTGAACGCAACACCTGCACGGTCGGCGGCAACGCGAGCGTTGGCGACGGCCGAAGCGACTACCTTGTAGACCGGCTCAGAAGCGCCCTGTTGGGCAAACTTCAGAATCGCCAGCGCCTCATTCGCCTGCTTGCCACGAACAAGGTCGACGACGCGCCGGGCCTTCATAGGCGTCACGCGGATATGGCGCGCAATAGCCTTGGCTTCCATTGCTTTCCTTCTCTCGTCTATCGAAGAAGTGCAAAGCACCTGGTCCCTTGCGGGACCTAGCGGCGCTTGCCCTTCTTGTCGTCCTTCACGTGGCTGCGGAACGTCCGCGTCAGAGCGAATTCGCCGAGCTTGTGCCCGACCATCGACTCGGTGATGAACACCGGCACGTGCTTGCGTCCGTCGTGTACGGCGATGGTGTGACCGAGCATGTCGGGCACGATCATCGAACGGCGGGACCACGTCTTGATGACGTTTTTGGTGCCCTTTTCGTTCTCAGCAACGACCTTCAGGTAGAGGTGCTGATCTACGAAGGGGCCTTTCTTCAGGCTGCGTGGCATGTCTCCAGGCTCCTATCGCTTGTTCTTGCCGGTACGACGACGACGCACAATGAGCTTGTCGCTGTCCTTGTTCGGGCGGCGGGTACGGCCTTCCTTCTTGCCGTTCGGGTTGACCGGGTTACGGCCACCGGAGGTCTTACCCTCACCACCACCGTGCGGGTGGTCGACCGGGTTCATGACCACACCGCGGACGGTCGGGCGGATGCCCTTCCAGCGGTTGCGGCCGGCCTTGCCCCAGTTGATGTTCGCCTGCTCGGCGTTGCCCACCTCGCCGATCGTCGCGCGGCAGCGGACGTCGACGTTGCGGATCTCGCCCGACGGCAGACGCAGCTGGGCGAACTTGCCCTCACGGGCGACCAGCTGGATCGATGCACCGGCAGAACGGGCCATCTTGGCACCGCCGCCCGGCCGCAGCTCCACAGCGTGGATCACGGTACCGACCGGGATGTTGCGAAGGGGCAGGTTGTTGCCCGGCTTGATGTCAGCGTTGGGACCGGCCTCGATCGCCGCGCCCTGGACGAGCTTGTTCGGGGCGATGATGTAACGCTTGGTGCCATCGACATAGTGCAGCAGCGCGATGCGGGCGGTGCGGTTCGGGTCGTACTCGATGTGAGCGACCTTGGCCGGAACGCCGTCCTTGTCGTGACGACGGAAGTCGATCAGACGGTAGGCGCGCTTGTGACCTCCACCCTTGTGACGGGTGGTGATCTTGCCGCTGTTGTTGCGACCACCGGACTTAGTCAGCGGGCGAACCAGCGACTTTTCCGGAGTGGTCCGGGTGATTTCTGCAAAGTCGGCGACGGAGGAGCCACGCAGGCCCGGCGTCGTCGGCTTGTACTTACGGATAGCCATTTTTATTCCTCGTTAAAGTGGTCTCCGCTTAAGAAAGCGGACCGCCGAAGATGTCGATAGTGCCTTCCTTCAGTGAGACGATCGCACGCTTGGTAGCTTTGCGTTCGCCCCAACCGAAGCGGGTGCGCTTGCGCTTACCGGCACGGTTCAGGGTGTTGACCGAATCAACCTTGACGCCGAAGATCTTCTCCACGGCGAACTTGATTTCGGACTTGTTCGAGTTCGGGTCGACCAGGAAGGTGTACTTGCCTTCGTCGATCAGGCCGTAGCTCTTTTCCGAGACGACGGGAGCAATGATCACGTCGTGCGGAGACTTGGTGAAGGCGGCGCTCACTTGGCTTCCTCCTTGTTTACCAGGGCATCGAAGGCGACCTTGGTGAAGACCACGTCGTCGGCAACCAGCACGTCGTACGTGTTGAGCTGGTCGACGTAGATGACGTGGATCTTCTCGAGGTTGCGCACGGAGAGTGCGGCAACATCGTCGGCACGGTCGATGACAATGAGCAGGTTCTTGCGCTCAGTGAGAGCACGCAGGGTAGCCAGCGCTCCCCTGGCCGACGGCTTGTCGCCGGAGACCACGGACTCGATGACGTGGATGCGATCGTGGCGGGCGCGGTCCGAGAGGGCGCCGCGCAGTGCAGCAGCCTTCATCTTCTTCGGGGTGCGCTGCGAGTAATCGCGGGGGGTCGGGCCATGGACGATGGCGCCGCCGGCCATGTGCGGTCCAACCATCGAGCCCTGGCGCGCGCGGCCGGTGCCCTTCTGCTTGAACGGCTTCTTGCCGGTGCCCGAAACCTCAGAGCGGGTCTTGACCTTGTGCGTGCCCTGACGGGCAGCGGCCAGCTGGGCCACGACTACCTGGTGAAGCAGCGGAACGTTGGTCTGGACGTCGAAGATCTCAGCGGGGAGATCGACCTTCAGTGCAGAGTTAGCCATTTGCTTATGCTCCCTTCACGGCAGAGCGCACGAGGACGACCTGGCCGCGGGCGCCCGGAACGGCACCCTTGATCAAGAGGAGGTTCTTTTCGGCATCCACGCCGTGAACGGTGAGGTTCAGCGTGGTGTGACGGACGTTGCCCATGCGGCCAGCCATGCGGAGGCCCTTGAAAACGCGGCCCGGGGTGGACGCGCCACCGATGGAACCCGGCTTGCGGTGGTTCTTGTGGGAACCGTGCGAGGCGCCGACACCGGCGAAGCCGTGGCGCTTCATGACGCCGGCGAAGCCCTTGCCCTTGCTCTTGCCGACGACGTCGACTTTCTGGCCGGACTCGAAGACCTCGACAGAGAGTGCCTGTCCGAGCTCGTAGGACTCGGCGTCAGCGGTGCGCAGCTCGACCACGTGACGGCGCGGCGTGACGCCGGCCGACTCGAAGTGGCCGGCCATCGGCTTGGTCACCTTGCGCGGATCGATCTGGCCGTAGCCGATCTGGACGGCGGTGTAGCCGTCGCGGTCTGCATTGCGCAGCTGGGTCACGACATTGGAGTCAGCCTGGACGACAGTTACCGGGATGAGAACGTTGTTCTCGTCCCAGACCTGGGTCATGCCGAGCTTCGTGCCCAGCAGACCCTTGACATTACGGGTTGCGGTCATAGTCTCTCAGCACCTCCCCTTAAAGCTTGATTTCGATGTTGACGTCAGCCGGCAGGTCGAGACGCATCAGCGAATCGACGGCCTTCGGAGTCGGATCGACGATGTCGATCAGGCGCTTGTGGGTGCGCATCTCGAAGTGCTCGCGGCTGTCTTTGTACTTGTGGGGCGAACGGATAACGCAGTACACGTTCTTCTCCGTTGGCAGCGGCACTGGGCCGACTACGGTTGCGCCTGCGCGCGTGACCGTCTCTACGATCTTCCGGGCTGAAACGTCAATGACCTCGTGGTCATACGACTTCAGCCGGATGCGGATTTTCTGTCCCGCCATGGCGTCATGCCTCTTTCTGATAGCACTCTCTGTACAATTTCTGTGCCCTAGACGTGATCCTCATCGGATCGGCACGCCCCGCACGGACTGAATCCGGATGAATCCGGGTTCCTCACCCCGCCAGGGTCCGACCCCCGTAGTCGGGCGTGTCGCGCATTCTCTGCGAACGAAATTCGCTGAATGCGGTCTACCCGCGGAGGTCTGCTTGTTTTGGTCCGCTCCGTTCCGGTCGGATCCGACCCTGCCCCGGGCATTATCCCGGGCGGGACGCAATCTCTGCTGGAACCGGTCCTGTGCTGCTGGCCGCCAGAAAGGCGTCCGAGAGCAGGCCAAGACATGGAGAGGCACTTGAACAACTTGTCTAGTGTTTCACGGATGCCGCCCAAAAACCAATCGGGATGCCTGTGGTTCCGGCTACAACCCCGGGTCCGCGGGTCCCGTCCCCTCGCTCCGCCGGCCGCGGTTCAGCCTGCGCAACGACAGCAGGGCGAAGGCGATCAGCACGGCGGCCAGCAGCGCCAGCAGGATGAAACTGTAGTCCCGAAGGAACCAGGCCAGCGCCGCCGCCACCCCGGCCGCGCCCCACCACGCCAGCACACGATCGCCGAGCACGAGCCCCGCGATGACGAAGCCCACGAATCCCACCAGGACCCACCACTGCGACCATCCGCCATCGGCGAAGACCGCCACCGGGGCCGAACAGGTCAGCACGGCCGCGGCGCCGAGCAGATAGCGCCGCCCGAGTCCGTCCACCCCGCCGGCTGCCGGCGGTCGAACGTACTCGCTCACGGCCAACCCGATCGAGACGGCGGTCAACGCCTGGAGGGTCCAGAAGAGGGACGGGTCGCCGAACTCGTGCCAGAGCCGGACGGCGTAGGCGGCCACGATCAGCACCGCGCCGTGCTCGGCGAGACGCCTGAAGTGCGCCGGCCACTCCCCCACGGCCAACACGGCGGCCGCGGCGCCGATCACGCAGGCGGTGACGACGAGCGCCGTTCCACCTCCCTGCCCCACCAGGGCTCCGAGGGTTGCCGCGAGCAGTCCGCCGCGCCGGGCCCACGGGGCCGCCGCACCGAAGACCCCCGCCTTCCGCCGGCCCAGCGCGCCGAGCACCCACCAGAGGCAGGCCGCGGCCATGAAGGACAGGGCCCAGAGCCCGGGCCCGACCGCACCCGAACCGAAGACCGCCGCGGACACGGGGCCCGGCCCGGTCAGCGGATCCTGAAGCAACCCGTGCACGGCCGCGGCGCCGATCAGGACTGCGGCGCCCACGAGACCGGGCCGCTCCCAGAGGAACGCGAGCCGAACCGCCGCGTAGGCGGCCGCTGCGAGGACGAGCCCCGAGAAGGCCGAGTGCTCTCCCGCGGCCGCGAACAGCCCGAACCCCGCGAAGACTGCCGCGACGGCGGACGGGCAGGACAGCTCCGCGCCGCCCCGGCCGACCGCCGCACCCCTCCGCGCAACAGCATCCGCGACCACGACGCACGCCACGGTCCCGGCGGCGAGGGCGACGGCCGCCGCCGGCTGCGTCCAGAGCGGCGTCGGGAGCCACCCGCCGCGGCGCAGGTCGATGGCCCCGGACCCGGCGAGGAGACCGGCAGCGAGGGCGACCGGCGGGACCGCCAGCGACCACCGTGCGGCGTCGCCGCTCAAGCCGCGGCGGGCGAGCACCAACGCATAGGCGGCCAGGCATCCGAGCTGGATCAACAGCGAGGCCTGGTCGGCCCCTCGAGCCCCCTCCAACGTGCCTGATCCACTAGTCGAATAGTCCACCGTCAAGAGCATGTAGGCGAAAGGGACGAGAAGGAGCAGGCCCAGCGCGGCCCAGCTCATCGACCGGCGCCCGGCCACCGCGGCTCCCCCGCCGCGCAGCAGGAGGCGTCCCGCCTGCCCCGCAGCAAGCGTCGCGGCTCCGAGTGCGATACGGGCGTGCCAGTCTGCGTCGAGCCGGCCGGCGAGGTCCAGCGCGAGCCACGTCAGGAGCGCTTGCGCCGCCACGACGTACACGGCGCGGAATCCCGGGCGCCGCGCGATGAACACGAGGAGCGCGCTGTAGAGGAACCCCAGCGTCAGGAGGACCTCGAACGCCCAGCCGCGCTCGGGCCAGGCCGGACGCCCGGCGGCCACGAGGAGTGCGACCAGCCACACCGATCCGGTGGCCGCCTGGCATGCCACTGTGCGCGCACCATCGCGGGCACGCACGATCCAGGCCGTGCTGGGCATGGTCACGAGCAGGAGCACCCACCAGAGCAGACGCTCGACGGGGATCCCCATCCACAGGGCATCCGCGGCGACGGCGTGCAGCGCGAGGGCGCCGGTGCCGGCCGCGAGAACGCCGGCGACATGGAGCACCCGGGACCCCGCGCCGTCGTCGTGCCGAACCGTAGAGCCGGACGTCCGCCGCAGGGTCGCCAGCGACAGCCCCAGCCAGCCCGCCACCGCCACGGCCAGCAGCAGGACCAGCTGCGGGCGGAGCCCTGCGGTGTCGGGCGACGCTCCGAGGGCCGACAGGCCGGGTACGGCGACGATGACCAGGCCCAGCACGAAGGGCAGCAGCAGCAGCAGGTGCACCCGCCCCCAGGTACCGGCTGGGCCCGCGAGGGGGCTTCCGGGCATGCCCTCCGCCCGTCGCCTGACCGCCTCGGCCGCGCCGAGTGCGAGCGCGCTGGTCGCGGCGACGCGCCACGCCTCGTCGCCGAGCGACCCGTCGGCCAGCCCAATCGGAATCGCCACGGCGCCGACGGCCAGCAGGACGGGGACGACCCCGAGACGCGCGACGTATCCGGCGATGCCGATGCCGAGCGCCGCGATCGCCAGCCCGGCGCCGAGCCTCGGATCGCCTCCCTCGAACGGAGAGGCGTGGAGGGCCGGATGGGTGAAGACCGCGACCGCGGCAGAGGCGCAGGAGAATCCCCACACCTCGGCGCGCCAGGTGCGCGGCCGGTAGATCCGACGATGAACGCGGCGCAGGCACGCGACCAGCAGCAGCTGCGCGAGTCCGATCAGCAGCGCCGCCCAGACCACCCGCTCGGCGGTCCCGGACAGCTCGTAGACACCCACCAGCAGAGTCGCGCTGGCGACGAGCCGGAGCATCGAGAGGTCCACGGCCCGCGCCGTGCGACCGTCCGTCACGGCCATGGCCCCGTAGTACGTCGAGGCCGCCGCGCCCACCACCAGCAGGTCTTCCGCCGACAGCGTCCAGGACATCAGGACCGCGGCGACGAGCAACCCGGGGACCAGGAACCGGTGGGAGGCCACGAACGTGCGCAGGTAGATGCTCCCGAGGAAGGCCGGGCGGACGACTGCCGCCGCGGAGACGAGCGCAGCCAAGACCATCGTGAAGACGAAATACCAGATCAGTCCGCGATTCAGGACTGCTCCCCCGGACCATGCGAGCGAAACGAAGAAGGTCAGGGAGACGACCGCGACGATCTGGCTGCGCAGTCGCACGCTCGCGAAGACGAAGGCGGCCGAGCCCGCTGCCGAGGCGACCAGCCACGCGGTCGCTGCGGGGACGGGAAGCAGGATGTACCAGGCGACACCGAGCACGGGGATGAGCGCGAGGCCGATGGCGGTGAGCGCAGCGGCCGCCGCGCGCAGGTCGCGGCTCCGTGCGTGGATCGCCAGGCCGCCGCCGTAGAAGACGGCGCCGACGGAGCCGAGAACCGACAGTTTGGCCGCCGGGTGGATGGGGAAGCTGATGAAGAGCAGCCCTGCCCCGATCAGCAGGCCCGCCGCCACGTAGAGTGCGATGTTGACGTTGCGGAGCTGACGCGCCGCCGGATCAGGGACGGGCCGGACCGGGGGCGGTCCCGCGGACGGCGTGCTCGGCGCGGGACTCGCAGGAGACGGTGGCGGGGCCACCGGGGCCTGCGGGGCTCCCGTCGGTTCGGGTGCGCGGGTCGCGCCGGGCAGACCGCGCTGGCCGGGCGGGACGAGGTAGGCGACGGCGGCGTCGTGGCCCTCCTGCCAGGCAGACGCCAGGTTCTCCCGTTGGTCCCGCTCCGAAGCGCGGCGATTCGCGTGGCGTCCGAGCAGCCAACCGCCCGTGAAGACCACGGCCAGCAACAGAACCAGCACCAGCACCGTCCCCATGACTCCCCTTCCATCGGCACGCCCCACTTTATTCTATTGGGACGACGAAAAAGGGTGCCTGTGGACGACGGATATTAAACGAAAAGCACCCCGCTGCCGAAGCAGCGGGGTGCCGATCGTAGACCGTCAGGTCAGATCATCAGGTAAGAAGCTTACTTGAGGATCTTGGTGACGCGGCCCGAGCCAACGGTGCGGCCACCCTCGCGGATGGCGAAGCCGAGGCCGTCCTCCATGGCGATCGGCTGGATCAGCTCGACGACCATTTCGGTGTTGTCGCCCGGCATGACCATCTCGGTGCCTTCCGGCAGCGTGATGACGCCGGTGACGTCGGTGGTGCGGAAGTAGAACTGCGGGCGGTAGTTCGAGTAGAACGGGTTGTGACGCCCGCCCTCATCCTTCGAGAGGATGTACACGTTGGCCTCGAAGTCCGTGTGCGGGGTGATGGAGCCCGGCTTCACGATAACCTGGCCGCGCTCGACGTCCTCGCGCTTGATGCCGCGAAGCAGCAGGCCGCAGTTCTCGCCGGCCCATGCCTCGTCGAGCTGCTTGTGGAACATCTCGATGCCCGTGACCGTGGTCTTCTGGACGTCGCGGATGCCGACGATCTCGACCTCGGAGTTGATCTTCAGCGTGCCGCGCTCGGCGCGACCCGTCACGACGGTGCCGCGACCGGTGATGGTGAAGACGTCCTCGATCGGCATCAGGAACGGCTTGTCCGTGTCGCGAACCGGGGTCGGGATGTACTCGTCGACGGCCTCCATGAGGTCCTCAACAGCCTTGACCCACTGGGCGTCGCCCTCGAGAGCCTTCAGGCCCGAAACGCGAACGACCGGTGCGTCGTCGCCGTCGAAGTCCTGGTCCGACAGCAGCTCGCGGACCTCCATCTCGACCAGGTCGAGCAGCTCTTCGTCCTCGACCATGTCGGACTTGTTCAGGGCCACCAGCAGCTTCGGCACGCCAACCTGGCGGGCCAGCAGCACGTGCTCGCGGGTCTGAGCCATCGGGCCGTCAGTGGCGGCCACAACGAGGATGGCACCGTCCATCTGAGCAGCACCGGTGATCATGTTCTTGACGTAGTCGGCGTGGCCCGGGGCGTCCACGTGAGCGTAGTGACGCGCTTCCGTCTCGTACTCGATGTGCGCGATGTTGATGGTGATGCCGCGCTGGCGCTCCTCCGGGGCGGAGTCGATGGCGCCGAAATCGCGCTGCTCGTTGAGATCCGGGTACTTGTCAGCCAGTACCTTGGAAATTGCAGCAGTCAACGTGGTCTTACCGTGGTCAACGTGACCAATGGTGCCGATGTTGACGTGCGGCTTAGTCCGCTCGAACTTTGCCTTCGCCACAGGTTCCTCCTAGAACGTATTCAGAAGACTTACCCCGTCCACGCGGTTCGTGGACGAAACTCATGCAAGTCTACTGTGGGCTTGTTTATTTCGTTAAATTTTGGTTTCCGTCAGCGCCCGTTGTAGTCCGGGCCCATCAGTCCGCCCCGTGTCGGGGTGGCCGGCCGGCCACCCCGACACGATGCCCTCCGCCCCGGTACGGGGTTTCGGACTCGTCGTCGATCCGTGGGCGATTACTCGCCGCGGGACTTCTGGATGATCTCCTCGGCAACAGCCTTGGGGACCTCGGCGTAGCTGTCGAACTCCATGCTGTAGACAGCACGGCCCTGGGTGCGCGAGCGCAGGTCGCCGATGTAGCCGAACATCTCGGACAGCGGAACCTGGGCCTTGACGACCTTGACGCCCTGCGCATCCTCCATGGACTGGATCTGTCCACGACGGGAGTTCAGGTCACCGATGACGTCGCCCATGTACTCCTCCGGAGTACGGACCTCGACGGCCATGACCGGCTCCAGGATCACCGGGTTGGCGCGGCGTGCGCCTTCCTTGAAGACCTGGGAACCGGCGAGCTTGAACGCCATCTCCGAGGAGTCGACGTCGTGGTACGCACCGTCGAGGAGCGTGGCCTTGACACCGACGACCGGGTAGCCGGCGAGGATGCCGAACTGCATGGCGTCCTGGATGCCGGCGTCGACGGACGGGATGTACTCGCGCGGGATGCGACCACCAGTGACGGCGTTCTTGAACTCGTAGAGCTCGCCGTCGTTCTCCTGGGTGTCGAGCGGCTCGAAGGCAACCTGCACCTTGGCGAACTGACCCGAACCACCGGTCTGCTTCTTGTGCGTGTAGTCGACCTTGTCGACGGCCTTCTTGATCGTCTCACGGTAGGCGACCTGCGGCTTGCCGACGTTGGCCTCGACCTTGAACTCGCGCTTCATGCGGTCCACCAGGATGTCCAGGTGGAGCTCGCCCATGCCGCCGATCTCCGTCTGGCCCGTGTCCTCGTTGAGGGAGACCGTGAAGGTCGGGTCCTCGGCGGCGAGCTTCTGGATGGCGGTCGACAGCTTCTGCTGGTCGCCCTTGGTCTTCGGCTCGATGGCCACGGAGATCACGGGCTCCGGGAAGCTCATCGACTCGAGGACGATCGGGGCGTCCGTCGCGGAGAGGGTGTCGCCGGTGGTGACATCCTTCAGGCCGATGACGGCGTAGATGTGTCCAGCCACGATCTCCTCGACCGGGTTCTCCTTGTTGGAGTGCATCTGGAACATCTTGCCGATGCGTTCCTTCTTGCCCTTCGTGGTGTTGAGCATCTGCGTGCCCGGGACAGCCTTGCCCGAGTAGACGCGGATGAAGGTCAACTGGCCGAAGAACGGGTGGGACGCGATCTTGAAGGCCAGAGCCGAGAACGGCTCGTCCTGGCTCGGCTTGCGAGTCAGTTCCTTCTCATCGTCCGACGGGTCGTGACCGATCATCGGCGGCACGTCGAACGGCGCCGGGAGGAAGTCGATCACGGCGTCGAGCATCGGCTGCACGCCGCGGTTCTTGAAGGCGGAACCGCAGAAGACCGGGTAGGCCTGCGAGGTGACCGTCATCTTGCGGATGCCGGCCTTGAGCTCGTCCAGCGTGAGCTCTTCGCCCTCGAGGAACTTCTCCATGAGCTCGTCGGAGGACTCGGCAACCTGCTCGACGAGCTTGTTGCGGTACTCCGCTGCGCGCTCCTTGAGGTCCTCGGGGATCTCGCGGGTCTCGTAGGCGGCGCCCATGGTGACGTCGCCCTTGGAGTCGCCCGGCCACACGAGGGCCTTCATCGACAGCAGGTCGACGACGCCGACGAAGTCGGACTCCGAGCCGATCGGCAGCTGCATGACCAGCGGGGTGGCACCCAGGCGGTTCACGATGGTGTCGACGGTGAAGTAGAAGTCGGCGCCCATCTTGTCCATCTTGTTGACGAAGCAGATGCGCGGGACGTCGTACTTGTCGGCCTGACGCCAGACGGTCTCCGACTGCGGCTCGACACCTTCCTTGCCGTCGAAGACGGCAACGGCGCCATCGAGGACGCGGAGCGCGCGCTCCACCTCCACGGTGAAGTCAACGTGGCCCGGGGTGTCGATGATGTTGATCTGGTTGTTGTCCCAGAAGCAGGTCACGGCGGCCGACGTGATCGTGATGCCGCGCTCCTTCTCCTGTTCCATCCAGTCGGTCGTCGACGCGCCGTCGTGCGTCTCGCCGATCTTGTGGTTCACACCCGTGTAGAAGAGGATGCGTTCCGTCGTGGTGGTCTTACCGGCATCGATGTGCGCCATGATGCCGATGTTGCGGACCTTCTTGAGGTCGGTGAGCACATCCTGTGCCACGTTGTCTCCCTTAGTCTGTCGATCTGGGACGACGGCGGCCCAGGCACCCAGGTGCCTGCAGCCGCCGTCGTTCTCACATCATTTTTACCAGCGGTAGTGAGCGAAGGCCTTGTTGGACTCGGCCATCTTGTGGGTGTCCTCGCGGCGCTTCACAGCGGCACCGAGACCGTTCGACGCGTCGAGGATCTCGTTCATGAGACGCTCGATCATCGTCTTCTCGCGGCGGTCCTTGGAGTAGCCGACCAGCCAGCGGAGAGCCAGAGCGGTGGAGCGGCCCGGCTTGACGTCGACCGGAACCTGGTACGTGGCGCCGCCAACGCGGCGGGAGCGGACCTCGAGGGCCGGGCGGACGTTGTCCATGGCCTTCTTGAGGGTGGCCACCGGATCGGAACCGGACTTGGCCTCTGCACCGGCGAGTGCACCGTAGACGATGCGCTCGGCGGTGGACTTCTTGCCGTCGACCAGAACCTTGTTGATCAGCTGCGTGACCAACGGGGATCCGTAGACCGGATCGGCGACGAGCGGGCGCTTCGGAGCGGGACCCTTACGAGGCATTACTTCTTCTCCTTCTTCGCGCCGTAGCGGGAGCGAGCCTGCTTACGGTTCTTCACGCCCTGCGTATCAAGTGCGCCGCGGACGATCTTGTAGCGGACACCCGGGAGGTCCTTCACGCGACCGCCGCGGACGAGCACGATCGAGTGCTCCTGCAGGTTGTGGCCGACGCCCGGGATGTAGGCGGTCACCTCGACGCCGCCGGAAAGGCGCACGCGGGCGACCTTACGGAGCGCGGAGTTCGGCTTCTTCGGGGTGGTGGTGTACACACGGGTGCACACGCCACGGCGCATCGGGTCGCCCTTAAGGGCGGGGGCCTTGGTCTTGTTGACCTTCGGCGAGCGGCCCTTGCGGACCAGCTGCTGAATAGTAGGCACTTTCGTGTCCTCCGGTTTCTTTGACATGCCGCACCGACAACCTACGTTGTACGCCGGCGCTGCTTTTTGGTCGTTTCATCGCAACGCTTCGGAGCGGAACCGACCGTAGGCGTGCAAAAGTGTGGCATTCGTTGCGCACCGTACCCGCAACCCGGACAGAGTCCCTTTGCCACACATAAAACAATTAGCTTCACCTTAGCACGGGCGGCGCGGCTTAAACGAATCGGGGCCGCCGTCGTGTTAAAGCCGCCCTCACGCCGAAAGGGGCGGCACCACGCGTGGTGGTGCCGCCCCTTTCGGACGACCCGGCCGCACAGGCGACCGGTCCGCAGGGTCTAGCGGAAGTCCGAGCCCATGTCGTAGTCATCCATCGGGATGGCTGTGAACTCCGGGCTCAGGCCGGCGTCGACACCCTCGTAGTCGAAGCCGGTGAACGCGCTCGGACCGGTGAAGAGGTTGGCCTTCGCCTCTTCGGTCGGTTCGACGTTGACCTTGGTGTAGCGGTCCAGGCCGGTACCGGCCGGGATCAGCTTGCCGATGATCACGTTCTCCTTCAGGCCCAGCAGCGGATCGCTCTTGGCTTCCATCGCAGCCTGGGTCAGGACACGCGTGGTCTCCTGGAAGGATGCGGCGGAGAGCCACGAGTCGGTCGCCAGGGAGGCCTTGGTGATGCCCATGAGCTCGTCACGGCCGGAAGCCGGCGTCTGCCCCTCGGAGATGGCCTTGCGGTTCTCCGCGGTGAAGCGGACGCGGTCTGCCAGCTCGCCCGGAAGCAGCTCGGTGCCGCCCTGCTCGATCACCGTGATGCGGCGGAGCATCTGACGGACGATGACCTCCACGTGCTTGTCGTGGATGCCCACACCCTGGGACTGGTAGACCTCCTGGACTTCGCGGACGAGGAACTTCTGCGCCTCGCGCGGGCCCAGGACTCGCAGGACCTGCTTCGGATCGATCGCGCCGGCCACGAGCTGCTGGCCGACCTGCACGTGGTCGCCGTCGACGACCAGCATGCGTGCACGACGCAGGATCGGGTAGGCGATGTCCTCGGTACCGTCGTCCGGGGTCACCACGATGCGCAGCTGCTTCTCGCCGTCCTCGATGGTGATGCGGCCGGCGACCTCGGAGATCGGGGCGACACCCTTCGGGGTACGGGCTTCGAAGAGCTCTTGAATACGCGGCAGACCCTGGGTGATGTCGTCTGCCGACGCAACACCACCGGTGTGGAACGTACGCATGGTCAGCTGCGTGCCCGGCTCGCCGATGGACTGCGCGGCGATGATGCCGACGGCCTCGCCGATGTCCACGGTCTTGCCGGTCGCCAGCGAACGGCCGTAGCAGAGCGCGCAGGTTCCGACGACGGACTCGCAGGTGAGCACGGAGCGCACCTTGATGTCCGCGACGCCGGCCTGGTACAGCTCCTCGATGAGCACGTCGCCCACGTCGGCGCCGGCCTGCGCCAGCACGTTGCCCTCGTCGTCCGTGACGTCGACGGCCAGCGTGCGGGTGTAGGCCGAGTTCTCGACGGTCTCGTGCTTGCGCACGGTGCCGAGGTCGTCGACGGTGGAGACCTGGACCATCAGGCCGCGCTCCGTGCCGCAGTCGTGCTCGCGGACGATGACGTCCTGCGAGACGTCGACCAGACGACGCGTGAGGTAGCCCGAGTTGGCGGTCTTCAGCGCTGTATCGGCCAGGCCCTTACGCGCACCGTGCGTCGCGATGAAGTACTCGAGGACCGTGAGGCCCTCACGGTACGAGGACTTGATCGGACGCGGGATGATGTCGCCGCGCGGGTTGGACACCAGACCACGGATACCGGCGATCTGACGCAGCTGCAGCCAGTTGCCACGGGCCTTCGAGGTGACCATGCGGTTGATGGTGTTGAGCTTCTCCATGCCGTTCTTCATGGCATCGGCGACCTCGTCGGTCGCCTTGGTCCAGATGTCGACCAGCTCGGTACGACGCTCGTCATCCGCGATCAGGCCCTTGTCGAACTGCGCCTGAACCTTCATGGCCTGCGCCTCGTACGGGGCGAGGATCTCCGCCTTGTTCATGTTCGAGGACACGTCCGAGATGGCGACCGTGACACCCGAGCGGGTGGCCCAGTAGAAGCCGGCGTCCTTCAGGTTGTCGAGGGCCTGAGCCACCTCGACCTTCGGGTAGCGCTCTGCAAGATCGTTGACGATCTCCGAGAGTGCGTCCTTGCCCGCGACGTGCTCCACCCACGGGTAGTCCGACGGCAGGGTGTCGTTGAAGATGACCTGTCCGAGGGACGTCTCGATGAGGGCCTGCTTGCCCGGCTCCCAGCCCTCGGGAGCGGGCTGCTCCTCAGACGGCGTGAAGTCGTCGACACGGATCTTGACCACGGCGTTCAGGTGCAGCGAACCGGCGTCGTGAGCCATGATGGCCTCGGCGACGGACGTGAAGACACGGCCTTCGCCCGCCTCCCCCTCACGCTTGGTGGTGAGGTGGTGCAGACCGATGATCATATCCTGCGACGGCAGGGCCACGGGGCGGCCATCGGACGGCTTCAGGATGTTGTGCGAGGACAGCATCAGGATGCGGGCCTCAGCCTGGGCCTCCGGCGACAGCGGCAGGTGGACTGCCATCTGGTCGCCGTCGAAGTCGGCGTTGAACGCCGCACACACGAGCGGGTGCAGCTGCAGGGCCTTGCCCTCGACCAGCTGCGGCTCGAACGCCTGGATGCCCAGACGGTGCAGGGTGGGTGCACGGTTGAGCAGCACCGGGTGCTCGGTGATGATCTCCTCGAGCACGTCCCAGACCTGCGGACGGTAGCGCTCGACCATGCGCTTGGCGCTCTTGATGTTCTGCGCGTGGTTGAGATCCACCAGGCGCTTCATCACGAACGGCTTGAAGAGCTCCAGCGCCATCTGCTTGGGCAGACCGCACTGGTGCAGCTTCAGCTGCGGGCCGACGACGATGACCGAACGGCCCGAGTAGTCGACGCGCTTGCCGAGCAGGTTCTGACGGAAGCGTCCCTGCTTGCCCTTGAGCATGTCGGAGAGCGACTTCAGCGGACGGTTTCCCGGCCCGGTGACCGGGCGGCCGCGGCGGCCGTTGTCGAACAGCGAGTCGACAGCTTCCTGGAGCATGCGCTTCTCGTTGTTCACGATGATCTCGGGGGCACCGAGATCCAGCAGGCGCTTCAGGCGGTTGTTGCGGTTGATCACGCGGCGGTACAGGTCGTTCAAGTCGGAAGTCGCGAAGCGTCCACCGTCCAGCTGGACCATCGGGCGCAGCTCCGGCGGGATGACCGGGACGGCGTCCAGGACCATGCCCAGCGGGCTGTTGTCGGTGGTCAGGAAGGCGTTGACGACCTTCAGGCGCTTCAGGGCACGCGTCTTGCGCTGGCCCTTGCCGTTCTTGATGATGTCCTGGAGCATGTCGGCTTCCGCCTCCATGTCGAACGTCTCAAGACGCTTCTTGATGGCGTCGGCACCCATGTGGCCCTCGAAGAACAGGCCGTACTTCTCGCGCATGGAGCGGAACAGGCCCTCGTCGCCCTCGAGGTCGGCGACCTTGAGGTTCTTGAAGCGGTCCCACACCTGCTCGAGGCGCTCGATGGTCGCGTCCGCACGCTTGCGGACCTGGGCCATCGTCTTGTCGGCGGCGTCGCGGGTCTTCTTCTTCTCAGCGGCCTTGGCGCCCTCGGCCTCGAGACGCGCGAGGTCGTCCTCGAGGTCCTTGGCGATCGCGGCGATGTCCGAGTCGCGGGTCTCCACGAGACGCTTGCGCTCGATGTCGTGCTGGGCCTGCAGGTTCGGCAGCTCGGCGTGACGACGATCCTCGTCGACCGAGGTGATCATGTAGGCGGCGAAGTAGATGATCTTCTCGAGATCCTTCGGTGCCAGGTCGAGCAGGTAGCCGAGGCGCGAGGGAACACCCTTGAAGTACCAGATGTGGGTCACCGGGGCGGCGAGCTCGATGTGGCCCATGCGCTCACGGCGCACCTTGGCGCGGGTCACCTCGACGCCGCAGCGCTCGCAGATGATGCCCTTGAAGCGCACACGCTTGTACTTGCCGCAGTAGCACTCCCAGTCCCGGGACGGGCCGAAGATCTTCTCGCAGAAGAGGCCGTCCTTCTCGGGCTTCAGGGTGCGGTAGTTGATGGTTTCCGGCTTCTTGACCTCGCCGAAGCTCCACTCACGGATATTTTCAACGGTGGCGAGGCCAATGCGCATGAGGCCGAAGGAGGATTCGCTGGACATATGGTCCCTGTCTCTCTTTTTCTCTGAAGTCTTCTCTGGGGCGGACGTGCCGCCCCGGGGTAAAAAGATCGGGTGCGACGGCGGGGTCCCGGCTTGGCAGCCGGGACCCGCCGTTCGACCTAGACCTCTTCTACGGAGTTCGGCTCGGCCCTGGAGAGGTCGATGCCGAGTTCTTCCGCGGCCCGGAAGACTTCTTCGTCCGAGTCACGCATTTCAATCGTCGTGCCGTCCGAGGAGAGGACCTCGACGTTCAGGCACAGCGACTGCATTTCCTTGATGAGCACCTTGAACGATTCCGGAACGCCCGGCTCCGGGATGTTCTCGCCCTTGACGATCGCCTCGTAGACCTTCACGCGGCCGTGGATGTCATCGGACTTGATCGTCAACAGTTCCTGCAGCGTGTAGGCGGCGCCGTAGGCCTCGAGGGCCCAGACTTCCATCTCGCCGAAGCGCTGACCGCCGAACTGCGCCTTACCGCCCAGCGGCTGCTGGGTGATCATGGAGTACGGCCCGGTCGAACGCGCGTGGATCTTGTCGTCGACCAGGTGGTGCAGCTTCAGGATGTACATGTAGCCGACCGAGACCGGGTCCGGGAGCGGCTCGCCGGAGCGGCCGTCGAACAGACGGGCCTTGCCGCTGTTGTCGATCAGGCGCTGACCGTCGCGGGTCGGCGTCGTGTGATCGAGCAGGCTGCGGACCTCGTTCTCCTCGGCACCGTCGAAGACCGGGGTCGCGACCGTGGTCGGACCGGATTCGCGCGGCAGGTTCGGCAGGTTCTTGACCCAGTCCGGCTCGCCCTCGATCTTCCAGCCCTGCTTGGCGGCCCACGCGAGGTGGATCTCCAGGACCTGGCCGATGTTCATACGGCCCGGAACACCCAGCGGGTTCAGGATGACGTCGACCGGCGTGCCGTCCTCGAGGAACGGCATGTCCTCGATGGGCAGGATGCGCGAGATGACGCCCTTGTTGCCGTGGCGGCCGGCGAGCTTGTCGCCGTCGGTGATCTTGCGCTTCTGGGCCACGTAGACGCGGACCAGCTGGTTCACGCCCGGGGGCAGCTCGTCGTCGTTGTCGCGATCGAAGATGCGGATGCCGATGACCGTGCCCGACTCGCCGTGCGGCACCTTCAGGGAGGTGTCGCGGACTTCGCGGGACTTCTCGCCGAAGATGGCGCGCAGCAGGCGCTCCTCCGGGGTCAGCTCGGTCTCGCCCTTCGGCGTGACACGGCCGACGAGGATGTCGCCGGCCTCGACCTCGGCACCGATGTGGATGATGCCGCGCTCGTCGAGCTGGCCCAGCACCTCCTCGGAGACGTTCGGGATGTCACGGGTGACTTCCTCTGCACCGAGCTTGGTGTCGCGGGCGTCGACCTCGTGCTCCTCGATGTGGATCGAGGTGAGGACGTCCTCCGAGACCATGCGCTGCGAGAGGATGATCGCATCCTCGAAGTTGTGGCCCTCCCAGGACATGAAAGCGACCAGGAGGTTCTTGCCCAGCGCCAGCTCGCCCTGGTCCGTGGACGGGCCGTCGGCGATCAGCGTCTGGTACTCGACCCGCTCGCCCTCGGAGACCATGACGCGCTGGTTGTACGCGTTGCCCTGGTTCGAGCGGGCGAACTTCATGATCGGGTACGCCGACTCGGTGCCGTCGTCGTTCATCACGATGACCAGGTCGGCCGAGACGTTGGTGACGACGCCCGGCTTGTCGGCGGTGATGGAATCACCGGCGTCGACCGCGACGTACTTCTCCATGCCCGTGCCGACGACCGGCGACTCCGACTGGAGCAGCGGGACAGCCTGACGCTGCATGTTGGCGCCCATGAGCGCGCGGTTGGCATCGTCGTGCTCGAGGAACGGGATCAGCGCCGTCGCGCCGGAGACCATCTGGCGCGGGGAGACGTCCATGTAGTCGATCTCCGCGGGAGCAACGAGCACGGGCTCGCCGCCGCCGCCGCGCTCGCGGCAGAGGACGAGGTCCTCGGCGAAGACCTGGTCCTCGGTCAGCGGGGCGTTGGCCTGCGCGATCAGTGCTGCGAGCTCGTCGTCAGCCGTCAGGTAGCGGACCTCTTCGGTGACCTTGCCGTCGACGACCTTGCGGTACGGCGACTCGATGAAGCCGAAGGCGTTGATGCGCGCGTAGGTTGCGAGCGAGCCGATGAGGCCGATGTTCGGGCCTTCCGGGGTCTCGATCGGGCACATGCGGCCGTAGTGCGACGGGTGGACGTCACGGACCTCCATGCCGGCGCGGTCGCGGGACAGACCACCCGGGCCCAGCGCGGACAGACGGCGCTTGTGCGTCAGACCGGCGAGCGGGTTGTTCTGGTCCATGAACTGCGACAGCTGGGAGGTTCCGAAGAACTCCTTGATCGCGGCGACGACCGGGCGGATGTTGATCAGCGTCTGCGGCGTGATGGCCTCGACGTCCTGCGTGGTCATGCGCTCGCGGACGACGCGCTCCATGCGGGACAGGCCGGTGCGGACCTGGTTCTCGATGAGCTCACCGACGGCGCGGATGCGGCGGTTGCCGAAGTGGTCGATGTCGTCGACCTCGACGCGGACGTCGACTTCCTCGCCACCGCGGGCGCCCTTGATGGTCTCCTCGCCGGCGTGCAGCGAGACGAGGAACTTGATCATGGCGACGATGTCGTCGTTGCCGAGCACGGAGGCGCCGGGGCCGGAGAGCGGCTTGTCGACGCCGAGCTTGCGGTTGATCTTGTAGCGGCCGACCTTGGCCAGATCGTAGCGCTTCGGGTTGAAGTACAGGTTGTCCAGCAGGTTCTGGGCGGCGTCGACTGTCGGCGGCTCGCCCGGACGCAGCTTGCGGTAGATGTCGAGGAGGGCTTCCTCCTGCGTCTCCGTGGTGTCCTTCTCCAGGGTGGCGCGGATCGACTCGTAGTGGCCGAACTCCTCGAGGATCTGGCCCTCGGTCCAGCCCAGTGCCTTCAGCAGGACGGTGACGGACTGCTTGCGCTTGCGGTCGAGGCGGACGCCGACCTGGTCGCGCTTGTCGATCTCGAGCTCGAGCCATGCACCGCGGGACGGGATGACCTTGGCGGTGAAGATGTCCTTGTCACTGGTCTTGTCCGGCGTGCGCTCGAAGTAGGCGCCCGGGGAACGGACCAGCTGGGACACGACGACACGCTCGGTGCCGTTGATGATGAAGGTGCCCTTCTGGGTCATCAGCGGGAAATCGCCCATGAACACGGTCTGCTGCTTGATCTCGCCCGTGTTGTTGTTCATGAACTCGGCCTTGACGTACAGCGGGGCGGAGTAGGTCGCGTCGCGATCCTTGCACTCGGCCTCGGTGTACTTCGGGTCGGCGAATTCCGGCTCCGAGAAGCTCAGGGACATGGTCTCCTGGAAATCCTCGATCGGGGAGATCTCCTCGAAGATCTCTGCCAGACCCGGGATGTCGGCGACGCCTTCATCGCCGATGGCCTGGGCCTGTGCGACCCGGTCCTTCCAGCGCTGGTTTCCAATGAGCCAGTCGAAGCTCTCCGTCTGGAGGGCCAGGAGATCCGGCACGTCCAGGGGTTCATGGATCTTTGCGAATGAAATTCGACCGGCCGCTTCCGCGGACCGCGCCGAACTAGCGGTTACGTTTTGAGAGGTGCTCGAGGCGACCAAGATGGATCCTTCCACAGACCGTCAGGTTTCCGAGCGCCTCCCTCATCCATGACTTGCAGCCCAGCGCACTCGCTGTCGGCGATTGCCCCGGGCTTGTCCGTGGATTTCGGGCCCACCGCTATATGAAGGCCAGAAGGTAAAGAGGGAAGACGCAAAGCTCTAGCCTACACCCGGTCGCCTAGCATGTCCAACTGCAGGTTGACAAACCACGGGCGGCCGAGATGCGGGGGCTCCCCCCGTTCCCGGCCGCCCGGCGCCGCCCGCCGCTACACGGCGAGGATCGGCGCGAAGAAGGCCCCCAGCTCGTCGGTGGCCGTCAGCGGCAGCACGTTCGCCACGTAGTGGTCCGGGCGGACGACGACGACGACGCCGTCGCGGCTGAGCCCGCGCTTCTCGAAGATGTCGTCCCCCTCCTGCGCCCCGAAGATCTTCTCGAGGTGGGTCAGCTTGAACGGTCCGACCTTCGGACGGAACGCGTCCGGCACAGCATTGATGTCGATGTTCGTATGGTCCTGCTGGTAGACCACCTTGACGTCGAACCACGCGTCGTCGTCCGCGCCCTCCGGCGTTGCTGCGAGCGGCGACTCGGCCGCCGTCGTGAGCCACTCGGCGAACTCCTTGGTTGCGGAGTCGGCGCCGGCCTCCGCCCGGTCGGCGAAGACGTAGATGCGCCACCTGCCGTCGGCCTGTGCCAGGTGGCCGAGCTGCTTCGGGTTCCCGTCGGCCAGACGCACGACGGGCGAGGACTTGAAGCGCTTGCCGATCGTGAAGCCCGTCGCCAGGTCCTGGTGGTCCGGCCCGGCGACGAGGAGGGACTTCTCGTACTCGGTCATGAAGCCCGCCGGGAATTCGGCGGTGCGGACGTAGAATTCCTCGAGCTCCGAGGGGTTCTCGAAGTCCTCCGGCTTCTTCGCCATCAGCGAGGACCACTGCTTGTCGAAGTCGATCAGATTCTGCGCGATCACCTGGCGCTCTTCGGAGTACGAGGACAGCAGAGCCGCCGGGCTGCGCCCCTCGAGCACGTGGCCCAGTTTCCAGCCCAGGTTGAAACCGTCCTGCATGGAGACGTTCATCCCCTGACCGGCCTTCGCGCTGTGCGTGTGGCAGGCGTCGCCGGTGATGAAGACGCGCGGGTCGCGGATCCCGCGCTCCTCGGCGACGACGTCGTCGAACCGGTCCGTCAGCCGGTGCCCGACCTCGTAGACGCTGTGCCAGGCGACATCGCGCACCTCCACCGTGTAGGGGTGCACGATCTCGTTGGCCTTGGCGATGATCTGCTCGATCGTCGTCTTGCGCACGGAGCCGTGGCTGCCCTCCGGCACCTCGCCGAGGTCGACGTACATGCGGAAGAGGTGCCCGCCCTCGCGCGGGATGAGCAGGATGCTGCCGCCGCTTCCGGACTGGATGGCGCACTTGGTGCGGATGTCCGGGAAGTCGCTCTCGGCGAGGACGTCCATGACGCCCCACGCGTGGTTGGCCTGGTCCCCCGCGAGCGAGCAGCCGATCGCGGAACGGACCTTGCTGCGCGCACCGTCCGAACCGACGACGTACTTGGTGCGCACGACGCGCTCGGCGCCCTCGTCCGGCCCCGCGGTGCGCACGAGGGTCACCTTGACGGGGTACTCCCCCTCGCCTGTGTCCTGAAGGTCCTTGAACTCGTAGCCGTAGTCCGGAGTCATCCGGGTCGGGGCGTTGGCCATGACCTCGGCGAAGTAGTCCAGGACACGGGCCTGGTTCACGATCAGGTGCGGGAACTCGCTGATCCCGTGCGCGTCGTCGAGCGTGCGCGCCGCGCGGACGATGTTCGAGGGATTCTCCGGATCCGGCTTCCAGAAGGCCATCTCGGTGATGGTGTAGGCCTCCGCGATGATGCGTTCGGCGAATCCGAAGGACTGGAACGTCTCCACGCTGCGGGCCTGGATGCCGTCGGCCTGGCCGATCTCGAGGCGGCCCGGGCGGCGCTCGATGATGCGGGTGCTGACGCTCGGGAACTGCGACATCTGCGCAGCCGTCAGCATGCCGGCCGGGCCGGTGCCGACGATCAGGACGTCCATCTCGTCCGGAAGCTCTTCGGGGCGGTCGATGCCGGTTCCGGCGACGGGCTGGACGCGCGGGTCTCCGGAAACGTAGCCGTGGTGGTGGAAATGCACGGGTGGTCCTCACTTCGTTGTGCGGCCGGATACACCTACTTCAGGTATCGCCACTTGATTCTGTTCTATAAACGAACAGGTTGTTCGATTATCGCTACACTAATGGTAGGTGGCTGATAACACATTGTGCAAGACCTCACAGGACCGGCGTCCCGGAACCGGCGGAAATACCGGCGGGACGACGACACGAGGCGGGCCGCCTCCCCCTTCGGGGACGCGACCCGCCTCGTGCTGTGCAGCCTGTCAGCTGCGGTCAGTACCTTTCGCGGGTGTCAGCTGCGCCGATGACGCACGATCAACGCCGTCGCACCCACCAGCAACAGCCCGAA
>NZ_BMXK01000005.1 GCF_014651715.1 Zhihengliuella salsuginis
CCGCCTCGCACGCCACAACGCGCGAAACGGACGCCCCGATACCCAATAGTTCAGCAGTCTCCTAGGGCGGCACGCTGCCCCGGCGGCTATCCGGCCTGGTCAGCCCTGCATGGCCTCCGGGTCCATCCAGGCGACCTCCCAGACGTGCCCGTCCGGGTCGGCGAACGCGCCCTGGTACATGCCGGGGAACGGCGCGTCGGCCTCGCGGTAGGCGGAACCGCCGCCGGCGACCGCCTTGGACATCAGCTGGTCGACCTCGTCGGACGACTCGCAGGACAGGGCGTTGAGGACCTCGTGGGCTCCCCGGGCGCCGGGCAGGTGCGGGGCGTCCGACTCGACGAGGAACGTCGCGAAGTACTCCCGCTTGAGGACCATGATGGTGATGACGTCGGAGATGACCCAGCTGGAGGCGTTCTCGTCGGAGAACTGCTCGTTCTTGGTGAACCCGAGCGCGCCGTAGAAGGCATCCGCCGCGGCCAGATCATCGGTGGGCAGGTTGACGAAGATCATTCGACTCATGAGGCCAACTATGGCACCGTGCGACGCGCTTGCCTAGACCCCGGAGACGCTCTGGCCGGGCGGAGTCGGCGGGCATAGACTGCAGTGCGGGCGTGTGACGCGCGCCACGTGTCGAGCCGGCCCGTGGCACCCGAGGTCGAGAGGAACGCGATGAGGATGACGACGCCGGCGCAGCCTGCGCTCCAGCGCTCGGCCCGCGCCGCGCACGGCGTCCTGGGCGACGTCGGCGCCGGCAGCGCCTTGGATCTCCTCCGCCCCGTGGTCGGCGACTCGTGGCGTCGGTCGCTCGGATTTCTGACTCCGGGCCGGATCGAACCGCCCGTCGCCCTCGCCTCCGGCGACCTCGCGGCCTACCTTCGAGACCATCCGCTCTCCGCGGTGCTCCCCGTCATCACGCGCCTGCTCGTCGAGCCGGCACGCGACACCGGACTACTCGTGGCGGTCGGGGACGCGGACGGCCGACTGCTGTGGGTCGAGGGCGACGACGACGCCGTCCGCCGTGCCGAGGCCATGGCCTTCGTCCCCGGGGCCGACTGGTCCGAGCGCGCCGTCGGCACGTCGGCACCCGGCACCGCCCTGGCCACGGGCCGCGGCGTCCAGGTCAGCGGGGCGGAGCATTTCAGCGAGATCGCGCACCGGTTCAGCTGCACGGCCTCGCCGATCCACGGCCCGGACGGGCGCCTGCTCGGCGTCGTCGACATCACGGGTGGTCCGGAGGCCGTCGCCGTCCACTCGCTGAGCCTCGTGAGCGCCGCCGTCGCCGCCGCCGAGGCCGAACTCCGCCTGGCGGCGTTCCGCGGGGACGCGCCGCGCTCGGCTCCCGCGTCGCGCAGCCGCACGGCACCGGCGAAGACGCCGACCCTGAGCGCGCTCGGGCGCGACGACGTCGAACTCGCGTGCGCCGGCGGCACGCTGACGTTGACGGGGCGGCACGCGGAGATCGCCACCCTGCTCGCGTGGCACCAGTCGTCGAAACACCACAGCAGGCATCCGGGAGGCGGGCTCAGCGCGGACGCCCTGGCGGTCGAGCTCCTGGGCGAGGACGCGCGGACCGTGACCCTGCGCGCCGAGATCGCCCGGCTGCGCCACGTGCTCCGAGGATCCGGCCTCGACCTCGAACTCGCGTCCCGGCCCTACCGGCTCGAACCGGCACCCGGGTGCGACGCCCGGAACGTGCTCGAACTCGTCGGACAAGGACGGTATCGGCAGGCCCTCGCGCTATACCACGGGCTCCTCCTGCCCCGTTCGGACGCGCCCGGGATCCGGGCGATCAGGGGCGAGGTCTCCGGCGCGCTGCGCGAGGCGATGCTCGCCGACGCCGGGCCCGAGGTCCTCACCGACTACCTGGAGCTGCCCGAGGCCGCCGAGGACGTCGACGCGCTGGCCACGGCGCTGCGGATCCTGCCGCCGCGATCGCCGCGCCGCGCCGTCGTGCTCTCCCGCCTGGACCGGCTCGACGCGCAGCGCCGCTCCTGACGCGCCGGGATCGGGCCGGTGCAACCCGGCTGCAACGTTGGCCGGCGTAACTTCGGCAGGGCAAGCACGCGAGGCCGGTCGAAGCAGACCGGCGGGCACGCCGACGAAGGAGTCAGCCATGACCGTCTACGCCAATCCGGGAACCGAAGGTTCGCTCATCACCTTCAAGACCCGCTACGACCACTACATCGGTGGCGAGTGGAAAGCGCCAGTGAAGGGCCAGTACTTCGAGAACGTCACGCCGGTGACCGGCAAGGTGTTCTGCGAGGTGGGCCGCGGCACCGCGGAGGATATTGAGGCCGCGCTGGATGCCGCTCACGCCGCCGCACCCGCCTGGGGCAAAACCAGCCCGGCCGAGCGCGCCCTGATCCTGCACCGCATCGCGGACCGCATCGAGGAGAACCTCGAAATGATGGCCGTGGCCGAAACCTGGGACAACGGCAAGGCCATCCGCGAGTGCCTGAACGCCGACCTGCCGCTGGCAGTTGACCACTTCCGCTACTTCGCCGGTGCAATCCGCGCCCAGGAAGGCAGCCTCTCCCAGCTCGACGACGACACCACCGCATACCACTACCACGAGCCGCTGGGCGTGGTCGGGCAGATCATCCCGTGGAACTTCCCGATCCTCATGGCCGTCTGGAAGCTCGCCCCGGCGCTGGCAGCGGGCAACGCCGTCGTGCTGAAACCGGCCGAGCAGACCCCGGTCTCGATCCTGGTACTCATGGAGCTGATCGGCGACCTGTTGCCAGCCGGCGTGCTGAACGTGGTCAACGGCTTCGGCGTGGAAGCGGGCAAGCCGCTGGCATCGAACAAGCGCATCCGCAAGATCGCCTTCACCGGCGAGACCACCACCGGCCGTCTGATCATGCAGTACGCCTCCGAGAACCTGATTCCGGTCACCCTGGAGCTGGGCGGCAAGTCCCCTAACATCTTCTTCGAGGACATTGCCTCCAAGGACGATGCCTTCTACGACAAGGCCCAGGAAGGTTTCACCCTGTTCGCGCTGAACCAAGGCGAGGTCTGCACCTGCCCATCGCGTGCACTGATCCAGGAAAGCATCTACGAGAAGTTCATGGGAGATGTCGTGGCCCGTACCAAGGCCATCAAGCAGGGCCACCCGCTGGATACCGAGACCATGATGGGTGCCCAGGCCTCTAATGACCAGCTGGAGAAGATCCTGTCCTACATGGACATCGGCAAAGCCGAGGGTGCCAAGGTGCTGCTTGGCGGCGGCCGCGCGGATCTGGGCGGGGAACTGTCCGGCGGCTTCTACGTGCAGCCGACCATCTTCGAGGGCACTAATGACATGCGCATCTTCCAGGAGGAGATCTTCGGTCCGGTGGTCGCGGTGACCAAGTTCAAGGACTACGACGACGCGATCTCCATCGCCAACGACACCCTGTACGGACTGGGTTCGGGCGTGTGGAGCCGCAATGGCAACGTGGCCTACCGTGCCGGCCGCGCCATCCAGGCCGGACGCGTGTGGGTCAACCAGTACCACGCCTACCCGGCGCACTCGGCCTTCGGCGGATACAAGTCCTCGGGTATCGGTCGCGAGAACCACCTGATGATGCTGGACCACTACCAGCAGACCAAGAACCTGCTGGTCTCCTACTCGGAGGACAAGCTCGGCTTCTTCTAAGCCGGGGAAGCACCATCCCACCCGAACCGCCCGGTTCGGAGATCCATCCCACGAACTTCAAAGGACAACGAACATGAGTACCATGAAAGCCGCAATAGTCGAGAACTTCAGCGATGACCTGAAGGTAGGGGAGATCCCGATCCCGCAGCCCGGACCGGGCCAGGCCCTGGTCAAGCTCATCGCCTCCGGCGTCTGCCACACCGACCTGCACGCCGCAGAGGGCGACTGGCCGGTCAAGCCGAAGCTTCCGCTGGTCCCCGGGCACGAGGGCGTGGGCACCGTAGTCGCCGTCGGCGAAGGCGTCACCGAGGTCGAAGAGGGCGATGTGGTCGGCAACGCCTGGCTGGCCAGCGCCTGCGGCAGCTGCGAATACTGCCGTACCGGCTGGGAGACGCTGTGCGAATCCCAGTCCAACGGCGGCTACTCGATGGACGGCTCCTTCGGCCAGTACATGCTGGTGGACGCGAAATTCGCCGCCCGCATTCCCGAGGGCTCCGACCCGCACGAGATCGCCCCGGTGCTCTGCGCGGGGGTGACCGTCTACAAGGGGTTGAAGATGACCGGGGTGCGCCCGGGCCAGTGGGTCGCGATCTCCGGCATCGGCGGGCTGGGGCACATCGCGGTGCAGTATGCGGTGGCCATGGGCATGCGCGTGGTCGCCATCGACGTGGCCGACGACAAGCTCGCGCTGGCCACCAAGCATGGGGCCGAGCTGACGGTGAACGCGTTCGCGCAGGACCCGGCCGAGATCATCCAGGAGAAGGTCGGCGGGACCCACGGGGTGCTGGTCACCGCCGTGCACCCGGCAGCGTTCGGGCAGGCCATTGGCATGACCCGGCGCGGGGGAACGATCGTGTTCAACGGCCTTCCCGCCGGCGACTTCCCTGCCCCGATCTTCAATATCGTCCTCAAGGGCCTGACCATCCGCGGCTCGATCGTCGGCACACGCCAGGACATGATCGAGGCGGTGGACTTCTATGCGGCCGGCAAGATCAAGCCGACCTTCCACACCCGTCCACTGGAAGACATCAACGCGGTCTTCGACGAGATGCGCCACGCCAAGATCGACGGGCGCGTCGTCATCGACTACGCTGCATAGCCCGGTGCGCGGCCCGGCGGGAGCTTCCTGCCGGGCCGCGCGCAGCGGCCCACCATGAACAGGAGCAGGCCATGAGCACCGTCACCGAAACGCGCGCCGCCATCGAGGGAGAGGATTTCTCCCGGGTGGCTTTCACCTCCGACGCCCTTCAGCTGCTGCGCAAGCTGTGGGGGATCCATGGCCCGCTGATGTTCCACCAGTCCGGAGGCTGCTGCGACGGGTCCTCGCCGATGTGCTATCCGGCCGGTGAATTCCGCACAGGCGGATCGGACATCCTGCTCGGCGTGCTCGCCCTGGACGATGCCGAGGGTGCCGCTTTGGGCGAGATCGAGTTCTGGATGTCCGCCGAGCAGTTCGCCTACTGGAAGCACACGCACCTGACGGTGGACGTCGTCGACGGCCGCGGGTCCGGATTCTCGGTGGAGGCCCCGGAGGGCAAGCGCTTCCTCATCCGCAGCGAGCTCATGGGCTGACCCGGCCGGCTACCGAGCCGGCGGCATGATGATCTGGAAGGCGTTCCCGTGCGGGTCCGCGACCGTGGCCAGCCGGCCGAACGGGGAGTCGTCCGCGCCGTCGAGCACCGTTCCGCCCAACGTCGTGACCTGTTCCATGGCGGCGTCGACGTCAGCCACCTGGAAGTAGATCCGCCAGTACGGGTCGGTGCCCGACGGGAAGATCTCGGAGGCGTCGCACAAACCGGCGGTCGCGGCGTCCTGCGGCCAGTTCGTCGCGTAGGCGAGCCCGCCGTCCATCATCTGGTTCTCCCAGCCGAAGACGGAGGCGTAGAAGTCGCGGTCGGCGTCGAAGGACGTGGACATCTCCTCGAACCAGACGGGCGTGCCGTCCGTGAGCGGCTGCTCGAAGCCGTCGAACGATTCCGCCTGCCAGATGCCCAGCGACGCCCCGGAGGGTGCGGCCACGATGGCGACCCTGCCGAGCTCGCCGATCTGCATCGGGTCGAACAGGACCCGGCCGCCGGCCGCGGTGGTCCGCTTCACGGCCTTGGCCAGATCGTCGGTGCCGAGGTGCACGGTCCAGTCGGTGGGCACGTTCTCGTCGTCCGGGATTCCGGGGGAGGCCCCGCCGATGATGCGGCCGTCCGCCGAGCGGATCATCCGGTAGTTGCCCAGCTCGGGGCCCTGGTCCTCGAAGGTCCAGCCGAACAGCGTCCCGTAGAACGCTTCGCAGGGCTCGGGGTCGGGGAAGTAGATGTCGATCCAGACGGGGTTTCCGGTGCTGGCCATGGTGCGGTCCTTTCGGGGCGGTCCGGGTGCTGGTCTCCTCATCTTCGCGCGGATCAGTCCGCGGGGCCAGAGGGGCGGACCTGCCGTCTCGCGGCCAGCGGCAGCGTGAGCAGGGAGAAGACCGCGCAGGCGATGAGCGCGGCCGAGAACGACCAGCCCGCCGCGAGTGCGCCGACGAGCACCGAACCGAGGCCCGTGCCGGTGTCGAACCCGACGTTCCAGGCGGCGCTGGCGATCCCGTAGTCGCGCCGGTGCACGGCCGTGAACGCCTCGACGAGGGTGAGGTTCTGCAGCCCGCCGTAGCTGACGCCCACGATCGCCATGGAGACCAGCAGCAGCACGACGGCGGTGCTCTCCTCGTCGGCCACCGCCCACGCGCCGAGGCCCAGGCCGATGACCGTCAGCACCACGAGCGGGAGGATGAAGGCGTGCGCCCCGAACCGGTCCGCCAGATGGCCGAAGCGCCACCGGGCCAGCGCGGCCGTGGCGGTCAGCAGGAGGAGACCGGCCGTCGTCGCGCCCGCGTCGGAGCTCATCTGCGGGGTGAACGTGATGAACGCTCCGCCGGCGAGCGTCACGGCGAGCAGCAGGGCCATGGGCCGGGCCAGCGGCAGGAAGCGCCGCCGGGTCACCGGCACGTCCGTGGCAGGGGCGGGGGCCTCGGGCAGCGCGTGCAGGTGCTTGGCCAGCCGCAGCGCGGGCGGCACGCTCAGCAGCGGCAGCGCCCCGAGGATGAAGACCGGCCAGAAGCCGATGTTGAGGGCCACCCACGGCGCGAGCGGCAGCAGGGCGAGCTGCGGGACGGCGATCGCCAGGCCGTACGCGCCGATCGCCTTGCCGCGGCGGCCCGGCTCCACGAGCTCGGCGACGGCGGTGCTTCCGGCGACCGTCAGGACGCCGAAGCCGAGCCCGCGCACCGCGGACAGCGCCAGCACGGGGGCCAGCTCGGGGGAGAGGGCGAACAGCAGCGGCGGCAGCCCGAGCAGGACCATGCCGGTCGCCAGCACCGGCGCCCACCCGAAGCGGCGCAGGGCCCAGGGGACGAACGGCTGCGCGAGCACCGTGAACAGCATCAGCACGCCGTTGACGAGGCCGGACCCGCCGGCCCCGGCGCCGCCCTCCAGGGTCCAGAGCGGCGCGGTGGGCATGAGGGCGGAGAATCCGGAGAAGCCGAAGCCGGTCATCAGCAGCAGGGCGGGCATTCCGGGCATGCGCCAGACGGGCGGCGGCGACACGTTGTTGCTCATGCTCTGATTGTGTCAGTTCAGGAGGGGAGCGGGAGACGGGCGCCGGCCGTGGTCGGAGCGGCTCGACGCGCTCCCTGTGATCGAATGGGGGTGTACTGGGTCGGAATCGAGCCGGGCTGCTCCGGCCGCCAAGCCGATCAACGTGCCACCCCTTGTCGAAAACCGGGCCCGGGCCCACTGGAAGGAACTGTGCGACAACTGGCGAATCGCATCACGGGTCTCGTCGAGCTCCTCTGGAGGGAAGTGGCGAAGTTCGGGCTCGTGGGCGGCCTGGGCTGGATCATCGACAACGGAATCTACGCTCTGCTCTGGCACGGCCCCATGGCGGACAGCACGATCAAGGCCCGGGTCGTGTCCACGGGACTGGCCGTCCTGTTCTCCTGGTTCGCGAACCGGTACTGGACGTTCCGCCACCGGCGCTCGGAGCGTGTGTGGAAGGAATTCTTCCTGTTCCTGACGATGAACGGGATCGGCCTGCTGATCGTCCTCGTCTGCCAGGTGGTCTCCAGGTATGTCCTGGGGTTCCAGTCGTTCACGGCGGACTTCGTGGCGGGCGGGGTCGTCGGCCTCATCCTGGGAACGATCTTCCGCTTCCTGGCCTACCGGTTCTTCGTCTTCAACGAGGAGCTCGATGAGGACCCCGGGTTCTCGCACGACCACGAGGGGCTCGGCGCCCATTGACCGGACCCCAGCGATGAGGTCTCGACAACCGCCGAGCCGAGCGGCGTCTAGTCCGCCGCCCGGGGCCGCCGCGCGCCGTCAGACATGCGCCCCCGGCTCGGGCCGGTACGGCGGGCGGCGGGCGGCCGCCGGGGCGTGCTCGGGACGAAGCCCCACCGCCGCCGCGTACGCCGGGACCGCCGTCAGCGCGGGGAAGCGCTCGACGAGCCGGGCCAGCGCTTTCGGCGCCGCGAACTCGACGCCGTCGCGCATGATGCGGGAGAGCCCGCGGTGCAGCAGCCGCTGCATGGTCTGGGTGGCGACGGTCGGGGGAGTACGACGGCGCTGCACGGCCGCGACGTCGCGGTTGCCGATGGTCCCCGCGAGCAGCGGTCGCGCCAGCATCCGGGCCGCGGCGACGCCGTCCTGGATCGCCAGGTTGATGCCGACGCCGGCGATCGGGGACATCGCGTGGGCGGCGTCCCCGATGCACAGCAGCCCCTTCGCGTGCCACCGCTCCAGCCGGGTGAGGCGGACGTCCAGCAGCTTCACGTCGCCGAAGTCCAGGGCCGCGGCCGCGTCCGGCAGCTCCGGGTAGGCGGCCGCGACGTCCCGTCGCAGTGCGTCGATGCCCTCGGCGCGCAGACGTCCGTCCGCGCCCTTCGGGATGATCCGGGCCACCTGCAGGTAGCCGCGCCGCGGGATGCCCACGTAGAGCTGGCCGGCGATGCCGCGCGGCAGCAGCGACTCGGCGATCAGCCGGTCCCCGCCCTCCGCGGTGGGCAGCCGGAACCACCAGACGTCGGCGTCGACGGGGAAGTCGCGGACCGGCAGCGACGCCTGATGCGCCGCAGTGGACCACCGGCCGTCGGCCGCCAGGGTGAGGTGCGCGCGGACCTCGCCGGCGCCGTCGTCGTCCTGGAACCGGGCGCCGACCACCTGGTCGCCCTCGAAGACCAGGCCGGTGACCTCGGTGCGCAGGCGCAGGGTGAAGTTCGGCTCGCGCTCGCCGGCCGCGGCGACGAGGTTGAGGAAGTCCCACTGCGGGATCATCGCGATGTAGGGGTGCTTGAGGCGGATCCGGCGCAGGTCGCCCACGCGGACCGTGCCGCCGCCGGCGAGGGGGAGGTTGACCTCCTGGATGCGGCTGTGCGGCAGCTCGTCGAACGCGTCGAAGAGACCCAGCTCGTCGAGCAGTTCGAGCGTGGTGGGGTGGACGGTGTCGCCGCGGAAGTCGCGCAGGAAGTCTCCGTGCTTCTCCAGCACGGTCACCGGGACCCCGGAGCGCGCGAGGAGCAGGCCGGCGATCATGCCCGCCGGGCCGCCGCCGATGATGAGGCACGTGGTGCGCTGTCGAGTCGTCATGGTGGACCTCCGGACCCGACGCTAGCCGCGCGCGCCGGGCGCGGCAAGGCCCGATTGTGACAGGGCGTCGTGACGGCCCCCACCCGCGCTGGGTACCCTTGGGCGGAACTCTCCATCCGACAGCGAGGTCGCTCGGAGGACCCGCTACCTACAAGAGGAGGCCCGGCATGCCCAAGTTTCTCGTCGTCGGCGAAGCCCTGATAGACGTCGTCCACGCCCCGGACGGCACCGTCGAAGAACACCCCGGCGGCAGCCCCGCCAACGTCGCGCTGGGTCTCGGCCGCCTCGGACAGGACGTCGAGCTGGCGACCTGGATCTCCGACGACGACCGCGGCCAGGTCATCTCGGAGCACCTCGCCGACTCGCACGTGGCCGTCACCGACGCCTCGCGCGGCGCGGACGCCACGAGCGTCGCGATCGCCCGCCTGGACGACGACGGCGGCGCCTCCTACGAGTTCGACGTCAACTACCGTCTGCCCGACCTCGGCTCCGTCGAGGCGTACGCGTACGTGCACACCGGGTCCATCGCGGCCGTGGACGACGACGCCTACGAGGTGACCGTCGCGGCCCTCGCGGCCGCCAAGGCCGCCGGCGCCGTCGTCTCCTACGACCCGAACCTGCGCCCGTCGCTCATGGGCGACGTCTCCGTGGTGCGCCCGCGCGTCGAGCGGCTCGTCGAGCTCGCCGACATCGCGAAGGTCAGCGAAGAGGACCTGGCCTGGCTGCGGCCGGGCGAGGACATCGCCACGGTGGCCGCCGAGTGGGCCAAGACGTGCCAGTTCGTGGTGGTGACCCGCGGCGGCGACGGCGTGATCGCCCTGCACCACGACGGGACCGAGATCGACGTTCCCGCCCAGCCGTCCGACGTCGTCGACACCGTCGGCGCGGGCGACTCCTACATGTCTGGGCTGCTCGACGGGATCGCGCGCATGACGGGCCGCGAGACCGCACGCGACCGGCTGGCGGGCCTCGGCCCGGCCACGCTGCGCGGCATCCTGGACCGGGCCGCGCACATCGCGGCCATCACGGTCTCCCGCGCGGGCGCGAACCCGCCGTGGGAGGACGAGGTCTAAAGCCCGGCGTCACCCGTCGGCGGCACCCGGCCCGGCCGCGTCCAGGCTCTCGGCCATGGCGCGGGCCGTCTCCTCGAGGAAGCGGATGACCGTCTCGCGTTCGCCGGCGGACAGCCGGGCCGCCGGGCCGAACCGCGCCGCGTGGTGCTTGCCGACCGAGACCCGGGCAGCCTGCCGGGTCTCGTCGCTGACGTGCAGGCTGACGGCTCGCCGGTCCGTGGGGTGGCTCGAGCGGGAGATGTGGTCTCCGGCCTCCAGCCGGTCGAGCAGCTTGGTGGTCGACGCCGTGCTGACGCCCAGGTGGCGCGCCAGCATCCCGGGCGTGCAGACCGTGCCCGTGTTGGCGCTGGTGATCAGGAAGTGCAGCGCGCGCATGTCCGTCTCCTTGAGCTGCATGTAGCGCTGCGAGGCCGCGGAGATCCTGCGCTCGACCGCGCGGAGCCCGCCCATGGCCTTCATCAGCCGGTCGATCTGCTGCAGATCCCCGGGAGCCAGGTCGCCGCGGTCGATCAGCAGATGCTGGGGGTCGCTGCCGTCGAGGCTGTACATCGCGTCGGACGGATCGGTCGGCATGGGATTCGTGCTCCTGTCGGTTCTGCTGTCCACCGATGGTAGTCCCGCTCAGAATCCGCTGCGAACGTGCGTCCACAGCAGCAGGAGCGTGAAGAGGAACCCGGTGGCGTAGTTCAGCCAGAGGAAGACCCGCCAACCGGACCGGGCCGCAGCCGAGGTCTCGTCGGTGAGGCGGGCGAAACGCAGCGCGTTGACGGCGTACGGCACGCAGAGCAGGCCAGCGAGCGGCCCCGGGGCGGGGACCGCCAAACAGAGTATGCCGGCCGCGGCATAGAGCGCGCCCGACGCGATCACGGTCACGCGGGCGCCGGCGATCGTCGCCACTGATCCCAGGTGCGCGGCCCGGTCGGGGAGGATGTCCTGCACGGCGCCGAAGGCGTGGCTGGCCATGCCCCAGCAGAAGAACGCGGCGAACGCGGCCACCGGCCCCTGCTCGAGGCGGCCGTCGGCGAGCAGCCACCCGTACACGGCCGGGGAGACGAAGTGGGTGCTCGAGGTGATCGAATCGACCACCGGCCGCTCTTTGAAGCGGAGCCCGGGCGCGCTGTAGGCGACGACGGCGGCCAGCGAGACGACCAGCGCCGCCGCGGCCGCGGGCCCGCCGGAGGCGAGCAGCACGGCGGCGATCGGGACGGTGGCGATCCCCGAGGCCCAGAGGATCCGCCGGTGGCGCGCCCGCGGGACCACGGCGCCCTCGACGCCGCCCTTGCGCGGGTTGAGCAGGTCGGATTCGTAGTCGAACACGTCGTTGATGCCGTACATCGCCAGGTTGTACGGGACGAGGAAGAAGGCCGTGCCGAGGAGCAGCAGCCAGTCGATGCCGCCGCCGGCCAGCAGGTAGGCCGCGGCGAACGGGTAGGCGGTGTTGACCCAGGACACCGGGCGGGAGGTCGCGATCAGGTCCTTCACGGCCGGTCCCGCTTCCCGGCGAGCAGGACCCAGAGGGCGGGCAGCAGGATCGCCGCGGCCACCGGGTAGGCGAAGTCCTCCAGCGGCGCGAGCCCGATGCCGTGCCCGCTCAGCGTCTCGGGCGTGTAGCCGAACAGCCCCGCTGCCAGCATGACGTTGTCGAACACGGCCGTCAGGATCACCAGCACGACGACGGCGGCACCCGCCGCCGCGAGCGCGCGCCCGCGCTGCCCGGCCCGGCAGCGGATGATTGCGAGCACGCCGAGAAGCGCGGCAGCCGTCAGGAAGATGATGTTGAGCTCCCAGTAGTTCACGCCTGCTCCTTCCTGCGCTTGATGAGTTGCTCCGCCCCCGTGAACAGGATCAGGGTCTGGTAGCAGAGGAAGACCAGGAAGAAGAGCTCCTCGAGCGGCAACTGGTCGCCCAGCATGATCCCGGTCATCAGCGGGGAGGCGCGGTGCAGGAAGATGCCCTCGTGGATCGCCCAGACGTCCCACGCGAGGAAGAACGCGGTGCCGAGCGCCAGGGTCAGCGCGCCGGCGAGCGGCCGGTTCCAGAGCAGGAGCCGGAAGCGGAAGTCGAGCAGGGCCATGCAGCCGATCAGCGCCACCAGGATGAGGAGGTAGGTCACGGGCGCACCCCCACGACCGGCTCCAGGCCCACCGGGTCGCCGGAGGTGTCCCCGCGGACGGCCTTAAGGACGATCTCCGCACTGATCATGCACATGGGCACACCAATCCCGGGGCGCACCGACGCGCCGGCGAAGAACAGCCCGCCCACGCGGCGGCTCTGGTTCCCGGGGCGGAAGAACGCGCTCTGGGCGAGCGTATGCGCCGGGCCGAGCGCGCTGCCGCGGAATGCGTTGAACTGGTGGGCGAAATCGCCCGGCCCCCACGTCTTGCGGACGACGACGCGGCTGGCCAGGTCCAGCACTCCGCTCCAGCGCCCCACCTGATCCAGTGCGCGGTCGGCCACGGCTTCGACGGCGGGGTCCCCGCCGCGGTCGCCCGCTCCGTGACCGCGTTTCGGCTGGGCCGGCGAGGGGACGAGGATGAACAGGTTCTCCTGCCCCGCCGGCGCCGCGGTCGGATCCGTGGCGCTGGTCCGGCTCGCGTAGATCGACGTCTCCGGTTGCAGCGCCCGCCCACCGGAAATACGTGCGAAGTTGTCCCGCCAGTCCGGCGTGAACAGCAGGTTGTGGTGGGCCAGCTCGGGCAGCTCGCCGTCGATTCCGGCGCAAAGCAACACGGCGCCGGGGCCGGGGTCGGTGCGCTTGAGCCGCGCCTCGGACCGGTCGCGGTCCGCCGGCCGCAGCAGGTTCCGCTGCACGTGGTGCAGGTCCGCGGCGGCCACGACGGTCTCGGCCGCGAGTCGCCGGTTGGCGCCGTCGTGCCCGCGGAAGGCCACCGCCTCGACGCGCGAGCGCTGACGTCCGCGCGTGGCGGCGGCGCGGGTCTCGATCCCGGTGACCGTGGCCCCGGTGCGGATCTCGACCCCGGCGTCGCGGACCACGCGCTCCATCGCGTCCACGAGGGCGGCGAAACCTCCGCGGGGGTAGAGGACGCCGTCGTTGAGATCGAGGTGGCTCATCAGCTGGTAGAGGCCGGGCGCGCGGTAGGGGGTGGTGCCGAGGAAGACGGCCGGGTAGCCGAGCAGCTGGTGGATGCGCTCGTCGCGGAACGCGCGCGAGGCGCCGCCGTGCAGCGACGTGGTGAGGAGTCGGAGGAGCTGGGGCAGCTTCGCCAGGACCTCCGGCCGGAGCAGCCCGCGCGGGGACGCGAAGCCGTCGTAGAGGAACCGCCGCGTCGCGAGGTCGTAGGTGTCGGCGGCGGAGTCCAGGTAGCGGGCGGCGCGCGCGGACGAGCCCGGCTCCAGCTGCTCGAAGAGCGCCAGGGCGTGCTCGCGCCCGGAGCGGACGTCCACGGGGTCGGAATCTGCGCCGAACCAGACGCGATACGCGGGATCCAGGCGGGTCAGCTCCAGCTCGTGCGCCGCGCTGGTGCCCATGAGCCGGAACCAGCGGTCGATCACCTCCGGCATGAGGTACCAGGACGGGCCGGTGTCGAAGTGGAAGCCCCCCGCCGACCAGCGCCCGGAGCGTCCGCCCAGGTCCTCGCGCTGTTCGAGCAGCGTCACGGGGTGGCCGTCGCGGGCGAGGAGACCAGCGGTGGCCAGCCCGGAGAATCCGCCGCCGATCACCACGGCGCGGCCGCTCACGCCGCGCTCCGGGCGCCCGGAGCGCGGGAGAGGACCCGGGCGGCGATCCAGATCTTGCGTCCGGTGCCGACGCGGATCCGCTTCCGCGCGATGGCCGCCGCGGGTGCAGCGTCCAGCCGGTCGACCAGCGCCGAGAACAGCGCGTGGGCCAGCCCGACGGCGCGGCGAGCCCCCGGGTCGAGCAGGGGCAGGGTGGCCGCGGCCGCGGCCAGGTCCGAGCGGATGTCGGCCAGCGCGGCTCGCTTGGTCTCCTCGTTGAACTCCCCGGCGGCGGTGCCCGGGAGGTAGACGCGGCCGAGTTCCTGCTGGTCGGCGGCCAGATCCCGGAGGAAGTTGACCTTCTGGAATGCGGCCCCGAGCCGGCGGGCCCCGGCCTCCAGCTCCCCGGTGCGGTCCCGCGCGGTGCCGGGCAGGTCGAGGAAGACGCGCAGGCACATCAGGCCGACCACCTCGGCCGAACCGTGGATGTACTCGTCGAGGTCGGAGGCGGCGTCGGGTGCGCCGGCGATGTCGGCGCGCATGGAGGCGAAGAACGGGCGCGTGAGGTCCGCCCCGATCGCGTGCCGGCGGGCGGTCTGCGCGAAGGCGTGGACCACGAGGTTGGTGCTGTATCCGGTTTTCAGGGCCCTCTCGGTCTCGCGTTCCAGGTGGTCGAGCTCGGCGCGGACCCCGGACGGGTCCAGGCCCGCCGCGGCCCCGGCGCCGTCGACCGTCTCGTCGGCGACGCGGACCAGGGCGTAGATGGAGGCGATCGCCCGCCGCGTCCCGGCCGGCAGGGCGCGGCAGGCCCAGCCGAACGACGTCGAGTAGATGGTGATGATCTTCCCCGAGCTCCGCTCGGCTGCGCGCGAGTACACGTTCAGGGCGTCCATGTCAGGCCTCCCGGTCCAGGACGCGTCGCCCGATCGACACGACCGCGTCGGCCAGCGGGCCAGCGGGCAGCAGGGAGCCGGCGAGCGAGGCGCCCTCCTCGACGAGGTCCGCCGCGAGGCCGTAGGCGTGGCGATCGGCCCCGGCGTGCCGCAGGGCGGCCCTGGCCGTGGCAGGTGGGAGGCGGCCGTCGCGGACGCCCTCGAGGACGGAGGCCAGGTCCGGATCGCGGGCGAGCCCGAACGCCGTGACGACGGTGACCTTGCCCTCGAGCAGGTCGGAGTCGGAGGGCTTGCCCGTCCGGGTGCTGTCGCCGAACGTCCCGAGCAGGTCGTCGACGATCTGGTAGGCGAGGCCGAACCGGCGCCCGATCGCCCCGAGGTCCGCGGCGTCCCCGGGGGAGGCCCCGGCGAGGAGGGCGCCGGCCCGGAGGGGCGCGTCGAACGAGTAGGCCGCGGTCTTCAACGACTCCATGTCCAGCACGCGTTCGGGCGCGGGGGCCGGGACGGTCGGCAGGCAGGAGAGCAGGACGTCCTCCAGCTCGCCGGCCGCGGAGGCGACGACGGCGTCCTCGAAGCACTCGCCGACGAGGTCCGGGTGCGCGCCCCGTGCCGCGGCCCGTGCGGCCAGGCGGACCGACCCCGCCAGCAGGACGTCGCCCGCGACGATGGCCACGGCATCTCCCGCGTGGGCCGCCGCCGCGGAGTCCACGCCGTCGCGGGCCAGCCGGTCGCGGTAGACGGACCGGATGTTCGGGCGTCCCCGCCGGACGGAATCCCGGTCGATGACGTCGTCGTGGATCAGCAGGGCGCTGTGCAGCATCTCGAATGCGGCGCCCAGCAGAACCGGGGCCTCGGCGTCGGTTCCCCCGAACCCGCGGTAGGCCGCCTCGACGAGGACCGGGCGGAGGCGCTTGCCGCCGTCGCACGCGCGGCCGAGTTGCCGGGCGAACTCCACCGAGGACTCCAGCGCCGGCGCGCAGCGGTGGCCGGCGCGTTCGGCGAAGGCCGCGATCTCGCTCTCGACGCGGGACAGGTAGCCGGGGTCCGGGGTCGCGAGGTCGAACAGCCCGGCGGCCGGAGCGCGCAGGCGGCGCCTGGTGGCGGGGCTCATCGAGCGGTCTCGCAGCGGGCTCCGGTCGCGGACGAACCGTCCGGGCCTCTGGGCGATGGGCGTGTCATTTCGCTTCCAATGGTTGATTGCTAACAAAGCTAGAGACATACTTGCCCATGTGACCGACGTTGTCCAGACGTCGCGCAGTCATCAACAGGCGGAGGATGCACGATGTCCATTGATCATCAGCAGGCCGGGAGCTCGACCCGTCCGCCAGCGCTCCTGGCCGCCGTCGGGGTCGTGTGCGCCGCCGTCGTCACCACGGTGGTGGCGGCGTTCGGCGCCGGCGCCGGGGGAGGGACCTCGGTCTCCGAGGCCGCCAGCGGCTGGTTCGCCGCCGACGCCACCCCGCTCGCCCCCGCCACCACCGCCTTCTCCATCTGGAGCGTGATCTACATCGGCCTGTTCGGCTACGCGATCCTCCAGCTCCTGCCGTCCCGGCGGTCCGAGCCGCGGCAGCGTGGCGTGCGCCCGTGGGCGGTGGCGTCGATGGTCCTGAACGCGCTCTGGCTCTGGGCAGCTCAGGCCGGATGGATCGGGGCGAGCCTGCTGGTCATCATCGCCCTGCTCGCGGTCCTCTGCGTGCTCTTCCGGAGGCTCCGCGCCTCGGCGCCGCGCGACGTGTGGGAGGCCGTGCTGGTGGACGGGACCTTCGGCCTGTACCTGGGGTGGGTGTCCGTGGCCGTGGTCGCGAACACCGCATCGTGGCTCGGGTCGGTCGGCGCCGCGGACTGGGGCTGGCCCGTCGCCGCGGCCGCCGGTGTGATCCTGGGCGTCGTCGCAGTGGTCGGCGTCGTGCTCGCTTCGGCCGGCGGCCGCCTGGCTCCGGGTGCCGCGATGGCCTGGGGGCTCGCCTGGATCGCCGTCGGCCGGCTCGAGGGTCCGGACGCGGATACCGGAGTCGCCGTCGCCGCGCGGGCCGCTGCCGCGGTGGTCGTGATCGCGACCGTCGCGGCGCGCGTGCGCCACGCGAGGGCGGCAGCATGAAGATCGCCGTCGCCGGGGCCTCCGGATACATCGGCGGGCGCATCGTGCCCAGACTGCTCGACGCCGGACACGACGTCGCCGTCCTGACCCGCGACGCGGGCCGGCTCCGGGGACACCCCTGGGCGGAGCAGGTCCGCATCGTCGAGGGCGGGCTCGAGGACCCGTCCGCGGCAGCCGACCTGTGCGCCGAGGCCGACACCCTCTACTACCTCGTCCATTCCATGGGCGGCCCGGGCGACTTCGAACGGACCGAACGCGCGTGCGCACTCACTGCCGCCGTGGCCGCGCGGGACGCCGGGGTCTCCAGGATCGTCTACCTCTCCGGCCTGCATCCGGAAGGGCCGCTGAGCCGGCACCTCGCGTCGCGGCAGGAGGCCGGGCGGATCCTGAAGAGCTCGGGCGTGGCCCTCTTCGAGCTGCAGGCCGGGCTGGTGATCGGCTCGGGCTCGGCGAGCTTCGAGATGATCCGCCACCTGACCGACGTCCTGCCCGTCATGCCCGCGCCGCGCTGGGTGCGCAACCGGATCCAGCCGATCGCGGTCCGGGACGCGCTGCACTACCTGCTGGCCGTGGGGGTGGCGGACCCGGAACGGGCGGGCACCTACGACATCGGCGGCCCCGACGTGCTGACCTACCGCGAGATGATGCGGACCTATGCGGACGCCGCCGGGCTGCGGCGCCCGCGAATCGTGGCGCTGCCCGTGCTCACCCCTTGGCTCGCCGCCCAGTGGGTCAACCTGGTCACCCCCATCCCGCGGGCCCTGGCGATCCCGCTGGTCGAGTCGCTCCAGCACGACTGCGTGGCCGGCGACCGGAGAATCGATCGGATCATCGACCCGCCCGCGGGCGGCCTCACCGGCTACCGCCGTTCCGTCGACCTGGCGCTCGAGCGCCTCGATCTGGACTCCGTGGAGACCACGTGGGCGACCGCGCACGCCGTCGACCAGCCCGCCGAACCGCTCCCGTCCGACCCGGAGTGGGCGGGGCGGACTGCCTTCGTGGACCGCCGGGAGATGCGCTCGTCGGCGTCGCCCGAGGACCTGTGGCGCGTGGTCGTGGCGATCGGCGGCGAGGCGGGCTGGTACTCGCTGCCGCCCGCGTGGCGCCTGCGCGGCCTGCTGGACAAGATCGTCGGCGGCGCCGGGTTGACCCGCGGCCGCCGCAGCCGCAGCGGCCTGCGCGCGGGCGACGTCGTCGACTTCTGGAGGGTCGAGGAGATCGAGGAGGGCCGGCTGCTCCGGCTCCGCGCCGACATGCGGGTCCCGGGGCAGGCGTGGCTCGAGTTCGCGGTGGAGCCCGACGGCACGGGCAGCCGGTGCCGCCAGCGGGCGGTCTTCTTCCCGCACGGGCTCTCCGGGCGGCTGTACTGGTGGGCTATGGCGCCGTTCCATGGGACGATTTTCTCGGGGATGGCTCGGCGCATGGTCGAGCGGGCCGAGCAAGGAGGAGACGCGTGACGGAGCTGGTGGTCCTGCTGGATGAGGACGGTTCGCCCACGGGCACCTTCCCCAAAGCCCGCGTGCACACCCGGGACACGCCCCTGCACCTCGCGTTCTCCTGCCACGTCTTCGATGCCGCCGGCCGCGTGCTGATGACGCGCCGCGCCCTGGGCAAGGTGGCGTGGCCGGGCGTCTGGACCAATTCGTTCTGCGGCCACCCGGCGCCCGGCGAGGCGTCCGCGGCCGCGCTCGAGCGGCGTGCGCAGCACGAACTCGGCCTCGAGATCTCCGGCATCGAGCCGCTCCTGCCCGACTTCCGCTACTGGGCGCGCGACGCCGGCGGGATCGTCGAGAACGAGGTGTGCCCCGTCTTCCGGGCCACCGCGGCAGCGGATCCCGTCCCGCGCGACGACGAGGTGGGCGAGTGGGCGTGGGTCGAGCCCGCCGAAGCCCGGCGGGCCGTGCTCGCGGCGCCCTTCGCGTTCAGCCCGTGGCTGGTGCTCCAGGTGGAGCAGGGCGTCTGGGGAGACGGCGCCTGACTTCGTAACCGGCAGGATTCTGCCGGTGTGCGCCCTGCGGCACCGCCGCGCGGAGCTGCCCGACGACGTCCGGTGATGTGCTCTGAAAGCGGGACGCCGGTGCCGTTAAAGTGCGCGAAACAGCGGCGCGTTAGCATCGTGGGATGGGATTCGAACCGCTAACTCTCCTGCCCGGGCCGCTCGTCGGCGTCGAATGGCTGGCCTGCAACGTCAACCACGTGGTGGTGCTCGACGCGTCGATCGCGCCGCACCTTGCACACGATCGACATATTCCGGGCGCCCGCCGGTTCGACATCGACTCCGAATTCTCCGATCCCGCCTCCGCCCTCCCGCACACCATGCCCGGTGCCGCGCAGCTGCAGGAGCAACTGCGTGCGATCGGCATCAACGAGGCGAGCACCGTGGTGGTCTACGACGCGGCGGGGATCTACTCCGCCCCGCGCGCCTGGTGGATGCTCAAGGCCGCGGGCCTCGAGCGGGTCGCCGTGCTCGACGGCGGCCTGCCCGCCTGGGAGGGGGCCGGCCAGGCCGTCGACCAGGGCCCTGCGGGGTACGACGGCGCCGCCGGTGACGTCGTCGTCCGCCTGGACGCCGACGCGTTCGTCGACGCGGACCACGTGGCCGCGGTGCTGGGCGGCGAGGGCGACGCCGTCGTGCTGGACGCGCGCAGCCGCGAGCGATTCGCCGGGTCCGCGCCCGAGCCGCGCGAGGGCCTGCGCGCCGGGCACATGGCCGGGTCCGCGAACCTGCCGTTCGCCGAGCTGGTGCGCGACGGGCGGATGGCCTCGGTGCCGGAGCTGCGGCGGGCGTTCGAGGAGTCGGCGCCGGGCGTCGTGCTCGGGCGGCGCGGCCTGATCACCAGCTGCGGGTCCGGGGTGACCGCGTCCGTGCTGGCGCTGGCCGCCGAGCTGGCGGGCGAGCCGCGCGTGGCGGTGTACGACGGGTCGTGGGCCGACTGGGGCCGCGAGGATCCGGAGGGTGCGCGGCCGATCCAGACCGGAGCGTAAGCAGGCGCCGGTCACCTTCGATTTGGGCGATGGAAGTCGCTTTTCATCGCCCAAATCGAAGGTGGCGGGCGGCAGGAGGGGCGTATGGAGGCTGAAGAACTGCTGACGGGGCCGCGCGGGCGCCGGTTCGTGGTCGAGGCGGTGTACCGCGCGCGGGTTCGGGCCGAGCCCGCGATGGGTCGCGCCGCGCCACCCTGGCCTTACGCGGGTGCGTCTGCCGCGGCGGATTTCCTGCGGAGCGTCGATCCGGCGTCGCTGCGCGGGCTGTCCGAGCGGGACGTGATGGCGAGCATCGTCGAGTCCGTGTACTCGGCGATGTACTGGCAGCCCCCGCATGCGGAGGACGTGACGGTGGCGGACCCGCAGGTCGTCGAGGCGCTGCGCCCGGCGGCCGGCATCCTGATCGATCACCCGGTGCTCGCCGCGCTGGACCGCCCGCTGCTCGCGGAGCCGGGACGGCTGGCGCACCCGGCGGCGCACATCGACTGGGTCGACCACGTGTACCCGGGGCGCCGCGTCCCTCCGCATCTGTCCCGCACCGACGAGCAGGGCCGGGACAAGCTAGAGCGCTGGCGTCGCCGCACGGACGACGACGTGCGCCGGGCGCGCTCCGATCGACCCGGCGACGTCACGGCCCTGCACGGCGGCGAGTGGTGGGTTCCGCCGACGATGGTCGGCCTGCTCGCGACGACACCGCTGCCCGGCGCCGACGCGCTCGAGCCGGGGGCCGATCTCGGGATGCCCCTGCTGCTCCAGGGCATCGAGGACTCCTTCGACCTGAAGGCCGGAACGGTCAGGTTCTTCGACCTCGAGCCCGGCGTCGCGCCGCGCGTGTACGAGGTCGATTCGACGACCGCCTGGGCGCGACTGGTGGCGGCATTCCCGCTCGACGTCACGCCGGCCCGCCGCCACGAGTACTACCAGGTCACCGGGCTCGACGTCGCGTGGTTCATGCCGGACTGGCAGCGGGTCGCCGAAGAGTACGACGCCGTCCACGTCACCGTGGGCGGCTACCTCACCACGGCGACCCGCGCCATCCGCCTGGACCCGGCGCTGGCCCCGGACGCGCACACGATGCTCGCGGGCTGGAACCCGGACCAGGCGTACTGGTTGGCCGCGCCGCTGGGCGAGGCGGGGCGATACGACGTCGAGCTCGTCGATTCCGGCTCCGGCGACCGCCTCGACGCCGCAACGTGGCGGCGCGCGGCGACCTGACGTCGTCGTGCGCTTATTTGCGCCAGAAGAGGTGGTGGACGATCCCGCTGGGGCTCGGCACCACTTCCAGGTGGAAGCGGTCGGTGAGGTCCTCGGGGCTGTGCCAGAACCGCTCGCCGCGCTGGATCTCGACGGGTGCCATCGCCACGTGCATCGTGTCCACGAGGTCGGCCTCGAGGAACTCCAGCACCGTTGCGACGCCCCCGCCGATGCGGACGTCCTTCCCGTCCGCGGCCTCGACCGCTTCCTCCAGCACCTCCTGCGGGGACGCGTCCCGGAAGTGGAAGGTGGTGTCCGAGAGCGAGAACGACGGCCGGGGGTGGTGCGTGAGCACGAAGACCGGCGTGCGGAACGGCGGGTCGTCGCCCCACCAGCCCTTCCAGTCCTCGTTCTCCCAGGGGCCCCGCTGCGGGCTGAACTTGTTGCGGCCCATGATCTCCGCGCCGATGTTGTTGGCGAAGTCGCGGGTGAAGTAGTCGTCCAGTCCGTAGGTCCCGCCCGGATCCGTCCGGTTGGGCCAGTGCGCCGTGGCGCCCGCCCAGGAGGCGAGATCGGCCGGGTTCGCGTGCCCGAACGGCCGCTCGAGGCTCTGGCCCTCGCCCGCACCGAATCCGTCGGTAGAGAGCATGAAGTTCTGGACGCGCACCAGCGGTGCCATTTCGGTTCCTTCCGTAGTGACGCTCGGTGCTTCGGAATCTACTCCCGGCCACGGCCCGTGTAAACGGATGCGAACGAGCGGTGCGCCGTCGTCGTGCCGGATGTCGGGGAGAACACGTGGTGGCGACTGGACACGCGTGGGACAATCGAAATAATGACTTCTCAAAATCCCTCCAAGGCCGGACTCAACCGACCCCGCCCACAGGTGCGCCCGACCGCCGAAGGTTGGAAGCAGCCGATGGGCCCGGACGGCCGTCCACAGCTGCAGTTCGCCCAGAAGCCGCGCGTCTCCCAGCCGCCCGTGCACCTGGCCGACCTCACGCTCGCCGAGCGGCAGGAGAAGCTCAAGGAGATGGGCCTGCAGAGCTTCCGCGCCAAGCAGCTCTCCGTGCACTACTTCCAGCATTTCACCACCGACCCGGAGCAGATGACGGACCTGCCGTCGGCGCAGCGCGAGCAGCTCGTCGAGGCCATGTTCCCGACCCTGCTGACCGAGGTGAAGCGACTGGTCACCGACAACGGCGACACCATCAAGTTCCTGTGGCGGCTGTTCGACGGCTCCCTGGTCGAGTCCGTGCTGATGCGCTACCCGGGCCGCGTGACGCTGTGCGTGTCCAGCCAGTGCGGCTGCGGCATGAACTGCCCGTTCTGTGCCACCGGCCAGAACGGCCTGACCCGCAACATGTCGGCCGCGGAGATCCTGGACCAGATCGTCCAGGCGAACCGCGTGATCGCCGAGGGCGGGCTCAAGGGCAGCAACCGCGAGGGCGTGCACGACGCCGAGCGCGTCACCAACATCGTCTTCATGGGCATGGGCGAGCCCCTGGCCAACTACAAGCGCGTCATGAACTCCGTGCACCGCATGATCGACGAGGCCCCCGAGGGCCTGGGCATGAGCGCCCGCGGCATCACCATCTCGACGGTGGGCCTGGTCCCGGCGATCAACAAGCTGGCGGAGGAGGACATCCCGATCACGTTCGCGCTGTCCCTGCACGCGCCGGACGACGAGTTGCGCGACGACCTGATCCCCGTCAACTCCCGCTGGAACGCGGACGAGGCCATCGACGCCGCGTTCAACTACTACAAGAAGACCGGGCGCCGCGTCTCGATCGAGTACGCGCTGATCAAGGACATGAACGACCACCCGTGGCGCGCGGCCCTGCTGGCGAAGAAGCTGAACGCGCGCGGCCGCGGCTGGGTGCACGTGAACCCGATCCCGCTGAACCCGACCCCGGGGTCCATCTGGACGTCATCGGAGCCCGCAGTCATGCAGGAGTTCCTCGACGTGCTGAACGACGCCGGCGTGCCGACCACCCTGCGCGACACCCGCGGCAAGGAGATCGACGGCGCCTGCGGCCAGCTCGCCGCGTCCGAATAACCCGCAGAGCAGACCGGGCGTGCGACTCGCGACGAGTCGCACGCCCGGCGCGCGTTGAGGCCCCTCGAGCCTAGAAGCGCAGGGTGCGGAGGTAGTTGTAGCCCACCTCGGCGGTCTGCAGCGGGGTGACATCGGGCTGGTCGTTCTCCACGATGAACTCCTTTGGCCGGTGAGCCGCGAAAATGCGCGAGAAGTCGATGGTCCCGGTGCCGAGGTCGGCGAAGCCGCCCGAGGCGTCGCGGTCCTTCACGTGGTACTGCAGGACCTTCTGCGGCGCCTGGTGGATGGTGTCGATCGCGAACTGGACGGGATCCGCGGCGCCCACGCCGACGCCGCCCGTCACGGCCCAGTAGAGGTCGACCTCGAGGTGGACCAGCTTCGGATCGAGGCGGCTGGTGAAGATGTCCCACGGGGTCTCGCCGCCGCCGAGGTCGGTGGTGAACTCGTGCGCGTGGTTGTGGTAGCCGTACTTCAGGCCCGATTCCTGCGCGACGGCGGCCTCGGCGTTCATCTGGTCGGCCCACCTCCGCCAGTCGTCGCCGTTGCTGGAGGCCAGGTACGGGACGTTCATGTGGGTCTGGCCGAGGGTGAGGGCGTTGGAGATCTTGGCCTCGAGCCCGGCGGGGGAGGAGCTGATCCCGTCGTGGCTCGACGACGGCCTGATGCCGAGCGAATCGAGGGTCGACCGCATCTGCTCCGCCGTCCGGCCGTACAGTCCGGCGAGCTCAACCTTCTTGTACCCGTAGTCGGCGAGGCTGGCCAGCGTCGCGTCCACGCCCTCGCCGCGCATGATGGACCGGAGCGTGTAGAGCTGGATGCTGATCAGGCCCGGGGGTACGCTCCGGCCCGCGGCGTTGCCGGCGGGCGCTGCGAAGGCGGCGGTCCCGCCGACGGTGGCGAGGCCGGCGCCCAACCCGAGGGCGGCGGTCCCGCGGAGGAAGCTCCGCCGGTCGACGCCTTTCTGCTCGAGGGAGGCGCGGAGGGCTGCTGGGGCATTGAATCCGAAGCACATAGTGTTTGCCTTTCTGGCAATTCTGAAAACGCCTGGCTGCACGAGCCCTGACGTCCGGGTGATGTGACTCCCGTTACACTATTTCCGGCTTTTGTTGTCTGTCAAGCAAAACTCGACGAGAATCCCCAGAAGACCGCCGATTCAGCTGGCGGCCTGCCCGGAGAGACCGTTGACCATGGCGTCGATGCGCTGCGGCGACATGGCGTGGTGGATGGCCAGCATGCTCGCGCCGAGGACGCCGGCGTCGAGCCCCGACCCGGACTGGACGATCTGCAGGTGCTGGGTCGCCAGGGGGATGGTCCGCGAGTAGACCATCTCGCGGATTCCGGCGATGAAGTGCTCCCCGGTCAGCGTCATCGATCCGCCGATGACGATCACCGAGGGGTTGATGAGGCTGACGCACGCGGACAGCACCTCGCCGACGTCCCGGCCGGCCTGGCGCACCGCGTGCACCGCCTCGGTGCTGCCGGCGGCGACCAGGCGCACGACGTCCTCGCTGGAGTGGGCGTCCAGTCCGAGCGCGCGCAGCTTGGCGGCGACCGCCGGGCCCGAGGCGACGGCCTCGAGGCAGTCCTGGTTGCCGCAGTGGCACGGGACGCCGTTGCCGCTGTGCACCCGGATGTGGCCGATGTCGCCCGCGACGCCGTCGGCCCCGCGCTGGAGCATTCCGCTGGAGACGATGCCGGAGCCGATGCCCGTCGCCACCTTCACGAAGATGAGGTTGTCGACGCCGGGCCAGGCGACGTTGCGCTCGCCGAGCGCCATGATGTTGACGTCGTTGTCCACCAGCACGGGGACGTGGAAGTGGTCCTGCAGGTGGCCGGGGACGTCGTAGCCGTTCCAGCCGGGCATGATCGGCGGGTTGATCGGCCGCCCCGTGCGGTGCTCCACCGGCCCGGGGACGCCGATGCCGATGGCCAGGAGGTCGCCCGCGGCGCGGTCGGATTCGTCGAGCAGCTCGTTGCCGAGCTCCACGACGCTCTGGAGTACGACGTCGGGCCCCTGGCCGACCTCGATGGTGCGGCCGGCCTCGCGGAGGCGGAGTCCGCTGAGATCCGTGAGCGCGACGCGCAGGTGCGAGGCCCCGATGTCGACGCCGAGGACCACCTTGCTGCCGGCCTTGAGGGCGATGCGGGAGGAGGGGCGCCCGCCCGTCGAGACGGCCTCGTCCACGAAGCCCACGAGCCCCAGCTCCATCAGCGATTCGATGCGGAGCGTGACGGTCGACCGCGCGAGCCCCATCTGCTCCGCGAGCTCGGTCTTGGTGCGGGGCCGCCCGTCGCGGAGGATCTGGAACAGCTCGCTGGCTCCTGAGCCGCCGAGGCCGCTGAAGTTGCTTATGTCACTCATCGACTAATTACAGCATACGTTTCGACGGAACGCCCGGCGGCCCCGCCGCGCACCGCCCGATGCGTGCCTTCTCGATCGAAGAATGGCCGAAAACGACGCGGATATGTCGCTGGTCTTCGTAGATTCGTTGTTCGACGTCATTAGGCGTGCTACGTTCTGTGATCAACGTCTCATGTGGCCCGTCAGGGGCCGCCGCGGGGCGGGCCCGCCCGCTGCGTCGGAACGCAGAACGACTTCGAGGAGGAAGTTTTGATGAGAAGGATCCACCCGCACCCGGAACGCTCCGGACGGAAGGCGGCCCGCGGCCTGGTGGCCGCGGCAACACTCGCCGTCGCGGCCGGCGCCCTGCTCGGCGGTCCCGCGGCAGCGGCACCGGCCACCGCCGCGGCCGCCGGAGATGCCGCCAGCCAGTGCTCCGGCCGTGGCATCCCTGCCAACAAGATCTCCATCCAGATGTTCAGCTACTTCGGCTGGGGCCGGGAGGCCGGCACCGAGGCAGTGCTCGCCGAGCTGGAGGAGATCGGCTACCAGAACATCGAACCGTTCGGCGGCACCTACGAGGGCCGGACGGCCGACGAGTTCCGCGCGCTGCTGGACCAGTACGGGCTGAAGGCGCCGACGTCGCACGGCAGCACCGGCGAGGCGCAGTTCGACGAGACGATCGCCTACGCGAAGACCCTCGGCCAGAAGTACATGGGCTCGGGCGGCTCGGCGTCGCCCGGCATCGGCAGCCTGGAGGACACCCTCGCCACCGCCGAGGCCCTGGACCGGCTCGGCGAGCGGTCGAAGAAGTCGGGAACCGGCAAGATCTTCGTCCACAACCACCAGAGCGAGTTCACCACCCGGTACGCCGACCCGGAGACCGGCGAGTCGAAGAGCGCGTGGGAGCTGCTCGCCGAGAACACGGACCCCCGGTACGTGACTTTCCAGCTGGACGTCCTGTGGGCGGCCGACGCCGGCGTCGACGTCGCGCAGCTCATCGAAGAACACGGCGACCGGATCGAGCTCCTCCACGTGAAGGACGGCCTCCTCAACGGGGCCGAGCGCGCCATCCCGACCGACGTCGGGGAGGGCGAGATCGAGTGGGCGCCGATCCTGGACGCGGCGCACGGGAAGGTCAAGTACTACGTCGTCGAGCGCGACGGGGCGCCGGCCACCGCCGAATTCGCCGAGGACAGCTTCGACTTCCTCACCTGCTACTCCTACTGACCAACGGTCGGGGAGCCCAGATCCACCACACTGCGAAAGGAAGAACGACGTGGGCATTTCAGCCGAACAGACGCTCGGCGGCAACGCGGGCGCAACCGGAGGTCCCGAGGGGACCGGCCGGACCGGCATCTGGCTCATCGGGGCCCGCGGATCCGTCGCGACGACGGCGGCAGCGGGCCTGGCCGCCATCTCCGGCGGCCTGGCCCCCGCCACCGGGTGCGTGACGGTGCAGGAGCCGTTCGGCTCCGTGCGGCTGCCCGCCTTCGCCGACCTCGTCGTGGGCGGGCACGACATCAGCGACGTCTCCATGGCCAAGCGCGCGGAGCTCCTCGTCGAGGCGGGCATGCTCCCGCTGCACCTGATGGAGTCCGTCCGCACGCAGCTCGACGAGGCGGACGCGCGGGTCCGGCCCGGGTACGATCCGGCGGCGGCGTCGGGATCCCAGGCGGACGCCGCGCGCCGGATGGCCCGGGACATCGCGGACTTCAAGGACGCCAACGGGCTCGAGCGCGTCGTCGTCATCGATGTCGCCTCCACCGAGGCGCCCGTCGAGCCGCTGCCCGAATTCACCGACGCCGCCCTCCTGCTCGAGGCGCTGGAGGACCCGGCGCGCGCGGTGCTGCCGCCGAGCTCGCTCGGCGCCTACGCCGCCGTGCTGGCCGGCTCGCCGTACGTCTGCTTCACGCCGTCGGCGGCCCTGGGCGTCCCGGCCCTGGGCGAACTCGCCGCCGGGCACGGCGTGCCGACGGCCGGGCAGGACGGCAAGACCGGGCAGACCTGGCTGCGCTCCGTCATCGCGCCGGCCTTCGCCGCCCGGGGGCTGCGCGTCCTGTCCTGGGCCGGGGCCAACCTGCTCGGCGGCGGCGACGGCGCCACCCTCTCCGACCCGGAGGCGGTCGCCGGGAAGCTGCAGTCCAAGAACCGCGGACTGCAGGAGCTGACCGGCGGCGCGGCGACGCCCCTGCACATCGACAACGTCCAGGACCTCGGGGAGACGAAGGTGGCGTGGGACCACATCAACGTCGAGGGCTTCCTGGGCTCCCGCCTCTCCCTCCAGACCACGTGGACCGCCTTCGACTCCATGCTGGCGGCCCCCATGGTGCTCGATCTCGCGCGCCTCATGGCGCTGGCCCAGGCCGCGGGGGAGACGGGGCACATCGGCGCCCTCGGCTTCTTCTTCAAGGATCCGTGGGGCAGCGACGAGCACTCCTTCGCGGAGCAGACCCGGGTCCTGGCCGAGTGGGCGCAGTCCGCCAGCTCCCGCCTCCCGGCCGACGCGGGGAGCGGGGCCCGCCGGTGAGCTGTGCACGCGACTACCTGGAACTCGTGCGCGCCCCCGCCGTGCTGACGGTCCTGGGCGACACCCTGGCCGGCGGGTCGGCGGCCGGCCACTCCCTGTCCGGCCGCCGGATCGTCCTGCCGCTGGCCAGCGCGTGCCTGTACGCCGGCGGGATGGCCCTGAACGACTACGCGGATCGCGGGGTCGACGCCGTCGAGCGGCCGGAGCGCCCCATCCCGTCCGGGCGCATCAGCGCCGGGCGCGCGCTGGCCGCGGCCTCCGCCCTGACGGCGGCCGGCCTGGGGCTGAGCGCGGTCGGCGGCGGCCGCCGTTCGCTCGCCGTGGGCGCACCGCTCGCCGCGGCGATCTGGTCCTACGACCTCGCGGCCAAACGGCACGCCGTCCCCGCGGCCCTGACGATGGGCGTCTGCCGCGCCCTCGACGTCCTGATGGGTGCCGGCACCGCGCACATCCGCGCCGCCCTGCCCGCGGCCGCGGCCATGGGCGGCCACACGGTGGCGGTCACGGCCCTGTCCCGCGGCGAGGTCAACGGCACGGATACGACGACGGCGTCCGGTGCCGTGGCCGCGACCGCCCTGGTCTCCGCGTCCGTCCTCGCCGGGGCGCCCCGCTCGTGGCAGCGGGCGCTCCCGGTCGTCGCGGCCGTGTCGGTCTACGCCGCACGCTGCGCCCCGGCGCAGCTGGAGGCGGCGCGGGAGCCCGCCGCGCGGCACGCGCTCGAGGCGACGAAGCGCGGCATCCGCGCGATGGTCCCGCTCCAGGCGGCCCTCGCGTTCCGCCACGGGAACGCCGCGGCCGGGCTGGCGGTCGCCGCCGTCGACGTGCTCGGGAAGGTCCTCCGCGCCCGTTCCGCCCGGGGCGCGAACAGGGAGATGAGCGAGTCGTGAGCACCGGCGAGACAGAGCTCCCCTTCGCCCTCGGGTACGGGACCAACGGCTTCACCGACCACCCGCTCCCGGTGGCGCTCGAGCTGCTGGCCGAGCAGGGGTACGGCGCCGTGGCGCTGACCCTCGGGCACCCCCACCTGGACCCGTTCGCCGAGGACCTCGACGCCCGGTTGCGCGGGCTGCGGTCCCGGCTCGACGAGCTCGGCCTCCGCGTGGTCGTCGAGACCGGCACCCGGTTCCTGCTCGACCCCCGGCGCAAGCACCGCCCCGCCCTGGTGGACGAGCACGCCGAGTCGCGGCTCGACTTCCTCCGCCGGGCCGTCGACATCGCCCGCGCCCTCGACGCCGAGTGCGTCTCCTTCTTCTCCGGCGTCCTGCCGGACGGCGTCTCCGCCGAGACGGGCTGGGAGCGGCTCACCCGCCGCCTGCCCGGCGTCGTCGAGCACGCCCGCGCCAGCGGAGTGGTCCTCGCCGTCGAGCCCGAGCCGGGCATGCTCGTGGAGACCGTCGCCGACGCGCTGCGCCTGCGCGCCGCCCTCGGCGACCCCGACTGCCTGCGCCTGACCGTGGACATCGGCCACTGCGTGGTGGTCGAACCCGGCGGCGTCCGCGGCGCCCTGCTGGAGGCCGGGCGCCTGCTGGCCAACGTCCAGCTCGACGACATGCGCTCCCACGCCCACGAGCACCTGCCCTTCGGCGAGGGGATCGTCGACCTGCCGCTCGCGCTCGCCACCCTCGCGGAGCTCGACTACCGCGGTGTGGCCGCCGTCGAACTGCCCCGCCACTCGTTCGACGCCCCGGGGCTGGCGGAGCGGAGCCTGGCGGCCCTCCGGACGGGGTGGGCCGAGGCGGAGCCGCTGCGCCGGTCGGCGGCATGGGTGCGCGAGAGCGCCGACTCCGTCGCCGCCGACCCCGCAGCCCTCGCCCGCGTCTTCGCGGCCGCGGGCCGGCACGTCGGCCGCGCCCCGCTGCACCCCGACGTCGACCCCGCCGGAGTCCTCTTCGGGACCGCGGACGACCGCGCCCGCGCCGACCTGATCCTCCGGCTCGGCCGCACGCTGGAGCCCGGCGACCTCGCCCCCGCGCTGCAGGAGCTCTACACCCGCGGCGACTCCGCCGAGCGGCGCGGCGTCCTCCGCGGCCTCGGCGCGCTCGCCGAGGCCGGCCTGCTGGAGGGCGACGCCGGCGCCGGACTGGTCGGCACGGGACTCGCCGTCACCGCCGACGCCCTCCGGACCAACGAGACGGGCCTCGTCGCCGCTGCCGTCGGGCCCTTCGCCGCCGCCCATCTGGACCAGCACGCCTGGCGCCACGCGGTCCTGAAGCTCGTCTTCATGGGCGTCGGGCTGGAGGCGGTCGCCGGCCTGCGCGACCGGGCCGACACGGAGCTCGCCCGGATGGCGGAGGACTTCGCCGCCGAACGCCGCGCGGCCGGCCGCACCGTCCCCGCCGACCTGGACCTCCTCCTGCGGGCCCACGCCCGCTCCGCCACCCGTACGACGTCGTCATAAGAAGGAACCGCATGCGCATCTTCGACCCGCACATCCACATGACCAGCCGCACCACAGGCGACTACGAGGCCCTCTACGCGTCGGGCGTCCGCGCCCTCGTGGAGCCGGCGTTCTGGCTGGGGCAGCCGCGGACCAGCGTCGGCTCCTTCATCGACTACTTCGACTCGCTCCTGGGGTGGGAGCGGTTCCGCGCCGCGCAGTTCGGGATCCGGCACCACGCGACGATCGCCCTGAACCCCAAGGAGGCCAACGACCCGCGCTGCGTCCCGGTCCTCGACGAGCTGCCGCGCTACCTGGTGAAGGAGGGGGTCGTCGCCGTCGGCGAGATCGGCTACGACTCCATGACGCCGGCCGAGGACGCGGCGTTCAGCCGCCAGCTCGAACTCGCCCAGGAGTACTCGCTGCCCGTGATGGTGCACACCCCGCACCGGGAGAAGCTGGCGGGCACCCACCGGACCCTCGACGTCGTCCGGGAGTCGGGCGCGGCACCGGAGACGGTCCTGGTGGACCACCTCAACGAGACCAACATCGAGATCGTCAAGGACGCCGGGGCCTGGATGGGCTTCTCCATCTACCCGGACACCAAGATGGACGAGACGCGGATGGTCGCCCTCCTGCAGCGCTACGGGACCGAGCGGATCCTGGTCAACTCCGCGGCCGACTGGGGCCGGTCCGACCCGCTGAAGACGCGGCGCACCGCCGACGCCATGCTGGCCGCCGGCTTTTCGGACGACGACGTCGAGCAGGTCCTCTGGCGGAACCCCGTCGAGTTCTACGGGCAGAGCGGCCAGCTGATCCTCGACCCCATCCCCGGGTTCGACGAGTCGGGGTTCCCGGACCCGGGCGCCGGCTTCGAGGGCAACTCCGTCCTGCGCGGGGCGCGCGCCTGATGCTCCTGTCCTACTGCACCAACGTCCACCCCGCCGAGGACCTCGAGGGCGTGGTCCGCCAGCTCCGCGAGTACGCCGGGCCCATCCGGCGCGCCGCGGGACTGGACGCGCTCGGCGTCGGGCTGTGGATCCCCGCCGGGCTCGCCCGCCGGCTCGCCGCCGGCGCGGAGGACCGGGAGGTCCTGCGCGGGGTTCTCGAGGCGGAGGGCCTGGTCCTGCACACGGTCAACGCGTTCCCCTACGGGGGCTTCCACGACGACGTCGTCAAGCACGCCGTCTACCGGCCCACCTGGGCCGAGCGGGCGCGGCTCGACTACACCCTGGACTGCGCCGAGGTGCTCGCGGCGCTGCTGCCCGAGGGCGCCGACGGTTCCATCTCCACCGTCCCGCTGGCCTGGCGGGAGCCGTGGACCGAGGAGGACGACGACGCGGCCACCGCCGCGTTCGCCGAGCTGGGCGCGCGCCTGCGCCAGCTGCGGGAGCGTACCGGGCGGACCGTCCGCGTGGCCGTCGAGCCGGAGCCGGGGTGCGTGCTGGACACCGTGTCCGACGTCGTCGGCTGGCTGGGCGCCCGCGTGGACCGCGGCATCGACCCCGGGTTCGTGGGGCTGTGCGTGGACGCCTGCCACCTGGCGGTCTCCTTCGCGGACCCGGCGGACGCCGTCGCGGAGATCGACGCCGCCGGACTGCGAATCGTCAAGGTGCAGGCGTCGGCCGCGCTGCACGTGGGCGACCCGCGCGACCCGGAGGCCCGTGCCGCGCTCGAGCGCTTCGTGGAACCGCGCTACCTCCACCAGGTGCGCGAGTCCGGCGAATCCGGCGTGCTCGCCGCCGACGACCTCGACGCCGCGCTCGCCGGGCTGCCCGGGGAGGGGCCGTGGCGGGTGCACTTCCACATCCCGCTGCACCACGTGCCCGCGCAACCCCTGGAGACCACCGCCGGCGTGCTCCGCCGCACCGTCGCCGAGGTCGCCCGCCTGTCCTACGCCCGCGACGTCCACCTCGACGTCGAGACCTACACCTGGAGCGTCCTGCCCGGAGCGGCCGTGGGGATCGTCGACGGAGTCGCGGCCGAGCTCGGCTGGGCGCGCTCCCACCTGCTCGCCCCCGCACCGGCCGGGTGACGGCGGACCCGCCGGCCCCACCCCACGACCGCCCCCACCGAACCGGAGGAAGACCCGTGAAACCCGTACTGCTGCTCAACGTCGTCGGACTGACCGCCCGCGCCCTGCGCGACATGCCGCGCCTGTCCCGGCTCGCCGGGCAGGGGTGGTCCGCGGAACTGGCGACCGTCCTGCCGGCGGTGACGTGCTCGGTGCAGTCCACGATGCTCACCGGGCTGTCCCCGGCGCAGCACGGGATCGTCGGCAACGGCTGGTACTTCCGCGACCTGGGCGAGGTCTTCCTCTGGCGCCAGCACAACCGGCTGGTCGGCGGCGAGAAGCTCTGGGAGGCCGCCCGCGCCCAGGACCCCTCCTACCGCTCCGGCAACATCTGCTGGTGGTACGCGATGGGCATGAGCACGGACCTGACCGTCACGCCCCGGCCGGTCTACCACGCCGACGGCCGCAAGTCCCCGGACGCGTACATGCGCCCGCCGGAGCTGCACGACGAGCTGGTGGGGCGCTTCGGCGAATTCCCCCTGTTCCAGTACTGGGGGCCCACCGCCGCCATCCGCTCGAGCCGCTGGATCGCGGAGTCCACCCGGCACGTCATGCGGACCCAGCGGCCGGACCTGCTCATGGCCTACGTGCCGCACCTGGACTACGACCTGCAGCGGTTCGGCCCGTGCTCGCCGCAGGCGACGCAGGCAGCCGCCGACCTGGACGCCGCGCTGACGCCGCTGCTCGACGAGGCCGAGGAGCGGGGCTACTCCGTGGTCGTCGTCGCCGAGTACGGGATCGAGGACGCGCGCCGGCCGGTGGACATCAACCGGGTCCTGCGCGCCGAGGGGCTGTTGGAGGTCTACGTGCAGGACGGACGGGAGCAGCTGGATCCGTGGACGTCCCGGGCGTTCGCCGTCGCCGACCACCAGGCGGCCCACGTGTACGTCTCCGACCCGGCGGACGTGGACCGGGTGGCCGCGCTCCTGCGGTCGGTCGACGGGGTGGACGAGGTCCTCGACCGCGAGGCGCAGGCTGCGTACGGGCTCGACCACGAACGCGCGGGGGAGCTCGTCGTGGTGGCCGAGCCCGGGGCGTGGTTCACCTACTACTTCTGGCTCGACGACGACGCCGCACCCGAGTACGCCCGCGGCGTCGACATCCACCGCAAGCCGGGCTACGACCCGGCCGAGCTCTTCTTCGACCCCGCGGACCGGCTCGCCAAAGCCAAGGCCGGGTTGAACCTGGTCAAGAAGAAGGCGGGACTGAGATACGCGATGAGCACCGTCCCGCTCGACCCCTCGCACGTGCGCGGCACCCACGGCCGGCTGCCCGACTCGTCCGAGGGCACGCCCCTGATCCTCGCCTCCGACCACCGGATCCCCGCCTCGGTCGCGGCGCTCGTCGACGGGGGCCGGCAGGTCCCGGCGGCGGCCGTGAAGGGACTCGTCCTCGAGACCCAGGGGCTCCACAGCCAATCCGGCAGCACACGTGCGTACCGCTGAGAAAGCCACGACTGACCTATTTTAGAGTTTCAAACAACTTAGAGCGCAGGCTGGCGAGATTCCCTCACTGGCTTTTATTGGCGCGCCCACTGGGGCCGGTAACGGGTGGGCCATTCTGGCGATTCGCCTAGTTTGTTCTGTGAAACCACTAGTAATTTGTGGGCTGTCCCACTAGCGTGGCGAGTGACCCCGAATCCGGCTGGCCCGGGTCCTCGACGACGAGAAGAAAGCGAACAATGACAGTCAATAGACATGGGAAAGCAGAGCTTCCCCGGCACCGCACAGGGGCCGCGGGCTCTACCAAGCGACGCGCGTTCCGCGCGGGCGCCGGTCTGGCGATGGCGGCCCTGGTCGCCAGCGCGTTCGCCGTCGTACCGGCCCAGGCCCAGCCCGGCGCCGAGACGGCTCCGCCGGACTCGGCGTTCCAGAAGGTGACCCTCAACGACGGCCCCGGGGAGCCCGTCGATCTGGCGGTACTGCCCAACAACGACGTGCTGCACACCACCCGCGACGGCGAGGTCTGGCTGAACGACGCCGAGACCGGCCTGAACACCCTGGCGGCGAGCCTGGACGTCTACGAGCACGACGAGGAGGGACTGCAGAGCATCGCGCTGGACCCTGAGTTCGGGACCGAGGGCAACAACTGGGTCTACCTGTACTACTCGCCGCCGCTGGACACGCCGGTCGACGACCCGGAGACCACGGACGTCAACGAGGGCGACGCGCCGACCACGGGCACCGCCGAGGACTTCGCGCCGTTCGCGGGCCACCTGACCCTCTCGCGCTTCCAGTTCGACGGCGCCACGCTCGACCTCGCGACCGAGCAGGAGATCATCGACGTCCCCGTGGACCGCGGCCTCTGCTGCCACGTCGGCGGCGACATCGTGTTCGACGCCGAGGGCGACCTCTACCTCTCCACCGGCGACGACACGAACCCGTTCGTCTCCGGCGGCTACACCCCGCTCGACGAGCGGCCGGACAGCAACCCCGGGTACGACGCCCAGCGGACGTCCTCCAACACCAACGACCTGCGCGGCAAGGTCCTGCGCATCACGCCGAAGGACGGCGGCGGCTACACCATCCCGGAGGGCAACCTCTTCGAGCCGGGCACGGAGAAAGCACGTCCCGAGATCTTCGTGATGGGCCTGCGCAACCCCTTCCGGATCGAGCTGAACCAGAGCAGCGGCGAACTGTACATCGCCGACTACTCCCCGGACGCGCGGTCCGCGAACCCCGACCGCGGCCCGGCCGGCACGGGCAAGTGGGCCGTGACCGATCAGCCGGCGAACTACGGCTGGCCGTACTGCGCCACCGCCGAGCTGCCGTACAACGACTACGACTTCGCGACCAGCACCTCCGGTGAGCCCTTCGACTGCTCGGCGCCCGTGAACGAGTCGCCGAACAACACCGGCCTGACCGAGCTGCCCCCGGTGGACCAGCCCGAGGTCTGGTACTCCTACGGCGAGTCCGCCGAATTCCCGGAGCTGGAGACCGGAGGCATCGGCCCGATGGCCGGTCCCGCCTACGACTTCGACGAGAAGGCCACCCGGGGCAACGCCTCCGTGGCCTGGCCCGAGTACTTCGATGACAAGCCGCTCTTCTACGAGTGGACCCGCGACTACATCAAGGGCTTCAGCCTGGACGGCGGCGAACTCGCCTCCATCGAGAGCGTCGTCGACTCCGTCGTGACGGACAACCCGATCGACATGGAGTTCGGCCCGGACGGCGCCCTGTACGTCCTCGAGTACGGCGACGGCTACTTCGGCGAGAACCCGGACGCGCAGCTCTCGCGCATCGACTACATCGGCACCGGAGGCAACCACAGCCCCGTGGCCGTCGCCTCCGGCACCCCGACCGTGGGCGCCGCGCCGCTGACCGTGGAGTTCTCCAGCGAGGGGACCGCGGACGCGGACGGCGACAAGCTGAAGTACGCCTGGGACTTCGATTCCGACGGCGTCGTCGACTCGAAGGAGGCGAACCCGACCTTCACGTACGAGGCGGTCGGCACCTACACCGCGAGCCTGCAGGTCACGGACATCGGCGGCAAGGACCGCGGCCGCCACGCCTCGGCCGAGGTCGCCATCGAGGTCGGCAACCAGGCGCCGGTGATCGAGTTCATCAGCCCGGTCGAGGGCCAGGACTTCCAGTTCGGCGACACCGTGAGCTACGAGGTCGTCGTCACGGACGACCAGCCCGTCGACTGCGCGCGGGTCGAGGTCACCTACATCCTCGGCCACCACACGCACGGCCACCCGCAGACGACGACGTCGGGCTGCACCGGAACGCTGACGACCACCGTCCCGGAGGGCCACGATCCGGCCGTCGACGACCTCTCGGCCGTCTTCAACGCCAGCTACACGGATCTCGGCGACGACACCTCCGAGCCGCTGACCGGCACCGCCGAGGTGGTGCTCGAGGCGACGAGCTGATGCCCCGCCGGTCCGTCCCGGGCGCTCCCCGGGGCTGACCACCCGGAAACCGAGGGCCCCGACCAGCTCCAGCTGGTCGGGGCCCTCGGCGCGTCCGCCTGGGGCCGGTCAGGCGGGTTGCGCCGGCTCCTCCGCGTGGTCGCGCACGGGCCCGGCCTCGCGGCGCCCGCGCAGGAAGCCGGCCGGATCCGCGATGAGCGGCTCGAAGGCCAGCTCGGCCGCTCCGATCAGTATGGGGTCGTCCCCGAGCGGGGCGAGCTCGATCGAGACGTCCTCCCGTGGGCCGCGGGCGCCACCGGCCCGCAGCGTCGCGTCGAGCACGTCGGGAGCAGCCAGGGCGAGGATCCGCAGGAACCCTCCGAGGACGATCATGGACGGGTTCAGGTGGTTGACCACGCTCTTCAGCCCGATGCCGAGCTGCTGCGCCTGCCGGGTGACGACGTCCCACAGCTCGCCGGACTCCGGCTCGTCCCGCAGCTTCGCCAGCACGACCTCCTCCAGGTCATCCGCCTGCCCGGGTGGGAGGGCCGCGGTCCGGATCAGCTCCTCGCGGGTGACCTCGGACTCGAGGCACCCGGTAGAGCCGCACGCGCACTCGGCCCCGCCGGTCCGGACGAGGGTGTGGCCGAGCTGGCCGGCGAACCCGGCGGCACCGTGGAGGAGGCGGCCCCCGCTGATCAAGCCGCCGCCGATGCCGCTGGCGCCGCCGTAGACGTAGACGAAGTCGGGCACCCCGCGGCCCGCGCCGAAAGCGGCCTGCGCCCGGGCGCCGACGACCGCGTCGTTGGCGGCCGTGACCGGCAGGTCCAGGGCCGCGGCGAGCTGGGCGGTCAGGGGCTGCTCGCGCCACTCGAGCTGCGGGGCCTCGATGACGGTCCCGTCCGCCGGGTCCACCAGCCCGGGGACGGCGAGCCCGGCGCCGACGATCCGCTGCCCGGCGGGCAGGGACGTGCGCATTCCCGTGTAGACGGCCGAGACGATGTTGACGACTTCGGCCGCCGAGGGGGCCCGGACGGTGTGGAAGCGGACCGGGTTGACGATCCGGCCGCCGAGGCCGACCAGGGCGACGCTCACGGCGTCGACGTCCGGGTTGATGGCCAGGGCGAGTGCATCGGGGCTCGGCTGGATCATGATGCTGGGGCGTCCGTGCTGCTGCGTCTGGTCGAGATCGCTCTCCCTGACGAGGCCGAGCTGCACCAGTTCGCCCACGAGCGCGGCGATGGTCGAGCGGTTCAGGCCCGTCGCGCGGGTGAGCTGCGCGCGCGAGATGCCGGTCGTCGTATGGACGAGGCCGAGGACCGTGGAGAGGTTGTGCTGCCGGGTGGAGTCCCGGTTGCTCCCGAGCGAGGGCCCCGAGGGGGCGCGCAATCCGGCACGCCTCGACGTCTTGCCTTCCACTCCGGATGGGTCCTTCCTGGCAGATCGTCCCGTGCCTGTCATCCCCCATGGTAACCGCACCAGAGGCGGCGCCAGGGGTGCGGGCCGGCCGGTTCAGGCCGTGCGGACCCCCGCGACGACGGCGAGCAGCAGTCGGCGGAGTCGTCCGCGCAGTGCGGCGGGGACGCCGTCGGACTCCAGATGGGACAGCGCGCGCTGCGCGTATTCGTCCGCGAGGCCGACCGCGAAATCCTTCGCCCCGCAGGTGACGAGGACCGTGCGGATGTGCTCGGCGTCCCGGGCTCCGAGGTCCGGCGTCCCGATCAGCGAAGCGATGCTGTTCCACTGGGGCCGGGTCGCCGCGTAGGCGAGCAGTACCGTTCGTTTGCCCTCCCGGAGGTCGCCCCAGCCGGTCTTGCCCGTGCTGTCCTCTCCGCCGAAGACGCCGAGGATGTCGTCCACGAGCTGGTACGTGATGCCGGCGAACCGGCCGAAGGACTTCAGCGCGGCCACGGCGGAATCCGGGGCGCCGGCCAGGACGGCTCCGGCCTGCAGCGGCGCCTCGAAGGAGTAGACGGCGGTCTTCTGGTGCGCCGTCTTGGTGATGTCCTCCAGCGAGGGCATCCGGGCAGAACGGCTGAACTCCACGTCGAAGACCTCGCCGCCGACCGCGGAGAAGACGGCCTCGTCGAGGATGTCGTGCAGGCGCCGGTCGATGGACTGGGAGACGTCGAGGGACCTGAGCAGCCGGTAGGCGCCCGAGAGGGCGAGGTCGCCGGCCAGGATCCCGGCGGTGGCACCGGCGTGCTCCGCCAGGGCCGGGGCCGCGCCCTCGCGCAGCGCCTTGGTCCGGTAGCTGCCGGAGACGTTCGGGACACCGCGGCGGACGACGTCCCGGTCGATGACGTCGTCGTGGACGATGAGGGCGCTGTGCAGGAGTTCGTAGGAGGCCGCGAGCCGGGCGGCGGTCCGGGTGTCCGTCCCGCCCAGGTGGCGGTAGGCGAGCAGGACCAGGCGCGGTCGGGAGCGGCCGCCGCCCGCGGCGGCGCGCTCGAGCGCCTCCCACAGGGCGAGGTAGGGAGCGCCGACGGCGACGGCCCCCAGCTTGGCGTCCGCGAAGAAGCGTTGGAGCTCGTCCTCGACCAAGCCGGCCTCGGCGTCCGACGCCGGATCGCCAGTCAGCGGCAGGTCCGTTCTCAGGGTCTCCATTGCTCCGTCCTCCGGTTCCTCCGGCCCCGGGACCGGTCAGCGGCTGCTCACTGCGGGTTCTCCGCGCGGGCGCCGGGTGCGCGGTGCCCGCGGGCGTCAGCTCCTGACGGGCTTCGTCTTGGCCTTGCGCTCTTTGCGGACGGCGAACCGCTGCTGGAGCATGACCGCGGTGACGATGATGGCGCCCTTGATCAGGGACTGGACCGACGTATCCATGTTGTTCTGCGTGAACACGTTGGTCAGCGTGCTGAAAATCAGCACTCCCAGCACGGTTCCCATGATGGTGCCGCGGCCGCCGGCCAGCAGTGTGCCGCCGACCACGACGGCGGCGATCGCGTCGAGCTCGTAGAGCAGGCCGTGTGTCGAGGTGCCGGACGTGGTGCGGCCCATCATCATGACGCCGGCGATGCCGGCGGTGAGGCCGGCCAGCACATAGAGGGACACCAGGTGGCGCTTGACCTTGATGCCCGCCAGGCGGGAGGCCTCGATGTTGCCGCCGATGGCGACGGTGCGGCGGCCGAACGTCGTCCGGTTGAGCAGGAACCAGCCGGCGGCGGCCACGACGGCGAAGATCCAGACGAGCACGGGGATGCCGAGGATGTCGTCGCGCATGATGCCTGTGAAGTCGGTGTTGGTCACCAGCAGGGTGCGGCGCTCCGAGATGATCTCGGCAAGGCCGCGGGCCGCCACGAGCATCGCGACAGTGGCGATGAACGCGACCACGTTGCCGTAGGCGATGATGACCCCGTTGATGAAGCCGGCGAGCATGCCGACGACCAGACCGACGGCGACCATGAGCAGCCACGTGGACTGCGTCGCCGCCGACTGGATCACGGCGAGGCTGGCCACGACCGAGGTCAGCCCCATGAGGGAGCCGACGGACAGGTCGATGCCGCCGGCCGTGATGACGAACGTGACGCCGACGCTGACCACACCGATGATGGAGGCGTAGCGGAGGATGACGAGCATGTTGTCGGCGGACATGAATCGATCGCCGCTCGTAATGGCGCCGATGAGGAAGAGGACGGCGAGTGCGACCACGAGCCCGAGGCTGCGGGCGGCGGGTCCGTGGAGGAGGTTCTGGACGACGGCCTTGCCGCCCGAGGCGGGGCTGGCCGCGGGGGCGGCTGCCTGGGTCTTCTGCTCGCTCACGCGGCACTTCCCTTCATGATGAGATCGAGCACGCCGTGCTCGTCGATGTCGGTTGCTTCGGTCTGGGTGAGGACGTTCCCGTCGTCGACGACGAGGACGTTGTCCGCCAGACCGAGGACTTCTTCGATCTCGCTGGAGATCACGATGATGGCGGTGCCGGAGTCCGCGAGCCGTCGGATGAGCGCGTAGATCTCGGCGCGGGCGCCGACGTCGACGCCGCGGGTCGGCTCGTCCAGCAGCAGGACCGACGTCCCGTGGACCAGCCAGCGGGCCAGCAGGATCTTCTGTTGATTGCCGCCGGAAAGGGTCCTGGCCGGGCGGTCAGGGTCCGCCGGGCGAAGCTCGAGGGCGTCGATCTGCTCCCGCGCGGCCCGGCGCTCGGCAGCCTCGTCGAGCAGGCCCGTGCGCGCGAAGCGCGCGAAGGTGGAGAGCGTGACGTTCTTGTAGATCGGCTCTTCGAGGATGAGGCCCTGGCTCTTGCGCTCCTCCGGGGAGAGCCCGATCCCGGCGTCGACGGCCGCGCTGACCGAGCCCGCAGCAAGTCTCTTGCCGTTCACGGACACCCGGCCGGAGGTTGCTTTCCGCGCGCCGTAGATGGTCTCGATGATCTCCGAACGCTGCGAGCCGACCAGTCCGGCGAAGCCGAGGATCTCTCCGGCGCGGACCGTGAAGCTGAGCTTCTCGAAGTGCCCCGCCAGCTCCACGCCGTCGACGTCGAGGACCACGGGGGCGTCGGCCGCGACGGGTGTCCGCTCGGGGAACACGTTGGCGACCTCGCGGCCCGTCATGAGGCGGATCAGCTCCGCCTTGGGGGTGTCGGTGACATGGAGGCCGCTCGCCGTGCTCTGCCCGTCCTTGATGACGGAGATCCGGTCGCCGATCTGGCGGATCTCCTCGAGGCGGTGGGAGATGTAGACGACGGCGATGCCCTGCGCCGTGAGCTCCCGGACCACGCGGAAGAGGTTCTCGACCTCGCCGGCATCCAGGATGGCGCTGGGCTCGTCCATGATGATCAGTTTGGTGTCCCGCGACAGGGCGCGCGCCATGCTGACGATCTGCTTGTTGGCGGCGGAGAGCGAGCCCACCTCGCGCGACGGCGACAGGCCGCCGTGTCCGAGCCGCTGCAGCAGGGCGCGGGCCGTCGCGTTCGTCTTCTTCACGTGGAGCACGCCCCGGCTCGCCCGTTCGTGCCCCAGGAAGATGTTCTCCGCGACGGTCAGCCCGTCGACGACGTCGAGCTCCTGGTACATCGTGGCGATCCCGAGGTCCAGCGCCGCGGTGGGGCTGTGCAGCTCGACCTTCCCGCCCTCCCAGAAGATCTCGCCTTCGTCGGGCTGGTGGACGCCGGAGAGCGTCTTGATGAGGGTGGACTTCCCGGCACCGTTCTGGCCCATCACGCAGTGGACCTCCCCGGCGCGCACGTCGAGGTCGACCCCCTTGAGGGCCTGGACGGCGGCGAAGCGCTTGGAGAGTCCCCGAACTCGGAGCAACGGCCGTGGCTGATCATCTTCCAACATGTGGCGAACCTAACACATTATGTCGGCGATCAGTAGAAGGGCGTCGATTTTCTTCGCGCTTCTGTTATTGTGACAACAGTCACGCAAACTTCGGTCTTCGGAAACCGGGTTCGAATCTGGCGTAGACGCACCTACTCACTGAGGAGAGAGACATGCTCGCAGTTCGCAAGGGACGGAAGTTGCTCGTCACCACCGGTGCCCTCCTGGCCATCGGCGCACTCGTCACCGGCTGTTCGTCGGAGACGGGCGGCGACAGCTCGCAGCCCACCAACGCCTCGGTCGACGGCAACGCGGCCGAAGGCGAGACCGTGGTCATCGGCTTCTCGGGGCCGGCGGCCGACCACGGATGGCTGGGTGCCATCAACTCGGCCGCCATCGCGGCTGGCGAGAACCTCGGCGACGTCGACCTCCGAGTGGCGGAGGGCACCAACGACGCCAACCTGCAGATCAGCCAGGTCGAGCAGTTCATCAACGACGACGTCGATGCGATCGTTCTTCTGCCGACCGACGGAGCAGCTCTGACGGCCGTCGCCACCAAGGCCATGAACGCCGGCATCCCGGTCGTCAACGTCGACCGCGAGTTCTCCAGCCCGGCCGCGGCCCGCACGACGGTCCTCGGCGACAACTACGGCATGGGCCAGAGCGCCGGAAACTACATCTGCGAACGGCTCGGGGACACCCCGGACGCCGTCGTCGCGGAGATCGCCGGTGTCGACTCCCTGCCCCTGACCACGGAGCGCAGCGAAGGATTCGCCGACGCCCTCGAGACGTGCGGACTGGACGTCGACAACCGCGTCGCCGCCGACTTCACGGTCGCCGGCGGCGAGGCCGCAGCCTCCCAGCTGCTCGCGGCGGCCCCCGAGATCGACGCTATCTGGAACCACGACGACGATCAGGGCCACGGCGTCCTGTCCGCCATCGACACCGCGGAGCGGGACGAATTCTTCATGGTCGGCGGCGCCGGCTCGGCCAACGCCATGGAACTGATCAAGGCCGGCGAGAGCGTCCTCGAGGCCACGGTCGTCTACCCGTCGACGCAGGCCGCCGACGGCGTCCGTCTCGCCCGTCTGATCGCCCAGGACAAGGCGATGAGCGACCTGGTGGAGGTCGAGGTCCCCAAGCGCATCGTCCTGAACGCCCCGGTCGTCACCAGCGACAACGTCGACCAGTACCTGCCGACCGCTTTCGCGTCCTAGGACACCGCGAGGCGCGGAGCCCGATGCGGGCGCCGCGCCTCCCGCGACCCACCCCACCAACCAGCCCCGCCGGGTGCAGGAGGAAACATGCCGAACGATGTACCGCCGTTGAGAGTCGCCCTGGTCGGGCACGGCTTCATGGGCGCCGCCCATTCGCAGGGATGGAGGGTGGCCCCGCGGTTCTTCGACCTGCCTGCGCGGCCGGAGATGGCACTGCTGGTGGGGCGCAACGCGGCCGCCGCCGAGTCGGCGGCCGACAAGTGGGGGTGGGCGGAGACCGGGACCGATTGGCGGTCCGCAGTCACCCGCGACGACATCGACGTGGTGGACATCGTCACCCCCGGCGGCTCGCACGCCGAGATCGCCATCGCCGCACTGGAGGCGGGCAAGCACGTGATGTGCGAGAAGCCGCTCGCGAACACGCTCGAGGAGGCCGAGGCCATGGCCGCGGCCGCTGAGCGCGCCGGCAAGGACGTCTTCGCGATGATCGGTTTCACCTACCGCCGCGTGCCGGCCGCGACGTTCGCGCGGGATCTGGTGCGCTCCGGCGCGATCGGTGAAGTCCGGCAGGTGCGTGCGGCCTACCTCCAGGACTGGTTGGTCGACGCCGAGGCGCCCCTCTCCTGGAGGCTCCAGAAGGAGCACGCCGGCTCCGGCGCCCTCGGCGACCTGGGCGCCCACGCGGTCGATCTGGCGCAGTTCATCACCGGCCAGCGGGTCACCTCGGTCAGCGGCATCCTGAACACCTTCGTCGACGACCGCCCGCTCCCGGACGCGGCCGCTGGACGCGGGCGCGTCACCGTGGACGACACCGCCCTCTTCACGGGCCGGTTCGACGGCGGTGCGATCGGCTCCTTCGAGGCGACCCGCATGGCCACGGGCCGCAAGAACGCGCTGCGCATCGAGGTGTCCGGCTCCACCGGCGCGGTCTCGTTCGACCTGGAGAAGTACAACTCGCTGGGTTTCTACGACGCGACGGCCCCGAGCACCCGCCAGGGCTTCACCGACATCATGGTCACCGAGCCCGAGCACCCCTACCTGTCCGCCTGGTGGCCCACCGGGCACGTCCTCGGCTACGAGCACGGCTTCGTGCACCAGGCCAAGGACTTCGTCGAGGCCGTCGCCGGGAGCCGGCAGCCGGAACCCTCGTTCGCCGACGGCTTCCAGGTCCAGCGGGTCCTCGGCGGCGTCCAGCACAGCGCAGCGCAGGACAGCGCCTGGACCAGCACCCTCTGAGCTCTACCGCACCGCCAACGGGGCCGGCGCACCGGCCCGATCCATCGACGCAAGGAGAAACCACGTGGGACGAAACTTCACCCTGTTCACCGGCCAGTGGGCCGACCTGCCCCTCGAAGAGGTGGCCCGCCTTGCGGCGGGCTGGGGCTACGACGGCCTGGAGATCGCGGTCGCGGGCGAACACCTGGACGCATGGAAGTGGGACGACGACGACTACATCGCCGAGCGCCTGGGCATCCTCGAGCGGCACGGCCTGAAGGTCTGGGCCATCTCCAACCACCTCAAGGGACAGGCCGTCTGCGACGATCCGATCGACTTCCGGCACCAGGCGATCGTCGGGGAGCGGGTCTGGGGCGACGGCGACCCGGAGGGTGTCCGCCAGTGCGCGGCCGAGGAGCTGAAGAACACGGCGCGGCTCGCCAAGCGCCTGGGAGTGGACACCGTCGTCGGATTCACCGGATCGAAGATCTGGCAGTACGTGGCGATGTTCCCGCCGGTGCCGGGCGAGGTCATCGAGGCCGGCTATCAGGACTTCGCCGACCGCTGGAACCCGATCCTGGACGTCTTCGACGAGTGCGGCGTGCGGTTCGCGCACGAGGTGCACCCGTCGGAGATCGCCTACGACTACTGGTCTACCGTCAAGACGCTCGAGGCGATCGGGCACCGCGAGGCCTTCGGCCTGAACTGGGATCCGAGCCACATGATGTGGCAGGGGATCGACACGGTGGCGTTCATCTCCGACTTCGCCGACCGCATCTACCACGTGGACTGCAAGGACACCCGGATGCGCATGGGCAACGGCCGCAACGGCGGTCTCGGCTCCCACCTGCCCTGGGGCGACCCGCGGCGCGGCTGGGACTTCGTCTCGGCCGGGCGCGGCGACGTGCCTTGGGAGGACGCATTCCGCGCGCTCGCGGCGATCGGCTACGAGGGCCCCATCTCGATCGAGTGGGAGGACGCGGGGATGGACCGCCTGCATGGCGCTCCTGAATCGCTTGCGGCACTGAAGAAGCTCGACTTCCCGGCCTCGAAGATGTCCTTCGACGCGGCGTTCTCGCAGGACTGAGCGGAAGCGCCCGGCTCTTCGGACGTCGACGGGACCGGGCGTCGTCGCGCCTTCCGGGTGTCAGCCCGTGTAGGGGTTGTCGATCCGGCGGGACACCGCGCGGTCCGCGCCGTATCCGGTGTCCGCATCGTACTCGACGACGGCCATCTGGACCCAGCGGACCTTCTTGCCGTGGTTGTGGTACTTTTTCTTCCACTCGAACCTGGTCCCGCAGCCATTCGTGTCCCTGCCGCCCCAGTAGCCGACGGTGCTTCCATCCATGTAGCGGACTCTCACGGTGCTGTAGGCGCCGAACCCGTCGCCCTTGCCGGTGGACGCGCAGAGGTCGCGCACGCCGACGTTGGCGGTGAACGCCCACTTCCCGTGGAAGTTGATCGTGCCCTTGGCGTGGGCCTTGCCGTCGTTGGCCATGTACTTCGAGAAGCTGGTGGCGATATTGAACCCGTAGGACGCGCCGGCGTGCGCCGGGACGCTCGCGCCGAACAGGAGGCCGGCGCTCATGGCGCCGACCAGGGTTGCCTTCAGGATCTTCCTCATGATGATTCTCCAGTGATGAGCCGAATCTTCTTCTGACCTCCCGAAGATATGCAGGGGCGGTGAAGGAAGTCGATGGGCAGAACTACCCGTCGGCTCCGTGCGGGACGGCAACCACCTGGACGTCGTCCTCGTAGATGATCCGCCCGGGGTCGCCGGATCGGATGACAGCGCAGTCTTGGCCGTATTTGTTGAGCAACACGAGATATCCGCGGGTGTAGCTGATGAGGTGCGCTGCCGACGTCTTGAACCATGCTCTGGCCTCGGGGTTCTCCCGGTAGATGCCCGGGACAGCGGCCTCCGGGTCCGGGTACGCTCCGTTGCCGAACGTATTGGCGGCTCTCCACCAGACATGGTCAGAGGCTGACAGTCGTCCGTCGTTGCCCAGCCCGTTGGCCAAAGCGAAAACGCCGACCTTCCGGTTCGGGTCACTGGGATGCGGTCCTTCGAACCGGATATAGCGGGCCGTCGTCAAGGTCATGCAGGACTCCTCTGTCAGCCAATCAGCTCCTGATTCTATGCTGAAGCCGCTCAAGACACTGAGCCGGAAAGCGATGCGGCCCTCCGCGGGCACGAGGGAATTCATGGGACGTCGCTTGGCGGTGAAACCGGTTCGTCACTAGGCTCGCCTGCATGAACACAGCGACCCGCACCCACTCGGAATCGATTATGGTCGGAGCCGCCCCGGAGGCGCTCTATGCGATGCTCTCAGACGTCACGCGCACCGGGGAGTGGTCGCCCGTCTGCAAGGAGTGCTGGTGGGATGAAGGCGACGGCCCCCGCGTCGGCGCCTGGTTCACGGGCAGAAACGTGCTGCCGGACCGGACGTGGGAGACGCGGTCGCAGGTGGTTGTGGCGGAACCCGGCCGGGAATTCGCCTGGCTGGTCGGCAAGGGCTACGTGCGCTGGGGGTACACCTTCGATGCTGGCGGCGAACCCGGGACGACGATCCTGACCGAGACGTGGGAGTTCACCGGTGCCGGGCTCGAGTTCTTCGCCGAGCGTTTCGGCGCCGACGCCCCGTCGCAGATCGAGGAGCGGACGAGGCAGGCCCTCGAGGGCATCCCGAAAACACTCGTCGCGATCAAGGCGGCGGCGGAAGCCTGACGACGGGTCCGCCGTCGTGGGGATCTTCCCTAGCTGGTCGCGAGGTCCTGCGCGCTGCCGACCAGCGGAGTCTCGTCGATGCTCACGAGCAGGCACTGGTACAGCCGGTCGCCTTGCTCCCACGACTCCTCGGTGGGGAAGAACGACGTCACCTTCAGGGCCGCGGCCGCGCTCGGGTCGTCGGTTCCCACGTATTCGGTGAACGAGTCGACGCAGTGCTCCTCGAACAGTTCGGTGAGCCGCGCCGCGTCGGGCGGCCCGTCGCCGTCGATCTGCACGTCGACGTACACCTCCGCGATGTGCGGTTCGGAGCACGGGACCAGCGTGATGTCGGTCAGCTGGAGCTCCGCGGCGTCGACCACCTGCGAGTCGTTGAGGCAGTCGCCCTTCTGCAGGTCGAAGACATCAGCGGCCGTCTCCCGCAGGACCTGGCCGTCCTCGCCGCGTTCGATCTCCCAGATCGAGCATCCCGATGTCAGAAACAGCGCCGCCAGCAGCGCGGCGGGCATCATGCTGCGAAGCCTCATGGCCTTCTTCTCCCCAACGTCCGGATCCGCCGGGCGGACCGATCGACCGGGCCCGCGTCCTCGCGGGCCACTCTGCCGCAATCATAAAGACATTAGGGCCTTTGGGCCTAGGTTGTGTCTTCGCGTTCCTTCTGGGTCGCCGCGTGGTCGAAGATGAACCAGCAGATCGCGCCGAGGACCGGCAGGCACAGCACGACGACGGCCCACCCCAGCGTGCCTACGGCATCGCGGCGGTGTTTGGTCTTCTCGATCCGGATCATCGCCCACACGAGGGCGATCAGCCAGGCCAGCAGGGCGGCGGAGGCGACCCATTCCCAGGTCTGCGGGCCGGTGCCGGCGACTGCTGCGGTGATCATGGTTCCAGTCTATTCGCCGCGGGCCCCCGCCTTTCCCAGGAGGTGGCGGAGCGCCGGCTCCAGGTCGGGGTGCCGGTACCGGTGTCCGGCCTGGCGCAGTCTCAGGGGGACGACGTGCTGGCAGGCCAGGGCGAGTTCGTCGGCTCCCTCCTCGCCGAGGAGCAGCGCGGGCCCGAACCGGGGGACCGGGACCAGCGCCGGCCGTCGCAGGACACGGGCGAGGGACTTCGTGTAGGCGGTATTCCGCACGGGCGCCGGCGCCACGGCGTTGACGGGCCCGGAGAGCTCCTCGTCCCAGAGCGCCCGGTGGTAGACGTCGACCAGGTCGTCGAGGCCGATCCAGGACATCCACTGCTGCCCGTGCCCGAGCCGGCCGCCGACTCCGGCGGCGAAGAGCGGCCTCAGCAGTGCCAGCGTGCCGCCGGCGGGCGACTGGACGATCCCCGTGCGGATGTTCACCACGCGCATGCCGTGCGGGCCGGCGGACTCGTCGGCCCCCGCATGCGCCGCGTCCTCCCAGTCGGCGACGACGCCGGAGAGGAAGTCCGACTCCTCGGGCCCGCCGCTGTCCTCTGTCAGCACCTCCTCGCCGCGGTCCGCGCCGTAGACGCCGACCGCCGAGGCGCTGACGAACGTCTCAACGCCGCTCGCGGCGGCCGCCTCGGACAGCTTCCGCGTCGGTTCGATCCGGCTGTCCCGGACGGCCCGCTTGTGCTCTTCGGTGAAGCGCCCGGCGATGGACGCGCCGGCCAGGTGCACGACGGCGTCGCACCCCTGCAGCAGGTCGGGCGCCGGGTGCGCCGTGTCCCACCGGCGCTCGTCGGGGCCGGTCGGCTCGCCGCGGACGAGCCGGATGACGCGGTGCCCGCCCGTGGTGAGGAAGGCGGTCAGCGCGGATCCGACGAGGCCCGAGGCGCCGGAGACGGCCACGGTCAGGCGGCCCAGCCCGGCGTCGGAGGCGCGGCGGTGGGCCGCGAGGTCGCCGGCGAGCTGGCGGTGGCGGTAGGCCAGCATCGGGTCGAGGAGGGCGGCCGGGACGGGCGTCTCGATCCGGTCGATCACCAGCGTCCGGTCGTCGCCGACCGCCTCGAACTCGTGGGTGTGCCGCCACGGCACGCGCCCGGCGAGGGCCGACCGGGGTCCGGCGGCCACGGATTCGTCGACGAACCGGCGGCCCTCGGCGAAGCCCGCCGGGTCGTGCCGCGACACCCACCGCAGGCCGGCGGGCAGGGAGAGCTCCGCCGTCCCGTCGCGCAGGGAGGCGGTCTCGCGGTCGATGGCGACCGGCTGCCACGGGGGCGCGAGCCGCTGGAAGGCGCCGGGGCGCGAGAACCAGGCGAAGACGTCGTCGACCGGTGCCTCGACGACGAAGGAGCGTTGGATAGCCATGTCTCAGGTTCCCCCGGTGCGGCTCCCGGCGCAAGCACCGACGTGGCGGGGCGGGTCCGGCGTCGGCTCCGGGGTGCGCCCCTACGATGGGGGCATGAGCACTCTTGTCTGGTTCCGGGACGACCTGCGCCTCGCCGACCACCCCGCACTGCGTGCGGCCCTCGAACGCGGCGAGCCCGTGGTGTGCCTCTACGTCCTCGACGAGGAATCGCCCGGCGTCCGCCCGCTCGGCGGGGCCGCCCGGTGGTGGCTGCACCACTCGCTCGCCTCGCTGGGGCAGCGGCTGCGGGAACGCGGATCGGAGCTGATCCTGCGCCGCGGACCGGCGGGGGACGTCGTGCCGGAGGTCGCCGCCGGGGCCGGGGCGTCCGCCGTGCTCTGGAACCGCCGCTACGGCGGCCCGGAACGCGACGTCGACGCCGCCGTCAAGGACTCGCTGCGCCAGGGCGGGGTCGAGGCGCACTCGTACGCGGGGAGCCTTCTGTTCGAACCGTGGACCGTGACCACCAAGCAGGGCGGGCACTACAAGGTGTTCACCCCGTTCTGGCGGGCGTGCCTCGAGGAGCCGCCGCCCCGCGCCCCTCTGCCCGAACCGCGCGAGGTGCCGGGGCCGGCGTCGTACCCGGAGACGGACGACCTGGCGGACTGGGGCCTCACGCCCGCCGCCCCGGACTGGGCCGGCGGGCTGCGCGAGGCGTGGGAGCCCGGCGAGCCGGCCGCCCGGCGGCGACTGCGCGAGTTCCTGGAGAACGACGTCGACGCCTACGACCGCGCCCGCGACGAACCGGCCGGCGGCTCCACCTCGCTGCTGGCCCCGCGCCTGCGCTGGGGCGAGCTCAGCCCGCACGCGGTGTGGCAGGAGGCGGTCGCGTCGGGACGGAGCGTGGGCGGGTTCCTGTCGGAGATCGGCTGGCGCGAGTTCGCCTGGCACACGCTCTTCCACTTCCCAGCGCTGGACGAGGACAACCTCAACGCGCGCTTCGACGCGTTCCCCTGGCCGGAGCTCGACCCGGACCACCTGAGGTTCTGGCAGCAGGGGCGCACGGGGGTGCCGCTGGTGGACGCCGGCATGCGCGAGCTGTGGGAGACCGGGACCATGCACAACCGGGTACGGATGGTGGTCGCGTCCTACCTGGTGAAGAACCTGATGATCGACTGGCGGCACGGGGAGCGCTGGTTCTGGGACACGCTGGTGGACGCCGACGCGGCGAGCAACCCGTTCAACTGGCAGTGGGTCGCCGGTTCCGGGGCCGACGCCGCCCCGTACTTCCGCATCTTCAACCCGGAGACCCAGGCGAAGAAGTTCGACCCGGGGCGCGAGTACGTCGGCCGCTGGGCGCCCGAGTACGTCACGGGCGGCGAGCTCCTGCCGGAGCCGCTGGTGGACCTCCGCGCCTCGCGGCAGGCGGCGCTCGACGCCTACGACGTCGTCAAGGCCGCTGCCGATCCGGGCCGGGGCTGAGTGGGCCGCGCAACGGGGCCTGAAACAGGAGTAGACGTGAAGACGATTGTCCTGACTGGTGCCAGTGATGGCGTAGGCGCGGCTGCGGCGAGGCAACTCGCGGAACTGGGGCACCGCGTCGTCGTCGTGGGTCGCTCGCCAGAGCGGACCGCGGCGGTGGCGGCGGAGATCGACGCCCCCTGCCATCTCGCCGACTTCGCAGTCCTGGGGCAGGTGCGGCGACTGGCCGCGGAACTGCGTGAGGCGTATCCGCGCATCGACGTGCTCGCGAACAATGCCGGCGGGATCATGGCTCGGCGCGAGCTCACCGCAGACGGCCACGAGAAGACGTTCCAGGTCAATCATCTGGCGCCCTTTCTCCTCACCACGGAGCTCCTGCCGGTGCTGACTGCAAGCGACGCGACGGTCATCCAGACGTCCAGCCGGGCGGCCCGAGTGTTCGCGAAGTTCGACATCGACGACCTGCAGAATGCGAACAGATACCGGCCGCAGACCGCCTACGGCAACGCCAAGCTCGCCAATATCCTCTTCACGCGGGAGCTGCAGCGACGCTCCGGAGACGCCGGGATCTCGGCGGTCTCTTTCCATCCGGGCATTGTGGGCACGAGCTTCGCCGCCGACACCACGCACTTCATGCGCTGGGTCTACCACGGCCCCCTCAAGCGCCTTCTGACCATCACCCCGGAGAAGGCGGCGGAGGACCTCGTCTGGCTGGCGACGGGCACTCCCGGGGAATCCTTCGAGCCGGGGGAGTACTACGAGTCGCGGGAACTGCCGGCGAAGATCAACCCGGACAGCGTCAACCCGGTCCTGGCCGACCAGCTGTGGGAGCGTTCGGCGGCACTTGGCGCTTGAAGAGGGCGCGCCTCTGGCGCGCGGCCTCCTGGATCGGAGGCCTGGGCCTTATGGCCCGGACGGGCATCAGGTCCTCGCCACGTTCAGGGCGCTCCCGTAGGACGCCAGCGCGCGGCCCAGGCGGCGCGCGCCCTCGTCCAGCCGCAGGGGGTTTTCCAGGGAGTACGCGAGGCGGAACTGGCGCTCGCCGTCGTCGTCCGCGTAGAACGAGGCGCCGGGCACGAAGACCACCTGCTCGTCGACGGCGTGGTCCAGGAGGCCGGCGGAGCTCCACCCCTCGGGCAGCGTCAGCCAGCTGAAGAAGCCCCCGGCCGGGGTCGTCAGCTCGGCCCCGGCGGGCAGCAGTGGCCGCAGCGTCCCGTTCAGGGCCTCGGCCCGCCGGGCGTACTCGGCGGCCGCGGCGGAGACGGTGTCGCGCCACCGGCCGCCGGCCACGAAGCTGCGGGCCAGTTCCTGGCTCAGCACGGACGCGCAGATGACGGCCGACTCGCTGGCCAGCTGCAGGGGGCGGCGCAACCAGGTCGGGGCGCAGGCCCAGCCGACGCGCAGGCCCGGCGCCAGGATCTTGGAGAAGGACCCCAGGTAGATGACGAGCTCCGGGTCGAGGGAGTGCAGCGAGGGCACGTCGTACTCCCCGAACGAGAGCAGCCCGTAGGGGTTGTCCTCGATGATGGGGATGCCGGCCGCACGGCAGATGTCCACGATCTCCGCGCGGCGCCCGGCGGCGAGGGACACCCCGGTGGGGTTGTGGAAGTTGGGGATCGTGTAGAGCGCGCGCGGACGGCGCCCCTGCCCGGCGAGCCGGTCGATCGTCTCGCGGAGCGCGTCGGGCTGCAGGCCGTCGTCGTCCATCTCGACGTGCTCGACCCGCACCCCGGCGCCGCCGAACACGCCCAGGGCGCCGACATAGGTGGGCCCCTCGGCGAGGATCGTGTCCCCGCGCGCGAAGAGCAGTTTGGTGATCAGGTCGAGGGCCAGCTGCGACCCGGCGGTGACCTGGATGGAGTCCGTAGATGCGGAGACGCCCTCCGCGGACATGACCTCGACGACGGCCTCGCGCAGGGCCGCGAAGCCCGTCCCGGAGCCGTACTGCAGGACCTCGTCCCCCTGGTCGGTGATGGCGCGCGCGGCGGCCTCGGCCATCCAGCCGGTGTCGGACAGACGGAGATCGGGATTGCCGCCGGCCAGGGAGACCATGCCCGGCTGCATCGAGAGCTCCCAGACGTCGCGGACGGGGGAGGGCAGGAAGCCGACGGCGGCGTCGGAGAGGAACGGATGGGACACCGGGGTCTCCTCGGGGACGGGGCGGCGCGGCGGCAGCCCGGCGGGTCAAGTCCCCACAGCATAGGTTTCCCGTCTTGGAATTATCTACAGGCGGCAGGCCCGGCGGCGCCGAGGCACCCGCCAACCTCATGCAAGGGTTCATTCGGAGCCGAACCGGCGCTACCGTGGGCGGTGTGGCGGGCTCGGCTGCCCGCCGGCACCAGATCGATGAATCGCAGCAACTGCAGTCAGGGAGAAGGAGCACAACCATGACACACCACGTGACGTCCATGCTCGACACCCATCCCGCGGTCGATGCGGCGGTGGACCGGCAGAAGCTGGCCGAGTGCATCGCGGCCTGCTTCGAATGCGCCCAGACCTGCACGGCCTGCGCGGACGCCTGCCTGGCCGAGGACTCGGTCGAGCAGCTGACCGGGTGCATCAGGAGGTGCACGGACTGCGCCGACATCTGCGCCGCCACCGGCCGCGTCTTGACAGGGCAGACGGGTGAGAACGCCGACGTCGTGCGCGCCCTTCTCGAGGCCTGCCGCGCTGCCTGCGCCAGCTGTGCCGAGGAGTGCGAACGGCACGCCGACCACCACGAGCACTGCAGGATCTGCGCCGAGGCCTGCCGCCGGTGCGAGCGCGCGTGCGCCGACCTGCTCGCCGCCCTGAACTGACCGAGACTTCGCTGCCGCCGAGGAGCCCCATGACCGCCCACTACGACTCTTTCGCGGAAGCCTACGTCGCCGAAAACGAGACGAGCATTCTCAACGCCTACTACGAGCGGCCCGCCATGCTGGACCTGGCTGGCGACGTGGCCGGGCGGCGGATCCTGGACGCAGGTTGCGGTGCGGGCCCGCTGTCCGAGGCCCTGCGGGAGCGCGGTGCCGAGGTCGCCGGGTTCGACGCGAGCGCGGCCATGATCGAGCTGGCCCGCCAGCGCCTGGGGCAGGGCGCTGACCTGCGGGTCGCGGATCTGGGCGATCCGCTGCCGTACGTCGACGGGGAGTTCGACGACGTCGTCGCTTCGCTCGTCCTGCACTACCTGCGTGACTGGGGCCCGCCGCTGGCGGAGCTGCACCGGGTCCTCGCGCCCGGCGGACGGCTCATCCTGTCGGTCAACCACCCCTTCGCGTTCCACCTGAGCACGGGCGGCAGCTACTTCCCGGTCGCGGAGTGGCCGATGGAGGTCGAGCTCGCCGGGCACCAGGCCGTCCTGAACACGTGGCACCGCCCGCTGCAGGCGATGACCGAGGCGTTCAGCGCGGCCGGCTTCCGGATCGCCTCCGTCAGCGAACCGCCCATCGCGCCCGACACTCCGGAGGCGCGCGTGGAGTCGGAGCTGGGCGGCCGGCGCCGGTTCGTCTCCTTCATCTTCTTCGTCCTCGAGGCCGCCGCCTGACGGGCGACCGCGTCGCCCGCGGTGGGCGGAGCGGGCCGGGTGTGAAATTCTGAGGTGAGCTACGACGGCGGCCCCGGCGCCGGCGTCGTCCGTCCGCCCCGACCAGCCGCCCACCCTTGGAGATCCCGTGCCGCAGCCCCCGTCCAGCCGTTCGCAGGTCCCCGGATTCAAGGTGATGCAGGTGCTCGCCCGCGTCGCCGAGCTCCGCGCGGCCGGCCGCGACGTCATCTCGCTGTGCGCGGGCGAGCCCTCCGGCGGCGCCCCCGCGCCGGTCTCCGCGGCGGCGGCCGCCGTGCACGCGTCGGGGACGCCCCTGACCTACACGCCCGCCCTGGGCATCGCGTCCCTGCGCGAGGCGATCGCCGGCCACTACCGCCGCTGGTACGGGCTCGACGTCGACCCGCGCAACGTCGCCGTGACCACCGGCTCCTCGGGCGCGTTCACGCTCCTCTTCCTGACGGCGTTCAACCCGGGGGACCGGGTCGCGCTCGCCAAGCCCGGCTACCCGGCGTACCGGAACATCCTCAAGGCCCTGGGGATCGAGGTCGTCGAGATCGCCTGCGGGCACGACACCCGCTACCAGCCCACCCCCGAGCTGCTCGACGCCGCGGCCGAGGCGCACGGGCCGCTCGCCGGCGTCGTGCTGGCCTCGCCCGCGAACCCGACCGGCACCATGGTGGACCGGGCCGAGCTGACCGCGCTCGCCGACTGGTGCCGCACCAACGACGCGCGCCTGGTCAGCGACGAGATCTACCACGGCATCACCTATCCCGCACCGGGCGCGGCGGACCCGGCGGGCGTGTGCTCGTGGGAGCTGGACCGGGAGACGATCGTCATCTCCAGCTTCTCCAAATACTGGGGCATGACGGGGTGGCGGCTCGGCTGGGCGCTGGTGCCGGACAGCCTGATCGGCGCGGTCGACGCGCTGGCGTCGAACGTGGCGCTGTGCCCGCCGGCGCCGGCGCAGATGGCGGCCGTCGCGGCGTTCTCCGAGGAGTCCTACGCGGCCGGCGAGCGGTTCGTCGCCGAGTTCGCCGCGACCCGCGAGGCGCTGCTCGCGCGCGTGCCCGAACTCGGCTGGGGCGAGTCGGCACCCGCCGACGGCGCGTTCTACCTCTACGCGGAGCTGGGGGAGCAGATGGCCGGGTTCGCCGACTCGGGTGAGTACTGCACGGCCCTGCTGGAGGCGGAGGGCGTCGCGCTGACGCCGGGATCGGATTTCGACGACGAACGCGGACGGCAGGCGGTCCGCCTGAGCTTCGCCGCGTCGCAGGCGGACGTGCTCGAGGCCGTCGAGCGGATCATCCGGTTCCAGGCGGGCCGCAACAGCTGACGCGCCCCGGCGCCGGCCCGCGGCCAGTAGGCTGGACCCCATGCCGCACGACGAATCTTCCGCACCAGCACGCCTCCCGAGCGATGCGGCCTACGCCGGCCGTCTGATGGCGGTCTTCGGCGCCGGGATCGCCGTCACGTGGGCGTTGATCGCGGCCGCCTTCTCGAATCTCCTGCCGCTGAACTCCCTCGGCCTCAGCCTGACGATGGTCCAGCTGGCCGTGAACCTGCTGGTCGCGGCCGCCGCGTTCCTGGTGGTGCGCGCCCGCAAGGACCTCTCCGGGATCGCCGTGCTGCAGGTGATCGTCGCGCTCGTCATCTCCTTCGTCGAGATCAGCGTCGACGCGACCTTCACCTGGTTCTTCGCCGCGGGCCTGCTGATCTGGGCGTTCAAGCTCAAGGATCTGCTCGTCGCGCTCGCGGCCTCGGCGTCCGTCGCGGTGGCCGCGTTCGTCGTCGCGATGCCCACCCAGGTCATGCTGCTGCCGACCGTGGTCGCGGTCGCTGCCGCCGTCGTCGTTCTCGCCTCCGCGGTGCGGCTCGCGACCGCGCGCCGATAGCACGACGACGGCGCCGGCCGGCGGGTGCCGGCCGGCGCCTTGGTGCCCCGTGCGCTACGGGAGCGGGGCCGGCTCGCTGATGCGCTGGTTGCCCGGCGCGGTGTCGATGCCGAGGTCCGCGGCGAACACGGTGCGGGTGCCGGTGTAGACGCCGTCGGCGTTCTCGTCGAGCTCGAACACGCGCGCCCCGCGCAGGCGGTGCTGCTCGGCACCGGACAGCCCGTACGCGCCGTAGCCGGTGCCCGGGCCGTAGCCGAGCTCGATCCCGAAGTAGTCGCCCATGTACGTGTTGATGTGGTCGTGGCCCACGTAGGCGCCGCGCACGTCGCCGCGCTCCTGCATCGCTGCGAACAGGCCCGAGTTCCAGGCGCCGACGTAGACGTCCTCGTGCTTCTCGCCGACGATGCCGTGCAGCTTGGCTGCGGCGGCGTGGGTGGAGTCGTCGGAGCCGAACTGGCTGCCGAACCACATGTGGTGGTGCTCCCACAGCGGGATGTGGAAGTAGGCGAGCGACGGGATCTTGCGGCCGAAGCGCTTCTCCGTGGCGATCGAGGTCTCGCGGTACCACTGCACCTGGTCGGCGTGGATCCAGTCGTAGTTCTTCAGGCCGTCGCGGCTCTGGCCGCCGATGGTGCCCGACGCGTAGCGGTTGGAGTCGAGCAGCCAGACGCCGAACGCCGGCTCGTTGCTCTTCGACGACTTGAAGAGGACCTGGCCGTTCGAGTGCCCGGTGAGCTTCGGGTCGACCGCCGGGTTCAGGTTGTGCTCGTAGGTGTCGTGCATCCAGTCGACGAGCTTCTGCTCGGTCATGCCGGTGTTCTTGCCGAGCGAGTCCTCGTCGTGGTTGCCGAACGTGATCGCGAACTTGATCCCGCGCTCCTCCATCGGGGCGAGGACGTTGTTGTAGGCCTGCTTGACCTGCGTCGCGGTGGACGGGCCGCCGTTGATCACGTCGCCGTTGATGACCACGAAGCCCGGCTTCTCGGTGTCGAGCGTCTTCTCGATCAGCTCGATGGTGCGCTTGTCGGTGAGGTGGGTGTCCTGGGTGTCGTTGAACTGGACGATCCGCAGCTTGCCGTCGCTGCCGAACTTCACCGGCATCGCGGTGTTCGGCTTGGCGCCGGGTGCCGCGGAGGCCGGGGCGGCGGACGCCGCGGCGCCGAAGAGGCCCGCAACGGTCGCGATGCCGGCGCCGGCGAGCACGCCGCGACGCCCGAAGCCGTTCGCGGGGGAGGAATCCTGATGGTGGGTGTCGTTGTGTTCCATGGCGGAGACGTTATGGGCCGAACGTGAATGACGGATGGCCTCCCCGGCACCGGCCGGTAACCCGCCGTTCGCCGTGCTCGGGCGCCCCCGTGGCACCACGGGGCGGCTGGGCGCGGGCCTATCCACCGGCGTCGTTTCCAACCAGGTGGCGGTTCCGCTTCTCGATGAGCCGCTCGAGATACCGGCCGAGGACCAGCCTCTCCACCAGGCGGCCCAGGGGGCCGAAAGGCGCGGCGAACTCGATCCGGTCCACCATGGTGGTGCCGCCGGCGTCCTCGGTGAACTCGTGCACGTGCCGGAAGTGCCGGAACGGGCCCCTGACCTGTTCGTCCACGAAGGAGCGGGGCGCGTCCATGGCCGTGATGCGGCTCGTCATGCGGATCGGGACGCCGAAGTGCGTCGCGCGCCACGTGACCTCCTCGCCCAGACAGATGAGGCCCGACGTCGTGCCCGCCACTGCCTCCTCGCGGGAGTCCGCCATCGAGGCCGTGTGGGCGTCGATGCTGCGGGAGAGGTCGAAGAGCTGGCCTCTGGGGATGCTCGTCCGGGTGGTGCACACGAATTCGACCGACATGTCCGAAGTATGGCAGTTCCAGCGGGTCATTCCCCAGCGGGGCCGTTCCTGACATTCTGTTCACATGATGTCGATCTCAGCCGATCCGCACCGTCCCGTGCTCAGCCGGAAGCTGATCCCGGCGTCCATGGTCTCGCTCTCCGCCGTCCTGCTCTTCGCCGTGGGCAACGACCTCGGCGGCTACGGCCTGCTCGCGGCCGGGGTGATCGTCGCCGCCGCCGTCGATCGCGCGTTCCTCAAGGACCTGGCGCTCATCGCGGGCGGCATGGTGATCGTCAGCCTGGTTCCGCTGCACGCCGACCTGAGCATCCAGCACATGGCCCTCATGGGCGGCGTCTTGATCCTGGCGGTGCTGCTGCCGTGGCTCGTCTCGCGGTTCGTCTACCGGGAGGACATCATCAAGTTCCCGGTGAACACCGGACGCAAGTGGCCGCTGAGCGCCAAGCTCTATCTGATCGGCATCGTCGGACTCGCCTACCTCATCCTCCCGGTCTACCTGATCAGCACCGGGGTCTACCAGAACTGGCCGGACGCCTCCGATCCGGTCATCTTCTGGCGGCTCTTCCTCGGCGTGAACGCCGTCGGCATCTGGGACGAGCTGTTCTTCATCTGCACCGCGTTCGCCCTGCTGCGGCGCCACTTCCCCGACTGGATGGCCAACATCCTGCAAGCGGTCATCTTCTCCTCGTTCCTCTGGGAGATCGGCTACCAGGCGTGGGGCCCGCTGATGACGTTCCCGTTCGCCCTGCTGCAGGGCTACACGTTCAAGCTGACCAAGTCGCTGACGTACGTGGTGTCGGTGCACCTGATCTTCGACTTCGTGCTGTTCCTGGCGCTCGTGCACGCGCACAACCGCGACTGGCTGGCGATCTTCCTCTACTGATCCCGCCCACAGCGGCGCAGGCCCGGGTAGGTTGGGAACATGATGAAACGAACTCTTGGACGCACTGGATACGACGTCTCCGTCATCGGCCTCGGCACCTGGCAGCTCGGTGCCGACTGGGGTGACGTGCGGGAGGAGGCCGCGCTCGCGGTCCTCGACGCCGCGCACGACGCCGGGGTCACCTTCTTCGACACCGCCGACGTCTACGGCGACGGGCGCAGCGAGGCGCTCATCGGCCGTTGGCTGGAGGCCAACCCGGACGCCGGGGTCACTGTGGCCACCAAGATGGGCCGCCGCGTGGAGCAGCTCCACGACAACTACACCCTGGACGCCTTCCGCGCCTGGAACGACCGCTCGCGGGCGAACCTCGGCGTCGACACCCTCGACCTGGTCCAGCTGCACTGCCCGCCGACCTCGGTCTACTCGGACGACGCCGTCTACGACGCCCTGGACACCATGGTCGACGAGGGCCGCATCGCGAACTACGGCGTCTCCGTCGAGACCGTCGAGGAGGCCCTGACCGCGATCGCACGCCCCAACGTGGCGACCGTGCAGATCATCGTGAACGCCTTCCGCCTCAAGCCGGTCGAGGAGGTGCTCCCGGTCGCCGCCGAGGCGGGCGTCGGCATCATCGCCCGCGTCCCCCTGGCCTCCGGCCTGCTCACCGGCCGCTACACGCTCGATACCGAATTCGCTGCTGACGACCACCGAAGCTTCAACCGCGACGGCTCCGCATTCGACGTCGGGGAGACCTTCTCCGGCGTCGACTACGCGTCCGGCGTGCGCGCCGCCGGCGAGTTCACCGAGCTCGCCCGCGCGGCCGCGCCCGAAGCCGCGGCCTCCCAGGCGGCGCTGGCCTGGCTGGCCTCCCGGCCCGAGGTCTCGTCGGTCATTCCGGGCGCCCGCAACGCCGAGCAGGCGCGCGCCAACGCGGCCGCCGGATCGCTCGTGCTGCCGGACGGGTTCGACGCCGAAGTGCGCGACCTCTACGACCGCGAGCTGCGCGAGTCCATCCATCCGCGCTGGTAGGTCGTGTCTCCGGGGCGAGCACCCCGGAGATCTCGGTGTCCGACGCGGCGGCGTGTTGCCTCGGTCACATTTTACGAGTGTCCTCCTCGTATTAAATGGCGCGTGCGTGAACCGTCCGCGATGACCGCGACCAAGTACGCCTCGGAGGTCTGTTTTCGGTAGGCTGAACCGCATGAACCGTGCCCTTCCGTGTTGCCTCCCGCGTGATCTGTGTGGAGCACGCTCAGCCGCAATGATGCTGACGTGATGCCCGGAATGCCACTGACGCTCCTCATCCTCCTGGTCGCGGTCGCGGCGACCCCTGTGCTCACGCGCCTCCTCGGCCGAGCCGCAGGCTGGCCGCTGGCGCTCGCCTATCTCGGCGCGGCCGCCGCGTTCACTCCGACCGCCACGGCGGTGATGAACGGGGAGCGCCCCACCTGGTCCGTCGAATGGATTCCCAGCTGGGGCGTCGAATTCGCGCTGGCGGCCGACGGGCTCGGCGTCGTCTTCACGTACATCGCGCTGCTGATCGGCGCCGCGGTCTTCGCCTACTCGACCAGGTACCTCCCCAAGGGCCCGAACCTCAGCTTCTACTGGGTCATGGCGTTCTTCACGCTCGCCATGACCGGGCTGGTCCTCAGCGATGACCTGCTGCTGCTGTTCATCTGCTGGGAGTTCACCTCGCTGGCCTCCTTCCTGCTGATCGCCCGGTCCGGGCACGGCGGGCACCCCGCCTCCATGCGCACGCTGTTGATGACGTTCATCGGCGGCCTCTTCCTTCTCGCCGCCGTCGGCGCGATCGTCTGGCGCACCGGAACGTTCTCCGTCTCCGAGGCGCTCGGCCACGACGTCTGGGCGAACGACGCCGGATTCACCTCCCTGGTCGCGGTGCTGGTGCTGCTGGCGGCGTTCTCCAAGAGCGCGCAGTTCCCGTTCCACGTGTGGTTGCCGGACGCGATGGCCGCGGCGACCCCGGTCTCGGCGTACCTGCACGCGGCCGCAGTCGTGAAAGCCGGCATCTTCCTGCTCATGCGCTTCAGCCCCGCGTTCCACGAGACTCCGGCCTGGAATGCAACGCTGATCATCATCGGCCTGTTCACCGCGGCGCTCGGCGGCTGGTTCGCCCTGAAGCAGGACGACCTCAAGAAGCTCATGGCGTACTCCACCGTGAGCCAGCTCGGGTTCATCGTGGCCACCATCGGCGTCGGCACCGAAGCCGCGCTCACCGCCGCGGTCCTGCACACCATTGCGCACGCCCTCTTCAAGTCCGGCCTGTTCATGATGGTCGGCGTCGTCGACCACGCCGTTCACACGCGCGATCTGCGCCGCATCCCGCAGCTGTACCGGGCGATGCCGGCCTCCTTTGCCGTGATGGTGATCGGCTGCGCCTCCATGGCCGGCATCCCGCCCATGATCGGCTTCGTCTCCAAGGAGGGCATCTTTGCGGCACTGCTCGAGACTCCGGGCGGACCGGCGCTGGGCTACCTGGCCCTCGCCGCCGGCGCGGCAGCCGCAGTTCTGACCTTCGCGTACTGCGTCAAGATCACGTTCGGCGGGTTCGTCGACGGCACCAGCGACCGCCCGATCGAGAAGACCGATCCGTGGCTGCTGGCCACGGCGGCGCTGCCGATCCTGGTCTCCGTTGCTGCGGTGTTCTCCCTGTCCAGCTTCGACAACCCGCTGGCCGCCGCCACCCGGGCTGCGCTGCCGGGCAGCGATCCGCACCCGCACATTTCGCTCTGGCACGGCCTGACGCCCGAACTGGTGGCCACCGCGATCGTGCTGGCCATCGGCGTGGTGGTCATCTTCCGCCGCGCCGCACTCGGCCGCTGGATCGCGGCACGACGGCACGGGGCCTCCGGGGCCGACGTCCTGGAAGCGATCAACAACTGGGTCGGCCGGGTCGGCGCGGATCTCGCCCGAGCGTTCGTGGTGGCGGACGGCATCAAGCGCCACACCGCGTTCATGGTGAGCCTGTTCTCCGTCGTCGTCCTCGCCGGGGTGGGCCTGCTGGTCTCCCGCGACGAGCTGGCCCCTGCCACGCGCGGCCTGGACCGTCCCGTGGATCTGATCCTGCTGGTGCTGATCACGCTCTCGGTGGTCTACGTGTGCCGGGCCAAGTCGCGCATCGGCGCGACGGTCTCCCTCTCCGCGGTCGGCATCCTGGCCACCGTGCAGATCATGGCCCTGGGCGCCCCCGACGTCGGCCTGACGCAGCTGCTCGTGGAGTCGTTGACCATCATCGTCATCATGCTGGTGCTGCAGAAACTGCCGCTGAGATTCGGTCAGCAGACCCGCGCCCGGAAGACGGGCGCGATTGTCCTCGCCGGCGTCGTGGGCCTGGCGGCATTCGCCGCGACCTGGGCGCTGACCGGACGCCGCGAGCGCAGCGAGGTGGCGAACCACTATCTCGAGAACGCCTACGACGTCACCGGCGGCCACAACATCGTCAACGTGATCCTGGTCGAGTTCCGTGCCCTCGATACGCTGGGCGAACTGGCCGTGCTCGGCATGGCGGGCATCGCGATCATCGCGGTGCTCTCCACGGTCCGCCAGCGCTACCTCGATCCGGAGACGCAGCTCCGCCAGGAGCGGGACGAGATGCTGCAGCCCGCGCTCAAGGAAGAGGGGACAGCGGCCTACCGGGCGATCATGAGCGCGTGGGGCAACACCGCCCCGTTGAAACTCATGCTCCGGGTGATCAATCCCGTGCTCGCGATCGTCTCCGCGCTGCTCTTCTGGCGCGGACACAACGAGCCCGGCGGCGGATTCATCGCCGCTCTGGTGGGCTCGGCCATCGTCGGCTTCATCTACCTCTCCGCCTCGCGCGACCGCCAGGTCGGTCCACCGCGGCTGCCCGTCTATCTGATCGGCGGCGGCGTCGCCGTGGCCGTCTCGACGGGTCTCTTCGGTTTCTTCAAGTACGGTTCCTTCCTTCAGCCGTCCCACTTCGACATCGGCAGCGTGCACTTCTCGAGTTCGCTGGTCTTCGACGTCGGCGTGTACATGGCCGTCCTCGGCCTGGTCATGGTGGCGTTCAACTTGTTGGGCGTGAGCCCGCAGGACGTGAGCCGGCCGGGCGTGGAGCAGCTGCGCGAACGCACCGATGAGACGGTAGAAGGCGAGCTGACCGGGCCCCTGGAAACCGTCCGGGGCGAGCGGCCCTCGCGCATCGCGGCCCGCACCCAGTTCATTTCATCCGGCGAACCGCCACGGGAGGGGGGACGATGATTCTCGCAATGACCGTAGGAGTGCTCGCCGCCGGCGGCACCTATCTGCTGCTGCAGCGCGAGATGGTGCGGATGGTCTTCGGCGTGGGCCTCCTCAGCCACGCCGCGAACTTCCTCCTGCTCGCCTCCGGCGTGCCCGCCTGGCGCGATGAGCCGTTGGTCGACCGCATGGATCTCGCCCAGGCAGCCGACCCGCTGCCGCAGGCCTTCGTGCTCACGGCGATCGTGATCACCCTGGCCGTGACGATATTCATGCTGGCGCTGGCAGTACTCGGACACAATGACGACACCCGGCGCGCGCCGGAAACAGGGGAGACGCACGAGAAATGACGCTCAGCTCCCTTCTTCCACTCTTCGCCGCCATCCCGCTGCTCCTGGCGGGGCTCTCCGTGGTCTTCCGGCGCCGCTGGCTCGACCGCACGATGCTCCTGGCGCTGCCGGGCGCCGCGCTCGTCGGCGCAGTCTCCCTGATCGTCTACCACCAGAGCCACAGCGTCCTTGCGCATTCGGTGGGCGCCTTCTCCGGTGTGGTCGCCATTCCGTTCGTCAGCGACACGTTCACCGCGATCATGCTCGCCGTGACCAGTTTCGCGACGCTGGTCACCAGCGTCTTCCTGCTGAAGACGGGCGAGGACCGGTTCCGGTTCGCGACGGCGCTGATCCTGCTCCTGGCCGGCGGCGTCAACGGCGCCCTGTTGACCGGGGACCTCTTCAACCTCTTCGTGTTCGTCGAGGTCATGCTGATGCCCTCGTACGCGTTGATCGCCATCACCGGCACGTGGCGCCGTCTGGGTGTCGGGCGCTCCTTCGTGATCGTCAACCTCGTGACCTCGACGATTCTCCTCATGGGCGTCGGCCTCGTGTACGGCGCGGCCGGCACGGTGAACCTCGCGGCCCTGGCCGGTCTCGCCACCGAGGATCCCATGGTGGGTCTGGCGATCACCGTGGTGCTCACGGCGCTGGCGATCAAGGGCGGTCTGGTGCCCGTGCACGGCTGGCTGCCGAGCACCTACCCCATGACGTCGCCCGGCATCATGGCCCTGTTCTCGGCACTGCACACCAAGGTCGCCCTCTATGCGATCTTCCGCATATATTCGGTGGCCTTCGGGGAGCCGGCGCCCTGGATGCCCGTTCTCCTCGTCCTGGTCCTGGCGACCATGCTCGTCGGCGCCTTCAGCACCATGGCGTCCAAGACCCTCCGCGGCGCACTCGCGTTCCAGATGATCGCCGGCGTCGGGCACATCCTCGTCGCCATCGTCGTCATGACGGAGGCCTCGCTGGCCGCCGGCATGTTCTACATGGTTCACCACATCATCACCATGGGCGGACTGATCCTCGCGTCCGGGGCGCTGGAGAACACCTACGGCAATGCCAAGCTGGGCGGGTTGAGCGGCCTCCTCGGCCGGGAGAAGCTCCTCGCCATCCTCTTCGCGCTGGGTCTGGCATCGCTGGTAGGGCTGCCGCCGACGTCCGGGCTCTGGGGCAAGGCGGGGCTCGTATTCTCCGCTGCCGCGGCGGAGGACGCCTCCGGTCTCTCCGGCGGGTGGATCGCGGGGCTGACCATCGGCGGCATCATCGCCGCGAGCATCATCTCGCTCATCGGTCTCCAGCGCGTGTGGTCGACGCTCTTCTTCGGCCACGAGCAGGAGACGTACCGGCCGGACGACCCCCGCACCGGACGTGGAGAGCCCCAGGTGCTGACGAGGCAGGTCAGATGCAGCGCGCGTCTGCTGGCGCCGGCCACCGTGATGATCGCGGCCAGCGTGGCCCTCTTCTTCGCCGCGGGACTGGTCCTGCCGCTCTTCGAGACCGCTGCGCACGATCTGATGGACCCGTCCTCCTACATTAAGGCGGTGCTGGGCTGATGCTGCACCCGTGGAATACCGTGCGCTACGGCGCCTACATCATCCGGGAGATTCTCGTCGGGACCGGGCACACCGCCCGGTTCGCGCTGGCCGGCCGCTCCAGCGGAGCGCTGGCCATCGTCGAGTACCAGTTGCGTTGTGCCACCGACTTGGAGATCACCTGGTTCGCCTCGTCGATCACCATTACGCCCGGCACGCTCGTCGTGGGAATGGCCCCGGGCGCATCGGGGTCCCCGGCGACGCTCTTCGTGCACTCGATGTTCGACAACGACCGCGACTCCGTGGTCGACGGCCTGCGCGAGATGGAGGACGGACTCCTGCGGATGACCCGCGGGAAATCCGCTGACCTCGAGCCGAGAACTGGAGGCGCGGCATGATCATCGCGTTGTGGATCGCCATCGGCCTGCTGGCCGTCAGCGTCGTCGTCGGGCTCGTGGCCATCGCCCGGGCTGTCGATGGTGCCTCGCGCGCCGTCGTCGGCGACCTCGTCTTCTTCTGCTGCGTGGGGTTCCTGGCGCTGATCGGCCTCTTCACGCACTCCGCGGTCTCCGTGGACGCCGCCCTGCTCGCCTCGCTCCTGGGCATCTTGGCGACCTTTGCCCTCGCCCGCATTCTGACGAGAGGACGGCGCTGACATGCAGACATTGTTGTCGATTCTGGTGAGCGTCTTCGCTGTGGGCGGCGCGCTGTGCGTCCTCATCAGCGCAGTCGCCATGCTCCGCGCCCCGGATGCCCTGACCCGCATCAACGCGCTGAGCCCGGCCACCGGGCTCGGTCTGCCGCTGATCGTCACCGCGGCGTACCTGTACCAGCTCTACGCTGGCAGCTTCGACTGGGTCCACCTCGTGCAGTACGTCATCACCGTCTTCGCCCTGGTGGTCGTCTCGTCGATCGGATCCAACGCCCTCGCGCGCGCCGCCTACCTCTCTGGAGCCAAGCCCGACGCCTCGACGGACCCGCAGGATCTGGCCCGCTGATCCGCGGCGTCGGTCCGGGACGTGCCCCCGAGGCGCGGCACGCCCGAGCGGCGGTCAGGCCGAGGTCATGACGCTCATGACGAGCAGCGCGCTGAGCGCCACGAACGGCAGGCACAGCAGGGCGTGCAGCCACTTGTGCTCGACGATGATGGCGACGAACTCGCGCAGGAACGCGCTCGGCACGAAGTAGCGGGCCGTCGGCGCCCCGACCACCTCGGCGGCGATCTTCTGCCGGCGCGCCAGCAGGGCCGCCCGCAGCACGTGGTAGTCGTTGGTGACGGCGAGCAGCGCACCCTCGCGGCCGGCGTCGTGCTGGACCTTCCGGGAGAACCGCAGGTTCTCCTCGGTGGTGCGCGCGGCGTTCTCCGGCACGACGTCGGCGGCGTCGGCTCCGGCGGCGAGCAGGTAGTCGGCCATGCCCGCGCCCTCGGGCCGGGACTCGTCGGGGCCCTGCCCGCCGGACGGGACCAGCAGGGGGCGCGGCGTGATGGTGTTGTACAGCTCGAGCGCCTTGTCGAGGCGGCTGCGCAGCAGCGGCGGGGGAGTGCCGTCGATCAGGCGGGAGCCGAGGACGACGATCGCCGCCGGCGGCGCGGCCGGCTCCATCCGCCCGTACGCGTACGCGTAGGAGAGCACCACCACGAACACCACGCCGAAGTAGCCGCACAGGAAGAACAGCAGCGCGGCGGTGCCGATGCCGAGCGGGCTCTCCGTCATGACCAGCAGCACGGCCAGCGGCGGCAGCAGGACGATTGCGCAGCCGAGCGCCAGCGAGAGCAGGTTGCCGAGGCGGCGGCCCTCGCGCTTGAGCATCGTGATCCCGTTGACGATCAGGAAGCCGGCCAGCACGACGACGGCGACCGGGATGAGCAGCAGTCCGATCAGCCAGACGAAGTTCAGCGGCGGGAACCACTCGGAGAGGATCCCCGCGGCGCCGGTGAACGCGAACCACACGGCCGCGACGAGCACGACCCCGTTGCGCAGCATGCGGCGGTCCCGCGCACGCCAGCGCAGGTAGAGGACGAAGAGGACGGCGGCGACGATCAGGGAGAACACGGTGTCAGCCTAGTTGGTCGCCCACGGCAGCAGCGGCCGCCGTACCGGGAACCCGGTACGACGGCCGCTCGCCAGTGCGTGGTGCGTCTACTTCAGGTGGTCCACCAGGGACGGGGCGATGCCGTGGTAGCTGCCCGGGGTCAGCGCCAGGAGGCGCTCCTCGGCCTCGGCGGACAGCCCGAGCGACTGGACGAACTCCCTCATGCGCTCGGCGTCCACGCGGTGGCCGCGCGTGAGGTCCTTGAGGCGCTCGTACGGGTTCTCCATGCCGTCGACCCCGGCGATGGACTCGGCGCGCATGACCATCTGGATGGCCTCGCCGAGCACCTCCCAGTTGGTGTCGAGGTCGGCGGCGAGCACGTCCTCGGCGACGTCGAGCCGGTCCAGGCCCTTGGCGACGTTGGAGATCGCCAGGATGGAGTGGCCGAACGCCGTGCCGATGTTGCGCTGGCTGGAGGAGTCGGTCAGGTCGCGCTGCCAGCGGGAGGTCACCAGCGTGGCCGCGAGCGTGTCCAGCAGGCCGTTGGAGATCTCCAGGTTGGCCTCGGCGTTCTCGAAGCGGATCGGGTTGACCTTGTGCGGCATGGTCGAGGAGCCGGTGGCGCCGGCAACCGGGATCTGCGCGAAGTAGCCGATCGAGATGTAGCTCCAGATGTCCGTGCAGACGTTGTGCAGGATGCGGTTGAAGCGCGCGATGTCCGCGTACAGCTCCGCCTGCCAGTCGTGCGACTCGATCTGCGTGGTCAGCGGGTTCCACGTCAGGCCGAGGCCCTCGACGAAGGTCCGGGAGACCTCCTGCCAGTCCGCGCCCGGCACCGACGCGTAGTGGGCGGCGTAGGTGCCGGTGGCGCCGTTGATCTTGCCGAGGAACTCGGTGTTCGCGATGCGGTCCAGTTGGCGGGTCAGGCGCCAAGCGACGACGGCGAGCTCCTTGCCGAGCGTCGTCGGCGTGGCCGGCTGGCCGTGCGTGCGCGAGAGCATCGGGACCTCGCGGGTCTCCTCCGCCATCGTGGTGATCTGCTCGACCAGCGCGCGGGCGGCCGGCAGCCAGACGTCGTCGACCGCGCCCTTGATGCCGACGGCGTAGGAGAGGTTGTTGATGTCCTCCGACGTGCAGCCGAAGTGGACCAGCGGCTTCAGGCGGTCGATGCCGATGTTCTCCAGGCGGCGGCCGATGTAGTACTCGACGGCCTTGACGTCGTGCACGGTCACGGCCTCGATCTCGCCGAGCTCCGTCACGGAGTCGCCGTCGAAGTCGGTGACGATCTTGCGCAGCGCGGCGACCTGCTCGTCGGTGAGGGGCTCGGTGCCCGGCAGCACGGACTTGCCGGTCAGGTGGATGAGCCACTCGACCTCGACGTGGACGCGGTCCCGGTTCAGGGCCGCTTCGGAGAGGTAGTCGACCAGGGGCGCGACGGCGGAGCGGTACCGCCCGTCGAGCGCACCGAGAGCCAGGGGTTCGGATGCCAGTGAGAAGCGCGCAGATTCAGCCATGGCCCCTATTCTTCCATGCACCGGCGGCCGGCTCGCTATCCACAGTGCGCGAATCCCGCCACGTTACCCACACCGTACGACGGCGGCGCCGCCCGCCGCTCCAGGCCTCCTAGCGTTCGGTGCACGGGCGCGGTCGCGGACCGCGCCACGGGAAGAGGAGGGGGAGGGACGAGGTGTGGGATTCCAGCCAGGGGTGGGCCGATCTGGTCCACTTGACCGCGCTCGGAGCCGAGCGGGCCTACGCGGCACGCGACGTGTACGCGCGGATCCTCGGGCAGACCGCATGGGACTCGCCCGCGGGGCGGGCGTTCCTGCTGCGGGTCGAGGAGCTCTTCACCGAGGCCGACCGGCTGGCCCGGCAGGTGGACGAGGCGCACGGGCGCGCCGTCGCCGCGGCGGCCACCGCCGAGCTGACGTGTGCCCGGGGCTCGGGCGGCGGCCCGGGTGACTACGGTTCGAGGGCGGGATGGGGATGACCGGGTTCGTCAGCAAGGGCGGCGTCGGGCCGCCGACCGTCGACTACCGCCCCGGCGAGCTGGAAGACGCCGCCGCGGCGCTGGATCGGGCCGGGGACCTCCTCGGGGAGGTCGGGGACGTCCTGCGCTCGGCTGACGGGGCGGCCGTGCGCATCGCCCCGCCCGAGCGGGTCCTCTTCGCCGACGGCGCGGCCGGGCTCGAGCGGGCGCAGCTGCTGGGCGGATCTCTGAGGGGGCGGACGGCCGCGATGGCGCGGTCCGTCCGCGCCGCCGGATCAGCGTACGAGGCGGCGGAGGCCGGCATCCTGCACAGCTCCCAGATGCTGCGCGGGGAGACCGAGGCCATGCTGGTCAACTACGCCCTCGAGTCGCCGGGGCCCTACCCGTCCACCCGCCTCGTCGAGGACCTCGTGAACCACTCGCCGGTCGTCGCCGCCGAGCTCCTGATGGCACTGTTCGTCGGCCCCGGCGCGGCCCTGCCCGCCCGCCTGCTGGCGCGCGGTGCCGGGTGGCTCCGCGACCGGGAGCACGGCGGGCTGTCGGAGCGTTCGGTGTACCAGCGGGTGGCGCCGGCGCTCGCCGAGCTCGTCGACGCCTCCGGCACCGGGATGATCGGCCCGCTCGCCGTCGCGGAGGTGGCCGAGGTGCCCGGCGCGCAGCCCGTGACGGGGACACTGGCCGGGATGCTCGAGTTCCAGGCGGGGCTCAAGCGGGACGACGTCCCGGACTCCAACATCCTCATCAGCTCGACGCCGACGGCCTCCGGCACGGTCCACGTCGTCGCGTTCCCCGGCACCCAGATCGCCGGGGACGGCGAGGCGGGCCGGAACTTCGCGGACGCGGGCGGGGCCGTCGAGGCGGCCGGGGCGGACAGCGAGTACGTCGTGGAGGCGACCCTGGAGGCGCTGGAACGGGTGGGTGCTGAGCGCGGCGACCGCCTGGTCCTCACGGGCCACAGCCAGGGCGGCATGCACGCGGCGAACGCGGCGGCCAGCGCGCAGATCCGGGGCGTCTACGACGTCGAATACGTGGTGACGGCCGGCTCGCCGGTGGGGGAGACGGCCATCCCGGCCGACGTCCGCTCGATACACCTCGAGCACGTGCACGACCCGGTTCCGGGGCTCGACGGGACGCCGAACGCTTCGAGCGCCACGCGGGTGACCGTCTACGGGGACGGCTACGTCCCTGGGGTGGACCCGTCGGAGCCCGCCGGGGTGTTCGGCCCCGCGCATGCGTTCGAGAACTACCGGCACCTCGCCGCCGGGGCGACGGCCGCGGACGATCCCGCGGTGCGGCGGGCCGAGGCCGGGCTGGGGGCGCTGCTCGCGCCGACCGGTGCGGCGACCCTGCACCGGGCGCACCTGCGGCGGCGGAAGGCGCAGCAGCCGCCGGTCAGGACCGTCGACCAGTTGGTCGAGCGACTCTCGGAGGATCGCAGCGGGCGGCGCCGGGGCCGGCACGCTGCCGCCGGCTAGGCGTTCTTCTTGTCCGGGACCAGCCAGCTGAGCAGGGCGGAGACCACGGCGACGATGATCGCGCCGAGGACGGCGTCCCAGAAGAACGCGTCGATCGTGAAGGACACGGGGGTGTACTGCGTGATCCAGGCCGTCAGGGCGAGCATTCCCGCGTTGATGACGATCGTGAACAGGCCCAGCGTCAGGCACGTGATCGGCAGCGAGAGGAACCCGATGATCGGCTTCACGATCGCGTTGACGAGGCCGAAGATCAGCCCGATGAACAGGTAGGCGAGCACCACGCCGGCCGAGTCGTTGCCGGCGGCCGAGCTCGTGGCCTCGGCGCCTACGGTGATGCCCGGCAGCAGCCAGGCCGCGGCGGCCAGGGCCAGGGCATTGACGAGTACGCGAACGATAAAAGCCATCATGGCCCCCAGTCTGGCACGACTGCCTTTGCGATTCCTCGGGCCGGGACGAGCGCGTCTCTGCCGGCGTCGGCCGCCAGAATCGCCTCGATCTTGTCGCGGCAGCCCCCGCATCCCGTTCCCGCCCGGCAGGACGAGCCGACCGCCTCGACGGTCGTGCTGCCCGCGTCGCGGGCCCCGGCCACCTGCCCGTGGGTGGCTCCGGAGCACCGGCACAGCACGTCGTCGGCCGACGGTTCGGCCTCGGCCGACATCGCCGCGTCGTCGAGCCGGAACAGCGTGGTGCGGTCCGCCGGAAGTTCTCGGCCCCGCTCGTACAGCAGCACCAGCTCGGCCGCCGTACGCGGCATGCCGATGGCGACGAAGCCCGTAAGGACCCCGTCCTCGGTCACCATCTTCACGTACCTGCCCTGCTGCGGGTCCGCCCAGACGGAGACCCTCCGGGCCCCGGCGTCCCACAGGTCCACGTCCACCGTGCCGCCGGCGGCCAGGTCGATGCCGCGCGCCTTGAGCAGGACCGCGCCCGGCAGCTCCTCGGGTACGCCGTCCGCGAAGGGGTCCGCCGCGGCCAGTCGCGTCTCTGCCGCCTCGTCGAGCGGGCCGTCGAGGAACGGGTTGCGGACCCGGTGCGCGGCCAGGTAACCGGCCAGCCAGGCGGCCTGGGACCAGCCCGGGCCGATGAGCCCGGATGGGCGGCCGCCGTCGACGGCGGCGCAGTCGCCGATCGCGAAGACGCGGTCCTCGGTGTCGGCGCGCAGCTTGCGGTCCACCTGGATGCCGGACCCGGTGGTCAGCCCGCAGCCAGCGGCGATCTCGTCGCGCGGGCGCACGCCGACCGAGAGCACCAGCAGGTCGCCCTCGATCACCGTGCCGCCGTCGAGCTCCAGCCCGGAGAACGTGTCCTCCTCCTTGCGCACGGCGACGGCGGTGGCGGAAGGGACCAGCTGCACGCCCGCGGCGCAGAGGCGCGCGGAGAGCAGGCGGCCGGCGTCGGAATCGAGCGCGCGGGCCATCGGGTGGTCCCCGTGGTGGACCAGGACGGCCTGCGCGCCCTGTTCCTGGATCAGCAGCGCGGCCTCGACGCCGAGGACGCCGCCGCCCAGGACGACGACGCGGCCGCGGGCGTCGATCGCGCGCTTGAGCGCCCCGGCGTCGTCGAGGTCGCGCAGCGCGGCCACCCCGGCGGGCAGCTCGGGTTCGACGTGCGGGGCGAAGTTGAGCCCGCGCAGGGTCGGCAGCACAGGGCGGGCGCCGGTCGCGAAGACGATCCGGTCGTACTCCACGGTGTCCCCGGTCTGGAGGACGACGTGCCGGCGGGAGCGGTCCACGCGCTTCACCGTCGCTCCGAGGCGGACGTCGACGCCGAGCCCGCGCAGCTCGTCGACGTCGGCCAGCGTGATCGCGTCGACGCTCTTGCGGCCGCCGCCGACCTCGCCGACCATGACGCGGTTGTAGGCCGCGTGCGGCTCGGAGCCCAGGACGGTCAACTCGATCACCCCCGCCGCGACGGACGGCAGCAGATCCTCGACCAGCCGGGCCGCCACGGGGCCGAAGCCGATGACCACGATGCGCTCGCCACTCATATCTGCACTCCTGTTGCCGTCTTGTCCGCGGAGGCGCTGGTGCCCGCGCGCGGGTCGGTCCCGGCCCGCGCCGTGACCAGCGCGTTCTTGAACGCCGGCATCGAGCTGATCGGGTCGGTCGCTCCGGTGACCAGCCGGTTCACGCTGCCCGCGCCGGGGTAGTGGAAGGGGACGAACACCGCGTCCGTCCGCATCGCGGCGCTGTACCGGCAGCGCACGACGACGACGCCCTGGTTGTTGCGCAGTTCGATCCATCCGCCGTCCTCGAGGCCGAGCTGGGCCGCAGTGGCCGGGTGGATCTCCGCGCGGGCCTCGGGAGCGGCCGCCAGGAGTTCCCCGGTGCGGCGGGTCTGCGCCCCGGACTGGTAGTGCTCGAGCAGCCTGCCCGTGATGACCGTCAGCGCGAGCGCGGACGGGTCGCCGTCCGGGTGCGAACCGCCGCCTCCCGGTCGCCGCAGGCCGGCCGCGTCCCCCGGCGGGGCCGGCGCGGGCCGGACCGGGACGAGCTTCGCGAGGCCGTCAGGGTGCGCGAACCGCTCGAGGAACAGCCGCGGCGTGCCCAGGGCGTTCTCGTCCGGAGCTGCCGGCGCGGGCGGCGGGTTGTGCGCGGCGGGGGCGGCGGCGCCGTCGTGCTCTGCGGCCGGGAACGGCCAGTAGACCGCGCGGCCGGCGTCCAGGTCCGCGTAGTCGACGCCGGAGTAGTCGGCGGGGCCGCCGGCGGAGGCGGCGCGCAGCTCGTCGAAGACCTCGCGGGCGTCGGTCGAGTACGTGCCGGGTGCGTCGAGGCGGCGGGCGAGTTCGGCCATGATCCAGAGCTCGTCGCGGGCGCCGGGCGGGGGCGTCAGCGCGCGGCGGCGGCGCAGGATCCGGCCCTCGAGGCTGGTCATGGTGCCCTCCTCCTCGGCCCATTGCAGAACGGGGAGGACCAGATCGGCCTCGGCGGCCGTCTCGGAGAGGAAGAAGTCGGCGACCACCAGGAAGTCCAGGCGGCGAAGGCCCGCGATGACGCGGTGGGAGTCGGGCGCCGAGACCGCGACGTTGGACCCGTGCACCATGAGCACGCGCGGGCCGGGGGCGCCGTCGGGCAGGGTGCCGCCGTTGGATCCGCCGAGGCTGTAGAGCAGCTGGGCGGCCGGGATGCCGGGGCCGGGGATGAGCGGCTCGTCCACGCCCCAGGCAGCGGCGACGTGCGCGCGGGCGGCCGGGTCGTCGATCCTGCGGTAGCCGGGCAGCTGGTCCGACTTCTGCCCGTGCTCGCGCCCGCCCTGGCCGTTGCCCTGCCCGGTCAGCGTGCCGAAGCCGCCGCCGAGCGTGCCCGGCAGCCCGAGCAGGAGCGCGAGGTTGACCGCCGCCGTCGTGGTGTCCGTGCCGCCCACGTGCTGCTCGACCCCGCGCCCGGTGAGGACGAAGACCTTGGCCGGGGCCTCGCCGCGCACGACGGCGTCGCGCGCCTGCCGCGCCGCGTTGCCGAGGTGGTGGGCGGCCCGGCGGATCTGGGCGGCCGGGACGCCGGTGACCTGCTCGGTGCGCTCGGGCCACCACGGCGCGAGCGTGCGGCGCAAGGCCGGCAGGCCGGAGGTCCGCTCGGCGAGGTAGTCCAGGTCCGCCAGGTCCTCGGTCAGGACCACATGCGCCAGGCCGAGCAGCAGCTCGAGGTCGGTGCCGGGCGCCGGCTGCAGGTGCAGGCCGCCGGCATCGTCCGTCAGCGAGGCGGTGGCCGACCCGCGGGGGTCCACCACGATCAGCCCGCCGGCCGCCCGCGCCGCCTCGAGGTGCTGGACGAAGGGCGGCATCGTGTCGGCGACGTTGGAGCCGAGCATGAGGATCGCGGAGGCCTCCCGCAGATCCGTCAATGGGAACGGCAGGCCGCGGTCGAGGCCGAAGGACCGGTTGCCGGCCGCGGCGGCCGAGGACATGCAGAAGCGGCCGTTGTAGTCGATCAGGCGGGTGCCGAGCGCGAGGCGGGCGAACTTGCCGAGCTGGTAGGCCTTCTCGTTGGTGAGCCCGCCGGCGCCGAACACGGCGATCGCATCCGGCCCGTGCTCCGCCCGGGTGGCGGCGATCTTCCCGGCGAGGAGGTCGAGGACCTCGTCCCAGCCGGCCTCGTGGAACCCGCCGTCGTCGCCGCGCAGCAGCGGGGCGGTGATGCGCTGACGGGAGGCGAGCAGCTCGGGGGCGGAGAAGCCCTTCCGGCACAGGCGCCCGTTGTTCGTGGGGAAGTCGCGGCCCGCGACGCTCACGCCCGCACCGGCCTCATCCGGCCGGTCGGGCGCGAGCGTCATGGCGCACTGCAGGGCGCAGTACGGGCAGTGGGTGGCGGTCGTCGTCATGTGTGGCCGAGCCTCCTCAGACGCCCTGGCGGGCGAACACGGTGCCCGGGCGGAGGTAGAAGAACCAGGTCACGGCCATCATCACTACGTAGGCGGCGACGAAGCCGACGAAGGCGGCCGTGTAGGCGCCCGTGGTCGAGGCGGAGAGGCCGAGGGCTTGCGGGATCATGAAGCCGCCGTAGGCGCCGATTGCGGAGATCAGGCCCAGGGCGGCCGAGGCCTTGCGCTCGGCGGAGACGCCGTCGGCGCGGTCGACGGACTGCAGCGCGAACACGGTCGGGATCATCTTGTAGGTCGAGCCGTTGGCGATCCCGCTGGCGGTGAAGAGCAGCAGGAACAGGCCCAGGAAGAGCCAGAAGCTGCGCAGCGGGAGCGTGAGGACCACGGCGACGGTGATCAGCGCCATGACGGCGAAGCAGGCGACCGTGATGCGCGCGCCGCCGATGCGGTCGGCCAGCCTGCCGCCGTAGGGGCGGGACAGGGAGCCGACGAGCGGGCCGAGGAAGGACAGCGACAGGGACGCGGTGAGGATCGTGAAGGAGGAGAACTCCTCGAACGTGTCCGCGATGAGCTTCGGAAACACCGCCGAGAACCCGATGAAGGACCCGAACGTGCCGATGTAGAGGAAGGAGATGATCCAGAGGTGCTTCTCCTTCAATGCGGCCAGGGCGCCGGAGATGTCGCCCCTGGCGTGGGAGAGGTTGTGCATGTACTTCCGGGCGCCGAAGGCGGCCAGCAGGATGAACGGGACCCAGATCCAGCCGGCCAGCGGCAGGTTCAGGGCGGTCGCGGCCAGCGCCGTCACGGCGATCGGGACGATCAGCTGCACGACGGCGGCGCCCAGGTTCCCGCCGGCCGCGTTCAGTCCCAGCGCCCACCCCTTCTCCCGGGCCGGGTAGAAGTAGGTGATGTTCGCCATCGAGGAGGCGAAGTTGCCGCCGCCGACGCCGGCGGTCGCGGCCAGCAGGAGCAGGACGGAGAACGGCGTCGTCGGGTCGGACACCGCCAGCCCCAGCCCCGCGGCCGGGACGAGCAGCAGCAGGGCGGAGACGACGGTCCAGTTGCGGCCGCCGAACCGGGCCACCATGAAGGTGTAGGGGATGCGCAGGGTCGCACCGACCAGTGCCGGGATCGAGATCAGCCAGAACAGCTGGCTCGTGGTCAGGTCGAAGCCGGCCTGCGGCAGGAAGACGGCCGTCACGGACCACAGCTGCCAGACGACGAATCCGAGGAACTCGGCGAAGATCGACCACTTCAGGTTGGTCTTCGCGGTCGCCCGGCCCACGGAATCCCAGAAGTGCAGGTCCTCGGCGTCCCAGTTGTCGACCCACCGCCCGGGGCGCATTGCCAGGGTGGCGGGCTGTCGGCCGGCGGCGACCTGTTGCGCGGTCGCCGTGCGATCAGTGGTGCTCATGGGGGTCCTCCGCGTGGGTTTGGCGGTGCGTGGTCGATGGCTACCAGCCTGCCGGGCGAAGATTTCGCGACGCGTTTCATCGTGTTGCGCTGACTTCAATCGTCTCTCACGGGCCGCGATTCACCGCGTGAGAAGTCGCCAGCCCCGCCTCAAGCGGGACTTCGCCGGACACCGTTCGTCATCTCGATCCGCCTATCGCCTGCGTCACAGTCGAGTCGCCGGTGGCGATACCCTGTCTGTATGACGCAATTCAGTAGTGCTGCCCGCGCCGATGCGGGTGAGCAGAACCCAGAAACAGCAACGGAACTGCAGAACACCCCCCTGCAGGCGAATGCGGTCCAGCCGCGGCCGGTGCTGGACCGTCTCCCGAAGTACGCGGCCGGAAAACCTCCGGTGTCGATCGAGGGACTGACCCCCTTCAAGCTGTCCTCCAACGAGAACCCGCTGCCGCCGGTCCCGGCCGTCCTGGACGCCATCCGCGAGCAGATCGGGATCTTCCGGTACCCGGACCCCCTGTCGACGGCCCTGCGCGGCGCGCTCTCCGAGCACTTGGACGTCCCGGCGGACGACGTCGTCACCGGCGCCGGCTCGCTCGGCGCCCTGACGCAGATCCTGAACACCTTCGCCGGGCAGAACGAGGACGGCGTGCAGGACGAGGTCGTCTACGCGTGGCGCTCCTTCGAGGCCTACCCGATCGTCGTCGGCACCGCTGGTGCCCGCGCGGTCGAGGTCCCCGTCCTGGACGACGGCCGCCACGACCTCGACGCCATGGCGGCAGCCGTCAACGAGCGGACCACCGTGGTGGTGCTGTGCACCCCCAACAACCCGACCGGCCCGATCCTGCGCACCGCCGAGGTGGAGCAGTTCATCGCCTCCGTGCCGCAGAACGTGCTCGTCGTGATCGACGAGGCCTACACCGAGTTCGTGCGCGACGACGACGCCGTGAACGGCATCGAGATGTACCGCAAGTACCCGAACGTGGCCGTGCTGCGGACGTTCTCCAAGGCGCACGGGTTGGCGAACCTGCGCGTCGGCTACTCGATCACCCGGCCGCAGATCACCGCCCACCTGCGCGTGATCGCCACGCCGTTCGCGGTCTCGACGGTCGCCGAGCAGGCCGCCATCGCCTCGCTCAAGAGCGAGGACGCCGTGACCGAGCGCGTCGAGTCGCTCGTGCAGGAGCGCAACCGCGTGGTCGCCGGCCTGGCGGAGATCGGGTGGGAGATCCCCGAGCCGCAGGGCAACTTCGTCTGGCTGAAGCTCGGCGAGAAGGCCGTGGATTTCGCCGAGTACGCGGGAACGCACGCGCTGTCCGTGCGGGCGTTCGCCGACGAGGGCGTGCGCGTGAGCATCGGGGAGCCGGAGGCGAATTCCCGCTTCCTTGAAATTTGTAGGAACTATCCAACGAAGCCCCGGCTTTCAAAGTAGGTCTAAATCATCGCAAGTCCGCCTCCGGCCAGTAGGCTGGTACAGGACTTCCGCTCATATGCCGCTCGCGGAATGTATTCCGCGAGCGGCATATTTCGTTGGAACACCACGTCAACTTCGAACGTTGAAACGTCAACACCCCCGATGCGAAGGGAACACGCATGGCGACGACCTCTCAGGCCGGTGCAGTGACTGATGTGCCGCAGGCGCCCGGCGCGGCCGCGGCCGACGAGCCGCTGATCCAGCTGCTCGACGAGCACGGCGAGCTGCATGCCGATGAGAAGTTCTCCGCCTACGTGGAGGACGTGGACGCGGAGCAGCTGCGCGGCATCTACCGCGACATGGCCCTCACCCGCCGGTTCGACGTCGAGGCCACCGCCCTCCAGCGCCAGGGCCAGCTGGCCCTGTGGGTCCCGTGCCGCGGCCAGGAGGCCGCGCAGATCGGATCGGGCCGCGCCACGCGTCCGGGCGACTACATCTTCCCGACCTACCGCGAGCACGGCGTCGCCTGGACGCGCCAGGTCGACTTCGCCGAGATGCTGCGCATCTTCCGCGGCGTCTCGAACGGCGGCTGGGACCCGCGGGAGAACAACTTCCACATGTACACGATGGTGCTCGCCGCGCAGGTCCCGCACGCCACCGGGTACGCGATGGGCATCAACCACGACCAGGCGGATTGGGACGCCGAGCGCCGCGCAGCCGAGGGGGACGCCGTCGTCGCGTACTTCGGCGACGGGGCCTCGTCCGAGGGCGACGTGCACGAGTCGATGGTCTTCGCCGCCAGCTTCGACGCACCGATCGTCTTCTTCTGCCAGAACAACCAGTGGGCCATCTCGGTGCCGTTCGAGGTCCAGTCCAAGGTCCCGCTGGCCACCCGCGCCGCCGGCTACGGGTTCGAGGGCCTCCGCGTCGACGGCAACGACGTCCTCGCCTGCCTCGCCGCGACGCGCTACGCCCTCGAGCACGCCCGCCGCGGCGACGGCCCTGTCTTCATCGAGGCCGTGACCTACCGCATGAGCGCCCACACGACCGCCGACGACCCGACCAAGTACCGGGCCAGCGCGGAGGAGCAGGAATGGGAGCCGAAGGACCCGGTGGCCCGCCTCGAGACCTACCTGCGCGCCTCGGGCGCCGGAGACGACGCCTTCTTCGAGCAGGTCGCCGCGGACGCCGACGAGATGGCGGCCGGCGTGCGCGCCAAGGCGTTCACGTTCCCGGATCCCGTCCTCGAGGACTCGTTCAACAACGTCTACGCGGAGGCGCACCCGCTCATCCGCGAGGAATCCGAGTGGTTCCGCCAGTACGATGCCGGCTTCGCCGACAACCACACGGGAGGCGCCCGATGACCACGATGACCATTGCCAAGGCCATCAACGCGGGCCTGCGGCGCAGCCTCGAATCCGATGAGAAGTCCCTGCTCATCGGCGAGGACATCGGCCGGCTCGGCGGCGTCTACCGCATCACGGACGGTCTGATGGCCGACTTCGGCACCCGCCGGGTGATCGACTCCCCGCTTGCCGAGTCCGGGATCATCGGCACGTGCATCGGCATGGCCCTGCGCGGCTACCGCCCGGTCGCCGAGATCCAGTTCGACGGCTTCGTGTTCCCCGGCTTCAACCAGATCACCACCCAGCTGGCCAAGATGCGGGCCCGCTCCGAGGGCCGGCTCACGGTGCCCGTCGTCGTGCGCATCCCCTACGGCGGCGGCATCGGCTCGATCGAGCACCACTCCGAGTCGCCGGAGGCGCTCTTCGCGCACACCGCCGGCCTGCGCATCATCACGCCGTCGAACGCCCAGGACGCCTACTGGATGATCCAGCAGGCCATCGAGTGCGACGACCCGGTGATCGTGTTCGAACCCAAGCGCCGCTACTGGCTCAAGGGCGAGGTCGACACCGAGCGCCCGGCCCTGGACCCGTTCAAGGCCCAGGTGGTCCGCGAGGGCCACCACGCCACGATCGTCGCGTACGGCCCGCTCGTCCCGGTCGCGCTCGCCGCCGCGGACGCGGCCGAGGAGGACGGCTACAGCGTCGAGGTCGTGGACCTGCGCTCGATCAGCCCGATCGACTTCGACACCGTCATCGCCTCCGTCGAGAAGACGGGACGCCTGATCGTCACCCACGAGGCCCCCACCTTCGGCGGCATCGGCGGCGAGATCGCCTCGCGCGTCTCCGAGCGCGCGTTCCTCTCCCTCGAGGCCCCGGTGCTGCGCGTCGGCGGCTTCCACATGCCGTACCCGGTGGCCAAGGTCGAGGAAGACTACCTGCCGGGCATCGACAAGCTGCTCGAAGCCCTCGACCGCCTCTTCACGTACTAAGGGATCACGCAGATGAACATTTTTACTCTTCCCGACGTGGGCGAGGGCCTGACGGAGGCGGACATCGTCTCCTGGAAGGTCGCCGTCGGCGACGCCGTGAGCGTCAACCAGGTCTTCGTGGAGATCGAGACGGCCAAGAGCCTCGTCGAGCTGCCCTGCCCGTTCGCGGGCACGGTCGCCGAGCTGCACGCCGCCGAGGGCGAGACCCTCGAGGTCGGCAAGCCGCTCATCACCATCGACGAGGCCGCGGTGCCCGCCGAGCCCCAGGCCCCGGATGCGGGGCGGCCGCTGCCGGAGGACCCGGCCGCGCAGTCGATCCTCGGCGAGGTCACCGAGCACTCGCTGGACGACGAGGGCGAGGACTACGACGACGGGGCCGCACCCGCCGCGGACCGCTCGCCCGCCGCTCCGGCCGAGGAGGGCGTCGGCCCGCTCGTCGGGTCAGGGCCCAAGGCCGACCCGGCCCGCCGCCGTCGTCGGCTGGACCGGCCGACCCCGTCGACCGCCGTCCGCGAGGGGCTCAAGGGCGCCCGCGAGCGCCTGACCCCGCGGGCTCCTGCGGCGACGGCCGGTGCCGTGCAGTCGCGCGTGGCCGCCTCCGGTGCCGCCGTGAGCGGCCTGCTGGGGCGCGTGCTCGCGAAGCCGCCGGTGCGCAAATTCGCGAAGGAGCTCGGGATCGACCTGGCGAAGGTGCCCGCGACGGGCGGGCAGGGCGAGATCACCCGCGAGGACCTGCTCTCCTACCAGGCGCAGCGCGAGGCCGAGCAGGACGCGGCACCCACGTTCTGGAACTCCAAGGCGGGCCGCGACGACCGGATCGACCGCCAGGCGGTCAAGGGCGTGCGCAAGGCGACGGCGAAGGCCATGGTGGACTCGGCGTTCAGCGCGCCGCACGTCTCCATCTTCGTGGACGTTGACGCCACCCGGACCATGGAGTTCGTGCAGCGGCTGAAGAAGTCCAAGGACTTCGAGGGCGTGAAGGTGTCCCCGCTGCTGATTCTGGCGAAGGCCGTGATCTGGGCGGCCGCGCGCAACCCGAACGTCAACGCCTCCTGGGTGGAGACGGAGAACGGCGCCGAGATCCAGGTCAAGCACTTCATGAACCTGGGTATCGCCGCGGCCACCCCGCGCGGCCTGCTGGTGCCGAACATCAAGGACGCGCAGGACCTGAGCCTGAAGGAGCTGGCGATCCAGCTCAACGAGCTGGCGTCGACGGCGCGGGCCGGCCGGACGTCCCCGGCGGAGATGAAGGACGGGACGCTGACGGTGACGAACATCGGCGCGCTCGGCATCGACACCGGCACGCCGATCATCAACCCGGGCGAGGTCGCGATCGTCGCGTTCGGCACCATCAAGCAGAAGCCGTGGGTCGTCTCCGGCGAGGTCATCCCGCGGTGGATCACCACGCTCGGCGGATCGTTCGACCACCGGGTCGTGGACGGCGACCTCTCCGCCCGGTTCATGGCGGACGTCGCGGCGATCATGGAGGAGCCGGCGCTCCTGCTCGATTGACCCGGCCCGGGTGCCGGGCGAGGACGGCCGCAGGACACGCCTCCGCCGCACCTCTGGCAACGGCGGTGCGGTCCTGAGAGACTGCTGTCGTCGGCGACAGCGAGGTGGGCCGACCGGTCCGACGACCCAAGCGGAGGGACGCATGATGCGCGGCACGGCAACAGCAGGCTCCCGGCGGGCAGCACCCGGCGGGGCCCGGAAGCGGGCGGCGGGCACCGCCGTCGTCCTGGCCGCGGCGGGCGCGCTCATCGCCGGCTGCTCCGGAGGGGCGCCGGAGCCGGCGCCGACCGACACGGGCGAGCCGGTGCAGTCGCCGGGCGCGACGACCGCCCCGGCGACCGGGAGCCCGACGCCCACGGCGACCGGATCAGCATCGCCGACACCGACACCCGCGCCCGAGATCCCCGAGATCACCGAGGACGACCTGCTCGAGACCGACGGGTGGCAGGAGTTCGAGAACGGCTTCATCGAATTCGAGTACCCCCAGGGCTGGGACGTCGTCGAGGCGTCCGGGCCCGCGGCGGCCTGGCTCATGGACGTCGTCGACGAGAACGGCACCGTGCTCGCGCAGTTCACGCCCGAGCCGTTCCAGGGCGACGCCGACGGGCCGATCATGGTCAGCTCGGTCGCCGAGCTCGGCCGCCTCTCCGTCGACACGGAGGCCGAGGCCGACCAGGTGCTTTTGACCGTGGCCACCGAGCCCTCGGAGAGCGCCGTGGAGAAGGAGCGCAAGTTCCAGGTGAGCGTCCTCGAGCCCGCGCAGGCCGACGCGTGGATCGCCGACCTCCAGTCGCCGCTGGGCTTCAAGCAGACCGACGAGGACTGGGCCTACTTCGTCTCCGCCCCCGAGTTCCTGATGCTCGACGGCGAGGCCGTGCAGGACCCGACGGACGAGCAGATCGCCGAGTTCATGGGCACCGAACGGTACCTGCAGCTGCTCACCGTGTTGGACAGCCTGGGCTGAGACGCCCCGACCCCGGCGGACTCTTCAGGCCCGGGCCGGCTCCCGTTCCGCGGCCCGCGGATCAGGCTGGGCGGTCCGGCGCTGCAGGACCCACGCCCAGACGGCGAACGCGACCGCGCCGAGGCCCAGGACGGCCGAGCCGGCGATGGGTGACAGGTAGCCCAGCCCCGCGCTGATCAGCAGCGCGCCGACCGTGGGGCCGATCGTGTTGCCGACGTTGAAGGCGGCCACGTTGAAGCCCGCGACCAGCACCTGCGAATCGCTGGCGATCTGGAAGACGCGCCCGTTGAGCGCCCCCGCGATCGAGAACGAGGCGATGCCGAAGAGGACGAACGCGCCGAGGAAGCCGGGCGCCCAGCCGGAGAGCGCCCACATCAGGGCGAGCGAGACGAGCATGCCAGCCAGGCTCAGGAAGACGTTGCCGAGCATGTTCACGTGGGCGTACCGCCCGCCGAGCATCACCCCGATGACCGTGCCGACGCCGAACATGAGCATCGCGACGCTCACGAGGTGCTCGGGGAGCCCCGCCACCTGGGTGAGCATGGGCGTGATGTAGGACAGGGTGGTGAAGACGGCCGACTGGAAGAGCACGGTGGTCCCGAGCGCGACGAGCAGGGGCAGCCGCTTGAAGATGACGATCTCCCGGCGCAGGATGCGGCCCAGGGGCTCGGTGGACGGCGTGTGCTCGCCGTCGACGAAGAGGGCCGTCAGGACCAGGCCGGCGGCCGAGAAGACGCCGACGGTCACGAAGACCGCCTGCCAGCCCCAGAGGTGCCCCACGAAGGAGCCGAGGGGGATGCCGAGGACGTTCGCCAGGGTGATGCCGCCGACGAGCGTGGCGATCGCCCGGCCCGAGTAGGCGGCCGGCACCATGCGCACGGCCACGACGGTGCCGATGGCCCAGAACGCCGCGCACGCGACCGCCGAGACCAGGCGGAGGGCCAGGATGATGCGGAAGTCCTCGGTGAGGGCCGTCGCGAAGTGGGCGGCCGTGAAGACGCCCATGGCGGTCAGGAGCGTGGCCTTCGGCGGGAGGGAGATGGTCAGGGCGGAGACGATCGGCGCGCTGACGAACATCCCGATCGCGAAGACGGTGATCGTCAGGCCGGCGTCCGGGATGGAGATCCCGAGCTCGCCGGCGAACATCTCCAGGATGCCGGCCATCATGAACTCGCTGGTGCCGAGAGAGAAGATGCCGAGCGTCAGGATGAAGACGCCGAGGGGCATGCGCCCGTCAGTTCGTGACGTGCTCATAGGGGTCCTTGTCTGGGTTTGTCTGGATCGGTGCGGAATCGGGCAGGCGTGTCACACTTCGGCGTCGCGCACCGACTAAAGGGTACGCGGGGAACGGCCCCGGCGTCGTATGACCAACGATGGAGCGAAAATGACACGCATGAACATGTTCTCCGCCAACCGGGATGGCTACGCCGCGGTGCGCGGCCTCGAGGAGCACGTGCGGAGCGCGGTCCCCGACGACCTGTACGAGATCGTCAAGCTGCGGGCCTCTATTCTCAACGGGTGCTCCTTCTGCACCGACATGCACTCCCGCGACGGGCTCGAGCGCGGCATGCCGGCGGCCAAGCTCTTCGGCGTGGCCGCGTGGCACGAATCGCCGCACTTCGACGCACGGGAGCGGGCCGCACTGCGCCTGACGGACTCCGTGACACGCCTGGCGGCGGACGGAGTCCCCGATGACGTGTGGGACGAGGCGGTGCGGCACTTCCCGCAGGCCCAGGTGGGCGAGCTGGTTCTGGCGATCGCTACGATCAACGTGTGGAACCGGATTGCGATCACGACGCGGCTCGAACCGAAGGCATGACACCACAGGCGGCGCTCTCTCCCGGCGTGCATGCCTGGGCGGTCGAGCGCTGCCGCCTGACAGACCTCGCCTATCAGATGCTCGGGTCCCTGGCGGATGCGGACGACGTCCTCGCCGGGGCCGGCGAGCAGGTGGCGCGCATGAGCGGCGAGGAGCAGGACGCTGTCCGCTCGTGGCCGGCGTTCCTGACGACCATGGTGACGCGACGTTCGATCGACGCGCTCCGGGCGGCCGGCCGGCGTCGTGAGGCGTACATCGGGCCGTGGCTGCCGGAGCCGGTGGACACGGCCCGTCTGCCCGACGCGGAGGTGCTGGATCGGGAGATGCTCTCCCTCGGCATGCTCCACCTCATGGAGCAGCTCGCGCCGGAGGCCCGCGCGGCCTACGTGCTCAAGAACGGGTTCGGGATGAGCGCCCCGCAGATCGCGGAAGTCCTCGAGTCAACGCCGGCCGCGGTGCGCCAGATGCTCTCCCGCGCGGTCCGGCGTCTGGACGCCGACCGGGTGCCCGAGCACGAGCCGTCGGTGGTCCGGGCCCTGCTGGCCGACCTCCTGGACGCGGTCTCGACGGGCGACGTCGACCGCACTGTCGCCCTGCTGACGGACGATGTCACGTGGTGGTCCGACGGCGGCGGGCGGGTCAGGGCGTCCATCAACCCGGTCTTCGGGCCCGACCGCGTGTCCCGGTTCCTGGTCGGGGTCTTCGCGGGCCGCGGCGGCGTCGCCGTCGAGTGGGGCGACGTCAACGGCGCCCCGGTCCTGGTGCTGGTCTACGACGACCGCCGCCACGTCCTGCATATCGAGGCCGCCGCCGGCCGGGTCGGCGCGCTCCGCTACGTCGCCAACCCGGCCAAGCTCGCCGGTATCGGCGGCTGAGGCCCGGATCAGCCCAGCAGTTCCGGCAGCTCCTGCGGCCCCTTTTCCAGCACGCGCTCGGCGAGGAAGCCGAGGTTCACCTGGTACCAGATCTTCGCGTGCTGCGGGGTGAGGATCCAGTGGTTCTCGTCCGGGAAGTACAGGAACCGGTGCGCGGTGGTGCCGTCCGCCTCCTGCGGCAGCCCGGACTTGGACAGCAGCTCGTACCAGAGGCGCAGCCCCTCGCCGATCGGCACCCGGTAGTCCTTGTCCCCGTGGATCACGAGCATCGGCGTCCGGATCTCGCCGACGAAGCGGTGCGGCGAGTGCTTCTCCTGCATCTCCTCGCTCATCTCGCGGGCCCAGTAGAAGGAGGCGTCCGTGGTCGGTCCGAACCCGTCCAGCGCCCACAGGCTCGCGTGCGTGACGATCGCCTTGAAGCGGTCGGTGTGCCCGGCGACCCAGTTGGCCATGTAGCCGCCGAAGGAGCCACCCATCGCGGCGGTGCGGGTTTCGTCGATGTCGTCGCGCACCTCGGCGGCGTCGGTGATCGCCATGAGGTCGGTGTACGGGGCGTCGCCCCACGCGCCCCAGCCGCGGTCGATGAACGACTGGCCGTACCCGGTGGAGAGCGCCGGGTCCGGCAGCAGCACCGCGTAGCCGGCGGCGACCATGACCCACGGTGTCCAGCGCCAGCTCCACGCGTTCCACGAGCCGACGGGTCCGCCGTGGATCCACAGCAGCAGCGGCGCCGGGCTCTGGTCGGAGGCGCCCTCGGGCAGGGCCAGCCAGGCGCGGACGCGGGTGCCGTCGTCCGCCATCGTCTCGATCTCGGTGAGCGTGCCCGGCAGCTGCGGGCGCTCGGCGGGCCCGCGCAACGCGGTCAGCGGCGCCTCGCCGTCGGCCAGCCGGGTCAGGTCGAACCGCACCGGCTCGGCCGGGAACTCGTAGCTCGAGCGCAGCGCGTACGCGGCCGCCCCGTCGCGGGCGATCACGACGTCGGTGAACGCGCCCGCGTCCGTCAGCCGCGTCACCGCGTCGGCCGCCAGATCGAGGTGGAAGAGGGGCGAGCGCCCGTCCTCGTCCGCGGTGACGAGCAGGCCGGTCGCGTCGGGCAGCCAGTTCACGGTGGTCGCGTACCGGTCCCAGTCGGCGGCGATCCGGTGGTCCTCGCCCGTCTCGAGGTCCAGCAGGCGCAGCTCCTGGCGCGACGGGCGCTCCGGCGTCGAGCGGATCCAGCGCGTGAAGACGACGTGCGATCCGGCCGGGCTGATCTTCCAGACCGAGTACTCGTGGTCGTCGTCGGCCGCGCGCAGGACGGTCTTCTCCCCGGTCGCGACGTCGATCCGGACCAGGTCGGTCCGGATGCTGCCGCGGCCCTCGGGCGAGGTCCAGTCGGTGACGAGGAAGGTGCCGTCGCGGGCGACGTCGTACCCGGTCTCGGTCAGGTGCCCGTGGGCGTCCGCGCCGATCTGGCGGAGCGGCGCGTCGGCCGCGGCGCCGTCGTCGTCCAGCGCGAGCGCGTAGTAGCGCGGCGTCGCCGGGCCGAGGTCGTGGTCCCAGAAGCGCACGGGGTAGCCGTCGTGCAGGATCGCGGAGACCTTCTTGTCCTTGCGCCCCTTCTGGGTCTCGCCCTCCGCGTCCAGGTCGGCCGCGCGGCGGGTCGCGTCGGCCTTCAGGACGACGACGGCGGCGCCCGTCGCGCGCGCGGCCGAGACACCGCCGGGGTGCTCGGCGAGCAGGCGGGCCTCGCCGCCGGCGGCCGGCAGCGACCAGAGGGCCGGCTTGTCCGCGTTCTTCGCGCCCGGGCGGGCGGCGGTGAAGAGCAGGTCGCCCGCGGCGGTGAACGCAGGGGCCGACTCGCCCTTCGCGCCGTCGCCCGCTTCGGCGCCCCGCGTCAGCCGGCGGGCGGGCCGCGTGCCGGCGGGGTCGATCTCCCAGAGGGCGCCGGCGTAGGCGGTCTGGTCCTCGTCGAGGGTGCTGACCGTGGTGACGAGGCGTGTGCCGTCGCCGCTGAGGGCGAGCCCGCCCAGCCGCGGCAGGGCGACGAACGCGTCGAGGTCGTGGAAGGACGAGTTCTGAAAGGAATGCTTGGCATGTGTCACATGACACATACTGCCACTGGTGCGCGCGGGAATCCAGAGCCCGCACGGAATCGGCGGATGCCTGCCCCGGTGGCGCTCTCAGTAGGATGGGGGAAACGACGAAAAGGAGGGTCATGGCGCAGAAGCTGCTTCACCAGGAGCTGATCGCGACACTGTACGGGCTCTACAGCTCCGGTGAGGGCATGGCCGTCTCCTCGATCGTGGCGCTGCTGGCGGACCTCGGAATCGCGGGAGGGGCCGCGCGCTCCTCGATCTCGCGGCTCAAGGCGAAGGGCGTACTCGACCGCTCGTCCCACGATGGCGAGACGCGATACGCGATGTCCCCGTCCGCACTCGACGTGTTCCACGCCGACGACCAGAGAATCTTCGCGCCGGTGCGTTCCGGCGCAGACGATCCGTGGGCGCTCGTGGTGTTCTCCGTGCCCGAGGCCGAGCGGAAGCGCCGCTACGATCTGCGCCGGGAGCTGGAGAGCCTCGGGTTCGGGTTCGTCGCGTCGGGTGTGGCCATCGCTCCCGAGCCGGTGCTGGACCAGGCCCTGGTCCGGCTGGAGCAGCGTGGACTGCAGCAGTACGTCGAGCACTTCGTCGCCCGGTACGGCAGGACGGACGAACTGCGCACCCGCATCCGTGGATGGTGGGACCTGGGCGACCTGGACACCCGGTACAGCGACTTCATCGACGACTACGCCGACTCGGTCGACGACTGGCGCCTGCGGCTGGGCGGCGCCACGACTGCGGAGGCGGACCGGGCGGCCTTCGCCCACTACGTGCCCCTGCTGACCCGCTGGCGCCGTTTTCCGTACCGCGACCCGAACATCCCCCTCGAGCTGCTGCCCGAGGGGTGGCGTGCGCCGCAGGCCAAGAAGATCTTCCTCGAGCTGCACGCTATGCTCCGCACTCCTTCTCGGCGCCACGCGTCGTCCGTGCTGGGGGCGGTGCGGTGAACCGCCCCATCCAGTCGAGCGCAGCAGGCCACGGCAGCCGGGCCGGATCGATCGCGGCCAGGTGGTCCAGATCGTGCGTCAGGACGACGTCGATCCGCCCGCCCGCACGGTCCGCGGTGACGGCGTAGTCCACCGTGTGGATCGCCGGCACCCGCACGTCGTTCCAGCCGTGCACGATCAGGGCCGGCGCGGCCGGGGGAGACTGCGCGATCGGGGACGCCCGCGCGTAGAGCTTGTCGTCCCGGTCCGGCGTCGTCCCGAAGTACTCCTGGGCCGCGTCGTCGCCGAGCCGTTCGCGGTAGGTCCGGCCCGCATCGGTCACCGGGGCGAGCGCCACGACGGCATCTACCGGGGTCCCGGCCAGCAGGGCGAGCTGGCCGCCGACGGAGTGGCCGACGGCGACCAGGGGGCCGCGATCCTCCAGTCCCCGGGCCGTCGCGGCCGCGTCGCGGACGTCCCGCAGCGGCTGCGGCCACGGCGAACCGGGGCCCCGGCGGTACTCGACGTTGCACGTCGACCAGCCCGCCGCGCGGAAGTGCGATCCGAGCGGCTCCATCAACTCCAGCGTGTGCCGCCGGCGCCAGTAGCCGCCGTGGACGAGGAGGACTGTCCCGTGCGGGACGCCGGGCGCCGGGTCGAACCGCACGAACTGGTCCGGATGGTCGCCGTACGCGGTCTTCCGCGGTGTCGGCGCGTCCATCACGCGCCCGGAACGGTCCCGGGCGGAAGGAAGTCGACGTCGTGCAGGGCCGACCGGCGCACGACCTCGTCGGGGTCGTCCAGGTCGTGCAGCTGATCGAAGAGCTGCGACAGCCGGCCCGACGGGCTCACCCAGAAGAGCGCCTTGCCCGCCCCGTCCTGCTTGTTGAAGTACGCGTGCGGCAGGCCCATGGGCATGCGCACCGTGTCGCCCGGCCCGGCCGTGGTCCACTCGCCGTCGAGGTAGAGCGTGTAGATGCCCTCCATGACGAAGATGTGCTCGTCTTGCGACGGGTGGACGTGCGGCGGGACGCCTGTGCCCGCCGGGTCCAGCGACAGCCAGGCGAAGCTCGTGGAGCTCTCGACCTTGGCCACGTATGTGTGGCCGAGGACGTTCCACGTCTTGTTCCCCACCGCCTCGCCGGCTGGTGTGATGCCCTTCGGCAGGTCTCCGACGATGATCTCTTCCCCTGGCTGGATGCCCATTTCGTTGCCTTTCGCGGTTCGGATGCGGCCCGAGGGCCTTGACGGAGCCAGCTTCGCACCGGCCCGGCAAATATGCAATAGGTATTGCGATCGCCAATTTTACTGCATATGCTGCACGTCACATCGCAACCGTCCGGGGCATCTTCCCGACCGGGCGGCGCGCAGCACTCGACGGAGAGAAGGCGGACATGAGTACACGGCAGCAACAGGGGATGACAGTCCACGCTCTGGGCACGGGCGGCGGACCCGTCGTGTCCTCCAGCCGGGCGGGAACCAGCACGGCGATCACGGTCGACGGAGCGACGTACGTCGTCGACTGCGGGATGGGCAGCATCCGCAACTACCGCAGCTCCTGCGCCTGGGAGGAGCTCCGCGCCGTCTTCCTCACCCACCACCACTCAGACCACATCTACGACCTCGGCTCGTTCCTGGTCACCGGATGGCAGGTCCCGGGGGAGTGCTTCGGCCGCCCGATCCAGGTCCACGGCCCGGGGCGCCCGCCGCGGATCCCGGCCCTGGATGCCGAGCACGCCCGCGACATCGACGCCCGGACCCGGGGCCGCCGGATGGCCGGCACCGCCGAGGTCGTCGACGCGCTGCTGGACCGGGTCTTCGCCTCCGACGTCGCGATCCGCATGGCCGACGAGGGCCGCGACGACCCGCACGAGTGGGTCACCGGCCACGACATCGCGGTCCCGGAAGACGCGCAGGCGGACCCGGTGTCGGCCCGCCACCCGCGGATGGAGCCCTTCGAGGTCTACCGGGACGAGCTCGTGACCGTCACCGCGATCCTGGTCGACCACCGGCTCTGCTATCCGGCGTTCGGGTTCCGCGTCGACTCCGCCTACGGGTCCGTGGTCGTTTCCGGCGACACGGCGCCGTCGGAGAACCTCGTCGGGCTCGCCCGCGGGGCGGACCTGCTCCTGCACGAGGTGATGGATCTGGACGCGATCCTCGCGACCTTCCCGGACGGGCCGAAGCGCGACGGGATCGCCGTGCATCTGAAGGAGTCGCACACCTCCTACGACGAGGTCGGCGGGATCGCCCGCGCCGCCGGCGCCGGGCGGCTCGTGCTCCACCACGTCGTGCCGAACACCCCCGGCGCCGCGGACACCGCGAAGATGGCGGCCGTGGCGTCCCGGGACTTCGGCGCGCCGGTCGCCGTGGCCGAGGACAACGACGTCTTCGCGGTCGGCCCCGCCGCCGTGCGGCCGGGGGACCTGGTGGCCGGGGCGGTGACGGCATGAGCGCGCCCTCGACCCCGACCCGCCACGGACCCGGCGGCGACATCCCGCCGCACACCCTGCGCGCCGCCGTCGTCCACGGCCGGATGAACCGCCGGGCCTGGACGGTCACCGGCCTGCTGGTCGTCTTCCAGATCATCAACTTCGCGGACAAGGCCGTGATCGGCCTCGTCGCCGGCCCCGCGATGCAGGAGCTGCAGCTCACCGCCGGCGAGTTCGGCTTCATCGGCAGCGCCTTCTTCTTCCTCTTCGCCGTCGCGGCCGTCGCCGTGGGCTTCCTCGCCGGCAAGGTCCCCACCCGGTGGATCCTGCTCGTCATGGGCGTCTCCTGGGCGGTCCTGCAGTTCCCGATCCTGTTGGGCGGCGGCGCCGCGGTGCTGCTGGTGACCCGCATCCTGCTCGGAGCGGCCGAGGGCCCGGCCACCCCGATCTCGCTGCAGCACGTCCACGGGTGGTTCCCGGCCCGGGAGCGCGGACTGCCCAGCAGCCTGGTGGCCATCGGTTCCACGCTGGGCCCGATCCTCGCGGCGCCCGCGCTGGCCTTCGTCATCGCCAACTACGGCTGGCGCTGGGCCTTCGGGTTCCTCGGGATCGTCGGGCTGCTCTGGTCGGTCGTCTGGTTCCTGGTGGGCCGCGACGGCCCGCACAGCCACAACGCGAGCCCGGCCGAGCGGGAGGCGGCCGGGCTGGAGCCGGAGGCCCCCGAAGCCGGAGGGCCAGCCGATGACGACGACGGCGAGTCGGAGGCGGAGGCCGGTGCCGGCGAGTCGGAGGCGCGCGCGGCCCGGATCCGCAGCGCGTTGCGCGGCGGGCGCGGGAGTGTCGCCGAGGTCGCCGACCTGCTGGGGATCGTCCCGATCCTGCGCGTGCTCGGCAGCGGAATGTTCGTCGCCGCGGTACTCGCCGGCGCCGGCTGCTTCTGGGCCATGGGCTTCCTGACCACCTGGTCGCCGCGCTACCTCACCGCCGTCGTCGACCTCTCGCCGGAGGCGATCGGCGCCGTGTCGACCTTCCCCTGGGTCCTGGGAGCGGCGGCCCTGCTGGTCCTCGGATACGCGTCCCGCTTCCTCATGCGACGCGGCGTGACCGTGCACTGGGCGCTGGGCTCCCTGTTCGGGGCCACCCTGCTGGTCTCGGGCGCCTCCTTCCTGGTGCTGCCGCACGTCACCGGCGGCGCCGCCGTCGCCGTGCTGACCGTCGGGGCGGGCCTGGCGATGATCTATCCGCTGGCTCCGACCGCCGTCGCCTTCGCCGTCTGCTCGCGGCAGCGCGCAGCGGTTATGGCCACGCTCACCGGGCTCGCCTCCATCGGCGGCGTGATCGCCCCGGTGATGGTCGGCCGCTTCATGGACCGGGCGGGCTTCCTGCCCACCCCCAAGGGGCAGCCGGTGCCGCCGGAGATGGTCGCCGCGCTCACCGAGGGCATGAACACCGCGTTCTGGATGATCGGGATCTACCTGCTCGTCGTGGGCGCCATCAGCGTCCTGCTGCTGAATCCGGACCGGACCGCGCACCGGCTGCAGCGCTTCGCCTACAACGGATAGCGGCTCCGCCGGCTGCGTCAGCCGGCCAGGACGGCCTCCTCGAGTCGGGCGTAGCTGGTCTCCATGCCGTCGGTCATGCCGGTTGCGAGGATCATGTCGCGGGTCTCCGCGTCCGGGTAGGTGATCAGCAGGCTGATGAGCGTGCCCGCTTCGACGGGGGTCAGCGTCATCTCGTTGCGCGTCGCCGTGCCCTCGTTGCCGATCATCGCCTCGGTCGTGACCATCCGATGCGGCGCCTCGGCTTCGAGCAGCTCGCCGGTGAACCCGAACCGCTCCTGATCGTCGTCGATGTTCTCCCATTCGTAGCGGTACGTCTCGCCGACGGCGGATGCCACCTCGCAGACCGGCATGCTCCAGCCGTCCGGCCCGAGCATCCAGCGCTTCATGAGGTCTGCGTTGTTGTGGGCGCGCCAGACCTGCTCGACGTCGCCACGCACCACCCGGGAGATGCGCACCTGGGTGTCGGAGAGGATCTGCGCGTCGGTGGCGCGGCCGGCGGCGAAGGCCTCCAGGTCCGCGAGGACGTCGTCGATCTGGCCCATGGCTTCGCGCATGCCCTGCTCCATGCCCATCCCGAGGAGCTGTTCGAGGTCCGCCTGGGAGGCGAAGTGGCTGGTGGTGGTCATCCGCGAGCCCGCATCGGTGGCCTCGAAAGTGAACGTCATGCGCACGCGCGGCAGCTCCAGGTTGGGCTCGCCGGCGTCGGTGAGGAAGCCGTCGAGCACCTCGAACGAGTTCGGGGCGTCGACCGCGAGCCACTCCCAGTAGCCGCCGTGCGCGTCCCCCTCGGGGCCGGTCATGTAGTAGGTCGTCAGGCCGCCCGGGTAGGCGTCGTGGCGGGTGAACGTCGCCGGGTACGAGGGCGGGCCCCAGAACTTCTCGAGTTGGCGCGGGTCGCGGTACGCGTCCCACAGTCGCTGCACGGGGGCGGCGAAGTCGGCGACGACGGTGAGGGTGAGGTCGTGCAGGTCTCTGTCAACGGTGGTGATGGGCATGATGGTGCCTTTCTCCTACGGGGTCGGATCCTCGGCGAGGAGCGCATCGAGGCGGCTGACGCGAGAGCGCCAGAGGTCCTCGAAGTGCTGCAGCAGCTGCTGCACCTGCCGGAGGTTCTCAGGGTTTCCGCGGACCATGCGCTCCCGGCCGCGCGGGTATTTGGTGACGAGCCCAGCCGCCTCGAGGGTGGCCACGTGCTTCTGGACCGCCGCGAACGACATGTCGTAGTCGCGCGCCAAGTCGGAGACGGAGGACTCGCTGGTGAGCGTCCGCCGCACGATGTCCCGCCGCGTGGCGTCCGCCAGGGCCCGGAAGATCCGGTCCACTTCTTCGTTCGTCATCTGATCTACAACCATTTGGTTGTAGATTATGCCCGCGGACGCTCGAGCGCAAGGGGTGGCGGGGAATTAGATGACGGCGTTCTACGCGTTCCGGTACTCCCGCGCGGCCGGGGCGGGGTGTGCCGAGAGGTAGTCCGCGAACGTCGTCGTGCCGCGTGGTGCGCCGTCGTCGACCAGGTTGCCACCGTCGGCGATCGCGCGGACGGCCCCCCGCTGCAGGAAGCGCGGCAGGCGGACGGGGGCGATCTTGCGGCGCAGGCCGGACGCGGCGACGAACGCCCGGGCCATGTCGAGGGAGCAGTCGACACGCGGCCCGCCCACGTCGGCGACCCGGCCCTGGGGGCCGCGGCAGGCGACGTCGGCCAGCCGAGCCGCCACGTCGGCGACGTCGACCGACTGGAAATTCACATCCGGCACGAACAGGACCGGCAGCCGGGACAGCTGGGCGAAGAGGGCGCGCACGAGGTCGTGAAACTGGGTGGCCCGCTGGATGGTGGCCGGCACGCCGGAGGCGGCGACCAGCCGCTCGACCTCGAGTTTGCCGCGGTAGTAGGCCAGCGGGATGCGGTCGATCCCGACGATCGAAACGAGCACGAAGTGCCGCACGCCGGCCGCGGCGCACGCGGCGAGCACCTGCTGCGCCACTGTCACGTCCCGGTCCCCGTTGAGGGTCGTGGCGCAGTGGACCACTGTCTCGGCGCCGGCGAACGCGCGTGCGACGTCGGCGCTGTCGCCCGTGAGCAGGTCGGCGCTCGCCCACTCCCGGCCGGCCGGCAGGGACGGGGGCGTGGGGGAGCGGCTGAGGACGCGGACGCGGTGCCCGCGTCTCTCGATTTCGGAGACGACGGCGCGACCCAGAGTCCCTGTCCCGCCCGTGACGACGATCGGTGCTGATCCCATGCTCCTCACGCTACGCCGCCCGGCTGGCATTCCACCGGGATCCAGCTGGGTGCCACGAGGATGCCCGCGCGATCGCTGCCGCAGATCCGCTCATGTGACGGAATCGCCGTCGGATCGTGGCCCAATCGAGGCCTGCCGGGCCTTCCGTCCAGTCGCCGGCGGTGCTTGTCTTGCCGTATGAGAGCCAAGAGCAAGTGGACGACCGCCGTTGCGGCGGCGGCGTGTGTGGGGTTGCTCGGCGCCTGCAGCCCGGGCGGACCCGGCGACGGCGAGATGAGCCCGACCCCCGGCCCGACGACGACGGCGCCCTCGCCGACCGCGACCGCCACCCCGAGCCGGACGCCCAGCCCGGACCCGACGACCATGCCGACGGACGCGCCCGATGCCTCCCTGCCGGCGGAGGAGGCGGCGTTCGTCGTCTACCCGGCGCCGGGCGCGAGCGTCTTCGACGAGCCGGGCGGCGCCGTGGACGGGTTCGCCACAGGCTACGCCGGGTTCGAGGCCCCGGAGATCTCCGAGTTCATGCAGGGCGACGCCAACTCGGGCGAATTCGAGGTCATGGCCGCGGGCGGCAGCATCGTCACGACGGTCCTGGTGCGCCGGATGTCCGACGACGCCTGGTACGTCATCGGGTCGGCGACCCCGAACATCCAGGTCGCCGAGCCCGCGGCGGCCGCGGAGGTCTCCTCGCCGCTGACCGTCGCCGGCGAGGCGCTCGCGTTCGAGGGCAACGTGGTGGTGCAGGTCCGCGATTCCGCGGGCGAGGTGCTCGGGCAGGAGCCGGTCACGGGAAGCGGCGGCCCGGATCTGGGGCCGCTCTCCGGAGAGATCGCCTACGACGGTCCCGCGGCAGGGCAGGGCGCGGCCGTGTTCCTGACGTACAGCGCCCGTGACGGCAGCCTGGAGCAGGTGGCCGCGGTGCCGGTGGTCTTCGGCTAGAGGGGGCGCCGGAGGACAAGCGGTTCGAGCGCGGCCCTGATCGCCGCGGGGGAGGGGGCGCCGGTCAGCGAGCCGCCTTCGGTGTAGACGCGGCAGGCGAGGGCGTCGGTCCGGGCACCGTCCGCGAAGAGATCCCGGCCGTCGACCGTGATGGTCGGCGAGCCGGCGAACCCGCTGGTCGCTGCCTCCTGGGGCGTCGAGATCAGTGTGTCCGCGAAGTCGACGTCGGCAGCGCCGAGCTCCCGGAGGGCCGTCTCGGTGTTCCGTGCCGCCTCGCGCCACATGGGGCAGTCTTCGATGTGCAGGACCTTGATCAGCATGCGACCAAGTATGCCCCGAATCGTGACCGTGTTCGGTGCGTTGGATCACTGAACGGGTGGTCGGGGCGCGCCTACGTTGCAGGTACAGGGGTCGTGGACGGCACGGCCGCAATGAGAAAGGCAGCATCATGACTACACACGCTTCCCACTCAACTCCCGAGGTCCACCCGCTCACCTTCAGCCGCGAGCTCGTGGCCGGCGTCGTCGGCGGTCTCGCCGGTGGCCTGGTCTTCGGCGTGATGATGGCGATGATGGGGATGTTCCCCATGATCGCCTCCATGGTCGGATCCAGTTCCGCCGGCGTCGGCTTCGGCATCCACCTCGTGATCTCGGTGGTCATCGGCCTCGGCCTGACGGTCGTGCTGCCGAAGGTCCTCGGGCGCACGTTCGGCCGCGGCGTCCTCGTCGGCCTCGCCTACGGCGCCTTGTGGTGGGTCCTCGGCCCGCTGCTGATCATGCCGATGATGATGGGCATGCCGGTCTTCATGATCGGCGCCGGTTCGATGATGTCCCTGCTGGGCCATCTGGTCTACGGCGTCGTCCTGGCCGTCGTGGCTGTCGCGTTCTTCCGTCGTAGCGCATGATGAAAGGGTGCGTCACGGAAGTGCAGCCGGTCCCGCCCGAGGCCCGGCGCCCGTGGGCGCCGGACCGAGGGGAGGACCCGTTGCAGCCTGCGAAGGACAGCAACTTCACGTGCCTGAGCGAGGTCGAGCTGTTCGCGGACTTGTCTCCGCAGGAGATCGAGGCCATGGACCACATGATGCCGCCGGTGACCTTCCGCAGCGGCGAGCTCCTCTACGGGCCGACGAAGTCCGAGAACGCACTGTTCATCCTCAAGAAGGGGCGCGTGAGGGTCTTCCGCGTCACCGCGGAGGGAAAGGCGCTGACGCTCGCGATCCTCGAGCCCGGGGCCGTGTTCGGCGAGATGCCGCTGCTCGGCCAGCGGATGTACGGCAGCTACGCGGAGGCGATCGATACGGTCTCGGTCTGCAGGATGACCACCGCCGAGGTCGAGCACCAACTGCTGGCCGATCCGCGCATCGCCGTCCGCATGGCGCGTCTGCTCGGCGACCAGGTCGCCCGGCTCGAGGAGCGGCTGACGGACCTCGCGCTCAAACCGCTGCATGCCCGGGCGGCCGCAACGCTGGTGCGGCTCGCCGCCGACCAGGGGCGCGGGCCGCTGGGCAAGCCGACCATTCGGCTGACCCACGGGCAGATCGCGGGCCTGCTCGGCGTCACCAGGGAGTCCACCAGTCGCACGCTACAGGGGCTCGCCGACGACGGGTTCATCCGCCAATCCCGCGGCAGGATCGTGGTTCTCGACATGGCCGGCCTTCGCCTTGCCGCCGACGAGATCGACTGACCCGCCCGGTCAGCCGGACTGCTCGACGACGTCGGCGAGATTGGCGAGGGAAGAGGCCAGACCCGCCGCGTGCGCCTCGGGCGTGATCACCTCCGGAACCCCGGAGGCCGCGACGGTCACGAGCGTGCCGTCGTCGTCCTCGGCGAGGGACCAGGTCATTGTCATGGTGCCGGAGGCTGCCGGGTCCTCGGAGGGGAAGTCGACGAGCCAGACGATGCGCCGCGGAGGATCGAATTCGGCGATGCGCGCCTCGGCGGTGTCCGTGTCCGCGCCGGACTTGCCGCCGTCGGACGGGGGCTCGTCGTAGGTCAGCACCATGCGGAATCCGCCGCCGGTGCTGGGGTCGAAGTGCTCGAGCCGGCCCGTCATGCCCGCCGGTGGAAGCCACGCGAGGAAGAGGTCGGCGTTGGTGAACGCCCCGAAGACGGCGGAGGCGTCGGCGGAGATGTGTCGTGAGGCCCGGTCGATCCGCATGGTGCCCACGCTAGCGTCGCCGAGTCCGGACGGCTACGGGGCGGATCCGCCCGCAGGCCGGAAGGCTCGGAGCGGCACGAGTCGTTACGGAGTGCGGGTTTTTCCGGGATCTGCAGCAGTCTGCGACGACTCGTGGCGGGCGAACAGCATTCTGCGACGACTGGCGAGCGACCGCCAACGATTGGTGACGACTCGAGCAGCGCTTGAAACGGCGAAGGCCGGCCGCCCGCGCCCCGTGCGGGGTGCTGGCGGCCGGCCGTGTGGCGCCCGCCGGGTCAGTTGGCGACGGTGAAGCGGCGGTTCTCGTTCTTCGGGGTCTCCAGCTCGTCGAGCACGGCGACGGCGAAGTCCTGCGTCGAGACCGAGTCGCCGACCGGCGAGTTCACGCCGACCTTGTACTCGCCCGTGCGCTCGCCGGGGGCGATCATCGGGGCCGGGGCCAGCATCGTCCAGTTCACGCCGGAGGAGTCCTGGTAGTAGGTCAGGATCTCGGCGAAGCTCTCCGCCTCGGCCTTGTAGGCCTCCGGGAAGCCCTCGGTCTGGTGCAGCTGGACGCCGTCGACCTCGAGCGCGCCGGCCCCGCCGATGACGAACACGCGCGCCGGGACCAGGGTCTCGGCGATCTCCTCGTGGGCCTCGCGCACGGGGCCGTGGTCGCTGCCGTCGCGCGGGGTCGGGACGGAGAGGACCACCACGTCGTGGCTCTTGCCGAGCTCGCGGTACGCGGCGAGGTCGGTCAGCTCGGCGGTGAAGGACGCGGCGCCCGGGACCTCTGCGCCGCTGCGCGAGACGGCCGTGACCTCGTGGCCGCGGGTCAGTGCCTCCGCGACGATCTGGCTTCCGACCATGCCCGTGGCTCCGTAGACTGCGATCTTCATGGACAGCTCCCATTCGGTTGTAGATTCAAGTGTTGTGCCTCGTTCAACGCGCCCCGTCGCGCTAGCATTCCAGCAGGAGGGAACATGACCAAAGATTTCCCCGCGCCGGCCCCACTCGCCGGCGACGCGGCCTCCGCCGTCGTGATCCGCGACGGCGCCGCCGGGCTGGAGGTGCTCATGCTGCGGCGGCTGGACCGCGGCTCGTTCGCCGGCGCGTGGGTGTTCCCGGGCGGGTACGTCGACCCGGAGGACACCCCGGTCCGGTTCCAGTACGACGACGCCGCCTCCTGGGGTGCGGACGTCCCCGTCCGCGAGGTGCCGGCCGGGTTGCGCGCCGCCGCCCGTGCCGCGGCCGTCCGCGAGACGGAGGAGGAGACCGGGCTGGTCCTGAATGAAGCGGATCTGGTCCCGACCACGTGCTGGGTGCCGCCGGCGGCGTCGCCGAAGCGGATGCGCGCCTGGTACTTCCTGGCCCCGCTGGCCGGGGGTGGGGGTGAGATCCGGCTGAGCCCCGGCGAGCACAGCGCCGCCGAGTGGCTGACGCCCGCCGACGCGCTGGCCCGCCACGGAGCCGGCGAGATGCTGCTGGTCCCGCCGACCTGGTTCACCCTGCACGGGTTGGCGGTCCTCGGCGGCGCCGGCGGCGTGGCCACGGTCGCCGACGCCGTGGCCGACGCGGTGGCGGCCGCCGAGTCACGCGCCGGCGGGGGAGCGGGCGCGGAGTTCGAGCAGTTCCGCAGCCAGCAGTTCGCCGAGGCGGGGCGGAAGTACGTCGTCTGGCACGGCGACGAGGCCTGGGAGGACGAACTCGCCGCCGCCGGCCACGGCCCCCACCTTCCGGAAGCGCCCTCGCCCGCCGGCACCCACCGACTGGACGTCACGGCGCTGCCCTGGACCTACGAGCGTGAGTTCTGAGTGCCGGAGCGAAGCGGCGCGTTGCTGACCGAATCCGGAAATGATGGACAGACGATGATTCAGCCGATGCGGAGAGTCGACGCGCGAGAATACCGGGAGTCCACGAGCCCAGAGGTGCAGAACCGGTGGGCGTCGATCCTCTGGCCTTTCTTCGCATTCGTCGTCGCGGCCCTTGCGATGACCATCTTCGACTTCGGCTGGCTATTCGTGCTCGGCTGGACGATTCTCGTCGCTCTCGTTCATCTGCTCCTGTGTGCGCGGAGGCGCAGGACCTAGGCGTCCAGCGGCAGCAGCGCGTTCATGTACACGATGGGCCATCCTGAGACGGGACAGCTGATCCCGGTGTGCGTGCAGTACTCGCTGCTCGACCCGCAGCAGAACCGCGAGTTGCGCCGGCTCCCGCTGATCCGGCCCGTGAACGGGAGCTGATGACTGGCCCGGCGGCGCAGGCGGGGTGGTGGCAGCAACAACACCATCAGGGGACACTGGTTGTCGGCCGGGCACCGGGGGATTCTTGGATTACATCCGCCGCCGATCCGAGGAACATCCATGCCGCCATCCGCAGTCTCCGTCATCGAGCACTACGCGTCCATCGACGACCTATTGGGAGACGGACGCCACCGCTTCTTCAGCCAGGGTTACAAGTCGACCAACCCGCGACTGCGTGACCTCCGGGTCGTCCACGACAGCGCAGAATCCACGCTCACGGCCCGCGCCGGGCTGAGCATGCACGGGCTGTGGTCGGTCAAGGGCGGCGCGGAGCAGACGCCGCACCTGGGGACTACGGACGTGATGGTCCTGGCCTGCAGGATGGGAGAGGCCCTGCTGGCCAGCCGCTATTCTCCCGACCTGTTGCCGGCCGCCCACGTGACATCGGTGACCATCTCCGGCGGCAGCGAACCGGTCGAGGGGGCGCTCCGCGACCTTGAGTGCCGGGCCGTGCTCCAGAGCGCGCCCGGTGGGGGCGGATCCGTGCTGCGGTGCTCCGTGGCCTCGATGACGGCCGTTGCGCACGTGGCCCACGGGACCGCCGAACCCGGGCTCGCCTCGGTCCAGGCGCCGTCCGAGGAGGCCCTGGTCGGGGACAGCGGGGACCGGCTCTACGGCGCGCGCTGGGCGGAGCGGGACGTGTCGTTGACGCGGGTCCGGATGGACCCAGAATGCGGGACCGCCCGCGCCGGCCTCGCGTTCCGCCAGGGGGCTTCACCGTCTCCCCACGGCGAGCGTCGAGGCCTGGAGGCCGCATACCCGGACGCGCTCTGCGCCGTCGAATACTTCGTGGCCACCCTTCAACTCGGGCAGGTGCTGCTTTACCGGCTCGACGCGATGGACCGCGCGGACAGCAACACGCTGTGGATGCGCAAGACGCGCGTGACGCTCGACGGCCCGGGCTCCGTGGTCGCCGGCGGGCCCGGGACGGACCTCTCCGTGCACTTGCGCAACAAGCGGCTGGTCGAGAAGGACGGCGAGTCGTGGCGGTGCGCCGACGTCGTGGGGACGTTCGACGGCGGCGAAGTTGTCTGCAAGGTCGCTCACCGCCTGCCCGCCCGCCAGGCCGCGGAGGCGGTCCGATGAGCACGCGGAACGCCGTCGTTCGGGGCCTCGGCGGAGCCCTGCCAAGGAGGGTCATCACCAATGAGGACCTTTCCGTCACGTTGGACACCTCCGACGAATGGATCCGGCGCCGGACCGGCATCGTCGAGCGCCGCCACGCGGACGAATCCGAGTCCACGAGCGCTCTCGCGACTACCGCCGCCCGGCGTGCGCTGGACAGCGCCGGTGTCGATTCGGCGGACCTGCTGATCCTGGCGACGTCGACGCCGGACCAGATCTGCCCGGCGACGGCACCGAAAGTCGCGGCGAACCTCGGGCTCGACGGCATCGCGGCCTACGACATCTCCGCCGTCTGCTCCGGCTACATCTATGCGCTGGCCACGGCGTCCTGGGCCATCGGCTCGGGTGCGGTGGGCTCTGCCCTGGTCGTCGGCGCGGACACGTTCACCCGCCTGCTCGATCCTGCGGACCGGACCACGTCCGTGATCTTCGGGGACGGTGCCGGCGCCGCCTTCCTGTCCGCCGGAAGTGCCGACGAACCCGGTGCCATTCTGGCGTCGACGCTGCACGCGGACGGAACGGGTGAAACGCTCATTCAGGTGCCGCGCGGCGCCGGGAGCTTCTTCGAAATGCAGGGCAAGGAGGTCTTCGAGCGGGCGGTGTCCGCCATGTCGGACTCCGTGAACACCGTGCTGGCACGCGTCGGCTGGGCTACGGAGGACGTCGATTCTCTTGTCGCCCACCAGGCCAACCGGCGCATCCTGAACACGGTTGCCTCCGTGACCGGCATCCCCGAATCGAAGGCCGAGGTTCACCTGGACAGGGTGGGCAACACCTCGGCGGCATCGATCCCGCTGGCGATGACCGATGCCGCCGTGAAAGGCCACCGGACCCCGGGAGACAAAGCGGTCCTGACCGCCTTCGGCGGGGGCACCACGTGGGGTGCCGCCGCGATGACCTGGCCATCGATCTCGGTCCTCGACCCGCATTAGGGGCGGACGACCGCAACGCCGCCGGGGCTGGAACCGGCGGGACCACCGTGGCGCCGGCTGATCCGGGCCATCCGAACAAGGGAGAACAATGGAAATCAAAGCACTGGACGTCGTCGACGCGATCCGTTCCACCATGGGCGAGCTCAGCCAGATGGGACCGGACGACTCGTTCGCGGACCTGGACATCGATTCGCTCTCGCTCGTGGAGGCGGCCGTTGTCCTGAGCAACAAGTTCGGGACGCGCATCGACGAATTCGAGCTAGCCGAGGCCGGCAACGCGCGTACCGCGGCGGGCCTCGTCACCGACAAACTGGCTCGCCAGCCCGTCGCCTGACCGCACGCCTTCCACGACACCGCCCCCACCCCACGAGAGACAAGGACACCCATGACGAATCCGTCGATTGCCATCATCTACTACTCAGGTTCCGGACACACGAAGGTCCTGGCGGACGCGGTGAACGAGGCCGCCCGCGAGGGCGGCGCCACGACCGCCCTGCTGCACGTGAACGAGCTGACCGAGGAATCCTGGGAATTCATCGATGACGCCGACGCGCTGATCTTCGGGGCCCCAACGTACATGGGCACCGCGCCGTCGGCGTTCCACGCCTTCGCGGAGAAGACCGCGGGCCGCTGGGCCGTGCAGGCGTGGCACAACAAGCTCGGCGCGGGCTTCACGAACGCCGCCTGCAAAGCGGGGGACAAGCATTCCACACTGGACTACTTCTCCACCTTCGCCGCTCAGCACGGAATGAATTGGATCAATCTCGGCCTGCTCCCGGGGTGGAAGAGCCTCAAGGGGACGGAGAACGACCTGAACCGCTTCGGATTCTTCAACGGGGCCGCGGCCCAGACCTTCTCCGACGTCGGCATTGACGGCGTCCACCCGGCGGACATCGCCACGGCCGCGCACCTGGGTCGGCGAGTCGCCGAAATGGCCGCCGTGTTCTCCGCCGGGCGGGTAGCCGTCGAGCGGAACCTCGCGCCCGCGGGCGCCTAGCGCCGCGAACCGCCGGCGGGCAATGACCCCGTCGACGCAGGAACCGACTGTGTCGACGGGGTCAGCGTCGTCTGCACGACCTCCATCACCTTGGGGCTGGTGCGGTGGAACAGGTGGCCACCGGGAATATCGACCGAGCGGGGTGGCTCCGCGCACCAGCCGGCCCACTGCGCGGACTCCAGAGCCGGCACGATGTCGTCGTCCGTACCGTGGAACAGGGTGGTCGGCACCGCCAGCTGCCCCGCCGGCTCGCTGCCCGGGTAGCTCTCCAGCAGCGCCAGGTCCTCGAGCAGGACGTCGCGAGCGCGCTCGGACAACGCGGTAGAACGGGCGGCCGCGAAGGCGATGGCACGGGTGCCCGTCCCGTTGCCGCGCGCTGGCACCGGGGGACGGGCGGCCGCCAGGAAGACATGCTGCAGCCGGCCAGAGCCCTGAACCCGCAGGGCGATTTCGTAGGCCAGGGCTGCGCCCATGCTGTGGCCGTAGAGGGCCAGGCGCGGCGACGGCGACGCCTTGACCGATTCGGACAGAACAGCCGCAGCGTGGGGGATGGAGGCGAAGTCCCTGCCGCGATACCCGAGCTTCGTGACGGCGACATTCGTGAACCGCCATTTGGCGAAGCTCGCGGTGGTCCCGCCGGCGTGATGGAGGCAGAACAGGTGCATGCCGGCCGCCCCGCGCCCTAGGAGAAGTCGAGCTTGTGCCGGTCGTGATTCAGGCGGGACGCGGCGACATCGTCCATGTTCTCCTCGGCCCATTCCTTCATCTCGAAGATGATCTTCAGCAGCGAGCGGCCCCGGCGGGTGAGCTCGTAGTCCGTGCGTACCGGCACGGAAACAGTGACGTGCCGGTCAACGAGGCCGTCGCGTTCCAGTGAGCGCAGCGTGGAGGTCAGCATCTTCTGGCTGGCGCCGGGGATCCGTTTGCGCAGTTCGCTGTGCCGCTGCTGGCCGTCCTCGAGCGCGAGCATGACCAGGGTGACCCATTTGCTGCTGATGGCCTCGAGGAGCTGCCGTGCCGGGCAGAGCTCGAGGGAGGCGTTGTAGTGCTTTCGCGCAGTCTCACGCTTTTGTTCGGCAGTGTGGGTCATGTTCCCGGTCCTCTTCTTCCGCGGTGGGCTCGTTGGGCCAGCGTACGGCGGGCGTGTGACAGGGGGAAACCGTGCCGTAATCTTTAGTTGACCGCAGGGCGAATATCTTCCCCGCCGGGGCCGACCAGGAGGGACTCGCCGGTCAGCTTCATGAACGGCAGGTCCGAGGGGTGGTCGCCGTATGCGAAGCTCGCCGTCAGGTCCACGTCGCGGTCCGCGGCGTGGGCCGCTACGGCGCGCGCCTTGGCGTCGCCTACGAGCGCCTCCTCGATCTCCCCCGTGTAGCGGCCGTTGCTGATCACCGGGCGCGTGCAGAGCACGTCGAGCTGCGGCCAGCGCCGTCGCACGCGCACCAGCGCCGGTTCGAACGACGCCGTCACGGCGACCAGCCGCCGTCGTTGGCGGGCGTGTGCATCCAGGACGGAGGCCACGGGCTCCAAGAAGCGCCAGTCGGCCGGCGACCGGGATTGGTCGTCCGCCCAGAGTTCGCCGAGCCCGGCGACGTCGGCCACGCGCCTCCCCCGCCACCAGTGGAAGTACCGGGCGTTGGTCTGGGCGCGCGGCACGCCGGCGAGCGCGCTCTCGCGCAGGCCGGCCAGGAAGTCCTCGGCCTCCGCGCGGCGCGAGCTGTGGGCCGCATCGAAGCGGAGGAATTCGAAGATGGTGTTGTAGGCCGTGACGGTGCCATCGATGTCTGTGTAGGCGGCCCGGGCCCGGGCGTCGGATTCTTCCACAGGAAGAATCCTAAGGTTCGGACCGCTGCGCGGAAACCGTTGCCGACAGGGCACTTCAAAGTGCCCTAGGCACAAAATAGTGCGTTCTTTACGCGCTCCTACGGGACGCGCCAGGATCGAGTACGGGCACAGAGAGCGCCCCGTTCATCACGCTTCGAAGGGAAGTCAATGCCTACCATCCTCCACGTCAACGCCTCCCCCCGCTACGCCAACAGCGACTCTCTGCAGCTGGCCCGGCACTTCATCGACTCTGTCCAGGCCGCGGAAGAAGAGACCTTCGAGGTGGAGACTCTGGACCTGTTCGGCGACGACGCGCTCCCGGTCTTCGGCCGGACCGCTGCGGCCGCCAAGATGGCAGTCTTCTCCGGCCAGGAGCAGACGCCAGAGCAGATCACGGCCTGGGAGTCGGCTCGTGCGGTGTTCGACCAGTTCGCCTCGGCGGACGCCTACGTCTTCAACATTCCCATGTGGAACGCCGGCGTCCCCTACGCGCTGAAGCAGTGGATCGACATCATCACCCAGCCCGGGTGGAGCTTCGGGTTCGATCCCGAGAAGGGCTACCGCGGCCTCATGGAAGGCAAGCAGGCCATGGCCATCCACACCAGCGGTGTGTACGCCCCGGGCGTTCCGGCGGCGTTCGGCAAGGATTTCAGCAGCACGTTCTTCGCCGACTGGCTGGACTTCGTGGGTATCGAGGACGCCGCACACGTCCGGTTCGCCCCGACCGTGCTCAACGGCGACGTGGACGGCACCCGCAAGGTCGCCGATGCAGAGCTCACCGCCGCGGCTCCCCAATTCGCCGCAAAGCTGAGCTCCGTGGGGGCGTTCCAGCTGGTCAACGACTGAGGCGAACGCTGTGCGCATCGGAATTTCAGGGACCTATTCCTCCGGCAAGACGTTCACCTCGATGGCGCTGTCCCACTACACCGGGCTACCGCGGACGAAGGCCAGGACCATGCGGGAGATCCTGCCAGAGGCTGCCCCGGGCAAGACCTTGGAGGAATGCACCGCAGCGGAACTGATCCAGATGATCGTGACGCGTCACGTGGAACGGGCGGTGTACGAGGACAAGCTTTCCACCGGATTCGTCTCCGACGGATCCTCGTTGCAGGAATGGATCTACGGCTCCGTACGGGTTTCCCTGGGTTTGAACCCCAGTGCCTCCGCGCACCTGCAAGCAGGTGAAGAAGTCGAGAAGACCGCGGAACTGGCCTTCTTCGAAGAGGTTATGGCGAGCCTCGGAAACAGCTTCAAGAAGCACGTCAAGGGTTCCTTCGACGTCTTCGTGCACCTGAAGAATGAGCTTCCCCTGGCCGCAGACGGGCACCGTCCGGTCAACGACCAGTTCCGGAGCATGTCCGACTCGATCTTGAAGCAGACCATGGACGAGCTGGGCATCCCTTTCTACGTGGTCTCCGGCACGGTGGAGGAGCGGCTCGAGCAGATCGCCTCGCTTCTCGGCCTCGAGCCGCGCATGGCACCGGAAGCGGCTGCGCGTCTGGCCGCCGAAGAATACGCCCTGCTTGACGTCCGCCCCGAACGAGAGCGCGTTTCGCAGTAGCGCCAGATCCCGCGGATCGCGAAGCACGACCCCGCTCGCCGGTTCGTCCGGTCGGTCACCACCAGGTGACCGACCGGACACGCTTCAGTATTGGAGTATCCATGAGTCCAGAACAGCCGCCATCCAGCCTTGTGAGCCTGGGCAACTTCCTCAGGACCCGCCGGGAGCAGATCCGCCCGGAGGACGTGGGGTTACCGTCCAGCAACCGACGGCGAACCCCGGGACTCCGCCGCGAAGAAGTCGCAGTCCTCGCCAATGTGGGCGTCTCGTGGCTCACGTGGCTCGAGCAGGGGCGGGCCACCGGTGTCTCGGCGGAAATCCTGGATTCCGTCGCCGGCGCGCTGCGGCTCAGCTCCGAGGATCGGACCTACGTCCATCGGCTGGCCTCCGGTCGCCGCGCAACACAGGGTGCTGACGCGGTGGCCGACAGCGAGTCGGACGGGGGCCAGGCAGTGCTGCTGCAACGGTTGGTCGATGCCATGGCCAACCCCAGCTACATCGCGGATCCCTTCTGGACGGTGGTCGCCATGAATTCCGCTGCAGCGAGTACGTTCGACACCCGCGTGGGCACCAGCTGCCTGCAGCGTTTCTTCACGGATCAGAAACTCGCCCGGTCCCACGTCCACAGGGAGATGATGGCCCGGTCCCTCGTCGCCCAGTTCCGGGCGCAGTCGGCCAGATTCCACGATGATCCCCGTTTTGAAGCGATGGCGCGCCGGCTGTGTCAGGCATCGGAGGCCTTTCGCGAGCTGTGGCAGCGCCAAGTCGTGGGCGACTCCTATCACGTGGACGTGGTCTACGATCATCCAGAACTGGGCAGGCTGAGCTTCGATCCCGTGGTGCTGAGCGTCCCGAAGTATCCGACGCTCCGCGTCTTCACGTACCTGCCAAAGTCTGGAACCCGGACACAGGAGGTGTTGCTCAGCCTCCCCCGAAAACCCGCGGGGCGGCTGATGTCCTCAGGGGAGCCCTTCACCGCGTTCTCCGCCGAAGACGTCACCCGCCCGCGGTTCAGGACGTCGATCATTTCGGAGCGGCGGACGCCGTCACGGGTCGACCGGGCTGGCCACCCTGTGTGATCCCGCCGCCGCCCGGCCGCGTCCGCGGCTTCCCCCGCACGTAGCGAATCCCTGCACAGATGAAGGAGCAATAAGCATGTCCGAGCAGATGACGGGCGTCCGCGCCCCGGTCGTTCCACCGCCGAACAAGCATCAGCTGGCCGTGATGATCTGGGTGGCGGTCTTCCCCACTCTGACCATCATCAATCTCGTCTTCGGGTCCTGGCTCGAGGTGCTGCACCCTGTGCTCCGCACCTTCGTTCTGGTCACCGTCGCGGTCCCGATCGTGATCTACGCGATCATGCCCGGTCTGCACCGCGTGCGGGCCTGGCTCATGATCCGCACCGCCTGAGCCTGGCGCGGCCGCGGTTTCGGGCTCAGGCGTCCAGTTGCAGCAGTGCGTTCTCGATGAGCTCCGGCAGCGACGGGTGGATCCAGTACTGGCCGCGTGCCAGGTTCGCCACCGGCTGGCCGAAGTGCATCGCCTGGATCAGCGGCTGGATGAGGCTCGAGGCCTGCGGGCCGATGATGTGCGCGCCCACGAGCAGGCCGGTGTTCCGGTCCGCGATGAGCTTCGCGAACCCGGTGCTGTCCTCCATGGCCCACCCGTAGGCGACGCCGCCGTAGTCCTGCCGGGCGACCGAGATGTCCAGCCCGCGCTCCACGGCCTCCACTTCGGTCAGGCCCACGGACGCGACCTGTGGCGAGCTGAAGACGGCGTGCGGGACGAACCGGTGGTCGGCCGTCACGAGCTCTGGTTCCGCCAGGTTGTGCTGCACCACGCGCTGCTCGTGGTTGGCCACGTGCTTGAGCTGGTACGGCGAGCAGATGTCGCCGAGCGCCCACACGCCCGGCACGACGGCGCCGCCCGCCACCGCGCCTTTCTCGCCGCGGGTGCCGCCGACCACCGCGCGCTGGTATTCGTCGACCTTCAGCAGCCCCGCCTCGTCGGTCTCGAGGCCGCCGGCGGCGACGTCGAGCTGATCGGTGTTCGGGGTGCGCCCGGTCGCGACGAGGAGGACCTCGGACTCGATGACGCCCGGCCCGTCGGGGGCCTCGACGTGCAGCCGGACGCCGTCGTCGTGCTGTTCCACCCGGCGGGTGGAGGTGTTGAGGCGGACGTCCCAGCTGGCGCGCGCGACCTCCGTGAAGCGCTCGGAGACGTCCGCGTCCTGGGCGCGCAGCAGCGCGCCGGAGCGGGCGACCAGCGTGACGGCGACGCCGAGCGAGGAGAAGACGTGCGCGAACTCGGCGGCGATGAAGCCGCTGCCGAGGATCGTCATGGTCGCCGGCAGCTCCTCGAGGCGCATGACGGTGTCACTGGTGTGGAAGTCGACGCCGGCCAGGCCCTCGATGTCCGGGATCGCGGGGCGGGATCCGGCGGCGAGGACGACCTCGTCGGCGGTGATGGTGGCGGGCGCGCCGCCGTCGTTAGGGGCGACGGCGAGCTGACGCGGGCCGGTGAAGCGCGCGTCGCCCTCGAAGACGGTGACGTTCGCGTTGTCCTCGTGGCTGATGCGGTAGTCGCGGCCGCCGGCGGCGATCTGGTCGATCCGGTCGGCGAAGATGCGCTCGCGGATGTCGGACCAGCGCACGGCGTCGAGGGTCGCGTCGACGCCGAGCCGGCTCGAGTGGCCGGGCGTGGCCGCGACGTCCGCCGTGTAGACGAGCATCTTGGTGGGGATGCAGCCGACGTTCAGGCACGTGCCGCCGAAGGTGTTCCGCTCGATCAGGGCGACCTTCTTGCCGCGGAAGCGCTCGTCGAGGATCGAGTTCCCGGATCCGGTGCCGACGATGATCAGGTCGAAATGCTGCATGCGTGTCCTCGCGACGAAAACGGTGGGCGGTCGGATCCAGCCTATCCGTCGCGCCTGCGGGCGGCGACGGCGGCGTGGGGCCGGTGCTCGGGGGAGGCGCGCCGGTCCGTCGCGCCCACCGCGAAACCGGCTCCGCGCAGCAGGTCGGAGAGGTCCTCGGCGGACCAGTAGTAGGCGGGCGCCACCGCGTGGTGGAAGGACTGCCGGCTCGGGCCCTCGAAGAAGCCGAGCAGCACCGTGCCGCCGGACGCGAGCCGGGCGCGGAACCCCTCCAGGATGCCCGGCACCTCCTCCGGGGCGGTGTGGATGAGCGAATACCAGGCGAGGATCCCGCCCACCGGGTCCCCGGCGGCCAGATCCGCGAGCGAGCCTCGCTCGAAGCGGACGCCCGGGAACCGCGCCCGCGCCGAGTCGACGAATTCGGGCACCAGGTCGATGCCGACGACGTCGTGCCCGCGCCCGTGCAGCCACCCGGACCAGTGGCCCGGGCCGCAGCCGGCGTCGAGGATCGGGCCGGTCGCCGACGACGCCCACGCGGAGATCAGCGCGCGGTCCTGCTCGTGCATGGCCGCGATCGACCCCAGGGCTGCGGTGTACTCGCCGGCCCGCGCGGCGTAGGCGGCCGCGGTGGATTCTTCGCTCACGCGTGCAGTCTAGTGCGGGTCCGGGGGTGTGAGCAGGCGTTCGAGGAGTACGACGTCGGCGCGGGCGTCCGGCACTCCGAGCGCCGCCTGCGCGGTCACGCCCTCCAGGTAGGCGAGCAACCCGCGCGCCGAGGCCGCCGGGTCGGGGTGCCCCAGCGCTTCGCACAGCGCGGCGGCCGCGCCGGGGGAGAAGAAGGTGCGGGTCAGCCGTTGGTGCACCGACGGGTCGTCGACCTCCGGCGCCAGCGCGAACCGCGCCCGCACCTCGTCCACGCGCCGCGTCGCGAGGTGGTCCGCGTAGCCGGCGATCGCCTCGGCGGCCTGTCGTGCGGTGGGTGCCCGAGGCAGGGTCGTGGCCAGGGCGGAGAACTGCGCCCGCGACCGCTCGATCAGCCGGTCAGCAGCAGCGGAGATGAGGTGCGTACGGGTCCGGAAGTAGTACGACGACGAGCCGCGCGGCAGGCCCAGGTGCGTGTCGATCGCGCCGTGGCTGAGGGCGCGGGCCCCGCCGTGGGATACGAGCTCGAGCACCGCCTCGGCGATGGCGTCGCGCCGATCCGTTCCCGCCATGACTCCTGCTCCGCTCCTCGGTGGATGTAGAGTGTTCACCGTACTCTACAGAAGTAGAGGATGAAATCGGTGGAAGGAGCCGCAATGCAGTGGCCCGGACAGCGCCCACACCTGTGGCCCGGCGTCGACGCCGCGGACCTGGTGGGCGGACTCGAAGCCGGCGGCCGGACGCTCGATCCCGGCCAGCGCTCCGCCGTCGAGCAGCTCACGGCTCCCCACGCCCGCGGCGTGTACCTGTTCGGCGGGGTCGGCCGCGGCAAGACCTGGATGGCCGACGCCTGCTTCGCCGCTGCCCCGGGGCCCAAGCGACGCGTGCACATGCACTCCTTCCTCGCAGAGATCAACGCAGCCGTCGCCGCCCGCGCCGATCCGGCGGCGGAGGCGATCGCCGGCCTCGTCGGCGAGGCTCGTTTCCTCTTCATCGACGAGTTCCACGTGCACGACGTCGGCGACGCGATGCTGATCCGCCGGCTTCTGGACGTTCTCCTCCGGGCGCGGATCGGCCTGGTCGCCACCTCGAACTACGCGCCGGAGGACCTGCTGCCGAACCCGCTCTTCCACCACCACATGCTCCCGGCCATCGAACAGATCCGCGCGCACCTCGCCGTCGTCGAGGTGGTGCCCGGTACGGACTATCGCGTCGCCGGCTCGGCGGAGGGCGGCTTCGCCGCGGGCGCCTGGACGGCCGCCCCCGGCGACGGGGCCCGGCCGGCCGGGAGGCGGGACGACGGCGGCAGGGGCGGCGACGTCGTCGTGCTGGGGAGCAGGACGGTGCCGGTGCGTGCCGCGGATGCGGGGCGCGGTGTGCTGTCGGGGACGTTCGCGCAGTTGTGCGAGGCGCCGCTGTCGGCGGCGGACTATGTGACGCTGGCGTCGCGGTACTCGCGCTGGGAGCTGACGGATGTGCCGGGGCCGGGGGAGATCGACGAGCAGGGGTTCCAGCGGTTCGCGCACCTGGTGGACGTGCTGGTCGACGCGCAGCACCGGCTCGACGTGACGGCCGGCCTGCCGCTCGAGCAGTGGGCGGAGCCGGGCGGCATGCCGCGGGATGCGGCCCGTTTCCTCAGCCGGCTGAGCCTCCTGAGGAGCTGACGGCCTGGACCTGCCGGTTCGCTCGTGGCTGGTGAGCGTCAGTGGTCGGTCGCCGGGATGCCGGCCGGGACCGGCTCGCCGTCCTCGAGGACCACGAACTGCCCCATCATGCCCTCGTCCTCGTGGAGGAGCAGGTGGCAGTGGTACATGTACGGCACCTTGGCCGAGGTGTAATCCTCGAAGCGCATGATGATCCGGTAGACCCGCCGCGGCTCCAGGTAGATCGTGTCCTTGAGGCCGCCCAGCTCCGGCGGAGGGTCCTGCCCGTCGATCGACACCACCTGGAACTGGACGTCGTGCACATGGAAGTTGTGCGGGTACGGGTTGGTGTTCCGCACCTCCCACACCTCCGTGGAGCCGACGCGCACCACCTCGTCGATCCGCCCCATGTCCATCTCCTTGGAGTTGATCTTGCGGTCCGCGAGCCGGAAGTCGCGCAGCCCGGCCGCGTCCTCCACCCGCAACCGCTCGATCCTCGCCAGGGTGCCCGGCACAGGGGGCGACGGCGCCAGCTCGCCCGCCGCGCGCAGCTCCAGCACGTCGAACTCGTCCTCACCGCCGAACGCGGCCGGCACCGCGACGGCGCCGAGCTCGACGCGCCCCGAACGCAGCATGATCGTCTCACCGGGCGCCATCTCCACCACGATCTCCGCCCGCTCGGCCGGCGACAGCCGGATCGAGGCGAGCGGCACGGGGGAGGCGAGCAGGCCGCCGTCGGACGCGATGAGCGCGAACTCGCGGGAGTCGGCGAAGCCGAAGTTGTAGGTGCGCGCGGTCGACGCGTTGAGCAGGCGCAGGCGCACCCGCTGGCTGGAGACCTCGAAGAAGGGGTTTCGCGCGCCGTTGACCAGCAGGGTCGAGCCGAGGATGCCGATCTCGTTGCCGGACGTGTCCAGCAGGAAGCCGCCCTCCTCGCCGACCATCTTGTCCTGCACGATCACCGGCACGTCGTCGACCCCGTACTCGCCGGGCAGCCCGGCGGGGGTGTCCTGGTCGTCGACGACGAACAGGCCGGCCAGCCCCAGATTCACGTGCCGCTGCGTCTCGCCGTGCGGGTGCGGGTGGTACCAGAGGGTCGCGGCCGGCTGGTCGATGAGCCACTCCGGCTCCCACGTGTCCCCGGCGGCGACCGGCTGGTGCGGCCCGCCGTCCATCTCGGGTGGCAGGTGCATGCCGTGCCAGTGCACCGAGGTGGCCTCGTCCAGCTCGTTGGCCACGCGGACGCGGACGCGCTCGCCGCGGGAGGCCCGCAGCGTCGGCCCCAGGAACGGGCCGTTGAAACCGGCGGTCGGGGTCGGGAAGCCGGGGAGCAGGTCCATCGTGCCGGGCCGAGCCGCGAGGTCGAAGACCCGGACGCCGTCCTCGACGCGCGAGTCCGCCAGGGGAGGGATCGGCAGGGCGGCGGTGGGCGCCGCGGGCAGCTGCACCTCGTTCTGGCGGCCGCACCCGGCCAGGGAGCCGGTCAGCGCCAGCAGACCCAGCGAGGTGAGCCCGCCGAGGACGGCGCGGCGGGAGGGGCGGTGGAAATCGGACACGGTCTCCATGCTAGGCCCGGGTCCCGCTTCCGGGCGCGAACCCCCGCAGCCGCTGCACGGCGAGGGCCAGCAGCCCGGCGACCGCGCCCCACAACACGCTGGTCGCCAGCACGGCGATGACGCCGAGCCCGAACGGCGCCTGCCACGGCCCGGCACCCGGACTGAACACGGTCGCGAGCACCAGCTCGAGACCCCCGTACAGCAGCCCCGTCACCACCAAGGTCAGGATGGGCCGGGCGACGCGGCTGAAGCCGACCACGCCGATCCACACGAGCGCCGTCACGCCGATCAGGGTCAGCGGCACGACGGCGGCACCCGGGCCGCCGCGGCTGGCGCCGCCGGATGTGCCGTCGTCGTGCAGGCCGAGCAGGCCCGCGAGCGGGTGCAGCAGCGCGAGGGCCGCCAGGCCCGCGATGAGCGGCCAGTTCAACGGCTGGCGCGGACGGTGGTCGTCGGCGGAGGGGATCTGCGGTACTGAATTGTTTGTCATGTCTCCAACCTAGGAACGCGCGCGCCGGCGCGAATCCGCCGCAGGGCGCGACCTTCCGTCCCGGTTTGTCGACACGCGACTACGTCGAGAGGCGACACCAACCCTGAACGGCAGGCGATTCCGGCCGCCACGGCCCGCGTCTACGATGGGGCCATGAGACGACGCCCGCGCCCCGGCGAGCCCGCCCGCTACGCGGGGCCGGCCGAACGCCAGGTCAGCCCGTGGGTCCTCGACGCCCTGCTGGGCGTCGCCGTCGTCGCAGTGCTGGCGCTGCTGGTCGCCACGGATCCGCGCGGGACCCGCGCCCCGGATGTGCTGGCGTTCGGCATCGCCGCGTTCCTGGGCGCGCTGATGCTGGTGCGCCGGTTCGCGCCGCGCGCCGTGCTGCTCGTGACCATCGCCGCGGTGTGCGGCTACTACATCCTCGACTATCCGCCGATCGGCATGGCCGTCCCGCTCGCCGCCGCGCTCTACTCGGCGGCCGAAGCCGGTCGCCTGCGGACAGCCGTCGTCGCGGGGGCCGCCATGCTCGCGGTCTCCAGCTACTTCCGCCTCGGCGAGAGCGAACCCCTGGGCTTCCTGCTCGGCTACGAGCTCGTCTCCAACGCCGCGATCATGGCCGCCGCGATCGCCCTCGGCGACGGGGTCCGGGCCCGCCGCGCCCGCCGCGAGCAGCAGGCCGAGGTCGAACGGCTCATCGTCGCCGAGCTCGAACGCGAGGGGCAGGTCCGCGTGCAGGCCGAACGCGTCGCGATCGCCCGCGACCTGCACGACTCGATCGGCCACCGCCTCTCCGTGATCTCCCTGCAGGCGGGCGTCGCCAGCGACGAGATCGGGAACGACGACGCCCGCGCCGCCGCGGCGGTGGACCAGATCCGCGCCGCGAGCCGGGACCTGATGGGAGAGCTGCGGTCCGTCGTGCGCATGCTCCGCTCCCCGGGCGCCGCAGGAGAGCAGGCCGTCATCGGGCTCGAGGGCATCGCATCACTCGTGGCGAAGGCCCGCGATGCCGGGGTCGACGTCGAGTTCGAGGAGGTGGGCCCGCCCGCCGGTGCCGGCGAGATCTCCTCCACCGTGCAGGCCGCCGCCTACCGGGTGGTGCAGGAATCGTTCACGAACGCGATGCGCCACGCCCCCGGAGCCGCCATCCGGCTGACGGTCGACGCAGACGGCGATACCGTCGTGATCCGGGCGGCGAACGGGCCCGGGCGGACCGAAGGGAACGACGCCGGCCCGCCGGCCGCAGTTGTCGGCGCCGGCACCGGCCTGGCCGGCATGGGCGAGCGCGTCCGCCTCCTGGGCGGAGACCTCGAGTGGGCTGACGAGGGCGCGGACGGTTTCCGGCTCTCGGCCACGATTCCCGTTCGGGTCGACACGAACGAGCCGGATGGGCTGAACCGGTCGAACGAGGAGGCGCAGTGACCCGGGAGGCGTCAGGGCCGGCGGAGGCGATCGCGGTGGTCCTCGTCGACGACCAGGAGCTCGTGCGCACCGGACTGCGGGCGCTCGCCGAACGTGACGGGGACATCCAGGTGGTCGCCGAGGCCGCCGACGGCCGCGCCGGGGTGAGCCGGGTGCGGCAGCTTCGCCCCGACGTCGTGCTGATGGACCTCCGGATGCCCGTCATGGACGGGCTCGCCGCGACGGAGGAGATCGTCTCCGACCCCGGGCTGTCCGGCACGCGTGTGGTCATCCTGACCACGTTCGACGAGGACGACGACGTGCTGCGTGCCGTCCGCATCGGGGCGAGCGGGTACCTACTCAAGGACATTGGGCCCGCCGAGCTGCGGGCGGCGATACGCACGGTGGCCGGAGGGCAGGCGTTGCTGTCGCCGGCGATCACCACCACGGTCATGCGGCAGCTGTCGGACTCGCGGGCCGGGCGGACGGACGAGTCGCTCGTGTCCGGGCTGACGGACCGCGAGCGGGAGGTGCTGGCGCGGGTCGGGCTCGGGGAGTCGAACGACGAGATCGGCCGGGCCCTGTTCATCTCGCCGGCGACCGCGCGGACCTACGTCAGCCGGCTGCTCGCGAAACTGGGCGCCCGCGACCGTTCGCGCCTGGTGGTGATCGCCTACGAATCGGGGCTCGTGACGCCGGGGAACGGCTGATCAGACGTCGGCTTCCTCCGCGTCGTGGACGGCCGCGGCCCGCGACTCGAGCCACGCCTGGACGTCCTCCGGCCGGACGCGGCGGTGCGTGCCGCGGTAGTGCACGGGGATCGCGCCGGCGTCCGTCAGATTGCGCATGTAGGTGTTGGACACCCCCGCGAGCTGCGCGGCCTGCGACGTGTTCAGCCACGCCTCCGCCGTGCTCACGGTGACGGATTCGCCGGCCGCGAGCCGGGTGAGGGCGTCCAGCACGACGGCGCTGGCGTCGGCCGGCAGCTGCAGGGCGGTCCCGTCCACGAACACGGTCACGTCGCGGGCGCTCTCGAGCGAACGGGCCAGCCGGACGGCGTCGTCGTCGGGCAGTGCGGGATGGTTTGTCGCCTTCGTCAGCGCGGTGGTGTTGGATCCGGTGGTCCTGGCCATGATGTCCGCCTGTAGTCGGGGATGTGGCTGATGCAGTCGCGCGCCGCGGTGTCCCCTGGCGCGCGATGGTGGTCCGTTCCATTATGACCTTAAGCACGGGCGCAGGTGTAAGTGCTCACAAGAGTGGCCATGATATGAGGCATGGCCCTGTGCCGACCGTCTCGATAGGGTGACGGATGAATCGGTGGCGGGCGATGAACCGCATCGCCGATTCGTTCGAGGCAGACTGCACCCTGAGACTGATGAGCACCGACATGAGGCGATGAAGACGATGACAACTGAAGCACCCGGAACCGAGGCCCCACCCGGGAGGGCCAAGATCAAAGTCAACAAACCAGTGCTGATCGGGTCCGCAGCGGGAATCCTCGCGATCACGCTCTGGGCGATGATCGCGCCGGGCAGCGCCGAGACCGTCATCTTCGGCGCCGTCGCCTGGGTGGGCACCACGTTCGGCTGGTACTACACCCTGCTGGTGGTGGTCGTCCTGGCGTTCGTGATCTTCGTGGCCGCCGGCAAGGTGGGCAAGACCCGCCTGGGCCCAGACCACTCGCGACCGCACTTCAACCTGTTCACGTGGACCGCCATGCTGTTCGCCGCCGGCATCGGCGTGGACCTCATGTTCTTCTCCGTCGCGGAGCCGATCACGCAGTACATCCAGCCGCCGACCGGCGACGGCGAGACCGTCGAGGCGGCCCGCCAGGCGATGGTCTGGACGCTCTTCCACTACGGCATCCTCGGCTGGGGCCTCTACGCGCTCATGGGCCTGGCCCTGGCGTACTTCGCCTACCGCCACAACCTGCCGTTGAGTATCCGCTCGGCCCTCTACCCGATCATCGGCAAGCGCATCCACGGTGCGGCCGGCGACGCCGTCGACATCGCCGCAATGCTCGGGACCATCTTCGGCATCGCCACGAGCCTCGGCATCGGCGTCGCCCAGCTCAACTACGGGCTGCACTTCATGTTCGGCCTGCCGCAGAACCTCACGATGCAGATCGCTCTCATCGCGGTCGCCGTGATCATGGCGACGGCCTCGGTGGTCTCCGGCGTCGACAAGGGCATCCGCCGCCTCGCCGAGCTCAACGTGCTGCTGGCGATCGCCCTGATGGTCTTCGTGTTCATCGCCGGCAAGACCGCCTACCTGGCGGACGGCATCGTCGCCAACGTCGGCGACCTGATCTCCCGCTTCCCGGGCATGGCACTGGACACCTTCGCGTACGACCGCCCCGACGACTGGCTGAACGCCTGGACCCTGTTCTTCTGGGCCTGGTGGATCGCCTGGGCGCCGTTCGTGGGTCTCTTCCTCGCCCGCATCTCGCGCGGGCGCACCATCCGCCAGTTCGTGACCGGCGTCCTGGTGGTCCCGTTCGCGTTCATCGCCCTGTGGATCTCGATCTTCGGCAACAGTGCCCTGGACGTGGTCCGGAGCGGGAACGGGGCGTTCGCCGACATCGCGATCAACCAGCCGGAGCAGGCGTTCTACGGGCTGCTGGAGCAGTATCCGGGCGTGATCATCAGCGCCGCGATCGCGACGTTCACGGGCATGCTGTTCTACGTCACGAGTGCCGACTCCGGCGCCCTGGTGATGAGCAACTTCACGTCGCGGCTGACCGATCCGGAAGCCGACGGTCCGCCGTGGCTGCGCATCTTCTGGGCCGTCGTCACGGGCCTGCTGACGCTGGCGATGCTGATCGTCGGCGGCGTCTCGACGCTGCAGGCGGCCACCGTGATCATGGGGCTGCCCTTCTCGATCGTGCTGGTCTTCATCATGATCGGCCTCTACAAGGCGCTGCGCGTCGAATCGGCGCTGGCGGCGTCGTACCGGCAGGGCCTGCCCTCGGTCCTGTCCTCCCGCGCCAACGCGGCCGGCGACCAGCGGCGCGGCTGGCGGCAGCGGCTCACGCGCGCGCTGAGCTACCCGAGCAGCCGGACGACCCAGCGGTTCATGACCGAGGTCGTCTGCCCGGCGCTCGAGGAGGTCAGGGAGGAGCTCGAACGCCAGGGAGTCAAGGCGACGCTGAACACCCAGCGCCTCGACGCCTTCGGCATCGACACCGTTGACCTGTTCATCGATTTCGACGGCGAACGCGACTTCAAGTTCCAGGTGTACCCGGTCCAGCACGAGATCCCGTCCTACGCGCGGGCCACGAGCGCCACCGACCGCTACTACCGGCTCGAGGTGTTCTCGCTCGAGGGCAGCTACGGCTACGATCTGTACGGTCTGAGCCAGGAGCAGGTCATCGCCGATGTCCTGGACCACTACGAGATCCACCTCGAGTTCCTGCACCAGTCCACGTCCACCGGGGCGCTGCCGACCAGCACCGTCACCGAACCGCACAACGTCACCACCGGGTGGGGCGGCGACTACGACACAGCCGCAGAGCCGGCTGACAACCAGGCCGGCGGCGACGCCGAGCCCGTCAAGGAAGGTTAGGGATATGGCGGATACCGCAACCCTGTACATCGACGGCCAGTGGGTCCCGGCCGCGTCGGGCGCCACCCGCACGATCGTCTGCCCCGCCGACGGCACGGAGGCCGCCGTCGTCTCCGAGGCCTCCCGGGAGGACACAGAGCGCGCGATCGCGGCTGCCCGCGCGGCGTTCGACTCCGGCGTGTGGTCCTCCGTCCCCGCTCCGGAGCGCGGCGCGTTCCTGTTGAAGGTCGCGGCCCGGCTGCGCGAGCGCAAGGACGAGTTCGCGAAGGCCGAGTCCGCCGACACCGGCAAGCGCTTCGTCGAGTCCCAGATCGACATGGACGACATCGCGGCGTGCTTCGAGTTCTTCGGCCGGCTGGCGGGCCAGCAGGCCGGACGCATCGTCGACGCCGGCGACAACAGCGTGCTCAGCCGGATCGTCTACGAGCCCGTGGGCGTGTGCGGCATGATCACGCCGTGGAACTACCCGCTGCTGCAGGCCGCCTGGAAGCTGGCCCCGGCCATCGCCGCCGGCTGCTCGTTCGTGCTCAAGCCGTCCGAGCTGACCCCGTCGACGTCGATCCTGATGATGGACGTCTTCGCCGAGCTCGGTCTCCCGGACGGCGTCGCGAACCTCGTCTCCGGCACGGGCCCCGACGCCGGGGCGCCGCTGTCGGAGCACCCGGACGTCGATCTCGTCTCCTTCACGGGCGGCCTCGCCACCGGCAAGATCATCGCCGCGGCCGCCGCGGGCACGGTGAAGAAGGTCGCGCTCGAGCTGGGCGGCAAGAACCCGAACGTGATCTTCGCCGACGCCGACTTCGACGCCGCGGTGGACAACGCGCTCAACGCCGCGTTCGTGCACTCCGGCCAGGTCTGCTCCGCCGGCGCCCGGCTGGTGGTCCACGAGGACATCGCCGAGAAGTTCGTGGACGAGCTGGTCCGCCGCGCGGAGCAGATCCGCATCGGCGGTCCGTACGACGACGCCGCGGAGACCGGTCCGCTGATCTCCGCAGCGCACCGGGACAAGGTGCACGCCTACGTCCAGGCCGGCATCGCCGAGGGCGCCCGCGTGCGCACCGGCGGGCGCTTCGCCACCGACGAGGACGGCGAGGGCCTCGGCTCCGGCATCTACTACCTGCCGACCGTCATCGACAACGTGCTGCGCGGGATGTCCGTCGTCGTGGAGGAGGCGTTCGGGCCGACCGTGACTGTCGAGACGTTCGCCGACGAGGACGAGGCCGTCGCCATCGCCAACGACACCGTCTACGGCCTGGCCGGCGCGGTGTGGAGCCAGGACGCGGGCCTCGCCCAGCGCGTGGCCGGGCGCCTGCGCCACGGCACCATCTGGATCAACGACTTCCACCCCTACCTGCCGCAGGCGGAGTGGGGCGGTTTCGGCCAGTCCGGCGTGGGCCGCGAGCTGGGCCCGATGGGCCTGTCCGAGTACCAGGAGGCCAAGCACGTCTACCAGAACACGGCACCGGCGGTCACGGGCTGGTTCGCCGACCACTCCGCCAAGTAGGGAGCGACCATGAGCGAGAACAACCAGACCGAATTCGACTACATCGTCGTCGGCGGCGGCTCCGCGGGCGCGGCCGTCGCAGCCCGCCTCAGCGAGGACCCGGCCGTGCAGGTCGCCCTCGTCGAGGCCGGCCCGGACGACCGCGACATCCCCGAGGTTCTCCAGCTGGACCGCTGGATGGAGCTGCTCGAGTCCGGCTACGACTGGGACTACCCGATCGAGCCGCAGGAGAACGGCAACTCCTTCATGCGCCACGCCCGCGCCCGCGTCATGGGCGGCTGCTCGAGCCACAACTCGTGCATCGCGTTCTGGGCCCCGCGCGAGGACCTCGACGAGTGGGAGTCGAAGTTCGGCGCCACCGGCTGGAACGCCGAGAACCTGTACCCGCTGTACAAGCGCCTCGAGACCAACGAGGACGCCGGCGACGACGCCCCGCACCACGGCGATTCCGGGCCGGTGCACCTGATGAACGTGCCCGCGAAGGACCTGTCGGGCGTGGCCCTGCTGGACGCCGCCGAGGCGGCCGGCATTCCACGCGCCAAGTTCAACAACGACGAGACCGTGGTCAACGGCGCCAACTTCTTCCAGATCAACCGGCAGGCCGACGGCACCCGCTCCTCGAGCTCCGTCTCCTACATCCACCCGATCATGGACCGTCCGAACTTCCACCTGCTGACGGGCCTGCGCGGCAAGGAGCTGCGCTTCGACGGCGAGACCTGCACCGGCGTCTCCGTCGTCGACAACGCGTTCGCGCGCACCCACGAGCTGACCGCCCGCCGCGAGGTCGTCCTCTCCGCCGGCGCGATCGACTCGCCGAAGCTGCTGATGCTCTCGGGCATCGGCCCGGCGGAGCACCTGGCCGAGCACGGCATCGAGGTCCGCGTGGACTCGCCGGGCGTCGGCGAGCACCTGCAGGACCACCCCGAGGGCGTCATCCAGTGGGAGGCGAAGAAGCCCATGGCCGAGGAGTCCACCCAGTGGTGGGAGATCGGCGTCTTCACCCCCACGCAGGAGGGTCTGGACCGCCCGGATTTGATGATGCACTACGGGACCGTTCCGTTCGACATGCACACCCTGCGCCAGGGCTACCCGACCACGGAGAACGGCTTCTGCCTGACCCCGAACGTCACCCACGCGAAGTCGCGCGGAACGGTCCGCCTGCGCTCGCGCGACTTCCGCGACAAGCCGATGGTCGATCCGCGCTACTTCACCGATCCCGAGGGCCACGACATGCGCGTCATGGTCGCCGGCATCCGCAAGGCGCGCGAGATCGTCTCCCAGCCGGCCATGGCCGAGTGGGCGGGCGAGGAGCTCTACCCGGGCCGGGACGCGCAGACCGACGAGCAGATCCAGGACTACATCAAGAAGACCCACAACACCGTGTACCACCCGGCCGGCACCGTCCGGATGGGCGCGGCCGACGACGCCATGTCGCCGCTCGACCCCGAGCTGCGCGTCAAGGGCGTCAAGGGGCTGCGCGTGGCCGACGCCTCGGTCATGCCGGAGCTCGTCACGGTGAACCCGAACATCACCACCATGATGATCGGCGAGCGCTGCGCGGACCTGATCCGCGGGTAGGGGTTCATCCCCAGAACGACGACGCCGGGCGCCGACTCACCTCGAAACGGGGGGAGTCGGCGCCCGTCGCCATTCGACTGTGAAGCAGACGCCTCTGGAATTCCGTACCCGATTCCGCGTACCGTGGAAGTGCACGGTCTAAAGAAAGTACTGACCACTGCGACACTGGCGTCGCCGATGACCTCGCGACCCAGCGCAGCGTATGCCTTGATGCCCGACTGCCGCTTGTGATCAGAGCGCGGGCACCGATCAGATCTTTCTTCTCCCATTGTTCAAGGAGCACCCCCGTGTCCGTTTCCACTGCGTCAACGACGACGCCCATCACCCGCGACGAGATCTTCGCCTCCCACGAGGGCGGGAAACTCACCGTCGAGAGCACGATGCCCCTCGACACCAAACGCGCCCTCTCGATCGCCTATACCCCCGGGGTCGCCCAGGTCTCCCGCGAGATCTCCGAGGACCCGTCCAAGCACGCCACCCACACGTGGGCCTCGCGGCTCGTCGCCGTGGTCTCCGACGGCACCGCCGTGCTGGGCCTCGGCAACATCGGCGCCGCCGCCTCGCTGCCCGTCATGGAGGGCAAGTCCGCGCTCTTCCGCGAGTTCGGCGGACTCAATTCGATCCCGCTGGTCCTCGACACCACCGATGTGGACGAGATCGTCGAGACCCTCGTCCGCCTGCGCCCGAGCTTCGGCGCCGTGAACCTCGAGGACATCGCCGCCCCGCGCTGTTTCGAGCTGGAAGAGAAGGTCATCGAGGCGCTCGACTGCCCGGTCATGCACGACGACCAGCACGGCACCGCCGTCGTCGTCCTCGCCGCACTGACCAACGCCGCCAAGCTGACCGGCCGGAAGTTCGAGGACATGCGGGTCGTCGTCGCCGGTGCCGGTTCGGCCGGCATCGCGATCGCCGAGATCCTCATCGCCCGCGGCATCGGCGACGTCATCATCACCGACTCCAAGGGCGTGATCCACCGCGACCGCGACGACCTGAACCACATCAAGGCCCGCTACGCGGCCAAGACCAACCGCGATCACGTCGTCGGCGGGATCGCCGACGCGCTCGAGGGGGCCGACGCGTTCGTCGGCGTCTCCTCGTCGAAGGTCGCCGAGGAGGATCTGGCCCGGATGAACGACGACGCCATCATCTTCGCGCTGTCGAACCCCGACCCGGAGGTCATGCCGGACGTCGCGGCCCGCCACGCGGCCGTCGTCGCCACCGGGCGTTCGGACTTCCCGAACCAGATCAACAACGTCCTCGCGTTCCCGGGGATCTTCCGCGGCGCCCTCGACGCGGGCGCCCGGCGCATCACCTCGGAGATGAAGATCGCCGCGGCGGAAGCCATTGCGGAGCTCGCGGACGACAAGCTCAGCCCGGACTACATCGTGCCCTCCCCGCTGGACCCGCGGGTCGGCCCGGCCGTGGCCGAGGCCGTGGCGGCGGCCTCCCAGCAGTAGCGTCGGAGCGCACGACTGCGACGTCAATTTCACCTAGTGGTCGGCGTGCGCACTAGACGAAACTGACGTCATGACAGCACGGCGGCGGGCGGGGACCGGAGAGCGGTCGCCGCCCGCCGCCGTCGTGCCCGATGATGAATATGTGCGCAAATGGAGCGCGCGTCCCGTTCCCCGATAGGCTGTGAGCATGTCCCTCCGCAACCGCCGCGCCGCCGCCCTGCCGGCCAAACTGTCCCGCTCCTGGCTCCTCGTCAACGCCGCGAAGGCCGAGCTCTTCGCGCCGGCGCTGGCCTCCGAGGCCGATTCGGTGATTTTCGACATGGAGGCGGCGGTGCCCGACGACGGCAAGGACGCCGCCCGCGACAACGTGGTCGAGGCGCTCAACTCCGGCATGACCGCCTGGGTGCGGGTCAACGGCATCGACACTGACTTCTGGGCCGACGATCTCGCCGCCCTGTCGAAGACCAAGGGCCTGCGCGGCGTCATGCTGGCCATGGCCGAGCAGCCGGAACAGGTCGCGCACACGGCCATGCGCCTGCAGGCCGGAACGCCCGTGCTGGCGCTGATCGAGACGGCGCTCGGGCTGGAGAACGCGACCGCCGTCGCCTCCGCCCCGGGCACCTTCCGGCTCGCGTTCGGGACCAACGACTTCCGCAAGGACACCGGCATCTCCGACGACCCGATGGCCCTGGCCTATGCGCGCAGCCGCCTGGTCATCGCCTCCCGCGTCGGCAAGCTCCCCGGCCCGATCGACGGGCCGTCCCTCGCCGCGGCGCCGACCGAGCAGGTCGTCGCGGACGCGTCGGTGACGGCGTCGATGGGCATGACCGGCAAGCTCTCCCTGTCGCCGGACCAGGTCGAGGACGTCAACCACGCCCTGGCCCCGAGCGTGGACGAGCTCTCCTGGGCGAAGGAGCTGCTCGAGGCGCACGCCGCCGGCGGAGCCATCGGCGACGGGTCCTACCTGCCGCGCCTGGCCCGCGCCCAGAAGATCGCGGACCTGGCCGAGTCCTACGGCCTCTGGAACGCGTAGCCCGCCCGTGCACGACCTGAACTTCACCGCGGTCGACGTCGAGACCGCCAACAGCAGCTACGCGTCGATCTGCCAGGTAGCGGCCGTGCAGGTGCGCGCGGGGCGGATCATCGGCCAGCACACCTGGTACGTCCGCCCGGAGGCGGGCGTCGGCGAATTCACGCCGCGCAACACCCAGATCCACGGGATCACCGGCGACATGGTGGTCGGGGCGCCCGGGTGGCGGGAGTCCATGGGCCGGCTGGCGGAGCTGGCGGGGGAGCACCCGTACGTCGCGTTCAACACGGCCTTCGACAAGAGCGCCATCAGCCAGGCCTGCGGGCTCTCCGGGGTGGCGGCCCCGGCCAACGACTTCCACTGCGCCCTCGTGCTGGCACGCAGGCTCCTGCAGCTGCCGCGGCACCGGCTGCCCGACGTCGCCCAGCACCTGGGGATCGGCGCGTTCCAGCACCACGACGCCGGCGAGGACGCCCGAGTCGCCGCCGAGATCGTGCTGGAGCTGGCCCGCCGCGAGCGCGCCTCGCACGTCTCCCACCTCTGGCCCGCCCGCCCGGCTCCGTCCGCCGGCGCCTCCGCGGCCTCGAAGTACTACGGCCGCGCCTACACGGCCTCCAGCAAGGAGCTCCCCGCCCCCAGCCCGACGGCGGATCCGTCCCACCCGTTCCACGGCCGGCACGTGGTGCTCACCGGGGACCTGGAGTCGATGGGCCGCTGGGAGGCGATGGAGGCCATCGCCGCGAACGGCGGGACAAACGGCAAGGGCGTCACGAAGAAGACCGGCGTCCTGGTGGTCGGCGACGGCCGCCGCAGTGTGACGGCCGCGGAGCTCGCCGCCGGCAGCAGCAAGGAGCGCAAGGCCCACGCCTACATGGCGGCCGGGCAGGAGATCCTGCTGATCACCGAGCCGGACTTCCTGCGCCTCACCCGCTGACCCCCGCGGGGCGGCACGTCGTCGTGTTGTCCGCGGCGCCGGGCGCAACGATACTGGGCGTGGGAAGGGGGCTCGCATGGGGCTCTACGGAGAACACATCCTGCCGCGGCTGATGGCGCGGTCCATGGAGGCGGAGGAGATCGCGCCACTGCGCCGCCGCCTCTGCGCGGGCCTGTCCGGCCGCGTGCTCGAGCTCGGCTTCGGTTCCGGCGCCAACATCCGCCACTACCCGGAGGCGGTGGACAGCGTCTGGGCCGTCGAGCCCTCCGACACCGCGTGGCGGCTCGCCGCGGACAAGATCGCGGCCTCGCGGGTCCGGATCCAGCGCGGCGGCCTCGACGGCCAACGCCTGGACGCGCCGGCCGCCGCGTTCGACCACGCCCTCTCCAGCCTGACCCTGTGCACCATCCCCGACGCCGCGGCCGCGCTGGCCGAGGTGCGCCGCGTGCTCGCTCCCGGCGGCACGCTGCACTTCCTCGAGCACGGGCTGGCACCGGACGAGGGCGTCCGTGTCTGGCAGCGGCGGCTCGACCCGATCCAGCGCAGCCTCGCCGGCGGCTGCCGCCTCAGCCGCGACATCCGCGAGCTGATCGAAGCGGCGGGGTTCGGCATCGTCGAGGCGGAGAGCTTCTACCAGCCCCCGCTGCCGAGGCCGTACGGCTACGTCACCGTCGGGGTGGCCGCCGCATGACGCGTCCCGCCGGGCCCGGGCTGCTGGCGGCCCTCCTCGGAGCAGTCGCCGCCGGCCCGCTGCTCCTCTACGGGCTGAGCGCGACGAGCGACCTGATCATCCGCGACCTCGGCATCAACGCCGCCCAGTTCGGCCTCCTCGCCACGGCCTGCTTCGCGTGCGCGACCGTCGGCAACGCGAGCCTCGGACGCCTGGCCGACGCCCACTCGGACCGGACGCTCATGATCGTGGTCTTCGCGCTCGCCGCGGTGGCCCTCGGGGTGGCCGCGCTCGCCGGCGGGTTCGCCGTCCTGCTCGTCGCCGCCGGCCTGTCGGGGCTGGCGCAATCCTTCCCCAACGGGGTCACCAACCGCATCCTGCTCCAGCGCGTGCCCGCGGGGCAGCGCATCGGCTGGGCCGGCATCAAGCAGTCGGGCGTCCAGGCCAGCCAGCTCGTCGCCTCGCTCGCGTTCCCGGTGCTGGCGGTGTGGGTCGGCTGGCGCGGGGCCTCGGTGTTCGGCATGGTCCTGGTGCTGGCGCTGATGGTCCTCGCACTCCGGGCCCTCGCCGCGGTCGACCCGCTCGAGCAAGAGGTCGAGCACGAGGTCGGGGCGGCGCGGGCCGCAGCGCCGCCGGGGCGCCGTCCCGTCACGCGTGCAAGGCAACCCGGCGTCGTGTGGGCGCTGGCCGCGTTCGGTTTCCTCAACGGGCTCGGCGTACAGGCGACGAACGTCTACATCCCGCTGTTCGCGGTGCGCGAGCTCGATTTCAGCCTCGTCGCCGGCGGTGCGACGGCGGCCGTCGCCGGTGCGGTCGGCGTGACCGCGCGCATCGGCTGGGGCCGGGTCATGGCCCGGGGCGTCTCTGCCCCGGCGCTGCTGCTCGTGCTCGCTTTGCTGGCGCTGGCCGGGGCGGGAGCGTTCTTCGCGGCGGACGCAGCCGGTTCGCCGGCCCTGCTCTGGACCGCCGTCGCGCTGCACGGGGCGTCGGCGCTCGGCGTCTCGGTGGTGCTCATGGCGGCGCTGCTGCGCAGCATCTCGGCGGCGTCGATGGCCTCGGCCAGCGGTATCGTCTCGGCCGGCATGTTCGGCGGGTTCACGCTCGGCCCGCTGATGATGGGGGCGCTGATCAGCACGGCGGGCGGCTTCGAGGCCGGTTGGGCCGCCGTCGCCGGGGCGTACATCGCGTGCGCCGGGCTGGCCGCGTTCCTGGCAGCCCGGCGCCGCTGATGCGCGCTTGCCCTTCTAGGCGGTGCCGGCCACGACCTCGACGATCGGCGTCGAGCCGTCCCGGTAGTTGATAGTCCGCCCGATGCTGCCGTCGTTGTCGAGCGACTCGACGATGCTCAGCGCCACGTTGCCGCGGGACGTGTCCGTGTTCTCCCCGGGCTCGTCGAGCACCTCGATCCGACCTGTCGCCTCGTCGAGGGTCAGCTTGCCCGGCCCCAGGATCGTCCAGTCCAGGGCGGAGCCGCGCAGGTGGGCGTCGGCGGCGATCTTCGCGGCCATGTACGGGTAGAACGGGTCGTCCTGCTGGACCAGGTACTTCTCGTCCGCGGTCGCGAAGGACACCATCACGTAGCGTTTGACGCCGGCCTGCTCGGCGGCCCGCATCGAGCGGACCGCGGCGTCGCGGTCCACGGCGTACGTGCGGTCGGCTCCGCCGGCGCCGCCGGCACCCGCGCTCCACACGACGGCGTCGTGCCCGCCGAACGCGTCCGCGAGCTCCTCCTGGGTGGCCGATTCGACGTCCAGGACGACGGCGGTCGCCCCCGTGGCGTTCACGTCGCCGGTGTGCTCGGCGTTGCGGTAGAAGGACGTGACCTGGTGGCCGCGGTTGACGAGCTCCGGCGTCGCCAGCAGGGCGACCTTGCCGTGTCCGCCGATGAGTGCGATCTTCATGTGCTGATCCTCCGATTGCGTCGATGTGTAGGGGCCTACATCAGGGCCAACGCGGCGGAGGGCGCCGTTGTTCCGCACCGGGTTCCACCGGACCGGTCAGCCGCGCGGTCCCGCGGCGTCGAGGGTTCCGAGCACGGTCGCCACGCACGCGTCGATGTCGTGCTCGACAGCGTAGACCTGCCGGTCCTGCCCCAGGATCAGGGTCGCGCCGAAGAGGGCCGACGCCGTCACGTCGACCGTGCCGGGCGGCGTCGTGCCGGGGGCGGGGCCGCGCTCGGCGAACGCGCGCTCGACGGCGTCGCGGACCGTGCCGAGCACCTGCCCGCGAAGCTGGACCAGCACGTCGCGCCATTCGCTCGGGGCGTGCCACATCTCGCTCAGCCAGAGCTGCGCGAACGCCGGGTACTCGTCGATGAATTCCAGGGCGGCGCGCACCATATGGGCGAGCTCGTCGCGCCCCGACCGCGGTTCCGGGGCCCCGGGCGTGCGCAGCCGCTCGAGCAGGATGTCCGTGCCGAAGCTCAGGAGCTGGCCGATGAGGTCCGACTTGGATCCGAAGTTGTAGTAGACGCTGCCCTTCGAGACGCCGGCGGCCGCGGCGATCTCGTCGACGGTCACGGTGTGGTGGCCGCGCTCGCCGATGAGAGACAGGGAGGCCGAGAAGATCTTGAGCCGGGTCGCGTTGGTGCGGCCGGGGCGTCGCTTGATCTCGTTCATGTGGTCAACTCCGGTTGGAAGGTCTTCAGGGTCCAGTACTTGTGGCGGCGGACGGCCAGCGTGCTCAGGAGCAGGCCCAGCAGAGTATAGGCGGCGAGGGCCAGGACCACCGGCCCCATGACCGACAGGTCCGCCCCGTACATCAGGTGCCGCATGCCAGTGACGATGAAGCCCATGGGCAGTGCCTGGTGGGCCGCGTGCAGCGGTTCCGGGGTCGTCTCCCACGGGAAGGTGCCTCCGGCCGAGACGAGCTGCAGCACCAGCAGGATCAGCACCACCATCTTCCCGGGCGTTCCCATGAACGCCACGATGCCCTGGATCAGCGCGGTGAACGCGAAGGAGGAGCCGAGCAGCAGCGCCCACGTCATCCACGGGTGCGCGGACTCCAGGCCGAGCCCGAACACGACGACGGCGTACAGCACCGTGGCCTGCAGCAGGGAGATGGCCAGGAAGGGCATCCACCCGCCGATCGCGATCTTCCAGTTCGCGGCGTTGGAGGCCAGCGCCCGGCGGGTGATCGGCCGCATGAGCTGGACCAGCATGAAGGCACCGATCCACACGGCCAGGGTCAGGAAGAACGGGGCCAGCTGGTGCCCGTAGTTCGGCGCCGAGGTCTGGCTGGTGGTGTCGATCGAGACCGGGTCGCCGATGACCGTGGAGACGCGCTTCTTCTGCGTGCTGTCGGGGTTCGGGACCTCGTCCGCGCCGTCGCCGAGCTTCGACGCGAGCTCTGCGGCGCCGTCGTCGACCTGGTGTGCGCCGTCCGCGAGCTCGGCCGCGCCCGCCGACAGGTCGCCGGTGCCGGAGGCGAGTGTGCCCGCGCCGTCGGCGAGTTCCCCGGCGCCCGCCTCGAGATCTTGCGCACCGGAGAGAGCGGACTGCTGCCCGTCGGCCAGGGTGGTCGCGCCCGTCGACAGCTCGGCGGCGCCGTCGGCGAGCTGCGAGCCGCCGTCGGCCGCCGAGGAGATACCCTGCGTCAGCGCCGGCACCGAATCGGCGAGTTGGCGGTTGCCGTCCGCCACCTGGCGGGAGCCCTCCGCGAGCTTCGCAATGTTCGCCTGCGCGGCCTGCAGCTCGGAGCGCGTGGCCTCGATCTGCTGCACCGCGGCGGAGTCCTGCGCGCGCACCTCGACGGCGTCGGCCAGCTGCTGGCGCTGCTCCTCGGTGATCACGCCCGCATCGACGAGGTCCTGAGCGGCGGAATCGACCTGGTCGGAGGTGTCCTGCTCGATCTGCGCGAGGGCGTCCGCGGCCGACTGGACCTTGTTGTTGAGCTCCTCGTTGCCGTCGGCGACCTGCTCCGCCCCGTCGGCCAGCCGGGCCGTCTGGGACGGCAGCTCGGCGGTCTTCGATTCGAGCGTGTCCAGCCCGGTGGAGAGCTCGGAGGCTCCGCCCGAGAGCTCGGACGCGCCCGCCGAGAGCTGCGTGGCGCCGTCGAGCAGCTGCCGCTGCCCGTCGACGAGGTCGCCGGTGCCGGAGTGCAGCGTGTCCGCGCCGCTGGCGAGTTCGACCGCGCCGTCGTCGAGCTCCACGGCGCCGGAGGAGAGGTCGTCACTCCCGCCGGCCAGCGTCGTCGTGCCGTCGTGGAGTTCGCCGGCGCCGTCGGCGGCGGTGGCGAGCTGGGAGTGGATGCGGCCGAACCCGGTGAGGAACTGGCTGGCGGTCTCCTCGCCGACCTGCGCGGCGACGGAGTTGTGCACCTCGCCGGCCAGCTTGTCGGCGATCGTGCCGATCATCGCGTTGTTCGCGTCGTTGGTGGTCAGTTGCAGGATGGCCTGCTGGGCGGCGTCGAAGTCCTCGGGGGAAGCGAGCGAGGCGGAGAAGTTCTCGGGGATCGTCAGCGCGAACGCGTAGTCCCCGGAGGCGACCCCGTCCTCCGCGGCGCGTCGCGAATCGACGACCTCCCAGCCGAACGTTCCGTCCTCGAGGAGGGAGTCGGTGACCTCGTCGCCGACGTGCAGGTCGTCGTCACCGGCCGTGGACCCCTCGTCGAGGTTCACGATCGCGGCGTCGACCTTGTCGAGGTTCCCGTAGGGGTCCCAGTTCGCGTAGAGGTACAGCGCGCCGTAGAGCAGGGGCACCAGGGTCAGGGCGACGATCGCGATCTTCGCGAGCCGCCCGTTGGTCATGCGCTTGAGTTCGGAGCGCGCCAGTTGAAATGTCGTCACGAGTCAGCCTGAGGGTCGGTGGGTTCTTCGGTGTCCGGGTGCTCCTCGGCCGCGGGGCGGGGGAGGTTGTCCTTTTCGGCGGCGGCCGTGCGGCCGTCCCACCCGTCGGGGATGTGCTGCACGACGGCGACGACGGCGGGCTGCCGGCGTCCGGTGGAGACGTCGCGCAACAGGCGGGTCCACTCCGCTCCGGGCAGGTCGTGCCGGTCGGGGGAGTCGAAGACGAGCAGCTTGACGTTGCCGTCCTGCAGGCTCAGCGAGGCGAGCAGGTGCAGCCGGTCCTCGGGGCTGATCGCGTCCACCCACTCGTTCGCGAGGTGGTCGAGCCGGTGGGACGCGAGCCAGCGGGCCGCGGAGACGGTGCCCCAGAACGGGCCGGGCAGCAGGGCGAGGTCCTCGGCCACGAGGTCCTTGACGCGCAGGTGCTGCTCCGGCTCGTTGATCTCGGGGGAGTCGACGAGGGCGGAGGCCCGGCGGACCGCGCGGATGTCCGCGTCGGACTCCCAGGCGACGGAGCCGCCGTCGGGCTTCATGCGCCCGCTGAGTCCCAGGGCGAGCGCGGTGCGCGCCTGCTGGGTGGGGGCGGTGACGAGGGTCAGCTCGGAGGCCGGCGCCACGAGGGACGTGGGGCGCAGCAGGGGGGCGTGGTGGCCGTCGATGGACAGCGAGTCTGCGAAGAGCACGCCTCGATTCTATTCAAACTGACCGGTCAGTTCAAATAAGAACGAGGTTCTGTGAGCCGATTCTCAGTCCCCGGCGAACGACCCGTTTCCCGGCCGCTCGTGCCGTTGCATTCAGCGGGATCACGCTGGCGGGCCGGGTGGAAACGGGTCGCTCGCACCGACGCGGTCTACACGTTGACGACGGCGGGGGTGCTGCCCGGGAGCGAGGGCGCGTGACGTCGTCGGCTCCGGCCGGGGGGGGGCGCCAGCCCCGGAGCTCACCCGGCCGGCCGCGCCCCGGGCTCGCTGTCTTCTTTCTCGACGGCGGAGACCGCCCAAGAGGCCACGCCGGCCGTCACCGAGCCGAGCAGTGCGATCCCGATGAGCATCAGGCCCACCGCGATCAGCCGGCCCGCCGTCGTGACCGGGTAGAAGTCGCCGTAGCCGACCGTCGCGCTCGTGACGACCGCCCACCAGAGCGCGTCCCCGATGGTGGTGATATTCGCGTCCGGGTGCCCCTGCTCCACGTCCAGGACGGCGATCGCGCCGAAGAACACGCAGACGATCGACGTCAGCGCCACGTAGATGCTGGTGCGCCCCACGAGCCGGCGGGTCAGCATGCGGTTCAACAGACGGGCCGCGCTCAGCACGCGCAGGATCCGCAGCGGCCGGAACGCGGGGACGGCGATCATCAGCACGTCGTACCAGTGGTGCAGCGCGTAGCGGAGCCGCCGCTCGGCCAGCGAGAAGCGGATGCCGAAGTCGACGGCGAAGGCGCCCCAGACCGTCCACGTCACGGTCCGCAGGAACTGCTCGAGGGTCGGCGGCAGGCTCGTGTCGATCACCGGCCAGGCGTAGGCGGCGAGGAGCGCGAGGGCCATCAGGATCATCGGGATCTCGGTGCGCCGCTCCCAGCGCTCCACGCGGCTGGGGTGTTCGGCACGTGCCGTCGCGGCGGTGGCGGTCTCGGGTGTCGGCTTCATCGCCTCCAGCCTATCGAGCCCTCCGGTGGCCGCGGGCCGGCTACCCGCGCCGGCGCAGCAGCAGGTAGGAGGCGCCGCCGGCGAGCATGCCCCAGAGCGGGGCGGCGATCCCGAACGGCGCGACGCCGCTGGCGGTGACCAGCAGCGTGATGACGGCTGCCTCGATCCCGGCCGCGCGGTGCCCGGCCCCTGAGCCGGCCGGGTTCATCGTGTCGGACAGCGCGCCCTGCAGCGCCGACAGCAGGGCGACCCCGGCCGTCGCGGTGACGAGCTGGTCCGGGACCGCGTCGAGGAGGCCGACGATGCTGTGCCCGAACATGCCGAAGACGATGTAGAACGAGCCGCACGCCACGCCGGCCACGTACCTCCGCGCCGGGTCCGGGTGCGCGTCGGGCCCCGAGGCGATGCCGGCGGTGATGGCCGCCAGGTTCAGCGCGTGGGCGCCGAACGGGGCGAACACGATCGATGCGGCGGACGTGCTGGTCAGCAGCAGCCGGTCGTTCGCCGGGTAGCCGAACGTGTGCATCATGGCCAGGCCCGGACCGTTCTGGCCGGCCATGGTCACCATCACCAGGGGGATCGCGATGCCGAGGATCGCACGCCAGGTGAAATCCGGGGCCGTGAGCTCCGGCGTCGTGATGGACAGTGCTGCGCCCGGCGAGCCGAGCGTGCCCGTCGCGGCGGAGGCCGCGACGCCGCCGGCCAGCGCCAGCAGGGCCGCGAACCGCGGCAGGAAGCGCCGTCCCGCCAGGTAGAGCACGACGACGGCGCCCGCGACGGCGGGTGCGTCGAGCAGCGCCGGCGCCACCTGGAGGACGAACGGCATCAGCACCCCGGCCAGCACGGCCGCGTGCACCGGCTTGGGCAGCAGCCGGATCAGCCAGCCGAAGAGCCCGGTGACGGAGAGGACCAGGCCGATCGCGCCCGCGACGATGTAGGCGCCGACCGCCTCGGCGAAGGAGTAGTCGCCCAGGGCGGTGATCAGCAGGGCGGCTCCGGGCACGGACCAGGCCACCATGACGGGCATCCGGGTGAACAGGCTCAGGACGACGCAGCAGAGCCCGCTGCCGATCGAGATCGCCCACACCCAGGACGAGGTCTGCGTGGGAGTGAGCCCGGCCTGCTGCGCCGCTTCGAGGACTACGAGCAGCGGCCCGGCGTAGGAGACGGCGACGGCGATGAAGCCGGCAACGATCGCCGAGACGGAGGCGTCGGCGAGGCGGATCCGCGGGGCGACGGCGACGGCCGGACCTGGTTCGGCGGTGCTGGGAAGTGCTGGCAATGGGTCCTCGAAACGAAGGGGGAGAAGCGCTGGGGTGTGGCGCGACAACTCTGATCACGTTAGGGACGGGACCGCCGGCTGACAAGTACTTTTTGCTTGTTGATTAGGACGTTTCCCGTCTGAAACGACGCCTAGGCGAACCCTAGGCATTCACCTAGTGTGACGGTCGTTACAGTCGGGCAGGGTGTAGAGCACGACATTTACCCCACCGTTCCCGGTGGTTAACCACACCTTGCATTGAAGGAGTTCGCCATGACCGAGACTCTCGACCAGATCGAGCACCAGCTGAAGGAAGCAGTCGTCGAGGATCCTGAAAACGGCGTCCACCGCGTCAAGCGCGAGATCTTCACGGACGACGAGATCTTCGAGCTGGAGATGAAGTACATCTTCGAGAAGAACTGGGTCTACCTGGCCCACGAGTCCCAGATCCCCAACGTGGGCGACTACTTCACCACCCACATCGGCCGCACCCCCGTGATCATCTCCCGTTCCAAGGACGGCGAGCTGAACTGCATCGTCAACGCGTGCAGCCACCGCGGCGCCATGCTCTGCCGCCGCAAGACCGACAACCGGGTGAACTTCACCTGCCCGTTCCACGGGTGGACGTTCAACAACAAGGGCAAGCTGCTCAAGGTCAAGGATTCCCGCGATGCCGGCTACCCCGAGCAGTTCAACAAGGACGGCTCCCACGACCTGACCCACGTCGCGCGCTTCGAGAACTACCGCGGCTTCCTCTTCGGCAGCCTCAGCGACGACGTGCTGCCCATCGAGGAGCACCTCGGCGAGTCCGCCAAGATCATCGACATGATCGTCGACCAGTCGCCGGAGGGTCTGGAGGTCGTCCGCGGGTCCTCCACCTACCACTACGACGGCAACTGGAAGGTCCAGGCGGAGAACGGCGCCGACGGCTACCACGTCTCAGCGACCCACTGGAACTACGCGGCCACCACGGCCCGCCGCACGTCCGGGGAGTCCACGAACGAGACCAAGGCCATGGACGCCGGAACGTGGGGCAAGCAGGGCGGCGGCTACTACTCCTTCGAGCACGGCCACCTGCTGCTGTGGATGTGGTGGGGCAACCCGGAGGACCGCCCGAACTACGAGAAGCTCGAGGCCTGGACCGAGGAGTTCGGCGAGGACCGGGCCCGGTTCATGGTCGGTGCCTCCCGCAACCTCTGCCTGTACCCGAACGTGTACCTCATGGACCAGTTCTCGTCGCAGATCCGCCACTTCCGCCCGATCTCCGCTGACAAGACCGAGGTCACGATCTACTGCATCGCGCCCAAGGGCGAGTCGGCCGAGGCAAGGACCAACCGGATCCGCCAGTACGAGGACTTCTTCAACGCCACCGGGATGGCGACGCCGGACGACCTCGAGGAGTTCCGCTCCTGTCAGAAGACGTACCTGGCGAAGACGGCGCCGTGGAACGACATGTCCCGCGGTGTCACCCACCAGCACGCCGGGCCCGACGAGACCGCCAAGGGGCTCGGCCTGAACCCGATCTCCTCGGGCGCGAAGACCGAGGACGAGGGCCTCTACCCGGTCCAGCACAGCTACTGGGCGGAGACCATGCGGGGCGCCGTCGCAGCGGAGCAGGCCGAGGCGGCCTCGCGGTCCAACGGCCGATAGCCCCGCCACCACCGACAACGGCACCACGAACCACGAACCGAGGACACCACCATGACCACGATTGCACCGGAGAGCACCGGGCTCAGTGCAGCCGAAACGGCCACCCTGCTCGAGCGCATCCGCCAGTTCCTCTACACCGAGGCCCGCTTCCTCGACGACCGCGAATTCGAGAAGTGGATCGACTGCTACGACCCCGAGGCCGAGTTCTGGATGCCGGCCTGGGACGACGACGGCCAGCTGACGGAGGACCCGCAGCAGGAGATCTCGCTGATCTACTACGCGAACCGCGGCGGCATCGAGGACCGCGTCTTCCGCATCCGTACCGACCGCTCGAGCGCCACCAGCCTGCCCGAGCCGCGCACCGGTCACAACATCTCCAACGTCGAGATCGTCGAGAAGCGCGGCGAGACGGTGGACGTGCGCTTCAACTGGTACACGCTCTACTACCGCTACCAGACGACGGACACCTACTTCGGAACCTCCTTCTACACGATCGACCTCTCCGGCTCGCAGCCGGTGATCACCAAGAAGAAGGTCGTGTTGAAGAACGACTACATCCACCACGTGGTGGACATCTACCACATCTAGAGGCGGACGATATGAGCCACAAAGTTGCACTGACCTTCGAAGACGGACTGACGAAGTTCATCAAGGTCAATCCCATGGAGACGGTCGCGGACGCGGCCTACAAGGCGAGGATCAACATCCCGCTGGACTGCCGCGACGGCGCCTGCGGCACCTGCAAGGCGTTCTGCGAGTCCGGCACGTACGACGGCGGCGACTACATCGACGAGGCCCTCACCGACGACGAGGCCGACGAGGGCTTCTGCCTCCCGTGCCAGATGAGCCCGGAATCGGACCTGGTCCTGCGCATGGCGGGGACGGCCGAGATGGCCAAGACCGGCATCGCCGAGTTCAAGGCCACCATCGAGCGCCTGCACTGGTACGCGGACAACACGGCGGGCATCACCCTCGAGGTCGAGAACCGCGACGAGCTGCACTTCCTGCCGGGCCAGTACATGAACATCAAGGTCCCGGGCACCGACGAGGAGCGCAGCTACTCGTTCAGCTCCGGCCCCGACGACCAGAAGCTGAAGTTCCTCGTCCGCACCGCCCCGGACGGCGTCATGACGACGTACCTCAGGGAGCGCGCGGCCGAGGGCGACGAACTGGTCCTCGAGGGCCCGGTCGGCAGCTTCTTCCTGCGCGACATCAAGCGCCGTACCCTGATGCTCGCCGGCGGCACGGGCATCGCCCCGCAGCTGGCCATGCTCGAGAAAATCGCGGCCTCCGGCATCCAGCCGGCCCACCCGATTCACATGGCGTACGGGGTCACCTTCGACCACGACCTCGTCGAGGTCGCGGAGCTGGAGCGCTACGCCGCGGCGATCGAGAACTTCACGTTCGACACGATCGTCGCCGACAAGGACTCCGAGCACCCCAGGAAGGGCTACGTCACCCAGCACCTGACGGACGAGCACCTGGGCGAGGGCGATATCGACGTCTACCTGTGCGGCCCGCCCGCCATGGTCGACGCCGTCCGCGGGTACTGGAAGAACCAGGGCATCGAGCCCGCGAACTTCTACTACGAGCGCTTCGCCACCGGCGTCTCCCACGAGCAGGGCGTGCACGCAGAAGCCGGGGCCGCCTGATGGCCGAGCCGGCTGCGGCACGGCCCGCCTTCTTCGCCGGCCGGTTCGCGGGCCGCGTCGTCGTCGTCACCGGTGCCGCACAGGGTATCGGCGAAGCGGTGGCCCGGCGGATCGGCGCGGAGGGCGGGCACGTCGTGCTGATCGACCGGGCGGAGCAGGTGCACGACGTCGCGGAGTCGATCCGCGCAGCGGGTGGAGCCGCCTTCTCGACGACGGCCGACCTGGAGGCCTACGCCGGCGCCGAATCGGCCGTCGCCGCGGCCGTCGCCGAACACGGCCGGATCGACGTGCTGGTCAACAACGTGGGCGGGGCGATCAACTTCAAACCCTTCACCGAATTCACGGACCGGCAGATCGATGCGGAGATCACGCGGTCGCTGATGACCACGCTCTACACGTGCCGGGCGGTGCTTCCGCAGATGGTCGAGCAGGGGGCGGGCACCATCGTCAACGTATCCAGCGCCGCCACCCGCGGCATCCACCGCATTCCGTACAGCGCGGCCAAGGGCGCGATCAACGCCATGACCGCCTCGCTGGCCTTCGAGTTCGCCGGGCAGGGCATCCGCGTCGTCGCGACGGCCCCCGGCGGGACCGAGGCGCCGCCGCGGAAGATCTCCCGCGGCACCCCGGTGCCGCAGGACGAGACGGAGAAGGCCTGGTTCCAGGCCCACATCGACCAGACGGTCGATGCGTCCTTCCTCAAGCGCTACGGCACGCTCGCCGAGCAGGCGGCGGCCATCACGTTCCTGGCCTCGGACGAGGCCGGATACATCACCGGCAGCACGCTGCCGGTCGCCGGGGGAGACCTCGGCTGATCCTCTCCGGCGGCCCGGAGGGGGAAAACCGGGCCGCCCACTTTCTCACCATGCCGAGCAGTCCTGCCGGCCGAGACAACGGAGTCTGACATGTCCTCATCAACCCGCGCGGTCACACCGCAGCAACGCAAGACGGTCACCTGGGTCGTCACGATCACCACGCTCTGCATGATCTTCGACGGATACGACCTCGTCGTGTACGGCACGGTCGTCCCGACCCTGCTCGCCGACCCCTCCCAGATCGGCGCGGTGACCCCCGTCCAGGCCGGCGCGCTCGGCAGCTACGCACTCATCGGCGTCCTCGTCGGCGCCCTGACCGCGGGAGCGACCGGGGACTACCTCGGCCGCCGCAAGCTGACGGTCGCCGGGATCGTCTGGTTCTCGGTCGGCATGGCCGCCACAGCCATGGCCGGTTCGGTCGCCACGTTCGGCTTCTTCCGGTTCTTCACCGGCATCGGCATCGGCCTCCTGGTCGCGACGGCCGGCGCCGTCGTGGCCGAGTTCGCCCCCGAGGGCAAACGCAATCTGCTCAACGCCGTCACGTATTCCGGCGTCCCCATCGGCGGCGTCCTCGCGTCGCTGCTCGCGATCGTCATCCCCGACTCGATCGGCTGGCGCGGTCTGATGTGGTTCGGCGCCCTGCCGATCGTCTTCCTGCTGCCGTTGGCCCTGGCCAAGATGCCGGAATCGCCGAAGTGGCTGTTCGCCGCCGGTCGCGTCGAGGAGTCCTACGTGCTCGCCCGTCGCCTCGGCATGCCGCTGGAGGTCGACGTGCCGGCCCCGGACCGCGAGCTGACCGCCTCCGAGAAGGCGGATCGCAGGCGCGGCTTCTCCGCCCTTGTGACGAGGAAGTACGCGTGGCCGACGCTCCTGCTGGGCCTGATGGGATTCTCCGGCCTGCTGCTCACGTACGGCCTGACCACCTGGCTGCCGGACATCATGGGCCGGCTCGGGTACGGGGCGGACATGTCGCTGACGTTCCTGCTCGTGCTCAACGTCGGTGCGATCCTCGGCGGCATGATCGCCTCGCGTCCCGCCGACAAATTCGGTGCGAAACGCGTCGTGGCCACGACCTTCGTCCTCGCGGCGGTCTCCATGATCCTGCTGACCATGGGTCTGCCGATGGCCCTGCTCCTGCTGTTCGTCGCGGCCGCCGGCTGCGGCACGATCGGGACGCAGGTGCTCGTCTACGGCCTCGTCTCGAACTACTACAGCTCCAACGCCCGCGCGGCAGGCGTCGCCTGGTGCGCGGGGTTCGGGCGCCTCGGGGGCATCGCCGGCCCGCTGGTCGGCGGCATCCTGATCGGCGCCGGCCTCGAGAACATCGCGGCGTTCTACATCTTCGCCGGCATCGCGCTCTTCGGCGCCGTCGTCACGGCGATCGTCCCGGCGCGGGCCAAGAACGACGTCGTGGTCCAGGATGCGGAACAGCCGGAGCCGGCCGGCGTCTGATGTCATGTAGCGTGCGACACATCAAGTGCGCCGCGGCGCGTGGCAGGACGACGAGCGACGGAGACCGATGACTGCACCCGAAGGCCAGGACTCCGCGGAGGACCCGCGGGGGACGCCGCCTGCGCGCCGGAGTGCTCCCGCGGCCGGCCGCGACTCCCCGCTGCCGGCGGGGGACGCCGCCGACCGCGGGCCCTTCGTGGGCCGCGGCGGAGAGGTGCGCACGCTGGCACGGGCCCTCGAGGACGCGGGGCGGGGCCACCCGCGGGTGCTGCTCGTGCGCGGAGGAACCGGCGCAGGCAAGACGCGCCTGGTCGGCCAGTTCCTCGACGAGCAGCGCCTCCGGACCGGGGCGCCCGGCGGCGGGCCCTTCGCCGACGGGGAGCCGAGCCTGCACTATGTGACGGGCACCAGCTGGGAGCGGGCCGTGCCCGGCGGTGTCGTCGGGCAGCTGCGCTCCTCCCTCGGCCCACTGGATCCGGCGGCGGAGCCGGTGCCGGGGATCCCCGGGGGCGAGCTGCTCGACGACCTCGGGCGGGCCGGTCGCGAGCGGCCGCGCGTGGTCGTCGTCGACAACTTCCACGCGGTCGACGACGACAGCATGCGCGCCCTCCTGTACGTCGTCAGGCGCCTGGCGGGGCTGCGGGTGCTGCTGCTCCTGATCGTCCGGGATTCGGCCCTGCACCGGCTGCCCGGCCCCTGCCGCGATCTGCTGGAGGACCGGCACATCCACCAGCTGCCGGTCGGCGCGCTCACGACTGCCGAGATCATGGAGCTGGCCGCCGCGCGGGAGGGCATCGGGCTGTCCGAACCCATCGCCCACCGCCTCGCCGGCTACTGCGGCGGCAATCTGCGCCATCTGCTGCACCTGCTGGAGGAGCAGCCGACCGCCTTCTGGCGGCAGTGGCACCGCGACATGCCCGCTCCGCGGGCACTGGTGTACGACGCCGTCGAGCGGCTGGAGGGACTCGAACCGCCCGCGCGCGGCTTCGTCGAATCCGCGGCCGTCCTGGGCCGGAGGGCCCGGCTGGCGGACGTCGTGGGCCTCTCCGCCTGCGACGACCCGCTGGCGGTGCTCGCGATCCTGACCGGAGACGGCCTGCTGTCCGTTTCCGGGGACAGCGGAGACCTGAGCACCGAATTCGCCTCCGAGGTCGAGCGGGCCGCGTATTACCGGTCGCTGGGTTTCTCCCGCCGGATCGAACTGCACCGCCGGGCCGCGGACGTCGTGTCCGACGAGGGCAGCGCGCTCGACCACCTGGCCGCCGCGGCGCTGCTGCCGGACGCCGAGCTCGCCGAGCGGCTGCGCGCCTACGCCGCCCGCCAGGCCGACGTCGGGGCCTGGTCCGTCGCGGCCAACGCGCTCTTCACCGCCGGCAGACTCACCCCGGAGGGGGCGTCCCACCAGCACCTGCTCCTGCAGGCAGTCGACGCGATGGTCGGCGCCGGCGAACTGCCGCGGGCCCTGACCTACGTCGACGAGATCAACCAGTACGCGCCCGGACCGGAGCGCAACGCGGTCACCGGTTACATGGCGATCCTGCAGGGCCGGCAGCAGGAGGCCGACATGCTCCTGACGCAGGCGTGGACGCTGGCCGGCCGGGACGGGGCCCGGCAGACCCGTGCTCTCATCGCCCAGCGCCGCGTCCTCGACTCGCTCGTCCGCTGGGATGGGGAATCCCTGGTGACCTGGGCCGGCCGGGCGCAGGAGGCCGCCGAGCCGGACAGCCCGGCAGCGATCGAGGCGGTCGCCATCCGGGGCCTCGGCCTCGGCGCCCTGGGCCGGAAAGAGGAGGCGGAAGCCCAGTATCGGCACCTGCTCTCCAGGGACGACCTCGGAGCCCAGGGGCAGCGGGTCCGCATGGGCAGCGGCTGGCTGCACCTGGCCATGGACCAGTTCGAGACGGCGCGGGAGGAACTCTCCTCGGCGGTGTCCACCGACTTCAGCTACGGCTCGTTCCGCATCTCGCTGTGGGCCAGCGCGTGGCTGGCCCGTGCCGAGTTCGGCCTCGGGAACTGGACGGCCGCGCTCGGTGTGGTCGAACGCGCGCACGTGCTGTGCACCTCGACGGGCGTCGACCTGGTCCGGCCCCTGCTGCACTGGACGTCGGCCCAGATCCACGCGCTGCGCGGCGAGATGGAGCAGGCGGAACGCCACCTGCATCTCGGGCAGTCCACCGCCGGCGACTACCTGATCATGCAGCTGCCGTACGCGATCTCGAAGGCCCAGATCGCCGAGGCGCGAGCCGACTACGAGGGGGTGCTGCGTGCGCTCGAGCCCGTGCTGGGTCGGCGGGCGCTCACCAGCGAGCCCGGGTTCTGGCCGTGGCCCGATCTGTACGCGAATGCCCTGGTCATGACGGACCGCCTCGAGGAGGCGTGTGCCTTCCTCGACGAGTTCGAGCAGCTGGCCGATCTCCGCAGCCACCGGACGTCGCGGGCGAAGCTGCACGCGGTGCGCGGCCGCGTGCTCGGGGCCCAGAGCGACATCGAGGCCGCACGCGAGGAGTTCGAGTCGGCGCTGGCCGGGCTCGACGGGCTCGACCTGCCGTACGACCGCGCACGGATCGAGTTCGCCTACGGGCAGACGCTGCGTCGGGCCGGCAAGCGCCGGGACAGCGCGGTCCCCCTGCACCGGGCCCGCGAGGGCTTCGCCGGGCTGGGCGCCGGAAACTCGGTGGAGCGTTGCGACCGGGAACTGCAGGCTGCGGGCCTGGTCAGCGAACGCGGCGAGAAGCAGCGGGACGGTGCGACGGATTGGAGCGTCCTCACCGGCCAGGAGGCCGCCGTGGTGCGCCTGGTGGCCACGGGGGCGACGAACAAGCAGGCCGGCCAGGAGCTGTTCGTCTCGGTGAAGACGGTGCAGTACCACCTGACGCGGATCTATGCGAAGCTCGGCGTCGCCTCCCGGACCGAGCTCGCGGCCCGGTACCGGGAGGACGGCACCGGAGTCTAGGCCTCGCCGATGAGCGCCTCGGCGACCTCCGGGTCCGGGAACAGCATCCTGTAGGTCAGGCCCGCGATCGCCGCGCCGACGAGCGGGGCGACGATGAAGGCCCAGACCTGGATGAGGGCGTCCGGGCCCGCGAACCACGCGACGCCGAGCGAGCGGGCCGGGTTCACCGACGTGTTGCTGATCGGGATGGAGACCAGGTGGATGAGCGTGAGCGAGAGGCCGATGGCGATCGGCGCGAAGCCCGCCGGTGCCCGCCGATCGGTGGCGCCCAGGATGACGTAGAGGAAGATCGCGGTCAGCACGATCTCGGCGATCAGCACCGCCGCGAGCGAGTACCCGTCGGGCGAGCGCTCGGCGTAGCCGTTGGTCGCGAACCCGGACGCGACCGGGTCGAACCCGTCTTTGCCGGTGGCGATGGCCAGCAGGATCGCGCCGGCCACAGTCGCCCCGACGATCTGGGTGACCCAGTAGGGGAGGACGTCCTTCCACTCCGCGCGGCCGGCGAGGACGGCGCCGAGGGTGACGGCCGGATTGAAGTGGCCGCCGGAGATGTGGCCGACGGCGTAGGCCATGACGAGGACTGTCAGGCCGAAGGCGAGCGCGACGCCGAGGAAGCCGATGCCCATGTTGATCGAGTCGTCGGTGAGAACCGAGGCGGCGAAGACGGCCGAACCGCAGCCGCCGAAGACGAGGACGAAGGTGCCGATGAACTCGGCGAGGAGTCGAGTGGGGAGTGCGGGGGTCTGCATGGGAGACTTCCTTCGATATCCGTGGTGACACAAGGAATGGAATGCTCTGCCGGTCACCCGGGCCGGCTGGCGGACCCGGATAGTCACAAGGTATCCCGTCAAACGGGGCCGGTCTAGGGCTCCACCAAGAACGCCTGCGCTCTGACTGGCGGTTTCAGCTCGACTCTGCCGGTCCGCGTGACCTTACGATGCCGCCGGCATCGTTGTCCGCCGACGCGTGCCCCGGCCCCCGTGGAGCGCCGCCACCGCGCGGTCGAACGATTCGAGGGCGGTTGCCGGCTCCGCCGAGGCGAACTCCAGAACCCGCGCCGCCCGTCGCTGCCGGGTCGGCGAGTACGATCCCAGTGCCGCGCCCAGTCGCAGCGGCGTCATCAGCGCGTCGTCGTGCAGCACCCGGGCCCGCCGCAAGGCGGCTTCGACGGCGACGACGGCGTCGACCCAGGGGAGTAGGGCCGCGCATTCGACGGCCGTGACCGCCAACGGGGGGACGGCGATGGAGGTCGGGAGGTCGTGCGCGTTCCAGAGGCGGCGGGTCCCGGACGGGGGCAGGGCCTGGTACTGGACGGCGAACCCGAGCGGTCCCGTGCCGGTGGGCCCCAGCCGGCGGCCGGGCAGGGTCCGGGCGAAGCCACGGGTCGGGGCACGGAGGACGACCCGTGGCGGGACGGTGAGGACGGGCAGCCCGTTGAGGAGGGCGGCGGTCTCGACGCCGGCGACCGCGTTCGGAGTGCTCGCGAAGACCGCGTCGACGAAGACCCGGTAGCGGGCGAAGGCATCCATCGCGTCCCATTCCCGGGCCGGAAAGTAGATGCCCGGCCGCAGGCGGAGCAGCTTGCCGGTGTGGTGGCGGTGGCGCACCGCCTCCGTCTCGGCGCGGCGGCGGGGGTCCTCTGAGGTGCGAAGGAAGCGTGTCATGCGACCGATCCTGCTGGACGCGGCACGGCGCCGGTCCTCCGGCCGGCACGTTGGGGACGGCGGCGGCGGACCGGCTCCCTGTGGACGGGGAGTCCGGGGCGGCGCGGAAGTCGATCGACGTCCGCGCCGCCGCCGCCGCACCCGCCCGTCTCCTAGCGTCGGCGGCGCAGGGCCACGATCGCCAGGGCCACTCCGAGCGTGCCCACGATGAGCCCGCCCGTGCCGATCGCGCGCGCCTGCGCGTCGGCGGCGGGCTCGTCCGCAGCGTCCGGTTCCGCGCTGGCGGAGGCACCGGGGTTCGCGACGGCAGCCTCGTCCTCGGCCGCCGTCAGGGTCAGCTGGGGCGCGGGCAGCTCGGGCTCGGTCCCGCCGTCGGCGACCTGGTCCCAGACGTTCCCGCCCTCCGTGCACTCCTGGGCGACGGGGAAGGTCAGCACGTCGCCGGCCTCGCCGTCGAGGGGCAGGAGGGCGGCGATCTCGATCGTGTCGCGCAGCTCGTCCGGCAGCGGTTCGGCAGCCGTGTAGGTGACGGAACGGGGACCGGACTCCTCTGAGACCTCGATGTCCCAGCCGGGCTTGGCGGTCGGCTTCACGCTGCCGATCTCGGCCGGGAAGTCGACGGTCACCGACTCGGTCGGCGAGCCCTCGCAGCCGTGGCCGATCGCGAAGGTCAGCGTCGCGTACTCGCCCACGGCCGTCGTCGACGCGTCGACGCTCACGTGGGCGCTGGCGGCCGCGGGGAACGCGAGGACCGCGGCCGAGGCGAGGACGACACCGGCCGTCGCCCGGCCCGCCGCTCCTTTCCGAGTGCGTGCGGCGGACGTGTTCCGGGCAGGGGAGGTTGACGTGTTCTTGCGCATGGGGATTCTCCTCGAATGCGGGCGCGCGTGCGCTCCGCGGGTGTTGTGGGCGGCCGCGTTCAGGCGGCCGGGTGGAACCGGGGCGAGGGGGCCGCCGGCGGGCCGCGCAGCACGAGCGCGGCGGCGAGGAGGAGGGAGCGCAGCTGGACGGGGGTGGACCCGGTGGCGACGCGCCGGGCCCAGCGCGGGGCCGTCCGGCTCCGCCCGGTGCCGAACAGCAGGGCGCGGACGGGCGCGCCGATCTCGACGACGGCGACGGCGGCCGCAGCCAGCGCCGCGGAGATCGCGCGCGCGGCACGGCGTCCGGCCGTGACGGCGTCGGCCGTCGCGAGTGCGAGGGCGGCCGACATCCGCCGCAGCGCCTGCCACCCGGACCGCAAAACGACCAGTGTCGCGGCACCGGCGAGCAGGTGGGTGCCGAGCATGTGGGTCGCCGGCAGGGCGGAGGCTCCGGCATGGGACGCGTGGGCGGCGGAAGCCGCAGCCTGCTGCAGGGCGCCGGGGTCGAGGTGGTGCGCGTGGGCGGCGGACGCCGTCGTGCCGAGTTCTGCGGAGAGGGCGCCGACGGTGACCTGCGGGGCGATGAACGTGAACGCCGCGTGCAGCAGCACCTGGGCGGCGGCGACGGCGGAGGCCAGCGTCGCCAACGTCACGCGGCGGCCGCCGGCGACCAGGCAGAGCGGGACGGCAACCGCGAAGACGAGGCCCATGACCACGGGGTGCGGGTAGTGGCCTCCGCCGAGGTCGTGCGCGCAGGCCGTCGCGAGCGTGCTGACGAGCGCGGAGACGAGCGCGCGTGCGAGGCGTTCGTGCCGCTCGTGCATGGCGCCTCCGGTCGATGAGAAGGGCCGATGTCGACCCAGCGCGATTCTACGCCGCGTAGAAGTCTGCGTCGAGGCGTGTCGGCGGCCGACTCTGCCCGGATGGCGAAACTCTGCTTTTGTGCGGGCAGAGTCTCGACGTGCGGGCAGAGTCAGGCCGGCGGGTCCATGCTCGGTTGCTCGGTACCGACCGGCGCGGACGTGGTCGCCGAGCGTCCGGATTTTCGGGCCGTCCGCCCGTGCGCTCAGCCGGCGAGCTCGGCCCCCAGCTCGGCCACCGACGGGTAGGACAGGTCCGGGCGGAACGGGAAGGAGGCGACCTCGTCCACGCTCGTGATGCCCGTGTGCACCAGGACCGTGAGCAGGCCGGCCTCCATGCCCGCGACGATGTCGGTGTCCATGCGGTCGCCGATCATCGCCGTCGTCTCCGAGTGGGCGTCGATCCGGTTTAGGGCCGAGCGGAACATCATCGGGTTCGGCTTGCCGACGATGTAGGGGTCCTTCTTCGTCGCTGCCGTGATGAGCGCGGCGACCGCGCCGGTGGCCGGCAGCAGGCCCTCCTTCGAGGGGCCGGTGGCGTCAGGGTTGGTGCAGATGAAGCTGGCGCCGTCCTCGATGAGGCGGATCGCGCGCGTGATCGCCTCGAAGGAGTACGTGCGGGTCTCGCCGAGCACCACGTAGTCCGGCGCGTGGTCGGTCATGATGAAGCCGGCGTCGTGCAGTGCCGTCGTCAGGCCGGCCTCGCCGATCACGTACGCGCGGCCTCCCGGGCGCTGGCGGCGCAGGAACTCGGCGGTCGCGAGCGCGGACGTCCAGATGCTCTCCTCCGGAATGTCGAGCCCCGAGGCCAGGAGGCGGGCGCGCAGATCGCGCGGGGTGAAGATCGAGTTGTTGGTGAGCACCAGGAAGCGCTGGCCGTTGCTCCGCCAGCTGTCGATCAGCTCGGCGGCGCCGGGGATCGCCTGGTTCTCGTGCACCAGGACCCCGTCCATGTCGGTCAGCCAGCATTCGATGTCTCCGACGGTGCGTTCGGTCCAATCGGGGGTCTTCGCGGTCATGCGGGGGTCCTCTCACTAGCGAAGGATGAAGGGTTCAGGGGCGGTGCTCCGGGGTGCGGGTCCGGTCAGGTGAAGACCGTGCGCTGGGTGCCGAGGCCCTCGATCTCGGTCTCCAGTACGTCGCCGGCCCGCAGCCACGGGCGGCGCCCGGTCTCCGGGTCCTTCCGGCCCAGTGCGACGCCGGCCGGCGTGCCCGTGAGGATCAGGTCTCCGGGGCGCAGGGTCACCATGGTCGAACAGTAGGCGACGAGGGCCTCGGGGGTGAAGATCAAGTCGCCCGTCGAGTCCTGCTGGACGACGTGGCCGTTCACGCGGGTCTCGATCTTCGCGCCGGGTGAGAACTCGTCCGTGGTCACGAGGTACGGGCCCACCGGGGTGGAGGCCTCCCAGCACTTGCCCTGGGTCCACTCGGGGGTGCGGCCCTGCCAGCCGCGCATCGAGACGTCGTTGGAGACCGCGTAGCCGGCGATCGCGGCGCCGGCGTCGGGCTCGGCGATGCGGCGTCCGCCCGTGCCGATGACGATCGCGAGCTCGCCCTCCCAGTCGATCCGGTGCTCCTCGGCGGGGATCTCGACGGAGTCGTTCGCGCCGCAGAGGGAGTCCGCGAACTTGGTGAAGATCGTCGGATAGGCGGGGATCTCGTTGCCGGTCTCGAGCGCGTGGTTGCGGTAGTTCAGCCCGATGCAGAAGATCTTCGACGGGGTCGGGACCAGAGGGGCGAAGTCCGCGTCGGCGACCGGGGTGCCGCTCTTGCCGCCGGTGTCCGTCAGGGCCTCGGCGCGGTCCGCGTCGGGGGCGGCGAGGAAGGTGCCGACGTCGTCGTACCCGACGAGTTCGAGGGCGCGCCCGTCCTCGATCAGGGCGGCGAAGGTCGCACCCGGCTGGCCGTCTCGGCGGATCGTGGCAAGTCTCATGCCACCATCACAGCACAATCAGGCCCGGCGCGGGGCCTTCGCCGTCGGAATCGGGCGCGGATTTCTAGCGCTGCTCGTCCGGCCGTGGGCCCTCGGGCCGCTGGTCGTCGTCCCGCGCCGCGTCGGTCGTCCGTGGCTCCTCCGGGGCGGGGGCGGGCTCGGGCTCAGCCGCGGGTCGGGGTGCTGCTGCGGGCTCGGGGTCCGGCGCGGGAGCGGGCCGGGGTGCCGCTGCCGGCTCGGCTGCCGGAGGGGGCGCCGGGGCCGGGGCCGGGTTCGGGGCCGGGGCCGGGGACGCTGCCGGCGGGGCCGGCTGCGGAGTTCCCCCAGCGGGAGGTGCGGGCCGGCCGGCGCCGGCCGGGCCGACGTCGTACTGCGCCCCCTCGGGCTTGGGCTCGAGGACCATGAACACCAGCAGCGCGATCTGCCCGAGGAACGGCACCAGGCCGATCAGGGCCAGGAAGCCGGAGAATCCGGCGTCGTGCAGGCGGCGGACGATCAGCGCGACGCTGGGCACGATGGTCGCCAGGGAGAACAGGACCGACAGGACGGTGCCCAGGACCGGAATGGCGTTCAGGACGACGTGGACCACGGTCAGCACCAGGGCCACCCACCAGAACTCGGAGCGGCTGGAGCGGCCCGTGAAGACCACGTAGTTCTGCAGGAAGCGGTCCAGTGCCTGCAGGGTGGTGGCCCCGTAGAGCGGTTTGTCGAGCGGCGGTTCGGCGGCGGGATCTTTGACCAGACGGAGATTCTCGAACACGGCGTGCCTTCCAGGTGGAGGGTGTTGCCCGCCGGCCGAGCGGCCGGCGGGAGATGGTTCTCAGAGTTGCGGTTCCGGCGGGTTGTCGAAGAAGTTGACGGGGGCGTCGCCGGGCTGGCCGATGTCGTACCTGGCCCCCGCGGCGCGGGACGGCATGACCGCGAGGATCAGGACGGCCGCGGTGCCGAACCCCGGCACCAGGTTCAGCAGCAGCAGCCAGGCGGACAGGCCGGCGTCGTGCAGGCGGCGGCACGTGAGCGCCACGGACGGGATGAGCAGGGCCAGGCCGAACAGGACGGAGAGCACTTCGCCGAGCCCGGGCACCCAGGAGAGCAGCGCCCCCGTGAGGAACACGATGAGCGCCACCCACCAGAACTCGGAGCGGCTGGCGCGGCCGGTGAAGACGAAGAAGTTCTGCAGGAAGCGGTCCAGGGCCTGCTGGACCGACGCCTCGTAGAGCGGGCGGTTCAGCGGCGGTTCGGTCGAGGGGTCCCGGACCAGGCGGAAGTTCTCGAACATGGCGGCCTCCCTAGGTCTCGCGTGGCGGGTTCGGTCCGTCCCCGGCGGGCGGGGACGACGGCGGTGCCGGCCAGTTGCCTGCGGTCGGGTTCTCCGGTGGCCGGGTCGGGTCGGGCGGCAGGTGCGGCTGGCTGCCGGGGTAGCCGCCGTACGGGTAGGGGGAGAGCAGGAAAGGCGCGTTGGGCGCGGGCGGGTAGCCGTACGGCGGGTCGTCGAAGCGGGCGCCCTCGGGCACGGAGGGCAGGACGGTGAAGACCAGCACCGCGATGCTGCCACCCGGGGCCAGGTTGAGCAGGTACCACCAGCCGGAGAAGCCGGCGTCGTGCAGGCGGCGCACGGTGACCGCGATGGTCGGGACCAGGACGGCGAGGCCGGCGAGTGCCATGACGCCGTAGAAGGCGGTCGCGACGCCGAGCGCGCCGAACCCGACGGCATCCCCGGCGGCCGGATCGTCGAGGGCGGCGAAGTCCGTGGCGGCCGCGAACATGCCGACGGTGATGACCATGATCAGCAGGAAGACCATCGAGAGGGCGAAGAACGCGAGCGACACCCACCAGAATTCGCTGCGGCTGGCGCGGCCGGTGAAGTCGGCGTACTTCGTGAAGAAGCGCTTGACCGCCTGAACCATCGTGGCGCCGTACAGGGGCTGCCCGCGCGGCGGCTCGGCGTTCGTCGCGTAGGTGCTCATCTGGGTCCCTCCGGTCCTCGAGCGATTCCCTACTCCCAAGATACGCCGCCTGCGGCGCTGCTGCTACGGGGGTTGTGCCCGATCGGACCCGGATCGGCGCCGGCGGGCGCCGCGGGCGGGGAGCTCGTCGAAGAACAACTCCTCGATCGTCGCGCCGTAGAGCTGCGCGAGGCCGTGGGCCAGCTTCAGCGTCGGCTCGAACTTCCCCCGCTCGATCGAGTTGATGGTCTGCCGGGAGACACCGAGCCGGACGGCGGCCTGGGCCTGCGTCAGGCCGAGCAGGTTCCGCGCCTCCAGCAGGCGGGCGCGCGGCGGGGGCGGGTCAGGCATTGCTGCGCGCGATCCCGTAGCGGGCCCAGTAGTCGGCGGCGACGAGCCCGACGTACCCCAGCAGCAGCCAGGCGACGACGACGCGTGCCGGATCCGAGTAGAGCATGACGGCCCACACCGCGATGGCGGCGATGAAGGCGTCCCGGAAGGCGAGTGCCGCGGTCGGCAGGTGGGCCAGCCAGGCGGGGGACACGTTGCTCTCGACCCGCCAGGCGGCGGCCGCGATGAGCGCCCCGAGGGAGCCGACGGCCAGGAGGATCAGTTGCAGGGCGGGGCTTCTCATGGTCCCACCGTCCGTTCCCGCGCCCGCTGTGTCAAGTGGACTTGACACGAAACAGCCCGCTGTGACCCCTTGTGTCCGATGTCACCGAACTTTGCACTTGTGCAATTTTGCATGAGTGCATAAATTATTAGTTGTGCAAAGCAATCAATCTGAACTCTCGTTGCGCGAACGCAACCGCGTCGAGACCTGGAATGCCGTCCACGACGCGGCGTCCTCTATCGCGCTCGACGACGGTCTGGCCGCCGCGACCATCGAGGCCATCGCCGCGCGGGCGGGCATCTCCCGGCGCACGTTCTTCAACTACTTCCCCACCAAGGAGGACGCGATCCTCGGGACGCAGCCTCCCGTCGTCGGAGACGACGCGATCGAGCGGTTCCGCGCCTCCGGCGACGACCTCCTGGTCCGCACCGTCAACCTGCTCGCCTCGGTCCTGTCCACATCGTTCGTCAGCGGCAGCATGGCCCGGCGCCGCGTCGTCGTCAAGGCCCGCCCCGAGCTGCGCGAACGCGTCATCCAGCACGTGTCCGACGCCGAGGAGCTGGTCACCCAGGTGCTGCACGAGCGCATCGCCGACGGCGTCGACGGGTCGGCGATCGACACCCTGCCCGATCCCGAGCAGTCGCCGCGCGCCCTGATCATGCTGGCCGGCGTGATCACCAAGTTCGCCTTCTCCAATTTCCAGGACGCGGGCCGCGGCGACCTCGAGCCGCACCTCGCAGACTCCATCGCCACTTTCCGAAAGGTCGTCGAAGCAACACGATGAGCACTCCACCAGACAGCAAGACAGCGCCCACTGCTGCGGGCGAGCCGAAGCAGCACCTGGGGATGATCTTCGGCGCGCTGATCATGGCGATGCTGCTCGCCTCCCTCAACCAGACCGTGCTCGCCACCGCACTGCCGACGATGGTCGGCGAGCTCAACGGCGTCGAGCACATGGCCTGGGTCATCACCGCCTACATCCTCGCGTCCACGGTGATGATGCCCGTCTACGGCAAGCTCGGCGACATGTTCGGGCGCAAGGTGCTGCTGGTCGGCGCGATCGCCGTGTTCGTGGCCGGTTCCGTCCTGGGCGCCCTGGCCCAGGACATGAACCTGCTCATCGCCGCCCGCGCCGTGCAGGGTCTCGGCGGCGGCGGTCTGATCATCCTGTCGCAGGCGATCATCGCCGACGTGGTGCCCGCCCGCGAGCGCGGCAAGTACATGGGAGTCATGGGCGGCGTCTTCGCTGTCTCCTCAGTGGCCGGGCCGCTGCTCGGCGGCTGGCTGACCGAGGGCCCCGGCTGGCGGTGGGCGTTCTGGATGAACGTGCCGCTCGGGCTCCTGGCCATCGCCGCCGCCGCGTTCCTGATCCGCCTGCCGAAGCCGTCGGCCGAGGGCCGTGGCCGCATCGACTACCTCGGCATGGCGCTGCTGGCAGCGACGACAGCGGCGATCGTGCTCTTCGCGACCTGGGGCGGGAACACCTACGCGTGGACCGACCCGGTGATCCTGTCGCTGATGGCGGGCGCCGTGATCGGAGCCGCGTTGTTCGTGTGGGTCGAGTCCCGGGCGGCCGAGCCCGTCATGCCGCTGCTGCTGTTCAAGAACCGCAACTTCAACCTGACCACGGTCGCCGGTCTGGCCGTCGGCGTCATGATGTTCGGCGCCCTTGCCTACATGCCGACCTATCTGCAGATGGTCACCGGCTTCGGCCCGACCGAGGCCGGCCTGCTGATGATCCCGATGATGGGCTGCATGCTGGCCACGTCGGTCCTCATGGGCCGCCGCATCTCGGCGACGGGCCGCTACAAGCAGATCATGCTCGTCGGCACGCTGATCATCGGGCTGGGCCTGGGCGGGCTGTCCACGATCCACGCCGACACCCCGGTCGTCCTGGTCTGCATCTACCTGGGTGTGATGGGCATCGGCCTCGGCGCCACCATGCAGAACCTGACCCTCGTCGCGCAGAACTCGTTCCCGCTGCGCTTCGTGGGGACGGCGACGGCGTCGTCGAACTACTTCCGCCAGGTCGGCGCGACGCTCGGGTCGGCCGTCGTCGGATCCCTCTTCGCGAGCCGCCTGACCAGCGAGCTGGCGAGCACGCTCCCGGCCGACGCGGCCTCGTCCGGCGCCTCGGGCGGTTCGCTCACGCCGGCCCTGGTGACGAGCCTGCCGGAGCCGCTGCACACGCTGATCATCGAGGCGTACAACCACGCGCTGATCCCGCTGTACCTGTGGATCGCGCCGCTGGCGATCGTCGCGTTCGTGCTGCTCTGCTTCGTCGAGGAGAAGGAGCTCGCCACCAAGCTCGAGCGGTAGGATCGTCCCGACACCGCGACGGGAGGCACGCATGCTGCACGTCCGGCGCCGCCGGCGCCTGCTGATGCCCGCCTGCCTGCTGGCCGCGGTCCTCGTCGCCTGCTTCTCGCACGCGCTCTCCGCCGACGGCGGCCCGGGGCACGCCCCGCCGGCCGCCGCCGTTTCCCAGCACGACGGCGCCGCGCATCAGCCGCTCGCGTCCGCGGCCCCCGCCGAGGGGACCGGGTGCGGGCACGGGTGCTCCGCGGACGCCGCGGCCGGCGCCCTGATGTGCGCGATGGCGGCCGTCGCCGCGATCGGCGTCCTGCTGCTCGCCCGTCGGGAGCGGCTCCTGCCGCCCTTGCCGGCGCTCGCCGTCCTGCCGCGCACCTGGAGCCCGACGCCCGCCGTGCCGCGGCCGCCGTCGTTGTCCGCGCTCTGCATTAGCCGGACGTAGGCCGGCATCCGGCCGCCCCGCAGCGGGCGGCGGACGCCAGTGCCGAGACGACGACAAGGAACACCATGAATTTTTCACGCACCCCTGCCCGCGCCCTTGCGCCGGCCGCCCTGCTCGCCCTTCTGCTCTCCGCATGCGCGCCGGCCGAGGAGCCGGCGACCCCGGCCGACGGGTCCCCGGCGACGGCGAGCCCGAGCGCCCCGCCCGCGTCCGACGCCGCCGGCGACGGGACCGCGGAGAACGGCCCGGCCGACTTCGGGCACATCCACGGCCTGCACCCCGACGGCGACGAACTCCTCATCGCCAGCCACCACGGCCTCTTCGCCGCCGGCCTGGACGGTGTCGGCGCGGACGGGTTGATGCCGGACGGCAGCGGCCCGGAGTCCCGCGGGCCGCTCATCGATCTGATGGGCTTCACGGCCGGCGACGGCGCGCTCTACGCGTCCGGCCATCCTGGCGCGGGCACGGACCTGCCGAACCCGGTCGGCCTGCTGCGCTCGGACGACGGCGGCGCCACCTGGGAGCCGCTCTCCCGCACCGGCCAGTCCGACTTCCACGCCCTGACCGCCGCGTCCGGCGCCGTGGTCGGCTTCGACGGCGCCCTGGTGCGCACCGAGGACGGCGAGAACTGGGAGAGCGTCGAGGGGCCGGACGCGTTCGCGCTCGCCGGGCATCCGGAGGGGGAGGCCGTCCTCGCGACCACGCAGGACGGGATCTGGCGCTCGGAGGACGCCGGGAAGAGTTGGACGGAGCCGTCCGGCGGGCCCCTGCTGCAGTACATCGCGTTCGGCGACGCGGACACGGCTGTCGGCATCGCCCCGGACGGGGCGATCCACGTCAGCGGGGACGCCGGCGCCAGCTGGGAGGCCGCCGGCGACGCCGGCGAGGCGCCTGGTGCGATCGCCGCCGACGTGCGCGACGGGCAGCTGCACGTCTGGGCGGCGGTGGGCTCCGCCGTCGTGCACTCCGCCGACGGCGGGGCCACCTTCAACGGTTGACCGTGCTCAGCGCAGCCGGGCGTTCTCCAGCACGGGGATCGCGGCGCGGGCGGCGTCCACCTGGTCCGGGTCGATGTCGACGAGGAGCAGGCCCTCGGCGCCGTCGAGGCGCTGGATGACCTCGCCCTTCGGGCCGATCGCCGCGGACCGGCCGATGCCCAGCGGCGTCGAGTCCGGGGCCTCGATGCCGCGCGTCGCCGGGTCCGCCTGCCCGCAGGCGAGCACGTAGGAGGTGCTGTCCAGGGCGCGGGCGGCGGTCAGCAGGTCCCACTGGCGGGCCTTGTCCGGCCCCGCGCCCCACGAGGCACAGACGAGTTGCACCTGCGCCCCGGCACGCGCGTTGGCGGCGAACAGGGCCGGGAAGCGCACGTCGTAACACGTGGCCAGGCCGAACGTCAGGCCCCCGAGCGCGAACGTCGCGGGCGTCTCGCCGGGGGCCACGGCGTCGGACTCCTTGAAGCCGAACGCGTCGAAGAGGTGGATCTTGTCGTAGGCGGCCTCGATTCCGTCGCCGGTCGCGAGCAGCGTGTTGCGGATGCGGCCGCCGTCGCCCGGCGTGAAGAGACCCACGACGACGGCGATGCCCACCTCCGTGGCGATCTCGCGGACCCGCTGGGCCCACGGGCCGTCGAGCGGTTCGGCGACGGCGTTCAGGTCGTTGCCGAACGCGGCCATCGTGGCCTCGGGGAAGACCACCAGCTCGGCGCCGGCGGCGCGGGCCTCGCGGGCCCGCCCGGCGACGGTCTCCAGGTTCTCGGCCGGGGTGGACGAACTGAGGATCTGGGCGAGGGCGATTCTCAACGTGGTGCTCCTGACGAATTCTTCGAACGGCGCGTGCTCGTGCGGCGGGCGGCGTTCCGCGACCGCACGCCCGCGCACGATCCGATCCTACGCGGGCGTCCCGGTCACCGTCCCGGATCCGGCAGCGTCTCGCGGGAGATGTCCACGACGGCGGTGAGGGCGGGGTTCGCGTCGTCGCGCCGCCAGATCATCCGGACCTGCACCGGATCCGGTGCGGGCGCGAGGGGACGGAACGCGACTCCGGGGGCCGGCGTGTGCTCCCGGACGCTCGAGAGCGTGAGCGAGACGCCCATCCGCGCGCCGACCAGGACCATGATCGTCCACGAGTCGGGCGCCGTCTGCAGGCGCCTCGGCGCGAACCCGGCGTTGAGCGCGAGCGTGTGCATCCGGTTGGTCAGGGTGCCCCGGGCGCCGCCCGGGAGGACGATCCACGCCTCGTCAGCGAGGTCCTCCGCCCGCACGGCGTCCTCGGCGGCGAGGCGGTGCCCCTCCGGAAGGGCCACGAGGAGCTGCTCCTTCGCGACGAGCCGGGAGTCGACGGCCGGCGGCAGGTGGTCCCAGCGTCCCAGGACCACGTCGAGGTTGCCGGCCAGGACGCGTTCGAGGCCGACGTGGGAGAACTGCGAGCTGTGCAGCTCCAGATCGATGCCCGGCCGCCGGGCGCGCACCTCCCGCGCCAGGTCGCCGACCAGGTCGTTGACGGAGCCGCCCGCGAACCCCAGCGCCACGCGTCCCGTGGACCCGTCGAGGCTGTCGCGCACGATCGAGGCCATCGACTCCGAGATCCGCACCAGCTCGCGTGCCGGCTCGACGAGCGCCGCCCCCTGCGGGGAGAGCTCGACGTGGCGGGTGCTGCGGTCGAACAGGTCGGCGCCCAGCTCCGCCTCCATGCGGCGGATCATCCGGCTCAGCGGCGGCTGGGCCATGTGCAGGGACTGGGCCGCCCGGCCGAAGTGCAGGTGCTCGGCGACCGCCAGGAACGCCCGGGCCTGATGGACCTCCACGGGGCTACTGAACCCCCTGCCTGAACGCGTTGTGGCCGGTCAGGTGGTGGCCGAGGATCAGCGTGTGGACCTCGTCGGTTCCCTCGTACGTCCGCACCGACTCCAGGTTGTTCGCGTGGCGCAACGGCGAGTAGTCGCCGGTGATCCCGTTGCCGCCGAGGATCGTCCGGGCCTCGCGGCACACCTCGATCGCGGTCCGGCAGTTGTTCAGCTTGCCCGAGGAGATGAGCGGCTTCGGCAGGGCCCCAGCGTCCTTGAGTCGGCCGATGTGGATCGCGAGCAGCTGGGCCTTCTGGACCTCGAGGGCCAGGTCCACGAGCTTGCGCTGCGTCAGCTGGTAGGAGGCCAGCGGCTGGCCGAACGGGGTGCGCTCCTGGGCGTAGCCGGCGGCCTGCGTCAACGCGTCGCGGGCCGCGCCGACGACGCCCCAGACGATCCCGTACCGGGCCTCGTCGAGGCATGCCAGCGGCCCGGCGAGCCCCGGGTGCTCCGGCAGCAGCGCGTCGAGGGGCAGGCGCACGTCCGTGAGCTCGACGTCGCACTGGATGGACGCGCGCATGGACAGCTTGCCCCCGATCGGCTCGGCCCTGAACCCGGGCGTGTCCGTCGGGACGATGAAGCCGCGGACGCGCTCGCGCCCGCCGTCGACGGAGGCCTTCGCCCAGATGATCGCGACGTCGGCGATCGTCGCCAGCCCGATCCACCGCTTGGACCCGTTGAGCACCCACTCGCCGCCGGACGCGGCGGCCGTCGTCGTCATGGCGCCGGGGTCCGAGCCCGCCGCGGGCTCGGTGAGCCCGAAGCAGCCGATGATCTCGCCGCGCGCCATGGGTGGCAGCCACCGGGTCTTCTGCTCCTCGGAGCCGTGCCGGTGGATCGCGGTCATCGCCAGCGACCCCTGCACGGAGACGAACGTGCGCAGCCCCGAGTCGCCGGCCTCCAGCTCCTGCGCCGCCAGGCCGTAGTCGACGGCGGTGCGGCCGGCGCATCCGTACCCGTCCAAGTGCATGCCGAGCAGCCCGAGCTCGCCGAACTCCGGGACGAGCTCACGCGGGAAGTGCGCCGACTCGTACCAGTCGGCGATGTTCGGCCGCACGCGGCGGTCCACGAACTCGCGGACCTCGTCCCGGCGGGCCAGCTCGTCGTCGCCGAACGCCGACGGGCATTCGAGCATCTCGGCCAGGGCTGCGCCGGTGCTGGCGGTCTCGGTCATGGGGGTCCTTCCTCGGTGCGCGAACGGTGCGTGAGGCCAGCATGTCGGACGGCGGGACCCGGTGGGAACCACCCCGCACATATATGTCACATGGGTATCAATCGAACCGTGATTCGGTATTTCAGCTTATCGGTCGAATCCGACAGGATGGAGACCACCCACGATCAAGGAGGCGGCGATGCCCCGCAGCACCGACGAACCAGCCGGCCCCGGCCAGGCGCGCACGGGACCGCTCGCCGGCGTCGTCGTCGCGGATCTCAGCCGCGTCCTCGCGGGCCCCTACGCCACCATGCTGCTCGCCGACATGGGCGCCACCGTGATCAAGGTGGAGAGCCCCGCCGGCGACGACACCCGCGCCTGGTCCCCGCCCGAGCGCGACGGCGAGAGCACCTACTTCCTGGCGGCGAACCGGAACAAGCACTCGATCGCGCTCGACTTCTCCGACCCCGCCGACCGCCGCGTGCTGGACGACGTCCTGTCCCGCGCCGACATCCTCGTCGAGAACTTCCGGCCCGGGTCGCTGGCGCGTCACGGCCTCGACTTTGAGACGCTCGCGGCCCGGCACCCGCGGCTGGTCTACACGTCGATCACCGGGTTCGGCACCGACGCCGGCGCCGGGCTGCCCGGCTACGACCTCCTGGCCCAGGCGGCCTCCGGCTTCATGTCCGTCACGGGCGAGGCGGACGGCGAGCCGATGCGCGCCGGCGTCGCGCTCTTCGACGTGATCACGGGACTGCACGCCGCCGTCGGCACCCTCGCCGCGTACACCGAGGCGCAGGCCTCGGGACGCGGCCAGCACGTCGAGTTCGACCTGCTGACCTCGGCCCTCTCCGGGCTCGTGAACCAGTCCTCGGCGTACGTCGCCGGCGGGGCCGTGCCGCAGCGGATGGGCAACGACCACCCGAGCCTCTTCCCCTACGGGCCGTTCGCGGCCCGCGACGGGCGGATCGTGATCGCCGTCGGCAACGACGCGCAGTTCGTCCGGCTGTGCGCGGTGCTGGGGCTCGACGACGCGGCCGCCGACGAGCGCTTCGCGACATCGCACGCCCGGAGCGTGAACCGCGAGGCCCTGCGGCCGCTGCTCGCCGGGCGGCTCGCCTCCCGCGACGCGCAGGACTGGTTCGAGCGGCTGCGCGCTGCGCAGGTCCCGTGCGCCCCGATCCTCTCGATCGCCGGCGGCGTGGAGTTCGCCGAGAGCCTGGGCCTGAACCCGGTCGTCGAGGCCGGCGACGGCGAGCGGCGGATCCCCACGGTGCGGAACCCGGCCACGTTCTCCCGGACCCCGGTCGATCACGCGGGCGCCCCGCCGCGGCTCGACGCCGACCGGGCGGCGGTGCTGGCCTGGCTCGACGGCGCCCCGGCCGCGCCGTCGTCGCACCGCGACTGACGCCCCGCCCGCCCGGGTGCCCTACCCGGTGATCACGCGCACCGGAGCGCCGGCCGCCCACGCCTGCACGTCCTCGAGGGCGTCCTGGTAGAAGATCCGGTACTGCTCGCGCGTGACGTAGCCGATGTGCGGGGTGAGCAGGGTGCGCGGCGCGTCCAGGAGCCGGTGCCCGGGCTGGAGCGGCTCGTCGTCGTACACGTCCAGGGCGGCGCCTCCGAGGTCCCCCTCGGCCAGGGCCCCGAGCAGTGCGTCGGTGTCCACGACGCCGCCGCGGGACGTGTTGACCAGCAGGCCGTCGGGGCCCAGCGCCTCGAGCTCGGCGCGGCCGACGAGGTGCCGCGTCCGCTCCGACAGCCGGGTCGTGACGACCACGATGTCCGACTCCGCGAACAGGTCCCGCTTGTCGACGCGGCGCGCGCCGGCGGCCGCGGCCAGCTCGTCCGTCAGGTTCGCGCTCCACGCGAGCACGTCCATGCCGAAGGCGCGGGCGTAGCCGGCGATCCGGGTGCCGATCTTCCCGAGGCCCAGGATCCCGAGCGTCCGGCCGGCCAGTTCGCGGCCGACGCCGGTCTGCCAGCGGCCCTCCCGCAGGGCGGCCTGCTGGCCCGGGATGTCGCGCACCGCCGCCATGATCAGCGCCCACGTCAGCTCCGGTGCGGCGGCGGGGGAGGCCCCGGTGCCGCAGACGGTGATGCCGGCCTCGTTCGCGGCGGCGACGTCGATGGAGGCGTTGCGCGCCCCGGTGGTGACCAGCAGCTCGAGCTCGGGCAGCTGCTGCAGCAGGTCCCGGTCGAACGCCGTCCGCTCCCGCATGGCCACGACGGCGGTGAACCCGGCCAGCGCGGCGGCCAGCTCGCGTCCGCGCAGGTGGCGGCGGATCGGGTGGACCTCCCAGCCGGAGAGGTCCTCCCAGTTGGCGACGTCGCGCGCGACGTCCTGGTAGTCGTCCAAGAGTGCGAGTTTCCGCGTCATGGCCCGATCCTACGCGCCGTCGCGGCTCACGCCATGGTCAGGCCGCCGCTGACGGACAGGGTCTGCCCGGTGACGTAGCCGGCGCCCGGCGAGGCGAAGAACGCGACCGCGGCCGCCAGGTCCTCGGGCGTCGCCAGCCGGCGCAGCGGGATCGCCTTGATGAGCGCCTTGCGCAGCTTGGGGCTGTCGGCGCTGATCGAGTCGAACAGGGGGGTGTCGGCCGGGCCGGGGCACACGCAGTTCACAGTGACCTGGTGGCGGGCGACCTCGCGGGCCAGCGTCTTGGTGAACGCGATGACCCCGCCCTTCGCCGCCGAGTACACGGCCTCGCCGCTCGAGCCCACCCGGCCGGCGTCGGAGGCGACGTTGACGATCCGCCCGCTGAAGGACTCGTCCGCGGCCCGCTGCTGCGCCATCACGGGCGCCACCGCGTGGCACAGGTTCAGCGTGCCGTACAGGCTGATCCCGATGATCCTGTCCCACAGGGCCGGGTCCGTGTCGACGAACGGGCCCACCTTGTCCCAGCCCGCGTTGTTCACGAGCACGTCGATCGTCCCGTACTCTTCGCGCACCGCGGCCACGGCGGCGTCCACGGACGCCCGGTCCGTCACGTCCGTGGCGCGGGCCGAGTGCCGGGCGCCGCCGACGCGCGGCAGGTGCGCGGCGGCGTCGTGCCCGGCCTCGGAATTGATGTCCAGGACGACGACGGAGGCGCCGCGCGCGGCGAGCTCGGTGGCGATGCCGCGCCCGATGCCGGAGGCGGCGCCCGTCACGAGGGCGGTCCGGCCGGCCAGGTCGGTGGTGGTTTCGTGGCTCATGGGGCTCCTTCGTGTTGACGTTTCGGGGGATGGGCGGGCACGCTACGGGGCGAACTCGCGGCCGACCTTGTGCCGGGCGATCACCATCTTCATGATCTGGGCGGTGCCGTCGCCGATCTGCAGGCCCAGGACGTCGCGCAGCCGCTGCTCGAACGGGAGGTTGCGCGTGTAGCCGAGCTGGCCGTGCAGCAGCAGGCACTGGTTGATGACGTCGTAGGCGGTCTTCGGGGCGAGCCACTTGCACATGGCCGCGTCCGCCGTGTGCGGCTTGCCCTGGTCCTTGAGCCAGAGGGTGCGGTGGCAGAGCAGGCGGGCGGCCGCGATCTGCGTCTCGGCCTCGGCGAGCGGGAACGCCACGCCCTGGAAGCTGCTGAGCGGGTGGTCGAACGCCTGCCGGTTCCGCGTGTACTCCCACGTCTCGTCGACCGAGGCGGCCGCCGGCCCGAGGCACTGCAGGCCGATGAGCGCGCGGGAGAAGTCGAAGCCCTGCATGACGGAGATGAAGCCCTGGCCCTCGGCGCCGAGCATCGCGTCCTCCGGGATCCACGCGTCGGCCAGGTGCACGAGCCCGCGGGCGACGGCGCGCGTGCCCATGTCGTCGATCCGCTCCCGGGTGAGCGTCCCGGCCTCCTCCAGCGCGGCCACGTCGAGCACGAACGCCGTGATCCCGTGCCCGCGGCCGGCCTCCGCGTCGGTCTTCGCGAACACGACGGCGGCCTCGGCGGCCATCGCGAACGACATCGACTTGGTGCCCGTGAGCACCCAGCCGCCCTTCTCGCGGTGCGCGCACAGGGACGGGTTGCCGGCGTCGGAGCCGGCGGCCGGCTCAGAGAGACCGATCCCCACCACGCCCGCGCCCGAGGTGATGCGGGGCACCCAGCGGGAGGCGACGTCGTCGTGCGCGTTGTGGGAGATGATGTGGCCGACGAGCGAGCCGATGATCTGCAGGTAGGCGACGTTGAAGTCGCCGCGCGCGATCTCCTCGGTGATCAGCCCGGAGGTCAGGTGGGCCTCGCCGCGGCCGCCGAGGGCCTCGGGCAGCTCGGGGGCGATCAGGCCGCGGGACCCGATCTCGGCCATGAGCCCGGGCTCGATCCGGCCGGCGCGCTCGCGGGCGGCGTAGTCGGGGGCGATCTGTGCGGCGATCTGGCGGGCCGAGGCGACGTAGCGCTGCTGCGCCGCCGTTGGTGCGAAGTCCATGGTGTCCCCTTGGGTGCGCGAGGGTGCTGCGCAGGCTCGACGTCGGCCGGGCGGGATCGCCGCCGCAGCCTCTCTGTGATGCAGGTTACACCACGATGTTAGCAGCCATTAACGCAGGCGGCGCCCCGGTGCGGCCGTATGGTGGCCGCGCCCGGGGCGCCGGTGTCCCTCCCGTCCGTCGCCGGCCGGGAGGTGGTTCAGGCGGCGGAGGCCTGCGCCTGTCCGGCCGCCCACTCGGCGACCGCGGCGCGGACGGCGGAGTAGAGCTCGTCGTAGTCCTCCTCGGTCGCGAAGCCGAGGCGCGGGGTGAGCAGCGTGTTCGGGGTGTCGTGGATGTGGCTCGACGCCGGCAGCGGCTCCTCCTCGTGCGCGTCCAGGGCCGCGGCGCCCAGGGAGTCCTCGTGCAGCGCGGCGAGGATCGCGAACGGGTCGGCCACGCCGGACGCCGACGTGTTGACCAGGACCCCGTCGCCGCCGATCGCGGTCAGCTCGGCGGGGGTGAGCAGGTTGCGGGTCCGCTCGTTCAGCGGCAGGCGCACCGAGACGATGTGCGCGGCCGCGCACAGGTCGACGACCAGTTCCGCGCGTGCGGCACCGAGGCCGGCGGCGGCCTCGTCCGTCAGGTCCGGGTCCCAGGCGACGACGTCCATGCCGAAGGCCCGCGCGTATCCGGCGAGGATCGTGTTGACCGGGTCCACGCCGAGCAGGCCGAGCGTCTTGCCCGCGAGTCGCCGGCCGAGCTCGGGCTTCCAGTCGCCCGCGCGCAGTGCCTTCTGCTGCTGCGGCATCCGGCGGATCGCGGCGAGGGCGAGCGCCCAGACGAGCTCCGCCGTCGTGCGGGGATCCTGCGGCAGTTCGACGACGGACACCCCCGCCCGGGCGGCGGCGTCCGGGTCGACGACGCGGGCGCCCGGCGTATCGGAGCCGGCGCCGATGATCAGCTTCAGGTCCGGCAGCTGCGCCAGCACGTCGGCGGGGAAGGCGGTGCGGCCGCCGACGGTGGCGGCCGCCGTGAAGCCCTGCAGTGCCGCGACGAGGTCGTCGCCGGCGAGCCTCGTGTGGAAGGGGTGGACCTCCCAGCCGCCCAGCTTCCGCCAGTCGGTGTGGTCGAGGGCCACGTCCTGGTAGTCGTCGAGGAGTGCGAGCTTGCCGGTGGTCATGGTGTCTCTTTCGCGGGGTCGAAGGGGGCGGGCGGTGCCGGCGGGAGGCTGCGGGTGCGGCCGGCCCGCCGGCACGGGGTCCGGTGCCTAGGCCGTGGGGTCCAGGACGAAGTCGTAGTCGACCTGGACGCCGTCCTCGACCGGCTTCGGGTCGAGGATCAGCTCGGGCTTCACGGCCGATGCGATGTCGTCGTCGTTGTGCGGGTCGCCCGGGAAGTAGAGCTGGGCGGTGAGCAGCTCGTGGCTCGGGGCCGAGACCTTCAGGTGCAGGTGGGCCGGACGCCACGCGTGCCAGCCGGCGGCGGCGATCAGCTGGCCGCAGGCACCGTCGGTCGGGATCTGGTACGGGGCCGGCTGCATGGTGCTGATCTGGAAGTTGCCTTCCTCGTCGGCGATGAAGCTGCCGCGCAGGTTCCAGTCCGGGATGTTCGGGGCGAACTGCGAGTAGAAGCCCTCCTCGTCGGCGTGCCACAGCTCGATCTTGGCGTTGGACAGCGGGCTGCCGTCGGTGGAACGGACCTGGCCCTGGAAGAGCAGCGGGGTGCCCTGCTCGTCCTCGCGCATTTCGATCGCGGCCGGGGACTTCTGCTCCGGGGAGTCCGGGATGTAGTACGGGCCCTCGATGGAGCCCTTGTTGCCCTCGCGGTGGTCGGTCGCGACGTCCTCGACGGAGTGCTCGAGCCACACGTCCAGGAACAGCGGCCACTCGCCGTCGTCGCCGACCTTGATCAGCCAGGCCTTCAGGGCGTTGAACTCGTCGTAGGTCACGCGCTCTTCGAGGACGATGTCGTTGGCGGCCTTGATCAGCTTGCCGGCGAGGGAGGAGACGCGCTCCTGGGGGACCTCGAGGGCGGCGAGCTTCTTCGACGAGCGGAAGCTGTCGGTGGCGGCGCTGCCCGATGCGGCGGCGGATGCTTCGGTGGTCATGGGAACTCCTCGTTGCTCGCGTGTGGTGGGTCACACCGGATGGATTGCTGCTACCAAAAGTAGGCGGCGGATTCAGATAAGAGAAATACCTCTAGACGGTTATTCCATAGGCTCTGAATATGGATCAAGACCCCCTGGGCGGGTCCTAGGAAGACCCCCGGGTCGCCCGCTGTTCCGGGGCGGTCCGGGTGCCGCTCAGCGGATCGAGTTCGGGTGCTTGGCGAGCGGGGTGACCTTGACCTTCATGTACGGGTACATCGGGAATCCGCTGAGGACCTCGTGCAGCTCGTCGTTCGTCTCGACGTCGAAGAGGGCGTGGTTCGCGTACTCGCCGACGATCCGCCAGATCCCCTGGATCCTCCCCTCGCGCTGCAGATTGCCGGAGTACTCCTTCTCCCGGGCCTGGAACACGGCGATGTCCTCGGCGGAGAGGTGGGGCGGGAAGGTGACGTCCATGCGGGTCATGTAGAGCATTGCTGCCTCCTGAGTGGTGGGTGGTGGTCAGTCCTGGCGGTACCGGGCGAGCTTCTCGTCGTCGATCCCGGCGCCGACGCCCGGCGTGCTGCGCACGTGGATCCGGCCGTCGACGATCTCGAGCGGCTCGGCGAGCAGGTCGTCGGCCATGTCGAGGAAGTTGGAGAGCTCGCCGGCGCGCCGGCTGGTCGCCTCGTGCGCGGCGCCGAAGGCCACGGTCGCGAGCGAGCCGACCTGCGTGTCGATCTGGTTGCCCATCGTGACGTCGACGCCGAGGCCCGTGCAGAGCCCCAGGATCTCCTGCGCCTCGGTGAACCCGCTGCGCGCCGTCTTGATGCAGATCGCGTTGCAGCCGCCGGAGAGCAGTTCGCGCGAGGCGTCGCCCGCGGTCGGCACGGATTCGTCGCCGACCACCGGGATCGGCGACTTCTCGACCAGGCGGCGGCGGCTCATCGCCTCCCGCGCGTCGCACGGCTCCTCCAGCAGGGTCAGGCCGAGGCCCTCGGTTGCGCGGACGACGTCCCAGGCCTCGTTGGCGGTCCAGCCGCGGTTGGCGTCGAGGTAGAGCTCGACGTCGTCCCCGAGTCCCTCGCGCAGCACGCGGCAGGCCTCGATGTCGAGCGCGAGCGGCCGGCGCCCGACCTTGAGCTTGAACGTCTTGATGCCGTACTCCTCGCCGAAGCGCCGGGCCTCCTCGAGCAGCTCCTGCGCCGGACGGAACCCCAGCATGTGGGAGACCTTCAGGTGGTCGGTGTAGCCGCCGAGCAGCTGGTGCACGGAGGTGCCCAGGCCCTTGCCGATGGCGTCCCAGAGGGCGATGTCCACGGCGCCCTTGGCCACCTGGTTGTGCACGGTGCGGTTCATGACCTGGTGGATCTTTCCGCGCTCGAAGACCGGGGTGCCGACGATCTGCGGCGCGAAGATCCTGGTGACGACCTCGATGATGGAGGACTGCGTCTCGCCGTAGGTGAAGGGGCGCGGGGGAGCGTCTGCCTCGCCGACGACGCCGTCGTCCGTGTGGACGCGGATCAGGACGTGGTCCGCGGTGCGTACCTCGCCGGAGGCGAACCGCAGCGGGTGCGTGTACTCGATCGCGTACGGGATGGCTTCGAGCCGGGTGATTCTCATCCGTGGTCCTTGAGGTCGAAGAGGGAGATGAAGCGCTCGATCAGCGCGGAGCGGTTGTCTTTGCGCCAGGCGATGGCGAGGTCGACGACGGGCGCCTGCGTCAGCGGCCGGAGCTCGACGCCCTCGAGGGCGAAGGTCCCGCGGGTCACGGGCACGAGCGCGACGCCCATGCCCGAGGCGACGAAGGACAGGAGCGTCGACGTCTCGGTGGCCTCCTGCACCACCCGGGGGCGGAAGCCGGCCTGGTGGGCGGCCTCGACGGCGATCGTGCCGACGGCGGACTCCTGCGGGAAGCTCACGAAGGGCTGGTCCGCGAGGTTCGCCAGGTCGATCGTGTCGCGCGCGGCGAGCGGGTGGCTGCTGTGGAGGGCGACGAGCAGCTCGTCCTTCTCCAGGTGCCTGAGCTCGATGTCGTCGGAGCGCACCGGCGGGCGGAGGATGGCGAGGTCGATGTGGTTCTCCACCAGCTCGCGCGTCAGTTGCGGGGTCAGCTTCTCCGCCGTGACGTGCATCTTCAGTCCGGGCATCTGCTCGCGGGCGGCGGAGACGATGCGCGGCATCATGCGGTACGTGGCGGATCCGACGACCCCGACCCGCAGCACGCCGGCCGCGCCGTCGCCGACGAGGCGGACGTCGTGCTCGAGCTGCTCGACGTCGGCCAGCAGGGCCTGCGCCCGCTCGAGCAGGAGCTCGCCGGCGGGGGTGAGGTCGACCCGGCGGGTGGTGCGTTCCAGCAGCCGGGTGCCGAGTTCCTCCTCGAGCTGCTTGATCTGCTGGGACAGCGGCGGCTGCGCCACGTGCAGGCGGGCGGCCGCCCGGCTGAAGTGCCGCTCCTCGGCGACCGCCACGAAGTAGCGCAGGTGTCTCAGCTCCATGGCGGGTTCTCCTTGCAGTGGTTCGACGGCGCCGGGGTCTCCTGTGACGGGCCGCACCGGTTTCCGCCCATCGTATGCACGGATTACGCCTGTTTGAAATATCTATACCCCCACTATTGAGACGCTGCGGATATGACTCGTCGACGTCTCCTCAGCCTCTCGTCACCTGCCGGCCACCGCGTGCGGATAATATGACACCGGGGCGGGGCTCGTCCCGACCCGCGCCGCGTAAGGAAGAACCGCCACATGACTGATCCGGACCAGCAGAAGATCCCGAACGAACCCCACCGGGCCGTTCTCCGGACCGCCGTCGGTGCGACCGTCGTCATCGCCATCGGCGCGTTCATCCTGTCCTTCGCGGCCCTGACCGACCTGGCCGAGCGCTCCGGCATCGAGTCCCATCTGGCCTGGATCTGGCCCATCATCGTCGACGGCATGATCGTCGCGGCCACGGTCGCGATCGTCGCCCTGAACGGGCACCCGCGCAAGGCGCTGATCTACCCGTGGGCCCTGCTCTTCTTCGGCGCGCTCGTCTCCACCGCGGCCAACTCCGTGCACGCGATCCTCACCGTGGAGAGCACGCAGTCCGGCATCCCGCCCGTCGTCTCGGCGCTGGTCGCCGCCATGCCGCCGGTGGTCCTGCTGGCCATCACGCACCTCACGGTGCACATGTACCAGAGGCGCGCCGAGGCCGCGCAGCTGCGCGACGAACGTCAGGCCGTGCTCGACGCCGAGTACGCGGAGTCGGCCGAGGCCAAGGCGGCCGAGCGCGCCGGGATCGAGGCCGAGGTCGACGCGCGGTACCGCGAGTTCTACGAGTCCCAGCTCAACGAGCGCATCCACGCGCTGCACGCCGAGTGGACCGCCGCCGAGCAGGCGGACCCCGCGGCCGCTGCCGCCGAGGGCCTCGAGCCGGCCTTCGACCAGTACGACGACGCCGCCCGCGGCAGCGCGGCACCGGCACCCGCCGCGGCCCGAGCGGCGAGCGACGGCCCGGCCCCGCTGTACGACGACACCTGGGAGCGCATCGCCCCGGGCACCCCGTCGCCGGGTTCGCGCGCCTGACGCCGCCCGCGCCTGACGCGCCGGCTCCCAGCGGGCCGCGCCGCCGTCGTTCCGCGTCTCTGTGCGATGCTGGTCACACCCGGACCGCCGTCTGAAAGGCATCGACCATGAGTGAGCCGACCTACCGCACCGCCGACCAGCACCTCCTGCGGGAGCTCGACGGCGCCGACGAGGCCGCCGCCTACTTCGGGGCCCGGGCGAACGAACTGCGGGATTCGCAGCTGGCCGGCGACTCGCTGCTGCCCGGCTGGACGCGCGGGCACGTCATCGCGCACGTCGGCTACAACGCCTACGCGCTCGCCCGGCTGATGACCTGGGCCGAGACCGGCATCGAGACCCCCATGTACGCCTCGCCCGAGGCCCGCGACGCGGAGATCGAGGCCGGGGCCGCCCTGGATCCCGGGTCGCTGCACTTCCTCCTCGAGGACTCCCAGCAGCAGCTCGCCGAGCACTGGCGGCGGATGGACGACGCGGCCTGGCAGGCCCGCGTGCGCACCCGGCAGGGCGCGGAGATCACCGCCTCCACCGCCGTGTGGATGCGGTCCCGCGAGCTGTGGCTGCACGCGGTCGACCTGAACAGCGGCGCCGGCTTCGTCGACCTCCCCGAGCCGGTGCTCGCCCGCCTGCTGCGCAACGTCGAGAAGGTCTGGGCGTCCCGCGAGGACGCGGCCGGCCTCCGGCTGCGCCCGGCCGGGGCCGAGGGGGAGCACGACGGCGGCGCGCCCGCCGGTGCCGGCCTCACCGTGGTCTCGGGTCCGCTGCCGGAGCTGGCGGCGTGGGCGACGGGTCGCTCGCAGCGGCTCGAGCTGCTGGAGTTCGCCGGAGACGGCTTCAACGGCGGCGCACCCGGTCCGGCCCCGCGCTGGCTGTAGGCCCGCGGCCGGTGGTCAGCGGGCGTTCAGGTGCTTCCACGTCCGGACCAGCTGGCTGAACTCCTTGACCTGCACGAGCACGTGCTCGCGCGCGGCGTCCTCCGCCTCCTCGGCCCGCCCGGCCCCGATCGCGCCGGCGATGGCCCGGTGCTCGGCGAGCGAGCGGCGCATGCGGTCGGGCACGCGCAGCTGCAGCCGGCGGTAGGGCTGCAGGGCCCGCTTGAGGGAGTGGGCCTGGTCGCGCAGGTAGTCGTTGCCGCAGGAGTCGTAGACGATCCCGTGGAACCGGGCGTTGGCGTAGTAGTACTCGTCGGCGTCGCCGGTGGCGACGTGCTCCTCGCACTCGAGCAGGGCGGCGTCGAGCCCCGCCAGCCCGTCGGCGTCGATCCGCCGCGCGCAGAGCCGGGCGGCCATGCCCTCGAGCTCGGCCATGACCTCGAACCGCTCGGCCAGCTCGGGCAGGCCCAGCTCCGTCACGTAGGTTCCCTGCTTGGGCCGGATCTGCACCAGGCCGGAGCGCTGGAGCGCCTGCAGGGCCTCGCGCACCGGGGTCCGCGAGCACCCGAACTCCTCCTCGATCCGCGTGGGGTCGAGCCGGTCGCCGGGGCGGTGGCGGCCGTCGACGATCGCGTTCTCTAGCGCGTCCCGCACGCGCTGTGATTCCGGGATTCTGCTCACGTGGTACCTCCTGGATCAGGATATCCCGGCTGCACGGGTGTGGCGCAGCTCACGTTCGTCCTGTACGGTCATTGTTATATATATCAGCGCCGATGATGTGTATCTAAGTTCCGGACCCGGGAGGACCACATGCCAGAGCACGACGACGCGCCGCTCGAGCGGCTGCTCGGCCACTGCGCGGCCCTGATGGGCGGCGGGGGAGAGGCCGCCCTGGCCCCCGTCGCCGCCCGCGCGCTGTCGGCCTACGCTCAGCTGGACGACGCGGACCGGCTCGCCTTCTTCTCGACCCTGGTCTCCGAGTACGACGTCGATGCCGACCGGGTGCGCGCGGCCTACCACCGGTGGGACCGGGCGGTCGCCGGCGGGGCGCCGTCTGCGGACGAGGCGTCGCGGCTCTTCGACGTCGTCGAGCCGTCGCGCCAGCAGCTGCTGCGCCGCCTGAACTACGCGCCGGACGGCACGCTGGCCCTCGTGGCCATGCGCGCCGACGTCCGGCGGCTGCTGCCCGCGCACGCCGCGCTCCGCCCGCTGGACCACGACCTGCACCACCTGCTGACCTCGTGGTTCAACCGCGGGTTCCTGCGGATGAGCGAGGTCGTCTGGGAGGACTCCGCGGAGGTCCACGGGTACCTGCTCGACTACGAGAGGGTCCACCCGATGGCCAGCCGCGACGAGCTGCGCCGCCGCATCGAGCCCGCGGACCGCCGCGTCTACGCCTTCTTCCACCCGGCCACGGGCAGCGTTCCGCTGGTCTTCGTCGAGGTCGCCCTGGTGCAGGGCGTGCCGGATCAGACCGCCGCCCTGCTCGAGAACCGCCGGGCGCTCGACCCGGCCGCCGCGGACACTGCGGCCCTCTACTCGATCAACAACGCGCTCGCCGGGCTCGCCGGCATCCAGTTCGGCAGCCACCTCATCAAGCAGGTCATCGACCAGGTCTCGAACGAGCTGCCGCACCTTCAGAACTTCGTGACCCTCTCGCCGATCCCCGGCTTCCGCCACTGGCTCGACGCGGCAGCGGCCGGCGACGCCGATCTGTCCGAGCTGCGGGCCGCCGCATCCGACCCGGCCGGGCTGGAGGGCGACGTGCGCGAGCGGCTGCTCGCCGCCGTCGAACGCTACGTCACGGCCGAGCAGAACGACGACGGCCGCCCCGTCGACCCGGTCGCGCGTTTCCACCTCGGCAACGGGGCGAGCCCCTGGCGCCTGAACTGGGCGGCCAACTCCTCCCGGACCGCCTGGGAGCAGTCCTTCGGCGTCATGATCAACTACCGCTACCCCGCCGCCGCCGACGCGCAGCGGCCCACCGCCCACCCGATGAGAGGAAACTCCAGCATGGACAACAGCTTCACCACGGTCTACGAGGCGTTCGCGCGGCACGCCGCCGCCGACCCGGACAGGGTGCTCTTCCACCTGCCCGGTTCCGGCACCCGCTCCTACGGGTGGACGCTCGAGACGGCGCAGCGGATCGCCGCCCGGCTGGTCGACGACGGCGTCGTCCCCGGGGACCGCGTCGCCGCGCAGGTGGGCAAGTCCCCGGAGGCGATCGCCCTCTACCTCGCGACGCTCCAGGTCGGCGGCGTGTTCCTGCCGCTGAACACGGCCTACACCGGTACGGAGATCGACTACTTCCTGACCGACGCCGAGCCGCGCGTGTTCGTCTGCGCGGTGGAAACCGCCGGCGACCACGCGCACCGCGCCGGGGAGGCGCTCGCGATCGAGACCCTGGGCGAGGCCGGCGAGGGCACCCTGCTCGGGGCGGACCGGCGCCACGAGGACGTCCACCCGGCGGGCGCCGACGACCTCGCCTCGATCCTCTACACGTCCGGGACCACGGGCCGGTCCAAGGGCGCCATGCTCACGCACGCGAACCTGGCCTCCAACTGCGCCGCGCTGATCGAGGAGTGGCGGTACACGGAGGCGGACCGGCTCATCCACGCGCTGCCGATCTTCCACATCCACGGCCTGTTCGTCGCCGCGAACATGACGCTCGTCGCCGGCGCTTCGATGGACTTCCTGCCGAAGTTCGACGCCGACGCGATCCTCGAGAAGATGGCGGACGCCACCGTGCTCATGGGTGTGCCGACGTTCTACACCCGTCTGCTCAGGAGCGAGCGCCTGACGCCCGCCGCGTGCGCCGGCATGCGGCTGTTCGTCTCCGGGTCGGCGCCGCTGCTCGCGAGCGACCACGAGGCCTTCGAGGCCCGGACCGGTCACGCGATCCTCGAGCGGTACGGGATGACCGAGACCGGCATGAACGCCTCCAACCCCTACGAGGGGGCGCGCAAGCCGGGCACCGTGGGCAGGCCGCTGGGCGGGGTCGAGGTCCGCATCGCCGACCGCGAGACAGGCGGGGCCCTGCCGGACGGCGAGGTCGGCCTCCTCGAGGTGCGCGGGCCGAACGTCTTCGCCGGGTACTGGCGGATGCCGGAGAAGACGGCGTCCGAGTTCCGGTCCGACGGATACTTCGTCACGGGCGACATGGCCCGGATCGACGACGACGGGTACGTGTGCATCGTCGGCCGCGACAAGGACCTGGTGATCTCCGGCGGCTTCAACGTCTACCCGAAGGAGATCGAGGAGCTGCTCGACGCCCGCGACGAGGTGCTCGAATCCGCTGTGATCGGCGTCCCGCACCCGGACTTCGGCGAGACCGTCGTGGCCGTCGTCGTGCCGGCCGCCGGCCGCGAGGTCGACGGCGACGCGCTCCTGGCCGCGATCGCGCCCGACCTCGCCCGCTTCAAGCAGCCGCGCGCCGTGCGCGTCGTCGACGCCCTCCCGCGCAATGTCATGGGCAAGGTCCAGAAGGCCGCGCTGCGGGCCGACTACGGGGACCTGTTCAGCGGGGCCTCCGCCTGAGACCCCGAGCCGCCGCGTGAGATCGCCGGCGGTCCCTGCACCACCGAAGGAGAAGTGATGGTCCTCTACGGAGTAGCCGCATTGGCGGCCAGCCTGCTGGCCGGGAAACTGGTCGGCGACCTGCTGGGCGCCGCGCTCGGCATCGATTCGAACGTCGGCGGGGTCGGCTTCGCCATGATCATGCTGATCCTGGTGACGGAACGCCTGCGCAAGAAGGGCCTGTTCCCGCCGGCCTCGGAGCAGGGGGTGCTCTTCTGGAGCGCCATGTACATCCCGATCGTGGTCGCCATGGCGTCCACGCAGAACGTGGCCGGCGCCGTGGGCAGCGGCCCGATGGCGATCGTGGCGGGACTGGCCGCCCTCGCGGCCGGCGCCGCGCTGGTCCCCGTCCTCTCCCGGATCGGGACGCCGGCGGAACCGCTGCCGCCGCTGGACGACGCAGAGAAGCAGGTGGTCTGAGATGGACATGGTGGTAGAACTCTTCGAGAAGAACGGGCTGCTCGTCGCCTTCGCGCTGGTCGGGGCCGTCATGCTGTTCGCCGGGTGGCTGTCCAAGTCGCTGACCCGGGGCCGGCTGCAGGGGTCCGCGATCGCGATCCTGCTGGGCCTGGTCCTTTCCTATGTCGGCGGTGCGGCTACGGGCGGCGAGGACGGTCTGGCCGACCTGGCGCTCTTCTCCGGGCTCGGGATCATGGGCGGGTCGATGCTGCGGGACTTCGCGATCGTGGCCACGGCCTACGGCGTGGACCTGCAGGAGATCCGCCGGGCCGGGCTCGCCGGCGGGCTCTCGGTCTTCCTCGGCGTCGTGGTCTCCTTCGTGGTCGGCGCAGCCGTCGCCGTGATGTTCGGCTACACGGATGCCGAGTCGGTGACGACGATCGGCGCCGGCGCGGCGACCTACATCGTCGGCCCCGTCACGGGCACCGCGGTGGGGGCGAGCTCCGAGGTGATCGCCCTGTCCGTGGCGGCCGGACTGGTGAAGGCCGTCGTCGTGATGATCGGCACGCCGTTCATGGCGAAGTCCATCGGGCTGAACAACCCCAAGTCGGCGATGGTCTTCGGCGGCATGATGGGCACGACGTCGGGCGTCGCCGGCGGCCTGGCCGCGACGGACAAGCGCCTGGTCCCGTACGGCGCGATGACCGCGACCTTCTACACGGGCGTGGGCTGCCTGCTCTGCCCGTCGGTGCTCTACCTGGCGGTGAGGGCGGTCTCGGGCGGCTGACCCGCAACTCCCAACGAACTCCCAACTTTTTTGGGAGTTCGCGAGACGCGCCTTGTCAGGTTTCCGGATCATCGTTGATGAGCAGGTCCATGAAGCGCCAATTGATGAAGAGGATTTCCCGACCGACCTGCATGTCGTGGAGCACGCCGTTCTGCACGAGGGCCTTGAGCCACTTGGTCGCCGTTGGGCGTGAGACGTGGCATTGCTCCATGACGTTGGAGATGCGGCAGTAGGGCTGTTCGAAGAGGACATCGAGGAGCGCGATGTGGGCCCCCGAGATCGATGTACTGATCCAGTCTTTGACGTCGTTCTGGAGCGTCTGGAGGCGCCCGATCTTGGACAGCGTCGAGGTCGACGTCGCACGGACGGCTTCGAGCATGTACTCGACCCAGTCCTCCCAGGACTCCTCGGCGGTGACGGCGAGGAGGGTGTCGTAGTAGTCGGTTTTTCGCCCGATGATGTATTTCGAGTGGTGGAGGACGGGTTGACGGAGTAGTCCCGACGAGACGAGCATCAAGACGTTGAGGATCCTGCCGGTGCGTCCGTTTCCATCGTCGAACGGATGGATCGCTTCGAACTGGTAGTGGGCCAGCGCCATCCTTACGAGTGGATCGAGTTCTGACGGGGCGTTGGCGAAGTTCTCCCACGCGGCGAGTTTTCCCTCGATGACCGTTCTGCCGCGCGGCGGCGTGTAGACGGCCTTCCGGGTCGCCGGATCACCGATGAAGGTGCCCTCTCCTGTGCGCAGGTCCGTCCGGTGTTTCTTGATGATCGAGCAGACCTCCATAGCGGTGTTGGACGTCACGATGCCGCGATCCGACACGCTCTTGAAGCCCTCTAGAAGGGCGGTTCGGTAGCTGAGGGCTTCGCGAGTAGCGGGATCGGCTGCCGTTTCGTCCTGGGCATGACGGAACAGGTCGTCCGTGGTGGTCACGATGTTCTCGACCTCGGAGCTGGCCTGCGCCTCGAGGAGCGGAATCGTGTTCAGGAGAACCTGCGGATTGGTCATCGCGGCAGCGGCCTGATCAAGCGAGGCCAGCGAAGCTCTTGCCTCCACGGTGAGTTTGAGGATGCGTTTCGACTCGACCTCTGCTTTCGGGGGCAGTGGGGGCAGCTCGTTGTAGGGACTCTCTGGACGCCAGGAGATCATGTAGTGAAGCTACCAACGACAGTGTCACGTGTAGATATTTAGGCAAATTTTTCGCACGATTTTTTGTCAGTAAAAACTCGCTGGCATGCCGACTTGAGTCGCGGCGAGGTGTGACGTGTAAAAAATCTGGCAGATTTTTTACAAGTTTCTGTGACGGTTGAAAATCCTTTGCATATGCGGTCCGCGTTGTCTCGGCCGCGTTGTCTCGGCCGCGTTGACATCGCCCGGTGGGCAGCACTGCCCTCAAGCAGGCTGTGAGTCATGTCTGTGCCCCGTCAACGATGTTGCAGACGCTGTCTGCAACATCGCCCGATCGTGCCATGTAGCTGTTCTGGATCCGAACCGCACGAGGAGAAGCCATTTTGTGAGTGGCCCGCCGTAGCTTGAACCTGCAACCACTTCCCGGTTGCACCGCGGCACCGCCGGCGGCCCGAGGGAGGATCCTCGCCGCCGTCCGCCGCGGCGGGAAGCCCGAAGCCTTTGCGGCTGGGCTTCTCATCTCACAGCCGCCGGTGGGCCGGCGTCGAACGCGTGCCATGCAGACGACGCCGGTTCATCGGCACCCGGCGGGGAGCGAAAGCGCTTGGGGGCGCTCCCCGCCGGACCTCATTTTCATACCTCAAGCCTCGTTCCTCTCTAGGAGAAGAAGATGGCTCAGCCAGTCAACAACATGCCGCCGGCGCCCGCGCCGAGCGGACCGCACCAGGCCAAGACCAATGCCGGCAAGGGATTGGGTATCGCCGCCCTCGTGATCGGGATCGTGGCCCTGGTCCTGTCGTGGATGCCGATCGTCAACAACTTCGCGGCCATCCTGGCCGTCATCGCCCTGGTCCTCGCGATCGTCGGGCTCATCGTGGCCGTCAAGAAGAACGGCACCAAGGGGCTGTCGATCGCCGGCGCGATCATCTCCGTCGTCGCACTGGTCGTGGTCTTCGCCAGCCAGGCGTTCTACTCGGCAGCCATCGACGAGGTCAGCCAGGGCATCGACGACGCCATCGAGCAGGCTGAAACGGGGGAGCGGGCCGCCAGTGACGACGAGCAGGAAGCCGCTGCGGGCGCACTGGCCGTTGGTGAAGCGGCTGAGGTGGGCGCCTATGCGGTGACCGTCAACCAGATCGACCTGGACGCCTCCGATTCGCTGGCCGATGCCTCGGAGTACTACACGGCGCCGGTCGGGCAGCCGGTCCTCGTGGACCTGACCGCCACCTACCAGGGCGCTGAGGAAGGCACCGTGTGGATCGACCTACAAGTGGAGCTGCTAGGGGCTGACTCCAAGGTCTACAGCACCACCACGTGTGAATCTGCGCTGAAGGAGGACTCGATGGGCCAGCCAGGGCTCAGCCAGGGTGGGACCACCGACTACCAGGTCTGCTTTGACGTTCCCGCAGAAGCGGCTGATGGTGCCACCGTCCGAGTCGGCGACCTGATCGACTTTTCCGGCGACGACAACGCGGTCTGGGAAGCGCAGTAGACAACAGGCCGTCACGGATGTGGCGGTCGACGGCGCTCGAAGGCCGGGCGTCGACACAGCAGCAGCCGCAACGGCGGGAGGAAGGCAGCTTTCTCCCGTCGGCTGCTCCAGATAGTTGGGGGAAACATGGAACAGCAACACAAGAAGCCGCGGGACTGGACGATGTTCAGCCTCGGCCTCATTCCCGGCGTCTTGCTCGGAGTCCTCATCGGCGCAGGCATCGCGGGTGGAATCGGCGGTGGATCAGCCAAGGCGGGCATCGCCTCGGCCCTTGAGGGATGCTCTCTCACCGGGGAGAGCCCCGGCATCTACTTGCTGGACGACGGCGCTGCGATCGAGCTCGACGGCAGCGGCGAGGGGGCGTCCTCCGGTGGGCTCGACATGTTCGACCAGGTGTGCGTTCTCGAAGGGCTTCAGATTCCAGAATCCGCGTTTTCGCGGATGTCGTCGACGCGGGCCCTCGACGGAACCCAGTCGATGTCGTGGGACGGATACCAGGCGTCGTGGACCTACCACCCGGACAACGGGCTCGACGTGATCGTCGAATCCGCCGACCGGTAGCAGATCAGGAGTTGGGGGAGTCATGGAACAGGAACAGTCGGGCGGTACGCCGCCACCCGAAGGGCGCGACCGCAAAGTGATGTGGTTGGCGTTGATTGCCGTTGTCGTCGCCAGCCTCGCATTCGGCGGAGGATTCGCCGCGGGCGCGGGCAGCATCGAGCCGAAGAACACGGATGAATACAAGACACTGATAACGGATCGCAACGAGGTCGCCGCCCAGCTCCAAGCCGCCGAAGGCGAGCTGGAGGCCCACGAGGCGGCCGCCCAGGAGCGTGAGGAGGCGGCCGACGCCCGCGTCGCCGAACTCGACGAGCGCGAGACCGGGCTGGACACACGCGAAGGAGAACTCGATGAGCGCGCGGGCAAACTCGACGCTCGAGAAAGCGAGCTGACCGCTGCCGAAGAGGAGGAGGCGGCGAACACGATCGACGAGGGAACCTGGACGGTCGGTGTGGACATCGCTGCCGGGACCTACCGCGCAGACGGCAACGTCAGCGGCGACTGCTACTGGGGCATCTACCGTTCCGGATCCAACGGCGATGACATCCTCGAGAACGACATCCCCGGGGGCGGGCGTCCGATGGTCACACTGTCCGATGGGCAGGATTTCCAAACGAGACGTTGCGGCTCGTGGTCCAAGCAGTAGCGGGGCGCTGAAAACCGAGTTTCGAATAACGCCGAAACGGCGGTCATCCGTACCGGATGGCCGCCGTTTCGAGTTACCCACAACCCCGTTTTGTTCTTCTCACGCTCGGCGGCTTCGGCATTTGGGCGCTGATCGACTGGATCCTGATCCTCGCCGGAGTCACCCGCGAGAAGCGCGGCCTGCCGCTGGCCGGCCACAACAGCGGACAGGCGGCGGGCGAGTCGACCGGCGGGCTGCCGGGGCCTTCGTCGTCTGCGGCCGGCTGATCAGCCGGCGTAGCCGTTCGGATTGTTCTTCTGCCAGCGCCAGTGGTCCTGGCACATGGTGTCGATCGACCGGGTGACCGACCATTCCAGATCCATCTTCGCGTTCGAGGCGTCCGCCCAGAACGCCGGCAGGTCCCCGTCGCGCCGGGGCGCGAATTCGTACGGCAGCTCGCGCCCCACGGCCTTCTCGAAGGCGTGCAGCATCTCCAGTACGGAGGTCCCCGCCCCGCCGCCCAGGTTCCACCGGTGCACCCCGGCGTGCCCGGTCAGGTAGTCCAGTGCTGCGAGGTGGCCCTCGGCCAGGTCGACGACGTGGATGTAGTCGCGCAGGCACGTGCCGTCGGCGGTGTCGTAGTCGTCGCCGAAGATCTGCAGTTTCTCCCGGCGGCCCACCGCCACCTGCGCGATGAACGGCACCAGGTTGTTCGGGATGCCCTGCGGGTCCTCGCCGATCCGCCCGGACTCGTGCGCGCCCACGGGGTTGAAGTAGCGCAGCAGCGCGACCCGCCACTCGCCGTCGGCGTTCGCGACATCGGCGAGCACGTCCTCGATCTGCTCCTTGGTGCGCCCGTACGGGTTCATCGCGCCGATCTCCATGTGCTCCATGTAGGGGTACGGGTTGTGCTCGCCGTACACGGTCGCCGAGGAGCTGAACACGATGGTCTTCACGCCGGCCCGCTGCATCACCCGCAGCAGCGAGATGGTGCCGGAGGTGTTGTTGAAGTAGTAGTCGAGCGGGATCTTCGTGGACTCGCCGACGGCCTTGAGCCCGGCGAAGTGGATGACCGCGTCCGGGGTGTGCCGCGCGAACACCTCCTCGAGGGCCGCTTCGTCCGTCAGGTCGGCGATCTCCAGCACGGGCTCCGCCCCCGCCAGCTCCCCGACGCGGCGAAGGGATTCCGACGAGGCGTTGTAGAGGTTGTCCACGGCGACGACCTCGTGCCCGGCCTCGAGCAGGGTCAGTGCCGTGTGGGACCCGATATAGCCGGCTCCGCCGGTCACCAAAATCTTCATGCTTCGCTTCCAGTCGGTGTGTCGGATGCCTTCTCCGGGGCGGCGATCAGGACCTCGCCCACGGTGTTCTCCAGGTGCTCGACGGCGGCTCGCGGCAGCCGCTCGTCAGTCACCACGGTATCCACGGCGTCCAGCGGCGCGATGGTGCACAAGCCGGTCACGCCCCACTTGGCGTGGTCCGCGACGACGGCGGTGCGCCCGGCCGCACGCAGGAATTCGCGGTTCACGTGCGCCTCCTGCATGTTCGGGGTGGTGAACCCGTGTTCGGCCGTCATGCCGTGCACGCCCATGATGTAGAGGTCGACGTGCAGCTGCGCGACGGCCCCCAGGGCGATCGGGCCGACCAGGGCGTCCGACGGGGTGCGCACGCCGCCGGTCAGAACGACGGTCTGCGAGGCGTTGTCGGCGTCGTAGAAGACCTGCGCGATGCGCGGCGAGTTCGTCACCACCGTGAGGTCGTCGATGGAGGTGCAGTGGTGGGCGAGGGCGAACGTCGTCGTGCCGGAGTTGAGGGCGAGCGACATCCCCGGGTGGACGAGGCCGGCCGCGCGGGCCGCGATCCGCTCCTTCTCGCCGGTTTGCAGGCCGAGTTTGGTGGCGAATCCGGGCTCCGAACTGGTGGTGGAGCCCTCCTTCATCGCCCCGCCGTGGACCTTGATCAGGATGCCGTCCCCCGCCAGGAACGTGAGGTCGCGGCGCACGGTCATCTCCGACACGGAGAGTTGCGCGGCGAGCTCTGCCACGCGGACCTGCCCCTGCCGTTCGACCTCGCCGACGATGTGCCGGTGCCGCTGCGCCGGGAGTAGCTCCGCCATGTCGATTCCCTCCCTGCTGGGACCTTGTGTGCGTTTGTGATCTATGCCAAGCTTACATCTGTCACTTTCTGATTGTAAATGTTTGCCCTTGATCGGATTTTGTTTCGCCTCGCACCCCAGGAGTTCATATGGGCCAGCCCGCTACCGGTGGCGCTCGACCGACCGCCACCACACTGGCCGACGGCCGGGACCTGCTCTACTTCTTCGACGGCGGGGGACCGCCCGCCGGCTTCGAGGCGCCCGCCGACGAGCGCGACCTGCCCGAGCGGCCGCCGTCGTCCGAGCTCCGGTACGACCCGCTCACGGGGGAGTGGATCGCGTTCGCCGCGCACCGGCAGTCCCGCACGCACCTGCCGCCGGCCGACGAGTGCCCGCTGTGCCCGACGAGCGCAGAACACGCCACCGAGATCCCGGCACCCCACTACGACGTCGCGGTGTTCGAGAACCGCTTCCCGTCCTTCGGACCCGAGCAGCACGCGCTGGCCCTCGGGACGGCCATCGGCGACGTCGACCCGGCGCACGGACGCTGCGAGGTCATCGCGTTCGGCGCCGGCCACCAGGACTCGTTCAGCAGCCTGACCGCCGAGCGCGCCCGGACCGTCGTCGACGCGTGGACCCACCGCACCGGCGCCCTCTACGCGATGGACGGCATCGAGCAGGTCTTCTGCTTCGAGAACCGCGGCGCCGACATCGGCGTGACCCTGCACCACCCGCACGGGCAGATCTACGCGTACCCGTACGTCCCCGGCCGCATCAAGACCTACCTCCGCCAGGCGCGGTCCCACCGGGCCGCGACGGGGGGCAACCTCTTCGCGGACGTCCTCGACTTCGAGCTGGCCGCGGGCAGCCGGATCGTCTACCGCGGCGAGCACTGGACCCTCTTCGTCCCCTACTCGGCGCGCATGCCGCTCGAGGTGCACCTGACGCCGAACCGCCACGTCGGGGACCTCACCGAGCTCACCGCGGACGAGCGGACCGAACTCGCCGACGTCTACCTCGACCTCGTCCGCGGCGTCGACGCGATCTACGAGACCCCCACGCCCTACATCTCCGCCTGGTTCCAGGCGCCGGTGCGCCGCGAGGGCGGGCAGTACGACGACGGCCGCGAGGAGTTCCGCCTCCACCTCCAGCTGACGAGCCCGCGCCGGGCCGAGAACAAACTCAAGTACCTCGCCGGATCCGAGGCGGCCATGGGCGCCTTCATCGGCGACGTCATGCCCGAGACCGCGGCGAGACTGCTGCGCGAGGCGATGGGATTCGAGATCGCGGCCAGTGGCGGCGAGGGATACGGAGAGGCCTGACATGAACGAGGCATCGCGCCGGCAGGCGGCCGGGACGCAGCAGCACTTCGCCGAGCGCTTCGGCGCGCATCCCGACGGGGTGTGGACGGCGCCGGGCCGGGTGAACCTGATCGGCGAGCACACGGACTACAACGAGGGCTTCGTCCTGCCCTTCGCGATTCCGCACCACGCGAGCGTCGCCGTGCGCCGCACGGACACCGGCACCCTGCGGGTCGCCGGCCGGCAGGACGTCGCCGGTCACGGGGCCGTCGAGGTGGACCTGGCCCGGCTCGTCGCCGAGGACGGCCGCGGGGCCGCCGCCGGCCTGCCCGGGTGGGCCCGCTATGTCGCCGGGGTGTTCTGGTCCCTCGGCCGCGAGGCCGGGGAGCCGGGCGACTTGCGGGCCGGCTACGAGATCGTCCTCGACTCGTCCGTCCCGATCGGCGCGGGGCTGTCCTCGTCGGCGGCGATCGAATGCGCCGTCGGCGTCGCCGTGAACGATTTGGCGGGCCTCGGGCACACGGGCGAGGAGCTGGTGCTCATCTGCCAGCGCGCCGAGAACGAGTTCGTGGGCGCGCCCACCGGGATCCTCGACCAGTCGGCGTCGCTGCTCAGCGAGGCCGGGCACGCGCTCTTCCTCGACTGCCGCAGCCGGCAGTCGCGCGTGGTCCCTCTGGCACTCGCCGAGGCCGGCCTGGAGATCCTGGTGATCGACACCAAGGTCAGCCACGCGCACGAGTCCGGCGGGTACGGGCAGCTGCGCAGCGCCTGCGAGACCGGCGCCCAGATGTTGGGCGTCGCGGCCCTGCGGGACGTGGCGGTCGCCGACCTGATGGCGGCGGAGGCCGAGCTGCCCGGCCAGATCTTCTCCCGCGTCAAGCACATCGTCACCGAGAACCAGCGCGTCCTCGACTCGGTGGATCTGCTCGGGTCCGACGGGTTCGATCCCGCAGCGCTCGGCGGACTCCTGACGGCGAGCCACGCCTCCATGCGGGACGACTTCGGCAACTCGTGCCCGGAGATGGACCTCGCCGTCGACTCGGCGATCGCCGCGGGCGCGTTCGGCGCGCGCATGACCGGCGGCGGATTCGGCGGCTCGGCCATCGCCCTCGTCAAGAAGGGCGATGCGGACGCGGTGCGCGACGCCGTCGTGCGTGCCTTCGCCGAGGCGGGCCACGCGGCGCCGGACGTGTTCTCCGTCCTGCCGTCGCCGGGCGCCCGCCGACAGGCCTGACCGGCGCCCCGCACGCGAACGGCGACGGAGGAGACGGATTCGATCGACGAGTTGCCGTTTCCAAGCGATACAGTGTGTCTGTGAACTCAGGCCACAGCACCGAGGAGTACCGGATGGATCAGAAGGGCTCAGATCACGACGCTCGGCGGCTGCCCGCCGTCGAACTCGGGGACGCGCTGTTCCGCGGCGCGGCCGAGCTCGAACGCACGGCCACCGGAGTCGTCCCGCACCGCCTGCCGGCGTGGGTCCGGACGCGGGGCGCCGACGGGCAGCTCCTCATGGCCGAGGCCCAGCCCGCGGCCGTGAGGCTCGCGTTCCTGACCGACTCGACCGCCGTCGAGCTCGATGTCCTGCCCACCCGCTTTGGCTTCCGGGGCGGCCCGGTGCGCGCGGACGGAGTCTACGACGTCGACGTCGACGGCGCGCACTCCTCGCGCTTCACAGCGGAGGGCGGAAATCGGGTCTGGATGGATCTGCAGACCGGCGAGCAGACGCTCGAGCCTGGCGCCGCGTCGACGCTCCGACTCGACCTCCCGCCCGGCCGGACCCGCGTCGACATCTGGCTGCCCTACGCGGAGACAACCGAGTTGCGGCAGCTGCGCGCCAATGGCGCCGTCGGCCCGGTCGGCGATGACCGGCCGGTGTGGGTGCACTACGGCAGCTCGATCAGCCAGGGGTCCAACGCCGCCACGGCCGCGGGCATCTGGCCCGTGGTTGCGGCGCGCGCTGCTGGAACGGACGTGGTCGACCTGGGCTTCAGCGGTGCCGCGATGCTGGATCCGTTCGTGGCCCGCGTCATGCGCGACACCCCGGCCGATCTGCTCAGCTTGAAGATCGGCATCAACATCGTCGGCGGGGACGTGATGCGCCGCCGCGCGTTCGCCCCGGCCGTGCACGGATTCCTCGACACGCTCCGTGAGGGACACCCCGACGCCCCGATCCTGGTCGTCTCGCCCCTCTACTGCGGGATCCACGAGGAGACTCCGGGGCCGGGCGCGTTCGACCCGGAGGCCATGGCCGTCGGCGAGACCCGGTTCATCGCCACGGGGGATGCGGGCGAACGGGCCGCCGGCCGGCTCGCGCTCGCCGACATCCGTCAGATTCTGCGGGATCTCGTGGCCGAGCGTGCCGCCGACGACCCGAACCTGCACTATCTGGACGGCCGGGAGCTGTACGGCCCGGAGGACGCGGAGCGGTTCCCGATGCCGGATCGGCTGCATCCTGACGCGGATGCCCACCGCTTGGTCGGCGAGCGGTTCGTCCCGCTCGGGCTGGAGCGCTTCCTGCCGGCGCGCTGAGTGCGCCGGGATGGTGTTCGGAGGCGATGCCCCCGGCGCGCACAGTTCGCGCTCAGGGCACCTAGTTAGGGTCGACAGGATCCGCAGTCTCCAAGAGGTAGGTAGGCACGTGAGCAAGAGCAAGAAGACGCTGGCGGCGCTGGCGCTTGTCGGTTCCCTGTCCATGGTCGCGGCGTGCGGCGCCGAAGGCGAGCAGGGGGCGGCGCAGTCCCAGGGCCAGGAGGCCTCGCAGGAGAGCGGCCAGAGTGCGGCCGCACCATCGCCCGACCTCGGTGAGCTCCCCGACGTGGTGGCCACCGTCAATGGGGAGGAGATCGACAAGGACGAGTTCTCCCGTGTGTACGAAATCCAGTTCCAGCAGGCTGCCATGCAGTCGCAGATGTCAGGTGAGGCTCCGGATCAGGAGCAGCTCAAGAAGGATGTGGCCGAATCCCTGGTCGGCACCGAGCTGCTGGTGCAGCGGGCCGAGGAAAAGGGCCTCGCGGCCACCGATGACCAGATCTCGAAGGCCCTTGGCGAGGCTGCGAAGTCGAACGAGATGAGCGAGGACGAGTTCCTGGCCGCGCTGGAGAAGCAGGGCACGGACCGGAAGCAGGTCGATGTCCAGCTCAAGCAGCAGGTGGAGGTGCAGGCCGTCGTCGCGGAGGAGGTCGGCGAGCTCACTGCCACCGAGGAGGAGCTCAAGACCGCCTACGAGGAGCAGAAGGCGATGCAGGAGCAGATGCCGGCCGAGTCCGGCGAGGCCCCTGAGGTTCCGGCATTCGACGAGGTGAAGTCGCAGCTGGAGCAGCAGATCGTGCAGCAGAAGGAGAGCGCTGCGACGCAGGAGCTGGTGGAGAAGCTGCGCGCGGACAGCGACGTCGAGATCAAGCTCTGACCCGCCGAGGGCCCGCACGACCCCTCGACCGGTGAGAAACTGGGCGTGTGGAAATACTTGAGCGTGACGAAGCCGATGCCGAACTGATGCAGCAGATCGTGCTGCTCGTGGACAAGGAGGACCCGGCGCCCGAGGGGCAGGGGCTGGCCGCGGTGGCGCTCGCCAGCGTCAACGCGTTCCTCGCCGACCCGGCCGACCCGGCGTGGCGCACGTGGCTCTCCGGTCCCGTCGGCAAGTCCGTCCGGCGGGCGGACGCCAAGACGTTCGCCAGGATCGTCGAGGCCTTCGCCGACGAGCTCGGCGGCGTGGAGGGCGAGGTCGGGCGCGGTCTGGCGATCGGCTTCCGTCCGGCCCCGAAGGACGCCGTCCCCAAGAAGGTTGCCAAGCTCCAGGTCTCCGGGACAGTGCTGCCGCGCGAGGAGCGGCCTGCGGAGGGCGGGCCGGCCCCGGAGTCCGCGGACGGCGTCGTGCTGGTTCTCAACGACGGGCTCGGCATGTCCACGGGCAAGGCCGCGGCGCAGTCGGCCCACGCGATGTTCGCGTGGCTCCTGGGGGCCATCCGGCGCGACCCGCAGCGCGTCGACGCCTGGCTCGCCGCCGAGCAGCCGACCACGGTCCGCTTCGCCTCCTCCGCGGAATTCGCCCGGCTCTCCCGGCACGCCTCGGGGCCGCGGATCCAGGACGCCGGGCGGACGGAGATCGCGCCGGGATCGGCGACGGCGTTCGTTCTCTGAGGACTCCGACGGTACGACCGTGACCCGCATCTCTTGAAGCTTCAAGTAAATCTCTCTAGTCTGAGACCATGAGCGCAACAGAACAGCCCCCGGTCCTCTTCCTCTCCCACGGCGCGCCGCCCCTGGCGGACAACGAGCAGTGGACGGGCGAGCTCGCCGGCTGGTCGGGAAGGTTCGAGAAGCCCAAGGACATCCTGATGATCTCCGCGCACTGGGAGAACGCGCCCGTGACGCTGAGCGCGACCCGGCACCAGCAGGAGCTCTACTACGACTTCTGGGGTTTCCCCGAGCACTACTACGACGTCCGCTACGACGCCCCGCTGGCACCCGAACTCGCCGACGAGGTCGCGCGGCTGGCCGGACAGCACGGCCACCACGTCGCCCGTGAGGAGCACCGGGGCCTGGACCACGGCGCGTACGTGCCGCTGAAGGAGATGTTCCCCGACGCCGACGTCCCGGTGGTCCAGATGTCGATGCCGACCCTCGACCCGGAGGGCCTCTTTGACCTCGGCCGTTCGCTGGCGCCCCTGCGCGACCGCGGCACGCTGATCGTCGGGTCCGGGTTCACCACCCACAACATGAGCTGGTTCAATCCGGCCGCGGGCGCCGACCAGGCCCCGCCGGCCGCGTCCGCCGAATTCGACGCGTGGGCCGCGGAGGCCATGGCCGGCGGAGACGTCGACTCGATTCTCGACTTCATGCACAAGGCCCCGGCCGCCGCCGAGGCGCACCCGCGCACGGAGCACTGGGCGCCCCTGTACATCGCGCTGGGGGCCGCGGCCGAGGCCGGGGGAGTGAACACGCGCAGCGAGATCGACGGCTTCTGGTTCGGGATGTCCAAGCGCAGCTGGTCGCTGACCTAGAACCGGGCGCCCTTGCCGCGGGTCGCCGCCGGTGGGATCGTGGCAGTACCGGTGCGATGCGAAGGAGCGGCGTCATGGGCAGGGACTCGTACGAGGACGAGCGCTACAAGAAGTACTACAACCACCCGCCGCACGGGGAGATCCCGCAGGATCCGAAGCGCCGCGACGCGCTGGTCAAGGGGACGGAGCTGGACGACGACGCCGCGGCCCCGGAGCCGGACGCCGACGACGACCCGGCGCGTTAGCCGAACCAGGGCTCCTTGGCCGTGTCGAAGGTGCCGTCGTTCTCCGCCATGTTCAGCCACTGGTTGACGTACTCCTGGAAGACCTCGTCGCCGAGGGGCAGCAGGTAGGCCTTCTGCGAGAAGTTGAATGGCTCGTCGGGGTGCACGGCGCACAACTCCGGCTCCTCGTTCGCCACCCACATGGTCTCCGAGGCGTCCGTGGTCATGACGTCGGCGCGGCCCGCGATGATCTCGTCGAAGATCGTGTTGTTGTCCTCGAACCGGATGATCTCGCCGTCCGGGTAGTGCTCGTCGGCGAACTTCTCGTTGGTGCCGCCGATCGGCGTGATGGAACGGACCCCGGGCTGATTGATCTCCTCGATCGTGTCGTACTTCTCGACGTTCTCGCACAGGGTGATGGGGGTCTTGCCCTCGTCGAGCGTGGCCTCCGTGTAGAACGCCTGCTCGGCGCGTTCGAGCGAGACGGAGATGCCGCCGACGCCGATGTCGTAGTTCGCCAGGAAGTCCGGCATCAGGTCCTTCCAGGTGGTCTGCACGTACTCGACCTCGACGCCGAGGCGCTCGGCCAGGTCCTCGACCATCGTGATGTCGATGCCCTCGTACTCGCCGGACTCCGGGTCGAGGTACGTGAACGGCCGGTAGTCGCCCGTGGTGCACACCGTCAGGGTCCCCGCGTCCTTCACCGTGTCGAGTCGTGACGGTTCAGCCGCACCATGGGGCTGCGCAGAGGACTCGTCCGCCGCGGGGGTGGTCTCCGTCCCGGGGGCCGTGGAGCAGGCGGTCAGGGTCAGGAGGGCGGCCGTTGCGACACTACCGACCGCGGGGCGCGCTGTACGCGAAGGCCGCGGCGCGGGGCGCCCCGGCCCCTACGGGGTCCGGCGCTGGGCCCGGGCGTTCGCGCTCGAGATCGCCGTCACCGTTCGCGTGGCCGCGTAGCAGACCTTGCGCAGCACCCCGGCCTGCGAGTCAGGGGTGAACTTGCCGACCGGCCCCGACACCGACAGCGCTGCCACGGCCTGTCCGGATGCGTCGAAGACCGGCGCAGCGATGCAATTCAATCCGAGGAGGATCTCTTCGCGGTCGAACGCCAGATTCTCCCGGTGCACGCGGGTCAGCTCGGTCCGCAGCTTGACCGGGTCCGTGATCGTGTGTGGCGTCCAGGGCAACAGGCCGGAGTCGATGACGCGGTCCGCGGCCTCCGGGTTGTAGGAGAGCAGCACCTTGCCGACGGCGGTGCAGTACGCCGGCGCGCTCCCGCCGATCCGGGACGGGCTGCGCACCTGCAGGTGTCCGAACAGTTTGTTCAGGTACACGACCTCGGTGTCCTGCAGGACGGCCAGGTGCACAGTCTGCTTGGTCTGCTCGAACAGGTCGGCCAGGGACGGGGTCAGCGCGTCGCGCATCCGCCCGTGCAGGTCCGATTCGACCGGGGCCCCGAGATTCTGGATCATCTTGCCGAGGCGGTAGGCGTTGCCGGCGCGTTCGACGGCGCCATTGCGCTGCAGCATCGACAGGAGGCGGAAGGCGGTGGACTTGGAGAGCTCTGCCCGGCGGGCCAGCTCGCTGACGCCGACGCCCACCAGGGCGTCGTCGCCGAAGGAATTCAGCAGGGACATCGCCTTGTCGACGGCGGTGCGCTCATCTCGGGCTGGCCGGGTCATGGTCTCCTCTCGGGCTGGGGCAAGTTTACCGTTCCGTCTTCTTTTCGTCCGGTTCGGGCATTTCGAAGGCGGTCACGGCGCCTCGCGTGATGTCCCTGGTGGCACGTCACGCAGGTTGCGCCCGCCCGCCGTGCCGTGGATTGGAACCCGCCGGTGACGTGGGCCGCGGGTGTCCCTAGGGTGGTTGCAACGATCCGAACCCCGTGGAGACCGCCGTGCGCGCTGCCGTCGCGATTGCCCAAGACCCCGACAACCCGCTCGACTGCCTGCGGGTACGCGAGGTCCCACTGCCGGAGGCGCCCGAGGGCTGGGTGCGCGTGCAGGTCAAGGCCTCCAGCCTGAACCAGCACGACCTGTGGACCCTGCGCGGGGTAGGACACGACCCGGAGAATATTCCGATCGTTCTCGGCTGCGATGTCGCCGGTGTGACCGAAGACGGCCGCGAAGTCATCCTGCACCCGGTCATCGCCGACCCGGACGCGGGCGCCGGCGACGAGACCCTCGATCCGCGCCGGGCGCTTCTGTCGGAACGGCACGACGGCGGATTCGCCGAGTACATCGCGGTGCCCGAGCGGTGCCTGATCGACAAGCCGAAGCATCTCAGTTTCGAAGAAGCCGCGTGCCTGCCGGTCGCGTGGGGCACCGCGTTCCGCATGTTGTTCGGCCGAGCGCAGGCGAAGCCGGGGGAATCCGTTCTGGTCCAGGGGGCGGGCGGTGGCGTGACCAGTGCGGCCATTGCCCTTGCTGCTGCCGCCGGGTTGAGGGTCTTCGTCACGAGCCGTAGCGAGGAGAAGAGGCTGCAGGCGCTCGAGCTCGGTGCGGCGGCGGTCTTCGCGTCGGGCGAGAGGCTGCCCGAACGGGTGGACTACATCGTCGAGACCGTCGGTGAGGCGACGTGGGCACATTCTCTGAAGTGCCTGAAACCCGGAGGGGCGGTTGTCGTTTGCGGGGCGACCACGGGCTTCGATCCCAGCGCCGACCTGGCCCGGGTGTTCTACCAGCAGCTGCGCGTTCTGGGGTCGACTGGTTCCACGCTCGAAGAGTCGCGGGCGGTGGCGAGATTCGTCGAGCTCAAGGGCCTGCGCCCGCGCATCGACCGTACGCTGGACCTCGAACAGATCGGCGACGGCTTTGCGGCCATGGCTGACGGCGACCTCAACGGCAAGATCGTCGTCACGATCTAGGGTCCGTCTGAAAGTTCGATGCTGTCGTGGTCCGTGCCGGAACGGGCGCGGCGGCGGTAGAACGTCGGCGTCTCCCCGGTCTCCTTGCGGAACTGGCGGTTGAAGTTGGAGAGGTTGCGGTAGCCGACTTCGAAGGCGATCTCGGAGACGGGCTGGCGCGACTGCAGCAGCAGCTTGCTGGCGTGCGCGATGCGCAGGCGGCGCACCAGGGTCGCGAAGTTCTGGCCGCTTGCCCGCGCGAAGTAGCGGGAGAACGACGATTCAGACATGCCGGCCATTCGTGCCGCGTCCGACAGGCGGACGTCGCCGGTCAGATGCTCTGACACGTAGTTCATGGCCCGGCCGATGATCTCCTGCGCGTGCGGGTCGTCGAGGGGCGGCACCCACCCATCGGTGAGCAGCCGGTGCTCGCCCTCAGGGGCGTGCGCCAGGATTCTGAACAAGTCCAGTATCCGCACGAGCCGTTCGACGCCGGCTGCCTCGCCGATCGCGTCCAGGGTCTCGGCGCCCTGGGCGGCTGCCTCGCCCGAGTACTCGATGCCGAACCGGGCCTTGCGCCAGAGGTCGCGCAGCTCGCCCAGTTCCGGCAGCAGGATCTCGCACTCCTCGAGCCACTCGTGCCGGAACTGCAGAACGACATCCGAGTTGGGCAGGGTCTGACCGGGATCAACCTGGGTGAGCCACTCGTGCGGAACGTTGGGGCCGACGAGGACGAGCTGGCCGTCCCCGAAGTGCCCGACGTCGCCGCCGACGATGTACTGGCCGTGACGCCGCGCGAGGTGGATCTCGTACTCCGGGTGGTAGTTCCAGCGCGCATACGGCCCGGGGTAGTCGTGCTCGTGCCAGCGCGCGGAGTGCCGCGGGTCGTGGGGGACGAGCTCCCGGATCGCAGCCCGCGTTTCGGCGGGGTCGCCGCCAGTCGCGCCCGCCCGTTTGGAATCGTCGCTCCGCATCGGTTCTCCGTTCTCATCGCCGGCGTGCCGTACGACGCCGAGCTTACCGCCGGACAATCAACCTTGCGCAAAAAAGTATCACTCTGTGACCCGAGGCACGCTAGTCGGCGGCGGGCTCACTCCGTAGCGTGGAAGTTCTGGATGGGCCGTTGTGGCCGCTGGTCCGCAGAGGCGCGGCCGCCCATCACGCAATGCCGGGTGATCGAAGGAAGCTGACTGATATGAATCTGCAGGACATGTTCGGGCTCCGAGGCCGCGTCGCCGTCGTGACGGGCGGGACCCGCGGCATCGGCGAGGGCATCGCCAAAGGCCTTGCCGCAGCCGGCGCCGACGTCGCCGTTGCGGCGAGGAACCTCGACGACGCCCCGGCCGTGATCGCGGCCCTCGAGGACCTCGGCGTCGCCGCACGCGCCTACCGGGTCGACGTGACCCGGCGCGACGACGTCGAACGCCTGCTCGCCCACGTACTCGAGGACTTCGGCCGCGTCGACGTCCTGGTCAACAACGCGGGCGCCTGCATCCACAAGCCTGCCCTCGAGGTCACGGACGACGAGTTCACGAGTGTCTTCGATGTCAACGTGAACGCCTTGTGGAAGTGCTCGCAGGTCTTCGGCCGGCACTTCGTCGACTCCGGCGGCGGGAACATCGTCAACATCGGCTCCATCTCCGCCCAGATCGTCAACCGGCCCCAGTGGCAGCCCGCGTACAACGCCTCCAAGGCGGCCGTCCACCAGCTGACCAAGTCGCTGGCCGCCGAATGGGCGCCGCACTCGGTGCGCGTCAACGCGCTCGCCCCCGGCTACATCAAGACGGTCATGGCGCCCGTGGACGACCCGAAGTTCAAGCCGCGCTGGATCGACGACGCGGCCATGCAGCGCGCCGGCACCCCGGAGGAGATCGCCCCCTCGGTGGTCTACCTGGCGTCGGACGCGTCGTCGTTCACCACGGGCACCGTGCTCGTGGCCGACGGCGGCTACACCCTCTACTGAGCCCATCACTTGCGCCCGCCACGGCGACACATCGAGGAGAACACCATGAGAACACGCACACCTGCGCTGACGCGGAGACAGATGCTCCGCGCCGGCGGCCTATCGCTCGCGGCTCTGGGCGGACTGACCGCCTGTGGCGCGACGAATGCCACGGCCCCCGTGCCGGGGCTCGCCCCGGGGGCGGACCCGTGGCGCCGGTTCGCCGGGACCACCATCAACTTCATCTCCGAGAACACGGCGCCCACGGCGGCGATCGCCGCGAACCTGCAGCCGTTCAAGGACCTGACCGGGATCAACGTCAACATCGTCACCCTGGCGCTGCCGGCGCTGGTCCAGCGCGTTGCGCTCGATCTTGCCGGTGGCCAGTCGCAGTACGACGTGGTTTATGCGGACCCCTACCAGGTGCTGGCCCCGTATGCGGCCGGCCTCTCGGATCTGCGCGAGTTCGCCGCGGATGACTCCTACCCGCCCCTCGAAGGCGGGTTCGAGGACTTCATCCCCACGCAGCTGCAGGCAGCGGGCATGTTCGGGGACTCGGACGCGATTCACGCGCTGCCGTACGACTGCCCGACGATGATCTGGCAGTACCGCAAGGACATCTTCGAGAAGCACCACGATTCGATGCGCACCGACCTCGGGTTCGACCCGACGCCGTCGGCTGAACGCACTTGGGAGGAGTACTTCCGGATCGCCAAGTGGATCAACGACAACGTCGACGAGGTGCCCTACGGGACTGGCCACCAGGCCAAGCAGCACGATTCGCTCATGTGCGACTTTTCCAACGTCCTCTGGTCCTACGGCGGCGACTACTTCGCCGACGGCGCGGCGGTTGGCCTGCGCGGGTCCGAGGACCCGGGCGAGTGCCTGCTGACCTCGCCCGAATCGGTGGCCGCGGCCGAGTTCTACCGGCGCCTGGTCTCGATCGCCCACCCCGGCTCGCTGGGCTGGGACTGGGACGGCGTCGGCAACGCGCTGGCCGCCGGGGAAATCGCCATGGCGCCGAACTGGCACGAGTTCGCGGCCACCAACGAGGAGGCCCTGCCCGGACTCGTCGGCTACGCACCGCTGCCGCGCGGCCCCGTGGGGACGGCTAACCACTACGGCGGCACCGGGATCGGGATCAGCGCGATGTCCTCCGGCGCCCGCCGCGGGGCCGCGTGGCTGTTCGTCAACTGGGCGACGTCAACCGCGACCCAACTGAGCAATCTCCGATCCTCCGCCGGCGGTGGAACGCCCACGCGCCAGTCGGTCTACGCGATGCCGGAGGTCCAGGCGGCCACGACGCGCCCGACGGAGATGCCGAACATGCTGACGGAAGAGGCCGTGAGCATCGCGTGGGCGGAGGGCAAGATCGGGCTCCGGCCCAAGATCCCCATGTGGAACGAGTGCGATACCGCGCTCTTCACAGAACTGTCCCGCATGCTCGCGGGCCAGAAGACAGCGCGGGAGGCCATGGAGGACGCGACCTCCCGCATCGACGGAATCGTAGCCAGGGGGTGGGTCGCATGAGTGCCGACCAGACTGCAGACCAGAACACTGCCGCACGCAGTAGAGACGCCGGTGACGCCGGGATCGGACCGACGCCGGTCGCGCCGTCCGCTCGCCAGCACGACCGGGGACGAACCGGGGGTATCACTTTTACCGGATGGATGATGTCCCCCGGCGTCGCGCTGCTCGGCCTGCTGTCCCTCATCCCGCTCGTCATGCTGATCATGATGAGCTTCAGCCGCGTCCGACTGCTCGGCGGCCTGCAGCTCGAGTTCGTCGGACTCGACAACTGGATCCGCGCCTTCTCTGATGTGGAGCTCTGGAAGAGCTGGGTGCTGACGATCGGCTTCTTCGTCTCCACCCTGGGCGTGGAACTGGTGCTGGGCATCGCCATCGCCGTCGTCCTGAACCGGTTGACCCGCGGGCGCGGGCTCCTGCTGCCGCTCATCCTGCTGCCGATGTTCGTGGCGCCGTCGATCGTGGGCCTGCTCGGCCGCTACATGCTGGACCCGACGTTCGGGCTCTACGCGAACCTGCTGCAGGGGCTCGGATTCGAGCAGGACGTGCTCGGCAACCCCGTGTCGGCGTTCGTCGCCGTGACCCTGATGGACGTGTGGGAGTGGACGCCGTTGATCGCACTGATCACCCTCGCCGGCCTGAGCGGGGTGAATCCGTCGGTGCTGGAGGCGGCATCGATCGACGGTGCGGACGAGTGGAAGAAATTCTGGAACATCGTCCTGCCGTCCATCAAACCCATTCTGCTGGTCGCCATCCTGATCCGATCCATGGACGCGGTGCGCTACTTCGACATCATCAGCGTCACCACCAACGGCGGACCGGCGGACGCCACCAAGATCATCCCCGTCCGGCTCTACGAGGCGGCGTTCCGGTTCTTCGACCTCGGATACGCCGCCGTCATCGGCATCATGATGCTCGCGCTGACCATCATGATCGCCCGGCTCTTCGTCGGCCTGCTCAGCGAGAAGGAGACCCACTGATGTCCACGCACACCATCGCCACACCCCGGAGACGCTCGACGCGCGGGCGCGGTCCGGGCGGCATCGTCGCCGCCGCGTTCCTGATCCTCGCGCTCGCCTGGACTGTCGTCCCGCTCGTCTGGATGCTGCTCGGCTCCTTCAAGGGGCCCGGCGACGTCACCGCGTCGACGCCGCAGTGGTTCTTCGAGCCCACGTGGCGGAACTACGAGAACCTGTTCAGCGGCGCCAACAACCTGGCGACCTACCTGAACCACTCGGTGATCGCGGCCGTCGGCGCGGCGGTCATCGCCACGGTGCTCGGCACGCTCGGCGGCTACGGGCTGGCGCGCACGGCCTTCAAGGGCAAGAAGGGCCTGTCCTTCTGGTTCATCTCCACGCGTATGGCGCCGATCGCCGCCGTCGTCCTGCCGCTGTTCCTCGTCTTCCGGTTTGCGGGCCTGATCGACACGCTGCCCGGCCTGATCCTGGCCTACCTGACGTTCAACCTGCCGTTCGCGATCTGGATCATGAGCGCCTTCTTCGAGGCGATCCCGCCGTCGCTGGAGGAATCGGCGGAGGTCGCCGGTTGCACGCGATGGCAGACGTTCTGGTACGTGGCGCTGCCGCTGACCAAGGCCGGGATCGTCACGACGGCGGTGCTGTGCCTGGTCTTCGCGTGGAACGACTACGCGTTCGCCACGGTGATCTCCGGCCCGAACTCGCAGACTCTGCCCATCGCCGCGACGCAGCTGGTCACGCAGACCGGCGTCGACTGGGGCCAGCTCACCGCGATCGGGACGATCGTGGTGCTGCCGATGACCCTCGTCGGGCTCGCCGTGCGGAAGTGGCTCGTCACGGGCCTGACGCTCGGTGCCGTTACCGGTGAATGAATTCCCACCCGCCCCTCGCCGGGCGGCTGATTCCAGGAGCAACAACATGACAGAACAGAACCTCAGCGCCGTCCTGCACGCGATACACGATCTGCGCATCGAGGACCGGCCCGTGCCGGAGGCCGGGCACGGCGAAGTCCTGGTCCGCGTCGAGGCGGTCGGCATCTGCGGATCCGACGTCCACTATTACGAGCACGGCCGCATCGGCGACTTCGTTGTCGAGAAGCCCATGGTCATCGGGCACGAGGCCGCCGGCACCATCGAAGCCGTGGGCGAGGGCGTGCCGGCCTCACGGGTGGGCGAGCTGGTGGCCCTCGAACCCGGCGTGCCGTGCCGGCGCTGCGGCGAGTGCCTGGCGGGTCGGTACAACCTCTGCCCCGACGTCGTGTTCTTCGCGACGCCGCCCGTCGACGGTGCGATCACCCGACGGGTGGCGATCGACGCGCAGTTCGCTCATCCGGTCCCGGCCGGGATCACCGCGGAGGAAGCCGCCATGGCCGAGCCGGTATCTGTCGGCGTCTGGGCCTGCCGCCGCGCCGGTGTCGGTGTCGGCGACCGGGTGCTCGTCACCGGGGCGGGCCCGATCGGGCTGCTGGCAGCGCAGGTCGCCCGCGCCTTCGGCGCGGAAACGGTGCGGGTGACCGACCTCGACGACGTCCGCCTGGCCAAAGCGGCCGGGCTCGGTTTCGAGACCCGTCGCGCGGACGCGCGCGCAGACGGGGAGTTCGACGTCCTGCTGGAGTGTTCGGGAGCCGCTCCGGCCTTCCGCTCCGGCCTGTCCCAGCTCGCCCGGGCCGGGCGGGCCGTGCTGATCGGCATGGGCGCGGACACCGTGGAGCTGAACGTCCCGCTCGTCCAGGGACGGGAGCTCACGGTCACCGGCCTCTTCCGTTACGCGAACTGCTACCCGGCCGCCCTCCAGCTCATCGGCGCCGGAGCCGTCGACGCGGCCGGGATGATCACGCACCGGTTCGGGCTCGAGGAGACCGAGGCCGCCATGACCGTCAACGGCCGTGATCCGGAGGCGCTGAAGGCGATGGTGCTACCCCAGCAGCGAACCGTGGCGCCACGGCCTCCCGTCAGTGGGTAGGGTGCTGGTGAGAGTCCGCGACAACGTACGGAGAATCATGAGCGATCCCATCAACATCGGCAGCGTCGACGACATCCCCCCCGGCGAGGCACGCGTCCTCGACGGAGACGACAACAGCACCGGCGTGGACATTTCCGTCTTCCACGCCGAGGACGGCAGTTTCTACGCCCTCGACGACGAGTGCACCCACGAGGAGGCGTCCCTCGCGGACGGCTTCATCGAGGACTCCCAGGTCGAGTGCCCGCTGCACGCCGCCGCCTTCTGCCTGAAGACCGGCAAGGCGCTCTGCCTGCCCGCGACCGAGAACGCCCGCACCCACCGGGTGGAGGTCCGCGACGGCGAGCTCTACCTGTACCCGGGCGAGCCGGCGACCACGCAGGCCTGACGTGGAATCAGTGATCGTCGTCGGCGGCGGGCTGGGCGGCTTCACCGCGGTCCAGCAGCTGCGCGGACGCGGGTTCGCCGGCCGGATCGCGGTCGTCGACCCGGAGGGCGTCCCGTACGACCGCCCGCCCCTGAGCAAGGAGTTCCTCGCCGGGAGCATCGACGCCGAGCAGCTGCTCTTCGTCGAGCCGCACTGGTTCGCCGAGCGGGGCGTCGACGTGTACGCGGCGGCGGCCACCGCCGTCGACCTGCCGGACGCGGAGGACGACGACGGCCGAGTCGCCGTGACGCTGTCCGACGGCGGCCGGCTGACCGCCGACCGGATCGTCTTCGCGACCGGCGGGAAGCCCCGCGCCCTGCCGGTCCCCGGCGGGGACCTCGACTCGCTGCTCGTGCTGCGCACGCGCGCCGACGCCGAGAAACTGCGGGCCGGGCTGGTCCCGGGCGCCCGGCTGGCGGTCATCGGCGGCGGGCTCATCGGGGCGGAGGCCGCATCCGCCGCGCACCGCCTCGGGGTCGAGGTCACCCTCATCGATCCCGTGGACCCGCCGCTCGTCCCCGCGGTCGGCCCCGAGCTGGCCGGGCGCCTGCACGCCATGCACGCCGCGGCCGGGATCCGGGTCCTGGCCGCCGCGCCGTCGGAGATCTCCGTCCGGGACGGCGTCCACGAGCTCGCGTTCGGCGACGGGATCGGCCCGGTGTCGGCCGACGTCGTGCTGGTGGGCATCGGGATCGTGCCGAACACGGCGCTCGCCGAGGCGGCGGGCGTCGAGGTCGACGGCGGCATCCTGACGGACGACGCCCAGCGCACCAGCCACCCGCGCGCCTGGGCCGTGGGCGACTGCACGCGACCCCGGCTGGGCGACGGGAGCCCCGGGCGCCGGGCCGAGCACTGGGAGAGCGCCATGCACGCCGGGACCGCGGCGGCGGCCGCGATGCTCGGCCAGGAGCCGCCGGCGCAGACCGCGTCGTGGTTCTGGTCAGACCGGCACGGCGTGCACGTCGAGGGGGTCGGCGACATGACGGCCGGCGACACCACGGTCACGCGCGCCGACGCGTCCGGGAACGTGCAGGCGGCCTTCCGGCTCGCGGCCGCGGACGACGGCCACCGGGTGGTGGGGGCCGCGGCGGTCGACGGCGGCGTCGCGATCCGCGTGGCCCGGCGGATGATCGACCGGGGGACCGCAGCCGATCCCGCCCGGCTGGCCGACCCGGCCGTGCCCTACAAGCAGCTGCTCAAGTAGGCGGTCCGCCGCACGCTCAACCGGCCGTGGCGACCACCGCGAGCGTGCACCGCGAGACGCAGACGAGCTTGCCGTCGTCGTTCACGATCTTGACCTCCCACACCTGGGAGCGGCGGCCGAGCGCGAGCGGCGCCGCCGTGCCGTGCACGCGCTGGCCGGGCAGCCCCGGGCGCACGTGGTTCGCGTTGATCTCCTGGCCGAAGACCTGGAACCGCTCCGGGTCCACGGTCAGGTGGCCGCCGACCGAGGCGAGCGTCTCCGCCAGGGCCACGGACGCGCCGCCGTGCAGGACGCCGGCCGGCTGGACCGTGCGCGGGTCGACGGGCATGGACGCCGTGACCGTCTCCTCGCCGACGTGCGTGAACTCGATGCCGATGTGCTCGCTCAGCGTGCCGGCGCCCAGCTCCGCCACCTCGGCGACGTCCGGCGTTCCGAACCAGATGCTCATGTGTTCTCCTGACGTGGATCCGTGCTCCCTCGGAGACTACCGCAGGGTAGCCGTGGTGCGGTGTCCGCGCGGCGGGGACACTGGAGTCATGAGGTCCCCGGCCGGACGCAGGTTGCGTGGGCTGGCCGCCGTTGCGGCGGCCGGCTCCCTGGCCGCCTGCGGTTCCGGCGGCGGGATGCCCGGCGACGAGCCCACGTCCGGCGGCCCTGCGTCGGGCAGTGCCGACGGGCCGGTGCTGCGCGCCACCGAGGTCCGCGGTGCGGGGGTCCGGCTGGTCACCCTCGAGCCGCTCCCGGGCACCAGCATCGGCATCGACGAGATGGGGCGCTACGGACAACTCTCCTACGACGGCGGCACCGAGTGCTGGCTGCTCGACCCCGCCACCGAGGAAGCGAACGGGGTCTACGGGGTGGGGTGGACGGCGGGCGCCGAGCCGCAGGCGGACGGCCGCACCGCCGTGGTCGTGCCCTCGCCCGCGGACGGCGGTGGCGACAGCGTCGCGGACGGCGACGACGTCGTGTTCTCGGCCGCGATCCACCCGCCGGAGGACGTCGAGGGGTTCCCCGCCGAATGCGTCGGGACGGCCGGCGCCGTGATGTGGATCGGCGACATGCGCCGAGACGGCGGCTAGCGACCCGTCGTGAGGACCGCGATCACGCCGAGCACGCCCAGGGCGGCGACGGCCGCCGTCGTGCCGATGATCGCGACGACGTCCGCCTGCAGCGCCTCCTCGCGGATGCCGCCGGCCTGCCGCCGGTAGCGCAGGCGCTGGGTGACGTAGATCGACAGTGCGACGACGGCGCTCGCGCCCGTGAGCGCGATCATCCAGCCGCCGTAGTACGGCAGCCAGCGCAGGAAGACGGCGCCGACGACGGTGATCGAGAGCATCGTGCGCCCCCACGAGAGGACGGTGCGCTCGGGCTGCAGCCCCGGGTCGCCGTGGTGGGTCGGGGTGGGCGGGGGAGCGTCCGGCACGGCTACCCCAGGGCCAGGATGACGAGGACGGTCGCGGCCGCGAGCGCCGACCCGAGGCCGAGCAGCGGGACGATCAGCGGCAGCGGGAGCGGCTTGCGCTGGCGCATCCGGTGCTCCACACGCAGCCAGCGCACGCCCGCGCCGAGGGCGATCAGCAGGCCGACGGCGATGATGAAGGCCGCGAGCCCGCGCCGGAACGCGTCGCTGAAGAGGTCGAGGGCGAACGCCTCCAGCGCGATGCCGCCCGCGAGGAAGGCGAGCGACGTGCGGATCCAGGCCAGGAAGGTGCGCTCGTTGGCCAGCGTGAAGCGGGGGTCCGGCTCCGTGCCGCCGGGCAGCAGGCGCTCGGCGAGCCAGCCGCGTGAGGATTCGTCGTTGTTCATCGCTTCCAACAGTACCGGGAACGCGCCGACGGCGGGCGGGCGGCCACCACCGGGGCCGCCCACCCGCCGTCAGCGGTACGTCGTGCTAGTGCTTCGCCGACGGGCTGCGGCGCAGGACCATCAGCACGGTGCCGAGCAGGACCAGCAACGAGCCGGCGCCGACGAGCCAGGCGGTCGTCGCGCCGGTCTCGGCGAGCTCGTCGTCGCCTCCGCCGGCGGGTTGGCTGCTCGGGTCCGCGGTGCCCGGATCAGCAGAGGGCTCCCCGGTCGGCTCCGTCGGCCCGTCCGAGCCGCCCGGCTTCTCCGTCGGCTCGCCGGTCGACGTCGGTTCCGCGGTGGGCTCCCCGGTCGGGGTCGGGGTCGGGGTAGGCGTCGGTTCCGGTGTGGGCGTCGGCTCCGGCGTCTCCTCGGCGACGGACGCCGCGCGTCCCAGCGGGGCCGGGTCGACGACGTCGAAGGCGCCGAAGAAGGCGACGGTGGCGTCGATGTCGACCTGGCCCGAGTCGGCGCGGTTCGTCCCCTCCGCGAAGGTGGCGAAGTTGTCCCCGCCCGAGGCGAGGAACGAGTTGGTCACGATCCGGTAGGTCGCGTCCATGTCCAGCGGCTCGCCGTCGAACTCCACGGCGGTGACGTGCGCGCCGGCGGCGGCCGCGTCGTCGTACCAGTACTGCAGGCCCTCGGAGATCCCCAGGTGCAGCTTCGGGCGGTCGTTGCCCGGCTGCCACTGCTCCTCGAGCACGGCCTTGATCTGTGCGCCGGTCAGGTCCATCGTGACCAGGGTGTTCGCGAACGGCTGGACGTCGGCCGCCTCCTTGAAGGTCACCACGCCGTCCTCGCCGTAGAGCAGGTCGGCGCGCAGGCCGCCCGGGTTCATGAACGCGATCTCGGCCGGCTCGCCCGCGTAGGAGTCGTTGGACGTCGCCCACAGGTGGATGTCGGCGACCAGGTTGCCCAGGGTCGACTCGACGCCGCGGTCGTCGCCCGGGACCTCGCCCCCGCGCACGATATCGTCCGAGATGGTGCCGAGCTCGCGCCCGCCGACGATCTCGGCCTCCGCGACGGCGTCGTCGACGATCGCCTGGATCTCCGGGTCGGGCGCGTAGCCCTGGTCGGCCAGGTCGACGAGTTCGGCCGCGGAATCCACGACGTCGCCCGTCGCCGGGTCGACGCTCAGGCTCACGTGGCTGAACGTGCTCCCGTAGTCGTTGCCCTGGAGCACGGCGCGTTCCGAGCCGTCCGGGCCGGCGATCTGGCAGGCGTAGCCCATGTGGGTGTGGCCGGAGAAGAACGCGTCGACGTCGGCCGAGGCGTTGCGGATCAGGTCCCCGTAGCCGGTCTCGGCGGAGGCCACGGCGGCGCAGTCCTCGGCCTCGGAGCCGTCGTGGGTCAGGACCACGATCACGTCGGCCTCCCCGTTGGAGTCGTCGTCGTCCGAGAGCTGGGCGGAGACGCGGTTGACCGCCTCGAGCTGGCTGCCGAACTCGATGTCCGCGATGCCGTCGGGGGAGACCAGCGTGCCGGTCTGCTCGGTGACCGTGCCGATGAAGCCGACGCTCACGCCGTCGAACTCGCGGATCGCGTACTCCTCCAGTGCGGGCTCGGTGGTGCCCTTCGCGTAGACGTTGGCGCCGAGGGCCAGGTCGCCGCCGGGCAGGCCGGTCGAGGCGGCCCAGCGGTCGACGACGCGGCCGGACAGGTCGTCGAACCCGCGGTCGAACTCGTGGTTGCCGACGGTCGAGACGGAGAGGCCGGCGGCCCCGAGCGCGTCGATCGTCGGGTTGTCGTCCTGGGACATGGACTCGAAGGTCGAGGCGCCGATGTTGTCGCCGGCGGAGACGAACAGCGTGTTCGGGTTCTCCGCCTCGAAGGCCTCGACGGCCGTGCCGATCGCCGCCGCGCCGACGCTGCCGTTGAACAGGTCCTCGGAGATGCGGCCGTGGAAGTCGTTGACGGCGATCAGGTCGATCTCGACCGGTGCGACGGCGGCGCTCGCCGCCGGCGCCAGGAGAGCGGTGCCGAGTGCGGCGACGGCCGCCGCCCCGGCCGTGCGGGTGAGCCCGGAACGCGTGGAGGCGCGGCCGGCTGTGCGATTGGACATGAAGAATCCCCCGTGGAGTGGATGAAAGCAGGACACCATTGAAGCGAACCCGCATGGCCACCAGGTGAACGGAATGTGACCGGGCGCACGGGGTCCCGGATCCGATGCTAGCGGAGCGGTTGCGACTTGTGAACGATGACTTTCAGAAATGACCGCGGCGCGGCCGGGCTCAGGCGGCCAGCGCCGCGTCCGTGCCGAGGCGGGGGCGGTCCGCGGGGGTCGCGGCATAGTGCTCGATCGAGGCCAGCAGCAGGTTCGGGTCGCACGTGAGGTACTGGACCAGGATCGTCAGGCGCTCCTCCGCGGAGCCGCCGCCGGGCCGGTGGCGCACCACGATCCGGCTGGGGCCGCGCTCGCCGAGCGGGTGCCGCTGCCCGAGCGGACCGTGCTTGGCAGGGTCCTCGGCGCGCACGCCCGTGACGTCCTTCCAGAACAGCTCGGCAGTCGGAGCCTGGCCGACCAGCACGATCCGGCTGCGCGTCAGGTAGACGCCGGGCGGCTGCTCGGCCGAGAGCTTGAGCATCCGCACGCCCTCGATCGTCACGATCACGCCCACGCCCAGCAGCATGACCGCCGCGAGCAACGGGGGAAGGTGCGCGGCGCCGTCGTACTCGGTGAGGGTGTCCGCCCCCAGGGCGAGCGCGCTGACCAGGGTGACCACCGCGACGCCGACGGTCAGGCCGCCCGTGTAGGCGGAGGCGCGGGTGGTCGCGAAGCGGGTGGCCGCGCGGCGGCCGGTGGAGGTGACGACGGCGGCGGTTGCCGGCGGCTCGTCGGCGCCGCCCCGGCGGTACTCGCGCACGATCGACCACCCGACGCCCACGCCGAGCGCGAGCAGCGGGGAGGACAGGAGCCACTCCTGTGCAGTCAGTCCCCAGACCCCGGCGCCGAGCAGGACGGCGACCAGGATGAAGGCCGGCAGCAGGTGGTGGGCGAGCTTCCAGCCGCGGTGCCGCGGGGCCCACAGGCGGGCGGCAGGATCGTGGCTGGTCATGGGTTCACGCTATCGCAGGTGCGCTGGGGGAACGCCGTGAATCCGGTGTCATCTGCTGATGCGCGCGACGAACCGGAACCGGTCGCCGCGGTAGAGCCCGCGCATCCACTCGGCGGCCCTCCCGTGCTGGTCCCAGGCGGTCCGGTGCACCTGCAGGAGCGGGTGTCCGGTGTCGACGCCGAGCGTCTCCGCGTCGTCGGCGGCGGCCAGCGCCGTCTCCACGTGGTCCTCGGCGGCCGAGATGTCGATGCCGTAGACCTCCCGCAGCGTCTCGTAGAGCGAGCCGCGGGCCTCCAGTTCGATCTCGAGGCCGGGGAAGGGCCCGGGGAGGTGGGCCGCCTCGATGGCCAGCGGCTCGCCGTCCTGCCGGCGCAGGCGGCGCAGGCGGGTGACCGTCGAGTCGACCGGCACGTCGAGGCGGGCGGCCATCTCCCCGCCCGCCTCGATGCGCTCCAGGCCCAGGACGATGCTGTCGGTCTTGTAGCCGGTCATGTCCTCGCTGAAGGAGGTCATCTGGCGGACGTGGATCTTCTTGGGGTCCGCCACGAACGTCCCGCGCCCCTGGGTGCGGGCGAGGCGGCCCTCGACGACGAGCTCCGCGATGGCCTTGCGGATGGTGGTCCGGGAGGTGTCGAACCGCTCGGCGAGCTCGCGTTCGGTGGGGATCATGGTGCCCGGCGACGTTTCCCCGATGATCTCCAGGATGCGCAGTTTCTGCTCGTAGTACTTGGGCAGGCTCATGCTGTTCCCGGCTCCTTTCTCGGTGTAATCCTTGACACATCATATTGGTCTATGCCAATTTTAAGCCAGTGCTAATTGGTCTAGTTTTGCAGACCATTGGCCCGGATGCCTCGAACATGACGGCGTCTGGACCGGACCACCCATCGAAAGGATGCCGACGTGGGCATTGTCAATGAGATACGCCAGTCGTCCCGGCTGAGCCTCATGGTCGCGGTCGCCGCGGCCACCCTGGGAATCATCTACGGCTACGATTCCTCGAACATCGCCGGCGCCCTGCTGTTCGTCACCGACGAGTTCTCGCTCAGCGTGGCCCAGCAGCAGACGGTGACCACCTCCGTCGTCATCGGCGAGATCTTCGGCGCGCTCTTCGCCGGCGCCCTCTCGAACCGGATCGGCCGCAAGTCCACCATGGTGCTGGTCGCCGTGACGTACGCGGTCTTCTCCCTGCTCTCCGGCCTCGCCTGGGCGGTCCCGGTGCTCATCGCGGCCCGCTTCCTGCTGGGCCTGACGATCGGCGTCTCGGTCGTGGTGGTCCCCGTCTTCGTCGCCGAGTCCGCACCCGCCAAGGTCCGCGGCGCCTTCCTGGTCCTCTACCAGGTCGCGACCGTCGTCGGCATCATCCTCGGCTACCTCGTCGCGTGGGCCCTCGCCGCCGGCGAGAACTGGCGCTGGATGCTCGCCGCCGCGTTCATCCCCGGCGTGATCATCGCGCTGCTCATCGCCAAGCTTCCCGACACGGCCCGCTGGTACGCCATGCGCGGGAGGTACGACGACGCCCGCCGCACCCTCGAGCGCGTCGAGCCGGACGCGGCGATCGTCGACCGGGAGCTCGCCGAGATGCGCGAGGCCAACGACTCCCCGCGCCAGAACACGTGGCGCGCCCTGGTCCGCCACCCCTACCTGCGCGCCACGGTCTTCGTCGTCGGGCTCGGCTTCTTCGTCCAGATCACCGGCATCAACGCGATCGTCTACTACAGCCCGCGCATCTTCGAGGCCATGGGCTTCTCCGGCAACGCCACCCTGCTCGGGCTGCCCGCGCTCGTCCAGGTCGCCGGCCTGCTGGCCGTGTTCCTCTCCTTCAGCCTGATCGACCGCATGGGCCGCCGCCCCATCCTGCTGACCGGCATCGGCATCATGGTCCTCGCCAACGGGCTGCTGGTTCTCACGTTCCTCTTCGGCGAGAACTTCGGCGGCTTCCTCACGGTCCTCGGCTTCGTCGGCCTGATCCTCTTCACCGTGGGCTTCACGTTCGGCTTCGGCTCGCTGGTGTGGGTCTACGCGGGCGAATCGCTGCCCTCGCACCTGCGCTCCCTCGGCGCGAGCGCCATGCTCACAGCCAACCTCATGGCCAACGCGGCCGTCGCCGCGATCTTCCTGACGATGCTCACCAAGCTCGGCGGCGGCGGCACGTTCGTGGTCTTCGGCATCCTGGCGCTCGCCGCGTTCGTCTTCGTCCACCGCCTGGCCCCCGAGACCAAGAACCGCCCGCTCGAGGACATCTCTTCCTTCTGGGAGAACGGCGGCAAGTGGCCGGCCGAACCCGCGCAGGACGACGACGGGGCCCCCGCCTCCGCCAGCCCGAACGGCGCCGCATGACCGCGGGCACCCGGGCGCGCGGCGCCGTCGTCGGACTCGACGTCGGCGGGTCGAAAACCCATGCCGTTCTCACGATCGACGGCGTGCAGACCGCCGAGGTCCTCGCCGGCAGCGCGAACCCGTCCTCCGTCGGCGCCGAGGAGGCCGGCCGCCAGCTGGCCGGGGTGTTCGCCCGCCTCGCGGACGGCAACCCCCGCCCGGCGCGGGTCTGCGCCGGCGTGGCCGGGGCCGACACCGACGAATCACGCGCCGTGTTCGCCGGGCTGCTCGCGAAGCACGCGCCCGGGGCCGAGATCGCGGTCGTGCACGACACGGCGCTGCTGCTCGCGGCCGCCGGCCTCGAGACGGGCATCGCGCTGATCGCCGGCACCGGATCGGTCGCGTGGGGCCGCGGCGCGGACGGCACGGCCGGCGGACGCGAGGCGCGCGTCGGCGGGTGGGGCTACCTCCTCGGCGACGAGGGCAGCGGCTACTGGGTGGCCCGCGCCGCCGTCCGCCACGCGCTCGAGCGGCTCGACCTCGGCGACGGGCCGGACCGCCTGTCCCAGCAGCTCGCGGCGGACTGCGGACTGCAGGGCGCCGAGGAGCTGCTCGGCCACTTCTACGCGAACCCCGAGCGCCGCTACTGGGCGAGCCGCTCGCGCGTCGTGTTCGAGCTCGCCGCGGCCGGCGATCCGGCCTCCACCGTGATCGTCGCTGGGGCCGCCGATGCCCTGGCGTACCTCGTCGCGCGCGTCGCCGGCCGCCTCGGGCGCGCCGACGGGCAGCCCCCGCTGCCCGTCGTCATGGCCGGCGGGATGGCCGTCAACCAGCCGCTGCTGCAGCGCCACCTGCGCGACCGCCTGGCCGGGCACGGGCTGCACGACGTCCGCGTGCTCGACGCCGACCCCGTCCACGGGGCAGTCCGCCTGGCCGCAGGCCACCTCATTCCCACCGCTTAGAACCACAGGAGAAAACGTGCAGGTTGTCATCCTCCCCACCGCCGCCGAGGTCGGGCGCATCGCCGCCGCCAAGGTCGCGTCCGTCATCCAGCGGCGGCCGGACGCCGTGCTGGGCCTCGCCACCGGGTCCTCGCCGCTAGCCATCTACGCGGACCTGGCCGAGAGGGTGCGCTCGGGCGCCCTGCGGGTCGACGCCGTGCGCGCCTTCGCACTCGACGAGTACGTCGGCCTGCCGCTCGACCACCCGGAGAGCTACCACTCGGTGATCCGCAGGACCGTCACGAAACCCGTCGGGCTCGCCCCCGGCCTCGTGCACGTTCCGGACGGCGCCGCCGCCGATCTGGACGCCGCGGCGGCCGACTACGAGACCGCGATCCGCGACGCCGGGGGAGTGGACGTGCAGATCCTCGGCATCGGCGCCAACGGGCACATCGGATTCAACGAGCCGACGTCGTCGTTCGCGTCGCGGACCCGGATCAAGACCCTCGCCCCGCGGACGCGGGCGGACAACGCCCGCTTCTTCGCTTCCCCCGACGACGTCCCGCGGCACTGCGTCACCCAGGGGCTCGGCACGATCCTCGACGCCCGCGAGCTGGTCCTCGTGGCCACGGGGCCGGCGAAGGCCGACGCCGTGCACGCGATGGTCGAGGGGCCGCTGAGCAGCATGTGCCCGGGGTCGGCGCTGCAGCTGCACCCGCACGCGATGGTCGTGGTCGACGAGGCCGCCGCGGCGCGCCTGGAGATGGCAGAGTACTACCGGTACACGCACGCGAACCGGCCCGCCTGGCAGCGGTTCGAGGATCAGGGGCGGGCATGAACGCGTCGGTGGTGCGCGCGGCGTCGCGCGTCGTGACGGCGCAGCAGGTCTACGAGCCCGGCTGGGTCGAGACGTCGGGCGACCGCGTGGTCGCCGTTGGCGCCGGGCGCCACGAGCGCGTCGACGTCGACTACGGCGACGCCACGATCATCCCCGGTTTCGTCGACATCCACGTGCACGGCGGCGGCGGCGGGTCCTACACGGACCCGGATCCGGCCTCGATCCGGCAGGCCCGCGAAACCCACCTGCGGCAGGGCACGACGACGACGATGGCCAGCCTCGTCACCCTCTCGCCCGAGCGCCTGCTCGCTTCGGTGCGCCTGCTCGCGGACATGGTCGAGTCCTCCGTGGTCCGGGGCATCCACCTCGAGGGGCCGTGGCTGAGCGGCAACCGGTGCGGGGCGCACGACCCGGCCCAGCTGCGGAACCCGGCGCCCGCCGAGGTGGCCGCGGTGCTCGAGGCCGGCCGGGGCCACATCCGCATGGTGACGATCGCGCCGGAGCTGCCCGGCGCCCTGGACGCCATCGAGGCGATCACCCGTGCGGGCGCCGTCGCGGCAGTGGGGCACACCGACGCGGACATCGACGTCGCCCGGGCGGCGATCCGCGCCGGCGCGCGCGTCGCCACCCACCTCTTCAACGCGATGCCCCCGCTGCACCACCGGGAGCCGGGGGCCGTCGCGGCACTCCTCGAGGACCCGCGCGTCACCGTCGAGCTCATCGGCGACGGGGTGCACGTCCATCCCAGCCTCATCGGGCACGTCCGGGCCGCGGTCGGGGACGGCCGCGTGGCGATCGTGACGGACGCGATGTCCGCCGCGAACCTCGGCGACGGCGACTTCGACCTGGGGACCATGCGGGTCGAGGTGCGCGACTCCGTGGCCCGCATCGCGGGCGGCGGATCGATCGCCGGAAGCACGGCGACGATGGACGAGCTCTTCCGGCGGGCCCTGCGCGGTGCGGCCCCGGTCGGGCACGACGACGGCGCGCCCGTCGTCGACCACGCCGCGTGGATCGCCGCGGTGCGGCAGACCTCGACCACGCCGGCGGGCGCCGTCGGATGGGACGACGTCGGAGACCTGGCCCCCGGCAAGCGCTCCGATCTGGTGGTGCTGGACGACGGCCTGCGCGTCGTCGAGGTGGTCCCCGCCGGCTGGGCCGCGGCCGGTGCCGTCTGAGCCCGCGCCCTCCAGAAGACCGCTGACGGTCTGAACCACGGGCGGCCGCCCCGCGCATGGTGAGGTGCGGGGCGGCCGATTTCGTGGCTGCACGCCCCTCCGCGCCCGGCGCGACGAGGCCACGTCGTTGCAGGGATGAGATCAACAGATGTGATGTGATGCGGCTCACCTCGTGTTAGGTTCGCAGGAGACTCTCGAACGGCGTCTGCGGCCTGGTCGCCATTGGCACGACGAAAGAGGTATCGAAATGTCATCCGCACCCTCCGACCAGCGGACGGATCCCGCCGCGCGGTCCAAGATCCTGAAACCCGTCTTCATCCCGGCGTCGATCGTGATCATCGCGCTGCTGCTGTTCACCGTGATCTTCAGCAGGGCGGCCGGAGACACCCTCGAGGAGGCGACGGGCCAGCTCAACACCGCGATCTCCGACGGCGTCGGCTGGTGGTACGTCATCGCCGTGAACATCTTCCTCGCGTTCGCGATCTACTTCGCCGTCTCCAAGATCGGCCGCATCCGGCTCGGGCGCGACGACGAGCAGCCCGAGTTCGGGATCGCCTCCTGGTTCATGATGCTCTTCAGCGCCGGCATGGGCATCGGTCTGGTGTTCTTCAGCGTGGCCGAGCCGCTGAGCCACTACATCACCCCGCCGTACGGTGTCGAGGGCGAGACAACCGATGCGGTGAACACGTCGATGGGCGTCGTGATGCTGCACTGGGGCCTGCACCCGTGGGCGATCTACGCGATCGTCGGCCTCGGCCTGGCCTACATGACCTTCCGCCGCGGCCGCCCGCTGGCGGTGCGCTGGCTGCTCGAACCGCTGCTGGGCCGCAAGCGGGTCGAAGGCTGGATCGGGCACGCGATCGACACGGTCGCGATCGTCGGCACGCTGTTCGGAGTGGCGACCTCGTTCGGCTTCGGCGTCAGCCAGATCATCGGCGGGCTCGAGTTCCTCGGCTGGGCCGAGTCCTCGAATTGGCTCATCATCATCATCGTCGCGTCGATCACCCTGGTGGCGACGTTCTCCGTGGTCTCCGGAGTGCACAAGGGCCTGAAGTGGCTCTCGAACTTCAACATGTCGGTCGCGGCGCTGCTCGCGCTCGTCATCTTCATCCTGGGCCCGACGATCTTCCTGCTCAAGGCGCTCCCCGAGAACCTCGGCAACTACCTGAGCATCCTGCCGGAGACCATGTTCCACGCCGGTCCCTTCTCCGAGGACGGCTGGGAGGCCGGCTGGACGATCTTCTACTGGGGCTGGTGGGTCAGCTGGGCGCCGTTCGTCGGCATGTTCATCGCCCGCATTTCCCGCGGCCGTACCATCCGCGAGTTCATCGTCGGCGTCCTGCTCGCTCCGACCCTGGTGAGCCTGCTCTGGTTCACGATCTTCGGCGATTCGGCGATACTGTTCCAGCGCGAGGGCACGGTGGACATGCTCACCGACGGTGCGGTGAGCAGCACGACGGCGTTGTTCCAATTCTTCGAGGCCTTCCCGTTGACGGTGGTCCTCAGTGTCATCGCGATGGTCGTCGTCGTCTTCTTCTTCGTCACCTCGTCTGACTCCGGCTCTCTGGTGATCGACATGCTGGCCAGCGGCGGCAGCACGAACACCCCGATCGGCACCCGCATCTACTGGGCAGTGCTGGAGGGGGTGGCCGCGGCCGTCCTGCTTGTGGTCGGAGGCAGCGTGGCCCTGACAGCCCTGCAGACGCTCTCGATCTCGACGGCTGCACCGTTCTCGATCGTGCTCCTGCTGGCCTGCATCTCGCTGACGCGGGCCTTCCGCCACGACGTGGCCACGATGCCCACCTACATCGAGGTCACCTCGGCAGCCGGCGCCGACGCCGAGGAGGCGGGGGAGCCCGAACCGGCCTCCGGCCGGCGGTTGTTCCGCGGCTTCGGCGGGGCGACGACCTCGCTCGCGGGGTTCACGGACGGAAAGCGGCAGGCGGGGACGTCGAAGCACGTCATCAGCTTCCGACACGTCGACCCGGACGTCACGACCGTGAATCCGGAGACCGGGGCGATCCAGATCGTCGGCGAGCAGAAGGACCCCCTCGCCGGCCAGACCTTCGATACGCCGGAGTTCGAGTCCTCCCAGGAGTACATCGATCAGGGCGGCGAGCCCAACGGGCAGGCGGACGACGAGGTGAAGCCCACCGTCTGACACTGCCGCAACGCCCGCCGCGCCGGCGGGGCCCGGATTCGCTCCGGGCCCCGCCGGCGTTTCCGTGCCAGGTGTGCTCCGGCCGGCCTCCGCGAGTGTGTTCTTTATGAACGAAAGCGAGCCGGGGTGTGTGATCTGCAACACGCTTTAAGACATCACACGCCATCTGCATCAGGAGCCACGATGAGTCAGACCACCGAGACCACCCGCCCCCGCGGCAACCCGCCGACACGCCCCGGCCCGGGGGAGACTCCGGTCGCGGGCGCCGGCAATCGGCCCGGGGCCGGCGACGAGCAGCTCTCCCAGACGCGCCTGATCGTGGGTCGGATCCTGGGGCCGGTCCTCGCACTCGTGGTGTACGGGCTGATGAGCCTGGACCCGTCCACCCCGAACGACATGCGGCTGACCGCCGCCGTCGTCGCCCTCGTCGCCACCTGGTGGATGACCGAGGCGATCCCGCTGGCCGCGACGAGCCTCATCCCGATCGTCGCGCTGCCGCTGCTCGGCATCCTCGAACCGGCGGAGGCCACGAGCCCGTACGCCTCGCCGACCGTGTTCCTCTTCATGGGCGGCTTCATGATCGCCATCGCCATGCAGAAGTGGAACCTGCACAAGCGCATCGCGCTCGTCGCGCTGCTCGGGTTCGGCACCAGGCCGAACCAGGTCATCCTGGGCGTCATGGTCGTCACCGCGTTCCTGAGCATGTGGGTCTCCAACACGGCGACCACGCTGATGATGCTGCCGATCGCCCTGTCGCTGCTGGACCTCGTCAACCACGAGCAGGATGCCGACCCGCGGGAGTCCAAGCGCTTCAGCATCGCCCTGGTCCTCTGCGTCGCCTATGCCGCCACGATCGGCGGCCTCTCCACCCTCATCGGCTCCCCGCCCAACCTGATCCTCGCCGGCTTCGTCGAGGAGACCTATGGCTTCACCATCTCCTTCGCCGACTGGATGAAGGTCGGCGTTCCGCTCGCGGCCGTCTTCCTGATCATCGCCTGGTTCGTCATGACCCGCTTCGTCTTCCCGTCCAACCTGGGCGCGGTCGCCGGGGGCCGCAGCGTCATCCGCCGCGAGCTGCACGACCTCGGCAGGATGTCCCAGGCCGAGTGGTGCGTGCTGTGGGTCTTCATCTCCGCCGCGTTCCTCTGGGTCTTCCGCGAGGCCCTGATGGGGATCGACGCCGTCGCGAGCACCGTCCCGCTGCTGGCCAACCTCTCCGACGCGCAGATCGCGATCGCTGCCGGCCTGATCCTCTTCCTGCTGCCGGCCGCCAAGCGCGCGCCGGGCGGCAAGATCCAGGGCGTGTTGGACTGGACCTCTGTACAGCAGGGCATCCCGTGGGGCGTGCTGCTGCTCTTCGGCGGCGGCCTCAGCATCGCCGTCGCGGTCCGCGAGACCGCGCTGAGCGAGTTCCTCGGCGAGAAGATGGGAGGCCTCGCGGTGCTGCCGTCGTTCCTGCTCATCGCCGCGGTCTGCCTCATCATCCTGCTGCTCACCGAGATGACCAGCAACACCGCCACGGCCGCCACGTTCCTTCCGGTCCTCGGCGGCGTCGCGATCGCGATCGGGATCGACCCGCTGCTGATCCTCATCCCGGGTGCCATGGCCGCGACGTGCAGCTTCATGCTGCCGGTCGGCACCCCGCCGAACGCGATCGTGTTCGGATCCGGCCACATCACCATGGCGAACATGCTGCGCGGCGGCATCTGGCTGAACCTGATCGGCGTCGTGTTGATAACGGTGGCCGTGTACGCGCTCGGCGGCTGGGCGCTCGGCATCCAGTTCTAGGAGTACCGGCCTCGACCGTTGCTGATGCGGTCGAGGCTGGTGCATCCGGGCAGCGGGCGTGGCCGTTGTCCTTCCGCATCCGGAGTGCGACAGTGGGGAAATGGTCACGGAACAGGAGGTCCGCACGGTCTGCCTGAGCTTTCCCGGCGTGACCGAACGCCTCAGCTGGGGCCGCCCGGCCTGGTTCGCGCGGACGTTGATGGCCCGGATATGGGATGCCGGGGTGCTCACGGTGAAGACCGAGGAGCGCGAGGCGCTCGCGGGGACCGATCCGGGCACGTTCTATTGGACGCCGCACCATGAACGGTCGCCCCAGCTGGTGCTGGTGCGCCTGGAGTGTATCGGCGCCGTGGAACTGGGAGAGCTGCTCGACGAGTCCTACAGGATCGCCGCTGCGCGTTGAAGGGGTGCAGGACCGGCGCCCCGGCGTTGTTAACGCGCAGGTCGCGCGGCGGACGCCTCGAGGTCGCCTCGGCTTGGCAGGGTGTGGACCATGGGCGGGCTGTTCGTGGCGATCGGAGACTCCTTCACCGAGGGTGTGGGCGACTGGGACACGCGCCTGCCGAACGGGGTGCGGGGCTGGGCGGACCGGGTGGCCAAGCAGCTCTCCAAGGCCGATCCGACCTGGCGCTACGCGAACCTGGCGATCCGCAGCCGGCGGCTCGGGCACATCGTGGAGGAGCAGATCGAGCCGGCGATCGCGATGGAGCCGGACATCATCAGTTTCTACGCGGGCGGCAACGACATCCTGGAGCTGCGCAAGGACATGGGCCGGCTGCTCGACGAGTACACCCGCGCGGTCGAGCGGCTCGCCGAATCCGGGGCCCGCGTCCTGCTCTTCACCGGGTTCGACGTGCCCCTGCACCCGGTGCTCGAGCCGTTCAAGCGCCGCAACTGGACGTTCAACGAGCACGTCCGCCAGCTCGCGCGCCGGCACCCGGAGACCATCGAGCTCGTGGACTACTGGACGTGGGAGGTCTACTACGACCGCCGCATGTGGGACACGGACAAGCTGCACATGAACCGTGCCGGCCACCGCTACATGGCCATCCAGATCCTCAACCAGCTCGGCATCCGGCACCAGCTCGAGTTCGAGCCCTTCGGGCCCCGCGAGCGGCTCGGGCCGGTCCAGCTCGCCAGTCGAGAGGTCGAGTGGCTGCGGCAGTGGGTCCTGCCGATGTTCGGGCGCAGACTGCGGGGCGTCACCCTCGGCGACGCGCTCGAACCCCGCTGGCCCGCCCCGATCCGGCCGGCCGACGGCATGAAGAAGCTCTATCGCAAACGGGTGCGGAAGGCGGTCCGGGTTGCCGGTCGGCATACGATGAATGCATCATGACCTCATCGCCCCCTCCCGTCGACCTGCCCGTGCCCGCACCGCCCGACGATCCCGGCCGCAGCTCCAGCGCCGCGCCCGTCCCCGAGGCCCTCGCCGAGCCCACGGTGAACGTGCGCGCCAAGTGGATCGCCGGCGTCGTGCTGGTGAACCTGGGCATCAACGCGGTGCTGTACGCGCCGATCAACGTGCTCCTCGGTCTGCAGGCCGAGATGATCGACCCGGCCGGGAAGGAGGGGATCCTCTCCCTCGTGACGGCGTTCGGCGCCGCCGTCGCGATGATAGGCAACCCCTTGACCGGCGCGCTGTCCGACCGCACGACCAGCCGGTTCGGTCGCCGCGCGCCGTGGATCTTCGGGGGGATGCTGGTGGCCGTCGTCGCGCTGGGGTTCCTGGCGTCGATCTCCGCCCTGGTGGGCGGCACGGACATCACGGGCACGACGGCGGTGCTCGCCCTGGTCGTCGGGTGGTGCGTCGTCCAGGCCGGGGTGAATTCGGCGTACTCGACGATCGCGGCCGCCGTGCCGGACCGCGCGCCGATCGGCCAACGGGCGTCGATCGGAGGGCTCGGGGCCATGGGCCAGACGGTCGGCATCCTGTGCGGCGCCGTCATCGGGTTCGTGATCGGCGGCAACGTGGGGCTGGGCTACGGGCTCTGCGCCGCAGTGTTCGCCGTCGCAGTCGTCCCGTATCTCATCTGGCGGGACGACCCCGTGCTGCCGCGCGGTCTGGCCCCGAAGTTCGCGCTCGGTCCGTTCCTCCGCGCGTTCTGGATCGATCCTCGTAGCCACCCGGACTTCGGGTGGGCGTGGTTCACGCGTTTCCTGATGTTCGTCGGCAACCAGTTGACGATCGTCTACCTGCTCTTCTTCCTGCAGGACGAGATCGGCCACGAGCACCCGGCGCAGGGTGTCCTGGTACTCACGGGCCTGTATTCGATCATGGTGCTGATCACCGCGGTGATCGCCGGCCGGATCAGCGACGCCTCCGGCGGCCGGCGCAAGATCTTCGTCGCCGGATCCTCGGTGCTGATCGCGCTGGCCGCGCTGATCCTCGCGTTCTTCCCGGTCTGGCCGGCGGCCGTCGTGGCGGCCGGCGTGCTCGGGATGGGCTTCGGCGCGTACCTCGCCGTCGACTTCGCACTGATCACACAGGTGCTGCCGTCGGCCAATGCCCGCGGCAAGGATCTGGGCGTTGTGAACATCGCCGCGACACTGCCGCAGGTGGTCGCGCCGACGCTCGCCTGGCTCGCGGTGACGAAGCTCGGCGGCTACACCACGATGTTCGTGATGGCCGCGCTGATCGGCCTCGTCGCGGCGGTGCTGGTCTACCGCATCAAGTCCGTCCCCTAACTGGTGCCGGGGCCGGTCGGGGCGCGGCCGGAACGGTGGCGGACACACGTGCGCCCCGGCGGTCGCGGCAAGGAGTAGCCCGCGAACGCCGGGGCGCACGTTGTGGTCGATGCGGCGGTCACGGGTCCTGATCGTGCCGCACCGGCCTACTTATTATGCCTAGTCAGACAGCAGATCTGCGGTAGCGACATAGCTCATCCCGAATTCGGATGCCACCGATTCGAACGTGACCTGGCCGGCGTGGGCGTTGAGACCGTTGGCGAGCCCGGCGTCCTCGGCCAGGGCCTGCTTCCATCCCTTGTTGGCGATCCGCAGCGCGTACGGCAGGGTCGCGTTGGTCAGTGCGGCGGTCGAGGTCTGCGGGACGGCGCCCGGCATGTTCGCGACGCAGTAGTACACGGCGTCGTGCACTTTGAAGGTCGGGTCGGCGTGCGTCGTCGGGCGGGAGCCCTCGAAGCAGCCGCCCTGGTCGATCGCGATGTCCACGAGCACCGAGCCCGGGCGCATCTTGGCGACCATGGCCTTGGTGACGAGCTTCGGGGCGGCGGCGCCCGGGATCAGCACGGAGCCGATGACCAGGTCCGCGGCGGCGACCTCGTCGGCGATGGCCAGCTTCGACGAGGCCAGCGTCTTGATGCGGCCCGCGTAGGCGGTGTCGATCTCCTTCAGGCGGGAGAGGTTGATGTCGACGATGGTGACGTCGGCGCCCATGCCCACGGCGATGTTCGCGGCGTTCTCGCCGGCGACGCCGCCGCCGATGACGACGACCTTGGCCGGACGGGTGCCCGGGACGCCGCCCATGAGGACGCCGGAGCCGCCGTTCGGCTGCTGCAACTGCACGGCGCCGATCTGCGCGGACAGGCGTCCGGCGACCTCGGACATCGGAGCGAGCAGCGGCAGGGTGCGGCCGGCGGTCACGGTCTCGTAGGCGATGGCGGTGGAGCCGGCCTTGACGATGGCGTCGGTGCACTCGCGCGAGGCGGCCAGGTGCAGGTAGGTGAAGAGGATCTGGTCCCGGCGCATGCGGTGGTACTCGGCGGGGATCGGTTCCTTGACCTTCATGATCATGTGCGCGTCGGCCCACGTGGCGTCGGCATCCGCGGCGATGCGGGCACCGGCTGCGACGTAGTCCGCGTCGGCGATGCCGGACCCGAGGCCGGCGGTGGCCTCGACGACGACCTCGTGGCCGCGGGCGACGAACTCGGAGACGCCGGCCGGGGTCATGGCCACGCGGAACTCGTTGTTCTTGATTTCCTTGGGAACACCGATGATCATGGCGGTTCCTCCTCTGTGTCTGTGGTGCGAATTCTAGTCCTGCGGGCCCGTATGCGGAACTGCACAAGGGTCAGGTTGTCCCCTCCAGAATAAATATTTGTACGGCCCGATCTGGTTTCTGACGAAATTTATTCGGTATAATCCGAATTATTGGCAAATCTCAACGAAAACGGAGGTGGGAGATGCCCGTCACAACGAATGATGTTCGGCCCGACACGGTCCAACTGGACGACATCGACAAGAAGCTGCTCCGCATGCTGGGCGAGAACGCGCGCCGAACCAACAACTCCATGGCCACCGAGCTGGGCATCGCTCCGTCGACGTGCCTGGCCCGGGTCAACTCGCTGCGCGAGTCGGGGGTCATCCGCCGGTTCACCCTGGATGTCGATCCCGAGCGCATCGGGCGCTCTCTGCAGGCGCTGATCTTCGTGCGGATCCGACCGGGTGCCCGCCACACGATGTCCACGTTCAGCGAGGAGATCCGTGTCCAGCAGGGAGTCACGCAGCTGTTCTTCCTCGGCGGCACCGACGACTTCGTCCTCCACCTCGCGGTCCGGGATTCCAACGACGTCCGCCAGTTCGTGCTCGACCACCTGTCGGCGAATCCCGCGGTAGCCTCGACGCAGACCTCGCTGGTGTTCGATCACCTGCCCGGAGGCCCCTGGGTCTGAGGCGCAGCCGGCCGGACCGCCCGGTGGCGGTCATGCCCGCAGGCCTGTCGGAAAGCGCCGACACTGGCTACCCTTCGTTCAACACCCCGCGTGGGGGAGTCGCCGCCGGGACCCGGGCGGCCGGGAGGAGGAATAGACGGATGGAAGAACCCAGGCTCCTGCTCATCGGCAAGCGCCAGTCCACACTCGATGTGCTGGCCGAGGAGCTCCGGCGCTTCGGGCGGGACGTGGTCGCAACCAACGACCGCGCTCTCATCCGGCAGACCCTGACAGCAGGGGAGGCCGATCTCGTCGTCATCGGCGGTGGTCTGAGCGATCCCGAGCGGGAGGCCGTGCGTGACCTCGTGCTCGCGACGAGTCCGGACATCCCCCTCCATCTGTCACCCCGGACGGAGGGCGCCAGCCCCGCGACGCTCATACCCTTCGCCAACGAGCAGATCGTGCTCTTCAAAGTTCGTTCGGCACTGCCCTAGGACGGGGACGGTTCGACGGGTGTTTCGGGCGTGCTCCGACGCTCCATCCACTCCACCACCGCGACGTAGACCAGGGTCGTCGCGATGGAGACCGCGGCGGCGGCCGGGGCGATCTCCGTGGCGTCGAGGTCCGCCCCCGTGGCGATCCCGAAGCCGAAGGCCATGGCGTTGTTGACGACGTGCAGTGCGATCGCCGCCTCCAGCCCCCGGGTGCGGATGGTCAGGTAGCCGGCGGCGACGGCGAAGACCGCGATGTCCGTGAGCCCGACGGCGTCGTACATGTGGCCCACCACGAACAGCGGGACCGGCACCAGCACGGCCCAGGCGGGATGGCGCAGCCAGCTGCCGATGACGTTCATGAACAGGCCGCGGAAGACGACCTCCTCGGCCGTGGCCTGGAACGCGACGAGACCGAGGGCGATCGCCAGGAGCAGCAGCGCCTCGTCGTCGAGCGCCCAGGTCGGGGCCCCGTTGACGAGCACGTCGATCCCGAGGCTCGCCCCGATGACGACGACGGCGACGACGAAGTAGCGGCCCAGCCGCCGCCAGCGCATCCCTCCGGCGACCGAGAACAGGCTCGCCGAGATCCGGCGGGGCGCGCCGCGGCCGTAGATCATGCGGATCGCGGCGGAGGCCGGAGGCCACATGAGGATGACGGAGACCAGCAGGAACGCCATCCCCACCGGGTTGTTGGCGCTGGCCAGCTGCTCGAAGGCCGCCGGGTCCGCCAGGAGCGCCGCGGGGTCGCCCGAGCTCAGCATGACGGCGAACATGGTGATGATCAGCACCACGACCAGACCCGCGTAGATGCCGCCGGCGATCAGCAGGACCAGCAGGGGTTTGTACCAGCGGTGGCGATCGGAGGCGCGCAGGATGCGGTGGTAGGGGGTCTCGTTCATGGTGCCAGCTTCTCAGTACCGGGGCGCGGCGGCCGTCAACCACTGGCATGATCTTCTGCCCGGCGCGTGCGACCTCCGGATGATGCGGCGGTGACGTGGGCGGGGAGGAACCGCCGAATACGTGCGGAAATCAGCACTAAATGATCTGCAGTTCCGGGCGTACGGTGGTTTCAAGCGGCCCGCAGCGGGGAGAAGCCCCCAGGGCCGAGACGTGAGGAGAACGCCATGCAAGCCACTCCGCCAGTCGCCGACTGCACGGTCGAGAACTGTTCCTTCAACGACCACTCCCACTGCAACGCCGCGGGCATCACGATCGGCGGCAGCGAGGACCACGCCAGCTGCGCGACGTTCGTCGACATCGGCCAGTCCGGGGGCCTGCCGAAGGTGGTCGCCGAGGTCGGCGCGTGCCAGCGCGCCGAGTGCGCCTTCAACGACCACCTCCAGTGCACGGCGTCCGAGGTCCACGTCGGCCCGGGCGCCGACAACGCGGACTGCCTGACCTACAAGATCTGAGCCGGTCCGGTTACGCCGTCCACGTCCCCAGCCGTCCGCACATGCCCCACAGGCGCGGGCCGGGGCGGGGACCGCCGGCGACGACGGCGCCCTCGGCCAGGTGCGATCCGTCGCCGGCGGCGAGACCGTCCATCTGCTCGCGCGTGCGTCCGACCTGCTCCTCCACGTTCGCGGCGAAGATCTCCCGCCATGCCTCGATCTTGGGCTGGACCAGCACGGTCGCCCGTGCGTACAGCGTCTCGAGGGCGGTCGGGCCGTCCTGCTCGACGGCGGCGCGCAACTGCGTGTAGCCCTCCATCGCCAGGTCGCGGCGGGCGCGGGCGGCCTCGGCGCGCGCCTCCTCCTCGCCGGGCAGCGTAGCCGCCCGCCGGTAGGCCTCCGGATCCGCGAGCACGCGGTCCGGGAACGTCATGACGGCGTCCCCGGCCTCGGGCAGGCCCGCGTTGGCCATGACCACGTTGAGCTCCAGCCCGCCGTGGTTGACGAGCCGGTGCACGGTGCCCGGGGTGAACCAGAGCAGGGAGCCGGGCTCGAGCGGGTCGACGCGCGCCCCGTCGGAACCGAGCGTGTGCACCTCCCCGCTGCCGCCGGTGACGACGTACGCCTCGGTGGAGAGCGTGTGCAGGTGCGGGGTGCCTCCGGCGCAGCCGTCCGCGGCCTCCCAGTCGTACACCGCCAGCCGGGAGACGGAGGTGCCGCCCGGGAACCCGGGCAGCGACCGGCTGGCCGTCGCCGGCTGGCGGTTCTCCGCGCCGCTCACAGCGCGAACTCCGCCCCGAGGGCTTCCAACTCCGCGTCGTCGCACACGCGGGAGACGAACACGTAGCGGTGGTTCAGCGTCAGCGTGCCCTCGTGGGGCAGGTGGATCTCCTCGTAGAACGCCGGCGACGGGCTGATGACCGCGAAGTTGCCCGAGCGGACGAACCAGCGGATCTCCGGGATCTCGAGCGCCTCGCCGCCGGCCGCGGCCTCCGACGATCCCGAGAACGTCAGGATGGTGCCGCCGCCGTCGATCCCGTCGTGCTCGCTCTGCATCGCGATCCAGTCGGCCGTGGTCCCCATGACCGCCTCGTCGCCCTCGAGCCCCGCGGAGGAGACGACGCGGGCGCCCGTCCACGAGCGCGGGCCGCGCCAGAACCAGCCGGTGTAGCCGGCCTGGTCGCGCCCGGCCGTCGTCGGGCTGCCCATCGGCAGGGTCTCGCCGGAGACGTTCGTCAGCGTGGTCGTCAGGTCGACAGACCACAGGCCGCGTTCCGGGTCGAGGGAGTGGATCCGGTGGACGCGGTGCTCGTCGTACCAGTGCTCGCCGCGGGCGTTGATCCACTTCAGGGTCTCGTCGAGGACCACGTCCGACCCGTCCGCGGGGGGAGCGGCGAAGCCCTGGTGCTCCATGCGGCCCAGGTTGTCCTGCATCTGGTAGCCGCCCTCCTTCGAGAAGGTCGGGCCGCCCCAGAAGTTCTGGTCCTTCACGTGCGACCAGGTGAACTGCAGTCCCGTGTGCCAGCGGTGGTCCCACGGGCGGCGGACCGCGGCCTCGCCGCCGTCGAGGAAGCGCAGCGGGAAGAGGTAGGGCTTCGGGGCCTCCTCCGCCCTGGTGTCGGGGTGGACGACGTAGGTCAGCAGGTCGACGCCGCCGCCGGAGACGGTCAGCGATTCGCGGTTGTCGGTGACGGTGTAGTCGGCGTTAGCCACGTGCGGCCTCCAGGGGTTCGGTGCGGTTCGGCACGGCGGGTTGCTCCCCGCGCTTCATGCGCTGGTACGTATATGCCGGGTCGTGCATGCCTTCGTAGTAGGGGCCGGAGCGCTGCAGGTCCGCTCGGCGGACGGCCTTGCCGGTCTCGGCGGACTCGTAGAGGGCGGCGATGAACTCGAGGCTCTTGCGCCCGTCGTCGCCGCTGGCCCGCGGACGCTCGCCGCGCTCCATCGAGTCGAGCAGGGCGGAGATCTGATTGACGTGCGAGCTCGCCACGCCGCCGTCGTCCTCGAAGAACGACGACGGTGCGCGCGTCGCGCCGTCGTCGTGCGTGCCGTCCTGCGCACCCAGGTGCGGGCTCGGCGTGTGGCGCCAGTCGGAGCTGGAGTAGCCGTAGACGTGCTCGACCTCGACGGTGGCGTTCGTGAAGTCGAAGCGCAGGTAGCTGGCCTCCCGCGGGGAGAGGACCGAGTTCACGATGCTGCCGACGGCCCCGGAGGCGAAGCGCACCATGGCGAGCGAGACGTCCTCGGTCTCGAGGTCCCGGTCGAGGGTGTCGGCGATGGCGGTGACCTCGGTCCAGTCGCCGAGGATGTCGAGGAGCAGGTCCATCTGGTGGATGCCGTGGCCCATGGCGGGGCCACCGCCCTCGGTCTCCCACTTCCCGCGCCACGGGACGTCGTAGTAGTCGTGGCCGCGGTACCAGAGCGTGTTGCAGACCGCGACGTGCGGCTCGCCCAGGATGCCGTCGTCGACGGCGGCGCGAACGCGGTTCGCGGCGGGGCCGAAGCGGTGCTGGAAGACGTACGCGGCGTAGGGTCCGCCGTCGGCTTCGAGTGCGGCGACCTCGTCGTACTCGGCGAGCGAGAGCATCGGCGGCTTCTCGCACCAGACCCACGCGCCGGCGCGCAGCCCGGCCATGACGGCCTCGCGGTGGGCGCCCGGGGGAGTGCAGACCACGATCAGATCGGGCTCGGCGCCGGCGAGCAGGGCGTCGACGCTCGTGTAGTGCTGCTCGATGGAGTGCTCGGCGGCGGCCGCGGCGGCGCGTCCGGCGTCGACGTCGGCGATGGCGACGATCTCGGCGCGGTGCGCCTGGGTGCGCAGGGCCGGGATGTGGGCGCCGGTGGCGATGCCGCCGGCTCCGATGATGCCGACGCGGATGGGCGGGGCGCCGGTCTGTGTGCCTGACATGCGGGAGGTCTCCTTGGACGTTCGCGGTTCGGCCGGCGTGCGGGACGCGGCCGACGGGTGTCTCGTTAGTGATCGATCACTTTTTTGAAGGCGAAGAAGGCGCTTTCTTTCGCAGCGGTGGAATGTGATCGATCACTAAACGTGATGTAATGCACGTTATAGGCGGAGTCGAATCCCTGTCAACGGGTTCGGCCGACGAGGATTTCCCGCCGGGCGGGGCCGGGGGTCCGGTACCGTCGGGTGACCAGCTACAGGAGGCGGCGATGGTGGCAGCGAAGTCGGACAGGCCGGCGGGCAGGCGCCCCACCGTGCGCCAGGTGGCCGAGCGGGCGGGCGTCTCGCACCAGACGGTGTCACGCTTCCTGCGCGGCGACCCCGGCATGAAGCCCGCCACGGTCGAGCGCCTCCGGGAGGCCGTCGACGCTCTCGGCTACCGCCCGGACCTGACCGCCCGCTCGCTGCGCACAGGCCGCTCCGGCGTGCTGACCGCGATGCTGCCGAGCCCGGTCACCGCGTTCCCGACGCCGGTCCTGGCGGCTGCGGCCGAGGTCGCCCACGAGCACGGCTACTTCATGGAGGTCGCCGTCGTCGCGGGCGGTTCCCGCGAGCGCGCCGGCCGGGCCGCCGAACTGCTCGCCTCTGGCCGCAGCGAGGGGGTCCTGTTCCTCGGCGATCTACCCGACGGCGGCGTGCCCAGCGGCGGCGACCGCGGCGCCCTCGTGGTCTTCGACCACTTCGACGACCAGCTCCGAGGTGTCGGCCAGCTCGCCGACGCCACGCCCGTCGCCGAGGCGGTCGCCCATCTCGCCTCGCTCGGCCACCGCCGCTTCCTGCACCTCGCCGGCCCGCAGCAGTGGGCCTCGGCCCGTGCCCGCAGGAAGGCGTATCTCGAGACGATCGAGCGCCTCGCGCCCGACTACCCGGGCCTGGCCAGCGCCGGCGTCGTCCCCGGCACGTGGAGCGCTGATTCCGGATACGACGGCGTCGCGCAGCTTCCGGCGGACGCGGCCTTCACGGCCGTGATCGCCGCGAACGACCTGGTCGCCATGGGCGCGATCCGCGCCCTGGGCGAACGCGGGCTCTCCGTCCCTTCGGACGTCAGCATCGTCGGCTGGGACGACCAGGAGATGGGGCGCTACTCGACGCCGTCGCTCTCCACCGTGGTCGTCGACCGCGAGGCCCAGGGCCGGCTGGCGATGCGCCGGCTCGTCGCCCTGGTGCGCGGTGAGCAGGCGGGCGGTTCGACCGGCCTGCTCAACCGGCTCGTCTGGCGCGAGAGCGTCGGTCCGGCGCCCGCAAGGACCTAGGTGGCGGCCCGGGACGCCAGCTCGGCCATCGCCCGGTCCGCCGGATCCATGCCGGCGATCTTCTCGGCCGTCTTCTCCGCGTCTGCTCGACCGATCCTTGACCTGTGATCCACTTCACTCTAGAGTCTGGAATGCGCTTTCTTTCGCGGCGGCCCACTCTCACCGAGGAGTCGTCATGAATCGAAAATTCTCTGCCCGTGCTGCCACCGTGCTGTCCGTCGCCGCGCTCGCCCTGACCGGCTGCGGAGGCGGCGGCAGTGCTGCCGAGGGGGACCAGGTCACGCTGCGTTTCGCCTGGTGGGGTTCCGACACCCGCCATGAGAAGACCCAGGAGATGATCGAGGTCTTCGAAGAGCAGAACCCGGACGTCGAGATCGAGGCCGAATACGGCGACTGGAGCGGCTACTGGGACAAGCTGGCCACCCAGACAGCGGCCGGTGACGCCCCGGACATCATCCAGATGGACCTCCTCTACATCCGCGAGTACGCCGAGAACGGCGTCCTGCTGGACCTGTCCGACGTCGACATGTCCGACATGCCCGAGGACCTGCGCGTCTCCGGCGCGACCGACGAGGGCGTCTGGGGTATCCCGCACGGCTTGACCGCCCTGTCGATGCTGGCGAACAAGACCATGTTCGAGGAGGCCGGGGTCGAGCTTCCCGACGACTCGACGTGGACCTGGGAGGACCTGGAGGCGAAGTCGCTCGAATTCCAGGAGAAGGGCGAAGGCTACGGCCTGACGAGCCTGCCGGCGACCATGACGCTCGAGCTCTACTTGCGCCAGAACGGCAAGGAGTTCCTGACGCCGGACGGACAGCTCGGCTGGGAGCCGGCGGACGCAGAGGGCTACTTCGAGATGTACAAGGGGCTCGCCGATTCCGGCGCCCTGCCATCCGCGTCCGTCATCGCCGAAGACCAGCTCCCGTCGCTGGACCAGACGCTGACCGCGACCAACCAGGTGGCGATGGCGCCGTGGTGGAGCACTCAGATGACCGCCGTGCAGGACGCCTCCGGTGACGAGTTCGAGATCCTGCGGATGCCGACCTTCGACGGTGACGCCTCCAAGGGCCAGCTCTGGTACAAGACCTCGATGTTCTTCTCCGCCGCCGCCGACACGGACCACCCGGAGGAGGCCAAGGCCTTCATCGACTTCCTGGTGAACTCCACCGAGGCCGCCGAGATCGGCGCCACCGAGCGCGGCATGCTCGCCAATCAGACGGCTCTCGATCACATCCGCGAGGACCTGACACCGGAGGAGAATCAGGTCGCCGACTACATCACCGAGATCGAGCCCGACCTCGGCGAGCCGGTCCCGATCCCGCCGCAGGGCGTCTCCGACTACCAGAACCTGCACTTCCGCTACGACCTCGAGGTCCTCTTCGGCCGCATGAGCCCGGCCGAGGCGGCCGAGCAGATGCACGCCGAGATGGCGGCCGCCCTCTGACCCTCCGGGTCCGGAGGGGACACCGCACGACGACGGTGCGCGCCGAGCGTTCGGCGCGCACCGTCGTCGTGGTGGAAGACTGAGGCCATGGACATCACGATCATCGCGACCATCGTTGCCGGGCTCCTGCTCCTCGTCGCCACCCTGGGCACGGTCTACCCGATCCTTCCGGGCAGCTGGCTCGCCCTGGGAACGCTCCTCGCCTGGGCGTGGATCCTGGGGTCGACGGCGTCGTGGACGATGGGGGCGATCGCGATGGTGCTCGTGGCCATCGGCTGGTCCGCCTCCGCGGTGCTGACCGGGCGGAACCTCAAGCAGCAGCAGATACCGCACGGGTCGATCGTGGTGGCGCTGATCGCGGCGGTCGTGGGGATGTTCGTGATCCCGGTGGTCGGCCTGTTCGTCGGCTTCGGCGCCGGCCTGCTGGGCGCGGAGATGACGCGCCGCAAGGATTTCAAGGCGGCGGTCAGATCGTCGGCGTCGGCCCTCAAGGCCACGGGCATCGGCATCCTGATCGAGTTCGGCTGCGCCGCCCTGGCGACCTCGCTCTGGGTCATCGGCGTGATCTGGCACTTCGCCGCCAACTAGCGGCCCGCCGACGCATCGGGTCCGTCACACGCGCCCGTGAGCTTGGCGACGAACACTGGAAACCGTGCGGGCGCGCTCCTACGCTTCGAATGTGAACACCGCAGCCTCCCTCCGCACCGCATTCGACCGCGCCCGCAAGTGGCTGCCCCGGGCCGAAGATCAGGGGGCGCCGCTCGGCGAGGACATCCTCCTCGCCCGGCACGGCGACGCGGTGGTGCGGCTGAAGCAGAACCGGACGCTCGGGATCACCGTGGCCGTGCTGACCGGCGGCGGGATCGACACGGCACCCAACCGGCTCGACGCCGTCGTGCCCGCGCCTGCCCCGCCCGCCGCCCGGGCCGCGACACTGATGGGGGACTACCGGGCCGGGAGGACCGGGGTGGACCGGAACGAGGTGCGCCTCCTGGCGAAGTTCGCGGCGGCCTGGACGGCGGTGACGGTCGCAGTGTGCTCGGCGACGGCGTGGTTCGCGTTCGAGACGATGGACCCCGAGGTCCTGCAGTCCATGATGATGGCCGGCGGCGCGTACTGAACTACTCGGCCAGCAGGCCCGTGGTCCGGTAGGGGATGAGCTGGCGCAGGAACAGCGTGGTCGACGTGCGGGTGATGCCGGGGCAGAGGCGGATCTTCTCGCTGACCCGGTAGAGGTGGTCGGTGTCCTTCGCGGCGACGCGCACGCGCAGGTCGGTGTCGCCCGCGGGCGCCAGGCACTCGAGGACCTCGGGGATCTCCTGCAGGGCGGCGACGGCGTCGAGGAGCCTGGACTGCTCCACCTGCGCGTCGACGGAGGCGGCGACCGTGTAGCCGAGCGCGCTGGGCGTGACGCGGATGCTGTTGGCCTGGAGCACACCCGCTGCGGTGAGCTTCTCGAGGCGGGACTGGACGGTGCCGCGGGCCAGGCCGAGCTGCTGGGCGAGCATCATGATGGGGACGCGCGGGTCGTCGTCGAGCGCGGTGAGGATGCGCCTGTCCGTCGCGTCGAGTTGATGGCTCGCTGAAGTCATGACCGTCCTAGTGCTGGGGTAGATCCCACGCTAGATCGTGGGGTCGCGAAGCACCGAATGTGTTGCGTGCGCACGACGACGGGGGCGAGTTGTCCACAATCGGTCAAAAGGGCTGGATGATGCCGTTTGGGGGCGGTAAATTCGTATTCATGAGATTCATGCGGCTTGACGATGTTGCGGACGAACTGGACGTCAAACTCTCCCTGGTGCGGAACCTGGTGAAGACCGGAGAGCTGCCGGCCATCCAGGTGGGCGGCCGCGGGATGTGGCGAGTCGAACGCGAGGACTTCGAGAAGTACATCGACCGCCAGCGCGAGGCCGCGCGCGCCGCGGCGGAGAAGTACCGTTCGGAACACGAGACCGAGGAGAAGCAGGACTCGGCGTAGGCCGTCGCGCCCCCGGATTTGTGGCGAGGGCGGTGGCGGCGCTAATCTAACGTGCATCGGCTCGTTCGCGAGCCACGGGGCTTTAGCTCAGTTGGTAGAGCGTTTCGTTCGCAATGAAAAGGTCAGGGGTTCGATTCCCCTAAGCTCCACAATGTGAAGTTCCGGGACATCGTTCAATCGATGTCCCGGGATTTTTCTGTTTAATCGGCGGCCCGCACGGGAGACTTCAGACATGACCAGCAAGTTCACCGAGCTCGCGATCGACTGCGCCGATCCGGAATCCCTGGCCCGATTCTGGTGCGCGGTCCTCGACTACGAGGTGCAGGACGCCGACGAGGGACTCGTCTCGATCGGCTCGCCGCTGGAGCCCGAGGGCAAGCACCGCCCCGGCCCCGTGCCGCCCACGCTGACGTTCGCGCGGGTCCCGGAAGGCAAGGCCGTCAAGAACCGGCTCCACCTCGACGTGAACCCGACCGACCGGGAGCAGGCCGAGGAGGTCCGCCGCCTGCTCGAGCTGGGGGCCCGGCGGGCCGACGTCGGACAGGACGAGGCCAGCTGGGTCGTCCTGACCGATCCGGAGGGCAACGAGTTCTGCGTCCTGGCGAGCCGCTGCCCCTGACCGCCATGGGTTCCCGGACGGACGCCTGAGCGCTACCATCCGGAGTCAGAGGTTGCCGGCGCGGAGGAGGCGAACCGGGTGGGTGCGGAACACGACGCGGCGGGCGTGCGGATCGAGCTGACGCGCGGCGACATCGCCGCGCAGCCGGATATCGACGCCGTCGTCAACGCCGCCAACGCCCAGTTGCTGCCGGGCGGCGGCGTGGCCGGGGCACTCCACCGGGCGGCCGGCCCTGAACTGGCAGCAGCGTGCCGTCCGCACGCGCCCATCCGCCCCGGCGAGTGCGTCATCACGGAGGGGTTCGCGTTGCCCAGTCAGTACGTCATCCACTGCCTCGGGCCCGTGTACGGGATCGACGAACCTGCGGCCGGGCTGCTCGCGGACTGCTACCGCAATGCGCTGCTGCTCGCCGACCGCCAGGGGCTGGCGTCGATCGCGTTCCCGGCGGTCTCCGCCGGGTCCTTCGGGTATCCGGCACGGGAGGCGGCCGACGTCGCGCTCGCCACGGTGATCACGACGGCGCCGCGGCTGGCCAGCGTTCGCCGCGTGCGGTTCGTGCTGTTCGGCGAGGAGTCGCTACTGGTGCACGAGCAGGCGCTGGCCGCCGCGACCGGGTGAGCGTTTCGAGGTTGTCCACAGATCCGGCGGATCGTTCCTCGCCGCCGGATGGCGATTGGTACCGTACAGGGGTCGGTATTCGTCAATACCCTTGACGAGAAGCAGTCCGGCCGCGAGCGGCCGCAGGTGGAGGGGAGCAGGGGCGTGGCTTCGTACGATGTCGACTTCGGGCAGTGCAAGACGATCTTCGGTGCCGCCGAGGCCGATGTGGAGACCGCGGAGACGTCCCGCCACAACATCGTCGGCGACCTTGAATCCCTGATGTCCTCGGCTCAGAGGGGGGTGCTGCGGAACGCGCTGGGTGAGCTGAAGGACGAGGCCCTGCTGCCGCAGATGGACGGCGCACGGATCCGGCTCGCGACGGCCGCTTCAGCCGGCTTCGAGATGCTGCAGATCATGAGCGAATCCGACGAGCTGATGCGGGGAGAATCCGACCGCGGGCTGGCCCGGGCCGTCGTCGACGCCCACCTCCCCGGGACCGGCCGGTAGCGGGCGGGCAGAACATGGTCTACATCGATGCCGGCGCGCAGCTGACGACGTGGGAGTCGCCGTCGGCGATCAGCACCGCGGCCGGCTCCCTGAAGGTGAACGGAGCGGCGTTCCACCGGCAGTTCGAATCGTCGGCGGCAACGTGGCAGGGGCTGAGCTCCGCGTATCGGGGGCCGGAGAAGGAGCGGCTCGTCGGGGCCGCGTCGCTGGCGGAGTCGCAGGCGCGGTTCGTTGCGGACGCCACGGGACTGGCGGAGCGGACCCTGAACGATCTGGCGTCCAGGTTGCAGGGATTGATCGCCCGGCGGGAGGCGCTCGTGGCCGACACCTCGGCCTTCAACCGCCGCAACTCCGAGACAGCCGCGCACGAGCTCGACGGGTATGAGGCCAACCAGTACCGGGTCTTGGACGACGACCTGCTCCGGCTGCAGCGCGAGTACGAGGAAACGATTGAAGAGTGCGCGCGGACACTGCGCGGCGTCCGAGCCGGTCACGTGCACGAAGGCGAGTTCTACGATCACGACCTCGTGGACCTCCGGAAGGCGTCGTTCGATGCCGGGGCGGCGGTCCTGCCCGGCATCGAGCTCCCATCGACCGCCACGGTGACCACCATGACGCACGCGGTCTGGAAGTTCGCCGACGGGCTGACGTGGGATTCGCCGCCTTCTGCCGTGACCCGGACGATCGAGAAAGGGGCCGCACTCTACGGCGTTCCGCTCTCCTCCGGCCTGGCCGGGATTTCCAATGCGCTCTTGCGGCGTTCACACTCCGGTGAGCCGTTCAGGGACCGCTTCCTGCGGGAATTCAAGTCGCGGCTCATCTCCTCGACGCCGCTGGTGGGTGACGCGGCGGCCTGGAAGGAGAGCAGGAAACACGCCCTGCCGGTTCCCGGGGTGACGGGATCGACGACCACGACGAGTGGCGCTGCCGGCGAAATGTTGAAGACCGTCTCGACTGACATCGTCGACCGGGTCAGTGGCGTCAACGCGCGTCCCCTCCTGGTGCGCACTGGTGCTGCCCTCGGGACGGCGGGCACGGCCCTGACCGTGGGGTTCGAATTCAACGACCAGTACAAGCAGAACAAGCAGCAGGTGGCGCAGGAACACCCGGAGATGACGGCGGACGAGGTCAGCACCGAGGCCGCGCACGACGCAGGGGCGAATACCCTGGGTCGAACCGCCGCCAGTATCGTGGCTGCAGCCGGTGCCGGCGCCCTCGCCGGAAGTGTCATCCCCGGGCCGGGGACCCTGATCGGTTTTGCCGGCGGAATCCTCGGTGGAATCGCTGCGGAGGTCGATTTCCTCCCGGATGTCGACGGTGACGGTCAGAAGGACAGCATCGCCGACGCTACGGGGCAGTTCTTTGAGGACAGGTGGGACGACATGAGAGGAGCAGATTAGTGGGAGTGTTTGTTCCCCTTCAAGTGTTCGCCCTGTTGGTGGCACTGCCATGGGCTCTGGCTTGGTTCGGAAGGAGCGCCGCCTGGGTTGAAGGGCGCAAACGCGGCTGGCCCCCACTCTTCTTCTTCGCCGGTTGGTGCATGGCCGAAGGTGCAGCGCTGCATTATCTCGTGACGCCGTATGGCAGCAACGAGGAGCCCTTGCTGAACTGGCCGCTGCTCGACGATTTCACGACGATTCTAGGTTTTGGTGGGACTTTACTCGGTCTTGTGGGGTGGCTCGTGTGGTGGCCGCGGTTCTTGCTGCCCGGGTGGGTGCAGGAGCGGCTGAAGGCGGGGGATCCCGTCCGGACGGCGCGTCCGCTGGCGGAGGTGCAGCACTTGATGACGAAGCCGCAGAACCTGGAGCCGGACTTCACGCCCACCATCGAACAGCTCTCCTTGCCGACGACGATCCGCGTGAAGACAGCGCGCTGGTGGTTCGGCGGGCTCTTCTGCTGCCTGGGGGCCCTCATGATGCTCAGCGTCTTGTTCGGGATTCCGGCGGATGCCTATTCGGAGCCGTCGGGGTCGCTGGGCGTGCTGCGTCTACTGTCTATCGTCGGGTTGCCGTTGACTCTGTGGCTGGCTGTCTACTACCTGCGGGGCGCCGTGCGTCCGGACCACATCACACTGTCCAGTACAGGGGTTCGGGCCACCAGCTGGGGGCTCGTCTGGGACGAGATCGAGGAAGTCGAGGTAAAGGGCGACCCCACCTCTCATAAGGGACAGGTGATCGTGCGGCCGGAGCTTGTCGCCTTCTCGAGGGAGCGGGAGAACAACAAGTGGCTCTCGGGCAGGCCTTTGAGGCTGGGCGGGCTGGCGAGCGACCAGCCGTACCTCCGCTTCCAGCCGGGCACCGATATTATGCCGGGCACCCTCGCCGAGATCATTCGCCAGCTTCGAGACTGGCGCCGGGTGGAAAGCGACCACCAGCAGGACGACGGTTTCACCCATGACTGACCGCAGGCAGCAGGAGTGGGCGACGGTGCGGCTCGGGCCGGCCGTCGTCGACGCGCCCTCCGACTGGATCGTCGAGCGGGACGGAAGCGACGGCGTCGTCGTGCTGCGCATGCCCCTCGACGAGACGGACCTCGGCGAACTGGCGACTACCCCAGGGTTCGTGCACCCCAACCTCGTCCTGCGGTACCTCGAATCGCCTCCGGCCGCGGGCGGCGTGGCCAAGACGGCCGCCGACGAGCTGGTCGGCGCCCTGACGGGTTCCAAAGGATCGACCGTCCTGACGGTCGCGGCCACACCGATCAACGGGTACCCGAGCCGCACCCAGGTGATCGCGGGGATCCACCAGCGCAGTCCGTACCAGGTGGACCGCTGGTTCATCGGCGTCGGCGATGCGGTCGTCGAGATCTCGCTGACGCTGCCCGCGATGATCCTGCCGGACATGGTCGCCCTCGGCGGGGAGGTCGCCTGCTCGATCCGCCTCCACCCCGACGCCGAAGCGCCGCCCGAACCCGCTCACCCGGCGATCCCCGAGTCGCTGCGCGATGCCGTCCTCGAAGAACACGTGCGCGGGCTCGACACGGAACAGGACCTCGCGCCCGTCGAGTCCATCGCGAGTCTTCTGGACGGCGCCGATCGCGCATCGCTGCCCGGCAGCAGTGCTCGTATCATCCTGGAGGCCGCCGACTACCTGCTTCACGCCGACGAAGCCGGGCTGAGCGCCCGGTTCGGCTCCCCGGTCCGGCCCGAGATCCTGGAACTGCAGGAACTCGGCATCCTCACCGGGACCGCGCTCACGGGCAAGGGGCGCCAAATCGTCTCCGGGGTCGCCGGCCGCGGCCAGCTCAGCCTCGAAGGAGTCTCGGCCGGCCGTACGACGGCGGGCGACGTCTGGTTCGACGGCGACCAGGCCACGCTGCTGCTCGGCCCCACGCTGGCCGACCTCCGGGACGGGGCGACAGGGCACATCTACGTGCTGCGCGAGCTCGCCCTGTCCGTGCCGACCATCCTCGCCGCGTGGACGCGGAACGACGCCGCCTGGTTCGTCGATCACAGCGTCCGGCTCAGCAGCGCGAACCTGGACGAACGTCTCGACGGCCACCAGCCGGGCGGCGGCCCCGAGGACCTCGCCGCCTTCGACCGCGAGCTCGTCGGCGACGGCCTCACCCGGTGGACGTGCGCAGCAGGCGGTGAGGAGGCGCCCCTCATCTGGTTCGGCGGCACGGGCCGCGGGCCGCTGGTGCCCACCGAGGACACCGGCGACGCCGTCCGCCTCACGACGGTCTCCGCGCTGCAGATCCACGACGAAATCTCCCGCCTCGCAGCGGTCGCCGCCGCGCAAGGCGGATAGACTCGCCGCGTGAATCCAGCCCGCAGCGCCGCGCGCCTCGTCGACGGGATGGAGCGCCACCAGGCCGGGCTCTACCTGGCCGCGATCGCGCTCGGTGCCGCCGCCGGCCTCGGACTGCCGCGGCTCGCGGGCCCGGCCACCGAGCTGATCAACCCGGTGCTCGGGCTGCTGCTGTACGCGACGTTCCTCTCCATCCCCGTCGCCCACCTGGCGCGCGCCGTCCGCGACTGGCGCTTCCTGCTCACGCTCCTCGCCCTCAACTTCGTCCTCGTCCCGCCCGTGGTCTTCGCCCTCTCGCGCCTCGTCGCCGACGACGACGCCCTCACTCTCGGCCTGCTCTTCGTCCTGCTCACCCCGTGCGTCGACTACGTCATCGTCTTCACCGGGCTCGCCGGCGGTGCCAAGGAGCGCCTGCTCGCCGCCGCGCCCATCCTCCTGCTGGCCCAGCTGCTCGCCCTGCCCGGCCTGCTGTGGCTCATGGCGGGGCACGACGTCGTCGCGCACCTTGACCTCGCGCCCTTCGCCGACGCTCTGGTGTACCTCATCCTGCTCCCGCTGGCCGCCGCCGTCGCCACGCAGAGGCTCGCCGAGCGCGGCGGCACCCGGATCCGGCCGGCGGCGCGGGGCCTCGGCGCGGCGGTGCTGGGCGCGATGGTCCCGCTGATGATGCTCACGCTCGCCGTGGTCGTGGCGTCGCAGGTCCACGCGGTGAGCCTCGAGCTGGGCCGGCTGGCGCGCCTCGTCCCGGTCTACGCGGCGTTCGGGGCGGTCATGCTCGGCGCCGGTTGGCTCTTCGGCCGTGCGCCCGCCTGGTTCGGCCGGCCCGGATTCGACATCGCCGCGCGCCGCGCGATCGTCTTCTCCGGCGCGACCCGCAACTCGCTCGTCGTCCTGCCGCTGGTCCTCGCGCTGCCGGCCGCGTTCGATCTGGCACCGCTCGCCGTCGTGACCCAGACCCTCGTCGAGCTGATCCTGATGGTGGTCCTCGTCCGGATCGTCCCGCGCTTGATCCCCGCGTGACACGAGGGCCCTAAACTGGGCGACGTGAAGAAGTGGATTCTGCTGGCCATCGCGGTCGTCGCCGAGGTGACCGCGACGCTCTGCCTCAAGGGTGCCCTCGAGCAGCCGTGGCTGTACACGGTCGTGGCCGCCGGCTACATCGCCGCGTTCGGCCTGCTCGGCCGCGTGCTGCGCGCCGGCATGCCCCTGGGTGTCGCCTACGGGCTGTGGAGCGCCGCCGGCGTGGTGCTGACGGCGCTCGCCTCCGCCGTCGTCTTCTCCGAACCCATCACGCCGCTGATGGCGTGCGGGTTCGTCCTCGTGATCGGCGGGGTCCTCCTCGTCGAGATCGGCCACCAGCGGGCCGTGCCCCGCGTCCGTGCGCGCCGGCACGACGACGGCGCCTCGCAGGCGGCGTCGTGACCGGCCCGACGGTGCTGGCCTGGGTGTTCCTCGCGGCCGCTGTGGTCCTCGAAGTCGGCGGAACCATGAGTCTGCGCGCGGCAACCCATGCCAGCCGCTGGTGGTACCTGGGCGTCGGCCTCTGCTACGCGGGGGCCTTCGTCCTGCTCACCCTCGCGCTCGCGAATTCGATGCCACTCGGCGTCGCCTACGGGGTGTGGGCCGCGTCGGGTGTGGCCCTGACCGCGGTGCTGAGCCGGCTGATCTTCAAGGAGCCCCTGACCCTGATGATGACGGTCGGGATCGTCATGATCTGCGGGGGAGTCCTGCTCATCGAACAGGGCGCCGTGCACGCGTAGCCGCTTCCCGTGCGCGGGAGTCGCTCACGTTTCGAGCAATGATTCCTCCCGCGCATCGGTCAAAACGTCGTTGACGCGCCGACGCGCCGCCCCGCCTCGAGCCTGACCACCCGGTCGGCGGCCGCAATCGAGGCCTCGTCGTGGCTCACGCACGCGACGGCGCGCCCCGCCGCGGCCTGGTCGGCCAGGATCTGCCGCGTCCGCTCCCGGCTCGCCGCGTCCAGGTTGGCCGCCGGTTCGTCGAGCAGCAGCACGCGCGCGTCCTGCACGATGCCCTGCGCCAGCATCGCCCGCTGGCGCTGCCCGCCGGAGAGGCCGGCCAGCGGGCGGCGTTCGAACCCCGCGAGGTCGACGGCGGCGATGGCTTCGGCGATGGCGGCCCGCGCGTCGCGGCGCCTGCTCCGCCCCCACGTTCCCATCGCGACGACGTCGTGCACCGTCACCGGAAGCGATTCCGGTGCCGCGGGGCGCTGCAGGACCAGGGCGACGGGGGTGTCCGCGTCGACCCGGCCGGCGCGCGGGGTGCGGACGCCGGCGAGGATCTCGATCAGGGTCGACTTGCCGGAGCCGTTGGGCCCGGCGATCGCGGTGACCGTTCCGGGTGGCAGCTCGAGGCCGACGTCGTGCAGGACGTCGTGGCCGTCGTAGGCGAAGCAGAGGCCGCGGGCGGAGAGGGACGGGGGTGTTGTGACCATCCCTCCACGATACGTTATTGAGAATGAATCTCATTTAATGCTAGCGTGGCGACTCGTGTTCACCTGGCTCAGCGATCCCTTCTCCTCGTCCTTCATGGCCAACGCCCTGCTCGGCGGGTCCCTCGTCGCCACGATCTGCGGCATCGTCGGAACGTGGGTGGTCGTGCGGGGCATGGCCTTCCTCGGCGAGGCGATCGGGCACGGCATGCTCCCCGGCGTCGCGCTGGCGACCGTCCTCGGGCTGCCGGCCATGCTCGGCGGAGCGCTCAGCGCGGCCGCGATGAGCGCCACCATCGGTCTGCTCCAACGCCGCGGGCGGCTCTCCTACGACACGAGCATCGGCCTCCTGTTCGTCGGCATGCTCTCGCTCGGCATCATCATCGTCTCCCACTCGCGCAGTTTCGCGACCGACGCCACCGTCATGCTCTTCGGCGACATCCTCGCCATCCGGGGGCCGGACATCGCGGTCCTCGCGGCCGCCCTCGCCGTCACGGCGGCGATCGCCTTCCTCTTCCACCGCTCTTTCGTCGCGGCGGCGTTCGACGTCCGCGTGGCCGCCACCCTGGGCCTGCGCCCCCGGCTGGCCCAGGTCATGCTGGTCGCCCTGGTGACGCTGGCCGTGGTCGCGTCCTACCAGGCGGTCGGGTCGCTGCTCGTCGTCGGACTCCTGCTCGCGCCGGCCGTCGCCGCCGGCCGCTGGACGCGGAGGATCGGGACCACGATGGCCGCCGCCGCCGCGTTCGGCGTCGCCTCCGTCGCCGGCGGGCTCCTGGTCTCCTGGTACTTCGCCACGGCCGCCGGTTCGTCGATCGCCTGCACGGCGATCCTCCTCGCCGCACTCTCCGCGGCGGCCCGCTCCGTTTTCGACCGGTGGACCGACCGGTGGGCGACGCACGGCGGACAGCCGGAAGCCGCCACGGGGCGCACCACGGGCCGCGCCAAGGCCCGGGCGGGTGCGCTGGTCGCGTCCGCGGCCGCCGTCGTGGTGGTCGCCACCGGGTGCGCTCCGGGCGCCGCCGACGGCGGGGACGCGACCGCGGACGCCCCGAGCGCCGAAGCGGACCACGGGAAGATCGAGGGGGCCGAGGAGCTCTCGGAACCGCCACTTCATCTGGTCTCCATCGACGACGCCGGACGGGTCGGCCTCCTGGATCTGCTCACGGAGGAGACGGCCGACCTGGGCGCCGTCGGCGCCCCGAGGGCCACCCACAGCGACGGCCGGTACGTCTTCGCAACCACCGACGACGGCGTCGAGATCATCGACAGCGGCGCCTGGACGTGGGACCACGCCGACCACTTCCACTACTACCGCCAGCCGGCCCGGGTCGTCGGCCTCGTCGAAGGCGGCGGCGAGGCCGCGGTGTCGACGCCGATGCTGCCCACGGCGGGTTCGACCGGGGTGTACTTCCCCGGATCGGCCGAAGCCGTCCTCCTGGACAACCACGCGCTCGCCCAGGGGCGCGTCGAGGAGAAGTTCCGGATCGAGACCACCGCGCACCGGGGGCTCGTCGCCCCCGTGGGCGACGGCGCGGTCCTCGTGCCCGCCGACGGGTCCGGCACGGCCGCCGGGCTCCAGTACTACGACGGCGACGGCGCGCCAGTCGACGGCGCCACGGCGGAGTGCCGCGCGGCCCGGGGGACGATCACCACGCGTGTCGGCGTCGCGATCGGCTGCGACGACGGCGCCGTCGTCGTCACCGCTGGGGAGGGGGCAGTGCCCGAATTCGCCTTCGTGCCCTACCCGGACGGTACCGACGTGCCACCGGCCACGAATTTCGAGGCCCGCAAAGGCCGGCCCAGCGTCGCCGCTCTCGCCGGCGACCCCGGAGACGCCCGGGACATCTGGGTCCTCGACACCAGGGAGAAGTCGTGGAATCTCGTACCGGCCGGACGCGAACTGGTCGCCGTGGCAGCCGTCGACGACGCCGACGGCCACCTGGTCGCGCTCGATACCGAGGGCCGCGTCCGGGTCTACCTGGCGGAGACAGGCGAGGAGATCGGGGCCACCGAACCACTCGTGGGTGATCCGGGCGCCGGCACGGGCCTCGTGGTCGACGCCCAGCGCGCCTACGTGAACGACCCCGCCACGGGGACCGTGCACGAAGTCGCCTATGCCGGCGAAGTCCGCCTGGCCCGCAGCCTCGAGACCCCCACCCGCCCCGACTACTTCGCGGAGACCGGACGATGACCAACCAGCAACGGCTCGGACGCCGGATCGACGCCGTCCGACGCGTGATACTCGCGGTGGTGGCGGTGGCGCTGGCCGTCCTCGCCCTCGTCGGCTGCGCCCCGGGCGGGGGTGGAGACGGCGGGCGCCCGCAGATCGTTGTCACCACGAACATCCTGGGCGACGTCGTGCAGAACGTCATCGGCGACCAGGCCGATGTCACCGTCCTGATGAAACGGAACGCCGACCCCCACTCCTTCGAGGTCTCGGCGAAGGAGGCCGCCGACATGCAGGAGGCGGACCTGCTCGTCTCGAACGGTCTGGGCCTGGAGGAGAGTCTCGGCCAGCACTTCGAGCGGGCCGGATCCGCCGGGGTCGAACACTTCGTCGCCGCCGAGGCGATCGAGCCGCTGGACTACGAGTCCGGCGAGGCGGCCGGCGTCCCCGACCCGCACTTCTGGACCGATCCGGAGACCATGATCGACGTGGTCTCCGCACTGGAGGAGTCCTTGGCGCAGCTGCCGGGGGTCGACGCCGGGCAGGTGTCGGCCGCAGCCGAGACCTACCGCGACGACCTCGTCGACCTCGACGCCACGATGCGTGCGCAGTTCGCCACGATTCCGCCGCAGCGCCGCGCGCTGGTCACCAACCACCACGTGTTCGGGTACCTGGCCGAGGCCTACGACTTCCGCCTGATCGGGGCCGTCATCCCGGGTGGCAGCACGCTCGCCTCGCCCAGCGCGGCCGATCTCGAGGAGCTCAGCGGCGCGATCGAGGAGGCCGGCGTCCCGGCGATCTTCGCGGAGTCGTCGCAGCCCGACCGCCTCGTCACCGTGCTCGCGGACGAGGCCGGCATCGAGGTCGCCGTCGTCGAGCTCATCACCGAGTCCCTGACCGAGGCCGGCGCCGGCGGCGGAACCTACTTGGAGATGATGCGCACCAACACAACCCGTATTACCGAGGGCCTCACGGCCTGAGGACCACCGAACACCACAGAAAGAGGAAGCAATGAAGAGAACCATCACACGCGGTGCCGCTTCGGCGGCCGTTGTGGCCGTCGCGCTGACGGCCTCCGGATGCGCCGGCGCCACCGGGGCGGACAGCTCCGACTCCCCGTCCGCCACCGGGCGCCTCGCCGTCGCCTACGAGGGCGGCATCGCCGTGCTCGACCCCGCGACCCTGGAGGTCGTCGACCAGTTCGACTCGGAGGAGTTCACCCGCCTGAACTCGGCCGGCGACGGCAGGAACGTCATGGTCACCATGTCGGAGGGCTTCCAGGTGCTCGACACCTCGACCCCCGAGCTCACCGACCTGGTCTTCGACGCGGTCACGCCCGGGCACGTCGTGCCCCACGGCTCCACGACCGCCCTGTACGACGACGGCACCGGCGACACCACGATCTACGACACCGAGGCGTTGGACTCCACCAGCGGCGAGCTCCCGGAAACCCGGGGCGTTCCCGCCGAAGCCGCCCACCACGGAGTGTCGGTCCAGCTCACCGACGGGACCCTGCTGACCACCATCGGGGACGAGGAGTCCCGCAGCGGTGCCCGCGCTCTCGACCCGGAGGGAGAGGAGCTCGCCCGCAGCGAGGACTGCCCCAGCATCCACGGTGAAGGCACGGCTGCCGACGAGGTCGTCGTCTTCGGGTGCGAGGACGGTGCGCTGCTCTACCACGACGGCGCATTCGAGAAGCTCGATGCGGACGAGGAGTACGGCCGCATGGGCAACGCCTACGTCTCCGCGACGAGCCCCATCGTGGTCGGCGACTACAAGGACGACCCCGACGCCGAGGGCTACCTGCTGGATCAGGTGGTCCTCATCGACACGGCCGGGCACACCTACGAGAAGGTCGAGCTTCCCGACGGCATCGAGTACACGTACCGCGATGTCATCCGCGGACCGGGAGAGAACGCCTACATCCTCTCGACGGACGGGGCCATCCACGTCCTCGACCCCGACACGGGCGAGATCACGGACGCCATCGACGTGATCGACCCGTGGGAGGGCCCGGGCGAGTGGCAGGAACCGCACCCGACACTGGTCGGCACGGGGGACACCGCCTATGTGACCGAGCCGGCGAAGAACACAGTGCACGCGGTCGACCTGACCACGGGGGAGGTCACTGCGTCGGTCGAGCTGGAGGCCGCGCCGAACGAGATCGCGGTCGCCTCCGAGTAGCAGCCGATAGGGTGGGGTCGTGCCTGTACCGGACTTCATCCTGCGATTGCGCGAGCGGATCGGGACCGATCCGCTCTGGCTCCCCGGCGTGACGGCCGTCGTGCTGCGCGGCGCCCCGGCCGAGGTCCTGCTGGTGCGCCGCTCGGACAACGGCCAGTGGACGCCCGTGACCGGGATCGTCGACCCGGGCGAGCATCCGGCGCACACGGCGGTCCGCGAGGCGGCCGAGGAGACCGGCGTCGAGATCGAGGTCGAGGAGCTCGTCTGGGTGGGCGTCACGGATCCGGTGGTGCACGTCAACGGCGACCAGGCCCAGTACCTGGACCACACGTTCCGCTGCCGGTACGTCTCCGGCCAGCCGTACCCGGCCGACGACGAATCGACCGACGCCGGCTGGTTCCGCCTCGACGACCTGCCGCCCATGCGGGAGATCTTCCGCGAGCGGATCCGGACCGCCGCCGAGCGGACCGGCAGCACCCGACTCGACTAATCCGGCCAGACGCCGCTGCTGCCGCGGCGGTGGCTGCCGACGACGTGGGTGTCGACGATCCCGATCGCCTCCATGAGCGCGAACATCGTCGTCGGCCCCACGAACGCGAAGCCCTTCTTCTTGAGGGCCTTGGCCAGCGCCTTGGACTCCTCGGAGGTCGAGGGGACCTCCGCCGCACTGGCAGGCCGCGGGGTCTGCTCCGGCCGGAACGACCACACGAGACCCGCCAGGTCCTCCGGCCCCTCCCGGAGCTCGAGCGTTGCCTGGGCGTTCCGGATCGCCGCGTGGATCTTCGCGCGGTTCCGGATGATCGACGCATCGCCGAGCAGGCGCTCGACGTCGGCGTCGCCGAACGCGGCCACGCGCTCCGGGTCGAAGCCCGCGAACGCCGTCCGGAAGGCCGGCCGCTTGCGCAGGATCGTGGCCCAGGAGAGGCCCGACTGGAACGCCTCGAGGCTCAGCCGCTCGTAGACGCCCTGCTCGTCGCGCACGGGCAGGCCCCACTCGGTGTCGTAGTACTCGCGCAGCAGGTCGTCGTGCGCCGCCCAGGCCGGGCGGGCGAGCCCGTCCGTCCCGACGACGAGCCCGTTGCCGCCGCTGTCTTGCTCCGCCATGTGATCCCCTCGCCGTGTGCTGGTTGACGTCCGGGTCCATCATCGCAAGCCCCGGGAGCCGTGGCCGGGCGCCCGCCCCGCCTGTGGACGGGCGCGTCGGTTTCCGGTCCTTGTGGATGGCTGGAGACGCGACGGCCTGCGGCGGCTAGCGGGGACCGACACGCGGGGCATGCCGCATGCTGGCCCGGTATGCGCTCGGCGAGAGCCTGAAATGCGAGGAGAAATGCTGGCGGAAGTGGTCCGCAGTGCTGTAGCCGACCTGGTGGGATACCGCTTCGATGGTCAGCGATGTCGTCTCCAGCAGAGAGCGCGCCTCCTGGAGCCGCAGCGCCGTCACCCATCTGACGGGTGTCAGGCCCATGACGTCCTTGAACCGCCGGTGAAAGGTTCGCGGAGACATGTTGCATGCTCTGGCGAGGTCGCCGACCGTCCATGCGCGTGCCGGGTCTTCTTGAATGAAGTCTGCGAGACCGGCGAAGGGGTGTACCGGTACGGGGCGACTGCGCGGAGCAAATTGCGCCTGGCTCCCTTGGCGTCGAGGTGGCGTGACCATGGAACGGGCGATCACCTGGGCCGTCGAGGAACCGGCGATTGCTTCAATGGCTGCCAGCAGGACGTCGACGCCGGCCGTCACCCCCGCGGAAGTCCACACGTTCCCGTCGCGGACGTAGAGGGCATTGGTGACGGGCGTGATGCCCGGGGCGCTGAACACGAGCTGGTCCATGAACCGCCAGTGGGTCGTTGCACGCCGAGAACCGAGGAGGCCGGCCTCGGCCAGCACGAACGCGCCGGTGCACAGGCCGATGATTGCTGCCTCAGGGGCCTTCGCCTGTCTCCGCAGCCACTCGAGTTCAGCTGGAGCAATCTTCCCGAGCCGTTGTTCGGAACCGGGGACAACCACGATGTCCGCCTTGTGGTCGTCCAGATCGATCGAGCGGGGAACGACGACGCCCTCGGCGGTTCTCACCTCGTCCGTGGCGGCGAAGACGCCCAGATCGAAGGCGACGGCCGTCATTTCAGGGCGGTTGCCGAACACCTCCTGTGCGACGGCGAAGTCGTAGATCCTCATGCCGTCGTAGGCCAGAATCACCGTGGAAATGGTCTGCATGGCAGGATCCTACTGGACCATGGCATATATGCCAGTGTTGGCGGTCCGTGCGGCCGGATGAAATGGAAGCATGACTCGAGAACCTGATCTGACTGATGCCGCCCTGATCCTCGTCGACGTGCAGGAGGGCTTTCGCGACCCGTGGTGGGGGCGGTCCCACGAGCTCGAGACCGCCTACGCCAAGATCGCCCGGCTGGGGCGGGAGTGGAACGCCCGCGGGCTGCCCGTGGTCAAGGTCCGCCACGACAGCCAGAACCCCGAATCGCCGTTGTATGCGGGCAGTTCCGGGAACCGGTTCGTGACCGGTGTCGCCTCGTTGCGTGAGGACGTGATCGTGACCAAGACGGTGAACTCCGCCTTTCTCGGCACGCCGGATCTGGCCGAATGGCTGCGGGCCAGGGGGATCTCGACGATCGTCGTCGCAGGCGTCCAGACGAACGCCTGCGTCGAGACGACGGCTCGAATGGGAGGGAACCTGGGCTTCTCGGTCGTCGTCCCCTTGGACGCGACCGCGACCTTCGATCTGGAAGGCCCGGCTCTGGCTGGGAACCCGCCAATCCGGCTTTCTGCAGAAGACCTCATGCGCGCGACTGCGGTCAGCCTCCACGGCGGTGGTTTTGCGCACGTGACGGAGGTGTCGACCATTCTGTCGGCTTTGGAGGAGAAGTCGTAGCCAATGGGGACGGGCCCTGCGTGGGGCGGGCGCGCCGGTTTCCGGCGCTTGTGGATGAGGAGTCCCGCGAGAGCTTCGTCATGCTTCGCCCCGCGCGGGCGACGCGGTGGGCGGGATGGGAGACAATGGGTGCGACGCCGTCGTCGCACACCCCTCTGCCGCACCTACTTCCCCTGGAAGGCCAGATGACCACCACCGCTCCGACGGCTCCCGCCGCCTCCACGCTCCTCGAAGGCCGCCCGCTCCTGCTCGCGGTCATCGCCCTCGCCATGGGCGGGTTCGGCATCGGCACCACCGAGTTCACGATCATGGGTCTGCTCCAGGAGGGCGCCGTCGACCTCGGCGTGCGCAACCAGGACATGGGCCTGATGATCTCCGCCTACGCGCTTGGCGTGGTGGTGGGCGCGCCCGTGCTGACCGCACTCGGCGCCCGCGTGCCGAAGCGGACGATGGTCCTCTGGCTCATGGTGGTCTTCACGCTGGCCAACGCCTCCTCGTTCTTCGCGCCCACCTACGAGGTCATGGTCTTCACGCGCTTCCTCTCCGGGCTGCCGCACGGCGCCTACTTCGGGCTGGCCGCGATCCTCGCCTCGACGCTGGTTCCGCCGACGAAGCGCGGGCGGGCGATCGCGTGGATCATGCTCGGCCTCGCGGTCGCGAACGTCATCGGCGTGCCGCTGTTCACGTGGCTCGGCCAGCAGCTCGGCTGGCGGTCGATGTTCCTGGCCGTCGCCCTGATCGGCGTGCTGACCTGGATCTCGATCCGCACGTTCGTCCCGTTCAGTCCTGCGCACGCCGACGCGAGCATCCGCCGGGAACTGACCGCGCTGAAGAGCGGCGGCGTCTGGCTGGCGATCTGCACCGGCATTGTCGGCTTCGGCGGCTTCTTCGCCGTCTACTCCTACATCAGCCCGATCCTGACCGACGTGACGGGGCTGCCGATCGAGGTCGTCCCGCTGGTGCTGGGCCTCTACGGCCTGGGCATGGTGGTCGGCAACCTCGTCGGCGGCCGGCTCGCCGACTGGTCCGTGTTCGGCAGCCTCTACATCTCGATGACGTCCCTGACGATCGTCATGGTCGTCTTCGGCCTGGTCTCGCCGATCCCGTGGCTGGCGCTGATCTTCGTGTTCATCATGGGAGGTGTGGGCTCGCTCCTCGCGCCGGGCCTGCAGTCCCTGCTCATGGATTCGGCGCCGAAGGCCCAGTCGCTCGCGGCGTCGCTGAACCACTCGGCCCTGAACATCGCGAACGCACTGGGCGCGGCCCTCGGCGCAGCGGTCATCAACGCCGGGCTCGGCTACCAGGCGCCGGCCTACGTGGGGGCGATGCTCGCCGTCGGCGGCCTCGTCCTGGCCCTCGTCTCCGGCTTTGTGCACCGCCGGAAGACCGCCCGCGCGGCCTAGCTCGCGGTGGCGGTGATGTTGAACATCCAGTTGACGCCGAACCGGTCGGTGAGCTGACCGAACCTGTCGCCCCACGGTGCGGTCTCGAGCGGGATGCTGACGGTCGACTCGCCGGCGAGCTTCTCCCACCAGTCCTCGAGCTCGGACGCGTCCGACTCCGAGTCGCCGCTGCTGCTCAGCGAGATGGTGCCGTAGCCGTTGCCTTCCATGCCGTCGGGCAGGTCGGAGGCCATGAGGTGGATGCCACGGTCGAGGAACAGGGATCCGTGCATGATGTTGCCTCCCGCGTCCCCGGCGCCCTCGCCCATGCCCTCGGCGTAGGTCATCATGCCGAGTTCACCGCCGAACACCGAGTGGTAGAACTCGAGGGCGTCCTTGGCCTGGCCGTTGAACTGCAGGTACGGGGTGAGTCCGATGGTCATCGTGGTGCCTTTCGCAGCAGGGAGCGGGCGCCGATCCGGACACCCTGACGCTATTCTTGCCTGCCGGAGCGCATTGCGGAACCCCGTGCCGGAGACTCTTGACAGGCTCCGGCTGTGGCGCGAGGGTCGGGATGACGGAGCCGACTCCGCTCGGCCGTCACACGAAGGGGGACGCGATGCCGAAGATCATCGTCTCGATGTGGACCACGCTCGACGGATTCGTCGCCGGCCCGGAGGACGAACTGGACTGGCTGCGGATCGACGACCGGGCCATGGACTACGAGCAGGCCCTGGTCGACGACGCCGACGCGCTGCTGCTCGGCCGCGTCACCCATGGCGATTTCGCCGGCTACTGGCCCGCGGCGGCGCGGAATCCGGAGGAGTCCGACGCGGTGCGCGCCTTCGGCCGGCGCCTCGACGAGTTGCCGAAGTACGTCGTTTCCGCAACGAGCGAGACGGCCACGTGGGAGGGGACCCACGTGTTCGACCGGATCGACCCGGCCGCGATCGCGGCGATCGAGGGGACGGTCGTGGTGTACGGCAGCCTCAGCATCGTCCGCGCTCTCACGGGGCTCGGCCTGGTCGACGAGTTCCACCTGCTGCTCCACCCCGTCTACCTGCGGGAGGGACAGCCGCTCTTCGGCGGGCTCGAGTCCCGTGTCGAGCTCGAGCCGTCGAGCCTCGAGTCCTTCGGTTCCGGCGTCACGCTCATGAAGGCGCGGCCGGCGCGGTAGCCGGCGGTCGGCTTCCTGCCCGGCGGGAGCCGGTCAGCTCGCCTTGGGCGGGGCGTCGGCGGTGTCGGGAGAGGGCGTCTCTGCGGTCGACGACGGCGGTCCGCCCGCGTCGTCGTTCTGCGGCCCGTCCCCGGTCCCGCCGGGGCCGCTCACCGGTGCCAGCATCTCCGCCGGGACCTCGCCCTCCGGGTTGGAGGAGACGAGTGCGTTGATCCAGCGGGCCGTGGGGTCCGCGTCGATCAGGAACGACTTGAGCAGCAGGGTGGCCGGCAGCGCCAGCAGCGCGCCCAGCCAGCCGAGCACCCAGTACCAGAACATGAGGGAGAGGAACGAGACCATCGGCGTCACGCCGACGGACTGGCCGGTGAACTTCGGCTGGATGATGGACTGGACGGAGAAGTTCAGAACCGAGTAGGTGACGACGACGGCGATCGCCGCCCCGCCGCCCGAGTCCAGCAGGGCCAGCAGCGCGGGTGGCACGAGGCCGATGATGAACCCGATGTTCGGGATGTAGTTGGTCAGGTAGGCGAGCACGCCCCACACCCAGATCAGCGGGACGTCGATGATCGCGAGCGCGAACACGTCGAGTGCCGCCACGATCAGCCCGAACACGGTGGTCACGATCCAGTACCGGCGCACGCCGTGCGCGAAGTTCATCAACGCGTGGTGCGTGGAGGGGCGGGCGCGCCGGACCATGTCGAGGCGGCGGCCGAACCCGGCCGAGTCCATCGCCAGGAAGAACACCGCCATCACCACCGTGACGAGGACGGCGAGCACACCCGTGACGTTGGTGACCAGCGGAGTGAGCAGGCTGACGATGCTTCCGGCGCCGATGGCCCGGAACTCCTCGAGGACCATCGTCTGGCTGATGCCCAGCTGGGACAGGCCCGCGCTGATCTCGACCCAGAGCTCGTTGAATTCGCGGTTGTACTGCGGCAGCTCGCGTAGCAGCTCGCCCACGGCCCAGCCGGTGGATCCGAAGAACACGCCGATCAGGACCAGCACGACGACGAGGGTCGCCGCCGCGGCGAGGTAGCGCTGGACGCCGCGCGCCACCATGAGCTTCTGCAGCGGGTAGGCGACGATCATGAGGTTCAGCCCGAGGAAGACCGGGGCGACGATGTCGCGCGCGCCCTGGACGAAGTACATGAGCAGCGCGATGCCCGTGATGGTCACGGCGATGAGCGCGATGCGCGGCCACATCATGCGGGCTGCTGCGCTCTGGCCGGTCTTCCCGGCGGCCCGGTCGCGCCCGGGCGCGGTATCCCCAATCATGCGTGCAAGTCTAGTGATCGTTGCTGGCAGATTGATGTGGGGGATCGCCCTGAAATCTTCCCCGGGGTCGCCCTGGCGCGCGGGGCCGCCGCCCTAGACTGGAGGGCATGGACCACATGCCTGCCGCCTGCTGTTCGCCTGCCCGCGACGTCCCCCCGGCCGAGCGCGCCGAGCCGCTCGCGGCGGCCGCGGCGCCCGCGGTGGAGCACGACGACGTGGCGCTCGCCGGCGGCCGGTTCGAGATGGGGGACGCCTTCGACGAGGGCTACCCCTCCGACGGCGAGACGCCCGTGCACCCCGTCGAGCTCGGCGGCTTCCGGATCGACGCGACCGCGGTGACGAATGCGATGTTCGCCCGGTTCGTCGAGGAGACCGGGTACCGGAGCGACGCCGAGCGCTACGGTTCCTCAGCGGTCTTCCACCTGCTCTCGACGGCGGGGCGGGGCGAGGTGATCGGCGCGGCCGCCGGCGCCCCGTGGTGGCTCAACGTCGCCGGCGCCGACTGGGCGCACCCGACGGGGCCGTCGTCGTCCTGGCGCGACGTGCCGGAGCATCCGGCGGTGCACGTCTCCCACGACGACGCCCTGGCCTACTGCCGGTGGGCGGGCCGGCGCCTGCCGACCGAGGCGGAGTGGGAGTTCGCCGCGCGCGGCGGGCTCGAGGGGCGCCGGTTCGCCTGGGGCGACGAGCTGACCCCGGACGGCGAGCACCGGTGCAACATCTGGCAGGGCGAGTTCCCGCGGACGAACACCGGCGACGACGGGTTCGTCGGCACCGCGCCGGTCCGTTCGTTCCCCGCCAACGGGTACGGGCTGTACGAGGTGGCCGGGAACGTGTGGGAGTGGTGCGCCGACTGGTTCCTGCCCAAGTACTACCGGAAGGCGCCCGTGCAGGAACCGAAGGGGCCGACGATCGGGGCCGGCCGGGTGATGCGCGGCGGCTCGTTCCTGTGCCACGACTCGTACTGCCACCGCTACCGGGTGGCGGCCCGCTCGTCGAACACGCCGGAGTCCTCGTCGAGCAACTGCGGCTTCCGGACGGTTGCCCTGTAGGAGCCGATTTTGTCCGTGCTTCGGCGGTCCTGTATAGTTTCTATCCGGTTCACCGCTCCGGTGGGAACCTCCCTTCTGGGGGTATGGCGCAGTTGGTAGCGCGTCTGCATGGCATGCAGAAGGTCAGGGGTTCGAATCCCCTTACCTCCACCAGAGATGATGAAAGGCCCGGACCTCGGTCCGGGCCTTTTCTCGTGCCGGAGCCGACCGGTCCATGCCGCGAGGGGTAGCCCGCGGGGCCCGGCAGGGGCCATCATGGCAGCATGACTGACCCGAAACAGAAGCTGTCCCCGTCAGAGATCGCCGAAGCCGGCCTCGCCGGCTGGCGGCTGGCCGACGAGACCCTGACCGCGCACTTCCAGACCCAGGACTTCGCCACCGGGCTGGACCTGGTGAACCGCATCGGCGGCTCCGCCGAGGAGGCCAACCACCACCCGGACATCACGCTCACCTACCCCGAGGTCGGCGTCACGCTCTCCAGCCACGACGTCGGCGGGATCACCAGCCGCGACGTCGACCTGGCGCGGATCATCAGCGGTCACGCCGAGGACCTGGGTGTGGAGGCCGCTACCGAGTAGGAAATCAGGAGGATGGTCCGCATGACGACGAAACTCCTGCTGCTCGCCGACACGCACGTCCCGGCGCGTGCCAAACGACTCGGCGACGAGGTCCTGCGCGCCGTGGACACCGCCGACGTCGTGGTGCACGCGGGGGACTGGGTCGATACCGCCACGCTGGATCTGCTCGAGTCCCGCTCGCGCCGGTTCCACGGCGTCTACGGCAACAACGACGGCCCGGAGCTGCGGGCGCGGTTGCCCGAGGTCGCGCGCTTCACCATCGAGGACCTCGACCTGGCGGTCGTCCACGAGTCTGGTCCGGCGGCAAAGCGCGAAGAGCGGATGGACGAGGCGTATCCCGGTGCCGACGTGCTGGTTTTCGGCCACTCCCACATCCCCTGGGATACTGTGACGCCCCGCGGTATGAGGCTCCTCAACCCGGGCTCGCCCACGGACCGGCGCCGGCAGCCCGTCTGCACCATCATGTGGGCAACGGTCGGCGGCGGCCGGATGGACGTGGAGCTGGTCCCGGTCGAGCGCTGATTCGCGCAGGGGACGGCGTCGCTACTCCGAGCCGCCCCGCCAGCCGAGGTCCCTGCTGATCGCCTCGGTGGTCGCCAAGAGGTCCGGCAGGCGGTGCCGGAGTCCGTCGACGTCGAGTCGCGTGCGGAACGCGGTGATGGAGACCGCGCCGGCTACCTCGTCAGCGTGGTCGCGGACGGGAGCGGCGATGCAGTTGGACAGATCGTCGTACTCTCCGTCGTCGAACGACCAGCCCCGCTCCTGAACGCGCGTGAGTTCGCGCTCGAAGGCGTCTCTGCTTGTGATCGACCGCTCCGTGAACCGCTCGAAGGCCGTGCGGTCGAGAATCTCGCGGCGGCGGGTGCCGGGCAGGTACGCGAGGATCGCCTTCGCCACACCCGAGGTGCTGACGACGGCGTCGCCGCCGATCTCCGTGTTGAGGACGATCGAATCCCGGGGCTCGATCTTGTCGACGTACCGGATCCGGTCCCGGTCCGGAACGGCGAACTGGACGGTGGCCCCGATCCGGTCGCTGAGTTCCTTGAGGTGCGGGTGGGCGATGCCGCGTAGATCGAAGTGGGCCATGGCCGACTTGGCGAGTGCGGCGAGGCGGAACCCGGTGCCGAAGACCCCGGCCTGCGTCTGACGCACCAGGCCCGCCTCCTGAAGCGTCAGCAGGGTCCGCAGAACGGTCGTGCGGTGGACGCCGAGGACGGCGGCGATCTGCGCCGCCGACCTCGGTTCTTCGCTGCACAACTCGAGGATCTCGATGGCGCGGGAAACGGTCGAGCTCATGCCCTCATTATGCAGGCTCCGGATCCGTGACGCCGACTCGGAGCAGAAGGTTGGCGAATCTGCGCCGGTCTCCGCTGACGATGCAGAGTGCGAGGCTCCGCGACGAGCAGTGGGCGAAGAACTCGTCCCGCGCGAGGGCGGTATGTGGAACCTCCTGCGCCGCCGTGGCGTCCCGCACAGCGGCCGTCGACTCCCGGCCCGCGCGGGCGAGCCCCGCGTCTGGTGCCTCCATCGTCATGACCTCCTCTATCGCCAGCGTGGTCGCGAGGAGCCGGGCGACCTCCGGGACCAGCGGAGCACCTGGGGCGAGCGCCGCATGGATCGTTGCCGCATTCGGGCCGAGTGCCGTCGCGGATGCGAAGTGCGCATCGGCGACGAGCAGGAGGGAGCCGTGGCCGGCCCTGGCGAGGGCCGCCAAGGCTTCCGGGTGGGTGATCGTCGTCCTCAACATCAGCTGAAGTGCTGTCCGCCGTTGACGTCCATGATCGTGCCCGTCGTGAACGAGGCCCCCGGGGAGGCGAGCCACGAGACGGCCGCGGCGACGTCCCCGGGTACTCCGGCCCGTCCCACTGGGATGCCGCTGACGGTCTGCTGCTTGGACTCCGCCGTCGTGAAGGTGTCGTGGAAGGGTGTCGACTCGATAAACCCCGGGGCCACAGCGTTCACGGTGATCCCCTCGGGGGCCAGCTCGTTGGCCAATCCGCGCGTGAAGCCGAAAAGCGCCGATTTGGCCGTCGCGTAGGCGGTCGCCCCGGCATGTCCGCCGCTGCGCCCCGCCAGCGATGCCACGGTCACGATGCGTCCCCCGGTGCTCATCAGCGGAAGCATGCGCCGGGTGACCAGGAAGACGGAGTCGACGTTGACGGCCTGGATCCGTCGGAACAACTCGTGGGGCATCGCTGCGATCCGGGACCGCTCGATGAGCCCGCCGGCGTTGTGTACGACGATGTCGGCACCGCCGAGTTCTGCTGCGAACCGGTCGCCGAGGGCTTGGACCTCGTCCTCGACAGTGAGGTCGGAGCGGAGTGTCAGGGCCGGCCGTCCGTCGGCGCTGCGCAGCCTGCCGACTGCTTCGTCCGAGGGAGCATGGGTCCTGTAGGTCACGGCGACGCGTGCCCCGCGTGCGGCCAGTGCCTCCGCGATGGCCGCGCCGATTCCGACACCGCCGCCGGTGACGAGCGCGTTCTTGCCGCGCAGTTCGAGGTCGTTCATGTGTGTGACTCCTTGGTTGGTCGGGCGAGGGTGGTGTCGCCTTCGGGGCGGCGTCCGGCGAAGAGCCAGGCCGCGATGGCGGTGACGGCAAGTGCTGCCGCCAGGAAGAGGAGGCCGGCTAGCGACGAACCGGTGAGATCGGTGAGCCAGCCGACGGTGATCGGCGAGACGAACCCGCCGATGTTGCCGACGGCGCCCACGAGTCCGATGCCGGCGGCAGCGGCCGCCCCGGAGAAGAGGCTGGCCGACATCGAGAGCATCGGTCCGATCGCGGTGTAGATGCCGATGGCCGCCAGTGAGAGGGAAGCGAGCGCGATGATCGGGGAGACGTCGAGGCTGTAGCCGGCACCGAGCAGTCCGAGGGCTGCGAGTCCCAGGCTGAGTGACGCGTGGGCCGCGCGTTTTCCGGTGCGGTCGGCACGGCGGCTCCACCACAGGACGAAGCATGCGCCGGCGGCGTAGGGGATCGCGACCACGAGGCTGCGTTCGAAGGCTGGAAAGTCTCCGAGTTCGCCCACAATCGACGGGAGCCAGAAGGCGAGACCGTAGATGCCCAGCACCATTCCGAAGTTCAGGCCGGCGTAGGCCCAGGCGGTGCGATTCAGGAGTGCCGCGCGGAAAGTGAGGATCGAATGTGAGGTGATGCGGGCATCGTCGCTGGCGATGGAGGTCTCGAGGGCACCGCGTTCCGCAGCCGTCAGCCAGCGGGCGTTCGCCGGCCGGTCCGTGAGCAGGAAGGGGACGGCGAGGCCGAACAGCACGGCCGGAAGTCCCTCGACAAGGTACATCCACTGCCAGCCGTGGAGCCCGAGGAGCCCGTCGAGGGTGAGCAGCGCGCCGCTCAGCGGCGCTCCCAGCATGTTCGCCAATGGCTGCGCCAGGACGAACACCCCGAGCACGGCGGCCCGCTCCCGCACCGGGAACCAGAGGGTGAAGTAGAAGACGACGGCGGGGAAGAATCCCGCCTCGGCGATGCCCAGCAGGAACCGGATCCAGGCGAAGGAGACGTCGTCGACGACGAACGCGGTCGCCATGGCCAGCAGACCCCACGGAATGAGGATCCGGGAGATCCAGCGGCGCGCGCCGAATCGGTGCATGCCGGCGTTGCTGGGGATTTCGAACAATGTGTAGCCGACGAAGAAGAGGCCGGCGCCCAGGCCGAAGGCCGTGGCGGTGAGGCCGAGGTCGCTGCTCATCGGTTCGCGGGCGAAGCCGACGTTGTTCCGGTCGAGGTAGGCGATGAAGTAGAGCGTGCAGATGAGGGGGAGAATCCGCCAGCGCGCTTTGCGCAGGGCGGTCGCGAGAAGGGTGTCGTGAGGTGAACGGGTGGTGATCGACATGAGACTCCTATGGCTTTGGTGCCGAATCACGAGCGGTCCGTCGTCAGGGTGGGGCGGTTAGCTTCCGCCGGTGCGGGTCGCTCGCAGCGATTGTGATCCTAACAACATATGCACTTCTAGTGCAATAGATGCACAAAAGCGGAGGCGGTCCCAATGCGAGGGGAGCACCCTCGGGGGAGGGGTGTCCGGGGTGGCGTTGCGGGCGCTGGTACGGGACGAGCAGGCTTCCCGGCGCCGAGGGTTCCGCTCCCGTCGCGGGGCGGTACTCTCCGTGCCTGCTGTTCTCGGTCTCGGGGTGGCCAGGTCGCGACCCTGGCGTCGAGGTCAAAGTAAGCATGTGTGATTGACCTGACATACCGACATAGTGCAGGATGTGAGCCACGACACGCCTCTTGGCCTTCGCCCTGAGGCACGCACTTGACAGAGGAGTCCCCATGTCCGGCCACCACGGCCCCGCTGTGAGCGCCAAACTGCCACCGCTCACAGCGGGGCCGCATCGCAAGAGGATCGGCCTGATCTCCATCGTCGCCTGCTTCGGCGGGCTGCTTTTCGGCTACGACACCGGCGTCACCAACGGTGCCGAGGGTCTCATGGCGCAGGAGCTCGGTCTGGACCTGATCCAGCTCGGCATCGTGATCAGTTCCCTGGTCTTCGCCGCGGCGGTCGGCGCGCTGGTCTGCGGCCGGATCTCCGACTCGTGGGGTCGACGCCGAACGATCATCCTGCTCGCGGTCATGTTCTTCATCGGCACCCTGCTGGTGGTCTTCTCCCCGGGCGGCCCGGAGTCGGGCACGTTCTCCCCGACCGGCTTCGCAGTCCTGGTCGCGGGCCGCATCATGCTGGGCCTCGCCGTCGGCGGCGCCTCCACGGTCGCCCCCGTCTACCTGGCCGAGATGGCGCCCTACGAGATCCGCGGATCCATTACGGGACGCAACGAGCTGGCCATCGTCGCGGGGCAGCTCGCCGCGTTCGTGATGAACGCGATCATCGCTTCGCTGCTCGGCGGCCACCTGGACGGCGTGTGGCGCATCATGTTCGCGATGTGCGCCCTTCCCGCCGTGGCGCTCTTCATCGGCATGCTGCGCATGCCGGAGTCTCCACGCTGGCTCGTGGAGAAGAAGCGGTACGACGACGCCCTCGCCGTCCTGAGGACCGTGCGCTCGGAGGAGCGCGCCCTGGCCGAGCTGCGCGAGGTCGAGCAGACCGCGCAGGAAGAGGCCGAGAGCGGCGACGTCGGCTTCAAAGCGATCCTGACCAACAAATGGCTGTTCCGGATCGTGCTCGTTGGCATCGGCGTGAGCATGATGCAGCAGCTGACCGGCATCAACTCGATCATGTACTACGGCACGCGCGTGCTGGAGGAGGCCGGGATGTCCGCGCAGCAGGCGGTGCTGGCGAATATCGCGTTCGGTGTCGTCGCCGTGATCGGCGGCGTCATCGCCCTGCGCAACATGGACCGGCTGGACCGTCGCAAGACGTTCCTCATCGGGCTGACGCTGACCACCGTCTGCCACTTCCTGGTCGGCATCGCCGCAACGCTGCTGCCGGCGGGGAGTCCGATCCGCCCTGTAGTGATCCTGGCGCTGGTGGTCGCGTTCGTCTTCTCGATGCAGACCTTCCTGAACGTTGCCGTGTGGGTGTGGCTCGCCGAGATCTTCCCGCTGCATATGCGCGGTCTCGGCATCGGCATCTCCGTCTTCTTCGGCTGGACCACCAACGGGTTCCTGGCCCTGTTCTTCCCGTCGCTGGTGGCCGGCATCGGCCTCACCGGATCCTTCTTCCTCTTCGGCGGCATCGGCGTCCTGGCCCTGCTGTTCGTCTACAAGCAGGTCCCCGAGACCCGCGGCCGCACGCTCGAGGCCCTCGAGGAGGACGTCACCACGGGCAACATCTACGTCGTCCAGCCCCAGGACATCAAGCAGTGACCGGCGGACGGCCCGTCGGAGGGCGCACCACCACCGCAAAGGAAAAATCCGCCATGACGCAGAAGCCCGTTCGCTTCGGCCTCGTCGGCACCGGTCGCATCGGCCGCGTCCACGCCGCCTCGATCGCCGCGAACCCGGAAGCCGAGCTCGCCTGGGTGGCCGACCCGTTCGTCGAGGGCGCCCACGAGGACGGCCGCGCGGCCCTGCTGCTGGCCGACGCCGCGCAGCGCTCCGCCACGGAGGGCGTCGCCGTCCGGCTTGCTCCGGCGACGGTCGCGTAGGGGAGCCGGCATGGAATTCACGTTGGCCGCCTGCGCGGAGATGCTCTACCTGGACCTGCCCGTGGCCGAGCGCGTCCGGCGGATCCACGAGCGCGGGTTCGCTGTGGAGATCTGGGACTGAAGCAGCAAGGACCTGCCGGCGCTGGCCGCCACGGGGGCGGACTTCTCCTCGATGACCGGCTACCTGCGCGGCGACTTCCTGTCCGACGACGGCCGCCGGGAGCTGGTTGCGACGGCCCGCCAGTCGCTGCGCGCGGCAGAGGAGATCGATGTCCCGCGGCTCAACCTGCACGGGACCGGCCTGGGGGCCCGGCGGGCTTCCGGTCCGCCCCGGCACCGAGGTCGGCGGGCGGCGCCGTGGATCGGCGAGATCCAGGTAGCGGACGTGCCGGTCCGGTGCGAGCCCGGCACCGGCGAGATCCACTACCCGGCCGTGGCGGCGGCGCTGCGGGACCTGGGGTACACCGGCGTCGTCGGACTGGAGGGATGGGCCAGCGGCGACCCGGACGCGGCGCTCGAGGCGTTCCGGGCGGCCTTCGCGTAGGCGGAGCCGAGGGCGGTGGATCTTCGACGCGACGTCGACACCCGTCTCCCCATCCCGTCTAGAACAGCTGGCGCAGGTTGGTCTTGGCCAGGTCCAGCAGCTCGTCGCCGCGGCCGGACATGACGGTCCGGATCGCGTACAGGGTGAAGCCCTTGACCTGCTCGGCCGTGATGTTCGGCGGCATCGACAGCTCCTGCCGTTCGGTCCGCACGTCCAGCAGGGCCGGCCCGTCCACGGCCAGGAACTCCTTGACGGCCGCCGGCAGTTTCCGCGACGATTCGACCCGCTTGCCCCAGATCCCCAGCGCGTTCGCCACGGCCCCGAAGTCCGGGTTGACCAGTTCCGTCCCGTAGGTCACGAACCCGGCGGCCTTCATCTCCAGCTCCACGAAGTTCAGCGACGAGTCGTTGAAGACCACCACCTTCACCGGCAGCTTGTTCTGCACCAGCGTGATCAGCTCGCCGAACAGCATGGCCAGCCCGCCGTCGCCGGACATCGCGATCACCTGGCGGTCCGGCTCGTTCGCCTGCACGCCGATCGCCTGCGGCAGCGCGTTCGCCATGCTGCCGTGGGCGAAGGACCCGAGCAGCCGGCGCCGCCCGTTCATCGTCAGGTAGCGCGACGCCCAGACCACAGGGGACCCGACGTCCGGAATGAACACGGCGTCGTCGCCGGCCTTCTCGTCCAGCAGCCGAGCGAGGTACTGCGGGTGGATGTCCGCCTTGCCGCGGCTCGGCACGGCGAGGTCGTCCAGCCGCTCCCGGGTCTTCGCGTAGTGGCGCCGGGCGTCGTCGAGGTGCTTGCGGTCGCCGGCGGTCTCCAGCCTCGGCAGCAGGGCCTCGAGCGTGGCACGGCTGTCGCCGACCAGGCCCAGGTCGACCGGGTGGCGCCGGCCCAGCTGCTCGCCGCGCAGGTCGATCTGGATCGTCGTCGCGTGCTCCGGATAGAACTGCTGGTACGGGAAATCGGTGCCCACCATCAGCAGGGTGTCCGCTTCCTCCATGGCCCGGTAGCCGGAGGAGAAGCCGAGCAGCCCGGTCATGCCGACGTCGTACGGGTTGTCGTACTCGACATGCTCCTTGCCGCGCATCGCGTGCACGATCGGCGCACCCAGCTTCTCAGCCGCGGCGAGCAGCTCGGCGTGGGCGCCCGCGACGCCGGCCCCGGCCAGGATGGTGGTCTTCCCGCCGCGGTTGAGCAGTTCGGCGGCCCGCTCCAGCTCGTTCTCCGACGGCACGACGACGGGGCGCGCGCGGGAGATCACCGTGTTGCGGTTGCTCGGGGTCTCGGCCAGAGCGACATCGCCCGGCATCACGAGGACGGCGACGCCGCGTTTCTCGACCGCCGTGCGCATGGCGATCTCCATGAGCCGCGGCATCTGGGAGGGGTGGGCCACGTACTCGACGTACACGCTGCACTCGCGGAAGAGCTCCTGCGGGTGCGTCTCCTGGAAGTAGTTGGAGCCGATCTCCGTAGTGGGGATGTGCGCGGCGATCGCCAGCACGGGGACCCGCGAGCGCTGGGCGTCGAAGAGCCCGTTGATCAGGTGGAGGTTGCCGGGCCCGCAGGATCCGGCGCAGACCGTCAGGTCCCCGGTCATCTCCGCCTCGGCCGCGGCCGCGAAGGCCGCGGACTCCTCGTGCCTGACGTGGACCCAGTCGATGGTCCCGTCCTTGCGCAGCGCGTCCGTGAACCCGTTCAGGGAGTCCCCGGGCAGTCCGTAGACCCGTTCGACGCCGTTGGCACGCAGCGTGCCGACCATATTCTCTGCAACCGTGACCATGATGTCCCTTCCTTTGCGAAAAGAGCCTGCTGTCCCGAACCCTACCCGTGAACCTCGAAGTCGAGAACGACGGATTCGAAGCTTTCCAGTTCCCGCCACGTCGCCGGAACCCCGGCGCCGCGGTCCTCCGCGGCCGCCGGCATCCGGTCCACGGCGGTGAGCTGCTGCAGGTCGAGGCCCGTGAGCCGGGCGATGTCGCCGATGGGCACCTGGAAGGTCCGGAACGCGCCGAGCGGGGGCGCCGTGCCGTCGTCGGCTCCGCCCGGGCGGGGCACGTCGGGGAGGTCGTCCAGTTGCGGCGTCTGATCCACCACGTACCCGGTGGCCGACAGGGTGCCGCCGTGGAGGAACGCGGCGACCTTGAAGTACTGCAGCGGGATGCCGATGCCCCGGTACTCGGGATCCCGGTCGCTGAAGACCGGCCCGGTGAACACGGCGAGGCGCCGGCCGTGGTCGGCGGCGTGCTCCAGCAGGTAGGTTTCGAGGCCAAGCCACAGGTTCATGCTCTGGTTGTACCTCGCTGCCTGCGGGGCCGCGTTCGTGTAGAAGAAGGTGTCCTCGTTGGCCCGGGCGGCTTCCTGCCGGGAGTCGCCCCAGATCGCCGACGCGCGCCGGACCAGGTGCCCGCGGTCGAGGTCGTTGCGGGCGTAGACGCGATCGCCGCTCTGCTGGTCCCCGGCCACGCGCGGATCGAGGCGCCAGTCGATCCCGGACCGGCCGATGTCGAAGAACTTCGCCCCGTCGATGCCCAGGGCCGTCACCGCGGCGAGGCGCTTGTCCGGGCGCAGCAGCACGGAGAAGTGCGTGTACGGCAGCAGCACCGTCTCGACTCCGCCGAGCGCCGGCACGGGGACGGGCAAGCCCAGGAACGACTCGTCGAAACCCTCGCGATCTGACAGGTCCGGCGTCTGCGGGGTGCGTGGGGCGGCAGCTTCGGGGTCCATGCCCGGAACGTATCAGGCGGTGGTGACGGAATAGTGAACGCGGCGGCCGGGCCGATCGTGCTCGGCTACGGCCCGTCGGTCCGCGTGGCGCGCACGACGACGTCGCGCAGCTCGGTGTGCCCGCCGTGCCCGGGCAGGGACCGGGTGTGCTCGGCGACGGTCTCGATCCGCCAGCGGTCGGGGGTCAGTAGCTCTGCGATCCGCGCCCCGGTGACGGTGGCCTCCGCGGGCGGCCAGCCGGCGTCGTGCTCGTGGCGGTGCCCATCGGCGGGGGAGCCGTGGTGGCCGCCGTGGTCGAGGTGCCCCACGACGAGCAGGGTGCCGCCGGGCGCCACCCAGGCGGCGATCCGCCGGTACAGCTCGAGCTGGGGGATGGAGGCGTGCGCGTAGTTGGTCATGACGAGGTCCGCCGGCTGCTCCGGCTCCCACGTGGTCAGGTCCGCGGCGATCCACCGGGTCCGCTTCGCGGCGCCGGCTGCGCGGGCCCGCTCCCGGGCGGTCGCGATCGCCCGCTCGGACAGGTCGACGCCGGTGACCTCCCAGCCGGCCGCGGCCAGAGCCAGCGCCTCGGTCCCGATGCCGCAGCCGGCGTCCAGGGCCTGCCCGGGCGCAAGATCCCGCGTCTCGTCGGTGACGTACGGGTTGGGCGGCGCGGTGGAGCCGCCGCGCTCCGGCGACTCCCAGTGCTCCTCCCAGAAGTCCTTGTCGAAGGCCGGCTCCGGGGCGTCCGCGTCCTGGTTCGCGTCTGAGGTCATGTCCGTATCCTCCCAGAGCCGGCGGCCCGTGGCGATGCCCGGACGACGGCGGCCGCGGAGACGGGGTCCGCGGCCGCCGCTGCGCGTTCGTCGGGCTACAGGGTCGCGGTGTCGATCACGAACCGGTAGCGCACGTCGCTGTTCAGGACCCGCTCGTAGGCCTCGTTGACGCCGGCCGCCGAGATGAGCTCGGTCTCCGGGGCGATTCCGTGCTCGGCGCAGAAGTCCAGCATCTCCTGCGTCTCGCGGATGGAGCCGATGTTGGACCCGGCGAAGGACCGGCCGCCCATGATCAGCGAGAACACCGAGACCGGCAGCGGCTCCGGCGGGGCGCCGACGTTCACGAGCGCGCCCTCGGGGCGCAGCGTGGCGAGGTACGCGTCCATGTCCAGCGGCGCGCTGACGGTGTTGATGATCAGGTCGAAGGAACCGCGCAACCCCTCGAGCGCGCCCTCCTCGCCGGTGGCGACGTGCCGCACCGCGCCGAAGGCGAGAGCGTCCTCCTTCTTGGACTCGCTGCGGGAGAGGACCGTCACCTCGGCGCCCATGGCCACGGCGATCTTCACACCCAGGTGGCCGAGGCCGCCCATCCCGACGACGGCCACCTTCGAGCCGGGGCCCGCGTTCCAGCGGGCGAGCGGGGAGTACGTGGTGATGCCGGCGCACAGCAGGGGAGCGGCGGCGTCGTAGGGCAGTGCCTCCGGCATGCGCAGCACGAAGTCCTCGTCCACGACCACGTGCGTCGAGTACCCGCCCTGGGTGATGGTCCCGTCGCGGTCCGGCGAGGCGTAGGTCTGCGTGTTGCCGCTCAGGCAGTAGTGCTCGTTGCCGGCGCGGCACTGCTCGCACTCGCGGCAGGAGTTCACCATGCAGCCGACGCCGACCCGGTCGCCCACGGCGTGGCCGGTCACCTCCGAGCCGATCTCGGCGACCTCGCCGACGATCTCGTGGCCGACGACCTGCGGATAGGTGATCGGGCCCCACTCCCCGCGCACGGTGTGGATGTCGCTGTGGCAGACGCCCGCGTAGCGGATGGCGATCAGGACGTCCTTCGGGCCGACGTCGCGGCGCTCGATCGTGAGCGGGACGAGGGGCTCGGTGGCGGAGGGTGCGGCGTACGCCTTGACGTTGAGCATGCGTTTCCAATCGTGGGGGAGAGGCGGGATCGGTACGGGTGGAACCTGTGGACAGGATCGCACAGGGGGACGCGCGGTGGTTACGCGTCGCCGGAGAGCTGCTCGATGAGCTTGGCGTTGAAGGCCTCGAGGTCGCCCGGGTTGCGGGACGTGACGAGCGGGAAGCCGCCCGAGGTGTCGAGCACGACCTGCTCGTCCACCCACGTGGCGCCGGCGTTGTTCAGGTCGGCGCCGAGCGACGGGTAGGAGGTGAGCCGTTTGCCGGAGGCCAGGCCGGCGTCGATCAGCAGCCACGGTCCGTGGCAGATCGACGCGACGGGCTTGCCGGAGTGGGCGAAGTCCTGGACCAGCTTCCGCGCGTGCGCATCGATGCGCAGCTGGTCGGCGTTCAGCGTCCCGCCGGGGATCACGACGCCGTCGTATCCGGAGGCGTCGACCTCGGCGAGGGTCGTGTCGACCGGGACCTCGGGGCCGGGATCCTTGTCGCTCTTGAGGGTGCGGACGGGGGTGTTCTCGACGGCGGCGACCGTCACGGCCGCGCCAGCGCTGCGGAGGGCCTCGACGGCCTGGGTGAGCTCGTCGCTCTCCGTGCCGTAGTTGGTGGTGATGACGAGGACCGTGCGGCCATTCAGTGCGGTGCCGGTGGTGTTCGATGCCGATGTCATGGATTCGTTTCCTTTCGACGGGGTGCCGGTCGCTTTTCGCTGGCGCCTGTCCTCCATGGCTATCACGCTGGCAGGGGCGGTCTCGAGGGCGCGGCGCCCCGGAACTCGCTGGGAATTCCGTCAAGGCCGGTCCGCCCGGGTAGAGCCGGATGGCATGCGCCGGCTGACGAGAATCGCCTAGAGGACTAGGATCGGGGCGTAGTGTCAAACAATCTGGCGGCAGAGAACCTCTGGTGCCGAGAACCGAGGAGCATGCTCCGCACAGCACCGTCCACCGCTCCGCCCCTGGCGGCGGCACCCGTCTTGTCGCGGAGGGACAGCGTGGTCTTGGAGCTGCGTCGCGCCGTCGTGCGTGGGGTGCTGCGCCCCGGCGACAAGCTGACCGAGATCAATCTCTCCAAGGCTCTGGCCGTGAGCCGGCCGACCCTCCGCGAAGCCCTGAACCAGCTCGCCCAGGAGGGACTGCTGGTGCAGGAGCCCTATCGTGGGCTCCGCGTGGCGCGTCTGGACGCGGCGCAGATCATGGACGGTGCCCGCACCCGCCACGCGTTGGACATGCTCGCCGTCGACGAGCTCCTCGCGGACTCCACGGGCGAGCGGATGGACGACGTCGAGGCCTATTGGCGCGATTTCGAGCGCCTCGAGCACCACCGGGACCCGCTGACCCGCCACGAGGCGCACATCGCGTTCCACCGGGGCATCTGGGCGGCGTCCGGCAACTCGGTGCTGCTGCGCATGTGGCCCGTGACCGAGGCGCACCTGACGATCGCGCTGGGGCACGAGCAGGCCGTCCGGCCCGTCTCCGAACGCGCCGACGAGGGCCACCGCCGACTCATCGCCGCACTCCACACCCGGGACCGTACAGCGATCGAGAGCGCGTTCCGCGCGCACACCGTCAGCGGCGCTCAGGAACTCGTGTCCCTGATCGAAGCCGAAGGCCAGGAGGAGACCTGATGCACCACAAAACGACCCCCGAGCGCGGTTCCGGTGACGCCGTCCGCGCCGTCTTCCTCGACGTGGACGGAACCTACGCTGCCTACGGGGTGGTCCCGCCCGGGCATGTTGCGGCCGTGCGCGCGGCCCGGAGTGCAGGCCACCGCGTCTTCCTCTGCACGGGGCGCCCGCTGTCGATGCTGGATGAGCACCTGCTCGGCGCCGGGTTCGACGGCGTCGTCGCGAGCGCGGGCGCCTACGCCGAGGTCGGCAGCGAGGTGCTTCTGGACCGGCACTTCCCCGCCGATCTGGCGGCTGCAACGGTCGCGGCGCTCGACGCCCACGACGCCGTCTACTTGCTGGAGACGCAGGAGGCCCTGCACACCCCGCCGGCCGCCGAGCAGCGCCTGCGCGCGCACGTCGAGGCGCACTTCAGCCGGATCCCCGGGCAGCGAGACTCAGGTTCCTCCGCGATCCTCAACGCGCTGCGCCCCACCGTGGACCGTGCCGCCGCGGCCTTCGCCAAGGTCTCCGTGCTGGAGAGTCCGGTCCCCATGAGCGAGCTCGTGGCGCAGATCGGCGAGGGCGTAGCCGTCGTCGAGAATTCGATCGCGGACGAGGGCCGCCACGCGGGCGAACTTTTCCAGCGGGGGATCAGCAAGGCAGACGGCGTCGCGGCCGTGCTCGCGCACCTGGGTATCGACCGCGAGCACTCGGTCGCCGCCGGGGACGGCGAGAACGACCTGGAGATGATCGAGTTCGCCGGGGTCGGGATCGTCATCGAAGGCGCCTCGGAGCGCTTGTTGGCGTTGGCGGACCTGACGGCCGCGCCACCGCGCGCCGAGGGCCTCGTGGCGGCCTTCGCCGAGCTCGGCCTGGTATGACGAAGGGCGGGTGCGGGAGCCGCCTACGGCACCCTCACCCGCCCCGGAGGACGACGGCGTCAGGCCACGTGCGCGTCGGCGAGGTGCAGCGCCTCGTCGATGATCGCCAGGCCGCGGCGGGCGTCGTCGTCGCTGATGTTCAGCGGCGGGACCACGTGGATGCGGTTGAAGTTGGCGAACGGCAGCATGCCGGCGGACTTGAGCGCCGCGATCAGCTCGTTCATCTCCGGTGAGGAGCCGCCGTAGGCCGCCATCGGCTCCTTGGTCTCGCGGTTCTTGACCAGCTCGATGGCCCAGAAGCAGCCGGCCCCGCGGACCTCGCCGATCGACGGGTGGCGCTCGGCCATGGCGAGCAGCTCCGGGCCGAACACCTCCTCGCCGAGGCGGGCCGCGTTCTCGACCATCGACTCCTCGCGCATCGCGGTGATGGCGCCGACGGCCGCCGCGCAGGCCAGTGGGTGGCCCGAGTAGGTCAGGCCGCCCGGGTAGGGCCGCTGCGCGAACGTCTGGTAGATCGTCTCGCTCATCGCGACGCCGCCCAACGGGACGTAGCCGGAGTTCACACCCTTGGCGAAGGTGATGATGTCCGGGGTGACGCCCCAGTGGTCGACGGCGAACCACTTGCCGGCCCGGCCGAAGCCGGCCATGACCTCGTCCGCGATGTACACGATCCCGTACTTGGCCGTCAGCTCGCGCACGCCCTCGATGTAGCCGGGCGGCGGGACGTAGATGCCCGCGGTGCCCGGGATGGACTCGAGCACCAGCGCCGCGATGTTCGCCGCGCCCTCGAGCACGATCATGTCCTCCAGGTGCGCCAGCGCCCGCTGGGTCTCCTGCTCCGGGGAGTCGGAGTGGAAGTAGGAGCGGTACGGGTACGCCGGGAAGAAGTGCACGACGCCGGAGTCCCCGTCGTCGTTCGGGATGCGGCGGGGGTCGCCGGTCGCGTTGATGGCTAGATGCGTGCCGCCGTGGTAGCTGCGGTACGCGGACAGGACCTTCTTGCGGCCGGTGTGCAGGCGGGCCATGCGGATCGCGTGCTCGTTCGCGTCGGCGCCGCCGTTCGTGAAGAACACCCGGTTCAGGTCGCCCGGGGTCAGCTCCGCGATGAGGCGGGCCGCCTCGGAGCGCGCCGCGTTGGCGTGCTGCGGGGCGATCGTGCAGAGCTCGGTCGCCTGCTTGACGATCGCGTTGACGACCGTTGGGTGCTGATGCCCGATGTTGGTGTTGACCAGCTGGGACGAGAAGTCCAGGTACCGCCTGCCGTCGGCGTCCCACACGTGGGAGCCCTCGGCCTTGACGAAGGTCATCGGGTCCAGCGTCTCCTGGGCGGACCAGGAGTGGAACACGTGGGCGCGGTCGAGCTCGTAGGCGCGGCGCCCGGCGTCCAGCTGCTCGGGCGTGGGCGCGGAGGCCGGCGTCGTGGTGGTCTCGGTCATGATTCTGCTCCTAGGAGTGCGTCGGGAAGCCGAGGTTCAGGCCGCCGTGGCTCGGGTCCAGCCAGCGCTTGGTGACCACCTTGCCGCGCGTGAAGAAGTGCACGCCCTCGGCGCCGTGCGCGTGGGTGTCGCCGAAGAGCGAGGCCTTCCAGCCGCCGAAGGAGTAGTAGGCCATCGGGACCGGGATCGGGACGTTGACGCCGACCATGCCGACCTCGACCTCGTTCTCGAAGCGGCGGGCGGCGCCGCCGTCGTTGGTGAAGATCGCCGTGCCGTTGCCGTACGGGCTGTTGTTGATGAGCTCGAGGCCGTCGTCGTAGCTGTCGACGCGGACCGTGGAGAGCACCGGGCCGAAGATCTCGTCGGTGTAGATCGACATGTCCGTGGTGACGCGGTCGAACAGGGTCGGGTTCAGGAAGAAGCCCTCGCCGTCGGCGTCCGGGGTGACCTGCCGGCCGTCGAGGACCAGGTCGGCGCCGGCGGCCTCGCCGGCGTCGATGTAGGAGGCGACCTTGTCGCGGTGGGCGGAGGTGACCAGCGGGCCCATGTCGCAGCCGCGGGTGCCGTCGCCGATGCGCAGCGTGCGGGTGCGCTCGGCGATCTTGGCGACGAGCTCGTCGGCGATCGAGTCGACGGCGACGATGACGGAGATGGCCATGCAGCGTTCGCCGGCCGCGCCGAAGCCGGCGTTGACGGCGGCGTCGGCGGCGAGGTCCAGGTCGGCGTCGGGCAGCACCAGCATGTGGTTCTTGGCACCGCCGAGGGCCTGGACGCGCTTGCCGGCGGCCGTGCCGCGCTCGTAGACGTACTGGGCGATCGGGGTGGAGCCCACGAAGGAGACGGAGGCGACGTCGCGGTGGTCCAGGAGGGTGTCGACCGACTCCTTGTCGCCGTGCACGACGTTGAAGACGCCGTCCGGCAGGCCGGCTTCCTTCCAGAGCTCGGCCATCCAGTTGGCGGCCGTCGGGGTCTTCTCGCTGGGCTTGACGATCACGGTGTTGCCGGCGGCGATGGCGACCGGGAAGAACCACATCGGCACCATGGCCGGGAAGTTGAAGGGGGCGATGATCGCGGAGACGCCCAGCGGCTGGCGGACCGAGTGCACGTCGACCTTGGTCGAGGCGTTCTCGGTGTGGCCGCCCTTGATCAGGTGGGCGATGCCGCACGCGACCTCGACGACCTCCTGGCCGCGGGAGATCTCGCCGAGTGCGTCGTCGAGGACCTTGCCGTGCTCGGCCGTGATGATCTCGGCCAGCTCGCCCTTGCGGGCGTTGAGGAGCTCGCGGAAGGCGAAGAGGACGGTGGTGCGCTTGGCCAGCGAGGTGTCGCGCCAGCCCGGGAACGCGGCCTTGGCGGCGGCGACGGCCTGGTTCACGGTGGCCTCGGAGGCCAGGGCGACGCTGCCCGTGACCTGGCCGGTGGCCGGGTTGGTGATGTCGGCGGTGCGGGAGCCCTGGTCGGCGACGGTCGCGCCGTCGATCCAGTGGGAGGTGGTGCGGAGGGAGACGGTCTGCATGAGGTGCCCTTCAGTCGGCGGGATCGGTGTGCTGCATCCAGCATGCGCGCGGTTCGGGCCCGATGTAAGCGACAGGGTGTATGGATAACTGGGACAGAACGATACGATCTGTCAATGAGTGTTCTTCCCGAAGGTTCCGGGTCCGCCGGCCGGCTGACCATCGCGAGCGTGCTGGAGCAGGAGGAGATCCGCGCCGGCGCACCGGAGGTCCTGGCCGGCGGCGGCCGCCTCGACGACGACGTCCGCTGGGTGCACGTCGCCGACTCGGCCGCCATCGGCGGGCTGCTCGAGGGCGGAGAGCTCGTGCTGACCACGGGCCAGGCGTTCCGCCACTCCGCGGAGGCGACCCGCACGTTCCTCGACGATCTGGGCGCGGCCGGGGCGGCCGGCGTCGTCATCGAGCTCGTGGACGCGCGGGCGGAGCCGGCGACGGAGGCGATCGAGCACCTGCGCGCCGCCGTCGTCGGGCGGGACCTGCCCGTGGTCCTGCTGACGCGGAAGGTGCGGTTCGTGCGCGTCACGCAGGTGGCGCACCGGGCGCTGGTCGGCGAGCAGCTGGCGCGCGTGGAGCGGGCGCGGCACGTGCACGAGGTCTTCACGCAGCTCTCCCTCGAATCCGCGAGCGAGCAGCGGATCGTCGACCAGACGGCCATCCTGCTCGATTCGCCCGTGGTGCTCGAGGACGTGGCGCACCGGGTGCTCGCGTTCCACGGCGAGGATTCCGTGGGCCTGCTGCACGACTGGGTGCGGCGGGCGCGCGGGGTCGGGTACCTCGAGACGACCGGCCGCCGCGGCGGGGCGGACGACTGGCTGCAGGCCCCCGTCGGCGTCCGCGGGCGCCGGTGGGGCCGGCTCGTCGTGACGAGCCCGCTGTCGGACGACGACGAGGCCAGTCAGGTGCTCGAGCGCGCCGGGCAGGCCCTGACCCTGGCGCGGATGGCCGGCCGCGACGAGCGCGAGCTGCTCTACCAGGCGCAGTCCGGCCTGATCCACGAGCTGCGGCACTCCCGCACGCTCGGCGAGCCCGAGGCGCGGACCCGGGCGGCGGCGCTGGGGCTCGCCGACGCTCCGTACTACCTGCCGGCCGTGATCCGCCTGGACCGGCGCGCGGACGAGGATCCGACCGGGCTGCAGCTGCGCGAACGCGCCCTGCTCGAGGAGCTGACCCTGGTGGTGCGGCGGGCGCGGCGCTCGGTGCTGGTGGCGGGCATGGACTCGGGATCCCTCGGGCTGCTGCTGCCCGTGCCGGCGCGGCAGCTCGAGGACGGCCTGGTGGAGGACCTGTGTGCGCGGCTGACCGCGGCGCGGCACGGCGGCGAGCAGGAGCCGGACTGGTCGGTCGGCGTCGCCCCGAGCCGGCCGGGCCTGGTGGAGGCGGCGGCCGGACTGGACGAGGCGGTGCAGGTCGCGGAGATCGCCGGCACCCTGGAGACGCGCCGGCAGCCGTTCTTCCGGTTCGGGGACCTGCGGCTGCGCGGGCTGATGTCGATCATGCAGGCCGATCCGCGCGTGGCCGCGTTCGCCGAGGCGGAGCTCGCGGGTCTGACCAGAGACGACGACGCTGCGGGCCTGGACCTGCTCGAGCTCTACCTGGCGCACGGCGGCAACAAGTCCGCGCTGGCCCGCACCGGCTTCCTCAGCCGGCCGGCGCTCTACGCCCGGCTGGCCAAGCTGCAGGACAAGCTCGGCGTCTCGCTCGAGGACGCCGAGTCCCGGACGGCGCTGCACGTCGCGGTCCTCTGGCACCGCCTGCGCGAGGCCGACGCCGCCGCCTCCTGACGGCCCGCCGCCTGTTGCACCCTGCCACCACGACGCGGAGCCGATCTTCCGGGGTCGCGCGCCCGCGCACCCCGGAAGATCGGCTCCGCGTTGACGGGTGCTTCGCCCTCAGGTCGGGGTCGGCGTCCACGGGTCGATGAGGGAGAGCCCGAGCCCGTCGAAGTCTTTGCTGTTCCGGGTGGCCATGGGTGCGCTGTGCGTTCGCGCGATGGCCGCGATCTGCGCGTCGGCCGTGTGGATCGGGCGTCCGGCCGACCTGCGGCAGGCGAGGATCTCTGCGTAGGGTGGGCTCGCGTTCACGTCGAAAGGCAGGATTCGCAGGTCGAAGTAGTCACCGAGGACGTCTTCGACGTACTGATCGAGAACCTTCCTGCGTTTGCCGTCCGGGAGTAGCGCCACACCCGCCCGCAGCTCAGCCGCGGTGACTGCTGTGGTGTAGAGGGACATCGAATTCTGCTGGTCCAGCCAGGCGATCACCGTCTGGCTGGGCTCCGGCAGCATGAGTTCGGAGATGACGTTCGTGTCGAGGATGATCATCAGTGCTGCGAGAAGTCTGTCGAACGGGCCGCGTCCTCCCGGCGTTCAGGGACCTCGACACCCGGGTCGCCGAGTTCGAGGAAACGCTGACGCATGGCGGTCCCCAGACCGAAGGCCGCAGGGGGAGCGTTCATCTCTCGACTCAGGATCACCCTGGCCTCGGCTTCCATTGAACGCCCGTTCGCGGCGGCGCGGCGGCGTAAGGCCTCTTTGGTGGACGGCTCAAGATTGCGGATCACGATGCTCGCCATAAGGGACCTCCGGTTGATATCAGCGATATCATTATACAATCTGTGGCCGAAGGAGTCGAGACGCCGGGCAGTAGTCAGGAACCGTCGCGGAGGAGTTCTCTCAGCGCCGCTTTCAGGGTGGTGACCGCCGTCGCCCATCCGATGCGCTCCTGTTCGAGGCGGAGATGCCCGTGCTCGCCGAGCGCCGCGAACGCGTCCACCTCCGCCGGCGTCAATCCGGCTGGCACAGTGACTCTCGGCGGGTTCGGGTCCGCGCCGGCAAAGGGCAGGTGGGTCTCGAGCGTGCCGCGGTCCATCATGACGGAGACCGCATCCGGCAGGATGCCGCGCAGCGCGGCCAGGATGTACAGGCCGTCCGCGTCCAGATCACCCCAGTAGACCAGCGGCACCCTCGCGATCCACGGCAGGTCGGCGATCCAGCGGACGTCGTATCCGCCGCCGTGGATCGCCACCACGCCGTCGATCGGCGGCAGCGCCAGCAGCGTCTGCAGATTCTCGAGCACGACGACGGCCTGTGGCGTGATCTGCAGCCTCGCCAGTTCCGCGACCGAGGCGGCGAGGTCGCCGAGGCCTCCCGGGGCGAGCTGGTCGTCGAGGAACCGGAGCCGGTAGAGCTTCGGCGGGCCCGCGAGCCCCGTGTCGAGGCGGCCGGTCGCCGCTGTGTTGAGTGTTTCGACGACGCCGCGGTGGCGTTCGTACCACTTCGAGTCGATGCCGGGCACCGGGAGCTGCCGCGGCAGCAGGCCGGATGCGGGGTGGTCGACGATCCAGGCGAGCACATCGAAGAGCCGCTCGAAGTCCTCACTCGGCAGGGCCACGATCTTCTTGAGCACCTTTGCCACGGCCGATCCCATGAGGCCCGAACCGTCCGGGGCGACGGGCTCGTCCAGTGCAGCAGGCTCGGCCGGGACGGCGGCTGCGTCCGGGCCCGGGAGGTCCAGGAGGCGGGACGCACGCCCCGCCGCCGTGTTCCAGTGCGTGGACCGCCGCAGGAACGCGGCGACACCGGCCGGCGCGGTGCAGCGGAGCCGCACGGGGACACGCTGGGTCCCGCTGTTCGGCCACCGCCTCGCCTCCCAGTCGATGGCCACGACGGAGGAGCCGCCGAGGGCCGCGCCGACGTCGTTCCAGGCCTTCAACCAGGCGCCGACGGCGCCGAGATCGAGGGCCGCCTGCGCATCGGTCGGCGGGTGCAACGGCATCGACTGCGGCGAGCCGGAATCGAACGGGTCGACCGCCCAGGCGGCGAACTTCCGCTCGTAGGTCTTCTGCAGGCGTTCGCGCGCCTCGGCGACGGTGATCACAGGACGTGGGGCCCGACGTCGAACAGAGTCTCCGCGTCGCGTTCGCCGTCGGACGAATCATCGTCGGCCGGTTTGTCGTCGTCCGCGGCAGCGCCTTCCCCTGTCGCGTCCGCGTGGACGTCCGAACCGTCGCGGTCCTCCCGAACCTCAGAAAACGGGACCGGAGAGAGCCGCGAGTCGCGGGAGTCGCGGCAGGTGACGAGCGCGATCCCACCGACGTAGTCCTCAAGCGTGCGCAGCAGTTTGAGTGGGGTCGCGAGGATCATGTGGAATCCGAACTCGGTGAAGATGTCGAGCGCCATCCGGGTGAAGGTGGCATCGGCCTTGTCGAACGCCTCGTCCATGACGATCGATCCGTAGCGCGGAAGCTCCTCGCCCTGCGTCAGCTGGTAGCGCAGCGCCGCGGCCAGGCAGAAGACCACGAGCTTCTGCTTCTGCCCGCCGGACCGTCCCTGCCCGGAGTCGTAGTAGTCGAGGACGTCGCCATCGGCGTCGATCTCCACGGCGGTGAACCTCACGTGGGTGCGGACGTCGAGGCACTGCTGACGCCAGGAACGGTCGGCGGAGTCCGACGAGCCGAGCCGGCGCATGAGCCGGGCCAGGACCTCGAACCGCCGCTCGGCCTCCGACCGTTCCTCCTCCGGGGCGAGGGCGCCGGTCGTGACCGTGTTGAGGTCGCGTAGGAAGTCTCCGGCCATCGGCGGCCGGGCGTCCTCGATCCGGATCTGCAGGAACCGGCCGGGGCTGTACGGGCTGCACAGCAGGGACTCGTTGATCGGCGCGATCCGGCGGCGGAACTCGCGGGCCGCCCGCTGGATGAGTTCGCGCAGCTGGGCGATGTTCTGCTGGGTCTGCGTGCGCAGCATGTCGAAGAACCGGTGCTCGAACTCCGGGAGCCGGTCGGCCTCCAGCTGCTCGAGCACGTCGAGGTATCCGGCCCGGTCTGCCACGTTCTCGCTGTAGTCCTGCGCCGCGTCCGGCCACTGCGTCTTGAACTCGGCGATGATCCTGGCCATCGTCAGGCTCAGCTCGTTCAGCCGCGTGCGTGCCGCGTCCCGGCGGGAGTTGAGGGCGGCCTGCGTCTTGCGGGCGTCTGTCTCGATGGTCTCGTGGGTGGTGGCGCGCCGGGTCTTGACTGCGTCGAATTCGGCCAGTAGGGCCGTGGCGGTGTCCTCGGGTACGGCGTCGGACGGCCGGCTCTCGAGGTCGCCCACCAACCGCTCCAGGTTGTCCGCGCGTCCGGTGGCGGCCGCCGTGGCGTTGCGTTCCTGCTCGTGGACCCGGTGGGCGGTGCCGACGGCCTCGGCGGCCTGTTCGAGCCGGTGCTGCGCCGCGCGCAGGTCCCCGTCGTCGGCGAGCAGCGTGGCCCGCGAGGAGTCGAGGTCCTCGACGCGGGCGGTCGCCCGGTCCACGTCGATCCGCTCCCACGCCTGGCGGGCGATCTCCTCGGCCGTGAAGAGCCGCCGCTGCAGCAGGGCCTCCTGCTCGGTGATCGCCGCCTCGGCGCGGTGGGCCACCTCGAGTTCGCGCGCGACGGTTTTGCGTTCGTCGAGGAAGTGATCGAGCTTCGAGCCGTTGTCGAAGCCGAGGACCCAACGCCGTCGGTCGTCGACCCGGAAGCGGTCGTCCTTTTCGAAGGACCGAGCGCCGCGTTTGACCTGGCCGGCCCGGGTCACGCCGCGGCGGAGCCGGGCGAGGTCGTCGGCCGTCTCCACGCAGGCGAAGTCGTACCTGTCGGACAGCCTGTGGAGGAGCCAGTCGCGCATCGGTCCGTCGGCGACCTCGATCCGATACACGAGCGAATCCTCCGACTCTGGCCGTGCCGGTGCGCTCGAGGTGCGCGGCACGATCTCGTACCGCAGGAACGTCCCCAAGTGGGCGGCATCGACGGCGCGAACGACTGCCTGCTCGTGGGCGGCCGGGACCAGGAGCACTGCACTGAGCGGGCGCAGCACCCGTTCGATCGCACCCGTCCAGTCCGCGTGCTCGGCCCGGACCTCTAGGAGTTCGCCGGCGAACGGCAGGGACCTGATGGGGATGCTCGTCTCCTGCGCGATGACGTCGCGCGCCTGCAGCAGGTCGGGGTTGAGGTTGGATTGGTTGCCGCGCATCGCCTTGACGACGCGGTCGATGTCGGCCAGCCGTTGCCCGGCCTCGTACGCCGCCCCGACCGCGCGCTGGCGGGACTCGTCGATCCGGCCGCGCTCGGCGTCCGCGGATTGGGTCAGCGCGCGGGTCTCGTGCTGCAGTTCTGCGAATTCCGCCGCGTCGGCGGGCCGCGGCATCTGGACGCCCTCGAGCTTCCGGTCCAGCTCGGCGCGCTCCCGGCGGACGGTCTCGAGCCGGTCGCGTTCGTTCGCGAGCCGTGATTCGAGTAAGGCGAGCTGCTGCCCGCCCCGTCTGTCGACCTGGGCGCGGGCTTCGTCGACGACTCGGCGGGCGGAGTCCTCCGCGTCGGCGGCCGTCACCAGCGCACGCTCGCGCTCGGCCAACGCGGCTTCCTCCTCGCGGAGGGCGTCGCGGGTGAGGTCGAGGCGCCAGCGGTGGGTGAAGTCCTCGAGGTGACCCAGCAGCAGGCTCAGGCTCTCCGACTCACGTTCGGCCGCATCGTAGGCGTGGGACGCCGTCCGCAGCGGGGCCAAGTGCTCGACCTGCCGCCGGGCCCGCAGGACGGCCTCGTGCGCCGCCGAGAGTTCCGTGAACTGTTCGACGGCGGCGTCGGCCTTGGCGAACGTCGCCGGCTCGTCCAGCATGAACTTGCGGAACAGCTCGTCGAGAGAGCCGAGGTTCTTGGCCGACTGTGTCTTGTGCAGCAGGAGGGTCGCGCGGTCTCCCGAGAGGCCGAGGGCGCGGGAGAAGCGGCGCTCGAATTTCGCGTGCTCGGTCTCGACATTGGCGTCCGGGTACGCGGACTTGAGCTCGCGGACCTTGATCCCGTTCGCCGCGAGTGGTTCGAGGTCCGGCAGGGAGATCGGCCCGGCGGAGAGCAGCCCGACGTCCTTCACGTCTGCCGGCGCGGTGCCCCCGGTCTTGACGTGGAACAGCTTGACGAGGGACTGCGTACTGCCGGAGCCGTCCGCGTAGCGGAGCAGTACACCGGACCAGGTGGCCTTGGGCCGCAGGAAGTGGCTCGTGATCTCGCCGGTGGCCTCGTCCGTGCCGCGCCGCCATGCGCCCCGGACATAGGTCAGGAGTGTCCGGTCGCCGCTGCGGGTGGAGGCGTCGGCGGCGGCCGCGTTGAAACGCGCCCGCCCCCGGGAGGTCAGTACGGCGCTGATGGCGTCGACGATCGACGACTTGCCGGAGCCGGACTCGCCCGTCAGCAGGAAGCCCTTGCGTGGGACGTCGATGGCGTGGAACCCCGAGAAGGTGCCCCAGTTGACCAGCTCGACGCGTTCGAGACGCCACTGTCCCGGGTGGATCGTGGTGCTCATTCCTTCTCTCCGTCCAGTACGGCATCGGCGCCCGCCTCGTCCATCTCGGTGTCCGTGCCGGTCTCCGGGTCCGCGCCGTCGTCTCCGGCGGCGATCAGGCGCTGGTACTCGGCGGTGACGGCCGCGATCTGCTCCGGGCCGAACACCAGCCGCAGCACGGGGGAGACCTCGAACCGGCCCTCGGTCGGGGTACGCAGCAGCAGGTTGTGGGTCTCGAACTTCTTCCAGGACGAGTTGATGCGCTTGGCGAAGCCGGCCTCGTCGGTGGACTCGGCACCCCGGTAGGAGTGCAGGTGCTCGTACACCTCGTCGCGGCCGATGAATACGCGGCGCGGCCCAGCACCGCGGACCAGCTCGCGGCGCAGGAACAGGAGCAGGGCCGTGTCCATGAACGTCAACGCCATGGTCCGTACCACTTGCGGGAGGTCCTTCTCCGTCGATTCGGCGTTTCGGACGAACGCTACGCCTTGGACCTCGTCCACGACGAGGTCCAGGAAGAGGTCGGCTAGGCGGGAACGGATGCTCTGGGTATCCGTGAGCAGGGCGCGCCAGGCCTCCTTCTGCCGGTCGGCGGACAGGTAGGGCCCCTTGACGAGCGCGGCGAAGGCGCGGCGCGAGGATTCGGCGAGGGTTCCGGTGTCCGTCTCCCACAGCCGGCCGTCGCGTGATCCGACGTCGAACTCGCGGTGGGCATCGTCTCGCCCGGTCTCCTCCGCGGGTTCGTTCGGCGCCGGATCCGGCAGGGCAGGTGTCATGCGATGGCCTCCTGGAACAGGAATCGGGGGACGCGCGCCCGGCGCTCGCCGTCCGGGGTCCGCCACGAGACGGATTCGACGGCGTCACGGGTGCGGGTGGCGTGTTGCTCGGCGAGAACGAGGAGGCCCACAACGCTCGCGACCCCTTGAGTCGCCCGACGGTGGGAGAGAATGTCGGCGATCGTGGAGGGCCCGTGCGCGGCGAGCACGGAGTTGACGTTGTCGGTAACCTCCTGCATGTCGATTTCGGAGGCGCGGACGGCCTCGCGCAGAGCTTCAAGGTCGGCGGGCTGCGTCTCGTGGATCTCGAGGGGCTCAGAGGTTTCGCTGTCCGCGGGGTTCTGGAGTTTCATCGCGCTCGGCGAGGTGACGTGCACGCCCGTGAGCGCCAGCTCGATCGGGAGCCTCGTCCAGGGACGGGTGGTGGACGAGGCGCGCCCCGCTGCGCCGAACGCCTCGCGCAGCATCTGGTGGACCAGTCGTTCCTCCGCAAGCTCCTCCGACTGGACGAAGCGGCGCAGGCTGCGGCTCAGGGACGTCATGACGTCGTTGATCTCTCCGCTGGCGTCCTGCATCGCCGGTAGCAGGCGCCGCAGCTGGGTCCGGTTTTCCGGAGAGAGGGAGCGGGCGAAGGGGCGCTCGAGCAGGGCGTCGAGATCGTCGTCGACGGCGGTCGTCTGCTCCGGGTCGAGGAGTAGCGAGTGGAACGCGGAGAACGAGCGGCCGGCGTCGGACTCGGCGAGGACGTCGACGCCGCGGAAGATGTCGTCGAGAACCGAGCCCCGGGAGGCCGGTTCCTCGATCAGCCGGGCCCGCAAGTCGCGATTGATGAGGTCAAGCTCGGCGCGGACTCGGGCGAAGTCCTCCGGGAGCTCGGATGCGAGGGAGAGGACGTCGTGCGCCTGGTCGACGGCGCGATGCTCGTCCAGTGTGTCCGCGTCGCCGCGCGCCAAGGCCTCGATCCGGGCGTCGAGGCGGTTCCGTTCCGCCTGCAGTGCGGCGATCCGGCGGGACACGTCCGGGTCTGTGTCGATGCTGAGGCGGCGGATCCGCTCGACGATCGTGGCGAGGCGGGACTCCGTCACCGAGGTGCGCGGCACGGCGAGGGAATCGATGAAGCGCAGGGCGGTCAGCGTGCCGTCGCTCAGTTCGTAGATCTCCTCGCGCGCCTCGCCAGGGCGGCGCACGAGGTAGCCGTCCGTCAGCCACGCGCGGCAGTACGCCGCCGCCGGCTGGCGGAGATCGAAGCCGCGCGCCCGCAGGTCGACCAGATCCGTCTCGACCGCGTCGAAGAGCTCGGCGGCGGCGAGGTGGCGACGCTCGCGCGAGAAGTGGGTGCCGAGCACGGCGAGGGCGACCGGCGCAGTGTCGGTGCGCAGCAGAGCCCACGCCGGACTCTCCTGGAGCAGCCGGCGCGCGGTGAGGGCTACGCGGACCGTGGACACGTTTTCAGGCTATCGGGGACCACCCGCGAAGTGCGCATCCGGGCACAACGGATCGTGCACGTCGAGGCCGAGTTCTTCCGCGACTGTCAGCATCTGCTGGTCGTGGCTCACCAGTGCTACACCGGTGCCGAGGAGCGAACACGTCGCCAGGTGGATGGCGTCGAGGGACTTGATGTGCGGCTCGAGCGCGGCTGCGAATCGGAGAACACCATCGTCGATGCCGAAGAAGGAGACGTTGTTCAGCACGTGACCCGCGGAGCGGATGGCCAAGCCCTCGCGGCGCAGGACGCGGACCGTTTCAAGTTTCAGCAGGCCAGATGAGGCGAACTCGTGCCCCGCAGCTAGTTCCGTCTTCATCCACGATGCGGATGAACCAAGCGGGCGCAGAGCCACGTCGAGTGCCACAGACGAATCGAGGTACCAGCGCATCAGTGTTCGCCCTTCACCCATTCGAGGAGCTCGGCGACCTGCGCCTGCGTATAGGTGCCCGAATTCTCGGTTGGCCACGGTGTCTCGTCGGACTTGGGGCTGTTGAGGCGGCCTTCGGAACGCAATCTGTCCCAGAGGTCCGTATGGCCGTCGACAGGCTCGATCCGCCAACGCGGTGTGCCTCGTTCCGTGACGATGACTGCCTCGTCCGCCTCTGAGATCTGGGCGAGCACCTCAGCGGTCTTCTGGTTCAAGTCTCTCTTGCTGATCGACTTCATGACCCCATTGTAGTACCTCTGTCTGACATTAAATCGTGGAGAGTGCCTACTGGAACAGCGCGCCCGCCATCGCGATCATGCCCTCCTGCGGGCTCGACGCGTGCGCCAGCGACCGCTTCGGGATCCGTCCCGCCCCGCGCGCCAGGTGGCCCGCCTCGACGGCGAGCTTCATCGCGCGGCCCATCGCGACGGCGTCGTGCGCCCGGGTGACCGCGCTCGCCAGCAGCACGGCCTCGCAGCCGAGCTCCATCGCCAGCGTCGCGTCCGACGCCGTGCCCACGCCCGCGTCCAGGATGATCGGCACCCCGGCCCGGGACACGATCGTCTCGATGTTGAACGGGTTCAGCACGCCCAGGCCGGTCCCGATCGGGGCGCCGGCCGGCATCACGGCTGTCACGCCGACGTCCTCGAGCCGCTTGGCGGTCACCGGGTCGTCGTTCGTGTACGCGAACACCTTGAACCCGTCCGCCACCAGGGTCTCGGCGGCGTCGACGGTCTCGGTCGGCTCGGGAAGCAGCGTGTCCTCGTCGGCGATGACCTCCAACTTCACCCAGTCGGTCTCCAGGGCCTCGCGCGCCATCTTCGCCGTCAGCACGGCGTCGCGCGCCGTGTAGCAGCCGGCCGTGTTCGGCAGCGGCCGGACGCCGAGCCGCTCCAGCATCGCGAACACGCTCGAGCCCGTCTCCGCCGCGTACCGCCGCATCGCCACCGTGGTGACCTCGGTGCCGGAGGAGACCAGCGCGTCCTCCAGCGTGGCCAGGCTCGTGGCCCCGCCCGTGCCCATGATGAGCCGGCTGCCCAGCTCGACCCCGTCGATGACCAATTTCTGCGATTCCATGTCAGCCTCCCTGCGTCGCTGTGACGAGCTCGACGACCGCGCCCGCCTCGATCGCCGTCGCCGCCCACGCGGACCGCGGGACGACCTCCCCGTCCAGCGCCGCCGCGACCCCGGTGCCCCGGCCGGACGCCAGGCGCCCGTCGTCGCCGATCGCCTTGCCGGTCTCCTGCGCGACGACGTCGCGCAGGGTCGTGCCCGCGCCCGCCGCGCGCTCCTTGCCGTTCAGGGTGAAGGCGACGCCGGGCGTCGTCTGCGCTGTCTCGGTCATGTGCTGCTCCTCGTGGTCGTGGGGCCGGCGGTGCCGGCCGGGCGGGTCGGGGCGGAGGGGGTGAACCGGTCCGGATGGACCGAGGCGAGCAGCTCCGCCGGGGTGGGCGCGGCCGGATCGGTGGCGCCGTCGTCGTGGTCGGCGGGCGCGGGCTCCGCGACGATCTTCGCGGTGAGGCGGCTGCCGAGCGGGGCGAGCAGGATGCCGTGGCGCGAGTAGCCCGTGGAGACGATCAGGCCGGGGTCGAGGCGGCCGATGAGCGGGACGTCGTCCGGGGTGCCGGGGCGGGCGCGGGCGGTGGTCTCGAGCAGGGTGGAGTCGAGCACGCCGGGCAGGATGCGGCGGGCGGATTCGAGCAGATCGTGCACGCCCTCGGTGCTGACGCCGGGCTCGGAGTCCTCGCGGCTCGTGGCGCCGAGCACCACCGTTCCGTCGACGCGCGGCACCGCGTAGACCGGACGCCCGTTGACGATCGCGCGGACGATCCGGGTGATGAGCGGGCGGTTGCGCTCGGGCAGGCGCAGGCGGAGGATGTCGCCGTGGATCGGGCGCAGCGGCAGATCCAGCAGGTCCGCGGCGCCCAGGCCCGTGGCGACGACGGTCTGGTCGGCGGCGAGGCGGCGTCCGTCGTCGAGCTCGACGCCGGTGGTGGCCCCGCCCGTGGTGGTGAGCGCGGTGACGCGGGAGCGGACGAACTCGGCGCGCGGGTCCGCCTCGAGGCGCGCGATGAGGGCGGCGGTGAGCCGGCGCGGGTCGACCTGGTGGTCCTCGGGCAGGTGCACGCCGCCGGCGATCGAGGGGGCCAGGGCGGGCTCGAGTTTGCGCAGCTGCCGGCTCGTGACCGCCTCGACGGGCAGGCCGGCCGCGCGCTGCAGCGCGACGAGGTCCTCGAGCGCCGTCCGGTCCGCGGCGTCGGCTCCGACGACGACCGTGCCGGTGCGCAGGTAGCCGACGCCGAAGTCGCGCGCGTCCGTGTCCGCACCGCGATCGGCGCCCTGAGCGTGCTCGCCGCCGGTCGACAGCCGCTCGAGGAACCCGCGGTACATCCGACCGGAGGCGATCATCAGCCCGAAGAGCGGGCCCTGGCCCCAGATCATCTCGGCGGCGGGGGCCAGCATGCCGGCGGCCGCGTGGCTGGCGCCGGAGGCCGGAGCGGGGTCGCAGATCGTGACGTCCCAGCCGCGGCTGGTCAGCTCGAAGGCGGTGGCCAGGCCGACGATCCCGGCCCCGGCGACGATCGCATGCGCCATGATTCCTCCCTACGGCGGCATGATCCGCATCAGGTCTGGTGGTCGGCGCCTAACTGCCTCGGCGCCCTCTCAGCCCGGTACGGGCTCCCACGGATTGGCCCCTATTGTAGACACATGAGCCACAGCACAGACGCACGCGTGACAGCCGGCGAAGCCTTCGGCCCGGCGGATACGACGACGACGCTGACGCGGTCCGACCGCCTCGAGCTGCTGGAGCAGACCCGGCTGTACGTGTGCACGAACGCCCGCGAGGAGTCCGGGGACCTGCGCGAGTTCCTGACCGCCGCCTACGCCGGGGGAGTCGGGATCATCCAGCTGCGCGACAAGGGCATGGAGGCCGCCGCCGAGATCGACCGCCTCATGGTCCTGGCCGAGGTCGCCCGCGAGCAGGGGGCGCTCTTCTCGGTGAATGACCGCGCCGACATCGCCGCGCTGACCGGGGCCGACGTGTTGCATCTGGGGCAGGGTGACTTGTCGACTACCCAGGCGCGCACGCTGCTGGGACCCGACGTCCTGATCGGGCGCAGCACGCACACCCTGACGCAGATCAACGCGGCGAACCAGGACCCGGGGATCGACTACTTCTGCGTCGGTCCGGTGTGGGAGACGCCGACCAAGCCCGGCCGTGCCGCCGTCGGGCTGGACCTGCTCGGCTACGCGGCCGCGGTGGCGAAGAAGCCGTGGTTCGCGATCGGCGGCATCGACGCGCAGCGCCTGCACGAGGTGGCGGAGGCGGGCGCCGAGCGCGTCGTCGTCGTGCGTGCCGTGACGGAGGCCGCGGACCCGGCGGCGGCGGCCCGCGAGCTCCGTATGGGTTTTAGCGCCGGGTGAGGGTTGAGGCGTAGTCGTCGAGGACGCGCAGGATGCCGTCGTGCTGCCAGACGCGATTGCGTTTGAAACCGCTGCGTTCGCTGAGCACACCGGTTTCGGCCAATTGCGCGAGTGCTCGCTGGGCCGTTGTTCCAGAGGTGTCCAGCAGGCGGGCGACGAGGTGTGCGTTGATGACCGGGTGCGTCACAAGATGCGGAAGGACCTTCCACGCCGCGGCCTGCCGGCGCAGGGACGACATGCGCTGCCGGGCGGCATCTAGCTGGTCTGCCAGGGAGTCAACGAGGTCTTCACCTGTCCGGGCGGCGAACCGGGCGGCTCCCGCGAACTCGGCCACGATGGGAGCCGCGTTTCCTGAGCGGTATGCGGTCAGCGCCTCGAAGTAGGAATCGGTGCGGCGGAGCAGCCCGGCGGAGACGGGTGCCGTGGTCTGTGTCAGGACGCTTTTGGCACGCAGGAGAGCGTGGACGAGCGCGCGGCCGGTTCTCCCGTTGCCGTCGACGAAGGGGTGGATGGTCTCGAACTGCGCGTGGGCGATGGCGGTTTGCACCAGAACGGGGAGATCGTCCCGGTGCATGAAGTCCGTCAGGTCGGCGAGGGCAGCGGCCACCAGCCCCGGCTGCGGGGCGACGAAGGATGCGCCGCGGGGGCTGACAGCCGAACGTCCCACCCAGACAAGCTGCTGGCGCAGGTGGCCGGCGTGCTCTTCCCATCCGCGCTGTCCGGACATCAGCTCGGCATGCATGGTGAGGATTGCGTCGAGGTCCAGCTGGTCCGCGAGACGCAAGGCCGCCTCCATCGCGCGAACGTTGGCGACCACGACTCGAGCGTTGTCGCTGGTGGATTGATCGAGTTCCGCCAAGGCCAATTGGCGGGCCCCCACCGTGAGGTTCTCGATCTGGGACGAGGACGTGGACTCGGTGCGCAGGAGCACCGCTGACATGGGCCCGAGGGTCGTCGATTGGGCGCCCAGCTTCGAGGTCGCGTAGTGATCGAACGATGCCAGCGCCGCGATCGCTTCTTCCGAGTCGGCACTCATGGTTCCGTTCAGCTGGACGGAAAGTTTGGAAATCGGCGGGACGACCGCCGAGCGGTAGGGTCCCGAACCGGCGGCGAGAGCGGCGCGCGACGTCATCCCATCCGACTCGGCAATCCACGTGTGGTTCTCGTAGCCGAGAGGTGGGACCGGCAGCGAAAGGGTACCTTCCGGAGTCTCCATAGTTACAGTTTAGCCGAAACTGTAACTATGGAGAATCTCTAGACACAGTTTCGCCGGCCGCGCCTCAGCGGCCGTTCGCGTCGAGCTCCTGCTTGAGCGGGAAGTACCAGCGCATGACCTGGCGGAGCTTGTCGGAGTCGTCGCGGGCCCAGTTGCGCATGATCTCGCCGCCGAAGGAGATCGCCGTGACCGGCTGGGCGCCGGCGGCGACCATCCGGTCGAACGCCCGGTCGTGGGCGACCTGGGAGATGCCGCCGACCGCGTCGGCGACGGGGAACACCTCGTAGCCCTCGGCCAGCATGTCGAGGGTCGGGAACGTCAGGCAGACCTCGGTCCACAGCCCCGCCATCACGACCTTCCGCCGCCCGGTGGACTCGACGGCCGCCCTGAACTCGGCGTCCTCCCACGCGTTCACGCCGGTGCGGTCGATCTCCTTCACGCCCGGCAGCTGGTCCTTGATCTCCTGGGCCGTGCCCTGGTTGACGCCCATGTCCACGCCGACGGTGGAGAGGACCACCGGGATGTCGTACTTCATCGCGATGCGGCAGAGCGCGCCGACGTTGAGGTCGATCCGCTCGCGGGTGGCCGACGTGACCGTCCCGTACTGCTCCGGCTGGTAGTCGATCAGCGCCAGCACGCAGTTCTGCGGCGTCAGCAGGTGGTCCCGGTCCTGGTCCCTGATCGGCTCCGGAGTGAGTTTCTTGTCCATCTGTACTCCCTTTCCTGCCCGCGAGGGGCCCAGTCGGCGCACGGGGAGGTGCCCGTGGCACCAGACTAGGGGGAGCCCCGGTCCGTTGGGTAGCACCCGGGCGCAATCCGCCGGGCCGGCGCGGCGGATTGCGCGCGCCGCGGCCGGGCCGCTACGGGACGGTGTAGCCGGCGGCGCGGACCAGCTCGTACCACTCGGGGCGCGTCAGCGGGATCTCGGAGCCCTGGGCGGCGGCCGCGATGCGCCGCGGCGTCGTCGTCCCCAGCACGACCTGCATCCGCGCCGGGTGGCGGGTGATCCAGGCCGTGGCGATGGCCAGCGTCGGCACGTCGTACTTCTCGGCCAGCCGGTCGATCACGGCGTTCAGCTCGGGATACTTGTCCGAGCCGAGGAACGGCCCGTCGAAGAACCCGGCCTGGAACGGCGACCACGCCTGGATCGTGATGTCGTTCAGCCGGCAGTAGTCGACGATTCCACTATCTCGGGACACGGACTGCTCCAGCCCCTGCATGTTCGCGGCGATGCCCTGGGTGATCATCGGCGCGTGCGTGATCGACAGCTGCAGCTGGTTGGCGACGATCGGCTGCCGCACGTACTTCTTGAGCAGCTCGATCTGCCCCGGGGTGTGGTTGGAGACGCCGAACGCGCGCACCTTGCCGGACGCCTGCAGGTGGTCGAACGCGCGGGCGACCTCTTCCGGTTCTACCAGAGCGTCGGGGCGGTGCAGCAGCAGGATGTCGATGTAGTCGGTGCCCAGCGCCTCCAGGGACCCCTCGACCGACGCGGTCAGGTGCTCGTAGGAGAAGTCGAAGTACGGGCCGGGCGTCCGGATCCCGGCCTTGGTCTGGATCGTGTACTGCTCGCGCTCGGACGGGCTCAGCGCCATCGCCTCGGCGAACCGGCGCTCGCAGCCGTGCGGAGGGGTGCCGTACACGTCGGCGTGGTCGAGGAACGTGATGCCGGCGTCGCGGGCGGTGCGCACAATCTCGCGGACCTCGTCGTCGGACTTGTCCTGGATGCGCATCAGACCCTGCACCACGTTGGGTGCGGGCAGGGCGACGTCGGGCATGGAGAAAGTCTTCATGGGTTCCTTGCTGTCAGGCCGCGCTGAGGCGCGACATCTGGTCTTCGGTCAGGGTGAGGCCGGCGGCCTGCGCGGAGTCCCGCACGCTCTCCGGCCGCGAGGCGCCGGGGATCGGCACGACGACGGGCGCGAGCGCCAGCTCCCAGGCGAGCGTCACCTGGTAGACGCTGACTCCCAGTTCGGCGGCCACCTCGCCGAAGGCGGCGTGGTTCTCCGCGAGCTCGGCGGCGTTGGCGATGCCGCCGAGCGGGCTCCACGGCAGGAACGCGATGCCCAGCTCGGCGCAGTGGCGGAGCTCGTTCTCGGAGGAACGGTAGCGCGGGCTGAACTGGTTCTGGACGGAGGTCAGGCGGCCGCCGAGGATGTTGTTCGCGAGGTCGATCTGCTCGATGTTCGCGTTGGAGATGCCGGCCAGCTGGATGACGCCGTCGTCCAGCAGGTCGCGGACGGCGCCGACGGAATCCTCATAGGGGACCTCCGGGTCGGGCCGGTGGAGCTGGTAGAGGCCGATCGCCTCCACGCCCAGCCGGCGCGCGGACTCCTTGGCGGCCTCCTTCAGGCGTTCGGGGCGGCCGTCCTTGGTCCACGTGCCGTCGCCCGGGCGGATCAGCCCGCCCTTGGTGGCGACCAGGACGTCGTCGGCTCCCGGGCCGTAGTCGCGCAGGGCGCGGGCGATGAGCTCCTCGTTGTGGCCGGCTTCGTTCGCGTCGCGGTGGTAGGCGTCGGCGGTGTCGATCAGGGTGATTCCGGCGTCGAGCGCGGCGTGGATCGTCGCGATGGAGCGCCCGGCGTCGGGGCGGTTCTCGATCGACATGGGCATGCCGCCGAGGCCGATCGCGGAGACGGAGCGGTCGCCGATCGTGCGGGTCGGGAGTGTGGTGCTGGTCTGCATTCTGGCTCCTTGGTGGTGGACGGGCGTGCCGTGTGTCACTCTAGGAACGGTTAATTCAGAAGTCCAACAGTTCCCAGCACTGAAAACAAGAACCTGGAGTGGTCAATGGATCTGCGTCAGATGGAGTACCTCGTTGCGCTCGCCGAGGAGCGGCACTTCACGCGGGCCGCCGAGCTGACCCGCATCTCCCAATCGGGGTTCTCGGCCGCGATCCGCAGCCTCGAGGAGGAGCTCGGCGCGCAGCTGTTCAACCGCACCACGCGCCGGGTCGAGCCGACCGAGGCCGGGCTGGCGCTGCTCCCGCACGCCCGGGCGATGCTGGCGCAGGCCGCGGGGGCGCGCGACGCCGTCGTGCAGGCCAGCCGGGCCGTGTCCGGGACGCTGCGGATCGGCTCGGAGCAGTGCCTGGGCGTCGTGGACATCAACCCGCTGCTGGAACGCTTCCACCGGAGGCACCCGGCGGTGGAGACGCACTTCGCGCAGGCCGGGACGCAGGACCTGCTCGCCATGGTGCGGTCGGGCGACCTGGACGTGGCCTTCGTGGCGACGAACCGGCACTTCGGCACCCTGGCCCACCGCGAGCTGGGCCGCGAGCCGCTGGTCTTCCTGGCGGCCCCCGATCACCCGCTGGTGGCCGGAAGCCGCGCGGTTCCCGCCGGTCCGGCGCAGGGGGCTGCTCCGCGCGACGGGCGCGGCGTGCAGTGGGCGGACCTGGGCGACCAGGACTTCGTGGACTTCAGCGGGGCGTGGGGGATCCGCGAGCTCAACGATTCGGCCTTCGGGTTCAACGGCGTGCACCGGCGGGTGCGCTGCACGGTGAACGACGTCCACACCCTCCTGGACCTCGTGGCCCGGCGGCTCGGCGTGGCGGTGGTGCCGCGGCACGTGGCGGCGAAGCCTCAGGCGCAGGGACTGCTGACGCTTCCGCTTCCGGCGGCGGGAACCCCGGAGTGGACGGTGTCGGTGGTGTGGGCCGGCCGTGAGCGGTCGGAGGCGCCGGCCTCCCACCTGCTCGAGCTCCTCGACGACGCAGCGGCGTGCGGTGCGGACGCCGCCTGAGCCGCGCTGACTGTCATCTGCTCGCCCCACTCTGCCTCCCGTGACCGCAGAACAATAGTGGATAGGTCGACCGGTGATGGTGCGTCAGTGGCACGCGGGGCAGGCGCTGGTGCCGCAACGACCTGTGGATAACCAGTGCATCGATTGGATGATCCCGCTACCCTCGACGGAAGGAGCAGGTGGGGGAGCCAGCATTCTCAGGACATCGAGGGGTATTCAGTGGGTCAGTTCGGTATCGCGCGCATGGGCGTCGCAACGGTTGCAGTAGTCGGTGCGCTGGCGTTGAGCGCCTGCAACGGCACGACGGCGCCGCCTGTGGAATCCCCATCGGCCTCGTCGGCGGCGCCGACCAGCAGTGCGCCGGCATCGCCGACCCCGAAGCCCGCGACCTCGACGTCTCCCGCGGAGAATCTGGAGCCCCCGGTCATGCCGGAGGAGGCCAAGGAATTCTCGGCCGACGGGTACGAGGCGTTCGTCGAGTACTGGTTCGAGGCCCACGACTACGGGATGCAGTCCGGAGACACGACTTCTCTTGATGATGTGTCGAACGAGGGGTGCGGGTTCTGCCTAAGCCGAATTGACGATATCGACGGCGTGAATTCCGGGGCGCAATGGGTTTTTGGTGGTGAACTGATCGCGGATGATATTTCCGCCAGCATGGTTGAAGACGACCAAGGGCTCTATGCGGCGACATTCACTATGCGGCAGGTCCCCGGGTCGGTATATTCTTATGACGCAGCCGAGAATGAAGTCACTGTGGTCGAAGAAATCGTCGAATCCGAGCGCGCCCTGTTGTTCTTCGCGTTCTATGACGAGTCCAACGGATGGGATGCGGCGGCGGTCGTGGAGGACTCGGCGGTTGAGGAAGAATCGTCGTGACTCTTCGTCTGAGACGAGCGGTCGGTGTTGCCTTGGCAGTGTCCGTACTGTCTTTTGTTCCTCTGCTCCTTCCGCATGGAACGGATTACGCGGCGGCCTGCCCCAAGCCAGAGCAGACGGAGACCAGCGCGAGCGTCTCCGATGAGGACCTGACCCTCGATGGTGTTTGCGTGCCCGGTGTCGTGACCCCTACCGTCCCGGATACAGGGCCTGTTGGGGAAGAAGGGGCTGGCGGCGGAGGCGAGCGCGAGGCAACGCCTGTCGTTGATGATGGAAACCGCCACACGTGGGCACATATCTGGCTCTTCCCAGATGAGGGTGTAGGTCGGCCGGGCGCGTCGGTCCGCAGATAGACGTCGAGGTCTCCCGACGATGGAGGTTCCTACGCATCCATCCGAAAGACCTCGACGTGACCGACGCTACCCCGCCGGCCGGCTTCGGCCGCCCTGACCTGACGGCCTTCGCGTCTCATCCCAATCGACCCTGATCGGGTCTGCAGATCCTCTCGACGAGAACGCAGCGACATCATAGCCACCCAACCCCGACCGTCCGGGAAGCCGGGGCACGTCACATGACCTGTGCTGCGGGCGTGTCGAGTGGGGCGTCCAGGGGCGACGCAGGAGCGTCGACGCGACGTGCTGAGAGGTGGTTCTAAGGCATGGCGATAGGTCAGGAACGGCGTCGCTCCCTGCGCAGGAGGGAGCGCAGAGTCTCGGCGTTCGCGTAGCCGACCCGTAGCGCGATCTCGGCGGAGGTGAGGTCCGTGGTTGCTGAGAGGTGCCGAGCTCGTTCGATGCGAAGCCGTTGGACGAAGCCGAGCGGAGTGAGGTTGAGCGCCGCACGGACTCGTCGTTCGAGGGTGCGCCGGCTGGTGCCGAGCGACTGCGCGACGAAGGCGACGTTGAACGGTTCGTCCAGGCGGGCGCGCACGAAGCGTTCGAACTCGACGACGATCGGGTCCTCGTGCCGGAGATGTTCGTAGGCGACGAAGGCCGCCTGCGACGGGCGCTCGTCGATGAGGAGGAGCTTGGCGACATGTTGGGCCAGGTCGGGGCTGATCGATCGCACGAGTGAGAGCGCGAGGTCGATGTGGGCGAAGGCGGCGCCGGCGGTGACGAGGTTCCCGTCGACCACGACCATGGTGTCGAGATCGAGGTCGACGGTCGGATAGCGCTTCAGGAACTCCGGCCCCAGGAACCAGCTGGTCGTCGCCCGTCGATGATGCATCCGTCCGGTCTCGGCGACAGCGAACACGCCGGTGCACGCCGCGGCGATCCGGGTGGTCGCCTCGTCGAGGCGCCCGAGCGAGGCGATGACCGAACGAGCATCTCGGCTCTGGAGGGCGTCGTTGGTAGCGGCGGCCGTAAGGGTTCCAAGCGCAGGGACGACGACCACGTCGAACTCTCCGGACTCCGACAGCGGGTGGTCCACCGACAGGGTCATCGATGCCGTCGTGGTCACTCGCCGTTTCGGTCCGAGGATGGCGAGTTCGATCGGGTCGATCCGCGGGTCGACATCGCCGCGGGCTCCGTCGGCCACCCGCACGATGTCGATGATCGACGCGATAGCCGAACCGAAGCAGCCGTCGATCGCGATCAGTCCTATACGCATGACGTAAACAATAGCAATACTGCCGTATACGCCACTTCTCACATGCCCTTGCTCGTCATATACTGAACTAGCTTCAGCAAGAAACCTCGACACCTAGGAGAACCCCTCATGTCAACACCCACATCACTTCCGTATGCCTTCGTCGCCAAGATCGTCGCGGCCGATGGACAGCACGACGCGCTCGCCGATCTGCTCGCAGGCGCTGTCGCACTCGCCAACGAAGAAGTAGGAACGATTGTCTGGTTCGCGGTCAGGACCGACGCCGACACCTTCTGGATCTTCGATGCATTCCCCGACGAGGCCGCTCGCGACGCCCACGCCAACGG
>NZ_BMXK01000006.1:0-144709 GCF_014651715.1 Zhihengliuella salsuginis
GGCGCCACACCAGGCGTGGCGACAAGTACGTCACCGTGATCATCGACCTCACCCCGGTCCGCGATGGCGCCGGCCCAGCAAGGCTGCTGGACATGGTCGAGGGCCGGTCGAAGGCGGCGTTCAAGACCTGGCTCGCCGACCGCGACGACGCCTTCCGTGACGCGGTCGAGGTGGTCGCGATGGACGGCTTCACCGGGTTCAAGACCGCCGCTGCAGAGGAGATCCCGGACGCGGTCACGGTGATGGATCCCTTCCATGTCGTGCGCCTGGCCGGTGACGCCCTCGACAGGTGCCGGCGCCGGGTCCAACTCGCGATCCACGGGCACCGTGGGTTCAGGGACGACCCGCTCTACAAGTCGCGGCGCACGCTGCACACCGGCGCGGACCTGCTCACCGACAAGCAGAGCGACAGGCTACGCGCGCTGTTCGTTGATGACGCTCACGTCGAGGTCGAGGCGACCTGGGGTGTCTACCAGCGCATGATCGCCGCCTATCGCCACGAGGACCGGCAACGTGGCCGCGAGCTCATGGAGAAGCTGATCACCGACCTCAGCGCCGGCGTCCCCAAGGTGCTCACCGAGCTCACCACCCTGGGCCGGACCCTGAAGAAGCGAGCCGCTGACGTGCTCGCCTACTTCGAACGACCCGGCACCAGCAACGGGCCGACCGAGGCGCTCAACGGACGGCTCGAACACCTGCGCGGCTCCGCACTCGGGTTCCGCAACCTGACCAACTACATCGCCCGAAGCCTGCTCGAGACCGGCGGCTTCAGACCCCAACTCCTACACCCCCGATTGGGATGAGCCACATATCTGCGATCTCTCCGGTACCGGAAATTTCGATCTTGCCTGTACGAACGAGGACTTCGGTTGCCCTGAAGATTCCGATCGTCAGAGGCGGTGGAACTACACGGTAGCCGATCCGAATCTTGTCGCCACGTCTCAATTTCGGTGCAGTCCTGTCGCCGGAGAATCCCTGGACGAGGAAGCAGGCGAGGCGGCAGAGGAGGTAGTGGTGACGCTCGAAGAATTCCGCCGCCTTCCACTGCCAGCCTCGGAGATCATTTTCGAGAACGGTGTAGAGGGCGAGCCGATGTACGGCATCGCGCTGATCGGGCACCACGTAAATCTGTGGGCCGACTCCGAGGAGTTCGAGACGACGACCTCCATCCTGGGGGCGCCGGTCGACGTCAAGGCCACTCCCATCGAATACCGGTGGACCTATGACGACGGGCAGTACCGGACGACTCCGCATGCCGGCGAGCCCCGTCCTGACGGAGTGGACCCCTACGAATACAAGACCCACACGAGCATCGTCTACGAGGAAGCGGGAAACTACGACGTCGCGCTGGAGACCGTCTATGCCGGGTACTTCCGCACCGGTGGATCCGGGTGGATCCCCATTCCAGGTGTCGCAGTCGTAGCAAGCGATCCGAAGGTGAACAGCATCTGGAAGACCGAGACACGACTCGTCTCGGAGGACTGCACGGAGAACCCCGACGGCTGGGCCTGCGAATCACCGTTCCTGAAGACGCCGCCGTGGGAGCAGGGGTGACCGGCGCTGAAGGAGCACCACTCCGTCGTCGATGATGGCCGCCCGCCCCTCGGGATCGACTGTCTCGCGGGGTCGAAGTTCCTTGATGCGCACGTCCCAGAGGTTCAGATCGAGGTCGAGCTGAGCGATTTCCTCGTCGGGAGTGAGCAGGTTGTGGTCGGCGTGCATCTCCGGGGGCGCCCACGGTGGCACGGCCGCGTGAGTCACGATCAGCAGATGGCCGCCCGGGACCACGCGGGATGCCGCGGTGCGAAGAATCGACGCCCGGGTCAAGGCGACCGGTGAGTGGAAGAAAGAGGCGGTGACCAGGTCGTACTCGTCGTCGGTCGACCAGTGTTCCAGGTCGACCGCTTCGAATCGGGCCGCACCCGGGGAGGGGGGCGCCGTCGGCGGCGGCAGACGCCCGGGCGATGGCAGTCGGCGCGATGTCGACGCCGACCGTGTTCCACCCGTGCTGGGCCAGCCAGATGGCATCACCGCCCTCCCCGCAGCCGATATCCAGAGCCCGCCCCGGCTGCAGTCCGCTGACGACGTCGGCCGTCGTCTGGTTGACCCGCCCGGACCAGATGGTCTCGGCCGAGCCGTACCGGTTCTCCCAGAAGGCGGCGGGCGTGGAGGCGTCCTCCGTGGTGTGGCTGCTCATGTGCTGTCCGTCCTCTCGGCGTCTTGAAGGCGACGCTGGCTTTGCCTGGTGCAAGTCTCGACGAACGATCGCGAAATCGCAAACGTGTTTGCCGATATAGCAAAATAAGGCATCGCAAACGGCGCCGGCGCGATCCGCTGGGACCGTGCCGGCGCCGTCGTGGAGCGGCAGCCCGGACTGGACCTACTTGGTGTTCCAGACCACCGGTTCGCCGTTGAAGTCCAGCGTGCCGGAGACACGCAGCGTGGCGTCCTCGAGGGCTTCGGCCGGGACGTCGAAGCACGACTGGAACGACGCCGTCCCTCCCGACGTCAGATTCGGCTGGTCGTAGCCCTCGTTCTCCAGGACGGCGCTGCAGGTCGTGGTCGAGTAGATGCGCGAGTCCGAGCCGACCAACTCGACGTTCAGTTCGATCCAGGGAACCCCCTCCTCCGCGCCGGTGTAGGTCGCCGTCAGGTCGGCGAGCACGTACTGCGCCTCTGCGGGTTCGTTGTACTCCCAGGCTGCGGCGACTTCCTCGCCCGCGTCCAGATTCACGGCATCCACCGTGACCTCGTAGTCGTCGAGCTGGCCGGTGGCGCCGATCGCGAGGGGCTCGACCGATGTGGTCTCCTCCTGCTCCTCGTCGGTGGCCGCGCGCTCCCCGGTCTCCGCCTCTTCGATCGCCTGGTCGAAGGACTCCGAAACCTCGTCGATCGCGGCCCCGTAGAACGCCTGGGAGGCGAAGACGATGATGATCGCGACGACGGCGATGATGCTCGAGGCGATGCCCAGGCCCTTTCCGCCGTGGCGCTTGGACGCGATGACGAGCGAGGCGATGCCGAGCCCGAGCGCGATGACACCCAGGACCGCGGCGAAGTTGTTGATGATCGGCAGCGCGGACAGGACGATCGCCACGATCGCGGTCACGAGTGCGGCGACGCCGAGCCCCTTGCCGGCGGAAGTCCTCGCGACTCCCGTGTGGATCTGATTGCTCATTGTTCCCCCAACGAACTGGATGATGTCGGTCGCGCCGAAGACCTCGGCGCGACTCGATCAAAACCCTAGGCGGGGGCACCCGCAGAATAGGTTCAGGGGAGCGGGGGCGGGGTGCGCCGGCGGCGCGGTCGGCCGGTGCTCAGACCGGCCGACCGCCCCGTTTCGGAGGGGTCAGCCCTCGAGCATGCCGCGCATTCGGGAGATCTCCGCGTCCTGCGCGTCGATGATCTCCTGCGCCAGCTCGCGCGCCTCGGCGTTCTGTCCCTCGTCGATCACCGTCTGCGCCATGGTCACGGCGCCCTCGTGATGGGCGATCATCTGCTCCAGGAACAGCTTCGCCGCGTCGTCGCCCGTGGCGTGCTGGAGCTCGGCGAGGTCGTCCTCGCTCATCATCCCGTCCATCCCGCCGTGGCCGGAGTGCTCGCCGTCGCGGGCTCCCCACGCGTCGAGCAGCTTCTCCAGCTGCCCGATCTCCGGGCCCTGCGCCGCCTTGATCTCGACGGCGAGCTCCGCGGTCCCGCGCCCGAGGGCGCTCTCGCGCAGCCCCTCGGCCCCGAGGACCAGGCCGGACATCTCGATCGCCTGCCGGTGGTGCGGGATCATGCCGGTCGCGAACGCGATGTCGGCCTCGTTCGCCTCGGCTGATGCGGTGTTGCTGGCGGCGGCGTCGCTGCCCGGCGCACTGCTGGCGGCCGGGCCGGTGGTGCCGGCGTCGTCATTCCCGGTGGCGCATCCGGCGAGGGCGATCGCTCCGATCGCGAGCACGGCGGCGGAACGGGTCATCGTTGTCTTCTTCATGTCTACTCCTGTGGTCGGTGTGGTGTGCGGTCGGGGCCGCATTTCACGTCCGACAGACGCAGAGCATGTTGAGGTCGGGCGGCCGGGGTGGCGCCGGGAGTGGGACGGGCGTGCGGGGGAGCAGGCGGCGCCACGCGCGGAGCCGCAGCCGGAAGGCGGGCGGCCCGGCGAGGTGCAGGACCGCCGCGATCAGCGCGAGCAGGCAGGCCGCTGCCATCGCGGCATGCGCCTGCGGGCAGTCGGCGCAGTCCTCGGTACCCGGGGCCGGATGCGAAAACGACGACGCCGCGCCCGTTGCTGCGTGCGCCCCGCCGTGGGTGGCGGGGGCGGCTGCGGCGGGCGCGGCGTCGTGCTGGGCGGAGGGGGTGCCGTGCTGGGCGAGGGCGTGCATGCCCAGCAGGCCGAGGATGATGCAGCAGGCGCTGATCAACGCGGCGAGGTTCGCGCGCACTCGAAGACCCTCCTGCTGCCGATGCCCTGGTTGCGGGCGTCGCGTGACACCCGATCCCCGGAAGTCTAAGGGGTGAAGCTGAGAGGATCTCGGACGCGGGGACCCGGCCGGAAACGCAGTCGTGCCCCGAACCGGGCGGTTCGGGGCACGAGTGCTGGTGCGGGTCATGAGACGGCGCCGCCTCGAGGGGATCAGGCGGCGTTTCGCGCGGGGATCAGGCGAGCTTCGCGAGCGCGCCCTTCCGGCTGCCGAAGAGGGCGGCGTCGAGGGAGATGCGGCCCGGGCCGACGAGGAAGAGCGCCAGCGTCGCCGCGCCGAGCGCGAGCACCAGCTCGTACCCGCCGTTGGCGACGAACACGCCGGCGCCGGCATGGACCAGGATGATCGCCGCGGCCATGTTGACGGTGAGCAGGATCGCGACGGGCCGGGTCAGCAGGCCGAGGATCAACAGGGCGCCGCCGGCGAGCTCGAGCGAGGCGATGACCGGGGCCACCGCGGCCGCGGCCGGAACGCCCATGTCGGTGAAGGCGCCGACGGTGCCGGGGATCGTGAATTCGTTGAACTTCTGCCAGCCGTGCGCCAGGAAGAGGAAGCCGAAGGCGACTCGGATGATCAGGCGGGCGGCGGCCGATGCGGTGGAAGCGGAGGTGTTCATAAGAATACTCCACCACGATTTAGTTTAAGCTTCAACAGATCGTGACGATTCTTGTCGTGTCGTCTTCGCCACATCGACCGCTCCGGGTCAGGCCGTGCGGACCACCATCTTGCCCGTGTTGGCGCCGCGCATCATGTCCAGGAAGGCGTCGACGGCGTTCTCGATCCCGTCGACCACGGTCTCGTCGTACTGGACCTCGCCGTCGGCGAACCACCCGCTCATCTTCTCGTTGTACTCGCCGGCCTTGTCCAGGTGGTGCCCCAGCGTGAAGCCGCGCATGGACAGGCTGCCCTTGATGAACTTGACCAGGTTGTCCGGACCGGCGGCGGGCCCGGTGGTGTTGTACTGCGAGATCGCACCGCACAGCGCGATGCGCCCGTGGTCGTTCATGACGTCGATCGCGGCCTCGAGGTGGTCGCCGCCGACGTTGTCGAAGAACACGTCCACGCCGCCCGGGACCAGCTCGGCCAGCTGCTCGCGGACCGGCGCGCTCTTGTAGTTCAGCGCGGCGTCGAACCCGTACTTCTCCTTCAGGAGGGCGACCTTCTGATCCGAGCCGGCCGAGCCGATGACCCGGCCAGCGCCCAGCAGGCGGGCGATCTGCCCGACGGCGGTGCCCACGGCGCCCGCCGCGCCGGAGACGAACACGGTCTCACCCGGCGCCACGGGGGCGATCTCGGTCAGGCCCACGTAGGCGGTCAGCCCGGTCATGCCCAGGATGCCCAGGTAGAGCGACGGCGAGGCGCCCGGCAGGTCGGCGACGGCACGGAACGCGCCGGCGTCGTCCTGGGCGACGTCCCGCCAGCCGAGCTGGTGCAGGACCAGCGTGCCGACCGGCAGGTCCGCGGAGCGGGAGGCGACCACGCGGCCGACGGAGCCGCCATTCATGGTCTCGCCGAGCGCGAAGGGCGGGATGTAGCTCTTCGCGTCCGACATGCGACCGCGCATGTAGGGGTCCACGGACATGAACTCGTTGGCGACACGCACCTGGTTCTCGCCGAGGTCGTCGAGCTCGATGGTGACGGTGCGGAAGTTCTCCGGGGTCGGCCAGCCGTCGGGGCGGGCGACGAGCTGGATCTGGGTGCTGGTCTGGCGGGTGTTCTCAGTCAAGGTGATTCGCTTTCTGGTGGTGGTTCAGATCAAGGAGAGGAGCAGTACGACGACGCCGGCGGCCGGGAGGAGCCCCTGCTTGGCGGCCGCGGCGCGCTTGTTCGGCGAGCTGATCGCCAGCACCGCGGCCGCGGCGGCCATCGAGCCGAGCCCCGCGAACGTCAGCGTCAGCCCGGCCGTCGTCGCGCCCGCGGCCACGGACGCGATGCCGGCGGCGGCCAGGATCGCGAGGAAGAGGTTGTAGAAGCCGTGGTTGAAGGCGAGTTCGCGGGTGGCGAGGGCCTCGTCGCCGGTGGTGCCGAAGGCGGCCCGGGCCCGAGGGGAGGTCCACGCGATCGACTCGAGATAGAAGATGAACACGTGGACGGCGGCCGCGAGGGCGGCGAGGACGAGGCCGGCGATGATCATGGGGTTCCCTGGTTCGAGGCGGACTGTTTTTGTACTGACCGTTCTAATATATACTGGAATGACCGTTACGCAAATATCGAGTTCAGGAGGCCGCCGTGGGGCGTGTGCAGACGTTCGAGACCGATGTCGTGGTGCGCGCTGCCCGGGCGGTGTTCTGGCAGCGCGGATTCGAGGAGGCCTCCATCCCCGAGCTCGAGCAGGCGACCGGCCTGCGCCGGTCCAGCCTCTACAACACGTTCGGCAGCAAGCGCGGCCTCTTCGATGCCGCCGTCGCGAGCTACTTGCGCGAGGTCATCGCCCCGCGCCTGCGCCCGCTGACCGAGGCGCCGGTGGGTGCGGACGCCGTCGTCGACTACCTGATGGGGATGCGCGCCGGCCTGGACGACCCGGAGGCGGACGCCGCGCGGCACGGGTGCCTGCTGATGAACACGGCGGGCGCGCCGGTCGCGATGGAGCAGGCCGTGGGCGAGGCCGTCGCGGCCTACCGCGAGGAGCTGCGCCGGGCGCTGGCCTCCGGGATCGCCGCGCGGCACCCGGAAGCCGGCGAACGTGAGCGCGGGCGCCTGGCCGAGGCGGTGACCGCTCTGGTGACCTCCGCCTTCGCGCTCACCCGCGTGGACAACGCGGCGGCGCTGCGCAGCCTGGACGCCGCGCTCGACCTCGTCGACTGACCGCCCGCGCGCATTATGAGGTTCCGGGTCATTACACTGGTGGGATGACTTCACCGAAGAGCCCCCGACTGCCGTCCTTCGCCGATCTGGCGCCCGCCGCCCACGCGGATCTGACCGCCCTGCCGGTGGACGGCCGCGTCGAGGACGCCGCGTTCGTCGAGGACGCGGCCGCCGGTGCCGACCTCGAGGACACCGTCTTCACGGGGTGCAGCTTCCGCCGGGTGATGCTCTCCGACGCGGATCTGAACCGGACCAGCTTCGGCGACTGCCGCTTCGCCGAGCTCAACGCCCCGGTGTTCCGGGCGCCGGACAGCACGTGGTTCAACACGCGCCTCGCGCAGACGCGCCTGGGCTCCGCGGAACTCTACGGGGCGTCCCTGCGGTCGGTCCGGTTCGACGGCGGCAAGCTCGGGTACGTCAACCTGCGCCAGGCGAAGCTGCGCGATGTGGCGTTCCAGGACGTGGTCTTCGACGAGCTCGACCTCGGTTCGGCGAGCCTCGACCGGGTCTCCTTCACGGACTGCCGCATCGACACCCTCGCCCTCGACGGCGCGAAGCTCAAGGATGTGGACCTGCGGGGCGTGCGCTTCCGCGCGATCTCAGGGCTGGCCGGGCTGCGCGGGGCCACGGTCGACGCGCTCCAGCTCGCAGACCTGGCCCCGGCGCTCGCAGCCCACGTGGGGCTCGTCGTCGCCGACTGAGCGTTGCGAGAGCCAGGGTCGATGTTGGATCCCAAAAGTTGAGCACAGGGCGTAGATCAGTCCGTCACAGGAATCGTTCTGATGAAATCGGCCAAGTCGATCGGGTCTCGGTGGCGGTCGTAGGCGCGGAGGAGTTCTATGTAATGCCTCTTCTCAAGGACCCAGTCGTAGACTTCCACAGTCTCCGTTCCCTGCGCGGCTGCGAACACAAGATCTGCGAGTAACCGCGTGGAACGGCCGTTGCCGTCGACGAATGGATGGATCCGGACGGTCTCCGCATGAACAGCGATACCGAGGATGCGGGGATCCCAGTCGTCCGTGTGATGCCAGCGATACAGGAGATTGGCCAATGCGGCGTGGAGCTGAGTCGCGATCTGTTCCGGCGCAACTCCAATATTCAATTCTCGTTTCCGGTATACGCCTGCCCACGTCCAGATGTCGCCGTACATTCGGCGGTGCAGCCCTCGGACGTAGGTGTCGGTCAGGAGCTCATCTACGTCTAGTTCGCCTGCCAAGACGGCGGTCAATTGTTCAGCGGCTATGTCGTCTTGAACCGCTTGCTCAAGATCGAAGACAGAGGCTTTGGAAGCCGTGCCCGTGAGGATCGCGCGGGCGTCGACTGTGAGAGCGTCCAATTCGTCACCGTTTAACGGAGTCTCTCCGTAACCCGGTTCGAAAGCCATCAGCTTCGGCGCCGGCGTTCGGCCAGAAAGCGCTCTGCTTGTTCGGAGCGCACGAAGCCCTCCGGGACGCTGCGGTGTTCGAGGTGGGCTGAAGCCTTGGTCGAACGAGAGACGATCGTTTTTATCGCCTTCGCACTGACGGGCTTTTTGTTGACCACTTGTCGCTTCATTTCCATCACCTCTTCTTCGCAGCGTTGTCCTGTCTCCAGAATACGCCGCGTTCTAGTGGTGAGGCGCCACGTCATCATGTTGGACCGTCATCCACGGTTGTCGTTGCTGGTTGCGTCGAGCCGAAGGCTTGTCGCGCCAGTCGTCGCGAATTGCTGGCATTCCCGGATTTTGCAGCACTGAGCGACGACTCGCGGCTGGTTGGTCGCGCTCAGTGACTACTCGCGGCGCAATGCGGTGCGAGTCACCAGCAGATTTCCGCGGTCGCCGGCTACGCGCCAGGCAGCTCGTCGAGCGTGCGCGGGTAGGACGCCTGCGCGCCCGGTTTGGCGACGGAGGCGGCGGAGAACCGCGCCGCGAAGCCGGCCGCCGCGACGAGCTCGTCCCCGGCGGCCAGCCGAGCGGCCAGCGCGCCCGTGTAGGCGTCGCCGGCGCCGGTGGTGTCGACCGCGTCCGCGCGCACGGCGGCCACCGTGCTCAGGCGCGCACCGTCGTCGTTCGCGGTGGTTGTCATGTGCTCGGCGACGAGAGATCCCGCCGCGCCCAGCGTGATGACCACGCTGCGCACCCCGTGCCCCAGCAGGGCCCGGGCGGCGTCCTCCGGCGCCTCGGGGGCGTCGCTGCCGAACTGCTCGAGCACCAGGGCGGCTTCGTGCTCGTTGACCACCAGTGGGTCCGCGGCCCGGATCACGTCCGGATCCACCGCGATGACCGGCGCCAGGTTCAGTACCACGCGCTCGGCCGCCGCGGCCGCCCGCTCGACGGCGGCGGCCGGGATCTCCCCCTGGAGCACGACGACGCCGCGCACCTCGCCGAGCCCGCCCACCACGTCCGCGGTGACGGTCGCGTTGGCGCCGGGCACGACGGCGATCGAGTTCTCGCCGGCCGCGTCGATCGAGATCAGCGCGATGCCGGTCGGCTCGTCGACGCGTCGCACGCGGGACAGATCCACTCCGGCCTCGGCCAGCATCCCGAGGGCGACCTCGGCGTGCGGATCCCGGCCGACCGCCCCGACGAACTCGGTCTCCGCACCGGCCAGCCGCGCCGCGAGCGCCTGGTTGGCGCCCTTGCCGCCGGGCGAGGTGACGAAGGAGCGGGCCAGCACCGTCTCGCCCGGGCCGGGGAGGCGGTCCATGCTGACGGCGAGGTCCGCGTTGCTGGACCCGATGACGGTGACGGTTCGGTGGTGGCTCATGCCGGGTTCCTCTCTGCGGCCGGGCCGATCGAGGCCCGGTCGGTGAAGGTGCTTCTCAGGACGGTGGATGCGGCCGGTTGCCCGGCCATCAGGTCGGCGAGGGTGTCGACGGCGCGGCGCCCCATGTCGGTCAGGTCGTGGCTGATGGTCGCCAGCGGAGGGTCGTGCAGGGCGAATGCCTCGATGTCGTCGAAGGCGATCACGCTGAGGTCGGTCCCCGCCGCGAGTCCCGCCTCCCGCCACACGGCGAGGGCGCCGATGGCCATGGGGGAGTCCGCGATGACGACGGCCGTGGGCCGCTCCTCGAGCCCCAGCAGCCAGCGGGCCCCCTCGGCGCCCGAGGGGGTGCGGAAGTCGCCGTGGAAGTGCAGGTCGTCGCCGGCGTCGAGCCCGTGGGCGGCGAGCGCGGCGCGGAAGTCGGCGTAGCGCTCGGCGGCGGTTGAGGTGTGCTCGGGCCCGCCGATGAACGCGATGCGCCGGTGGCCGTCGCGCGCGAGCCGGGCGACGGCGTCGTGCAGCGCGGCGGTGGACGACGCGGTGACGTGCGGGGCGGCGACGCCGGCGAGCGTGCGGTCCACCAGGACGGTGGGGATGTCGCGGGTGAGGAGGTGTTCGACGGCGGGGCTCGGGCGGGTGCCGCCGTCGCTGTCGAGGCCCTGGGGGACCAGGAGGACGCCGTCGACGCGGCGGGACATCATGGCGTCGAGGAACTCGTCCTGCTGGGCCGGATCCTCGTTGGCGTTGCCGATGAAGGTGACGAGGCCGCGGTTCCGGGCGGCCTGTTCGACGGCGTGGGCGAGGTCGGCGAAGTAGGGGTTGCGCACGTCGGAGATCAGCAGGGCGATGCTGTCGGTGCGGGTGGAGCGCAGGGAGCGGGCCTGGGCGTTGGGGGAGAAGCCGAGCTCGGCGGCGGCCGCGGTGACGCGGTCTCGGGAGGCCTCGCTGGTGGCCGGGTTGCCGGAGAGGACGCGGGAGGCGGTGGCCGAGGAGACGCCGGCGGCGCGGGCGACGTCACGGATGGTGACGGGCTGCATGCGGTGCTCCTCGGGTCGGCGGCGGTTGTGTAATCGATTCCATGGAATCGATTACACGAGTGTGCCACCTCACGCGAGGGCCGTCAATCGGGGTGCTGAGGAGCGGTGCTGGGGCCGCACACGTTTGAGCCTGAGGTACAGACATGAGCCTGAGATCCGAGCACCCCCTGCGTCAGGAGCTCAGGCCGGAACGCGTGCTGTGGGGCGTGGTGTGGTGCCGGGGGTGGCGCTTCTCACGAGTTCCGCGGCGCCTACCGCGGCAGCAGCATGGACTGCAGGGCGCGGACGAGTTCGTCGATCATCCGCCAGGAGCGCTCCTCGTCCGGGTCGGAGACGTGCTGGATGCTGATCCCGTCGATCCCGGCCACGGTGAAGCGCGCCGCGACCGTCGTGTCCGTCGCCGGTGTCACACCCGAGGCCGCGGCGCCGGCGTCGAAGATGGCGGCGGTGGAGCTGATCCACGCGTCGTACATCTGCCGGTTGACCTGCTGGGCCTGCTCGCGCTCGCGCGGATTCGTCAGGCGCTGGCCGCGCAGCAGCAGCTCGAACGTCGTGATCTGCTCGTGTGGGTGCGCGGCCATGCGCCGCCAGATCCGCCGCATGTGCAGGTCCACGACCTCGGCGAGCCCGGCGTGCTCCGGCAGGGGGTCCAGCTGCCGGGCGTAGTCGCGGCTGAGGTGGTGGTAGACCTCGAGCAGCAGGTCCTCCTTGTTGCGGAAGCAGTAGTGGAGGGCGGCCAGCGGGGCGTCGGCCTCGCGGGCGATCCTCCGCGTGGTCGCGGCGGTGACGCCTTCCTGCGCGATCACGCGCGCGGCTGCCTCGACGAACTGCTGGCTGCGGTCTGCAGCGGAAACCCTGCCCACGACGTCCTCCTCGGTCCTGGTGGTCCATCCTATGCGGCGCCGCGATCGGCTCCGTGACGCCCCTGCCGCGCCCTGTTTCCGGGGCCCGGACCCTGCGATCTATTAAATCTTCCCACAAAAGCTGGTCAAGTGACTTAGTCATGCGACATACTCTTGTATGTGGCGCCGATCACAGGCGCTTCGACAGTGAGGAGGCCAGCATGAGCACAGCATCACCGGACCTGGTGATCACCGGCGGGACCGTGCCGGTGCTCCCGGTCCCCGGCGCGGCCGCCGGCTTCGGCGCCGCCTCCCAGTACGACGACGTCGCGGACGCCACCGCCGTCGCCCTCACCGGTGACAGGATCACCGCGGTCGGCGGCGAAGAGGTCGCGGCCCTCGCCGGCCCCGGAACCCGCGTGGTCGACGCCGCCGGCGGGGCCATCCTGCCCGGGATCAACGACGCCCACCTGCACTTCATCGCCAGCGCCTACTCCCGCTACTGCCTCGCCCCGCTCGGCTCGGCCCGCGACTGGGACGGCGTCGCTGCCCTCCTGGAGGCGCTGGAGCCGGGCGCCGACGGATGGATCCGGGCGCACGGCTGGGACGCGGCCGTCCTCGGCGACGGCGGCACCGGCCGCGTCGCCGCCGCCCGCCCTGACGCGCCGGTCGTGGCCTACGACCAGACCGGCCACCAGCTGCTGCTCAACCGCACCGCCATGGACCGGCTGGGCCTGCACGGCGCGGCCGACGTCACGGGCGGCACCGTGACGCGCGACGTGGACGGCGCGCCCACCGGCCACTTCGCCGACGCGGCCATGGGCCTGGCCGGCGCCGGCATCCCCGAGCTGCCGCGGGAGTCCCTGCGCTCGGCCGTGCTGCGCCACCAGGCCGACCTGCACGCGCTCGGCATCACCTCGCTCACCGAGCCGGGCCTCGGCCCCGGGGGCGCGAGCCTGCTCAGCGGCGCCTGCACGGCCTCCGCCCTCGAGCTGCTCGCCGACCTCGCCGAGGCCGGCGACCTGACCATGCGCATCACCGCGCTCATGCTCTTCAGCGGCACCGGCGGCGCCACCGCCGAGGCCACCCGGCGCGGGCTCGACTCGGGCCTGCCGCGGCTGCTCGACGGCCGCGGCATCGACCCGCTGCAGCTGCGCATCGGCGGCGTCAAGGTCTTCGCCGACGGCACCCCGCGCTCGGGCAGCGCCTGGATGAAGGACACCTACCGGACCCCGTGCGGCCACCACCACGGCCACCTCGTCATCGCCGGCGCCACGGACGCCGAGCGCGTCGAGGAGCTCAACGGCATCATCGCCGCGATCCACGGCGCCGGCCTGCAGGCCGGCGTGCACGCGACCGGCGACGCCGCCACGGCCGCCGTCGTCGACGCGATCGCCGCCGCCACCGCGGCCGCCCCGCGCGACGCGCGCCACTACGTCATCCACGGCGCCTTCGCCGACGACGACGCCCTGCGCCGGCTCGGCGAGCACCGCGTCGGCTACAGCACCAACCCGGCCATCCGGTCGGCGGCCGGACGCCTCATGCTGGGCGTCCTCGGCGGCGAGCGCTTCGCCCGCCACCAGCCGCTCACCAGCGCGCTGGCCGCCGGAATCCCCGCCAACATCGCCTCCGACGCCCCCGTCACCTCCCCGGACTGGCGCCACAGCGTGGTCGCCGCGGCCACCCGCGACACCACCGCCGGCCCCGGCGGGGACGACGACGAGCGCCTCGCCCTCCGCACGGCCCTGGCCCTGATGACCGGCACGCCGGCCTGGCAGGACCACGCGGAGCGCCACAAGGGCCGCGTGGCCGCCGGCCAGCTCGCCGACCTCTGCGTGCTGGCCGGCCCGCTGCCCGGCGACCCGCGCGAGCTGCTGGAGAACCCCACGGCCCTCACGGTCGCCGGCGGACGGATCGTCCACCGGCGCGAACCCTGACCACTCCCACCCATCCGCACATCCCACCCACCTGGAGAACATCATGAACAAGCGCATCCTGGCCCTCGGATCGGTCCTCGCGCTCGGCGCGGCCCTCACCGGCTGCGGAGCCGACGAGGGCGCCGGCGAGGGAGACACCAGCAAACTCACGGTCGGCACGATCGGCATCGGCTCCGACGCGGCGATCGCGCTCGGCATCGAGAGGGGGTACTTCGCCGACGAGGGCCTCGAGATCGAGACCAGCGTCGTCGCCAACCCGCCCGCCGGCATCGCCGCCGCGCAGAGCGGCCAGCTCGACATCACCTACACCCCGTCCATCCCGCTGCTCAACGGCCTCTCGCAGGGCGTCGACCTGCAGATCCTCGCCGCCGCGGACGGGTACCCGGACGGGACCGCGGAGCTCGAGGACCCGAGCCAGGTCGACGACACCGGGCTCTTCGCCGCCGCCGGCAACGGCATCGAGACCCCCGCCGATCTCGAGGGCAAGTCGGTCTCCGTGCCGGCGCGCAACGCCCAGCTCGAGGTCACCATCGCGAAGGCGATCCTGGACGACGGCGGCGACCCGGGCACCGTGAACTGGATGGTCCTCGACCCGGCCTCGGCGCTCCAGTCCCTCGAGCAGGGCCGCATCGACGCGGCCGGGCTCGTGGCCCCGTTCTCCAACACGGCGGCCGACGACGGGCACACGCACCTCTCGGCGCCGGGCGCGGAGTTCTTCGGCGACGGCGCGATCGGGCTGTGGGTCGCCTCGGGCACGTTCGCCGAGGAGAACCCGGAGGCGGCCGCCGGCTTCGTCCGGGCGATCTACAAGGCCAACGCCTACGCCAACGAGAACCTCGACGAGGCGATCGACAAGTCGGCGGAGCTGACCCAGGTCGACCGCGCCGTGATCGAAGCCGGTGCCGACAGCTACTGGCCGGACGAGGTCGACCCGGCGGACATCGAGGCCGTCAACGCCTCGCTCGTCGAGCTCGGCTACCTGGAGACGGAGGTGGAGCTCGATGACGATCTCGTCTACGACGCGCAGTAGCGCCGCCGGGCGCCGGCTCGACGTCGACGCCCCCGTCGCGAAGACCGTCCTCGGGGCGGTGGGCGCCGTCGTCCTGCTGGGCGGCTGGCAGCTCGCCGCCGCCTCCGGCGCCTTCGGGACCGGGCTGCCCACCGTGACGGACACGCTCGCAGAGCTGGTCCGGCTGCTCGGAACGCAGGTCTTCTGGGTGGACACGGGCGTGACCGTGGCCAGCGCGGCGGCCGGGCTGGCGCTCGCCGTCGCCGGCGGCGTGATCCTGGGCGTGCTGATCGGCATGTTCGAGCCCGTGTGGGCGGCGACGCTCGCGATCACCGAGTTCCTCAAGCCGATCCCGCCGATCGTCATCCTGCCGCTCGCCGTGATGGTGTTCGGCCCGACGTCGAAGATGGCCCTGTTCCTGGTGGTCGCCGGCTGCCTGCTGACGGTCTCCATCCAGGCGATCGCGGGCGTGCGCGACGCCGACCCGGTGGCCCTGGCCACGGCCCGCTCCTACGGGATGGGCCGCGCCGAGACCCTCTGGCGCGTGGTGCTGCCCGGTGCGACGGCGTTCATCGGCACGGCCGTGCGCGTCTCCGCCCCGGCGTCGCTCGTGATCGTGGTGGTCGCCGGCCTGCTCGGCGGCGCCCCCGGCCTCGGCCGCAGCATCTACCAGGCGCAGGCCGGCGGCCTCTACCCGACCCTCTACGCGCTGGTGGTGGTGCTCGGCGTGCTCGGCGTGGCCTCGCAGTGGGCCAGCTCCGCCGTCGAACGCCGCGTCCTGCACTGGCACCCGTCCTTCCGGAAGGAGACGCCGTGAAACGCCGCGCACTGAACACCGTCCTCGGGGTCGGCGCCCCGGTGGCCGTCATCGCCGCCTGGTGGATCGTCTCCGCCGGCTCCACGAACGCGTTCTTCCCGCCGCTGGCGACGATCATGGAGCGCTTCCAGGCGCTCTGGCTGTTCGACCGCTTCGCCTCCGACGTGCTGCCGAGCCTGCGGAACCTGGGCATCGGCTACGCCATCGCGGTCGTCGTCGGCGTCGTGCTGGGCTTCGTGATCGCCACGGTGCCCGTGCTGCGGGCCATGTTCGAGCCCGCCCTGCACTTCATCCGCGGCATCCCGCCGGTGGCCCTGATCCCGATCCTCATCACGCTGATCGGGTTCGGCCAGGAGATGCGGGTGACATCGATCGTCCTGGCCGCCACGTTCCCGACCATGATCTCCACGATCGACGGGATCCGGGCGGTCGACACCGGCCTGCGCGACGTGTGCTCGGTGTACCGGCTGCGCAAGCACGAGCGCCTGCTCCGGGTCTACCTGCCCGCCGCCGGGCCGCAGATCGCCGCCGGAATGCAGGTCAGCCTGCAGATCGGATTCATCGTCATGATCGCCTCGGAGATGCTCGGCTCCTCGCAGGGTATCGGGGCCATGACGCTGCTCGCGCAGCAGAGCTTCCTCGCCGCCGACATGTGGGCGGGCATCCTGCTGCTGGGCTTCCTCGGCTTCGCGGCGAACATCCTCTTCGAGGCCGCCCGCTCCCGCGTCCTGGCCTGGTACATCGGATCGAAACGACAGGAGCGTGCAGCATGAGCACCGCCTACGCCGCCTCGGCCCGCGCCGGGCGCACCACCAGCAACAAGTCCCTACGGGAGGACACCGTGACACAGACCGAACCGCGCCTGCGCGTCGAGCACCTGGCCAAGTCCTACGGCCGCGGCGACCAGGAGAAGCAGATCATCGGGGACCTGACGTTCTCCGTGGACAAGGGCGAGGTCGCCTGCATCGTCGGCCCGTCCGGCGTCGGCAAGACCACGCTGCTCAAGTGCCTGGCCGGGCTGCACCCGTCCACCGGGGGCGCCATGTACATCGACGGGAAACCGCTGGACGGCCCGCCGGCGGAGATGGCCCTGGTCTTCCAGGACTACTCGCGCTCGCTCATGCCGTGGCTGACAGTGGAGAAGAACGTGAGGCTGCCGCTGCGGCACATGCGCCTGCCGAAGGCCGAGGCGGCGGAGCGGATCGAGGACGCGCTGGCCGCCGTCGGGCTCTCCCATGCGGCGAAGCAGTACCCGTGGCAGCTCTCGGGCGGCATGCAGCAGCGCGTGGCGATCGCCCGCGCGCTGGCCTACCGGCCGGAGGTCCTGGTCATGGACGAGCCGTTCGCGTCCGTCGACGCGCAGACCCGGTTCGAGCTCGAGGACCTGTGCCTGTCGATCCGCGACAAGCTGGACATGACGATCGTCGTGGTCACGCACGACATCGACGAGGCCGTCTACCTCTCGGACCGGATCGTCGCGATCGGCGGCAAGCCGGCCGGCGTGCTCGAGGTCATCGACGTCGACCTGCCGGGCGAACGCGACCAGATCACCACACGCGCGCTGCCCGAGTTCGCCGAGCTGCGCTCGCGCACCCTGTCCCTCATCCGCAAGGCCCAGCAGTGAGCCGGCCCGGGGCCTCGGACCGCCCCAACGTCCTGTTCGTCATCGCCGACCAGCTGCGCGCCGACCACCTGGGCTTCGGCGGCGACGGCCACGTGAACACGCCGAACCTCGACGCGCTCGCCGCCCGCGGCGCCGTGTTCGACGAGGCGTACGTCGCGAGCCCGACGTGCATGCCGAACCGCGCCAGCCTCCTCACCGGGCGCTGGCCGTCCGCCCACGGGACCCGCTGCAACGGCATCCCGCTGGACCCGGACGCCAGCACGTTCGTCCGCCAGCTGGCCGGCTCCGGCTACACGACGGCGGCCGTCGGCAAGCTGCACCACCAGAACATGGGGTGGGAGTTCGAGCCCGAGCAGCTGGAGCAGATCCGCGCCACTTCGCCGCTGCTGCTGGACGGGGGCGCGCCGGACTCCGTCGTGCGGGACCGCGAGCCGGGCTGGGACCGGCACGAGGACCGCGCCCGGCACGACGACGCCTACCTGCCGCTGCCGCGGGACTACTACGGGTACAACGAGGTCGACCTGGTGGTCGGCCACGGCGACGCCCCCGGCGGGCACTGGCGGCACTGGGCCCGCGAGCGCGGCGTCGACCCGGCGCAGGGCGGACCGGCGGCGAGCCCGCGTCGCTCGAGCGCCTGGGAGCAGGTGTACACGTCGGCGATCCCCGCGTCCGCGCACCCCACCGAGTACGTGGGGGAGCGGGCCGAGGCGCGCGTGCGGGCCGCGGCCGGGCAGGACGACCCGTTCTTCCTGTTCGTCTCCTTCCCGGACCCGCACCACCCGTTCGCGCCGCCGGCGGAGTACGCGGACCGGCACCGCCCCGAGGACATGCCGCTGCCGGTCGGGTTCCACCAGGACCACGCGCGCTCGCCGGAGCACGTGCGCCTCATGGCCGAGCGCCGGGGCACCCCGGACGGAGACCCGACCATGACGTTCGCGGTCGACGAGGAGCAGTACCGTCAGGCGCTGGCCGCGCAGTACGGGCAGATCGAGTTCGTCGACGACCAGGTGGGGCGCCTGCTGCGGGCCCTCGAGGAGTCGGGGCAGGCGGAGAACACGCTGATCGTCTTCACCGCGGACCACGGGGACCTGTTCGGCGACCACGGCCTGATGCTCAAGCACTTCGTGCACTACCGGGCGGTCACGCGCGTGCCGCTGCTCGTCGCCGGCCCGGGGGTCGCCGCGCGGCGGATGCCGGAGCTGGTCTCGACGGCGGACCTGGCACCCACGCTCCTCGACCTGACCGGGACGCAGCCGTTCCGCGGGATCCAGGGGCGCAGCCTGCGGCCGCTGCTGGGGGACGACGCCGGCGCGCCCGGAGCCGCGCCCGGCACGAGTGCGGCGGCCGGCACCGGAGCAGCGGCAGCGTCCGGCGTGTCGTGGCGGGAGGCGCTGCTCGTCGAGGAGGAGCAGCCGTTCTCCGTGCCGGGGCTGCCGGCACCGGTGACGATCCGGACGGTGCTCACGTCGCGGGGGAGGATGACGCGCTACTTCGGCTCGGACGAGGTGGAGGTCTACGATCACGGCTCGGACCCGGACGAGATGGTCAACGTCGCCGCGGATCCGGACGCGGCGGCGCTGCGCTCGCACTTGGAGGGGGCCATGCTGGAGGCGATGGCGTCCGTCGCGGAGACGGGGCTCGCGCCCACCGCTTCGGCGTAGCGCCCGGGGCTCCGGCCGTCCGCCGCCGCTGCATTCCGGCGACTCCGCGTTGCTGCGACTCCGCGTTTCAGCCGGAGGTGATGACATGAGCCTGACATCCGGACACCCCCTGGGTCATCAGGTCAGGCTCGAACGGGGCAGGCCGTGCGCGGCGCGGTCTGATCCGGACCGGCATCCGCGTGCGATGGCGTCAGTCCTCGAGAATCCGGTGGATGCCGGTCGGCTCGCCGTGGGCGGGCTCCTCCAGCTGGGCCGCGATGGAGACCGCGAGCCCGCCGAGCAGGAATCCGATGACTCCGGCTGCAAGGATCTTGGCGTTCATGACTCGTCCTTCCGGTGGTGGTGCCCGGCTCCGTGATCGTCTCCGGAGCCGTGATCATGGTCGTGGCCGTCGTGGCCGTCGTGGCCGTCGTGGCCGTCGTGGCCGTCGTGGCCGTCGTGCCCCTCGTGGTACTTGTGCATCAGGGCGTGGCCCTTGCCGCGGTCGATCAGGTACCGGTTGACGGGGAAGGCGGCGGCGAAGGCGACCGCGAACGCGATCATCATGCCCACCCAGAAGATGGGATTGACCAGGCCGCCGTCCATGGCTCCGGGGATGACTGCCATGACCGCGTTGTCCACGATCTCCATCACGGTGATGGAGAGAGTGTCCGCGAAGATCACGACGCGTACGGCCACGCCGATGCCCGCCCCGCTGCGCAGGACCGGGATGACGGAGAGCAGATAGCCGAAGAAGAAGGCGAGGACGACTGCCAGGGCGATCGTCGCCGCGGTGGAGAAGCCGGCGGCCGTGCCGATCATCAGGCCGAGGATCTCGCCGATGGCGCATCCGGTGAGACAGTGCAGCGTGGCGCTGGCCGCCAGAGCGTTGCGCGGAATCATGGGGATCTCCTGCCGATCGTTTATACCCCCTGGGGGTATCTGCCAATTACAAGATCTCCCGGATCCCGTCGGGTGTCAAGAGGTGGCCCAGGTATTTTTCGCCGGCGGGCCGTCCGCGCCGCCGCGCGCGATGGCCAGGAATTCCCGCGCCGCCCGGGAGTGTTCGGCGGCCGCGGTCCAGATGGCCCGGAACTCGCGTCGCAGCGGCCCGCCGGCGACCGGGACCTCCACGATCCGCCCGCTGTCGAGTTCCCCGGCGGCGGCCAGCCGGCTGAGCACGGCCGGTCCCAGCCCGGCGATGACCGACTGGCACACGGCCGCGATGCTGTTCAGCTCCACGACGGGTGCCGGCCGGTCGCCGCCGACCAGGTGGTCGAGCGCGGCCCGGGTCCCGGACCCGGCCTCGCGTTCGACGAGCTGCGTCCGCCCCAGCTCGGCAGGTTCGATCGTCCGCCCGTCCGCGGCCCACGGGTGTGCCGGGTCCACGACGACGACCAGTTCGTCCGCGTATACCGTCTCCTCGAGCAGCCCCTCCAGCCGGTCGGGGGACTCGACGAATCCCAGCAGGACGTCGCCGGCCACCACGGCCGCGACGACGTCGCGCGAGTTCGCGATCCGCAGCGTCGGGGCGGCGCGGGGCATGACGGTGCGGAAGGCGCCGATCCACGTGGGCGCCAGGTATTCGGCGATCGTCATGCTGCAGCCGATCGGCAGCTCGTCCTGCTCGCCGGCGGCGAGGGCGGCCGTGCCGGCGGAGAACCGGGCGGCGGCCGCGAGGACATCGCGCGCCCACCCGGCGGTCAGCTGGCCCTCCGACGTGAGGGTCGATCCGCGGGTCGAGCGGCGCACCAGCGTGTAGCCGAGCCGCCGCTCGAGCGTCTTCAGCGAGCGGCTGGCGTTGGACTGGGCCATTCCGGTGGCCCGGGCGGCCGCGCTGAGGCTGCCGTGGTCGGCGATGCCCACGAGCAGGCGGAGCACGGGCAGTTGCAGCCAGTTCTCCACCGGCGGGCGCGAATCGGTCATATCGCCATCATATGGCCGCGGTGCCCCAGCGGTGTCTACCGCGGCATGACGGCGGGGCGGAGCATGGAAGCATGCTCACCGAGACCCGCCGCCCCGTCCGCCCGCAGCATCCCCGCGGGCGACGCACGGCACCCGCCCGTGCCGCCGCCGTCGTCCTGGATCGCGCCCCCGGCCTCGCCGCGTGCCTGGCCGGGGCCGCGCTCGCGTGGCCGGCCGCGCACCTGGTGCCGCAGGCCAGCCCGCTGCTGATCGCGATCCTCGCCGGTGCCCTGTGGCGCAACCTGGCGCCCGTTCCGGCGGTGCTCGCGCCCGGGGTGGAGTTCGCGGCGCGGCCGCTGCTGCGGGCGGGGATCGTGCTGCTGGGGCTGCAGCTGCCGCTCGCCGCGCTGGCCGGGCTGGGTCCCGGGGTGCTGCTGGTGGCGGCCGGCACCGTGGTGGTCACGTTCGGGGTGACCCTCTGGATCGGCCGGGCGCTGGGTGTCGAGCCGGGGCAGCGGCTGCTGATCGCGGCGGGCTTCTCGATCTGCGGGGCGGCGGCCGTCGCCGCGGTGCAGCAGCCCGCGCGGGCGCGGCAGGACCAGGTCGCCGCCGCCGTGGCACTGGTGGTGCTCTACGGGACGGCCATGATCCCGCTGGTCCCGTTCCTCGGCGGGCTGCTGGGGCTGGACGCGGCCGCGGTGGGGATGTGGATCGGGGCGTCGACGCACGAGGTGGCGCAGGTCGTCGCCGCCGGAGGGGCCGTGGGAGGCGGCGCGCTCGCCGTGGCGGTGACGGTCAAGCTGGCCCGGGTGGTGATGCTCGCACCGGTGGTCGCGGGGATCTCCGTGTACATGCGGCGACGCCATGCTTCCGGGGCGGGGAGGCGGCCGCCGATCGTCCCGGTGTTCGTCGCCGGGTTCCTGGTCGCGGTGCTGCTGCGGAGCACCGGCGTGCTGCCGGAGCCGGCGCTGGCGGCGGCCGCAGGGCTGCAGTCGGCCCTGCTGACGGCGGCGATGTTCGCCCTCGGGGTCGGCGTGCACCTGCCGAGCCTGGTGCGCCTCGGCGGGCGGCCCGTGCTCCTGGGGCTGTGCGCGACGGCGGTCGTGCTCGCGGTCTCGCTGGCCGGCGTCGGGGTGTTCCCTCCGGCGTAGACGCGCACCGCCGGCGTGGGCCGGCCGGCGGCGCCGCGTGGCCGCCGGGACGGGGCTGGCCCCGGCTACATGCCCATGGGCATCGAAGCGAACATGACCAGGGCGGCCGCGCCCCAGGCCAGGATCGCGGCGTAGCCGATGACGAGGCCGGCCAGGGCCAGACCATCGCCGGCCTCACCCGTCCGCCGGATCTGGGCGCGGGCCAGGTGGCCGAAGACCACGCCCATGACGCCGATAAAGAAGCTGAAGATCAGCGAGAGAATGGCGAAGGTATTCGTCGGCTGGGGCTGGGTCGACCGGTAGAGCGGTTGCCCGTCGGCGGTGTGGCCCACCGGTTTCCCGGGTGACGTTGTCACGGCACCGACCGGTTCCTTGTTGCGCGTGGCGATGATGATCGCGATGCCGATCACCAGTCCCACGGCGCCGACCACCGTCGGGATCATGATCAGCCACTGCCAGCCCTGGATACCCACTACCGTTCCCCCTAGATTGTTCCGGTTGTTCGAACACTAGTTGTCGCCGGCGCCGCCGGGCAACGCGTGGTGGCCTACAGGAAGAGGAGCGGCACGAACATCAGGAAGAACATCAGCACCCAGAAGCCGATCGAGATGTAGCCGATGATCAGGCCGGCGATCGCGAGGCCGTCCCCGGCCTCCCCGGTCTCCCGGATCTGCTTGCGGGCGAGGTGGCCGAAGATCACGCCGACCAGGCCGATGAAGAAGCTGGAGACCAGCGAGATGATCGCGTACGTGTTGGTCGGGCGCATCTGCTGGGGGTAGTAGCCCGGCTGGCCGTAGGGCGTCTGGGCGCCCGGCTGGCCCGGGGTCTGCTGGTACGGACCCTGCTGGTAGGGGCCGGGCTGGGGCGCGCCCATCGGGGCCTGCGACGGTTGGGCGGGCGCGGGCTGGTCGCCGCCGTAGGGGTTGTGCGGCTGCTGCGGAGTGCTCATATCTAAATTCTATAGAATACGGCCGGCGATGCACGCCCCCGCCCCGGCAGATGTCCGGGCGAGGGCAACTCTTGTCAGATGGCCCAGTCGGGCGGGAGCTCTCCGAGAGGATCCTCGGTCTCCCAGTAGCGGAGAACCGTCCACGAGCCGTCGTCGTTCCGGCCCAGCATGACCGCGGTGTCCCGCGTGTAGTCGTCCGCGCCGTCGAACTGGTTGGTCCTCAGTGCGGTGACCACCACGTTGTCCCCGTCCTCCCGCGGCTCCTGGACGCACGCGCCGCCGGCCATGACGTTCGCGCACATCGGGTATCCGGGCGTCTCCCAGAGCTCGAACACGGCCGTCAGGACATCGGGCGGGGTCAGCCGGGTCCCGACGAGCTCGTGGTCCGCGCTGTCCTCCTCGTCGTCTGTCGAGCCGGACATGTCGACGTCGCCCTCACCGGCCTCCTCTGCCTCGGGCTCCGGCGGAGCCGGCGGGGGCAGGAGCTCGTCCGGGGGATCGGACGGGGTGTCGTCCCAGTCGCTGCTGCCGGATGGGCGGGTGGCGGGTTCCTCCGGGGCTGCGGTCGCCGGGCTCGGTTCCGGATCCTCCGGCTCCTCCGCGGTTTTCCAGGCTCCGGGGTTCTCACCGGCGTTCGTCAGAATCAGGAGTCGAACGATGTGCGCGGCGTCGCGACCGGTCACCGCGGAGGCCAATGCGGGCCGGTGGATGAGCCCGTCCCGGTAGTCGTTCCACGCTACCCAGTAGTGCTCGCCGTCGATCCGGACGCCGGCTCCTCGGTCCTCGTCCACCGTGTAGGCGGTGCCGTTCAGCTCCTCGACGAAGGTGGCGTCGTCGTCGTCCGCTTCGAATTCAGCGACCCGCGCCTCGAAGTCCTCCTCCGTGAAGCCGTCGCTCCAGCCGACGTCGATCGAGATCCGGTTGAACGTGCCCGTCTCCGCGTCGGCGAACGTGCGCGTGTACATGCAGAGCTTCGGCTGCTCCTCGTCGGGGGTGACCGCCACCGTTTGCTCGGTCGGGTTCGCCTCGCTCATCAGGTAGTCCGCGATCGTCTCCGGCGGAAGGGGGCATTCGCCCTCCTCGGAGGAGCAGGCGGCCAGCGGCGCGGCTGCGAGCGCGGCGACGGCCAGCGCCGCCGCAGACCGTTTCGCGTGACGGGCTCTTCTCATGACTGGACCTCGCTTCCGGTGTGGTGCCCGGCGGGGAGGCCGGCCGAGCCGCGGCGGAGGATCCGCCATGCGCTGAACGCGCCCCAGAGGAGAACGACGCCGGCGACGCAGGCGAGTGCCCACGCCGAGTCGGTGCGGAGCACCTGGCCGTCGAATCCCTCCGGCATCTGGGATCCGAGACCGATGTAGGTGTCGGCGGGCGCCTCCGGTGGTCCGAGGTCGGCACCCGAGGCGATGCCCGCGAACACGACGGCGACCCCCAGTCCGAAGACGGTGACGGCCGCGCGGAGGGTCGTCCAGCCGAAGGCCGCACCGCGGCGGCGGGCGCGGGCCGCGCGGCGGGCGAGCGCCGTCGTCGTGACGAACAGGGCCAGCGGTAGGACAGCGGCGACCGCGAAGACGGCCCAGGGAGCCCCTCCGGCACCGTCGGTCCGGGCGACCAGGGCTTCGGGCAGGAGCTCGGCGAGGGAACGGAGGGCGGGGGTTGCCGCCATGAGCCACGTGGAGGTGATCATGACGGCCGCTGCGAGTCCGGCGAGAATCGCCAACAGGGCGATCGCGATGCCCATGTTGCGGAAACCGACCGCCCAGAGTCCGCGGTCGGTGGCGAGATCCAGTGGGTTCTCGCCGGGAGGTTTGACCTTGTCGGGATCCCAGCCCACGGTGCCCCGGCCGTCGCAGGTCTGGCACCACCGGTCGCTGTACTCGCCGAGGCCCCGGCCGGAGCCGCCGCACGCGGGGCAGTACCACTCGCCGATGGATGACTGTCTGGCCATGCCGGTCCCCTCCGCCATGTTCGGTGGCGCCCGGGGCCCGGGTGCGTCTCCCGAAGATGAGATCAGGATAGCGCTGATCCCGGGCCTCCGGGAGGGGCAGTGCCGGATCAGTCCTGCTCGGGTGTGCCGCTGTCGGGCATCTGGCCGCCCGGTGCGACGGCGTGGCCGCGGCCCCTCCAGCGTCACCCGGCGTGATTCCTAGTGGACGACGCGGAGTTTCGGTCTCTCGCCCGGTGTCCGGCCATCCCCGCGCTCCGTTCGGGGGATGCCCGCGAGCGCCTGGCCGAAGGTCAAGCCGTGGATTTCCGGCGGGTGCACACCCAGTGACCGCGCCAGCTCCTCGGTGCCGATGCCGTGATTCCTCTTCAGGCTGGGCAGGACGCTGCTGAAGACCCGCGATGTCTCACGGGCCATCCCGGACGGTTCCCCGGTCTTGTAGCCGCGTTTGCCGAGGTTGATGCAGGCCTGCCGGTAGTTCCAGTCGGTTAGAATCCCTGCCTTGTGCAGTGCGTAGGTCAGTGCCATGGCCGATACACCGCAGTGCGTCTTGAGCTTGAGGATTTCATCGACGGTCGGCTCGCGGTGGACTGTGGATCGGAGCCAGATCATGGGGACCAGGAGCTCGGAAGCGAACTGGTCTGCCTCGCGCTCCGCGTTGCGTTCGCCCTCGTCGGACGGCATGAGGCCGGTATGCAGAACGAGATGCCCGAGCTCGTGCGCGAGGTCGAACCGAGAGCGTTCGGCGCTCTTCGCTGTCGAAAGGAAAATGTAGGGACGGCCATCTTCCCAATGGCTGAATGCGTCGACGTCGGCCGTTGCGCCGGGCAGGCTCAGGACTCTGATCCCCTTGGACTCGGCGAGCTGGATCGAGTTGGGCAGAGGGTCGACCCCGAGGCCCCATTCCGTACGGATCAGTTGCGCGGCCGCGACCGGATCCAGATGTGCCAGTTCGGGAACATCGACACCCGGCAGGCCGAAGTAATCGGTGATCACCGCGTAGAGCTCCACACCGGTGCGGCCGGCGGCCGTCGCCTGGTGCTTCTGCGCGGCGCTGGTCCGCCGGCGCGCGCGGAAGAAGACGCGGTCCTCCTCGAGCGGGCCGGCTTCCGGGCGGGAGAAGTACTCCGCGCGACAGCCGAGGGCGCGGGCGAGCGCGGTCGCCGCGTGGTCCGGGGCGCCGTCTGTTTCGTAGTTCCGGATGGTGCGCGGGGTCGCGCCGAGGCGCTCGGCCGCCTGGGTCTTGCTGACGCCGGCTCGGAGCCGTGCCAGGGTGATGCGCGATGGTGCGATGGTCACTTGAGCTCTTGGATCCTGAAGTCGATGTCGAAATCCGGGCCAGCCGGGCGCTGTGGGATGTTGAATTCTCCCAGGTCCTGCTCGGGCAGGAGAATCCGGTGGTGCCAGGCGAAGGTGCGCCCGTCCTCGTCGAGATCCCGTGCGAGAGACAGCTCGGCCTGAAGCTGCGGAGCCCGGCGTGACCAGTGGTAGACGAATACCCAGGTCAGCGGCTCCTGGTCGGACCAGCCGCGGGGCAGGGGCAGCGTGACGTCCAGCATCTCCTGACCGTTGCACTGCATCGTGTCACGGGTGCTCGGGCCCCGCCTCCGTGCCGCTTGGGGCGGTGTCGTCTGGCTCCCCGTGTTCTCGTCGCCGCCCATGACCATGATGGAGGTCTTCCCGTCGGGAGAGATGGCACGTGGCGAGTTCTTGGGGTTGCCCAGCGTCCAGGAGCGTTCATCCAACGACCTGCGGAGTGACGCGACCGTTTCCATCCACTGGGTCATGCCACGAGCCGTCACCGGGTGGAAGTCGGTGATCTCCTTGGCCTGCACAACGCCTGCGCGGGCGGCCGAGAGGAGGATTTCAGAGGTCAGATCGAGTTGGTCGAGTGCATCCGATGCGTCGTCGGGCGCGGTGCGCGGCTCGCTCTCTGCGAAGTCTGGAATCATGGTGGCCCCTCTCGCCGATCCTCATTCTAGTGCTTGAAACCGGAAAATGTGCGATGTCATCCGATAGTAGGGGTGACCAACCACGTGATGGGTTCTGCAGACAGGTTTCCCGCGCTTGGGGGAGAGAGATCAGCGGCGCCCCCGCCCCGCGCAGGGGGAGGGGACGGGCCGCCGGCATGGGCTCAGAGCGAGGCGCCACCGCAGACCGTCAGGGTCTGGCCCGTCATCGAGCCGCCGTGCGGGCCGACGAGCAGGGCGACGAGCTCGGCGATCTCCTCCGGGGCGACGAGCCGGCCCAGCGCGGGCACCTTCGGCGGGACGGAGGCCCGGCCCGGATCCGAGAGCATCGGGGTGTCGGTCGGCCCCGGCGCGACGACGTTGCACGTGATGCCGCGCGGCGCGAGTTCCATCGCCCAGCTGCGGGTGAGCCCGGCCAGCGCCGACTTCGAGGCGGCGTAGTGGCTCTTGCCCGCCACACCCGTCATGGTGCGGCTGCCGACGAGGACGATCCGGCCGCCGTCGTTCAGCCGCGCCTCGAGCGCGTCGACGAGCGCCGACGGCGCCTCGACGTGCAGGGCGAGCATGCCGCGGAGGGCGGCGGGGTCGAGGTCGCCCAGGTGGCCTGTGGTCATGTACCCGGCGGCATGTACGACGGCGTCGAGCCGGCCGACGGTCTCGACGAGCCCGGGGATCGTCGGGACATCGGTCAGGTCCGCGGCGATCCAGGTGAAGGACGGGTCGGGCAACCCGGGATCCCGCCGGCTCAGGCCCGTCACGGCCCAGCCCGCGTCGAGGAGGCGGCGGGTGATGGCCCGGCCGATCCCCGAGCTCACCCCGGTGACGACGGCGTGGGGCGTGACGGGGACCGGTGCGCCGGAACCCGGCGCGCCGGGCTGCTCCGCGCTCACTCGGCGCCGCCCGCGACCCACTCCGGGTCGAACCGGACGTACTTGATGGCCTGCCGGAAGTACGTGTACGCGGCGTGGACGGCCCCGTCCTCCGTCTGCAGGATCGACGGGTAGGAGAACTCGCGGTTGAGCCCCTCGCGGGAGTTGTTCGACAGGCAGTAGCCGTCGCCCTCGTCCAGATTGCGGCGGACCGGCCAGCTGCGCCCGCCGTCGTTGGAGAGGGCGACGGTCATCGGCGCGCGCGGCGTGCCCCAGAAGGCGCGGCGGCGGCCGTCGTCCGCCGCGGCGGGCGAAGGCTCGGGGACCGCCTCCTGCTCGTCGGCGAGGCCCTCGTCGTCGATCTCGTCGTAGAGGGAGGCGCGGCGCTCGGTGTTGGCGTCGGCCTGGACGTGGTTGTAGATCAGGGCCAGCCGGCCGTCGTCCAGGGGAGCGAACTGGATCGAGGAGTTGTTGTTCGGCAGGTCGGTCGCGACGGGTGCGGACCAGGTCTCGCCGCGGTCGGCGGACCGGGATTCGTAGATCCAGTCGGCCCACCGGCTGCGGTACAGCGCGAGCAGGCTTCCGTCCGGGAGGGCGTGGATGTTCATGTGCACGCAGCCGACGCTCTCCGGGACGAGCTGGCGGCGCCAGGTGGCCCCGTCGTCGTCCGAGACCATGACCGCGCTGTCGTCGGCGTCGCCGACCCACTTCTCCCCGGGGACCGTGAGGCAGCGGAAGACCGGCACCATGATGCGGCCGTCGACGACCACGGGGACCTGCCGGACGAACACGCCGCCCTCCTCGGTGGTCGGGAAGAGGGTCTCGACCGGCCCCCAGGTGGCGCCGCCGTCGTGCGAGATCCGGCGCCGGACCTCGGAGGAGTCCTGGTTGCCGGCCTTCTGCGCGGTGTAGAGCAGCCACAGCTGCCCGCCGTGGTTGAACAGGATCGGGTTCTGCTCGGACCGGGCCGGGTCGTCGGAGAGCTGCACCGGCTCCGACCAGCTCCCGCCCCAGGCGCCGTCCGCGGAGCGGGCCAGTCGGCTGAACCAGATGCTGATGTCCGGGACGCCCTCCTGCGTCCCGCCGAACCAGACGCAGCCGAGGTCCCCGCCGGGCAGGACGGCGAGGTTCGCGGCGTGCGCCTGGACCGTGGGGGCCGGCAGGTAGGCGTAGGACAGGTCTCCGCTGCGGTGCACCGCGCCCGTGGGGGTGATGGTCGAGTAGTCGATCGTCGCGCTCACGCGTTCTCTCCTGTGGTGGTTGCGCTGGCCAGGTGGGTCGCGGCCACGGCCTCGAGGTGGGTCAGGTCCGAGGCGACCGTGGCGAACGTGTAGCCCTCGGCCAGCCGCTGGCGGGCGACGTCGCCGTGCGGGGTGTGGATGCCCGCGGCGACGCCGGCCGCCTCGGCCGCGGCGGCGACGCGTTTCAGGGCGGCGGCGAACGTGTCGGCGACAGTGGGGTCGCCGGGGTACGCCCCGCCGACGGCCAGAGTGAGGTCCGACGGGCCCACGTAGACCCCGTCGAGGCCCGGCGTCGCCGCGATCTCCTCGACGTTCTCGAGACCGTCGGGGGTCTCGATCATCGCGAAGACCAGTGTCGTCTCGTCGCTCTCGGCCGGGGCGGGGCCGACGCGGAGCGCCGAGCGCATGGGGCCGTAGGAGCGGATGCCGTGCGGCGGGTACTTCGCGGCGCGGACGGCCGCGGCGGCGTCGTCGGCCGTGTCGACCAGCGGGACGATCACGCCGACGGCGCCGGCGTCGAGCGCCTTGCCGATCGCCGTCGGGTCGTTGGCCTCGACCCGGACCATGCCGGCCGACTGCGCCCCGGCGTCGATGGCGAGCAGGCCGTGCAGCATGCCGGAGTAGCCGAGCAGTCCGTGCTGGGCGTCGAGGGCCACGTAGTCGAAGCCGAGCCGGCCGATGCGTTCGGTGGAGACGGGTGAATCGAGGACGATCCAGTAGCCGACGGCGGGCGTGCGGGAGCGGATGGTCTGGGCGAAGCGAGCGGCCACGGGGGACGTGGGCATCAGGTTGCCTGCTTTCTGCGGGTCAGCGGTTGTAGTTCGGCATGGGGCCGCGGAGGTCCGCGCCGACGGCGTCGCACGCGGCGACGACGTCCTCGGGCAGCGGGCCGCGGGAGAGCGTGGAGACGTTGTCGGTCAGCTGCGCCGGGCGCGAGCCGCCGAGCAGGAACGAGTCGACGCCCGGGCGGTAGGCGAGCCAGCGCAGGGACAGCTCGATCAGCGTCAGCCCGGCCTCGCCGGCGATGCGGGTCAGCGCGCCGATGGCCGCGAAGAGCTGCTCGTCCCAGTAGCGCCGGGTGTACATCTCGGCCAGCCGGGAGTCGCCGAAGCGGCCGGAGTCCGGCTGCCGGTCGAACGCGTGGCGGCCGGTCAGGAGGCCGCCGCCGAGCGGGTTGTAGACCATCGTGCGGGTGCCGTGCGCGGACGCGAACGGCAGGTACTCGTCCTCGATCCGGCGTGCCACCAGGTTGTACAGCTGCTGGGCCACCACGGGCTTGGGCGCCCCGGCGGCCTCGGCCGCGCGTTCGACGTCGCCGATCTGCCAGGCGGCGAAGTTGGAGACGCCGAGGGAGAGGATCTTGCCCTCGGCGGCGAGGTCGGCGACCGCGCCGAGGGTGTCCTCCAGCGGCGTCGCGTAGTCCGGCTGGTGCAGGTAGAAGAGGTCCAGCCGGTCGGTGCCGAGGCGGCGCAGGCTGCCCTCGACGCTGCGGCGCAGCGCGGCGGGGGAGAGCAGCGGGTCGTCGCCGGCGTCGTCGTGCGGCATGCCCGCCTTGGAGGCGAGGACGACGTCGTCGCGCCGCCCGCCCAGCAGGCGCGACAGGATCGTCTCCGTGGCGCCGCCGGCGTACGCGTTGGCGGTGTCGATGTGCCTGACGCCGGCGTCCAGCGCGGCGTCGAGGATGGCCGCTGCGGTCGCCTCGTCGGCGGTGTCGCCGAAGGTCATGGTCCCGAGGACCAGCTCGGGCGTTCCGGTGTCGGTCGAAGTCATTCTTCCCTCAGTCATTCGTGGATGGCGTTCTCTGGTGCCGGATCAGGCGCTGGCGGCCAGGGCGGAGACGATGTGCCGGGGCTTGATCCCGGTCATCGCGGACGGGTCCAGGGCGGCCCGGCGCAGGGTGCGGGCGTAGTCGGTGCGCGGGGTCTGCAGGACGTCGGCGGTGGCACCCGACTCGACGATCTCACCGCGGCGCATCACCACGATCGAGTCGCTGATCTCCTGCACGACCCCGAGGTTGTGGGAGATGAACACGTAGGTGATGCCCGTTTCCTGCTGGATGTCCTGGAGGAGGCGCAGGACCTGGGCCTGCACGGAGACGTCGAGGGCGCTGGTGGCCTCGTCGCAGACCAGGAGGTCGGGTTTGGACGCCAGCGCCCGCGCGATGCCGATGCGCTGCCGCTGGCCGCCGGAGAACTCGTGGGCCCGCCGCTCGAGCGACGTGCTCGGCAGGCCGACGGCGTCGAAGAGCCGCGCGACCTCCTTCGAGCGTTCGGCCTTCGAGCGCAGGCCCTGCGTCTTCATGGGCTCGGCCACGATCTCCTGGGCGCTCAGGTGCGGGTCCAGGGACCCGTAGGGGTCCTGGAACACCATCTGGAACCGGTGCCGCAGGGGCCGCAGCTGGGCCTCCTTCAGCCCGGCGAGGTCGGTGCCGTCCAGGGAGATCCGGCCGGCGGTGGGTGCGACCAGGCGCATGATGCACTTGGCGACGGACGACTTGCCGCAGCCGGATTCGCCGACGATGGCCAGCGTCCGGCCCTTGTCGACGGAGAAGGAGACGTCGTCGACGGCGCGGAAGGGGCCGGCCTTGGTGGAGTAGTCGAGGGTGAGGCCCTCGACCGCGAGGAACGGTTCGGACATGGTTTCAGCCTTCCTTCGGCGCTGCGGACTCGTCCCACGCGCCGAGGCGGGGCACGGAGTCGAGCAGGTGCTGCGTGTAGGTCTCGCGGGGGTTCTCGACGACGTCTACAGCATCGCCCGATTCGACGAACCGGCCGTTCTTCATGACGTGGATCCGGTCGGAGACCAGGCGTGCGACGCCGATGTCGTGGGTGATCATGAGGATGCCCGTGCCGTTGGCCTCCTGGATCTCGAGCAGCAGGTCCAGGATGCCCGCCTGGACGGTGACGTCCAGGGCGGAGGTGGGCTCGTCGGCGATGAGCAGGTCGGGTTCGCCGGCCAGGGCGGCGGCGATGAGCACACGCTGGAGCATGCCGCCGGAGAGCTGGTGCGGGAACTTCCTCAGCTGGGCCTCCGGGTCCCGGATGTGGACCTTGCGCAGGAGCTCCTCCGCCCGGTCCCGGGCCTCGGCCTTGGACCCGGCGCGTCCGGCCACCAGGATGGCCTCGCAGAGCTGGCTGCCGACCGTGAGGACGGGGCTGAGCGCGGTCATCGGGTCCTGGGGGATGAGCGCCACCGTCCGTCCGCGCACCTTGCGGATGGCCCGCCGGTCGGCGAGGACGTCGACGCCCGTGATGCTGACGTCTCCGGAGACGACGGCCAGGTCCCGCGGCAGGAGCTTTAGCAGCCCCATCGCCGTGGTCGACTTGCCGGAGCCGGATTCGCCGATGATCGTGACGGTCTCTCCGCGGCCGATCTCGAAGCTGACGCCGTCGACGGCGCGGACGATGCCCGACGCCGTCATGAGTTCGACGCAGAGGTTCTCGACGCTCAGCAGCGGGCCGGTCGTGGCCGAGTCGCCGCGCGGCGGGGTGAGGGTCTGGGTCTTCACGCTGTCGCTCCGTTCTTCTCTGGGGTGCCGGTCTTGGGGGAGCGGCGCTTGCCGATCGGGCCGCTGTCGCGGAGCGCGTCGCCGAGGAGGTTCACACCGACGACGAGCAGGACGATCATCAGGCCGGGCAGGGTCACCATCCACCAGGAGGTGGTGATGTAGTTCTGCCCGTCGGAGATGATGCGGCCCCAGGTCGCGAACGGCCGCTGCGGGCCCGCGCCGAGGAAGCTCAGCGCGCTCTCCAGCAGCACGGCCTGGGCCAGCAGGAGCAGGATGACCAGGCTGGCCTGCTTGAAGACGTTGGGGATGACGTGCCGGATGAGGATCCTGATCTTGTGCAGGCCCAGGGTCCGGGCGGCGTCGACGTACGGCTTCTCGCGTTCGACGAGGACCAGGGAGCGGGTCAGCCGGGCGACCTCGGGCCACTGGGCGATCGCGATCACGAACGTGATGACCGGGATCGACGGGCCGAAGAGCGCGACGACGAGCAGCAGCATCATGAGCAGCGGCAGCGACATCTGCGCCTCGAGCAGACGGGAGACGATCGTGTCGACCCAGCGGCCGTAGTAGCCGGCGGCCGCGCCGAGGGTGATGCCGATCGCGCCGGAGACCAGGACCGCGAGCACGCCGATGGTCAGGGACACCTGCCCGCCGAAGAGGACGCGGGAGAGCAGGTCGCGTCCCAGCTGGTCGGTGCCGAACAGGTGCCCGTCCACCAGCGGTGCCAGCCGGCGCGCGGAGAGCTCCTGCGCGTTCGGGTCGGCCAGGGGCAGGAGCGGCGCCAGGACGATGGGGACGATGACGGCCAGCGCGCAGATCGCGCCGATCCACAGTTTGATGCGGACGGAGTGCCGGGTGCGGGCCGCCGCGGACCGGGCGAGGTCCGCGGGTTTCACGGCCGACGGCGGCGACACGTGGGGGGCGGGGTGTGCGGCGGGGACTGTGGCACTCATGCTGAGGCCGCCTTTCCGAGTCGGACGCGGGGATCGAGGAGCGGGTAGGCGAGGTCGATGAGCAGCTGCACAGCGATCGCCAGGAGCGAGGTGACGACCACGGCCGCCTGGATCAGCGGGTAGTCGCGGGTCTCGAGGGCGCGGACGATGAGCGAGCCGACGCCCGGCCAGGCGAACACGACCTCCACGACGACGACGCCGTTGAGCATGGCCGCGAAGCGCGTGCCGAGGGCCGTGAAGACGGGGATCGCGGCGGTGCCCATGGCGTAGCGCCAGGTGAGGACCCGTTCGGCGATGCCGCGCGAGCGCGCGACGGTCAGGTACGGCAGCGCCAGGTTGTTGCTCATCTCGCGGCGCACCATGCGGGAGACGAGCGCGATCTGCAGGATGGCGATCGTGATGGTCGGCAGGACCAGCCCGTCCCAGGTGGCGAACCCCGAGGCCGGGAAGACGGGGATGACCACGGCGAACAGCGAGAGCAGCATGATGCCGGTCCAGAAGTCGGGCATCGACTGCCCGGCGATGGTGAGCATGTTGGCCCCGAGCTCCTTGCCGGTGTTGGCCCGGTTCGCCATCCACACGCCGAGCGGGATGGCCACGATCGCCGCCAGGACGATCGACGCCGTCGCCAGTGTCAGCGTGTAGGGCAGGCGTTCGAGGACGACCTCGAAGGCCGGCGCCTGGAACGAGTACGACATGCCCAGCTGGCCCGTGAAGAGCTGCTGGATGAAGATCAGGTACTGCTCCCAGACGGGGCGGTCCAGGCCGAACTGCTCGCGGACTGCCGCGAGCTGCTCGGTGGTGGCCAGCGGGCCGGCGTAGGCGGCGGCCGGGTCGCCGGGCGCCATGCGGATGAGGACGAAGACCACGGAGACGGTGAGGAAGACCGTCAGCAGGCCCTGGCCGATGCGCTTGGGGATGTAGGTCAACATGGTCAGGCCTCCAGCCGGACGTCTGCGAGGGGGTAGGAGTTGCTGGCGGCGAGGCTCAGGCCGCCCACGCGCTCGCGGCGGGCCAGCACGGACTTGGGGACGAACGCCCACGCGCACGGCCAGCTGTCCCACACGGCCTGCTGCGCCTCGGCGAGGTACTTCTCGCGCCGCACGGGGTCGCTCTCCCGGGCGGCCCGGGTGATCTTGGCCTCCACGGGTTCGACGACGTAGCCCTGGTAGGTGTCCCGCGTCTCCTCCTTGGCGGCCGTGCCCGCGTACATTCCCTGGAGCATGGTGATGGCCAGCCCCGTGGGGCTGGAGAAGCCGTTGCCGAGCAGGTCCCAGTCGCCCGCCTTGCCCTGGCGCCAGTCGAGGATGTTGCCGCCGGGCTCGAACTGCTGGAGCTCGGTGCGGATGTCGATGGCCCCGAACATCTCGGTCAGGGCCTCCATGACGGAGGTGTCGGCGGGGAACTCGCCGGTCTGCCAGATGATCTTGAGGCTCAGGTCGCCCACGCCGAGGTCGTCGAGCATGCGCCGGGCGCGTTCGGGGTCGTACTGGTAGGTGCCGGTCTTGTGGTAGCCGAGCAGGGAGTCGGGGACCACGCCCTCGGCGGCGGTCACGGCGTCGGTGAAGACGTTCTTCACGAGTGACTCGCCGTCGACCGCGAAGCTGAGCGCCTCGCGGACGCGGGCGTCGCTGAGGGGGTTGGAGGCGGGTTTGCGGAAGTTGTAGAAGATCTGGTTCAGCCGCAGGCTGGAGGACTCCTCGATGGAGACCCCGGGCAGGCCCTCGAGCTGGTCCCGCGAGTCGGGGGAGATGGAGTCGATGACGTCCACCTCGCCGCTGCGCACGGAGATGATGCGGCTGGCCTCCTCGGGGAGGAAGCGCACCTCGACGCGCTCGACCTCCGGAGCGTCGCCCCAGTAGTTGTCGTTGCGCACCAGCGTGTAGGTTCCGGCACCGCGGTTTGAGCGTTCGACGAGGTACGGCCCGGTGCCGACGCCTTCCTGCAGCTCGGCGGCCTCGTTGTCCTCCGCGGGCGTGATGAGGATGAGCGCCATGAGGGCGTCGAGGATCGGGATCGGCTGCTCGCTGTCCAGGTGGAAGGTGCGCTCGTCGACCGGGACGACGGTGGGGAACTCGGGGAAGAAGCTCGCGACGAACGACCCCTGCACCTGCTCGTACATCTGCAGGGCGGTGGCGACGTCGTCGATCTTCAGCGGGCGGCCGTCGGAGTATTCGACGCCCTCGCGCAGGGTGACGGTCCAGCGGGTGTCGCCGTCCGGCTCCATGGTCTCGGCGAGGACGGGCACCGGGGTGATGTCCGGGCCGATCTCCGTGAGCGCCTGCCGGACGGCCCGCTGGACGGTGACAGCGGAGTCGAACTGGTTGAGCTTGTTGTCCAGGCTCACCAGCGAGCGGGTGAGCGCCACGGTGAGGGTCCCTGGTCCGGGCAGCCCCGTGGGTCCTGCGCACGCTGCGGTGGTGCCGACGCCGGCGAACAGTCCGGCGGCGGCTGCCGCTCGCAGCAGCTGGCGGCGCGACAGCTGCGGTCCGGTCAGTGGGTTGGTCATCGTCGACCTCTCGAGTGATGTGACGGGTGACGTCCGTGGTTCCCCGCCGGGCGGGGTGCACGGGATTGTTGTGTGCATCACTTTTACACAACTGCGTGTTTCGCGCAAGGGATGTAGCGCACTTCGCGCAACTGTGCCATGATGAAAACACCGCCGACTCGATGGCGGACGCGAATCCGACCGCTTCTGCACGCTCGGCGGGCAGCCTCTCGAAGGGCCAACCATGCAACCTGCACTCGTCCTGGCGGACGACTTCACCGGTGCCGCCGAATGCGCTGCCCAGTGGGCCGAGGCGGGATACAGCACGAGCATCCGCCTGGACGGCTCGGCCGCCGCGGAGCCCGGCGTCGTCGTCCTCGATCTGGACACCCGCGGGCTGGAGCCCCGGGCCGCCGCGGCACGCGTCGAATCCGCCCTCGGGCGGGGTACGACGGCGGAGCCCGGTCTGGTCTTCAAGAAGCTCGATTCGCTGTGGCGGGGCAACGTCGCCGCCGAACTCCGCGCGCTCGCCGGCCGCGGCCTCACCGTCCTGGTGGCCGGCGCGCTGCCCGAACTCGGCCGGTCCGTCGTCGACGGCGTGCCCCTGGTCCGCGGCGTCCCGCTCGCCGAGACCGACCTGTGGGCCGTCGAGGACTCGACCACGCCGGGCAGCGTCCCGGGACTTTTCGCCACGGACGACGACGTGGCGACCATCGGCCTGGCCACCGTCCGCGCGGGCGCGGAAGCCCTGGCCGCCGCGCTCGGCGACGAGGCCCGCACGCGGGAGGGTGCCGTCGTCGTCCTCGACTGCGCCACCGCCGCAGACCTGGGGAGCATCGCCGACGCCGCAGCGGATCTGGCCCGGGAGGCGCCCGTCGCGCTCGCCGGCACCGGCGGCCTCGCCGCCGTCCTGGCCCGGCGCGGCAGCCCGCCGGGCAGGCCGCGGGGCCGCCGTTCGAGCACGTCAGCGAGGGCGCGTCCGGCGCTCGTCGTCATCGGATCCGCCAGCGCGGCGGCCCGGCAGCAGTGCGCGGCGCTGAGCGCGCGCGGCCTGACGATCCGGACCGGCGGGGAGGCGCGGGAGGCGGTCGCCGACCTCGAGGAGCGCGGGATCGCCGTCCTCGGCGCCCCGGACGCCGCTGCGGACCCGGCGCGCGTGCTGGAGGAGCTCGACGCGGCCGCGGCCGCCGTCCTCGCGGCGGCACCCGATGCCGACCTCGTCCTGACCGGCGGCGAAACCGCGCGCCGGATCCTGACGCGGGCCGGCGTCGTCGTGCTGCGACCCCTCGGGCAGATCGAGCACGGGGTGGTGCTCTGCGGGACGGGCGACGGCCGCCGTGTGATCACCAAACCGGGCAGCTTCGGCTCGCCCCGCGTCCTGCAGGACGCCCTCGACGAACTCTGCGCGGAACGCGCAATCACCGAAACAGGAGACGACATGACCACTGCCACTGAAGACCGACGCCCGAACATCGCGGTCACGATGGGGGACGGCGCCGGCGTCGGCCCCGAGGTGACCGTCGGCGCCCTGCTCGATCCCCGCGCCTACCGCGAGTCCCGGCCCGTGGTCGTCGGCGACGCGGCCCGGCTGCGGCTCGGGGCCGAGGCCCTGGGCGTCGAGGCGGAGATCGTCGAGGTCGCCGGCGTCGACGAGGCCGTCTTCGAGGCGGGGCGCATCAACGTGGTCGACCCGCACCTGCTGCCGGCGGATCTCGCCTGGGGGCGGGAGTCCGCCGAGGCGGGCAACGCCGCCTACCACTACATCCGCATCGCCTGCGAGCTCGGCATGAAGGGCGACGTCCAGGGGATCTGCACGGCCCCGCTGAACAAGGCGGCCCTGCACAGCGCCGGCCACGTCTACCCCGGGCACACGGAGCTGCTGGCCCACTTCATGGGGATCGAGGAGGTGTCGATGATGCTCTCCACCCCCAAGCTGCGCGTCATCCACGTGACCACGCACATCGGGCTCGTCGACGCGATCGCGAGGATCGAGCCCGGGCTCGTGGAGCGCACCGTGCGCCGCGGCGAGGAGGCGCTGCGCCGATCGGGCATCGAGCGGCCCCGGGTCGGGGTGTGCGCGATCAACCCGCACGCCGGCGAGAACGGGCTGTTCGGGTACGGCGAGGAGGCCGAGAAGATCGAGCCGGCGCTCGAGGTGCTGCGGGCGGAGGGGATGGACGTCGCCGGCCCGCTGCCGGCCGACACGGCGTTCTTCCTGGCCGGACGCGGCGACTACGACCTGATCGTGGCGATGTACCACGACCAGGGCCACGGACCCGTGAAGGTCCTCGGCATCGAGGCCGGCGTGAACATCACCGTCGGGCTCCCGGTGATCCGCACCTCCGTCGACCACGGGACCGCCTTCGACATCGCCGGGACGGGAGTTGTCGAGGTGGGTAGCATGATTGAAGCCCTGCACCAGGCGGCGAACCTGTCGCCGAGCCCGGTGGCGTGACCCTGCCGGCCGGGCCCGGGGGCGAGGAGAGGAGCCGACGATGGGCATGAGCGCACGGGGCCGGCGGCGCGAGATCGTCGAGCTGGCCCACACCACCGGTCTGGCGAGCGTGGAGGAGCTGTCGCAGCGATTCGAGGTGACGGCGTCGACGATCCGCCGGGACCTGGCCCGGCTCACCTCCGAGGGGAAGATCGCCCGCACCTACGGCGGGGCGATGGCGCTCTCCGGCCGCGTGGGGGAGTCGACCTTCCGCCAGCGGAACCAGGAGGCGGCCGAGGCCAAGCGGGCCATGGCGCGCCTGGCGGTCGGCATGGTGGACGACGGCGACACGGTCCTGCTCGATGCCGGGTCGTCGGTGGCGGCGCTCGCCGTCGAGCTCCGGGACCGGGTGACGGTGTCCGTGGCGACTTCGTCGCTCGTGGTCGTCGAGGAGCTGGCCGATGCTGACGACATCCACGTCGAGTGCCTGGGCGGGACCCTCCGCCACCAGAGCCAGGGGTTCGTCGGGCCGCTGGCCGAGGCGGCGCTGGAGCGGATGACGGCGGACAAGGTCTTCCTCGGCGCCGACGGCGTCGCACCGGGGGCGATCTGCGAGGCGGATCAGCGCCAGACGCGCCTCAAGGAGATGATGTGCGCCCGAGCGCACCGGATCGTGGTCTTGGCCGACGCCACCAAGCTTGGGCACGCGCCGTTCCACGCGTGGGCGCTGCTGCCGGAGGGGTGGACGCTGGTCACCGACGATTCCGCGACCGAGGAGCAACTCCGTCCGTTCCGTGACGCGGGCGTGGACGTGCATGTCGCGGGGGTCGAGGCTGCCGTAGCGCCTGAGTGATTGCAGCATTTCCTCTCCGGCTGAAGCCATGGGCTCCGCCTGTGGAGAACTTTTCGCCGGCCTCCTGAGACTTGGTACCGTTGAGTTTGTCATTTTCTTGGGGGTAACGAGGAGGCGGAAGCATGCGGGATTCGGGTTGGATGCGCAGTGCGCTGGCAGTGCTGGGCGTCGCCGGCGTCCTGGCGGTAAGCGCCTGTGGCGACGGTACGACGCCGGGGCCCTCTGCTTCCGGTTCCTCCACCCCTGCGCCGCAAAGCAGCAGCGCTCCGCCGGAACCTCAGAAGGCGACCCCGGAGCACCCCGCGCAGAACCTTGTACCGCCGGAGCTGCCCGAGGAGGCCACCGAGTTCACCGACGAAGGCTTCAAGGCCTTCATCGAGTACTGGTTCGAGGCCCGGAACTACGGCATTGCTACTACGGACGATTCCTACATCCGGGCGGTATCGAGCAAGGACTGCCCATATTGCATAACGACCCTTGAGATGACGGAGAACATCGCCAGGGGTGGAGGTGACGTTTGGATTGTCGGTGGCGAGATTCAGGCTACGGATATCACCGCCACGGTTCATGGCGACTCTGGCGACTCGGATAGGACGCAGTTGGCGTACTTCACGCTACGGAAATCCTCGGGAGACGCTTACGGCAAGGACGGAATCGTTGAAGATGGCGCCAATGTCATCGAAGCTGTGGTAAAGCCTTTCGAGTTCGAAGCCCGCTACGAGGAAGGCGCTTGGACGGCGACGCGAATCGAGGTCGAGCACTAGATGCTCGCGATCTCTCCGACTCATGCAAGAAACTTGGCTGTTGTCGCGTTCGCCGGAAGCTTGATCTTGGTCAGTTCGCCTGGTGCACTGGCGGAAGAACCGCCCCCCGTTCCGTCACCTTCGGTCGGGGCCAATGGAGGAGGTTTTGACGCCGCTGCTTTGGCGAACGCAGATGAGGGCTCTAGTGAGGAGGGCGCTGGGCAGACTCCGCCACCGCTCGTCGAGGTTCCGACTGTAGCCCCTGAGTCGAAGGAGCCAGTCGTAGGCGGTGGTGCCTACTGCATGGGTGACGACAACGGTCAGATCAAGGAAGGTTGCGTCGGCAGCACGTTGGATGTCTGCGACGAGGACGAAGTACTGATGGACACGGGTGGGTCCATGGACATCGATGTACCGTCGGGGACGCCGCGGGACGTCGTCGTCGCCGACGATCCGTGCACGGAGATCAACGTAGAGAGGGCTCAGATCACGGCGACGCCCGCGCCGGAGGATGTTGATCCGGCCGATCGCCCGGACTTGGTGGCCCAGGAGTTTGCCCGTGTGGACATCCCGCAGCCGGCCCTCGTATTTCAGGACGAGGTCGAGGACCAGGTGTCGGCGGGGAAATTGTGGGGTGTCGCAATGCGTGGCGAACACATGAACATGTGGGTAGAGAGCCCGGACCACACCACGAGCGTCACGCTGCTCGGCACGGAGATCACCATCCGGGCGACGCCTTTGCAGTACACGTGGGACTACGGCAACGGCCAGACGAGGACCACTGCCCAGACCGGAGGGCCCCTTCGGGCGGGCTCGGATGAGGGATCGGTCTATTCCGAGACGGCGACGAGTCAGGCATATGAGGAAACGGGGTTCTACCCGGTCACGGTCACCACCGTTTATGCAGGACAATTCAAAACCCCGACGTCCGAGTGGATCCCGATCCCGGGCGTCGCCACCGTGACGAGTCCGGCGAAGACCGCAACCGTGTGGAAGTCGGAGACCCGGCTGGTCTCGGGCGACTGCTCGGAGAACCCCGGCTCCTGGGGCTGCGAGACGGTTCCCTTCCCGTGGGAGGGCGGCCCGCAGACGTCGGAGGCGTTCAAAGCCGCACAGGAAGAGCTGGAAGCCCGGCAGTAAGAACTCCTGTGCCGATCGCGTTGCGCGATTCCGCCCAGCCGACAGGACTACGTTGAAGCGCGCTACGCGACTTCCCGGCTCCAGCGCACGAAGTCTTCGGGGCGCGGCAGCAGCTTGACGATCTCCTCCCAGACGGCCCACGCGGGGACTGCCGTGAGGTGGTGCCGGGGCATGAAGCGCATGCCGGACGTGGCGTGCATCAGGATCCCGGCTGGAGTGTCCAGGAACAACTGCGACGACTTGACCGGTCCCCGCACGCCCTTGAATTCCGAGTAGACCGTGACGTGCTCCATCTCCCCGGCAGTCAGGGAATCAGCGATGCCCGGGTGGATCTTGCGGATGGTCTCGCCGAGGATGCGTTGGGCCGCGCGCGCGGCCTCTGCGCCGTTCTCCCCATCGGTTGCTCCGGTGAGGTCCTTCTGGCCCACCTTCACCGTGGGCCCATCGTCGAGCGGGCGGGGACGGGCCTGGAGCGCCACGGCGTCGATGACGGTCCGGTAGATGTCCGTCGCGGGTGCGGCGGTGAGCACGAAGTCCCCGCCCCTGCGCTTCACGGCGGAGATGATGCCGTTGCCGCCGGACCAGAGCCAGACGTCGTCCAGGAGGGCCTCGCTGTCGCAGCGCTGCGCCATGAATGTGCCCCGGCTCCGGGTGATCAGCTGGACCAGGTCGGACACCTCGGGTGTCAGGGTCCCGGCGCGCACCACCGGGATTCCGGAGGTATCGGTGAGGTCGCGGCAGGTGGTGGCGTCGCCGTCGTGCTGGGCGGAAATCAGCTCGCGGAAGTCCACGTCGGTGAGGGTGATGGTGGTCAGGGCGGTGGTCATCGGGCGGTCTGCCATTCGAGGAGTTCGGCGATGACCCAGCTGCCGCTGGCCCAGTGGGGCATGTCCGGGGTGGCGAAGGTGATGGTCATGGCGACTTCCTTGCCGGCGGTGCGCGCCACCCACTGGTGCAGCATGACGGGGGTGCCGTCGTCGTTTGTGTAGGAGGCAGAGCGCATGACGCCCTGCACGGGCGGGGCGCCGACGCGTTCCCGGTCGAGGTGGAGGAGCCGGTAGTCGGCGAGCGTGCGCGCCAGCAGGGGCTCGGCGCCGCGCTGGTCGGCGAGCGTGGCGTCGGGCGTTTCGGGGTGCTCGCCGAGGTCGACCTGCGTGATGACGATGTTGGGGTGAAAGCCCGCCGTCCAGGGCTCGCGGGAGGTCGCGATGAGGAGGCCGTCGTCGAGGCCGCTGGCGTCCACGTCCCAGTTCGGCGGGGCGGTGAGCGTGTAAACGGCGCGGGGATCCGCGAAGTGCGTTTCGGTCATGTCTTGCTTTCCGGTGGGGTTATCCACGGGTGCTCCTCTGCCAGTATTCGGCCTGACGTGCTTTGCGTTCAGCACGACGTCGCCGCTTGACTTCGCGGTCGGCCATGCGCCGGTCTCGGACCCACTTGGGAGTGAGGAAGGGCGGCATGGGGACGCCGAGCATGGCGATGAATCTGACTACCCAGAGACCGGCCGCCAAAAGACCACAGAACAGCATGAACCTGATGAGTACTTAGACATCAAGGGCCCCGAACGCCTTTGCGAACATGGTCGAGGCAAAGAATGCGAACGTCGGTGGGGAAACGTATAAATAGAGGGATTCCGTGAAGTGTCCATACCACGCAGCGTCCTGAATGCGTCGGGGATGCGCGATGTAGTGGATAGCTAGCACTGTGAAAAAAACACCACCAGGGCACCAGAGCGCTGCTTCGAATACTGGGTTCACGGAATCGTCTACCTGTGCGTCCTGTCCTGCTTCGACTGGCGGGATGCAGCGACGACAACTCAATCGCCACTTGCTGTTGTCTCCGGTGTCTCGTCTCGTGCAGCCTTGCGCTCGGCGCGACGCTGACGTTTGGCCTCACGGTCGGCCTTGCGGCGCTCACGGACCCACTTGGGGGTCATGAATGGCGGCATTGGGACGCCGAGCATGGCGATGAAACCGAGCGCGGTGAGAGCGACCCAGAACATCGCGACAACGCTGAGGACAGTAAAGATATTATCTAACCCCCAGCTGTCGGCAACGTAGGCCCAGCAGACTGACGCAAGTAGCGCGAAACCGGGCGGGAAAAGATAGAGGTTTGTGTACTCGCTGAAATGACCGTACCACGAGGCGTCAGTGATGCGGCGAGGGTGAACTATGTAGTGGGCCGAAAGAAGTGGAAATAGGATTCCTCCGACAATGGCTAGTAGAATGCTCACGTATCGGCCCTTCCAAATATATTATCGCCCACCTCGTAGACCTGACTGCCGATCTTCTTCAGGAAATCGTCGTTTGAGCTGGCTGCGAACCCTGCGACGGCACCGCCGATGATTCCGCCGGCGACGGCGCCTATGGCAGTTCCGATTCCGGGACCACAGAAAGTGCCGATGGCTGCGCCCATCGCCGCGCCCGCCTTGGCGCCACCTATGGCGGCAACTGTCGTAGTGCCAGTCACCATAGCAGCACGTGCGGTCTTTTCTCGGCCAGTCATTTCCGGGTGCTTCTGGGAGTCTTCCTGCCAGCTCGCGACGGCAGTGAAGCCGGCGCCGACGACTCCACCCGCGCGTCCTGCCCATTTGCCAACGCTTCCCCACATGTCCTTCGAGACCTTGAGGCCTTCGTCTGGAACCAAGTTCTTGGGGTTCAGGAATGCGACGCTGCGCTGCACGAACTTCTTGGCCCCGTCGGCTAGATTTACCGCCTTGCTGAAGGGATGGCGGGAGCTGTTGCCGTCCAAGACGGCTTCCGGGGTCAGATCGAACTTCGCCAGGAGAGCGTCTTTGGCGCCCATCCCCGCCATGAAATTCGGGACCCAGTCGGCCTTCAGTACCGTCTGCGACAGATTGTGGGCAAAGTAGTTCGAACCCGCGCCCAATGCGCCGCCGTAGTGCTGAGCGGCCCACTTGAGGGTATCGAGGCCGTCGTCGAACGAGTCGCCCGGGACGAATCCGGCGTCGCGGGCGATCTCGACGGCTGCCCCGGGCGTCGGGTCGTGTACGTCTCCGGCCTCGTCGGCCGTGGGCACGCGCTTGGGACGAGCGTCCTCGGGAGCGGCGGCGGTGCTCAGTCCGCGCAGCGACTGGACGCACCGGTTCTGGGCGTCGTCCTTCGCCTGGGCCAGGTGGTGGCAGCGGTCCTGCAGACGCGTGATCGCCAGCTCTCGGGCGTCCAGATCCTCCACGCCCGGGCCGCTGGTTTCGAAGGCCACCATGTCGGCGAGCAGGGTGGCGCGCTGGCGGGACAGCTCCTCCAGCGCGTCCGCGTAAGTTGTCAACGCCGAGCGGGCGCCATCGGCGACGTCGTCGAGTTGCGATGCCAGCTGCACGGGACGGTCCATCGCCGCGGTGACCGTGAACGACTCGACCGCGCTGTACTGCTGGCCGATCGGGTGCCAGTTGTTCCGCGTCGTTTCGGCGGAGGTCCGCACGGAAGCGGCGGCCTCCGCGTAGGAAACCGCCCGGGTGCGGACGACGTCGTGATCATCGAGGGCGACGACCTCGAACAGCGGTGAACTCATCCTGGCGCCCCCGGTGGGTGCGGGGAGGCGGCCTGGGCGGCGGACCGGTTGGCGTTGTCCGCCATCTTCTGGTCGCCGGCGGCGTATTCGCCGAGGGCCACGCGCGTCCAGTGGATGGCGGCGTCGACGCTCTCCCGCAGGGCCTGCTCGGTGGGCGCGACGACGTAGTTGGAGAGCTCCTCCAGAGCGGACCGGACGGCGTCGCTCTGGGACAGTCCGCCGCGCAGTGCGCGGTCGCGGGCCTCGACGGCCGCGAGGTGCTCCCGGATCTCGGCCAGGTTGGACTCGGCGACGCGGGTGGTCTGCTGGGCGGCGTCGTGATGGATGTCGAACTTCAAGCTGCGCCGCCCTCCCGTCATGGCCTCGTGCGTGCCGGATCGTGCCGGGCTCGCGCGCGGCATAAGTCTTTCCAATCATGCTAATACACCCTGGAAAGGCAGCCCTGGAGTTATCCACAACCTTTCGCCCGCGCGGGGCCTCCTGCAGTTAGATCATGGAGTCGCGTTTGTATGTGACCGCCTGGAGGCGTTCTTCGATCTGCCAGAAGACCAGGTGGGCCGGCGTGGGGGAGAGCAGTCGAGTGTCAGGTGTTGGCCCGGGAAGCACGGCGTGGGGTCCGGCAGCACCAGCGCTGACGTATTCCAGGGGGTCGATGTGCAGACCCTCGGATTCCATCTGAACGCTCCAGCGCCACCACTTTTGGTCCCAGAGCCGCTGGGCCGCCGCATTGGCGCCCACCTGTGTCGATGCGGCCTCGCCGCTGACTTTGGCGTCGATGGTTGCGGCCGGGAGCGCGTCCGGTTGGATCTGCAGATTCCATGCTGGTGTGGCGCCTGCCCATTCGAGGATGCGCTGGCTGACCTCGATGGTCGGCAGAATTTCGGCCCAGTAGTGGTCCGGGCCCGGCGGGCCCCAGACGGCGCCGCCGTGGAGCTCGGCGCACCCTGGCTGAGCGATGACGAGTGCCGTCTCGCCAACGATGCCGATCTGGAGCAGCGATTCGGCGCCGTCGGCCAGGTGCGCCGTTGCCTGAACGTTGATGTCGGCGTTCCCCATGGCCTGGTGGAAGAAGCGCCCGAGGGCGGTCGGGCGGAGCTCGTCGTCAAGAAGCTGCAGCCACTGCATGTTGGCGATGACATCGTTCGTCAGCCCTGTCGGCCGGAAGATGTTCCTGCCCAGGTTGACGGGATTCTCTGAATCCAACTGCTCCACCTGCATCAAGGTGGCCGCGTGAATGAACTCGCCCTCGCGCTGCAACGGCGGCTGATCAGCCCACCCCGCGAGCGACTCGACATTCGCGCCGAAGGCGGCGGATGCGACGTCGTCGTACTCGATGGTGGCCGGACTCGCCGACGCCGGCGCAGCGCCCGCGGGGCGCAGCACGGAGACGTTGCCGACCATGGACTCGAACGCGTCGTGGTGCAGCAGGCGATCGGCAATGGCGCAGGTGGTCGTCACCTGCACGGCCCAACCTTGGTCGATGAAGAGGTAGTCGGCTCCGGAGATCAGCTGACCGTCGGGTGCGCGGTGGACATATTCAATACGACGACGGCGCAGCGATTCGGGATTCTCCAACTCAGGATCGGCCGCGTGCGCCTCGAGCGCGTCGAGGTCGGGCTGCCAGCCGGTGACGTTGACGAGCCGGAAGTCCTTCAACGTGGAGTTGAGGCCGTCGAGGGCGCGGGCGGCGAACGCATGGATGTCGCCCGCGAAGGGAATCACCGTGGCGGTGAGGGAGGGAGCGAACGGTGCGTCGGGGAAGACAGCGAGGAGCTCGAGCTCTTCGCGCGCGTGCTCGGGCTGCCAGCCCTCGACGGGGACGAAGCTGAGCGCGCCGGTGAAGCCGGTGTGGGTGGGCGCGGACTCAGTCATGATTTCTCTTCCGGAAGGCATTGTGGCTATTGGAGTGTTGGTAGATCAGCGGCGCTTCTTGCGCGCGGCGCGTTCTTGCTGGCGCTGGATCTTTTCTGCTGCGCCGTGTGGGAGTTTTCCGCGGTCGATGAGCTCTTCGTCAGAGAAGAGCGGTGTGCCGGTGCGGTTGCGGTCGCCGCCGCGTGCGACCCAGTCTTTGTGCCACTGCGGCCGCCACGCCTCGGGCCACCACGAGCCCAGGACGAGAATGATTCCAACACCGACCATCAGAAGGGTCTCGGCGAGGACATCCTGATCTGGGTACAGATAATCGACGGCGCTGAAAGCCCACATGAGCATCCAGCCTGTTCCGATCGCGGCCGATAGGAACGGCCAGTAATTCCGCTTGTGCCAAGAGAACATAGGTGGAATCCCGGCAATTGCTGACGTTCTGACCCAGCGGCGGTACCGGCCGCTCCATGCCAGCCACGCATAGACCCAGCCTAGAATTGCTGGCAGTATTCCGATGAAAAAGAATGAGATCAGAGTATCCAGCATCTAAGGTCCAGTCGTGGAGAAGGGATTGACGGAGTCGAGCACGGCCTTGCCTCCAGCCAGAAATTGGTCTTCAATGCGGGCTCCCTCGTATCGGGATTCGTTGGCGGCGTCGCCGAAAGTGTCGCCCAGTTTACTGCCGAAGTATCCGCCGAGAAGACTGCCTGCAACGGCGCCGATGGCCATCCCGACACCCGGAACGGGGATGAGAACCTGGCCAAGCGCCGCTCCGGCGGCGCGTCCAACAGAGGCGCCGGCCAGCGAGCCGGCGAGATTGGCGCCAGTCTTCATGGCTGAGTCAAGACGCGCTTCCTTGCGGTGTTCGGCTTCTGTGGCGTTGGGGTTGCGTCTCAGGCTGTCGTTGTAGCCCTGGTTGTAGTTGCCGTACGCACCGAGTGCGAGCCCTGCCGGGCCGAGGAATTTCGCGGCCTTGCTCTGGGAGAGATCCTCGAGCTTGTTGACCGCGTTGCGCATCGCCGTCGACGATTTTCCGGTCCGGCGCGGTGGGCCTGCAGGGTCCGTGAGCTGAAGGCGCATCGAGACTTGGTCGCCCTTGACGCTCGTCTTGGACTTCTGAAGTGCAGGGAATTTCCGAAGTACGAAGCCGAGCGCGGTGGGGTCCTTGGCAGCGGAGCGGAGCATTGCGCTGGTCTCGTTATTGCTGACGCGCTTTCCACCGGAAGCGGCTTCGTGGACGCGATCGATGTAGTCGTCTGGGACGCCGGCTTTGCGAGCCATCCACGTGGCCGAGTGCGCGGCCGCGCCGGTGAGGCCCGTGCCTTTGAACGCCGACATGAGCCGGCCGTCCTTCTCGTACGGTTTGAACAGGGACGCTTCGGGGAGGTGCTTCGCCGCTCTCTCGCTGATGGTGCTTGACATGCTGAGCATGCTTGCCGGGCCCGCCTGCCAACTGGTGCTCCGTTGCTGCGCGGCAGCACGGTTCAGCGCATTGACGCAGTCCTCGACGGCCTGAGCGTACTGTTCGCCCAGCCCGTTGAGGCGCGCTTGGAGGTTTTGGGCTTGAGCCCAAAATGCGTCGTCGCGCTCGGGCGGCGGAACCGCGTTCATGACGTAGGCCTGCTCCCGGGCGTCCTGGATGCTCGGGCGGAGCCGGTCGATCGCATCTTGGAAGGCCACGAGTGCGTTGGTTGTCAGCCCGGCCGCAGACTCGTAGTCCTGCACGACCGGCAGCACGAGCCGTTCAAATGCGCTGTGGACTTCCTCGGCTTGGGGTGTGATGAAGCGGCCGTCGGAGAGTTGAGCCCAGGAAGCTGCGGCGTCGTCGTACCGACCCCTGGCCGTGCGGGCGTGCTCGGTGATCGCGTCGGCGGAACCGGAAACCTCGCCCGGCAGCGGCAATTCTGCGGGAAGGACTTCGAGCCTGACAGCGGGGACGAACGTGACTGACATGCTAGAAGCCCTGCGCGTTGGCAGCCGTAGTGGCCGCGTTTTCGGCGACCTGGCGCATCTCCTCGTCACCGGCCACGTGGTAATCGATGACGTCGTCGGTGCGATCGCAGGCGTTGAGGGCGATGGATTCGGCCGCGCTGAGTACCGGATCCAGATGGTCGCGGTGGAGCAGTTCGAGGGCAGCTGCGATTTCAGGCGACTTCGTGGAATGAGCTGCTTCCGTGATCCGCGCGTCGAGGCTCGGCGTCTGGGCAGCCATCGTCTGGATATCAGTCCTTGCGCCAGTAATGGCGGCACGGCTGGCTGCGACGCGGATGTCCCAAGACGTCATTGTGCGCTCCTTCCGGCAGAGTGGATCCCCGTCCTAGCGTGCACCGAACCGCGATGGTCACCGCCGCGGCATAAGTCTTTCCGTTCATGCTAATACACCCTGGAAAGATGGCCCTGGAGTTATCCACAACCCTTCGCCCGCGTTGCCCGCGCGGGCACCTCCGACAGCTAGATCATGGAGTCGCGCTTGTATTCGTCGATGCTGCCTGCGCAGGGGTATACCGTGGCGGTCCGGGGGCGAACGGTGCGTCGGGGACGGCGGCGAGGAGCTCGACCTCTTCGCGTGCGTGCTCGGGCTGCCAGCCCTTGGAAGGGACGAAGCTGAGCGCGCCGGTGAAGCCGGTGTGGGTGGGCGCGGTTTCAGTCATGTTTTCCCTTCCGGAAGGTCGAAGACCCGTTTTGAGTAGTGGATTAGTGGCGCTTCTTGCGTGCGCCGCGGGCTTGTTGGCGCTGAATCTTTGCTGCTGCGCCGTGTGGGAGTTTGCCGCGGGCGATGAGCTCCTCGTTGGAGAAGAGCGGTGTGCCTGTACGGTCGCGGTCGCCGCCGCGTGCAACCCAGTCCTTGTGCCACTGAGGGCGCCACGCCTCCGGCCACCATGAGCCAAAGAGAAAGATGATCGCAGCTCCGGCGTACAGGAACGCACTGGCGAGAACGTCTTCATCCGGGTACATGTAATTGACAGTGCTGAATGCTCCCCAGAATAGGTGGCCGGTGCCTAGGGCTGCGGCTAGGAAAGGCCAGTAGTTACGTTTGTGCCATGTGAAGGCCGGGGCGATTCCAATAGTGACGGGTGATCTGACCCAGCGGCGATAGCGGCCGGTCCAGGCGAGCCATGCGTAGACCCAGGTGAGGGCAGCCGGGGCGACAGCATAAGCGAAGTAGGAGGCGATTGGTCCCATTACTTACTTCCTGGGAAAGGGGCTGAGTGAAACTTATACTGTTTGGCCTCCGATGTAGCGGTTGCGGCCCGAGGGCCCTGCGTGCGCTCATCGCCGCGGCTTAAGTCTTTCCGTTCATGCTAATACACCCTGGAAAGATGGCCCTGGAGTTATCCACAGCCCTTCGCCCGCGCCAGGCGTGGCACCTACCGGCCGAAGAGGCTGGCGAAGAAGCCCTTCTTCTGGTTCTCGTGGCCGCCGCACCACCGGCCGGCCGGGACGGTCGCCTTGACCGAGTCGACGTGCTGGCCGCAGCCGGCCCAGGTGGTCTTGCCGCAGGTCTTGCAGGATACTGCTCGGCACATAGTTCTCTCCGTGAAGTTGGCTATCGGGGTATCTGGGGTCGGGGTCCGGCGCTCAGGCCAGGCGCATGAAGAGCTGTTCGAGCTCGTCGATGCTCATGCGGTCGTCGTCGCTGCCGTCGGCGTCACGCTCCGCGGCGCCGTCCTCTCCGTCGGCGATCACGCACTCGCGCATCGCGGTGGAGACGATCGCGAAGCCGGCCTTGTCCAGCGCGCTCGTCACCGCGGACAGCTGGGTGACCACGTCGCGGCAGGACTTCTGCTCCTCTACGGCCGCGATCACGGCGTCGAGCTGGCCGCGGGCCCGCTTGAGGCGGTTCAGGATCTTGCGCTGGGTTGCTTCGTCGTGGGAGATCATGCGGCCTCCAGTTCGGGGGTGGTCAGGAGGGAGTCGACGTCGTCGCCGTACCAGGCGCGCAGCGTCAGCATGCCGCCGGAGAGCGTGGCGACGTCCAGGGCGCGCCCCTCCGCGGCGGCCGCCTGGACGACGATCCGGTAGGCGGCGGCCGAGCGCACGCCCGACGCGCAGAGGACGCGGATCGGCCGGGCGTCGTCGTCGTGCCCGGCGGCGGCGAACACCTCGCCCAGGCGAGAGCGCAGCTCGTTCACCGGGATCACCAGGGCGCCCGGCAGGGTGCCGGAGGCGACCTCGTCCGGGTTGCGCACGTCCAGCACCAGCGCCGCGTCCAGCTCCTCGGCCTCGGCCGCGTGCCACAGCCGCACCAGCCCGCCGGTCACGTTCTCGCCGAGCATGCCGGCGAAGTTCACCGGGTCCTTTGCGGACCCGTACGGCGGGGCGTAGGCGAGGTCGAGGTCAATCAGGTCGGCCACGCCCAGCCCGCCGCGCATGGCGGTGGCGATGACGTCGATCCGCTTGTCGACGCCGTCGCGCCCCACGGCCTGCGCCCCGAGGAGCCGGCCGCTCGGGCCGATGTGCACGATGAGGTGGATCTGCTCGGCGCCGGGGAAGTAGCCGGCGTGCTGCAGCGGGTGCAGGTGCAGGGTCTCGTAGGCGGTGCCGGCGGCGTCCAGCTCGGCCCGGTTGGCGCCGGTCATCGCGGCGGTCAGCCCGCCGACCCGGACCACGGCGGTGCCCTGGGCGGGCGGCAGCGGGCGGGCGTTCTCGCCGAGCATCGCGTCCGCCACCAGGCGGCCGGCCCGGTTGGCGGGCCCGGCGAGGGCCGTCGCGCGGGTGGCGCCGGTGACCGCGGTGGGGCGGGCGGTCGCGTCGCCGACGGCCCAGACGTGCTCGACGCTGGTGCGGCCGTGCTCGTCGGTCAGAATCGCGCCGGCGTCGCACTCGACGCCGGCCGCGGCGAACACATCCGTGTCCGGGGTGATGCCGGTGGCGATCACGGTCGCGTCGGCGGGCAGCTCCGTGCCGTCGTCCAGCACGACGACGTCGCCTCCGTCCGTGCCCCGGCGGTAGGCGCGCAGCCGGCGGCCGGTGAGGATGCGGACGCCGAGTCGCTCGGCCTCCGCGGCGACCAGGTGCGCGAGTTCGCGCTCGAGCGGCGGCAGGATCTGCCCGGACCGCTGGACGAGGGCGACGTCGAGCCCGGCCTCGGCGAGGGTCTCGGCGGCCTCGAGGCCGATGAAGCCGGCCCCGACGACCACGGCGGTGCGTGCCCGCCCGTTGGCGACGTCGGCCCGCAGCCCGGTGGCGTCGTCGACCGTGCGCAGCGTGCGCACCCGGCCGGACGCGAAGCCGGCGTCGAGTCCGTCGACGTCGGGGAGGACGGTGCGGCCGCCGGGGGAGAGCAGCAGCTCGTCGTAGGCGATGGTCTCGGTGCGGGGGTCGCCGTCGCCGGAGATTTCCACGGTGAGGGTGCGTGCGTGCGGGTCCAGGGCGACGACGTCGTGCCCGGTGCGCACGTCGATGCCGGACGGCCGGAACGACTCGGGAGTGCGCAGGGTCAGGGCCGATCCGTCGGCGATCTCGCCGTCGAGGTGGTACGGCAGGCCGCAGTTCGCGAAGGAGACGTGGCGGCCGCGGTCCAGGACGATGATGGCGGCGGACTCGTCGAGCCGGCGGGCGCGCGCGGCGAAGCTCATGCCGCCGGCGACGCCGCCGACCACGACGATGCGCCGGGCGGGCTGAGGGGAGTTGTTCATGCCGACCAGAATACCCCCAGGGGTATTCAAGTCAAGCGGCCGGGCGGCAGGAGTGGAGTGGCCCCTACTCGGCGGCAGCCGTCAGGAAGTCCGCCACCAGCGGGGCTGCCGTGTGCGAGCCGCCGTCGCCCGTCTCAACGAACACCGCCACGGCCAGGTCGCCCTGGATGGCGATGGTCCAGGCGTGGGCGTTCTCCTCGTCGTCGTACTCCGCCGTGCCGCTCTTGCCGATCACCGCGCCGCCCGGCAGGCCCTTCAGGTCCACGAGCGTGCCGTGGTCCACGACCCCGGTCATCATCGTCCGCAGCGACTCGGCCTCCTCCGCGGTCAGCGTGCTCGCCGGTTCCGCCGGCGCGTCCGGTGAGGGGGAGGCTTCGGCTGAAGAGTCCTCCGAGGTTGCGTCCTGCGCAGGGGAGAGGACCAGCTTCGGCGTCACGGTCGCCCCGTTCGCGACCGACGCCGCGGCCGTCGCCATGCCCAGGGGAGAGGCCTGCACCACGCCCTGCCCGATCATGTTGGCCGCCAGCTCGGTGCCGGTCGAATCGTCCGGCACGGCCCCCAGGAACGCGCCGGCCCCGGTGGTGTCCTCACCCGTGAGGCCCAGCGCGGCCGCCGCCTCGGCGAGCGGCGCGGCGCCGACGTCGTTCCCCGCGTCCACGAAGACCGTGTTGCAGGACTGGGCGAGGGCCTCGGAGAGGGGAATGCCGCCGAGCGCGGAGGCGGGGTAGGCGTCGAAGTTCTTGAACGACTTCCCGTCCACCTCGGTGGTGGGCGTGCACTCGACCTCGGTCTCCGGGGTGGAGCCGCCGCGCAGCATCGCGAGTGCGCTGACCACCTTGAACGTGGAGCCCGGCGCGTACCGGCCCAGCAGGGCCGTGTTGTAGTTCTCGCTGCCGGGGCCGGACGCGGCGGCGAGCACGGCGCCGTCGGACGGGCGGACCGCCACCAGGGCGGACGCGGGTTCGACGTCGGCCAGCGCGGCCTCCGCGTGCGTCTGCAGGTCGGCGTCGAGGGTCAGTTCCAGGTCCTGCCCGTCGGTCTGCTCGCTCGCGTAGAGCTCGGCGACGGGCTCGCCCTCAGCCGAGTTGCGGGTGACGGTGACGCCCTTGGTGCCGGCGAGGTCCGCGTTGTAGGCGGCCTGCAGGCCGGAGAGTCCCACCTGGTCGCCGGCCTCGATCCGCCCCTCCGACTCCTCGATGATCTCCGCGGTGGCGGCCCCGACCGTGCCGAGGATCGGCCGCGCGAACTCGCGGGTGGGCGCCAGCGGGATCTCGTCCGGCTGCGCGATCGCCCCGGGGATCGCGGCGATCTGCTCGTCGGTGACCTCCCGGCCGTCCTCGCGCAGGACGATCGCCTGCACCCAGCCCTTGTCGCCGGACGCCTCGACGCGCGCGGCGTAGGCGTCGGCGTCGATCCCGACCAGCCCGGCCAGCTCCCGCGCCGAGGCCTCCCACTCGCTCGATTCGGCCCGCGTCTTGTCGATCCCCACCCGCACCACGGGGCGGTCCGTCACCAGGGGCTCGTCGCCGGCGCCGGTGATCTCCCCGCGCTCGCCGGACGTGGTCTGCGCGGCCAGGGACTCGCCCTCGCCCAGCTCGGGCGCCAAGATCTCGGGGGCGAAGCGCAGCTCCCACCGCTCGTCCTCGGCGTCGAGCTCCCACACCGCGCGGGTGTCGTAGGCGAAGTCGTTCTCCGTCTCGTCGACGTCCCACACGGTGTGCAGGGTGGCGGTCGCGGTCTTCACGCCGTCCTGCTCCTCCTCGTCCACGGCCACCTGCGTGACCGTGTGGGCGTGCGGGATCTCGCCCATGGGGGAGTAGGCCTGCACGACGACGTCGCCCGCCTCCTCCGCGGTGGTCTCCGCCAGCGGCACGGCGGAGAAGTCGCCGGACTCGAGGGCGGAGGCGAGGGCCTCGGCGGCGGGGTCGGGCTCCGGGGTGGCGGGCCCGCACGCGGTGAGCGAGGAGGCGGCGAGTCCGGCCACGGAAAGGCCTACGAGGATACGAAACGGAGGGCGCATGCTGTGATCCTATGTGTGCGTGGTCACCGGCGACAACGCCGCGGCGCGGATCCGCCCGGGCCTTGGCGGCGAACGGGCAGGCTGGGCGCGTGCGTAGCTTTCAGCTAGGCTTCCACACGACGCCGGACTGCGTATCCACAGGGGTCGGATGAAATGGCCGCCCGACGCAGCGATGATGTGGGGGATCATGTCGGACGACCGCAAGACGTCCATCAAACGCCTGGCCGTGATCGTGACGGCCCTGGCCGTCTGCGTGGCGCTCGTCGGGGCGTTGGTCATGGCTGGAATCGTGCATTTTGCCAACGAGGCGCGCGGCGGCCCGGCCAACCCGCCGACGCCGAACGCGTCGTCCGAGGACCGGCCGATCGAAGCCGCCGCCACGTCCTCCGCTTCACAGGAGCCCGCCTCCGACGACCCGGCGGACATCAAGGCGGCCGCCGTCGCCAACGGGCGTCCGGAGGCGGCCTTCGACGAGTTCTGCCAGCTCTGGTCTCTCCCGTCGGCCGGTTCGGACCGCCAGCAGTGGGCCAACGAGGTCACCGGGCACTGGCTCTCCGGACACGGCGCCGACTGCCCGGACGCGGTGGTCCACCCCGGGTACTTCGTGCAGTCCACGATGCCGGGAGCCCCGGGCGAACTCGTGGCCACTCTGGAGGCGGCACCGGGGAGCGCGGACGCGCTCGGGGGAGTCGGGTACAGCATCATGGAGCAGACCGCCGAGGCGTACCCGGAGCTCGAGCGGGTCACCGCGGTGACGCATGACGGAGGCGCCTCCCGCTCCTACACACGCGGGCAGTGGGAGATGGCGCTGCCGATGCACCAGCGCGCCGCTCTGGCGGAAGCTTCGCCGAGCCGGGCCTCGGAGCTGACGGGCCAGGCGTGGGCCGACGAGAAGATGGACCAGTGGCTGACCAAGATCCGTGTGCCCGGGATCGACGACCTGTACGGCAGCTTCAACCTGATCACCGGGTGGGAGACGCCGGCGAAGGGCGAGCTGGTGGTGATTCTGAACGACGACGTCGCCCGGCTGCCGCACCTGCAGGACCCGCAGGACCCGCAGGAGCATGTGAAGTACGAGCTGCAGGGCATCGCGATCACGATCCTGGAGAACATCTACTTCGACGCCCCGGAGCTGGAACAGGTCACGGCCGTCCTCGAGGGCGGCGGTGAGTCGTCGACGGTCCACCGCGACGACGATCGGTTCGCCCGAGAGTAGTCGCCGGCGCCAGCTGCCCCGTAAGCACGGCGGCGGCTGTTCACTCCACGCTTCCGCCGTAGGCCCGACCACGTTGATGCGGGAGCGCGTGACGTTCAATGCACGCACTGGATCAAATGTCCAACAAGCTTTGTGCCGCTATGCGTGCTGAGGCTTGTTGGAGATTCTAAGGAAGTAGATGTATCCGGGCATGCTTCGTTCGTTTGGCGGGTGTTCCTGCGTCGACGAAGCTGTGTCGGCGGACGGTCGGATCTATTACAGAACCCGCCCGGCGATGAACTGCGACAGCCAGCGGATGTCGACGGCGCTGGTGAATTCGAGCCGCACCTTGCCCAGCCCGCTGAACCACAGGTCGAGTTCGGCGTCGAGGTCGAACGTGCCGGCCGTCTCGACGGAGAAGGACTGGATCTTGGTGTAGGGCAGCGAGGTGTAGTCGCGCTTCTTGCCGGTGATGCCCTGAACGTTTACGGCGATGATCCGCTTCTCGGTGAAGGCGACGAAGTCGCGGATCCCGCGGAAGGCCCCGTAGACGCGCTCGCCCTCGAGCAGCAGCCTGTCCGTGTGCAGCGGGCAGTCTTCGGCCGGTACGACGACGGCGGGGCCGGCCGGGTGCCCGCGGGCACCCGGCCGGTCGGTCCGATCAGTTGAGCAGCGAGATCTCGTTGACGATGAACGACGGGACGGTCGTGCTGCCGCCGATCTGGGTGTCGTAGCTGAACGCGCCCATGACAGTCGCCGTGATCTCGACTTCGTCGTCTGCGATGACGTCGTCCAGGATCGGACATTCCTCGTCCGAGTCCACGGCCATGAAGATCGCGTTGTGGTCGTAGTCCCAGGTGTCGGCCATGTTCTGGTGCGCGATGTTCGCCCTGAAGGTGCACTTGCCGGTCGCAGAGTCGAATTGCGTGATCTCGCCGTAGACGACCATGATGTCGCCGAAGGCGGCGTCCGGGTCCTTCGCGACCAGTGCCAGTTCGCGTTCGGTCGCGGGCTTGGCGTCGTCGATACGCTTCTTGCGTTCGGCTTCGGCCTTGGCTTCTTCCTCAGCTTCCTTCTTGGCGGCGGCTTCGGACTCTTCGGCGGCCTTTGCCGCAGCGGCGGATTCCTCAGCCGCGCGTGAGGACGCGGCGGCGGCTTCGGCTTCCGCTTCTGCCTCCGCGGCGGCCGATTCTTCCGCGGCCTGGGCGGCGGACTCCGCCGCCGCGCTGCTGGATGCGGCAGTCTCGTCGACGTCACTGGTGCCGCAGGCGGCCAGCGCCAGCACCAGCAGTGCGGTGGCGAACAGCTCGCGCATCGGCGAGGCCGTGCGCCGCGGCAGGTTTCCTTTCGCAGTCATGATTTCCCCCAACTGTGATCGTGATGAGCCCGTCTGGGAAGCGGCGGGCACCGGCGTCTGGCCGGTACAACCACGCTAAGGAAGACTCCTCACAAAATAGGTGCGGGCGCCGCTGAGTCGGGAGCTCATTCCGATCGCGGGGTTTGACCGTGGTCGCGGAGGTGCGCACGCCGGCGGGAGCGCTCAAGCGCCGAGACCGACCGCTCCTCTGGGTGAACTACTACTTGGAATGTTTCACTCTAAAAGATACAATCCAAGCATGAAGTCGGGTGACGCGCTGAAAGTGCTTGCCGACGTCACGGGTTCCCAGTGGGGGATGGTGACGTCGGCTCAGGCGGGCGCGCTTGGAGTTTCCCGGCTCAATCTTTCTCGTCTCACGGAAGCCGGGCATCTCGAGCGGCTGGCCCATGGCGTCTACAAAGACGCGGGCGCTCCCGGTGATGAATTCGAGAATCTGCGCGCCGCCTGGCTCAGTACCGAACCGAAGAATCTCGCGGAGAACCGGATGCAAGACCTGGCCGGCGGAATCGTGGTTGCCAGCTCGTCGGCGGCAGTGCTGCACGAAATAGGCGACCTGTGGGCTGATCGGCACGAGTTCGTTTCGTCGGAGCGTCGTCAGAGCCAGCGATCGGAGATTCGCTACCGGCAGCGAGCGCTTGATCCGTCCGACGTGACTCTTGTGCGGGGGCTCCCGACCATGACGATCGAGCGCACGATCGCCGATCTCGTCGCCGAGGTGGGTGACATCAGCCTGGTTGCCGATGTACTTGGCGCCGCAGTCAGTAAGGGACGTCTGGAACTCGACCGGCTCCGAGACCTGCTCGCGCCGCTGGCAGAGCGCAATGGATTCAAGCGGTCTGACGGGCAGGGGCTGCTGGACAGGCTGCTGGAGGAAGCTGGTATTGATCGAGATTCGCTGGCCGCGGAGATCGCTGCAGACCCGCAACTCGGTGCGCGCGTCCTCTGGAAATATCTCGCTCAGCTCGACCTCTCCCCGCTAGAAGGAACGCTTTCAGTGCCAGAAGTCCAACAGGTGGTGAGTCCTGCCCTGAGAACTCTGCTTCAGTACCTCGAGGCTACCGGGGGGCCGCACCCGGAAGCCGCGAGCGCGAATGTTCCGCATACGCTTGCAAAGCATGTAGCAAGTGGGTTCTTTGGCGAGATGAGCCGTGCGACGACGGGCGAGGCTCTGGATTCAACTCTGGCGCTTGCACCTGCGGATCGGGAGGGGCCTGACGATGAGCACGCCTGAACCCTACACAACAGCGACGGGTGTCGAATTCGCGATCCAGCAAGCGGCGAGGAAAGCAGTCGCACTTTGTCCAGCTCGCTGAATCACAGGTCGAGTTCGGCGTCGAGGTCGAACGTGCCGGCCGTCTCGACGGAGAAGGACTGGATCTTGGTGTAGGGCAGCGAGGTGTAGTCGCGCATTTTGCCGGCGATGCCCTGGACGTTGACGGCGATGATCCGCTTCACCGTTAAGGCGACGAAGTCGCGGATCCCACGGAAGGCCCCCGTAGGCGCGCTCGTCTTCGAGCAGCAGTCCGTACAGGTCATTGGCCGTGGACTCCGCGTGCGGTGCGACGCCGGCGCAGTGGTCAGATGCCCGAAGGCACCTGATCGTCGGACCCCAGGCAGTTGCGCGGCAAGATGGTGTGGTCCATGATCTACGTATTTTGGTACTGTAGCCGGTCTGGACGCTGTATCTGAACGAGTCCGCGACCGGTGTGGTGATATTGACCTCGTGGTCCGCGACGACGTTCTCGAGGATCGGGCACTTGATGTCCATGAAGAGCGAGTTGTGGCTGTAGCCTCAGGGCGTGGGCTTGGATAGTCCGCCCGGGATGCCCATTCGAGATTCAGCTGCGTCATCACGGTACTCTTGTCAAGAGTACACAGTCGGTCGTGCACGAGGGAGATTGCAGTGGCAGTACGGGGAGTAGAGCTCTTCGCAGGAGGCGGTGGGCTACTACTGGGGTCGGCCATTGCTGGGGTCGAACATGTTGCCGCAGCAGAGTGGAATAAGTGGGCCTGCCAGACCATGCGCGAGAACGCGGCAGTCGACTATCCACTAGTCCGTGGCCTCAATGTACTCGAGGGTGACGTCCGCTCGATCGACTGGTCTCAGGTGCCTGGAGCTGACGAAGTTGATGTTGTCACCGGCGGTCCGCCTTGTCAGCCATTCTCCCTCGGCGGGATGGCTCGCAACGCCGAAGACCCGCGCGATATGTTTCCGGCTACTACCTCAGTCATTGAGCAGCTCCGACCTCGCGCATTCGTCGTTGAGAATGTGAAGGGCCTGACGCGCAGTTCCTTCTCAGACTACTTTGAGTTCATCAAGTTGCGCCTGCAGCATCCTGAGTTGCGCGCGCGTGAGGGGGAGACGTGGGTAGAGCACTTCACCCGGCTTCAGCGTGAACACACGGCAGTGCGCTCTGATCTTAACTATCGCTTGGTGACTACCTTGGTGGACGCGGCCGACTATGGTGTACCTCAGCGCCGCCACCGCGTATTCATGGTTGGCTTCCGCTCGGACGTAGACGCCGAGTGGTCGTTTCCCAAAGCCGGGTTCTCCGCAGCAGCGCTTCTGCGGGACCAAACCGAAGGACACTATTGGCAACGGCATGGGGTTCGTGTTGCTGATCGCATTCCTGTGCGTGGGATTCTTAGGGATGATGACGGTAAGAAACCCTGGCGAACGGTCCGTGACGCGATGGTTGGTTTGCCGAAACCTGCAGCGAACCGAACAGCTAGTGGATGGCTAGATCATCGCCTGCAGGCCGGCGCGCGTTCGTACCTCGGGCACACCGGATCACTGCTTGACGAGCCGAGCAAGGCGCTCAAAGCTGGTGTTCATGGCGTGCCTGGTGGCGAAAACATGATGCGGTTCCCTGACGGCTCCGTGCGTTATTACTCCACCCGTGAAGCGGCTCGAATCCAGACATTCCCGGATCGTTACGCACTTCATGGAGCGTGGACAGAGGCGATGCGCCAAGTTGGTAACGCTGTACCTGTCAAACTCGCCCAGACTGTGATGGCCAGCGTCGTCGAGCATCTAGAGCTCGACAGTGCGAAGAAGAGCGTCGCCGAGGTGACTCAACGGAACACTGCTCGGTTGATGATGCCGGCATGACCAAGCATTTCGACCCTCTCGACTACGACAATCTCGGTGCGTCGATCGCGCGTGCCCTCGATGAACGTCCGGTAGAATCATTGGCCAAGCTCGAGCGCTTCGATGGAGCTGGTATATATGCCCTTTACTACACCGGAGAGCATCCGGCGTACAGGCTTCTTGCAGACGAGAACATGTCTAATGCAGGGGCGTGGGCCCTCTACATCGGCAAAGCCGATGCAGAGAATGCGCGAAAGGGTGACCCTGAACAGGCAAATAAACCCGTAGGGGCAAAGCTGTTTAATAGAATTGGCAAACATCGTGCTTCAATTGGTGCCGCCACCAACCTTGACGTCTCTGACTTTCAGGTTCGAGCACTGGCAGTGGCGCCCACTTGGGTGCCCTTGGCGGAGGTTGTGGCTATTCGTATGCACAATCCCGCCTGGAATGTCATCGTCGATGGCCTAGGTAACCACGACCCTGGCGCAGGCAGATATAAGGGTCTTCGTCCGCGCTGGGACACACTCCACCCCGGACGCGCATGGGCACCTAAGCTCAATGAGAGGTCTGAAACCGCAGCCGACATTGAGCAGGACGTGGTCCAGTACCTCAACACGCACCGGCCTTGAGTAGTTGTTGCTGTCAGGCATAAGCACAGATACCGGGCGATCGATGTGCTCCACAAGAGGCTCGAATTAGGCGTCCTCGGTCCGATCCTGGAACCGGGCTGTATTGGCTGCGGCCGCAAACGGCTGAAAGCTCGGTGCCCACGAGTTTGTGGTTAGCGCCGAGGCCGAAACCAACGATGATCGTAGATGCAGGTCCAGGAAGAACGAATTCTCGAATTGTTCGGACTCTACTTAGGTCCGCGACGCGACATTGGGGTGCTGCTCGACGAGGAAGGATGGGCGTCGCTCTCTCTTCCTGATTTGCTCTGGCACAGTGCTGCCGCTCCAACCTGGCACGTCAGGCGGGGTTTTGAAGGAGGAGTTCAGCAAGTGCAGTGGTCTCCGGGCGATGGTGCTCATCATGATCCTAAACGGCTATTCTCACGACCTTCCTCTTTAGTGGTGCAAATAGCGTAGGGAGGCCATGTCGCCCATAATAGGCCGGCCGTAGGACCGCTGCCATGGGAATGGCCTGCGGCCTTTCGGCGCAATTGCCCTATCATCGATGGCTCGTGCCTCGGCTCATTGTGACTACGCCTTACAACTCGAGTGCGATCTCCGGACTGCTTATCGTCTGTCCTCGAATGGATCTACTACCGAGTGCACTCCGTGAAGAGGGCAGACAAAGATGATACGTACACCAAATCCGTCGACTCCTTCCGGATCGGGTGTGCAGTCGCCGCCGCAAACGGTGCATGTTCTGTATCCGTCGCCCCATGGTATAGGAACTTGCTTACCGCTTGCGGCCTCGTCTTTGTCGTCATTCATGCTTCAAATCTACTCAGTTAACACGCCGACGCCACTGCGAATCGTTACCTTGTGGAAAAGATGTGCGTTGTATAGGGGATTCAACCTTTCCGGAGCTAGAGAGACATGTAGCCGAGTTGCTCCGTCGTGTACTCCTGGAGAGCCTGCACACTCCATGGGCTTCGCACGCGACGAACTCGCCGCAACGTCATGGCGCCGAGACGAGTGATGACGTCGCGGCGTCCGCGCCAGAACAGGGCATTGATCATCCATTGAAGCAGTTCGCGCATCAGCTCCGGCGACGAACCGGACAGTGCGTGGCCCAGAAACGAGTGGGTCGGTTATCGTGATGACTTCGTTCGAGTGTGCTGTGAGGGGTTCACCCGAAGGGTTATACGGTGACCGCGTTTGCCGTGACTACGACGTGCTGATCACCGTTGCGTCACACCACTATGCGGAACTCCAATCGGGCTACTCGCATGGATAACTTAGGTCCATGCTTGACTAGCCGTCGAATGATTGCTGTGTGCCGAGGATTTGGGTATCGACGACTAGGATGGGTGCAGGAATGCGGCAGCTCCGCGTAGGTATCGTCGGCCCGCTGGCCCAGGTCCAGTACGTGACTAGGCCAATAGCCGACCTGGGGGCCTGCTGACCTGAATGCTATGAATTTACCTCAAGGGAACTGGACGCCTAGGAATGACTGAAGAGCAACTTGACCTAACTCCGTCTCCGCGAATCCTGGACGTGATTGCCGACGTAGACATGAGCGTCGAGGAGTGTCTGGCCGAACTCATCGACAACGCGCTAGATGAGTTAGCAAGTGCGCGTCGGGACAAACCCGGCTTCGAAGGTGAGGTTGAGATCGACCTGCCCTACGGCGCATCGGTCACGTCTGAGTCCGTCATCAGTGTGACTGACACGGGGCGCGGCATGTCGTCGGAGCAGATGCGAAACGCGCTGCGAGCGGGCTCGTCGGGCAACGATCGATATGGCTCCCTCGGTCTCTTCGGAATGGGATTCAATGTCGCGACGGGTAGGTTGGGATACGTTACGACGATACGCTCGGGTCGCTCAGATGAGACTTGGTGGACCATCGCAACCATTGACATCCAGGCTATGGGTTCCGAAGATTCGTTCCAGGTGCCGCTCGCGCGTGAGCCGAAGGCGATCGGTGAACATGGCACGACGGTTGGCGTCTCCCGGCTGCGGAGCGACACCGTCAAGCGCCTCGGCTGGAACGGCATCGCGAGCCGTGTCAGAAGCCGAATCGGCGAAACTTATTCGTACATGCTCCGGAACGTAACCGGCACAGTTATCGCTGGGGCGGAAGTCATTGGAGGGCTCGGCCTCGGACTGCGTCTAAACGGCGAGGCGGTCAAGCCCTATATCCCGTGCATCTGGTCGTCCGAGCGGTCAGTACTCTATAAGGGGCAGCACGTTTCGGCCGTCGTTGAGATCAATGAGCAGCTAGGCTTGGCTTTCGCTTGTTCTGACTGCGGCCACTGGCACTCGCCCGAGATGCGTGATCTAGAACAATGTGTCGAATGTGGGTCTAACCGGATTGAACAGCGCGCTCGCGAGATCCGCGGATGGCTTGGCATCCAGCGCTACGACGATGCCAACGACTTTGGCATCTCGCTGCTTCGCGAGGGGCGCACGATTCGCCACCTCGACAAAGGTCTCTTCGATTGGCTCAACTCGGACACAGGGGAGCGGTTCACGGAGTACCCGGCCGAACTTGGCCGTGGGCGCATTGTTGGTGAGCTCCACCTCGATCATCTTCCTGTTAATTACAGGAAGACCGACTTCGGTCGCGACACCGTGGCATGGAGGGCAGTCGTTGAAAAGGTTCGCGGTTTCGGACCGCTTCAAGAACAACGCGCCAAGCAGCTCTCCTTCGAGAGTAACTCTTCTCGCCTCGGCATGCTGTTTCACGCGTACCGTCGGTACGATCCGGGCTATAGGTACTTGGTTCCCGGCAACGGTGAGAAAGCGATGGCGGACAAGGCGCGCACTTGGGCGCGGTATTTCCGAGAGGGCCTGACTGACTATCAGTCGGACGAGATGTGGTGGAGGTATGTCGTCAACCACGAGGAGATCAAGGCCGGTTTCGCGGATGCTGACGACGGCGGAGACCTCGACAATACGAATATTGCTGATCTTTTGCCGGATTCGGGTGGTGATGCGGACGAGAAGGATACCCTGGGAGGCAGCGACGGTGCTACTGAACAGCCCAATACGCCTGCGATGGAGACCCGTGACGATCGGCTGGCTCGGTTCCGGGCAAGCGGACGCATCATTCCACAACTCGATGCCGCCCTTATCGTAATTCCCGATGACACCACCACCATCAAGGTGACTGCGTACATTACTAAGGGTGTGGAACTACCCGATGGATTCTCTAACGCCAACCTTGAAGCGGGCGTAATTGAGATCTTCCTCGACAGCCGTCACACCTTGCTCGCCGAATACGGTTGGAACCCAGTTGACGTCGCAATTACGGTCTTCCACGACTACGCGGCTGGCTACCTGGGCTACAAGGGCCGGGCCGGAGTTTTCGTGTCGCGGGTCTTAGAGCAGGTGGGTGACCGGAAAATCGATGCAGCGACTGTTCGAGCGTCTGCGGAGGGTATCTTGAGCCAGCTTCGAGAAGCGGTGGTTTCGGTCATCAAAGAAGATCCCACCGGGATCTGGTCGAGATTGTCGCCCGCAGCGAAGACCGAGACTCAGAAGATTGCGGCGAACGCCGCTGATCAGGCCGACTGGAACTCTTTGGTCGACTCTGGCGAATACTCCGAACACCTCAGTGCCCGTGCTATCGAGGATCTAGCCCTGGAGATGCCCGAGCAGATGCTCGACGGTGGTGTATTCGCCACCACCTATGCGTCGTGGCAGGACGAGGTGATCCGCGAAGAGCGGCTCACGCACGTCACAAGCCTGCTCCGCGACCTCCAGCGGATGCTCAGCGCGACGGACCGGCTGAGCCCTCGGGAGTTGCTGCGGCTTTCGATCGGCCTGGAGACCCTCGACGGCGTCGTGTCGGAGCAGAACGGGCCGGACAGCAATGGCTGAGTTCCTTTCCTCACAGCGGCTAGTCGAGGGTGGGCCGAGTGGCTTCACGCGATCCCTTGAGCGCTTGCTGCCACTACTGGGGTTTACTCAGGTTGTAAACATCGATGGTGCAAACGACCAGGGCGGCGATCTTCTTGCGTATTTCGGTCAAGAGCTCGTGGCTATCCAGGCAAAGTGGAAGCTGGACCCGACTCTCGGTTCTGTTAATGATGACGCGGTGAATGAAGTTTCGCAGGCAATCGACGCATACGGTGCGGCCTCGGGGATCGTCGTAACAAACGGGCGCTTCACAAAATCGGCCCGCGCTCGTATTTTAGCCTTTGCAGATGTCGGTCGATCGGTGAAAGCATGGGATGGTGCCGCGCTTGCAAAGCTGGCGCGCGGCGCGAACGAATTGCCACCGGAAGTTGAGCTGCGTCCTTACCAGAACGAAGCGGTCAAGAAAGCCTGGGAGGCACTAGGTGAAGACGGTCCGGGTCGCGCGTTGGTATATCTGGCCACCGGCCTTGGCAAGACGATAGTAGCTGGTTCGATTGTGGCTAGAATGCTCGAGCAGAAACCCGATTCTCGTGTGCTGGTAGCCGCGCATTCGACTGACCTCATCGACCAGCTCGAGAAGTCAATGTGGGCGTTTATCCCAAAGGGAGTGCCGACCCAGAGGATCGGCGACGGCGATCACAGGGACGATCTATCTGGTGTCACCTTCGCAGTCCTGCCCAGCGCGCACGCCTATGTCCAGCGTGGTTTTTGTCCCGATCTACTTGTCGTTGACGAAGTGCATCACGTGGGTGAAACCGGTTACTACGCGCAGATGATCGAGACCTTGGTTGACGTGCCTCGCCTCGGGGTGACCGCAACGCCCTGGCGAGGCGACCGGTTCGATATCGAACGGACCTTTGGACCACCGGTCGTACGCATGTCTATCCCGGACGGGATCACCAGAGGGTATCTCGCTCAAGTCGACTATCGGTTGCTTGCCGACAATATCGACTGGGAGTTCGTACGTGATGCATCTGAGCACTCTTACTCGATTAAGGACCTCAACCGCAGGCTTTTCATCCCTGAGCGTGACGAGGCAATTCGTGACCGGCTTACCGCAGTGTGGAACGCGACGCGCGCACCACGCGGGATTGTGTTCTGCCAGACGATCCAACACGCGGAAGCACTCGCGGAGCTTCTGTGCCGTTCCTCTACCTGGCGAGGGGTCGAAACGGTGCACAACGGCCTGACTAAGCGTGAGCGGCAGCAGGCTCTGCTCCGGTTTCGGTCAGGGAAGACTCAGCTACTAACTAGCGTGGACCTTCTCAATGAGGGCATCGATGTCCCAGACGTAAACATTATCGTATTCGCTAGGGTTACCCATTCCCGTCGAATCTTTATCCAGCAGCTCGGCCGTGGACTCCGCTTGCGTGCTGGGAAGGAGAAGGTTGTTGTCCTAGATTGCGTCTCAGATCTGCGACGCATAGCCGAGGTCTCGTCATTTAGGGCTCACGTCGAAGCTGGCGAAAGTGAGATCCTAAACGTCAGCCGGTCGAAATTCGACTTTGAGGATCAAATCGTTGCAGGTTTCATTGAGCAGTGGATTGCGGACGTCGGTGATTTGGCAACAGCCGCCGACGTGGTGAGATTGGAGTTCCCTCCGATCGAGGACATTCCCCATCGCGGTGGCGATGAGAGGACACTGTGAGACTCCCGGAGCACGTGCGCGAGGAGGCGCTGGCGTATGCGTACAGAATCTTCGATCATCGACGATGGGAGCGCGTCCCAACAAGCGAGCGCGGGGCTGTCTTTAACGAGCTTGTAGCCGACCCAGAATTCGGTGGACCGCTGCACCCCTACATGACCGATGGGGAGATCCGCGTGTGGCTCAAAGATAGTGTCGCTAAGGAATACCCGCGCGCACTGGAGGGTATCGGGGGCACCGCTAAGTTCACCGCACGGCGTTATCCGGGGCCTAGCGCGATCATTCATGCTGCGCTGGGCGTCGAATGGACAGTCGTCAGCGGAACGATCGAACAGAAGCCGATGAGATGCGAGGCGCGTGGTCCCAATGGTGACTCGGTGACCGTATTCTGGGGCCCGCTGCGAGGCCTGCGCGACCTGCACTGGGCGGCCTCACGGGCCCGCGTGCTCGGCACGGCTCGCGTCGCAATTGCCATCACACGACCGAGCATGCGTCCACTGCCGGCCGGCGAGTGGTCTGACGTTGAGGCTCTCTGTAACCTGATCGGGGTCAATAGCTACTCTGTGATGTATGCGCCAAGAACGGTCAATTCTTGACCACGAGCGCTAGTGCCGAATAGTTGATCCGGGTCGGGCTCGGTCAAGGTGCCATTGACGCGGTAGGGGCTGCTCTGTGGTAGGGGTATGCGGGGATCGGGCGCACTGACGGGACCAATTTTAGGGACCTGCTGCGGATCCTGTTGTATGCCCACGCCTTGATCTCGTGTCGTTTGCAGTGGTGTGCCACCGCCCCATACTGGGCTTTGTCGGACTGGTTCGGGATCGTCCACCGGACGTCGATAGGCACGTGACTGAATTCATGCTCGCCATATACGCACCGGCGGCTTCCAGTGCCGCCGTGATGGGCTTGTGCGACATCCCTGCGACGCGGAGATCACTCCCTCCGCCAGTAGCTGCAGCACGAGTGAGGATTTTTTGGTGAAAGCCAGTGGATATTGCCTTCGGGGCCAGCGCAGTGGCCCCGAAGGCAGGAGCGACGGACCCCACGAGGCGAATATTTTAGTGGCGAAGCCATGCAGGCATGGCTAGGTACGTCTTCTACTGTCGACCGCATGGATCTTCGGAGGGGCGCCCGGCTACCTCACGTTTGAGCGCCGACGACGTCAAGAGCCTCGGAGACTCACACAACTATCAGCACTGTGAGAAAGTATCCTTGGTAGATATTGATGACTTGGGGGCGCTTGCGGGCCGCCAAGGTGGGGGAAGGGAAACTCTTGGCGCGATCAGTTATCCGGACGGTGGAAGCACACAGCATCCACGGGCACGTCCAAGCGGGCTCGCCAGACGAGAGTCTGTTGGACTATCCGTTTCTATTTCACAGTGTGCTCGAAACGGATCCGCGTGACCTAAGGATGCCCATGGGCGAGGACACTGTCGCGATTACTGAGACGTCGAGCCGCGGAGGAATGCTAGCGTTTCGATTTGTATCGGGAAATTCAACGGAACTGCCCGTGATGTACGACCCGAATACAGCTACAACTGCTAGCGTAAACCCCGGAGGTAACCGGTTTGTAGTTAATGGGGCATGGGTAATCGTGTACCCGGCGGAACGAATTGTATTGCTGGAGCGTAAGAGGCCAGGAGTCCCTGTTTATCAGATCGAGAAGTTCCTCTCGAATTTCGGGCGAGGACGCCTCGGTATGGCTGGACTAACTATGTCTCTGAACCCAATCCCCAGTCGCTCTTTCGAGGAAGAAGTTTCCAGATTTACACGCATTCGTGAGGCTTCTATCACGTTGAAGCGACCGAACCATAGCTGGACGAAGAGCGCTGAGGCTATGCTTGGCGAGCTTGGTGAGTCGAATGCTGGAGCCGTTCAACTTCAACTCAACGCCGATAGAGGGCAGAGCCTTTCCAAGACGCGAGGAGTGGTAAACGAAGTAATCGAACTGGCGCGTCGGCCCATTAATGCACTGAAGAATGCGGTTATCAAAGGGCGAACGCCGGAATATGAGGGCGAGCGTTCTGTGAGCTTGCAGAAGCATGTGGTAAAAGGAACAGCTCGCATTGACCCTCACTCGGACGCGATCGATCAACTGGCGCCGTTACTAGAAGTCGCGTCACAGATGGTGGAAGAGATTGGGGATCTCGAGTGGCGGAACGACTGAGAAAACTAGCGGCAGCCTGGGGTCGACGACAACGCGACGACTTCAGTTGAATTTCTAGGAGGTGCGCAGATGCATGGCAGCAAGCCGCCAGTGCTGGATCTGAGGCTCTTCAGAGGACAGATTTGGCCGAGGAGAAGACAGCTAGTTTCAAGTTGGGCACCATATATCTCGATGATGCTGGCTATTCTTGTATCTTTGGCTTTGCCTTTTCTCCCGGCTGCAAGCACTAAGATTTCTGATGCCGCTTCGCACGGGTTGACATTTTCCTCGATTTCGGTTGGCGCCTGCTTTACGTCCCTAGTCTTGAGTTTGGGTCTTCCAGGTGCTCGACGTCTCCGGGACTGGTCTCGGAGACGTGGAGCATTGGAGGGCAAGAGTGTACTTTCAGATCTAGTGTTTGTCCTGGTTTGGGCCGGGTTGTCCCAACTTTCCCTGATCTTTGTCTGCGTTTTCGCGATGTTGTTCGGTGGTGATCTAGAGATGGCTCCTGTTGGGATGTATCTGAGTCATTTCGTAACTTTGATTGCCGGCATGTTTGCTTTCTTCTATGCTGTTTTCGAGCTGGTTATTGTAATACAAACATTGTCCCAAATTGGTGTTATTATTATTGCGGAGGAGCAGCGCTGCAGTTGAGGTTGACGCGAGATGTGCGTAGTCTATCTGGAATTCTCAGCTAAAACCAATAGGCGAGAATTTATCACAAACGAGGGTGTAGCTGGGGGCAGTGTGATGAATTAGGACATCATGCACTTTGGCAGGTCTCATGACCTCGTGGATGGTCGAGGCTCGGTGGGGCCATGCCTGCCGGCGCGTGCCGCCGGCTTGGCGTAGGTCGCGATCACAGAGCCGTGCGGGGCGGCGACCGTGACCTGCTCGCCGTCTCGATTGTAATCGGCGTAGAACTGGCTGGTGAGCACTACCATGTAGCCGCTTTTGGAGACGATGCGGTGCGCGCTCGCTTTGTTTATAGTGAGCCCCCACCATGCAAGTAAGCCAAGTTTGGACGGAGGGTGATGAACCGCTCCTATGCGACGGAGTCGGCCACCCCTTGGAGCATGCAATTCAATTTCTCGTCGCCGACCGGATGCCGGCGCTGTTGATGATCGAACTCTACGGGCGGTCACCCGCAAATGAGGAACGACTGCCGGGCCTGGAATCTACACAAATCTCGGCGGTGCATTCCGCGGCGAATTGGCTAGCACGAATCCATCTGGATACGAGCCCGGACTCGGGTCAGCGCGGGAGGTCGAACCGGCAGGACTGCGTTGGCAGATCGTGCGCCCGCGGGTTCAGCTTCAGCACGTGTTTGGAGCGGCGCGACGTCGTCGTATCCACGATGCCGTCCGCCTCGGTCCGCAGCAGCGGCCGCTGATCCCCCGCCGCCCCGCCGGTGAGTGCGAGGATGCGCCGCTGGAAGTTCGGGGCGTCCAGCTCCAGCCCCCACACCGCTTCGTAGACCCGGCGCAGCTGGCTGAGCGTGAAGACCGGCGGCAGGAACGAGGCCGCCACCCGCACGTCCTGGACCTGCGTGCGGGCCTGGGCGACGGCGTCGTGCAGGATCTTGGCGTGATCGAACGCGAGATCCGCCGGCAGGCGGTCCGCCGGGAGCCAGTGCGCGGCGCGGGCGTCCGACCCGGCGTGCGGGGTGCGGTCCACGCGCCCGAACGCGAGCCACGCGACGGAGACGGTCCGCATGCGCGGGTCGCGGCCGGGGGAGCCGTAGGCGCCCAGCTGCGCGAGGCGGACGTCGCTGGGGCGCAGGCCGGTCTCCTCCTCGAGCTCGCGGTAGGCGGCCGCCTCCAGGTCCTCGTCCACGTGGACGAAGCCGCCGGGCAGGGCCAGGGCGCCCAGGTGCGGGGCCTCGCCGCGTTCGATCAGCACGACGTCGAGGCCGAGCCGGCCGGCGCGGTCCGCCGACTCGACGGGCCGCAGGGCGAGGACCACGAGGTCCACGGTGACGGCGAAGGGCGGGTGCTTGCTCTGGTAGGTCGGCTCGGAAGTGCTCACACCCCGACTCTAGTTGTCTTCTTGACAACTACAAAACATGGGTGGATAGTTGTGATTGTCGAAATGACAACTCCAGCTCGTTGGGGGATGGAGAGCGGCCGGCGCACCGGTCCGAACGGAAGGCGGAACGCCATGATCGACTCACTGCACATCGGCCGGGGAACCACCCGCGGCGCACTGACACTGTTCCCGATCTGGGGCGAGGGCCAGGCCGGCCCGGCGTACTCGACGCTGACCGACGACGTCGCCGTCTCCGAGCTGCCGGACGGCGCCCGGGTGGACAGGCTGGTCGTCAGCAACACGGGCCGGCAGCCGCTGCTGCTGGTCGCGGGCGAACTGCTCGCCGGCGGGCAGCAGGACCGCATGGTCGCCGAGACCGTGCTGGTTCCCGCGCTGGAGCGGACCGAGGTCGACGTCGTCTGCGTGGAGCAGGGGCGCTGGGGCGGGAACGGGACGCACCGGTCCTCCGGCCTCCGGGCCGGATCCCGCATCCGCTCGGGGCTGCGCAGCGCGGGGACCGGCCACGGGGCGGGCCCGCGCCGGCAGGAGGCCGTGTGGTCCCGGGTCGCCGAGGTCGGAACGCGGCACGGGGCGTCGCCGGCGGGCTCCTACCTGGCCTACGACGAGCGGGTCCAGCCGGAGGCCGCCGAGATGGCCGCCGCGCTGAAGCCCTTTCCCGGCCAGATCGGCGTGATGGTCGGCATCGCCGGGCACCCCGTGTTCGCCGAGGTGTTCGACCGGCCGATCGCGCTCCGGCGGCAGTTCCAGTCGATCGTCGCGGCCGCGGTCTTCGACTCGGCCGGGCAGGCGCCCATTGCGACGCCGTCGCACCGGGCCCGGCGCTTCCTCGAACTCGCCGCCGGGGTCCGCGCCCAGGGTGCGGAGCAGGCCGGCATCGGGATGCGGCGCTGTGGAGGCACGGACAAGGCCGAGGTCGCCTCGCTCGACTGGATGGACCACGAGATCCACGCGCTGCTGACCAACCCGCGGCACCAGCTCAATCTCCTCGAGGCCTGAAAACTCGGCGAGAAATATTCGGCCGGCCACCCAAAAAGCGGGTGGCTCGGCATATTCTCAAGCAAGAACAATCAAATGGGGGAAACATGAGATTCAGTTCAGCGCAGAACGCGCGCATCGCCGGTGTTCTGACCGGCATGGCCACCGGCGACGCACTCGGGGCCGGATACGAGTTCGATCCGCCCATGGCCGACGGTACACCGGTCAACATGATCGGCGGCGGCCTTGGCGACTTCGCACCGGGGGAGTGGACCGACGACACCTCCATGGCCGTCGTCGTCGCCCGGGCCCTCGCGGCCGCCGGAGGCGAGGCGACCGACGCCGCGTGTGACGCCATGGTCCGCGACTGGGCAGACTGGGCCAAGACCGCAGCCGACGTCGGAAGCCAGACCCGCAACGTATTCGGCCGCGCGGCACGCACCGCCGCCGCGGACGGCCGCGAGCAGCTCACCGCTGCTGACGCGGTCGCCGCCGCCAGCGCAGTGCACCTAGCGACGGGCCGCTCCGGCGGAAACGGCAGCCTCATGCGCACCGCGCCGGTCGCGCTCGCCTTCCTCGACCGTTCCCCGCAGGAGGCCTACGACGCCGCGGTCCGGATCAGCGGGCTCACCCACTTCGACCCCGAAGCCGGCGAAGCGTGCGGACTGTGGACCGTCGCCATCCGTCACGCCGTCCTGACGGGCGAGCTCGACGTCCGGGTCGGCCTGAGCCTGCTCGCAGCCGACCGCGCCCCCGTCTGGGCCGGGCGCATCGAGACCGCCGAGGCGTCCCGCCCCCGCGACTTTTCGAAGAACGGCTGGGTCGTCGAGGCGTTCCAGGGAGCCTGGTCCGCGATTGCGACGACGGCGGACGGCGCCGACGGTCCGGGCCACCTGCGTGCCGCGCTCGAGGCGGCGGTCCGCGGCGGCCTGGACACGGACACGGTCGCTGCGATCGCCGGGTCCCTCATCGGCGGCGCCTACGGGATCTCTGCGATCCCGAGCGCCTGGTTGCGCATGATCCACGGGTGGCCTGGCCTGCGCGGTCGCGACCTGATCACCTTGGCTGACGCCCTGGCGCACCGGGCAGACCGGAGCGGCGTCTGGCCGGCTGTGCCCCACCAGTCGTATGACGAATGGGGCGGTGCTGAGGAAGAGAGCTACGTGGCGCACCCGGACGACGACGGCGTCGTCCTCGGTCCGGTGGGCGCGCTGCGCACGGGTGACTACGACGCCGTCGTCAGTCTGTGCCGCGTCGGGTCCGAGCAGGCGCGCGTCGCCTCGGCCCAGGACCACGCCGAAATGTGGATCACCGACAGCGAGGACAACCTCTATGCCGAGTTCACGCTGCGCGACGCTGCCGCTGCGGTGAAGGACTTCCGCGATGCCGGCAAGCGGGTGCTGCTGCACTGCGTACGCATGGAATCGCGAACGCCAACGGTCGCGGCGCTCTACGGCTCGATGGTGACCGGTTCGACGCCGGCGGAGGCACTCGAGCGGGTCCGGACTGTCTTGCCGACGGCGAAGCCGAATCCGGCGTTCCGCAATATCTTGAACAGCTAGATACAGCTTTCGAAAACGTGGCTCGTCTCGCCGTTGAGTAGAGTCGAGGAAATACCAACAAGGGGGAAACATGGCGGATGATCCGCAGATTCTGATCGATCGATTTCTGGCGCTCGCTGGCGCGGAAACGGAAACAGAGACCAGTCGAGCTGTCAGGCTGGTCAAGAAGTACTTTGGAACGCTGGATGAGAGCCGGACCGGTTATTTGGGCGCCCGCTTCGAGACCTTCGCCGGCGGCGGCTTGCAGGAGCCGAACGTCCTGACCCTCGAGGACCTGCTCTCCGTCGAGCTCCTCTCGGTCAGCATTCCCGTGCACGCGAAGTTGGCGATCCTCGGTGAGCTGTCGGCAGACATATCCGCCTGTCTCGAGGAGCTTCCGAGCGACCTCGCGTTCGAAAATCTCTCTGGCGAGCAATTCCACGCGCTTCTGGGTGACGATAATAGTCCCGCGTCACGGCTGTGGAAGCTGCTCCGTGGCCAGTCCCGCGTCGGCCAGACGAAGACGAGCAAGCTCATGGCGCGCAAGCGCCCGGCACTGGTTCCCATCTACGACAGTGTCGTGCGCGAGCAGGCAGGTCTAGCTCACCAAAGCCGCGACCATTGGATCGTCTGGCGTGAGGCTTTCTCCGGCAATCGCGAGTTCACGACTGCGATTGCAAACGTGCGGGCCGAGTCCGGGCAGTCTCAGCTCTCCTTGCTGCGGACGCTCGACATCGTGCTCTGGATGGATGCGACGACCAAGAAGTAGCGGGCAGAAGCCCGTCCACGCCAATCGGTGAGGCCGCTCATTCGCAGATAATTTCTGCTCGAACGTCAAGGAGACGACGATGGACAACGAGATCGAGTTGATTAGTGACGGTGATGGCGTCGCGGTCATTGGCGAGACTTCGTCTGTGGAGCGCTTTCTAGCTTCTGAGGGATTGCCGTCGAGAGAGCTTGGTCTGCAGCGGCTCGGGTCCACCTTCAGCGCGGCTTCGGCAGCTACTCAAGCCGGCTCCGGAATCGCTGCCAATTCCGGGCGTTGGGTGAAGCTGACTCAGGAATCCGCACAAGCGCTCAAGAAGTACGACGCGATGAAGGGATCGGCGTCGGAGTTCAGTCGAGCTGTGGTGACCGACAAAGGAAAGATCAAGGGGATTCTCGAGTTCTCGAAGACGGCCAAGCTTGGATCGAGTGCTGGACCCTTTCTGACGAATCCGGCACTGCTTACAGGGGCCGCGGGCATCATGGCGCAAGTGGCGATGCAGCAGACCATGGACGAGATCACCGACTACTTGGCGGTGATCGACGAGAAAGTCGACGACCTGCTCCGCGCCCAGAAGGACGCCGTACTCGCCGACATGATCGGTGTCGACCTGACCATCGACGAGGCGATGACTGTCCGCGAACACACGGGCCGGGTCTCCGAAGTCACCTGGTCCAAGGTGCAGGCCACCTCAGGAACGATCGCGCGCACCCAGGCCTACTCGCTGCGCCAGCTCGACGCTTTGGCGGGCAAACTGGAGAGCAAGAAGAAGATGGGCGACCTCGCCGAGGCCACTCGGGAGGCCGAAGAGAAGGTTCAAGAGTGGCTCGCTGTTCTCGCGCGCTGCTTCCAACTGCAGGAAGCGATCGCCGTGCTGGAACTTGATCGCGTTCTGGACTCGACTCCAGAGGAGCTCGACCAGCACCGCCTCGGGGTGAAGGTCGCCCGGCAGAACCGGATCGAACTTATCTCGCAAAGCACGGAGCGGTTGATGGGCCGGATGGATGTGGCGGCCGGGACGGCCAACGCGAAAGTGTTGTTCTCCCCGACGGCCTCCCAGTCCGTGGTGCGCTCGAGCAACCACGTCTCGACCGCCGTCGTCGAGTTTCACGGAGTCCTCGGCGTTGACCACAACCGGGAGGCCCTGGAAGCAAAGCGATGGTTGGAGGCCGCCGGTGAAGCCCGCGACAAAGTGCTGGAGACGGGGGTTGAGGGTGCCGAATCCGTTCGTCGTTTCGGGACCGAGCGCTTCGACCAGGCGAAGTCGCTGACGGGCAAGATCTCCGGCGGACTTGCCGAGCGGGCGTTCCGCCGACGCGCGAAGGACGAAGAGCCAGACGAGCAAACCGCACTGGAAAGGGAATCCAACACCACGGAAGAGGCGTGACATGCGAGGCGACGAGAAGCGTGTAGTAGAAGCGTTCGGCAAGTACCTGGCCGAACAGGGTTGGTCGGTGGAATACGAGATCGAGTACTGCGACGTGCGTGCCACCGGACCCAAGGGGCAACTGCTCTTCGGGGAGGCCAAGGGGCGGACGGCGGCTCTTGGGCTGGACGTCGACACCCTCTATGGCCAGCTGCTTCGACGGATGCCGGCTGAGCATCTCGACGAGGCACGCTTCGCCGTGATCGTCCCCGAGGAAGCAGTCAATGCCGCGCTCCGGGTTCCGGCGCGCATTCGTGAACGGCTGGGCATCGACGTGTACGCCGTGGACGAGTTGGGGCAGGTTGAGCTGCACAACGGCAATTCGCGGCCTGCACTCAAATAGGGCGCATCCGCATTGTGGATCAGCTGGTGCAGGCATTCGCGCCAGTTGCCGTAACTAGCTCTGCGTCGGGATAGTTGCGGCGTCCCAAAACGCGAGTTCGCACAGCACGTCCGGTTTGAGGTGTGGTTGCGCGGTTACGATTTGTCGCGATCGGGGAGAATCCGGCACGACAGGTGAGGACTGTTGTCACCTGATCAGCGCGGCAACCGCGGGAGCCTGTACTTTGCGCGGGCGCACACTTGACGAGCCCTTCGGGAGCCTGGGCTGGCAGGCCATGTCCCCCAAATTGATGCAGTCTGTGTATGTTCGGATTGCGGATACCGCTCAAGTCGTGTTGACTAGTGTCTATATAGAATACGCGAGGCTATTATGTTTCACCACTGCTGTCGTGAGAAGGGGAAGTTGGACTAAGTTATGCGTAGAAGTGCAACGATCATCGCCAGTTCCATCGTGGTTGCGAGTGTTCTTGTTCCGGCAAGCGCTGGTGCTGTCACTGTTGAAGCCCGGCCAAATGTCGGTGCAGTTTCCACGGGTCAGTTGGTTGGCCAAGGTGACGGATTTTGGCGGCATGTCGCACGGTCCGCAGCGCAAGCTGGTGACACGGCAGGTGCTCGAGCTGCGGAATCCATGATCGTAGGCAAGACATCGACCTCGGCGTCCGTCGCGCAGCCGTACAACGTCGTCAGCAGCGTCGTTAAAAAGAGTCTCGTGGCGGCCTTGCGGTATGGGCAGGACAAGCTCCCCAAGAGCTGGCGGCCACATGCAAACAAAGCAGCTGATCTCATTGAGCAGTGGGACGACTTCCAAGAAGGGACCATCACTGCGGGCCTGATGGCTGTTGGGGTACCTTACGACGTCGCAAATGGCATGGCTTACTGGATTGTTGTATTCGTTGGCGCCTAGGCCGGAAATGAGGCAGTCCAAGCTCCGCTGGTGGGACATTCTCGGGTTGCTCGCGTTCTTCATCGCCGTTCTGGCGTTTGCTGCTTTGCCATGGTTCGCCGGGCTGTGGGCAGCTGTCCTACTCCCCGGCGTGGGTGACTTCCGCGAGGCGGTTCGCCCCATGGCCGGCTGGGTCATTGTTGGTGGTGTCATCCCATTCGTCATCGTTTCGGATCTCGTAAATCGACGATTGCGCCGTAGTGCGCTGGGGCTGGGGCCCAAGGCCCTCTTCGTGCTCGGGCTATTTGTCGAGCTCCTGGTATTGAGCCTGCTCTTCTACGTCGTACTGACCCCGTGGCTCGCTGCGGTCGTTGGCGGAGTGGTCGCAACCCTGGCCTCGCTGGCTTTCCGGCCCGTGGTGGACTGGCTGGAGCGGAGGTCGCCTCAGGGGCGCCGTGACGGAGATGGGGAAAACCCCGCTGAATCCTGACGGTGACGACGGGATCAGGCTGGTCTCGAGCTCGGCGGAAGCGGGTACTTCCACTGCCGTGCCTCGCCGTTTTCCTGCCAGGACACGGTGAGGGTGCTGTCCGACGTGGTGAGCCGTTGTGCGGCCCGGAATGTCACAGATCCGCCGGGCTCGACGTCGGTGACCGCCGGCGGTTCGAACCGGAGGTTCGCGCCGGGTGCCGAGGCGATTGAAGTCTGATGGGCCGTGGCGTCGCCGACGTTCTCCAGAACGTACAGATCGCCCTCCTGGTGCCGCATAGCCCACGCGGCGCGGGGGACAGGTGGCTCGGCGGCGACGCTCAGGCCGTTGGTGCCGCCTGGGATACGGTCGGCAATGCGCTCGAGCGCCTCGACGGCCCGCCGTGAGTTTGCGTCGGCCAGCCTTGCCGCGGCCTCGGCCCTCATGGCCGCCGCTCGCTCGGACCGAATGTTGATGATGACCGACGTGATGACACCGGCCAGGGCGACGAAGGTGCCGACCGTCGTCGCAATGTCCGCGATCGTCTCCCAGTCCATTCGATCAGCCTCCCCGGTGAGCGTCCTGTCTGCCTGCGGCCGAGTCTATGTTCAAGGCCGCGTAGTGGGAATGCGTCCGGGAGCGACATTTGCGGGGCCTCACCTCTATTTTGTTCGGCCCTATCAATAGGATGGGTCCTATCACTCGCAACTCCGGTCATGTGCCGGTGGTGCCAACAAATAAATAGTTGGGGGAAACATGTCCTGGATGGGGACTAAATGGGCTGCTGCGTCCACGGCCAGCAAGTTCACGATCGGTGCTGCCACGGCAGTCACCGTTGCCGTGGCGTCCGTCGGCATCGCAACGGCGGTGAGCGGCGGTGCTGACGTCGCCACGGTCGTCCGCGTCATCGACGGCGATACGTTCGACGCGGTGGTCGAAGGACGCGAAGAACGCGTGCGGCTGTTGAACGTCGATACGCCGGAGACGAAGCACCCGGAGAAGGCCGTTCAGTGCCTCGGACCAGAAGCCAGCAACTACCTGGAGGAGTTGCTCACGGAAGGCGCCGAAGTCACGCTGCACTACGACGTCGAGAAGACCGACAGGTACGGGCGCACATTGGCCGGCGTCTACCTCGAGGACTCCCTGGTGAACGCGGACATCGCAGCCGCGGGCCTCGGCGTCGCCGTGTTGTACGAGCCCAACGACCGCTTCTACGACGAAGTCCTCGAAGCCCAGCAGTCCGCTGAGGCAGCAGGCACGGGACTTTACGATCCGGCCATCGGGTGCACGTTGCCTGGCCAGCTGGGACAGATGGAGCAGCTGGCCGACGAGCTTCCTGCCGAGGACCCGACGAGTCTTGCCGCAGCTGCCACGGCGGTCACGGGCGCGGCCGCAACGGTCGCGACGGTGAAAACTGTCGGAACCGCCGTCCGCAAAGCACTGCGCATGTCGGAGCATGCGGTGTCCAAGGTGTTCAGTGGGGCGGCCCTGACCGCTTACACCACCAAGGTCGCGGCTGCAGAATCCGCCGTGATGAGCCGCCAGGACGCGCTGCGCGAGATTCAGAGCGAATTGAAGGCGGTGGAAGAAGCCCGGATCGCCGAAGAGGAGCGTATCGCCGAAGAGAAGCGCATCGCCGAGGAAAAGCGCATCGCTGAGGAGAAGCGCAAAGCCGAAGAGGCCCGCAAAGCCGAAGAGGCTCGCAAGGCTGAAGAGGCCCGGCAGGCCGAGGAAGCGCGGCAAGCTGCAGAAGCGGCAGCTGCTGCCGAAGCCGAGCGCCGCGAGAGGGAGCGCCAGCAGCCGGCGCCCGCACCTGCGCCGGCGCCCCAGCCACAGCCCAAGCCGGACACCTCCTCAGGAGGCGGCGCATACCCCGGCTACACGGGACCCCGCTGCTACGCCCCGGGCGGCCAGTCCTGGAAGCCCTGCTGAACCGCGGCGCTCGATAGCCACAACCTCGATGTCGGCCGGGTGGGCCACGCACCTGCCCGGCCGCCGTCGTCGTGCGCGCTCCAGTGCAGCTGGCGGTTGGCAACGCATTGCCGTCCGTCGACAATGAACGCATGAAGCGGGCGGAGTCGTGGGCGTCGGACGCGGGGACGCGGCGGTCGATGCTGGGCAACAAGCGCCGGGACACGTCGATCGAGCTGGCGGTCCGGCGCCGGTTGCACGCCCTCGGGTTCCGCTACCGCGTGGACTACCCGCCCGTGAAGGGGCTGCGGCGCCGGGCCGACGTCGTGTTCACCCGGCGGCGCATCGCCGTGTTCATCGACGGGTGCTTCTGGCACCGCTGCCCCGACCATGGCACCCACCCGAAGCGGAACGCCGACTACTGGGAGCCCAAGCTCGACGCCAACGCCGCCCGCGACGCCGAGACCACCGCTCTCCTCGAGGCCGCCGGCTGGACCGTCCTGCGCTTCTGGGCGCACGAGGACCCGGACGACGTGGTCGAGCGCATCGCCGCGGCAGTTGGTTTCGATCGACTATGAGTGGGGAGCCATTCTTGGGACCTTCGACACGCCGATGAATGGTGACACGCCGGAGATTAAGGTTGTGAGTCCGGAGTGCACAGGATGTGGACAGAAGATTCCCATCACCATGTTCTCGGACTTGGAGGGTTCAAAGATATCCACAGGTCCTGTGGGCGAAGGTAGGTGGTAATGACATACTTGTAAGACAAGATCTTGGGGGTGGCGATTGTGTGGCCTACTAGATGTAGGCTCGTAAGTGTCGAGACCACTCGGCACGCAAAAGGACGCAGACGATGCAACGTCTACGTCCTCGGGCGCAACAACAAGAGGGCTCGGGGCCCGACTGCTCGCTGTTGTCATTTTCCTAGGCGGAAAGTGTCTTCAGGTTAGAAGCGAACTGTATGGATGTCCAGTTTTGGTCGCCACAGTGAGTCGTCGCCCTCGGTGCCCGGAGAGGAGACTGCAGTGGCAGGACGCATCCGCATCCGTATCCGCCGCACGATCCGGGTCCGCCCGGTTCGCCGGTAGGTATACCGGGCATTGGCGAGGCGTACCCCGCAGCTTCACGGGGGATCCCTCGGGCTGGTGGCCCACGTGGTGGGCCACCAGTCTTCGAAACTTTTCTAACTTTGAGGAAAGGAGCCTAAGTTGGCTCAGAACGCAGATGTCTATCGCGACGGCGACCAATGGGTAGGCAAGATTCAGGGCAACTCCCGTGCCTCTTTCCGGGCGGACACGCAAGCTCAGGCCTACAACGACATGCGGGATTCGCTGCAGCGTCGTCAGGGTGGGGAAATTTCCATCCATGACCGGAAGGGCGAGATTCGTGACAAGCACACGGTCAGTCCGGCGAATGACCCTCGCAAGACCAAGGGGTAAATAGCTGCTAAGAGGGGCTCCGGCACGGCTGTGTCGGAGCCTCTTTCTTAGTGGGTGGCTGCCGACGTCGAACCAGATGAGTGCGTATATGCGTCTGAAGCAAGGGTAGCCAGCCGGATCGACCGCGCGGAGAATTGGCCCATGGGAACCGACGGCGGTCTTCGGCCGGTGCTCTCCGCGGCCCTCGGCCGGGCTGCGGACGAGCTGCGCGCGTGGGACGTCCGCGCCCGCGGCGCCGAGCCCGACGCCGTGCACCAGCTCCGCATCGCCGAGCGAACCCTCCGCGGTCTCCTCAAAGCCACGCGCCACCTGTTCGAACCCGGCACGACCACAGCGCTCGAGGCCCACCTGCGCAACCTCGGCCGCGGGCTCTCCGCCACCCGCGACGCCGAGGCCGGGCTCGAACTCCTGGCGGCCAGGGCCCCGGGGAGCGGTGGCGCGGCGGTGCCGGCCGACGTCGTCGTGCGGTTGCGCTCCGTGCTGCAGGCCGAGCGCGACGGCGCCGCTGCCGCGACCCGGCACCGCCTGGAGTCGGACGGGCACCGCCGGATGCTCGACGCCGCGGCCACCTTCGCGGCGGATCCGCCGCTCGATGCCGCGAACGATGCGCCGGCGAAGAAGCCCCTGCGGAAGGCGGTGGACCGCCAGCTGCGGCGCGTCCTGCGCGCGGCGGAGGCGGCCGCCGGAGCCGATGACCACAACGCCGCGCTGCACGAGGTGCGCAAGCAGGCCAAGATCCTGCGCTACACGATCGGCGTTCTGGAGGCCGTACCGGGCGCGCACCTCGGGGGAGCGCGGCGGAGCCTGCGCACGCGGGCCGAGGCGGTGCAGGACGCGCTGGGCGAGTACGGCGACAGCGCCGCTTTCCAGGAGCTCGTGTGCGCCGCCGCGGACGCCGCGCGTGCCGACGGCGAGGAGGCGTTCGCGTACGGGGTGCTCTATGCAGGGGAGACGGACGTGCAGCGCCGCGCGCTCGCGCGTTACCGGACGGCGCTCGCGGACCTGCGTCGGGGCTGACCTCCGCCCTTCTTGACCGGATCCAAACTGTGACATATCTTACATGTGACTCATATATCAGTTGTCGACGCAATCCCGCACTCCGGAAGCAGACCAGCCATGGCCCACACCGCGCCGACTACAGCCCGTTTGGAACCCGCCGAGACCACGAGCATCCCCCGCGCCCTCACCTACGCCGGGGCCATCATCGCCTTCCTCATCGGCTCCGGCTTCGCCACCGGGCAGGAGATCCTGCAGTACTTCACGTCCTACGGCTATGCGGGCGTCTTCGGCACCGGCGCGCTGGTCCTCGTGTTGATGACGTACGTCTGCGTCGAGTTCCTCACCGCCGGGCAGGCGCAGAAGTTCGATCGGCCCTCGCGGATCTTCCACTACTACTGCGGCCGGCACCTGGGCACGTTCTTCGACTACTTCTCGATCCTCTTCGTCTTCCTCAGCTTCACCGTCATGGTCGCCGGCGCGGGTGCCGTCTTCCAGGAGCACTACGGGCTCTCGAAGTACATCGGCGGCATCGGGCTGGCCGTCGCCGTCGGCCTCACCGTGTGGTTCGGGCTGCGCGGACTGGTCGACGTCATCGCCAAGATCGGGCCCCTGATCGTCGTGATCGCGGTGGCCCTCGGGATCCTGGGCCTGATCCGCGGCGCGGACGGCATCGCCGGCGGCAATGCACTCCTGCCCACGCTGGAGCTGACGCGGGCCTCCAGTAACTGGTTCCTCTCCGGACTGTCCTACGTGGGATTCTGCATGCTCTGGCTGGCGGCCTTCCTCACCGCACTCGGCGCGACGGCGCGCAGCCGGCGGGAGGCGTCCACCGGCGGAGTGGTCGGCGGCATCGCGTTCTCGCTCGCCTGCGTCGTGGTGGGGCTGGGCCTGCTGGCCGGCATCGCCCGGGTCAACGGGACCGAGATCCCGCTGCTGGCCCTGGCGTCCGACTTCAGCCCGCTGCTGGCCTCCGGCTTCTCCGTCATCATCCTCGCCGGCATCTACACGACCGCGGTGCCGCTGCTGTGGACCGTCTCCTCGCGCTTCCTCACCGAGAAGACGCGCGCCTACCGGGGTGCGACCCTCGGGCTGGCCGCCGCCGGCACGCTGATCGGCCTGGTCCTGCCCTTCTCGCAGATGGTCAACATCGTTTACGTCGTCAACGGCTATGTGGGCATCGTGCTGCTGGTCCTGATGCTCGTGAAGACGACGGGTCGGCTGCTGAGGGCGCGGACCGCTTAGCCGGGAGGTCCGCGCGCGCCGGATCGCCCGTCCAAATTGGGGGTCGTCGCAGGGATGGTGGGTAGATGAATATTCAGCCATTGCCTGATATTGCCCATCTGGTTCCATTAGTGGGACCATGATCGTGAAGCGCACCGAACGCTTGGAGCGTAGGGTTCGTCAGGTGCTGGCGGCTATCGACCGAATCAGAGTAGAGGCGATGGAAAGTGGCGAATGAGGGTGTCCGCTGGGTGGCCCACTACCGGTATTCGGTGATGTGGTCGCCGGAGGACGAGGCCTATGTTGCCACGGTGGCCGAATTCGCTTCCCTGTCGTGGATCGCGGACAGCAAAGCCGAAGCCCTTTCCGGGCTGGAGGCAATGCTGGAGGACGTCGTGGCAGACCTGGTTGCCAACGGTGAAGAGATTCCGCAGCCCTTCGCGGAGCGGCGCTACAGCGGCAACCTCAAGGTGCGCGTCTCGCCAGAGGTTCACCGCAATGTGGCGATCGCCGCCGCCGAGCAGCACGTCTCCATCAACCGCTACCTCTCGGAGCGACTCGCGTCTACAACGTGACCGGTGAGGGGGCAGGCCCGGTGGGGCCAGATGTCCGGAAAATCCGGACAGCTGCTCTTGGTCGGCAAGGGGCGACTGTCGCCTGGATTTTGCGTATTGCATTTCGATCGAACTCTCCGGAAAATCCGGAGAGTTCGATATCGTTCCTCACTCGGGAGACCTGGAATCGTGCGCGGCGTCCTACGCCGATACACCATCCGCCGGTTGCACCTCTGGTTTCTCTCGTCCGTCGCGCGGTGGGCGCGGCAGCTGCGAGCCCTGCAGCGACGCCGCCGCCACCGCGATCACCGAGACCAGCACGAGCGTCGCCGCCGGGGCCGCCGTCGCCCACGGGGCGCGCTCGACGTAGTCGATGCCCTCGGCCAGCAGTCGGCCCCACTCCGGTGCCGGCGGCTGCGCGCCGAGGCCCAGGAACCCCAGCGAGGCCAGCGCCAGCGCGATGCCCGGCAGCCGCAGCATCCCGTGCCGCGCCAGTGCCGGCGCCACCACCGGCACCACGTGCCGAGTCATGACCTCGAACGGCCGCACGCCGGCCAGCGGCAGCCACTTCACGTGCGGCATCGCCTTGGCCTCCTCCACGAGCGCCACCGCGTGCGAGGCCAGCGGCGGCCAGCTCACCCAGAGCACCGCCGCAGCCGCGCCGCCCATCGTGGGCCCGAACAGCGCCGCGATCACCACGCCCGCGATCACGGGCGGCGTCGCGTTGGCGACCTCGATCGGCCCGCGCACCGCGTTCGGGATGAACGCGAGCACCAGCCCGATCGCGATCGCCGCCACCACGATCACCAGCGCCGGCACCAGCGTGCCCAGCGCGCCATGGGCGACGCGCGCCAGCAGGTCGCGCCCGCTCGCGTCCGCGCCGAACGGCAGCAGCCACGACGGCGCCTCGAGCCGGCCGTGCACGATCGCGTACGGATCCCGCGGCAGCCCCGCGACCAGCACCAGTACCAGCAGCGCGCACCCGGTCCCGAACGTCCACTGCGCCAGCCGGTCCCCGTGCGGCCGCTCCGGCGGCGCCGCCACCGAGCCAGCCGGCAGCGGCCCGCCCAGCAGCCACAGGCGGGCCGCGCCCGCAACCACGCCGATCACGACGGCGGCGCCCGCCATGGCGAGCACGCCCGCCTGCAGGGCCGGCAGGTCCTGGGCGTTGGCCGCGCCGAGCAGGTAGCGGCCGAGCCCAGGGATCGCGAAGATCTGCTCCACCGCGACCGCGCCGCCGAGCAGCCCGATCACGATCAGCCCCATCTGGTCCACCACCGAGGCGGCCGCCCGGCGCACCACCGCCGGGACGATCACCCTCCGCCGCGCGCCCGCGAGCCGCCACACGTCCACCCAGGACTCGCGGGAGGCCCCGGCCAGCGCGTCGCCGAGCAGGCGCCCGAACAGGCCGCCGGCCGGGATGCCGAGCGCCACCGCCGGCAGGATCGCGGTCTCCAGGCCGGTCCACCCGTAGGGCGGGAACCAGCGCAGGAACACCGCGAAGAGCACCAGGAAGCCGCTGGCCAGCAGGAACTCGGGCAGGGCCGTCATCGCCACGCCCGCCGGGCCGGAACCCCGGACGGGCTGGTCCCGGGCGACCGCCCGCAGCACGGGCGCGACCAGGGCGGCGGCGACGAGCAGGCAGACCAGCACGGCCAGCAGCGTCAGCGTGGCCGAGACCCCCACGGCCTGCGCCGCGCCCGGGCCCACCGGGGTGCCGGAGACCCACGAGTCGCCCAGGTCCCCGCGCAGCACGCCGGACCACCAGCGGGCGCTGATGGCGAAGGGCCCGCCCTCGAGCCCCAGCTCGGCCCGCACGGAGGCGATGGCCTCCGGCGTCGGCTCCAGCTCGGAGTAGCGGGCGCGCAGCACGGAGAGCGCCGGGTCGCGCTGCGAGAGCCACGGCAGCGCCCCGACGACCGTGAGCAGGCCCAGCCCCGCGAGGATCCGCGAGGCCAGGGCCCGCCGGCCGCTACTGCGCATCGATGCGGGTCTCGTTGGTCACGAGGGTGCGCTCGCGCGGGTCGCGGACGGCTCCGGCGACGCCGCCGGTCTCGCCCTGGATGACGCGCTCGTGCAGCAGCGGGATGGCCGAATCGGTCGCGAGGATCTGCGCCTCGGCGGCCATGATGGCCGCGCGGCGCGCCTCGCCGGCCGGGGCCGCCGACGCCGCGTCGATCGCCGCGTCCACGTCCTCGTCGCAGAGCTGGGAGAGGTTGAAGCTGCCCGCGCACGTGAAGTCGGCGCCGAAGTAGGCCACCGGGTCGCCGGAGTCCAGGACGGTGGCGCGGGAGAGGATGAACGCGTCGAACGCGCCGTCCAGGGCGTCGGACTCGATGAACTGGTACTCGCGCACGTCCTGCTCCACCACGAACCCGGCCGCCTCCAGCTGCTGCTCCAGCAGCACCGCGACCTCCGGCAGCTCGGCCCGGTCGGTGAACGTGCCCAGGCTGATCTCCACGCCGTCGACGTCGGCCGGCTCGGCGCGGCCGGCGAGGATCTCGTCGTAGTCCGCGCCCCCGCGCTCCTCGAGCGTCCACGGCAGCGCCGGGCCGAGCAGGCCCACGGCCTCGTCGGCCCGGTCCTCGTAGGCGGAGGCGATGATCTGCGCGCGGTCGACGGCCTCGCGGGCCGCGGCCCGCACGGCCGGGTCCGCGAACGGGCCCGACTCCGCGTTCAGGTAGAGCGTGTTGGTGCGCGGCATCGGCACCTCGTGCAGCAGCTCCTCGTCGATCGAGGCGGCCTGGCCGGCCGGGACGGTCTCGACGACGTGCGCGGTGCCCGTGCGCAGGGCCGCGGCGCGGGCCGTGCCGTCCGGGACGAAGTCGGCGTCGATCCCGGCGGCGGCGGCCGGGGCGCCCCAGTAGCCGTCGAAGCGGTCCAGCGTGGCGCTGGAGGTCCCGTCCACGGAGACCAGCTCGAACGGCCCGGTGCCGGTGCCCACGGGGCTGATGGTGCCGCCGTCGTACGCGTTCGCCGACAGGATGGACAACTGCGGGCTGGTCAGGCGGTTCGGCAGCAGCGGGTCGGGGGACCCGGTGGTGACGACCACCTGGCCGTCGTCGACCGAGACCTCCATGTCCACGCCGTCGAGGATGCGCGGCAGCGGGCTCGACTCGGTGGCCACGCGCAGCGAGTGCGCGGCGGCCTCGGCGGTCAGCTCGGTGCCGTCGTGGAACGTCACGCCGTCGCGGAGGGTGAAGCGCCAGGTGAGGTCGTCGGTCTGCTCCCACTCGGTGGCGAGGGCGGGCACGGGGTCGCTGGTGTCGTCGAGCGCCACGAGGGTCTCGGCGGTGGCCCAGCGGGAGAGCTTGAAGGCGTCGTCGCTCATGGGGTTCAGGCCCGAGCGCGGCGGCTGCATCATGGCCAGGGAGATGCGGGCGTCGTCGCCGGTGCCGCTCGATTCGGCGGATTCGGCGGAGAAGCAGCCGGCCAGCGGCAGGGTCAGGGCGAGGGCGCCGGCGGCGAGCGCGCCGGTGCGGAGGCGGTGGTTCACGGGGTGTGTTCCTTGTCGTTCAGGGCGCCGGCGGTCGCCGGCGCGGAGGTCGAGTGGTGGCGGAGTTCGTGGGCCGGGCGCAGGGCGTACCAGGCCAGCGGCAGCATGAGAGCGGGCAGCGCGGCGGCGAGCGGCCAGGCGGCCAGGGTGCCCCACTGGCCGACGACGGCGCCGGTCGCGGTGGTGGTCAGGAAGGCGGCGATCCCGCCGGCGGTGGGCAGGAACGCCAGCCGGGTGGCCCGCCAGCGGTGCGAGCCGCCCGCGATGAGCGACTGCGCGCTCGGGGTGCCGAGCATCATCGAGACGCCGACCAGCACGGCGACCACGCAGAACGCCCAGGGCAGCGCGGCCGGGTCCAGGTACAGCTGGCCGGCGAACGCGGCCAGGCACGCCGCCGTCGACACGTAGAGCGCGAGCATCACCGCGGTGCAGCGGCCCAGCCGCTCGGCGAGCCGGGAGAGCGGCCACTGCAGCGCCAGCGTGGCCGCCGAGAGGGCCGCGGCCACCGCGCCCATGCGCCCGGCGTCGAGCCCGTGCTCGGCGAGGGCCAGCGGGACCGTGGAGAACAGCTGCGTGTAGACGGCCAACAGGGCCGAGCACGCGGCCGCCAGCGGCACCACGCGCACGGGGTCCGCCGGGGCCGGCTCCTGTCCGGCCGGCGGCGCGGCCGCGTCCCGGGCGCCGGGGGTGGGCGGCACGACGACGCCGCGCGGGATCAGCCGGTGCACGGCGACGGCCGCGGCGACGAAGACCGCCGCTGAGGCCGCGGCGAGTTGAACCGAGTGCTCGGGCATGAATCGCGCGGCGCCGAGCGAGGCGATGATCCCGCCCGTCTCGCCGGCCAGGGCGAGCGCGGCGAAGGGCGCGGGACCGCGGCGGGCGGGCGCACCGCCGTCGTGCCCGCGCCGCTCGGCGTCGATGCGCCCGATCAGGGCGTCGACCGCGGGGGAGAAGAGCGCCCCGGCCAGGCCCACCAGGACGACGCCGGCGACGAACGCGGGCGCGTCCGGCGCCCACGCGATGATTCCGAACGCGAGCGCGCGCAGCAGGCACCCGGCGAGCAGGAGGGTGCGCGCACCCAAGCGGTCGGTCAGGTATCCGCCGACGACGAACAGGCCCTGCTGCGCGATGACCCGGGCGCCCACCAGCGCGCCGACCGCGGCCGCGTCCAGGCCGAACCGGGACTGGCCGATCGCGGCGAAGAACGGCACCACCGAGGAGAACCCCAGCATGAAGACCAGCTGCAGCACCAGGACGGGGCGCAGCGGCTGCGCGGCGCTCACCGCGTCTGCTCCACGACCCCGTCGCGGACGGTGAGGACGCGGTCGCAGCGGGCGGCGAGGGCGTCGTCGTGCGTGACGAGCAGCAGGGCCCCGCCCGTGCGGGCCGGCAGGGAGAGCAGGGCGTCGGCGAGGCCGGCGGAGGTGGCGGCGTCGAGGGCGCTGGTGGGTTCGTCGGCGACGACCACGTCCGGGCCGACCGCGACCGCGCGGGCGATCGCCGCGCGCTGGGCCTGCCCGCCGGAGAGCCGGCGCGGGGTGCGCTCGAGCAGGGCCGGGTCCAGGCTGGCGGTGTCGGCGGCGGCGCGGATGCGGGCGGACGGGTCGCCGGGCACGCCGAGGCGGGCCAGGGCACGCTCGATCGAGGCGCGCACGGGAACCCGCGGCGGCAGCGAGGCGCCCGCGTCCTGCGGGACGCCCTGGACCAGGTGGCGGCGGGCCGCGTGCGGGGTGCGGCCGGCGCCGCAGAAGCGCTCGCCGTGCACCAGGACGTGGCCGGTGCTGGCGGCGCGCAGGCCGAGGACGATCTCGGCGAGAGTCGACTTGCCCGCGCCCGAGCGGCCGATCACGGCCACGGACTCGCCCGCGTGCAGCGCGAAGTCGGCGGGGTGCAGGGCCGTGACGGGGCGTCGGCGCGTGCCGTAGGCGGCCCCGATGCCGCACGCCTCCAGGACCGGCGCGCTCATGCGGCCGTCGCCCGCGCGTCGTCGGCGGTCTCCACGTCGCCGAGGTGGACCCGGCCGGACTCGACGCGGATCAGGTCGGCGGCGAGCTTCGCGCGGACCAGCGGGTCGTGCGTGGCGACGACCAGCGCGCTGCCGGCCGCCTGGGAGAGCCCGCGCAGCACGGACAGGGTCTCGTCGCGGGAGGCGTTGTCCAGGGCGCTGGTCGGCTCGTCGGCGATCACCAGGGCGGGGGAGCCGAGGAAGGCCAGCGAGATCGCCACGCGCTGCAGCTGCCCGCCGGAGAGCTCGGCCGGGCGCCGCCCGGCCAGGGCGGACGCGTCCAGCCCGACGGCGGCGAGCACCTGGCGCGTGCGCGCGGCGGTCGCGCCCGTGACGGCCCGCAGCTGGCGGCCGACCGGCAGCAGCGGGTGCAGGGCCTCGGCCCCGCGCTGCGGGACGAAGCCGATGCGCAGGCCGGCGGGCGCGGTGCGCGTCCCGTCGAGGACGACGCCGGCGGGCAGGCGCCCGGTGAGCGCGGAGAGCAGCATCGACTTGCCGGCGCCGGAGGGGCCCATGACGACCGTGCGGGTCGCGGGCGCGATCTCCAGCGCGGGCACGGTCAGCAGGGTCTCCCGGGTGCGCCGGCTGGCGACCGTGACGCCGGTCAGGGAGACGAGGGGGCGCGGGGGTGCGGGAGCGGGCATGGGGCGGCGGTTCCTTGCTGGGTGGTGCGGCGGGAGGGCCCGCAGCGCTGCGGAAACCCCTTAATGCGAATGATTCTGAATTAAATCAGAGTCCGGGGCGTCCGCGAAATCGCTCCGCACGCCCCGTGGGGAGGGTTCCGTGCCGTGAGGGCGGCGGGGATCTGTTCACCCATGGTTTCCATGGCTAGAATGATTGGTATAGAACTCATGGAAGGAGTGTCTTGTGCCGACCATCGAATTTCCCCGGCCCTCGGCGCCGGTCGACCCCGATGAGCTGGTCCGGGTCTCCGCCCGGGTCCAGCAACTGCGCCGTGCGCTGGGGGAGGCGTTCGACGCGCTCGAGCTGCCGCCGTCGTCGCAGGAGGCCGCGCGGGCAGCGAATCTGGCGCGGGAACTCCATGAGGTCGACGCGGCGTTCGGCCTGCTGACCGGGCAGGAGGTCGCCAAGCTGGTGGGCAGCCGCGATACCCGGGGCAGCTGGGCGCGGGACCGGCGCCGGGCCGGGAAGCTGATCGGGTTCATGCGCGCGGGACAGTACGTCTATCCCGGCTACCAGTTCGATTCGTCCGGCGAGGTGTTCGACGCGATCCCGGAGATCGTGAAGCGGGCACGGGAGTACGACGTCTCGGACCACGACCTCGCCCTCTGGATGGCCAGCCGCAGCCGCACGCTCGATGACCGCAGGCCAGTCGATTTTCTCGCCGGGCCCGGTGGTTTGGCGAGGATCGAGGAGGCTCTGGGGGCGGCGTTCGGGGTCGAGTGGTGACGGAGGGGCGCCCGCCCTCGGGGCGTCCGTTCGACCCGCTCGAGATCCGGCTGGACCAGGATGACGACCTGTACCGCGTCCACAGCGGTCGATTCCAGGCGGTCGAGTTCAACCCGGGGCGCGGCGCCCGTTCGCGGTTCGCCTTCTTCGAGGTCGACGGCGGCACCGTCCCGGTGCTGTACGCGGCCAGCACGCCGGAGGCGGCCGTCTGCGAGACGATCCTCCACGACCTGCCCCCGGAGGAGGCGAAGCTCTATCCGTCGGCGTTCAACGGTCGAGTCCTCTCCCGGCTCCATCCGGCACGCGGGCTCCGGCTGGCGTCGTTGACGTCGGAAGGGTTGCGCAGACTCCGGACCCGGGCCTCGGACGTCACCAACACCTCTCCCCGTGAGTACGGCGCGACCGTCAAGTGGGCGGAGGCCGCCTTTCTGGCGGGCTACGACGGGCTGGCGTGGGTCAGCGACAAGCACAACGAGAGCTACGCCTACGTCTTCTTCGGCCGCCCCGGCCAGGGCGCCGCGTTCATTCAGGACCCGGGATTCGCCCGCGCCTTCGGCGTGAACCCCGCCGACGACGACTGGCTGGTCGGCTACTGCGAGAAGCTCGGCATCTCGGTCATCGGCTGAGAAGCCCCTTCCGCACAACCATCGCCATCCGCGCGGCCCGGTTCTACGATGGGGGCACAGCCCTCGGGAGGCGAGCACCATGTCCGCGACCTACACCTTCGACGTCTTCTCCAGCCTCGACGGATTCGGTGCCGCCGGCGGGGACTGGACCGGCTACTGGGGCAAGCAGGGGCCCGAGCTGCTCGGGCACCGCCTCGCCCTGTACGAGCGGGAGCAGCGGATGGTCTTCGGGGCCAACACGTTCCGGCTGTTCGTGCAGATGCTCGCCGAGAGCACCGCGGACTCCGACGTGCGCGACCCCTGGGTCACCCGGATGCGGAACATGCCGGCGACGGTCGTGTCGACCACGCTGGAAGGGCCCCTCGACTGGCCGGACGCGACGGTCGCGAACGGCGACGCCGTCGACGTTGTCGCCCGGCTCAAGGCGGAGTCCCCGGTTCCCCTGCGCTCGCACGGCAGCCTGTCGATGAACCGGGCGCTCATGGCCGCCGGCCTGGTGGACCGTGTCCAGGTGACGCTGTTCCCTGTCATCACGGGCCGGACCGGGGCGGACCCGATCTTCGCGGGCGCGGCCGACTTCGACCTCGAGCTGCTCGAGACCCGGACGCTCGACACCGACATCCAGGAGCTCGTCTACCGGCCCGCGCTGCACGGCTGAGCCCCGAGCGGCCGGTGACCTGCGCCGTCGTACTGTGACGGTTCCGATAGACCGTGTCAGGTCACGGGCGTAGTGTCTTGGTCAGTGAGCACAACTATCTCCCCCGCCCCGTCCTGGCGCATGTGGCTGATCTGGGTGGTGGGCGTCGCCGCCTACGTCCTGTCGATCGTGAACCGCACGTCCCTGTCGGCCGTCGGCGTGGACGCCGCCGAACGGTACGACGCCGACGCCTCCATGCTCTCCATGCTCGCCGTCCTGCAGCTGGTGGTCTACGCGCTCATGCAGATCCCCGTCGGCCTGATGCTGGACCGGTACGGCGCGCGGCCCATGATGACGATCGGCATGATCCTCATGGCGCTGGGCCAGCTGACGATCGCGTTCGCGCCGACCGTCGGGATCGCCGTGTTCGCGCGCATGCTGCTCGGCGCCGGCGACGCCACCGTGTTCCCGTCCGTCCTGCGGCTCGTCGCCACATGGTTCCCGGCGCAGCGCTCGCCGGTGATGAACCAGCTGACCGGCATCCTCGGGCAGATGGGCCAGGTGGTGGCGCTCATCCCGCTGGCGCACCTGGTGCACGCGACCTCCTGGACCGTGGCGTTCGGTTCCGTCGCCGGGCTGGCCGTGCTGTTCGCGGTGCTGATCTTCGCGCTCATCCGCAACCACCCGCCCGGGTACAAGGCCGACGTCTCCGTCAACACGGACACGGGCGCGATCGAGATCGTCAAGAGCTCCGTCGACACCCGCGTGGGCATCCGCGCCGCGTGGGCGCACCCGGGCACGCGACTGGCGTTCTGGACGCACTTCACGACGCCGTTCGCCGGCACCGCGTTCGTCATCCTGTGGGGCGTGCCGTTCCTGACCGTCGGGCAGGGGCTGTCCATCGGCGAGGCGTCCGCCGTGGCCAGCACGCTGGTGGTTTTCGGCGTGGTGTTCGGCCCGATCATCGGGACGCTGTCCGCGAAGGTGCCGCTGCTGCGGTCGCGGCTGCTGGTGCTGCCGACCGTCGCGATCCAGATGGCGGCCTGGCTGGTGGTGATCCTGTGGCCGGGGGCGGCGCCGCTGTGGATGCTGTTCGTTCTGGCCATCGCGCTCGCCGTCGGCGGGCCGGCGTCGATGATCGCGTTCGACCACGCGCGCACCCACAACCCGAGACACCGGCTCAGCACCGCCACCGGCATCACGAACGTGGGCGGCTTCCTGGCGGCCCTGCTGGCCCTGTTCTTCATCGGCGTCGCCATGGACCTCCAGGGCGCGAGCCGGCCGGAGGACTACACGCTGGACGCGTTCAAGATCGCCTTCCTGACGCAGATCCCGCTGTGGCTGCTCGGGTCGGTCTTCATCGCGATCGAGCGCAAGCGCACGCGGCGGCACATCGGGGTCGACCAGCCGCGGGAGAAGCGTCGGCGGAAGTAGCTCGACTCCGCTGCGCAGGCGGTCTGGTCCAGTGGTGAGCCGCCCTGGGTTTAGTTCCGGCTCTCTCCGGGTCTCCCGTATTCTGGTCGCCCCAAAATGCGGGTGGCGCCTGATGGGATGGGAGTCATGTTCCAGAGGCGGCCGCAGTGGCTCTTGGGTGCCCCGGAACATGGATTCTATGCAGAAATCTGTGTATATTTGAGGGATGGTGAACATGACGATTACCGAGGCATCCCGCGCCGGCGTCTCCGCGCTGGTGAAGTCGGCGGCCGTTGGCGAGGACGTTGCGCTGTCACGGCACGGTCGGGTCGTGGCTGAAGTCGTGGGCGCGGAAGAGCTCGCGCAACTGAGGCGGGACCGGGAGACGCTCCGCGATGCCGCGCTCGTCATGGCGCGGTTCGCAACGGATACCGGGGAGCGGACCGATCTGGACCATGCCATGGAGGCGTTCGGGGTGAATCGGGCGGAGCTTGAGGCAGAAGTCGACGCCGGCCTGCATGATTGATGGGGCGTGCCTGCGATGACGGAAGCGGAATGCCGCGTTCGGCTCACCGAGGCTGCGGTACAGGACCTGCATCGGCTGCACCGCAAGGACCCGCAGATACTGCGAACGGTTTTCGCGAAGATGATCTTGCTGGAGCGAAACACCGAGGCGGGTGAGCCGCTGCTCGGGGCGCTCGTCGGATTCCGGAAGCTCGTCGTCGGCGACCGTCACTGGCGTATCGTCTGGCGGCGGACGACGGATGAAGCGCACCAGCCCACCCTCGATGTCGCCGAAGTATGGGCCGCCGGGGCGCGCGCCGACTCCGAAATCTACGAGGAGCTCCGTCAACGCATCGCCAGCCTCAGGAGTGACGACGACGAGCGGATTGCATCACTGGCCGATGTTGTCGAGGAGATGGGCCGCCTCTATGCGGACATTCCCGTTCATCCTGAGCCCGAACTCCGGCCAGAACTCCCGGACTGGCTGGCGCAGGGGCTCAGGGCGAACCTTAATCTGACCGATGAGGAGATCGCCGGGCTGGGCGAGGACCAGGCCAAGGGCCTGCTGATGAAACACTGGTCGGGAGAGACCACCGACGTGAGGCACGAGGAGTAGACATGGAATTCGAAGGGGCCCTCGCCGGGCCGTCCCGGCGCGACGTCGCCGGCATGAAGGCCGCGTTCGGCGCGATCGAGGCCGGGGAGCCGGCCACCGTGCTGATGCGCGATGATCGCAACGGCTCCTACCTGCTCACGGGCGTCCCGTACTTCACCGCGCTCCACGACGTCGTCATCGGCGGCGTGATCGTCGCCGGCAAGGCGGCCAACGAGCGCCGCGACGACGCCGACGTCGCCATCCGCAAACCCGAGCGCGACGTCCGCCAGTTCCCGGCCGAGGCGCCCGCGGAGATGGGCGGGGAGCCCGTCGCCCACGTCGACGTCGCCCACGGCGACCTGGTCGTCGCCGCGTTCGAGCAGCACCCCTACGGCCGGTTCGTCATCGCCGGCGTGGCCACGGCGGCCTCCTACGACGAGCCGTTCGTGACGGTCGGCCCGTGGATCCTGCACTCCGGCGGGGACGACGCCGAACGCTGCCTCGAGATCACGCGGATCGCGGCCAGCGGCGAACACACGCTGAAGGTGCCCGCCCGCCACCAGCTGGTCCTCGACGACGGGCAGACTGCGGGCTGATTCTGGTCGGGGCAACGGCTGGGCACATGGGCGGGATCCGTCCGTTTGTATAGTTCAGTTCCGTCGAACTGTATATTTCAAATCCGTCCACATGTATAGTTCGGTCATGACCTACCAGCGCAGGATCGTCGACGACATCCTCGACGAGCTCTTCCCGCACCTCGATGCCGTCGCTCTCGAAGGCGCCAAAGCCGTCGGCAAGACGGAGACGGCCCGGCAGCGGGCGCGGACGGTCCTGGCGCTCGACGACGAGCTGACCCGTGAATCCGTCTCGATGCGGCCTAGGACTATCCGCGAACTCGAGACGCCCGTGCTCATCGACGAATGGCAGCTCGTGCCCTCCACCTGGGATTCCGTGCGTCGAGCCGTCGACGATGGCGCGGCCGGTGAGGGCTTCCTCCTGGCCGGATCGGCCGAAGCCCCTTCAGCCGCCCGCATCCATACGGGCGCCGGCAGGATCGTCAGTCTCAGAATGCGGCCCTTGTCCTTCGCGGAGCGCGGATTGGAGATTCCTGTGGTCTCCCTCCGTGCGCTGCTCGGACGTACGGCAGGCGAGACGGACGGTCGCTCTTCAGTCGAGCTGGAGGACTACGCGCGCGAGATCATCGTTTCGGGATTTCCCGGTCTGCGCGGCCTACCTCCGCGAGCCCGGCGCATTCAGCTGGAGAGCTACATCGAGCGGATCGTCGCCCGCGAGCTGCCAGAGAACGGAATGAATGTGCGCAAGCCGGCCAGCATCAGATCGTGGCTGGCCGCCTACGGTGCGGCCACTGCGACGACGGCGAGCTACTCCGGGATCCTCGACGCTGCCACCCCCGCGGAGCAGGACAAGCCATCGCGCATCACGGTCGGACACTACCGGGACTATCTGACTCGGGTGTTCGTGCTCGAGCCCCTCGAAGCGTGGACACCGGCGCTCACTCCTCTCAAGCGATTGACTCAGGCCCCGAAGCACCACCTCGTCGACCCCTCGCTCGCAGCCCATCTGGTCGGCATCGAGGAAGCAGGCCTTCTCACGGGTGAAGGAGGCCGTGCCGGGGCGGGAGCCGGACTCTGGCTCGGTGCTCTCTTCGAATCGCTGGTAACTCAGGCCGTGCGCGTCTATGCGGACAGTGCCGAGGCGCGCGTCTACCACCTGAGGACGAAATCCACTGAACGGGAGATCGACTTGATCGTCGAGGGGCACGACCGTTCCGTCGTTGCCATCGAAGTGAAACTCGCCGGCACTGTCGGCGACACCGATGTCAGGCATCTGCATTGGCTGGAGTCGCAGATCGGCGATCGGCTCGCAGCCAAGGTGGTCGTCACGACCGGTCCCGTGGCCTACCAACGCGAAGACGGCGTGCACGTCGTGCCCCTGTCCCTGCTCGGGCCGTAGGTCGCCAGGGAAGTCGGCCCTACCGCGACGGGCGGAACTGCGCCGGCACGTCGCGCTCGCCCGTCGCCAGACCCGCCGCGAGCGTGCCCAGCATCGGTGCGAACTTGGCCCCGTGCCCCGAGCAGGCCGACACCACGGTGATCCCCTCGCAGGTGTCGATCACGAAGTCCTCGTCCGGCGTGTTCGTGAACAGGCACGTCGTCTCCGCATACGGCTCCGGCACCAGCCCCGGCAGGTACGTGCCCACGTAGTCGACGATCCGCGCCCGGCGCGCCTCGCTGATCCGCCCGTCCTGGGCGGAGGCGTCGGGAATGACCGGCCCGCCGTTGAACTCGGCGACCTTCTGGCCCCGGTGCCCGGCGTCGCGGCCGCCCGGAAGCGTGTAGACCGTCATGCCCTCGATCATGTGGATGCTCGTCGGCCACGGGTCCGCCGGATCCGGCGCCTCGCGGTACGGGAAGTGGAAGGCCGACTCCTGCCGCACCTCGAACGCCGGCAGCGCCCCCGTGAACGACGTCGGCAGCCCCAGCCCGCCCAGCAGCCCCGGCAGCCAGCCGCCCGCGGCGACCACGACCCGGCCGGCCGACAGCTTCCGCCCGTCGGCCGCGGTCACCAGGTATCCGGCGCCCCGCCGCGTCACGGACGCGGCCTCCCAGCCGGTCAGCAGATTCGCCGAGTGCACGACGGCGGCGCGCACCATCGCGTTCACGGTCGCCTCCGCGTCCAGGACGCCGGCGCGGCGGTGCCAGAGGGCCTCGGTGCCGAAGGCGAAGCGGCCGCCGAACCGCGCCGCGGCCTCCTCGGGGGAGTGGAGCGTGTGCTCGACCCCGGTCTCGGCGAACACCCCGGCGAGCCGCCGCGTGTCGTGGGCTTCGCCGGCGTCGATGCAGCCGGTGCGGGTGATCAGGGGTGCGCCGTGGGCGGCCTCGAGCTCGGACCAGCCGGCCTCGGCCTCGGCAAGGAGGCGGGCGTAGAGCGGGTCCGGGTAGCCGTAGCGCAGGATCCGGGCCGACCCGTGGGAGGAGCCGGCGGAGTTGGCGGGTTCGTCGCGGTCCAGCAGGGCGACGCGGTGCCCGGCCTGCGCGAGGCGCCAGGCGGTCGAGACGCCGGCGATCCCGGCCCCGATGACCGCGTAGTCGACTGCGTCCGAGGTGGCTGTGGTGTCGTGTCCGTTGTTCACGCGCACATCATTCCACGTAGGCGCGGCACCGGGTCTTGCGATGACGGCGTTCTACGGCTGCGAGGGAGTAGTCATGTTCGTGATCTCCAGGTCGACCGAGCCGAACGGCACGAAGTAGGAGAAGTCGGAGCCGGGCGCCCATTCCTGGAGGGGAACCAGCATGAAGCTGACCTGGCTGATGACCAGGGCCGCGACCGCGATGAGGGGCACGATCATTCCGGCCCACCTGATGAGGTGCAGGGCGGTCGCTTCATTTGGAGAGTTCCGGATCGCCCGGCTGAGCAGGACGATCGCCGTCAACGCCATGACCAGGTAGACCCAGCCGCTCGGCTCCAAGGTCAGGTAGATGCAGGACGGGACCGACTCCGTGGTGTTCCCCGAGGTGTCCACGTATTCGCCCGACGCCGCGAAACCTCCGGCGCAGGAGCTCTTGCTGGCGTAGGCCAGCAGCCCGTAGATCAGCCCCGTCGCCACCGAGGCGACGAGCAGCCGCATGATGCGGTCCAGGACCCGTCCGCCGGGCAGGACGGTCGTGTGCTTGGGCGGGCGGGTCTTCAGCTTCACGGGATCCCCTTCGTTCGATGAACCCAGTGTGCCAGAAGTCGTGCGGGCCGGGAGGCGCCGCCGCCCGCCCGGCGTCGCAGCGGCCTCAGGACTGGCGGTAGAGGCTCGCGACGCTGCGCACAGCGCGCGCGGCCTCGGCGCCCTTCTTCACGAAGTGGTCGAAGAAGAACTTCTCGTGCTCGGCCGTCGGCTGGAAGTGGTGCGGCGTCAGGCTCACCGAGAAGGTCGGCACGCCGGTGTCCAGTTGGACCCGCATCAGCCCGTCGACGACGGCCTGCGCGACGAAGTCGTGGCGGTAGATGCCGCCGTCGACCACGAGGGCGGACGCGACGACCGCGTCGTACTTGCCGGTCTCGGCGAGCCGCTTGGCCTGCAGCGGCATCTCGAAGGCGCCGGGCACGTCGACGACGTCGACGGCGCAGGCCACGCCGGACGTCTCCATGTCCTCGGTGAATCCGGTCAGGCTCTGCCCGACGATGTCGCCGTGCCATCCGGCCTTGATGAAGGCCACGTTCAACTGCTCAGTCATGTTTCTCCTTGTCGGATGGGTCTTTCGCGACCACCAGCACCATGTGCTCTCGGGTGGGCTGTCGGCCCGAGAGCTTCGGTCCGAACGCCGTTCGATCGTCGAGTCGTCGCCTGCCGTCCATTGTCCCCGCGAGTCGTCGCCCAGCGTCCTATCGTTCCCGCGAGTCGTCGCTGAAGGCTGCAAAAATCGCAGATCGGCGCAGTAATTGACGAACGGATGCGCCGCAACCGCAGGCAGCGACGACCGGCCGCGCCGCCGTCGTGCCGTGAAGAATCACAGCACGACGGCGGCGCGCCCCGGCCGCTCTAGCGTTCCGGGTCGCTGATGGTGCCGTAGCCCAGCGCGTTCCAGAAGTCGCCGCGCACGTAGCGCTGCTCCGGCTCCGGATCGAAGTCGAAGCTGCGCACCGCCCCGCGCTGCAGGGCCGCGGCCACCAGTCGGCGGCGGTCCTGGCTGGCCAGCACCGCGGTCTCGAGCGCGTCGAGGTCGTAGCGCTCGGCCAGTGCTGCGAGCAGCTGCGCCTGGATCTCCGCGTACTCCGGCCTGCCGGCCGCGTTGGACAGCTCGTCCGGGTCGGCGACCAGGTCGAAGAGCTGCTCCGGGTCGCCCGGGCAGTGGATGTACTTGTGCGGCCCGCGGACCACCGTCAGCTGCGGCCGGTACGTCCCCTCCGCCAGGTACTCGATGAACACGTCCCGGTCGTCCGGGGCGAGCTCGCCGGCGGCCTCCCGGTGCGCGATCTCCAGCAGCGAGGAGCCCTCGGTGCGCGCCGGCGCGGCACGGCTGATGTCCACCAGGGTCGGCAGCAGGTCCAGCAGCGAGACCGTGGTGCGGTACCGGCCCCGCGGGACCAGGCGCTCCGGCCCGTAGACGATCAGCGGGATCCGCGCCGACTGCTCGTACGGCGACATCTTGTACCAGAGGCCCTTCTCGCCGAGCATGTCGCCGTGGTCGCTGGTCACGATGATCACCGTGTCCTCGGCCAGCCCCAGCTCCTCGAGCCGGGCCCGGATGCGCCCCACGTGGTCGTCGATGTAGCTGACGGCCGCGTAGTAGGCGCGGCGGGCCCGGCGCACGTCGTCGGACTGCGGCTCGCGCTTGTCGAAACCGCTCATCGCGCGCAGCCGGTGCGTGTGCGGGTCCTGCTCCGCGGCCGGCACCTCGGGGTGCTTCGGATCCGGGATCGCGACGCCGTCGAACCGGTCCCAGTGCTCGCGCGGCGGCTCGTACGGGTCGTGCGGGTGGATGAAGCTCGAGACCATCAGGAACGGCTGCACCTGATCGCCGCAGGACAGCGCCGCCTGCTTGGCGCGGGCCCGGTCGGTCAGGTGCCGCAGCGTCCTAAAGCCCACCTCGTCGTCGAAGTCCTGCTGGACCGAGGCCGTGGAGACCCCGGCCGAGAAGACCGCGTCGGCGTCGTGGTACCACTGCAGCTTCTGGTCCAGCGGGCGCGTCCAGTCCGGGATCATGTCCAGATCCGCCGGGTACACGTCCGTGGTCAGGCGCTGCTCGAACCCGTGGTGCTGGTCCGGGCCGATGAAGTGCATCCGGCCGACCAGCGCCGTGTGGTACCCGGCGTTGCGCAGGCGGTGCGCGAACGTCGGGGCCGACGACGGGAAGTCGTCGCCGTTGTCGAAGCAGCCGAGTTCGCTCGGCATGGCCCCCGTCATCATCGACGCCCGCGACGGCGCGCAGAGCGGCGTGTTGCAGTAGGCGCGGTCGAACACGGCGCCGGACGCCGCCAGCTCGTCGATGTTCGGCGTCTTGGCGGCCGTGTCCCCGTAGGCGCCGAGCGCCTGCGCGGCCATCTGGTCCGCCTGGATCACGACGATGTTCGGAGGGGAGACGGTACCCGAACCGGCCGGGGGAGAAACGGTTCCGCCATGGTGGAGAACGTTCTCGTCAGTCATCCTGCATCCCTCCTCAGGGTTCGTCGTGCGTGGACCCGGCCCACTCTAGCGGTCCGGGTGCTCCGGGCGGCCTGTGAGTCGTGCACTGAGATCCAAGCGTTGTGCTCTGGATCAGGAGCCAAAGGAAGCCATGATGTTGGTGACGCCGACGATGCAGTGTGGCGGAGAGTGCGAGGCAGCTAGCGTCGCACCGAAGCGGGCCAGCGCGGACACCGCTTCACGAAGTTTCGGAGTGGGCTCATTCGAAACCTCGACCGTCTCCCATGAGCACCCACGCGGCCGCATCAGCGGGGAGAAACCCGTCAACGACCGGCTCTGAAGACAGCAGTAGGGTACCGGGCAAAGGAACTGGCGACTCCCCCATAGCCACGACTACTGCCAAGCCCGTCGCGCTTAGGTAGGTCAGAGACTGTTGATCGACGCTCCACACAGCCCCGGCGTGCGGGGCAAAAAGGCCGCGCTCCACCAACTCTGCGCGCAATCGCAACGCTTTCCGCGTCAGGATCAGCATCGAGGCGGCATCGGTTTCTTGGGCCTCGACGCTGTACTGCCCCCACCCCTCAGGCTGTGGCAGCCACGGCTCAGCCGTCGCGCTGGTTGTGAAGCCGTAGGATTTTTCATCGTCGGCTGTCCACGGAAAAGGCACCCGGGCACCGTCGCGACTGACTCCACCTCGGGACCACATGGGATCCAACCGCAGGTGCTCCGGCACATCGACCTCCGGTACACCCAGCTCCTGTCCCTGATAGAGATAGGCGCCACCCGGGAAACCGAGGGTCGAGAGGGCTCCTGCCCGGGCGCGGCGCGCGCCACGCTCCCCACCACCGAACCGGGTGACAGTACGGACCAGGTCGTGATTCTCGAGCGCCCATGTGGGTGATGCGCCGTAGCGCAAACGCATGGCCTCGAAACGACGCCCCGCATCGGCCCAGCCCTCAGGATCCCACCCCAAGCGGGCGAAGGCGAACGCAAAGGTCTGGTGCATTTCGTCGGGGCGTGTGTACCGCGCGGACCGTTCGGGCTCAAGGTTGACCTCGCCCACCAAAAGGCGCGGCGACTCATAGCTGTCCGCCAGACGACGCCACCGTCGGTAGACCTCGTGGACTCGTTCCCGATCCATGGCCAAGGGGTTGGAACGCAGCCCGTCGATCACGGTGGGCACCACTGGTGAATCCGGCAGGCCTTCGGCCTTGAACAGCCCGTGCGCGACGTCGATGCGCGCGCCATCGACGCCACGGTCGAACCAGAAGCTCAGGACGTCGTCGAACATCTCCCAGACCGCAGAATTTTCCCAGTTCCAGTCAGGCTGCGCAGGGGAAAAGAGATGCAAATACCAGTCGGTATCCGTTTCCGATTCCGGATTCGCGCGGGACCATGCGGGACCGCCGAAGACGCTCTGCCAATTGTTCGGCGGCGCGCTGCCTGCCGCACTGGGCTGCATATGAAAGAGCTGGCGCGCCTGAGATCCTGGCCCGGCAGCGAGCGCCTCCTTGAACAGCGGATGCTCGGTGGAGGTGTGGTTGGGTACCACGTCGATCAACACTCGCAAGCCCAGGGCATGACTACACCTCAGCAACTCGTCAAAGTCCTCCAATGTGCCGAATTGGGGGTCCACACCGCAGTAGTCCTGCACGTCATAGCCCTGATCGACGCCTGGTGAAGGCTGGAACGGCGTAAGCCAGATTCCGTTGACGCCCAGGGCCGCGATGTATGGCAGGCGCTCAATGATGCCCTGCAAGTCACCTGTGCCGTCGCCGTCCGCATCCGCGAAGGAACGCGGGTAGACCTGATAGACCACCCCGGACTCCCACCAAGCAGCGGTGCTCGCTTGTGAATCCACATCGACGGTGGCCACGGTGGCCCCCGCGCCGTCGACAATCTCGGTGCCCCCGCTCTTTCGCGTCATTTGGTGGCCCCAGAGGTCAGTCCCTCCACGATCCGGCGCTGGAAGATGAGGATCATGATCACCAATGGAATCGTCACGATTACGCCGGCGGCCATCTGCTCGCCGTAAGGCGCCTGGAATTCGCTGGCGCCGGTGAACTTGGAGATTGCCACGGTGGCCGTCTGAACGGCTGGGTCATTCACCATGGAGAGGGCAATGATGAACTCGTTCCAGCTTTGGATGAACGTCAGGATCGCGGTGGTGAAGATGCCAGGCGCGGCCAGCGGCAGCAGAATCTTGCGAAAGGCCTGCCATTTGGTGGCACCATCCATCATGGCTGCTTCTTCGAGGTCGAACGGCAGCTGCTTCATGAAGGTAGTCAGAATATAGACGGCCAGCGGAATCGCGAAGGACAGACTCGGTACGATCATGGCCTGATAGGTGTTGATCCACCCGATATCGGAGAAAAGGCGCAGCAGTGGCACCACTACGGAGATGCCTGGAAACATCGAGGTGGCGATGATGACGGCCAGAATCACATTCTTGAAGCGGAAGTTCAGGCGGGAGATCGCATAGGCGGCGAAGATGGCGAAAACAAGTGCCAGCGCCGTCGTCGTCGCGGCCACGATCAGGCTGTTGACCAGGGCGTGCGCGAAGTCCGAGGACCCGCTGAAGACCTTCACATAGCTTTCTACCGAGAACACACTGGGCAGCAAGGTGGTGTCGAAGATATCGCCTGATCGCCGCAGGCTGGAGACCAGCATCCAGTAGAACGGGGCCAGACAGTACACGCCGATCAACACCACCGCGGCAACGCCCGCTGCCCCGTGCAATGTCCGGGCTGGTTGGGCGCGTCGTCCGGCCCTGACATGCGGCGCTTTGGAAATCTGCGGGGCCCGCCCCGGGGGCGCGGGCACTTCCTGCGTCACAGTGCTCATCGGGTCTCCTCCTGGTGGTGTGCTGCAGGCCGCGGTGCCGGCGAGACCGCTCGACGACGACGCGAGCTCTGCGGTCGGGTTGCGTCACTTTGAAAGATGTCTGCGCCCAGCAGGCGAACGAACATGTAGACGATCACAGACACATAGAGCAAAAGGACGATCGAGAACGCGGATGCCGCCCCGTACTGCAACTGGTTGGCCGAATCCCAGGCAAGGATGGAGAGCGTCTCCACGGACTCCTTGCGCGGACCCACCAAAACAAACGGGAGATCAAACATTCGCAGCGCGTCCAGCAGGCGGAAGAGCACGGCCACCATCAGGGCGGGTTTCACCAACGGAAGCGTGATGGCCCAGAACTGCTTCCAAGCGGACGCGCCGTCCAGTTTGGCGGCTTCGTAAACCTCTTCCGGGATGATCTGGAGGCCCGCTAGAACTAGGAGCCCGATGAACGGGGAGGTTTTCCACACCTCCGCGATAATTACCGCCGCCTGTGCCGCCATGCCTTCCGCGGTCCACAGAACCTGAGAGCCGCTCAGCGCGTTCACAATGCCGTCCGCTTGGAACATCCAGCGCCACAGCAGGCCCGATACAGCGGTTGGGATCGCCCAAGGCACTAGAACGGCGGCCCGCAGGAAGGCTCGACCCCGGAAAGCGCGATTCATCATCAGCGCGAACGCGACGCCAATCACGGTCTCCAGCGCCACAGACACCACCGTGAAGAAGGTGGTGTTGGCGAGCGCGTTATAAAAGCGTTCGCTCTGCGCGCCGACGAATATCTCTGCGTAGTTCTCTAGGCCGACGAATACCTCGCGGTCGACGACGAACCCGTTCTCATCGAGTCGCGATTCCGCGGAGTACAGGGACTGTCCCACTGCGGAGAGCAGCGGGTAGAAGATCACTAGCGCCAGAACAATCAGGGTTGGGGAAAGTAGCAGGCTGGCTGCCCGCCCCTCGGAACGTCGGAGGGGCCGGCGTACTGTTGCAGCTGCGCCGGACCCGGGGAGACCGGACGGGGCGCTGGACAAATGCGATGTCATGGGTTCCTTTGCGAAAAGGGCTTAGTTCGCGAGCTCTTCGAGCTGGATCTGCAGCCCGGCGAGCGATTCTTCCGGCGTCTGCTTGCCGGTGATAGCGGCATAGACGGCGTCCTGAATAGCGGCGGTCGCGGCGCCGTACTGAACGGCCTTGGGGCGCGGCTGAGCCGACTCGACCGACTGCAGAAGAGTCGGCAGGTACGGGAGGGCCGAGACGATCTCCTGATCTTCAAAGAGCGCACTGTAGACAGGAGCACGTGAGCTCAGCTCCAGACGCGCACGTTCCTGCTCTTGGCTGACGAAGAAAGTGATGAAGTCTAGCGCCGTGGCCTTGTTCTCCGCGGATGAGGAAATGGCCAGGTTGCGTCCGCCAAGCGTGGAGACCCCAGGGCCGTCCTGACCGGGGATCGGTGCCACGGTGAACTTGCCGGCCACCTGGCTGGAGCCGTCCTGAGCGCTCAGCGGATTGTAGATGTACGGCCAGTTCCGCAGGAACACGAGATCGCCGTCCTGGAACGCCTGGCGGCCCTGCTCTTCCTGGAAGGTCACGGCTTCCTGTGGAATCATGCCGGATTCGAATCCGTCCACCAGAAAGTTCAGGGCGTCCAGCGTCTCCGGGGTATCGACGCTGGGCTGTCCGTCGGCGTCGTACAGCGCACCACCGGCGGAGGCCGCTGCTTCACTGAAGTTAACGGTCAGCCCCTCGTTCTTGTCGAACTGCCCCGCATAGCAGCTCATTCCCTCTGCTTCGGGTAGCTCGAGGACGGCAGCGCAGGCCTGTTCCATTGCCTCCCAAGTGGTGGGCATTTGAACACCGGCCGCTTCCAGAAGATCGCTGCGCCCGTAGAGCAGGGCGCCGTCCGTGTAGTACGGAACCGCAAACTGTTGATCGGCATAGGTGGCCGCCTCAACGGTGGCATCGATCATGCCATCAAGAGGCAGCTCCTCAACGGGCAGGGGCTCAACCCAACGATTCGCCGCAAACTCACTGGTCCACACCACATCAAGATTCAGTACGGTGTATGCATCGGATTCAATTTGTGCGTTCTGGATCATCTGCTGACGCTGCTGATCGGCGTCCAGCGGGAGTTCGATCCATTCCACGGGCTCTTCCGGGTGTGCCGCGTTCCAGGCCTCGATGGTTTCCTGCGCGGCTCCGGACGAGTCGGGGCTGCTCACATAGGTGATCGGTCCGCGTCCCGAGAGTTCCTCCGGTGCGGAGGCGGCCGTCGAGTCGGAGGGGCCGCCGCAGGCCGTCATGGTGAGTACTCCAATGGCCAGCGCCGAGAGTGTTGCGAATCGATTGGGGCGTCGTTGCCTCATGCTGTTACTCCTAAAGGTGAGGTGATGAGTGATTGCGGAAGGAAAGTATGTGTCGGCCGGTCCAGGCCCGGGGGCGTGGATTTAGTGCGGCGGCATGGGGGTGGGTCCCGTACTGCCGCGGGCGATGATGCGATGGGGGAGCACCTGGTTTCGGGGGCCTTGCCCGAGGAGCAGCCGCACTGCGCTCTCCCCCATCGGGACCAGAGGCTGGGCCACCGTACTCAGCGGGGGGTGCACGTGCCGGGAGGTGGGGGTGTCGTCGAAGCCGAGGACAGATAGGTCTTCGGGGACGCGCAGGCCACGGCGTTGCGCCTCGTTGACCGCGGCCGCCCCCATCTCGTCGCTAAGTGCGAAGATGGCGGTCAGCTCGGGGTCGCGCTGCCACAGCCGTTGGAGTGCTGGGATCGCACTCTCATACAGGGAGTTGCCTCGTTCTTCGAGCGGTTTTGCCCCCACCGCCCGCATGGCACGACGGTATCCGCGTTCGCGGGGTGCGTTGACCAGGACCGAGGATTCGTCACCGGCGAGGAGCCCGATCCTCCGGTGCCCGGAGCGCAGCAGCGACATGGTGCCTTCATAAGCCGCCAACTCGTCATCGATGGCCACACTGGGGAGCTCATTGCCCTTACGGATGGCCACGGACACAAGTGGGACACGGGAACCTACTGCGCGCCTCATCTCTGGCGTGATGGCCGTGGAGATCAGGACGACGCCGGCGGGCCGATAGGCACGCAGGGTCCGCAGGTACTCGACGGCGAGCTCGGCTCCGGAGCCCGTGCGGCCGAGCATCACTGCGTGCCCGTGCGCCCGTGCTTCGCTCTCGACTCCGCTCATGATTTGCGATGCAAGGGCATCGGAAACGGCCGGCGCGAGAACCCCCAATAGCGCGCTATGCGAGGTCTTAAGTCCGCGAGCCAATGAATCTGGCTCGTATCCGAGTTCGTCGATTGCCTGCAGCACACGCTGCCGGGTGAGCTCAGAGAAGCCGGGGACTCCGTTGACCACGCGGGAAACGGTAGCCGCGGAGACGCCGACGCGTTGGGCTACTTCGCGAATCGTTGTCATGTGTGGCACCTCCTGCTCTGCTTGCGTCACGTAATCGTTTACGTATCGAGGCTAGAAGTGGTGATGTAAGCCACGCAAACGTTTACTAAACACGGCTGCTCCGGGCGAGGGGCGGGGGAATTTCTGGACGCTGTTCGAATGGTCCGGCATCGGCCCGGCGGGCGAACTCGCGGAGGCGGGCGTCGACGTCGTGCTCGATTCGCCGCAGGTCGGCAAGAACCTGCACGACCACCTGCTCGCGCCCGTGATCGGGGCGACCACGCGGGACATCCCGCTGCCGCCGGCCGGCACGTCGGTGTCGCAGACGCACCTCTTCGCGAAGTCGACCCCGGAGAAGACTGTGCCGGACACGCAGCCGATCTTCTTCGCCGTCCCCATGTACTCGCCGGGCATGGAGCCCGTGGACGGGCCGGCGTTCACGCTGCACTCCGGCATCGTCTCGCCGAAGAGCCGCGGAGAGATCCGCCTCACCGGGCCGGGGCTGGACGACGCCGTGAGCATCGACCTCGGCGCGCTCAGCGAGGCCGAGGACCTGGACTCGTTCCTGTTCTCCCTCAAGCAGTGCCGCGACATCATGGCCCAGCCCGCGCTCGCCGACGGGTGGGGCACCCGCGAGGTGTACCCGGGGCCGGACGTGCAGACGGACGACGAGCTGGTCGACTACATCCGCAACAACGCGGTCACCTACCACCACCAGGTGGGCACGTGCCGGATGGGCTCGGACGACGACGCCGTGGTGGACCCGCGCCTGAACCTCAAGGGGGTTGCGTCGCTGAGCGTGATCGACGCGTCCATCATGCCGACGATCACGACCGGCAACACGAACGCGCCGTCGATCCTCATCGGGGAGAAAGGCGCTGGGTTCCTGCTCGAGGAGCTGGGGCTGAGTGCGGACGCCGGGGCCGAGCAGGTGGCGACCGCGTAGCCGCGCGGTCCGTGCGAGTCGTCGCTGGGCGTTCGCCTGCTTGCGCGAGTCGTCGCTGACGGTCGAGAATCCCGGAAATCAGCGCAGTGAGCGACGACCCGCAGTGCGGCGACCGCAGTGGGCGACGGCTGGCGCAGCGGCGTCGTACTTCCCCGTGGCGACGTGCTTCAGAATCGACTCGATGACGTGCGCGTTGTAGCTGACGCCGAGCTGGATCGGGACTGGAGATCATGCTCCACAGCAGCGACGCCTGCACGTGCTGCGTCCGCCCGCCGGCCGACTATGTAGACAGGCATACTAGTTAGCGGTACTGTCTAGTCATGCCGGAAAACGAACAGCCTTGGCCCAGCGAGTGGATGCGCGGCGTGCTCGGCGCGTGCGTGCTCCGCACGCTGTCCGACGGGCCGATCTACGGGTACTCGATCGCGCAGCGTCTGGCCGAGGCGGGTCTCGGAACAGTGAAGGGCGGCACGCTTTATCCGCTGCTGACGCGGCTCGAAAAGGCCGGCTGGGTGACCGCCGAGTGGCGTGCCGGCGACGGCGGCCCGGGACGGAAGTACTACCTCCTGACCGATGAGGGCGTCGCCGAGCTTGCGTCCCTCTCACTGCAGTGGGCCCGGTTCGCCGACCTCACCCGAGACTTCATGGCCGCCGACGGGCGCCGATCCGCAACGACTTCAGAGGAGGAGTCATGAGACTTCCGACCAAGATCAGCAACCGCCCGCGTTCGGCCTCGCTGGAGGAGCAGTTCGCTCCGAACGTGGACAGGAAGTGGGCTGGGGACCTGCTCCTCGAGATGCGGATGCAGGGGGTCGACGGTGCACGCATCGGCAGTGTGCTCGCGGAGGTCGACTCTCACTGCGCTGAGAGCGGCGAATCCGCCCAGAGCGCCTTCGGCGATCCGGCCGTCTACGCGGCGAGCCTCGACCTGCCATCAAATACCCACATGACGCGCGACATGTTGCGTGCCGTCTTCCCGGTCATGGTTCAACTGGTGGGCATGCTCCTGATCCTCTGGAGTTTTACCGACTGGCGCCGTGGTGAACCGTTCGAACTCACGGCCGGCAGCGTGCTCCTGGCCGCGGTTCTGGTCGGCGAGATCGCTCTGCTGGCGCTCTGCGCGCAGCGCGTTGTGCGGTTCGTCGTGAAGCGTCCCGTATGGTCGGTGGTCGTCTTCATGGTGCACACCGGGATTCTCGCTGTGCCCGCAGTGCTGTGGACTACTTCCGTGGCCGAGTTTCAGCCGATGTGGGGTCTCGGCGTTGGAACTGCCGCGATGGCAGCCGGAATCGGGTGGGAGTTCATCGCCCGCGCCGGCACGCAGACGCCGGACGATCCCATCGAGTCCCCGTTCGACGACGGTGGATCCAGCCGTGAACCCGGGGGCCGGGGGAAGGCCCTCAAAGTCCTTCTCACATTCCAGACTCCGATCGTCACCGCCCTGTTCCTGGTCATCACGTGGTGGTTCACCCGCTGAAAACGGCGCCAGTTGGTGTCCGGCTGCGCGGCACGAAGCCGGGTAAGCCGTGCCGGTTCGCCGTAAGCACCATGGACTTTGCACTGGGAGATGCTGTCAGCGTGAGTGAAGGCCTCGTACCTCGCCTTACGCGGGTGGCAGCAGCTGGTTGGTGACCCAGCGGTCGACTTGGCGCTGCGAGCGCAGGCGGATCACGCGGGGGGCGTGGTCGTGAAGAACGGAAGGTCCAGCCAGACCATGTGGTCCGCCCGTTCGGCCAGTAGCGGCCGTGGAACAGCGCGTCGATTTCGGTGTGTGCTGCGCCGAGCACCTGAGCGATTCGGGTGGCGAGCGCCGTCTTGCCCGCGCCGGAAACGCCCGCGACGACGATGCGCCGCGGCCTCAGCGGGAGGGGATCATCGGCGCTCAGCACCTGCCCGACGCTACCCGTCCCGCCTTGCGTGAGGGGAGTTACTCATAAGTGAGGGCGCGAGTTTATGCGTAACTGAGTTACTCATAATGCGAATCGCTGACGAGGGTGTTCGGTGCTCTCCTCGCCGCTGGGCCACGGAGAACTACCTCTTCGGTGCGGGGATGGCGTGAAGGCGTCTACAGGTGACGGGTCGGATCCATCTTCTGGTGGAGGACTCGGATGACATCGATGTGATCGACCTGCTCCAAGAAGAAGATGAGATGGCTGCCTATTGCGTATCGCAGATAACCCGCGCGTATCTCGTCTGCGGGGCGGGCGAGAGAGGGTTCCACTGCGATCCGTTCCAAGGCAGTTTGCAGGTCGCGGATGTAAGTCTCGGCCTGGCGGGCATCCCATTGTTCTTCGGTGTAGTCCCAAATTTTTGACAGGTCTGCTTGTGCCGCTGGAGAAAGTCGGTAGCGCGTCACGACTTCTTGGACGCGATGAAAGCGTCGAAGTTGAACTCCTCGGGATCGCCGCTCTGTTCGCCAGCGACGAGTGCAGATCGCAGAGCGGCCATCTGCGTCTCCTGGTCTTCGAGGAGACGGAGGCCAGCGCGAACTACCTCACTCGCCGACCGGAATCGTCCCGAGGCGACCTCGTGCGTGAGGAAATCCGTGAAGTGTTCATCGAGGCTGATGGAGGTGTTGGATGCCATGAAGCGATAATACCAATTATTGGTAAAGAGGTGTATGGGTGCGGCCGCCACGCACCCCGGGCGTAGAGCCCGCGGCAGGTGCGCGGCGGCGTCGTCGTACTACCGCGTGGCGCGTCAGCGCCAGCCGAGCTGCGGCGCGACGTGCGTCAGGATCGACTCGATGACGTGCGCGTTGTAGTCGACGCCGAGCTGGTTCGGGACCGTGAGCAGGAGGGTGTCGGCCGCGGCGATGGCTTCGTCCTCCGCCAGCTTGGCCGCGAGCTCGTCCGGGGCGCCCGCGTAGGAGCGGCCGAAGACGGCGCGCGTCTTCTCGTCGATGTTGCCGACCTGGTCGGAGCTGTAGCGGTCGCGGCCGAAGTACTGCCAGTCGCGCTCGTCCGTGAGGGCGAAGATGCTGCGGCTGACCGAGACGCGCGGCTCGCGCGCGTGGCCCGCCTCCTTCCACGCCTGCCGGTAGACCTCGATCTGCTCGGCCTGCTGGACGTGGAACGGCTTGCCGTTCTCGTCGTCCTTCAGCGTGGAGGACTGCAGGTTCATGCCCAGCTTCGCGGCCCACTTGGCGGTCGCCGTGGAGCCGGAGCCCCACCAGAGCCGCTCCCGCAGACCGGCCGAATGCGGCTCGACGCGGAGCAGGCCGGGCGGGTTCGGGAACATCGGGCGCGGGTTCGGTTCCGCGAAGCCCTCGCCGGTCAGGACCTCGAGCAGGCGCTCCGTGTGGGCGCGGCCCATGTCGGCATCCGACTGGCCCTCGGCCGGTTCGAAGCCGAAGTGGCGCCAGCCGTCGATGACCTGCTCGGGTGAGCCGCGGCTGAGGCCGAGCTGCAGGCGGCCGCCCGAGATAAGGTCCGCGGCGCCCGCGTCCTCCGCCATGTAGAGCGGGTTCTCGTAGCGCATGTCGATCACGCCGGTGCCGATCTCGATCCTGCTGGTCTTCGCGCCGATCGCGGAGAGCAGCGGGAACGGAGAGGCGTACTGCTGGGCGAAGTGGTGGACGCGGAAGTACGCGCCGTCCGCACCGAGCTCCTCGGCGGCGACCGCGAGGTCGATCGCCTGCAGGAGCGCGTCGGAGGCGCTGCGCGTCGCGGAGTGGGGCGAGTCGGTCCAGTGACCGAAGGACAGGAAGCCGATGTTTTTCACGCTCACGTCAACCACCCCGGATGCCCTGATATTCCGGACCTGGCGACGCCGAAGGCGTCCTGCTTCGCCACGGTTTGGGACGGCCCGCGAAAAAACTTCGCGATTCCTCCAATCCGATATCGCCCCCGCTCCGAATTGTTCATGTGACCGCACAACGGCGGTGACGACACATCGACAAAGGAGCACACGATGAACAGTTCCGCAGCTCAGGTGACACGGCGGTCCGCAGTTGCTCTCGCAGCACGCACCGTCGGTGTGGTCTTCCTGCTGGTGGGCGTTCTGGGATTCGTTCCCGGCATCACGAGCAATATCGGCGACCTCTCGTTCGCCTCCCACCACTCCGAGGCCATGCTTCTGGGCCTCTTCCAGGTCTCCGTGCTCCACAACGTGGTGCACCTGCTCTTCGGCGTACTGGGCATCGCTGCCGGCCGGAGCGGCAAGGGGGCCATCCGCTTCCTCGTGTGGGGCGGCGTCGTCTACCTGGTCCTCGGCGTCTACGGCGTCCTGGTCCCGCACGGCAGCCCCGCCAACTTCGTTCCGGTCAACGGCGCCGACAACGTCCTGCACTTCGGACTCGGCATCGGCATGATCGCCCTCGGACTCATCCTCGGGCGCCGGAACAACCTCCACGCCGCCACGGCCTGAGGTCCCACACGCGGGCGCCGTCCGCAGCACGGACGGCGCCCGTCGAGAAACTCCAACCAGCCAACGCTCGACACACATCAAGGAGAACATCATGAAAACGAACCGGATTCTTCCCATCTTCGGCGTCCTCGCCACCGCCACCTTCGCCCTCGCCGCCTGTTCCGGCGGCGGCACCTCGGAAGAGGCGCCCGAGTCCAGCCCGATGGAGTCGCCGATGAGTTCGTCGGCCCCGGCCTCGGAAGAGGCCGAGATGATGGACCCGGCCGCGAACCTCGTCGGCCCGGGCTGCGCGGCCTACGCCGAGCAGGTCCCCGAGGGCGACGGATCGGTCGCGGGCATGGCCCAGGACCCGGTCGCCGTCGCGGCCTCGAACAACCCGCTGCTGACGACGCTGACCGCGGCCGTCTCCGGCGAGCTGAACCCGGACGTCAACCTCGTGGACACGCTCAACAGCGATGAGTTCACGGTCTTCGCCCCGGTCGACGACGCCTTCGGCGCCATCCCCGAGGAGGACCTGAACGCCGTCGTCAGCGACGCGGACACCCTCACCAGTGTCCTGACGTACCACGTGGTGCCCGGACAGATCACGCCTGACGAGATCGCCGGCGAGCAGACCACCGTCCAGGGTGGCACCGTCGAGGTCGCAGGCGAAGGCGACGAGCTCACGGTCAACGGGGCCAACGTCATCTGCGGCGGCGTCCAGACCGCCAACGCCACCGTGTACCTCGTGGACGAGGTCCTGATGCCGGCGGCGGACGAGAAGTAGGAGCCCGCAGACGGCACGGGTCCCGGAGTTCGCACTCCGGGACCCGTGGTCTCCGCCCGGATCGAATGTGAACTGGGCGACACGGGCGAAAGCGTAGAGGGGGTCGGACCGGCATGAAGGCCTCATATGGAACTATGGGGGTAATGAAACTGCCCGGCACTGCGCGGAACGAATCCGAGCCCGCGACGTTGAACGATCTTCTCGCCCGAGTTGCCCTCGGCGACGAAGACGCCTTCGAAGCGCTCTACGACGACTCCGCCTCTCTGGTCTTCGGCCTGATCAAGCGGGTCGTCCGCGACCCGGATCTCAGCGAGGAAGTTCTCCAAGAAGTCTTCGTCGAGGTCTGGCAGCACGCGACGCGCTACGACGCCGATCGGGGTTCCGCCCGATCCTGGATCTGCACGGTGGCCCACCGCCGGGCCGTCGACAAGGTCCGTGCGACGGTCTCGAGCACCAAGCGGGACCTCGCCCAGGGCATCAAGGAGTTCCAGGAGTCCACAGACGACGTCGCAGACATCGCCGTCCTGAGGGCCGACGTCGACCGCGTGCTCAAAGCGCTGGAGACACTCACTGAAATGCAGCGGGACGCGATCCGGCTGGCCTATTACGGGGGATACACGCACCGGGAGGTGGCGACCCTGCTTCAGGTACCGCTGGGAACCGTGAAAACCCGCATACGCGACGGAATGATCATACTGAGAGACAGGCTGGGGGTGGCGTAATGAGCGATCACAAGCATTCATCGACAGGCGCATGGGCCCTCAACGCCCTCGAAGACGCCGAACGCGCCGAAGTGGAGGCGTACCTCGAGGAGAACCCCGAGGCCGCCGAAGAAGCCCGCAGCCTCGCCGAAACGGCCACGCATCTCGCCGCCGCCGCCGGAGCCGAGACCCCGCCGCCACGGGCCAAACGCGACATCATGGCGGCCATCAAGCAGACGCGGCAACTGCCGCCGACGCCGCAGGAGCCCGAGCAGGAGGAGTCGGCCCCCGCGCCGGCCCCGACCGTTCAGGCGGCCGAGCCGGCCCCCGCCGAGGAGCGGGAGGCCGAGGCAGAGCAGGAAGCTGCCGACGCCGACGTCGTCTCCCTGGATGCGTTCCGCCGCAAGCAGCAGAGCACCCGGATCCTGGCCGCCGCGGCGACCGTCCTGCTTCTCTCCTCAGGGGTGCTGACCGGGGTCGTCATGGTCCAGCAGAACGAGCTGGACGAGACCAAGACGCAGTTGGCCCAGGCCACCCGCTACCAGCAGTCGGTCGGGCAGATCATGACCGCCTCCGACGCCAAGATGACCAATGCCCCGTCCTCGAGCGGCGGCACGATCCATCTGAGCTACTCCACGGAGGAGGGCATGATGGTCCTCGCCTCCTCCAACCTCCCCGAACTCCCCGAGGGGCGCGGCTACGAACTGTGGCTGATCTCGGAAGACGGGGCAGCCCCCGCCGGCATGCTCACCGAGCAGGAAGCCTCCGGCGACGAACCGAAAATCCTCGAGGGGCCCATGGAGGGCATCACCCACATCGGCATCACTGTCGAGCCCGCGACCGGATCAGAGCAACCGACCACCGATCCGATAGTGCTCAGCGAACTCTAGTCCGCACCGGTGCCGACCCACTGACATCAAAAGGGGTCATCGAAATGGCACACGTATTCCGCTCCGGATGGCGCTTCATGCTCTCGGGCATCGCTGCCGCCCTCGTCCTCCTCGGCACGGCCGAGGCACTCTCGAACTTCTTCGCCGCGGCGTCGGCGCCGCTCGTGTCCATCGGCGGCGCCTTCATCGACATCATTCCGCCGTGGGTCAAAGACGCGGCGATCGCACTCTTCGGGATCTACGACAAGATCGCGCTCTTCGCGACGATGTTCCTCGTCGTCCTGATCCTGGCCGCCGGGATCGGCCTGCTCGCGCGGAAGCACCGCACGGCCGCCCTCCTGGCGGTCGCGGTGCTCGGGATCGGGTCCAGCGCGGTGGTCATCTCCCGCGCCGCCACCACGGTCGCCGACGCCGTCCCGACCCTGGTCGGCACCCTCGCCGGCGCCCTGGTCCTGGCGTGGCTGGCCCGCCTCGCGCACCGGATGACGACGACGGCGCCCGCCGACGCCGCCCCGGAGGCGGGGACCGACCGGCGTCGTTTCCTGCTGGGCGCGGCCGGCAGCGCCGCCCTCGGCGTGGCCCTGCTCGTCGCAGGACGGGCAGCGTCCGGCATCCGCGGGGGAGTCGAGACCATCCGCGAGGCCATCAGGTTGCCGAAGCCCGCTGCCCCGGCCGCACCGCTTCCGGCCGGCGTGGCCAGCGAGGTCCCGGGCATGCCGCCGTTCGTCTCACCCAACGACAACTTCTACCGGATCGACACCGCGCTCTCTGTTCCCCGGGTCGACCCGGCGACGTGGAGCCTGCGGATCCACGGCCTGGTGGAGCGGGAGATCGAGGTGAGCTTCGACGACCTGCTCGCCGAGGACCTCGTGGAGGCGGACGTGACGCTGACGTGCGTGTCCAACCCCGTCGGCGGCGATCTCGTCGGCAACGCCCGCTGGCTGGGCGTGCCCGTGCGGCGGCTGCTGGAGCGCGCCGGCGTCGACCCGTCCGCGGACATGGTGCTCTCCCGCAGCGTCGACGGCTTCACCGCCGGCACGCCCATCGAGGCGCTGACCGACGACCGCGACTCGCTGCTGGCGGTCGGCATGAACGGCGAACCGCTGCCGGCCCAGCACGGCTTCCCCGTGCGGATGGTCGTCCCCGGCCTCTACGGGTACGTCTCCGCCACCAAGTGGCTCTCCGAGCTCAAGGTCACCCGGTACGCCGACGACTCGGCGTACTGGACGGACCGCGGCTGGTCCGCGAAGGGGCCGATCAAGCTCGCCTCCCGCGTCGACGTCCCCCGCTCCTTCGCGAACGTCCCGTCCGGGGTGGTCATGATGGGCGGCACCGCGTGGGCGCAGCAGCGCGGCATCTCCAAGGTCGAGGTGCGGATCGACGACGGCCCGTGGGAGCCCGCCGATCTGGCGGCCGACGCCGGCATCGACGTCTGGCGCCAGTGGTCCTACGCGTGGGAGGACGCCACGCCGGGACGTCACAGCGTCACGGTCCGCGCCACCGACGGCGACGGCACGGTGCAGACCAGCGACCGCGCCGACCCCGTGCCGAACGGGGCCAGCGGCTGGCACCAGATCCAGTTCACGGTCGAGGAGGCCTGAGCCGGACGGCTGGCCGGCGGGACGCCGGCGCCAGGAGCGGCATCATCACCTCGTCGACGATGCCGACGAGGGTCTCCTCGGCGACGTCCGGCCCGTGCGCCAGAACGTGCATCCTGAGTATCGCGTGGCCTGCTTCGAGCTGGCGCTCCGTGGCGCCGGAGGCGACGTTCTCGCCGCGGTCCGCGGCCCGCTCCACGAGTGACCGGGTCAGCTCCACCGCGCGCCCCTCCTGCTCCCGGCGGAGTGCCGCGGCCGAGGGCTCCCGGGCGAGCGCCTCGCCGACGATGCCGCGCACCGCTTCGCCGAGGGGCCCGCGCAGGAGGTGCGCGAAGAGCCCCATCAGCTCCAGCAGGTCCCCGCGCAGGCTGCCGGTGTCGGCGAGCGTGCCGGGCTCGGGCAGGGCGCGCCGGGTCGCGTCGAACACCAGGTGCGCCTTGCCGTTCCAGTGCCGGTAGAGCGAGGCCTTGCCCGCGTGGGCGCGCTCGGCGACGCGCTCCATCGTCATCCCGGCGTACCCGGTCTCCTCGAGCTCGGCCAGGGCCGCGTCGAGGATCCCGGCGCGCAGGGTCTCGCCCCTCCGGCGGGGCCGGCGCCGGTGGTCCGCCGGCTCAGCCACGGCCGGGATCCCCACCGGTCGCCGTCTCGACGGTCCCGCGGTCGCCGTCCACCGTGACCCGGTCGCCGTCGTGCAGCACGGCCGTCGCGTCGCCGGTGCCCATGACGGCGGGGATCCCGTATTCGCGGGCGACGATCGCCGCGTGCGATCCGGGGCCGCCGGTGTCGACGACGACGGCGGCCGCGAACGCGAACAGCGGCGTCCACGCCGGGTTCGTCCCCGGGCAGACGAGGATCTCGCCGGGGCGCAGTTTCGAGAACTCGCCCGCGTGGCGCACGATCCGCACCGTGCCGGTGCGCCGTCCTCCGCCGACGGGCGCGCCGGCCACCAGTGCGTCCGCGGCGGCGCGGCGCTTCGGGAAGAGCGTGGATGCGGCGATGAGCGGGGCGCCTTCGAGCTCCACGCGGCGCTGCCGGCGCTGGGCGACCAGCTCCCGCAGCCGCGCGCGGTCGGCGGCGCCGGCGGCCTCCGGCTCAGGAAGCGGCTCGATCTCCTCGAGGCGCAGGTGCCAGACGTCGTCCGCGCGCTCGACGACGCCTGCCTCGGCGAGCCGGCGCCCCATCTCCTGCACGGCGCCGCGGGCCAGGGGCAGCACGCGCGTGTAGTCGAAGTGGGTGTCCTCGCGGAGGGCGACCCCGGCGCGGGCCGCGTCGACGCGGCGGTGGAGCGCGGCTGCCAGACGGGGGCTGCGCCGCAGCAGCGGGCTCGCGTCCAACCGGCGCTCCGCGTCCGAGGCGACGCCCGGGGTGCCGCCCGGGGCGCCCGTGGGACCGGCGCACGCGAGTCCCGCGACGGCGCCGAGCACGGTCTCGGGGCTGTCCGCCCAGGTGGGAGCGGAGAGGTACAGGATGCTGCGCGTCTCGCGGTGCCCGTACTCGTCCAGCAGGGCCGCGAACGCGCGGGCGACCCCCGGGAAGCCGGCGAGTGCGTCCCCGGTCAGCTCCCCGGCGCCGGCGCGGCGGGCCAGCTCCGGCTCGGCCCGGACCAGCGCGGCGAGGCGCGCGACGGCCGCGTTGGCGTCCCCCGTCCGGGTGCGGGCACCCGTGAGCAGGTCCGCGAAGAGCCGGCCGCGGCCGACGAGCACGAGTGCCGCCCGGAGCCGGAGCAGGTCGAGCCCCGCCCGCGGCAGGTAGTCGACCCGCAGGTCGGTGATCAGGTCGCCGATCTCGACGGCGCGTCCCGGCCGGCGCACCAGCTCCGCCCACGCCAGGCCCCCGGCGGGGCGGTCGAGCTCGGCGGCGAGCCCGGCCTCGAACGCCGCGCACCGGGCGTCGTCGCGCCACCGCGCCGGATCGTTGCGCCGGATCTTCGCCTGCAGCCGGTACGGCGCCGTCAGAAGGGCCCGCGTGGGGCGCGGGCGCGGCGGCACGAACCGGTCCACCACACCACCGACCTCCGGCAGCTCCTCGACCAGGTCCACCTCCAGCCCGGGGATCTCGCGGAGCATGCGGCTCACCATGGTCCCGACGCCGGGGCCGACCCAGGCGCTCATGTCCATCGGGTAGGGGCGCTCGGGGATCAACTCGGCGATCACGGGGCCGGCGATCCGCTGGACGCGGCTGAGCTTCACGGGCGCGGGCGGCAGCGCGGTCAGGGGCCGGGACTGCAACACGTGCAGCCGCCCGCCCGCGAGCGCCCATTCCATGTCCTGGGGACGGCCGAAGTGCTCCTGCGCGCGTGCGCCCAGCGCGGCGAGACCGGCCAGCGTCTCCGCGCCCAGGCCGTCGGCGCGGTCCGGTGCGGCCGCCCCTCCGGCCGCCTCCGTCGTCGTGCCGCCGCCGGGGGCGCTGCGGACGACGACCTCGCGCCGTCCCGGCCGCGACACGAGGATCCGGCCGTCCGCATCCAGCACGTGGTGGTCGGGCGTGACGAGCCCGGAGACGACGGCCTCGCCCAGCCCGGGGCTGGACTCGACGATCGTGCGGTCGCGCGCGCCCGTGACGACGTCGGCGGTGAAGAGCACGCCGGCGTGCTCCGGCTCCACCATCTTCTGCACAACGACGGCGATGCCCACCTCCGCGGTGATGCCGCGTTCGCGCCGGTAGTCGATGGCGCGTTCGCTGTAGAGCGAGGCCCAGCAGTCGCGGACCGCTCGGTGCAGCGCCGCGGGGCCGGCGACGTTGAGGTAGGTCTCCTGCTGGCCGGCGAAGGACGCGCCGGGCAGGTCCTCGTCGGTGGCGCTCGAGCGGACGGCCACGGCGGGGGAGCCGAGCCGCGCGTAGGCCGCGTCGACGGCCTCCCGCACCGCGCCAGGCAGTTCGAGGCCCGCGAACTCGTCCGCGATGCGCCCGGCCGCGCCCTCCCCGGAGTCGAGATGCGTCGCGATGCGGGGGCCCAGCCCGCCGCGTTCGAGCGCCTCGGCGTAGGCCCTCGTGGTGACCACGAACCCGTCGGGGACCCGGAAGCCCGCGCCGATCAGGGAGGACAGGTTCGCGGCCTTGCCGCCGGTCAGCGCGGGCTCGCCGGCGGCCGGGTCGCGCAGTCCGAGCACCAGCGGGGCCGCGGTGTCGCCGGGTTCCGGCTGGTTCGTGGCCATCTGTCCTCCTCGGCGCCCGGGCTCGATCGGACCCGACGCGGAATTAGTGAACGCTCAGTTCACTAGAGCGTACGTCCGGCCCCCGCGGCCCGCAAGGCCCGGCAGCGGGGGCGCCGCGCCCGTGCGGCTATTCGCCTTCGGACTGTTCGGCCCGGACCTTGTCGCTGATCTGGAGCGTGTCCGGGGCGAACGCGTACAGCGTCCCGTCCTGCTGGGAGACCCACCACCGGCCGCAGAGGTGGGTGGTCTCGTCCTCCCGGCCCTGGGGCCACCAGTCGGCGGTCAGTGTCGGCTCCGTGTCGATCTCGGCGGGATCGAGGCCCTCCGTGCGGTCGTCCGAGCTGTAGGCGGCCTCGAGTTCGGCGTCGGTCGGCGCGCCAACCGTGGCGATCGCGGCGCACGAGTCCGGCAGGGCGCCGTCGTACTCCATGGTCATCAGGCGCTCGTGGCCGGTGGAGCGCTGCTCGACCTCCACGTCCGTCCCGCCGTCCGGGACCCAGGATGCGAGCAGGCCGTCGACCTTGCCCTCCTCGCTGGTCGGTGCCGACTTGGAGGCGGCGTCGTCGTACCCGTCCGTGAGGCCGAGCGAGCCGCACGCCGAGAGCGCGAGGGGGAGCAGGGCGCCGAGGGCGAGCGCCGGGAGGAGCCGGCGGGGACGACGGCGGCCGGTGCCGGCGGGGTGGGCGGCGCGGGCGCTGCGCTCGGCGTCGGAGGGGTTCTGGGCGGTGGTGTTCATCATGCCTCCACGCTATGCAGCGGGCCGGTGCCGCCGCGTCCTCCGCCGGGCGCGGATCAGCGCGCGGATTCCTCCGCCCTGGGGGCGCCGGTGCGGCGCGCGTCTCATCCCGGCGGAGGGCGCCGACCCCGGGGCCGGCTCAGGGTTCTCCCCGGGTGGTCAGGAGGCGGGCAGGGCCGCGGCGACGCCGGCGAGCAGCCGCTCGAGCCCCCATGCGAAGCTCGCGTCCGGTGCCCGGGCGCCGGTGGCGGCCTGGGCGGCGAGCGCGGCGTCGAAGCCCGGCGTCGGCCGGGGGTGCCCGGAGGTGTCGAAGATGGTGGCCGGGGCGTTGGTGTCCAGGGCGGAGCCGTAGACGAGCGACTCGAACGCGACGACGGTCGGGAGCGCCTCGGCGGGCGGGAGGCCGGCGTCGAGCAGGTGCGTGGCCACGAGCTCGTACATGTCCACCGTGCGCGGGGACCCCGTCACGGGGAGGACGGCGATGATCGGGATCATCGCCTCGTGCCGCGCGAACACCTCACGGTAGCTCGCGGCCCAGCGGCGCAGGGCGGGCACGACGCCGGTGGTGCCGAACCCGGAGACGTCCACGCGGCCCATGAGCTCGTCCTGGACTAGCATCAGGAGGCCCTCGCGGCCGGAGACGTGGTTGTAGAGGGCCGACGGCGCGACTCCCAGCGAGCGGGCCAGCGCCGACATGCTGAACTCGGCGCCCTGGACCTCGATGAGTCGGATCGCGGCGGCGGTGATGCCCTCGGGGGTGAGCACCGCCGTCGTCGGGCGCCCCACCCGGCGCGGGGGCGGGGCGCGACGCGTCCGGCCGGGCCGCGCGGGCTGCGGCGGTTCGCTCGACGGCGTCATGGAAAACTCCCTACGATTGCGTGAACGGGTTCACAACCGGCCGGTTGGCGCGGTACATTCGTACCAGTAAATGAATCGTCTTCATTTTAGGGGCTGGCCCGCCCCGGGTGGCAAGGGATCGACGCAGATCCGGCATCCGGGCCGGGCCGCCCGGCAGCGAGAAAGGAACACACATGACGGACTCCACCGCCCTGCAGTACCAGATCCTCAACCCGGCCACCGGCCAGGTCGAGGAGACCTTCGAGACCGCGACGGATGCGGACGTCGCCGCCGCGCTCGACACGACGCAGGCCGCCTACACCGAGTGGGCCGCGCGCCCCATGGCCGAGCGCGTCGCGATCGCGCACAAGATCTCCGAGCTCTTCTACGAGCGCAAGGAGGAGCTGGGGCGCATCGCCACCCGCGAGATGGGCAAGCCCCTCTCGGAGAGCATCGGCGAGGCCGAGTTCTGCGGCGACATCTTCAAGTACTTCGCCGACAACGGCGAGAAGTTCACCGCCGACCAGGAGATCGAGTCGTTCATCGGCGGCAAGGCGATCATCCAGCGCCGTTCGGTCGGCCCGCTGCTGGGCATCATGCCGTGGAACTACCCGTACTACCAGATCGCCCGCTTCGCGGCGCCGAACCTGGTGCTCGGCAACACCATCATCCTCAAGCACGCCGAGTCCGTGCCCGGGTCCGCCCTGGCCATGCAGAAGCTGCTCGTCGACGCCGGCGTCCCGGCCGGGGTCTACCAGAACCTGTTCGCCACGCACGCCCAGATCGCCGACATCATCGCCGACCCGCGCATCCAGGGCGTCTCGGTGACCGGTTCCGAGCGGGCGGGCTCCGCCGTCGCCTCGCTGGCCGGCAAGCACCTGAAGAAGTCGGTCATGGAGCTCGGCGGGTCCGACCCGTTCGTGGTCCTGGACAGCGCCGACGTCTCCGCGACGGTCGACACCGCGTGGGCCACCCGCATCGAGAACACCGGCCAGGCCTGCAACTCCAACAAGCGCATGATCGTCGCCGAGGGCATCTTCGACGACTTCGTCGCCGGCCTGGTGTCCAAGGCCGACGGCCTGACCCCGGGCGACCCCGCGGAGGAGGCCGAGGGCACGTTCGGCCCGCTGTCCTCCCGCGCGGCGGCGGAGAAGCTGCACGAGCAGGTCCAGGACGCCGTCTCCAAGGGGGCCACCCTGCACACCGGCGGCGAGCTGCTCGACGGCCCGGCCAGCTACTACTCGCCGGCCGTGCTCACGGGCATCACCAAGGAGATGCGCGCCTACAGCGAGGAGCTGTTCGGCCCGGTGGCCGCCGTCTACAAGGTCGCCGACGACGCCGAGGCGCTCCAGCTGGCAAACGACACCGCGTTCGGCCTCGGCGGCAGCGTCTTCTCGACCGACGTCGCCCGCGCCCGCAAGATCGCCGAGCAGCTCGAGGTCGGCATGACCAACGTCAACGCACCCGGCGCCGAGTCCTTCGAGATGCCGTTCGGCGGCGTCAAGCGCTCGGGCTTCGGCCGCGAGCTCGGACCGCTGGGCATGGACGAGTTCGTCAACAAGCGCCTGCTCTACATCGCCGACTGACCGGCCCGCCCAGAAAAGCCTGGGCTGTTGACTCGAGCCAAGGGGTAATGCTCCGGCTCAGGTCAGCAGCTCAGGCTTTTTTGCGCGGCGGGCGGATGAGGTGCGCGGCGTGCGGGACGGACAGGTATGGGGCGGCAGATGCGGTGGCGGTGGCTGCCGCGGCACGTGCGGAGTCAGGGGCCGTCCACCGTGGAGCCGCCGTCGACCGCGTCCACCAGGACCCTCACGTCGCGGCCGCCCACGACGCCGTCGAGCACCCAGCTCGGCTTCCACACGGTGGGGTGCCGCAACCGCTCGTCGACCTCGCGGTTCCCGGCCACGGGCGACTTGGAGCGCTGCGCGGTGCTGTCCACCGCCTGGCGAGACCTGCGACGGGCCTCCGCGAACGAGACCTGGCCCCACTCGGAGTCGTCCATGGTTCGCCCCTTCGGGTCGCGCAGCGCGGTGGTCCGCCACGGCTCGGTGATGGACGTCTTGCCGCTGAGGCGGTCGACAAGGGTGTGCACCCGGCGCGACCGGCCCGTGCGGGTCTCGAGGCGGTACACGAATCCGCTGTAGGGCCGGTAGGCCAGTTCGGAGCGGAGCACCTGGAAGGAGGGAGCCTTCTCGCGGATCAGTCGCTGGGCATCGGACTCGCCGATCATCGTCTCGAGGACCACTTCGGTCATCTCTCAGTCCTTCCTGTGGTGTGGCGCTGGCGCGGCCGAAGCCGGACCTGGTACGGATTTCTGCTGATCGAAGGTCGGCGCGCCCACCTTTCGGGCGCGGCGGGGCCCGGAAGAAGAACGCCACCTCTTCGTGGCAGACGAAAAGCATCCCATACGGGACGGCGTCCGTCGCACTGACACAGTGGCAGGCCTTCGGCCGCGACCCGTACAGGCTGTCAGGCCACGCTAGCCCTGTGAAGCGGCCGCGGGTTTAACCGCGAGTGAACGCAGCGGTGAGACCGCGCGGGGACCGCCTGATGCAGACGCGAGAGCTCGCGGGAAGCCCCGGGCGCGGCCGTTCGGCCGTGCCCGGGGCTGCCCGCCGCGGCGCTGCGGTTCTAGGAGTCGAACCCCATTCCCACCGCGTCCATGGCGCGCAGCCACAGCCCGCGGCGTCCCCTGTTCCGGTCGGAGCGGATCATCGCGGCCGTCGTCGTGCGGATCCCGAGCCAGGCCAGCGGCTCCGGCGGGAACGGCAGCGGCTTCTTCTTCACGATCTGAAGCTCTGTGAGCTCGGTGCGCTCGCCGGAGAGCAGGTCCAGCATCACGTTCGCCGCGAAGCGTGTCGCCCCCACGCCGAGGCCGGTGAAGCCCGCGGCCGACGCGACCCGGCCCCCGTGGGAGACGTCGAAGAAGCTGAAGAAGCGGCTGCACGTGTCGATCGCCCCGCCCCAGCTGTGCGTGAACCGCACGTCGGCCAGCTGCGGGAAGATCGCCGCGAAGTGCTGGGCCAGCCGGCGCGCGGTCGGCCGGGAGCGCTCGTATCCGGAACGCATGGTGCGGCCGAAGTGGTAGAACGCGTCGTACCCGCCCACCAGGATGCGCAGCCCCTCCGGGGTGTCGATCGGCCGGATGTAGTGGAACCGGCTGTTCATGTCGGCCAGCCCCTCGCGGCCCTCCCAGCCGATCGCCGCCTCCTGCTCGGCCGTCAGCGGCTCCGTCACGATCGCGTGGTCGTAGACCGGGACCGTGTACCAGCGCAAGCGCTTGATCAGCGACGGGTAGACGTTGGTGGCCAGCACCACCTGCTGCGCGACGACGTCGCCGCCGTCCGTGCGCAGCCGCACCGGGTGCGCCCCGGGGGTGCGCGGGCGGTGGAGCGCGCGCACCGGCGTGTGCTCGACGATGCGCACACCCGCCTCCAGCGCCGCGCGCCGCAGCCCCCAGGCGAGCCGGGTCGGGTGCACGATCGCCGAGCCCTCGGGGTCGAACAGTCCGGCCCGGTAGAGCGGGGTGTCCAGGCGCCGGCGCAGGGCGTCGCCGGCCAGGAACTCGTGGCCGGTGCCGGCGGCCTCGGCGCGCAGCTCGTCCACCTGGTGCGGCTCGGAGGCCAGGGTCAGCTCTCCCGTGGCCCGGTAGTCGGCGTCGATCCCGTAGCGCTCGATCGTCTCGGCGATCTCGCGGGCGTTGGCCGCCCCCAGTTCCGTGAGCCGGGCGTTCTCCGCCGGGGCGTGCTGCTCCCCGTTGGACTCGCCGTGCGTGAGGCTCGGCTCCAGGAAGCCGCCGTTGCGCCCCGAGGCCGCCCACCCGCAGCGGGCGCCCTCGATGAGGAGCACGTCCCGGTCCGGGTCGCGCTCCTTCGCCATGAGCGCGGTCCAGAGCCCCGTGTAGCCGCCGCCGACGACGGCGAGGTCCGCCGTGTCGGCGCCCGGGCCGGCCATGGCGCCCTGCTTCCCGAAGCCTGGGAGGGCCTCCGGCGCCTCGGCCGAGTCCCACCAGTAGACCGCCTCGCGGGCGCCGGCCAGGTTGCGCTCGGCCAGCGCCGCCGGCACGTCCCGCTCGGCGGCGTCGAACGCGGTCTCGTGCGGACCGCGCAGCCAGCCGCCCAGCCGGCGCGCCGCCCCGGGGAGGGGCGGGCGCGCGCCGGGCATGCCGACGTCGTTCCCGACTTCGGTGCTCATGCCCCCGCGCCTACAGCCGGGTCCAGGCTTCGGTGAGGACGCCGCGCAGGATCTGCTCGATCTGATCGAACTCGGGCTGCCCGATCGTCAGCGGCGGGGCCAGCTGGATGACGGGGTCGCCGCGGTCGTCGGCCCGGCAGTACAGGCCGGCCTCGAAGAGCGCGTTGGAGAGGAACCCGGCGAGCAGGTGCTCCGACTCGGTCTCGGTGAACGTCTCCTTGGTCTTCTTGTCCTTGACCAGCTCGATCCCGTAGAAGTAGCCGGTGCCGCGCACGTCGCCGACGATCGGGAGGTCGTTGAGCTTGGAGAGCGTCGCCTTGAACGCCGGGCCGTTGTCCTTCACGCGCTGGTTCAGGCCCTCGCGCTCCATGATGTCCAGGTTGGCCATCGCGACGGCGGCCGAGACCGGGTGCCCGCCGAACGTGTAGCCGTGCAGGAACGTCGTGTCGCCCTTGGAGAACGGCTCGAACAGGCGGTCCGAGGCGATCATCGCGCCGATGGGCGAGTAGCCGCTGGTCATGCCCTTGGCACAGGTGATGATGTCCGGGGTGTAGCCGAAGTCCTCGCACGCGAACATCGAGCCGATGCGGCCGAACGCGCAGATGACCTCGTCGGAGACCATGAGCACGTTGTACTCGTCGCAGATCTCGCGGACGCGCTGGAAGTAGCCGGGCGGGGGAGTGAAGCAGCCGCCCGCGTTCTGGACGGGCTCCATGAACACGGCCGCCACGGAATCGGGCCCCTCGAACTCGATCGCCTCGCGGACGCGCTCGGCCGCCCAGAGGCCGAATGCCTCCTCGTCGTCGGCGAACTGCTCGGGACCGCGGTAGAAGTTGGTGTTCGGGACGCGGAACGTGCCGGGCACGAGCGGTTCGTACGGGGTCTTCATCCCCGGCAGGGACGTGATGGCCAGCGCGCCCTGCGGCGTGCCGTGGTAGGCGAGCGCGCGGGAGATGACCTTGTACTTGCCCGGGTTGCCGGTGAGCTTGTGGTACTGCTTGGCCAGCTTGAAGGCGGACTCGACCGCCTCGCCGCCGCCCGTGGTGAAGAAGACGCGGTTCAGGTCGCCAGGGGCGTAGTTCGCGAGGCGCTCGGAGAGGTCGATCGCCGGCTCGTGCGCGTAGGACCACAGCGGGAAGAAGGCGAGCTTCTCCGCCTGCTTGCGCGCGGCCTCGGCCAGCTCGGCGCGGCCGTGCCCGGCCTGGGCGACGAAGAGGCCGGCGAGCCCGTCGATGTAGCGCTTGCCGGTGTCGTCGAAGACGTGGTGGCCCTCGCCGCGCACGATCGTCGGCACCTTGCCGCCCTCGATGAGCGGGGAGTGCTTGGCGAAGTGCATCCAGAGGTGGTCGCGGGCGGCCTGCTGGCGGTCGGTGCCGCGGGGGGTGGTGTTGGCGGTGGCGGTGTCTGCGATGGTCATTTTGTACCCCAGTCGTATTCCTGTTTGCGGAGGGAGAGGTAGGTCAGCGTCTCCGACGACGCGACGCCCTCGATCTGTCGGATGGTGTTGATGGTCTCGAGCAGGTCGTCGTCGTCCGTGCAGACCACCTCGGCCATGATGTCGGCGCGGCCGGCGGTGACCAGGCAGTAGTCCACGTTGGCGAGCTCGGCCACCCGGTCGGCGGTGGCGGTCAGGTCCCCGTGGCTCTTGATGAGCACCATGGCCTGCCGGGTGAAGCCCAGCTGCATCGGGTCGGTGACGGCGACGATCTTCATGACCTGCGCGTCGATGAGTTTCTGGATCCGCTGCCGCACGGCGGCCTCGCTCAGCCCGACCTCCTTGGCCACGGCCGCGTAGGACTGGCGTCCGTTGCGCTGGAGCTCCTCGATGATGGCCCGGGAGATCCCGTCCTGGACCAGGAGCTCGGCGGGGGACTGCTGCGCGTCGCGATTCACGTGTCTATCACCTTCTTGTCTGTACGACGCCGGGGCGCGGCCGCCGCGGTGTGCTCACCGTGCGGGGCCCGTCGGCCGTCGAAGTGCGTGCCACGACCATAAGCACCCGCACCGGGGTTTGGGAAGGGAAAACGATAGGAAAGTTGAAAACTACGACTGAATCAGTCGCGAAACGCAAAATTTACACACGAAACCCTTGTCTCCATCCGCTGGCACTGGCATGATGTGGGTCACGTCACACCGCATCGGACCTACGCACCACGAGGAGCCGCACCATGGCACCGCAGCCTTTCAACCGCCGCCGCAAGCCCACCGATCCGCGCCTGAACCGCCTCATCGCCGCGCAGGTGAGCCGCCGTCGTCTCCTGGGAGGCGCCGGCGGGCTCGGCCTCGCCGGCCTCCTCGCCGCGTGCGGCACGGGCGGCACGGGGACCGGCGGCGCGTCCAGCGCCGCCGCGCTGACCCCGGCGGCCGACGTCTCCGCCGACGAGGCCGTTGTGAACTGGGCCAACTGGACCCTCTACCTGGACTACGACGACGAGACGAAGAAGTACCCGAGCCTCGAGGCCTTCATGGAGAAGTCCGGGCTGACCGTCAACTACTCGGAGGACGTCGACGGCAACGACTCCTACTACGGCAAGGTCCAGGCGCAGCTCTCCCGCGGCCAGGACATCGGCCAGGACATCGTCACGCTGACGGACTACATGGCCGCGCGCCTCATCCGGCAGGGCTACACCCAGGAGCTCGACCGCTCCAACATCCCGAACGCCGAGAACCTGCTGCCCAACCTGCAGGACGTCGACTTCGATCCGGGCCGCAAACACTCGCTCACCTGGCAGTCCGGCTTCGCCGGCATCGCCTGGAACAAGGAGAAGGTCCCGGGCGGGCTGAAGACCGTCTCCGACCTGTGGAAGCCGGAGCTCAAGGGGCGCGTCGAGGTCCTGGACGAGATGCGCGACACCATGGGCCTGCTCATGCTGGAGCAGGGCGTCGACATCGCCGGCGACTGGGGCGCCGACGAGTTCGGCAACGCCGCCGACCTGCTGGAGCAGCAGATCGACTCCGGCCAGATCCGCCAGGTCAAGGGCAACTCGTACAAGGAGGACCTGGTCTCCGAGGACGCGCTCGCCGTGATCGGCTGGTCCGGCGACATCACCCAGCTCAACTTCGAAGAGGGCGACAAGTGGGAGTTCGCCATCCCGGAGGCCGGCGGCACTCTCTGGAGCGACAACATGCTGGTCCCGATCGGCGCGACCCACAAGTCCAACGCCGAGCAGCTCATGAACCACTACTACGACCCCGAGGTCGCCGCCACCGTGGCCGCCTACGTCAACTACATCTGCCCCGTCGAGGGGGCGCGCGAGGCGATGGAGGGCATCGACCCGTCGCTTGTCGACAACCCGCTGATCTTCCCGACCGAGGACTTCCTGTCCAACGTCAGCATCTTCCGGACCCTCGACTCGGGTGAGGAGAACGAGTACTCCTCGATGTTCTCCGGGGCGATCGGGGTCTGATCGTGACCATGACGCAGGAACCCGCGAACGTGCAGACCACCGAGGACGCGAAAGGCGGCCGCATGAGCACTGAAGGAACCCGGCCGGAAGCGGCCGCCGACCAGGGCGGCCGCGCCGCCGTCGTCCCCGGCGCCGTGGGCGGCGCCGACCTGGTGATCGAGAACGTCAGCAAACGCTTCGCGGCGTTCACCGCCGTCGACGACCTGTCGCTGACCATCCCCTCCGGGTCGTTCTTCGCCCTCCTCGGCCCGTCGGGCTGCGGCAAGTCGACCACGCTGCGGATCGTGGCCGGGCTCGAGCAGCCCTCCGAGGGCACGCTGCGCATCGGCGACGAGGACGTCACCGACCTGCCCTCGCACCGGCGCCCGGTCAACACCGTGTTCCAGTCCTACGCCCTGTTCCCGCACATGTCCGTCCTGGACAACGTCGCGTTCGGCCTCAAGCAGCGCAAGGTGGCCGACGCCGTCGCCCGCGCCAAGGAGGCACTCGAGCTCGTGGAGCTCGGCCACCTGGCGAACCGCCGGCCCGCCCAGCTCTCGGGCGGCCAGCAGCAGCGCGTGGCGCTGGCCCGCGCCGTCGTGAACCGGCCGCAGGTGCTGCTCCTCGACGAGCCGCTCGGCGCCCTCGACATGAAGCTGCGCCGGCAGATGCAGGTGGAGCTCAAGCAGATCCAGATCGAGCTCGGCCTGACGTTCGTGCACGTCACCCACGACCAGGAGGAGGCCATGACCATGGCCGACGTCGTGGCCGTGATGAACCACGGGCGGATCGAGCAGATGGGCGCCCCGCGCGAACTCTACGAGCTGCCGAAGACGGCGTTCGTCGCCAACTTCCTCGGCAAGTCCAACCTCATGCACGGGAAGGTGGTCGGACGCGACGGCGACTACCTGCAGGTCGAGGCCGCCGGCGGTCTCCAGCGCGTGCGCGCCGACCGGGCCGTCGCCGAGACGGGCGACGTCGTCCTCGGCGTGCGTCCGGAGAAGATGCGCATCTTCACCGCCGGCGAGGAGACCGTCCCCGCCGGGCACAACCGGCTCGACGGGACCATCGTCGACGCCTCCTTCACGGGCGTCTCCACCGAGTACCTCGTCGAGGTGCCCGGGGTGGGCACCGTCGGCACCTTCACGCAGAACATGGGGCAGGTCACCGGCAAGGCCGGCGAGCCGGCCGTCATGTGCTGGGACCCGGACTTCACGTTCGGTCTGGCGGGGGACGACGACGTCGCCGCCGGGGCGGCGGAGCGGGACGCATGAGGGCGCCCGCCTCCCGGCGCCCCGAGCCGGCCGAGAACCTGTCCGCAGCCGAGCAGAAGGCAGAGAAGGCGCGCGGCCGCATCGGCGTGGGACTGATCGTCCCGGGCTTCGTGTTCCTGCTGCTGTTCTTCGCGGCACCGGTGTTCGTGCTGCTGGCGATGTCGCTGTACGCGAAGCCGCCCGGCGCCGAGACCGGCGTGTTCGTGCCCGCGTTCGAGGTCTCCAACTACGTCGTCGCCCTCAGCGAGTACTGGGTGCCGCTGCTGCGGTCGTTCCTCTTCGCGGGCATCGCGACCGTGCTGGCCCTGATCATCGGCTACACCATGGCCTACCTGGTGGCCGTGCGGCTGCGGCAGCACAAGCTGCTGGCCGCCATCCTCCTGGTCATCCTGATCGCCCCGTTCTTCTCCAGCTTCGTCCTGCGCACGCAGGCGTGGAAGCAGATCCTCTCCGACGAGGGGTTCGTGGTGGAGGCGCTGCGGTTCGTGGCGATCCTGCCGGAGGACGGACGACTGACGGCGACGTCGATCGCCGTCGTCGCCGGCTTGACCTACAACTTCCTGCCGTTCATGACCCTGCCGATCTACGCGAGCCTCGAACGGCTCGACACCCGCCTGTTGGAGGCGGCCGGGGACCTGTTCGCCTCGCCCATGACGGCGTTCCGCAAGGTCACTCTGCCCCTGTCCATGCCGGGTGTCTTCGCCGGCACCCTGCTGACGTTCATCCCGGCCTCGGGCGACTACATCAACGCCACGATCCTGGGCAACAACCGGGACACCGCCATGATCGGCCAGGTCATCGACTCGCGCTTCTTCAAGATCGTCGACTACCCGATGGCCGCGGCCCTCTCCACGGTGCTGATGGTGGTCATTCTGATCCTGGTTATGGCCTACATCCGCAAGTTCGGGACGAAGGAGCTGTTCTAGATGCGCTTCAAGCAACGTATCGGCCGCTGGCTGGTCCCCGTCCTCGGCGGGCTGGCGTTCGTGTACCTGCTGGTCCCGATCGCCTACATCTTCGTCTACTCGTTCAACGACGCCGGCCGCACCAATCTGACCTGGCAGGGGTTCACGTTCTCCAACTGGTTGAACCCGTGCGGCGCGCCGAACATCTGCGACGCCCTCGGCAACTCCCTGTCGATCGCGTTCGTGGCGACGATCATCGCGACCGTGCTCGGCACGGCGATCGCGCTGGGGCTGGCCCGCTACAAGTTCCGGTTCCGCAAGCTCGCCGATATCCTCATCATCCTGCCGCTGGCGACGCCGGAGGTTGTGCTCGGCGCTTCCCTGCTGGCCCAGTTCCTGAACCTGGGATGGGAGCTCGGCTACTGGACCGTGGTCATCTCCCACGTCACGTTCTGCATGGCGTTCGTCGTCGTGACGGTCCGGGCGCGCGTCTCGGCGCTCGACGGCCGGCTCGAGGAGGCGGCCGGCGACCTGTACGCGTCCCCGCGCACCACCTTCTGGAAGGTGACGTTCCCGCTCCTGCTGCCGGGGGTGGTCGCGGCGGCGCTGCTGAGCTTCGCGATGAGTTTCGACGACTTCATCATCGCGAACTTCAACTCCGGCACGTTCGACACGTTCCCGAAGTTCATCTACGTGGCGGCGACCCGCGGCATCCCGGCGCAGGCCAACGTGATCGGCAGTGGCATCTTCCTGATCGCGCTGGTGATCGTGGTGACCGGGACCGTGCTCTCCTACCGCAGGCAGAAGGCGCTCGCCGCGCGGTAGGGCTCAGATGCGGACGCGGATCGCGACCTCCTGCAGGTTCTGCTCCACCCGGGTGTAGGCGTCCGTCGCCACCGCCTTCCAGAGCGCCAGGGCCAGGGTGGCGTCCTCCCGTTCGATCCGCTCGATCGCGTCCGCCGTCAGCACACGCAGGACCACCGGGCCCTGCGCGCGGACCCGGACCGGGGCGCCGCCGCCGAGCGCGATCTCGCCGAAGGTCATGCCCGGCCCCAGCGTGGTGTACCGGACCCGGTGCCCGTCGCGCACCGTGCTGGCGGCGACGTCGCCGGAGAGGATGAAGTAGACCCCGCCGAACTTCTGTCCGGAACGGCGGATCAGCTCGCCGTCCTCGAAGGTGCGGTCCTCCATCCGGTCGTCGAGGTCGGCGATCTGCTCGGCGGTCAGCGGCGACAGCGCCGCGAAGTCCGGCAGCTCCGCCGAGTCCGGGATCAGGCCGCTGCGGCCGTGGGTTCGGATCAGGCGCTCCTCCGCCCACTCGATCGCCTCCGTGCTGCCCGGGAAGAGCGGGGTCGAGCCCGCGCAGAGGACATCCGAGATCCGGCCGGCGTCGTCGATCACGGCGAGCCGTCGGCCGTCCGTCTCGAAGCTCCGCTGCAGCTCCTCCATGATCCCGAGCGCGACGTCGTTCACCTCGTCCACCTTGCGTACGTCCAGCAGGAGGATCTCCACCGTCTCGGGCAGCGAGCTGACGTGCCGTGTCGCCGACTCGGCACCGGCGAAGAGCAGGTCGCCGTGGAGTTCGACGAGTTGGGCGCGGTGCCCGTGCTCGGTCAGAACGTCCGCGGCCTCCTGGTTGCGGCGCACCCCGGACGGAGCGTCGGTGATGGGGTAGTGCTCGCGGATGGCGGACCGGCCGATCCGCGCGGCCTGGACGAAGTGCAGGCTCTTTTCCGCGGCGATCCGCCGGGTCGCAGCGATGCCGCGCACCGAGGAGCCGTGCCGATCCAGCGGCGGCGAGTACACGGAGATGGCCAGTTGTCCCGGCAGCACAGCCATGAGCCCGCCGCCCACACCCGACTTGGCGGGCAGGCCGACAGCGCTCGTCCAGGCGCCGGCGTCGTCGTACATGCCGCACGTGAGCATGACGGAGAGCATCCGCTGGACCGTCTCCATGTCGACGACCTGCTCGCCCGTGACCGGCTGGCGCCCGCCGTTGGCCAGGGTGGCGCCCATGAGCGCCAGGTCGCGCGCGTCGACCTGGATCGAGCACTGGCGGAAGTAGTTCTCGACGGGACCGGCCGGGTCGTCCTCGATGATGTCGAAGCTGCGCAGCAGGTCGGCGAGGGCCCGGTTGCGGAATCCCGTCGCGGCCTCGGACGCGAAGACCCGCTCCGAGACGGAGAGGGAACGTCCCGCGAAGCGGGAGTGGATGTCGAGGATCCTGGCGAATCCGTCGCGGCCGCCGGAACCCTTGATGAGCGACGTGGCGGCGATCGCGCCGGCGTTGATCATGGGGTTGGCCGGGCGGCCGGTGTCGCGGGCGAGGGAGATCTCGTTGAACGCGTCGCCCGAGGGCTCCACATCGATCTTGCGGTCCACGGCGTCGAGACCGTGGTCCTCGAGGGCCAGCCCGTAGGTGAAGGGCTTGGAGATGGACTGGATCGTGAACTCCGTGCGCGAGTCGCCGATCTCGTAGACGTGCCCGTCCACGGTGGCGAGGCAGATGGCGAAGTCGTCCGGGTCCGCGGCCGCCATGGCCGGGATGTTCTGGAACGGCACGCCGTCGTCGAGCCCCGACAGCTCGCGGTGCAGGGTCCGCAGGTACTCCTCGATGGGTGAACGCATGACCCGAGCCTACTGCCGGGGCCGCCGCGAGCGGGAGGGCACAGGATGGGTGACTAGTCTGGATCCGTGATGACTGGACTCGAACAGTGGTGGCGCGCGCTGCGCGGCGGATTCGCGCACGCGGCGCCCCTGCACCTGGACGCGCTGGTGGTCGTGCTCGTCGTCGCGGCCGCCGTCGCCGTCTCCGTGCCCCGGGTGACCTGGCGGTGGTTCGGGCTCTACGTGACGTTCGTCCACGAGCTCGGGCACGCCCTCGCCGCCCTGACAACCGGACGCGTGGTGCGCGGGATCCGGCTGCGGCTGGACCACTCCGGTGAGATGGTCAGCGCCGGCCGCGGCCGGGGCGGGAGCATCTGGGCGGGTTTCTGGGGATACCCGGCACCGGCGGTCGCGGGCGCCTTGATGATCTGGGCGGCCGCGGAAGGCTGGGGCGGCGCGGCGCTCTCGCTGGGGGCCGCGATGCTGCTGGTATCGCTGTTGTTCATCCGCAACGGCTGGGGGATGCTGATCGCCCTGGTGTGCGCCGCCGTCGCGCAGTCCCTGGTGGTGTTCCTGCCGCGGGAGAACGTGGGCGTCGTGGTGCTGGTCCTCGGGATCGCCCTGCTGGTCGGCGCCGTGCGCGACTGGTTCAAGGTGGCCGCGGTGCACGGCCGGCGCGGCGACCGCCGGAACTCGGACGCCTACCTGCTCTCCCGCATGAGCGGGGCGCCGTCGTTCCTCTGGCTGACGGGCTTCGCGCTGGTCATCGGCGGCTCGGCGTTCTCGGCGGTGACGGCGCTGGGGCGCATCTCAGCCTGAGCCGCGCCTAGCGATCGGGCGCCAGCCCCGAGGATTCGCGCAGGATCAGCTCGGTCGGCAGCGTGATCCGGTCGTTCGGCAGATCCGTCACCGTGCCCCGCCGGTCCGGGTGCTCGGCGATCGAACGCAGGAGCAGGTCGACGCCGCGCGCCCCCACTTCCGCGCCCGGACCGTCCAGCGTGGTCAGCGGGGTCGACACCAGTTCTGCGGCGAAATTGTTGTCGAAGCCGACGATGCTCACCTGCTCCGGCACCGGGACCCCTCGCGAGGCCAGCCGCTTCATCATCCCGAAGGCGAGCATGTCGTTGTGGGCGACCAGAGCGGTCGGGTTGGAGCGCAGCGCGGCGTCGGCGGCGACTCCGCCCGCCGCGACCGTCGGCGCGTAGGGGCCGATCCGGTGGGCCGTGAGCCCGTGCTCCTTGGCGCCGTCGCGCAGCGTGGCCCACCGCAGGGAGCCCACCCAGGACCCCGGAGGGCCGGCGCAGTACGTGAACTCCCGATGCCCCAACGAGGCCAGATGTTCCAAGATCTGTCGGCACCCGTGGGCCATGTCCAAGCGCACGCTGGTCAACCCCGGCACATCGCGGTTCAGGAGCACCACCTTGTGCTGCTGGCCGATGGCGAGCAGCTCCTGGTCCGGCAGCCGGCTGGACGTCAGTACGAACCCGTCCACCTTCTGCGCCAGGCCGCGGATCTGGGTCAGCTCGATCTGTGGGGATTCCTCGGCGTTGACCACCACCAGCGTGAAGCCGGCGGCCTTGGCCCGGAGTTCCGCGCCGCGGATGATCTTGATGAAGTGCGGGTTGGTGATATCCGCGAGGACCATCGCGATGGTCTGGCGGGGCGCCGGCCGGAGCGAGCGGGCCGCCGTGCGGGGCTCGTATCCTTCGGCGTCTGCGGCCTCCTGCACGCGCTGGCGCATCGCGTCGCTGACACGGTCCGGATTGCTAAGGGCTCGGGACACGGTGGAGGGGGCGACGCCGGCCGCTCGTGCGACGTCGTAGATGGTCACCTTGGGCATGGTTACACACAAACATATTTGGCAACTTTTGGCAACTAGTTGCCCGGGTTTTACGGCGCTTGCTAGCTTCGAGGAAATCATTGTGAGGCGGACCACACGGCGGTTCGTGTCCAAACAACGGAAGGATGCGTCATGGCATCACAGTCTCGAGACGGCGGGGGTGGCCTGCGGCGCCTCGTCGCCGCCCTCACCAGCGTGGAGATCGGCATCGCCGCCGTTCTCACAGCGGTGATATTCCTGGCCGTACTGGTTCAGGCGTTCCAACGGTACCTGCCCGTCGCCGGCCTGGCGTGGACCGGCGAGCTGTCACAGTTCTCCCTGGTCTGGCTCACGTTCCTCGCCGCCGGCGTGCTGGTGACGCGGGACGGCCACATCGCCCTCCAGGTCATCGACAACATCAAGTCCGAGGGCCTGGTGCGCACGTTCCACATCGTCGCGCACATCATTGTTGCCATTGTTGCCGTGCTGTTCGCGTGGCAGTGCGTCTCGCTCGTCTCGACGTCGTCCATCCTGACGTCGCCTTCGATGGGCATGAGCATGTCCCTGCACTACGTCCTGCCGCTCGTCGGCTTCATCAGCACGGCCATTCGCTCCGTCGCGGCCGCCCTGGTCGTCGCCCGTGACGGCGTCGAGGCGGCCCACGAGAGCGACGCGCTCTCCGTTCAGGTCAACCGGGAGGTCCAGTCGTGACCGTCATCCTCATGCTCCTGGCCATCGCGGCCCTCCTGGTCCTGCGTGTTCCCGTCGCCTTCGCCTTCCTGGGGCCGGGCCTGGTCTACCTTCTCTCCACCGGCCACTCCGCAGGTCTGGCCATGCGCCTCGTCGCGGAGTCCACGGCGAGCTTCCCGCTGCTGGCCATCCCGCTCTTCATCCTGCTCGGCAGCCTGGCCGGCCACGCCGGCATCGCGGATCGGCTCTTCGATTTCGCGCTCGCCCTCATGGGCAAGGTCCGCGGCGGGCTCGGCTACGTGAGCATCGGCGTGAGCCTGGGCTTCTCCTGGATGAGCGGGTCGGCCGTCGCCGACGCCGCGGCCCTGGGGAAGATCCAGGTGCCGCAGATGGTGAAGAACGGCTATTCCAAGCGTTTCAGTCTGGGCGTCGTCGGGTCCTCCGCGCTGATCGCCCCGGTCATGCCCCCGAGCATCCCCGCCGTCATCTTCGCGGGTCTCGGAGCGGTCTCGACCGGTGCACTCTTCGCGGCCTCGGTGATCCCGGCCATCCTGATGGCGCTGGGCCTTGCGATCGTCGTCTTCATCTGGGTGCGGCGCCAGCCGGACATCCAGGACATCGGCTTCTCCTGGGCCCGCGTCGCCGAGACCGGCCGAGCCGTCCTCGCGCCGCTGCTGGCGCCCGTCATCATCCTGGGGGGCATCCTGGGCGGCTTCTTCACGCCCACCGAGGCCGCCGCCGTCGGCTCCCTCTACATGCTGATCCTCGGCGTCGCCTACAAGAAGATCCGCCTGCGCGACCTGCCGAAGATCTTCGTCGACACGGTCATGACGACCGCCGCGATCATGCTGATCGTCGCATCCGCGGCCCTCGTGGGATACGTGTTCGCTTCAGAGCGCGTCCCCCAGGACCTGGCGGCCCTCATGCTGGGACTCACGGAGGACCCGACGCTGTTCCTGGTTCTGGTGGCGCTGCTGATGCTGGTCCTCGGCACAGTGGTCGACGCCGTCGCCGTGCTGGTGCTGACCGTTCCGATGCTCATGCCGATCGCCGCCGAGCTCGGCATCGACCCGATCGTGCTCGGCGTCCTGATGATCCTCTCGCTGATGATCGGCCTGCTCACCCCGCCCGTCGGCACGGTGCTGTACGTCATGAGCTCCACGCTCAGGGTGCCGGTCGGCGAGGTGTTCCGCGGCGCCGCCCCGTTCATCGTCCCGATGCTCGTCATCTGCGTGGTGATCATCGCCTTCCCGGACTTCATCCTCTGGCTGCCGTCCCGATTGGGACTCTGACCCGGCACCCCTCCCATCCGGCCCGGACCCCGGGCCCCTGCGCAAGGACACCACATGAAACTCACACGCACAGCCCTCGCCGCAGCGGCACTGCTGCCGCTCGGCCTGCTCACCGCCTGCGGCGGCGGAGCCGACGACGGGACGGTGGAGCTCACGCTGGCCCACTCCTACACCCAGGACCAGGCGGCGCACACCTGCGGCGCTACGACCATCAAGGACCAGGTGGAGCAGGCGGACGCCGGCATGACCGTGGAGATCTACGACTCCAGCCAGCTGGGCGGAGACGCGGACCGCATCGCCTCGGTCCTCTCCGGCGACATCGACATCGACCTGCAGGGCGCCTCGGCGCTCGCCACCGTCTACGAGCCGATCGGCGTCGTCGACGCGGCCTACGCGTTCGAGGACGGCGGGCACGTCTCGGAGTACTTCCGGACCGACGCCGCGGACGAGCTCAAGGACGCTTTCAAGGAGCGCTCGGGTATCAACGTGCTGGGAGCGTGGTCGATCGGGCCGCGGCACTTCACGGCCAACCAGCCGATCAGGACGCCGGAGGACCTGGAGGGACTGCGGATCCGCTTCCCCGGCTCGCTGCAGTTCCTGATGAACGCGAAGGCGCTCGGGGCCAACGCGACGGAGGTCGCCTACGAGGAGGTCTACCTGAGCATGCAGCAGGGCCTCGTCGACGGTGGAGAGAACACCCTCTCCAACATCGCCGCCAGCAATATGGACGAGGTGCAGGACTACGTCAGCCTGTCCGAGCACCAGGAGAACTCGAATCTGATCGTGATGGGCGACGTCTTCGACGAACTGTCCGGTGCGCAGCAGGAGGTCCTCCTGTCAGCGGTCGGCGAGGCCGAGGAGGCGATGCTCGAGTGCGTCGCGTCCTCGGACGTGGAGCTGATCGAGGAATTCGAGGCCCAGGAGGGCTTCGAGGTGGTCGACGACGTCGATATCGAGGCCTTCCGCGACCGGGCCGACGAGTGGTTCCGCGAGAACCTGACCGGCGACTCGCTGGCCGCCTACGAGTCGATCAAGGAATCCCGCGAATGAGTTTTTCGGGAAACAGCCGCGGGAGGACTCCCGTGATCCGCACCGCCCTCATCGGCGACGGCATCGGCCCCTCGCTGACGCCGCCCCTGCACGAGAGGGAGGGCGGCGAGCTCGGCCTGGACTACACCTACGAGCGCGTCGACCTCTCCGGGCAGGACGGCGTCGACCTCGGCGCCGTGCTCGAGGACCTCGAGGCCCGCGGCTTCGCCGCCGCCAACGTCACCCACCCCTACAAGCAGCGGGTGCTGGCCCACGTCGACGAGACCAGCGAGGAGGTGCGCCGGATCGGCTCGGCGAACCTCATCCTGCTGGGCGGGCGCCGCGTCGCCCACAACACCGACTGCACCGGGTTCCGGGCAGGGCTGGAGTCCTTCCTCGGAACCCGTCCGCGGGGCCGCGTCCTGCAGGTGGGCGCCGGCGGCGCCGGGCTGGCCACGGCCTACTCCCTGCTCGGCATGGGCTTCGCCGAGGTCGTCATCCACGACCTCGACCCGGCGGCCGCCGACGCCCTCGTCGACCGGTACGCCAGCGTCTCCGGCGACTCGCGCCTGCGGTCCTCCGGCGGCGGCCTGGACCGCCTGCTCGGCGAGGTCGACGGGGTCGTGCACGTCACGCCCGTCGGCATGGCGGAGCACCCGGGCACGGCCTTCGCGCCCGAGGACCTCGCCGCGGGCGCGTGGGTCTCCGAGGTCGTCTACCGGCCGCTGGAGACCGAGCTGCTGCGCCGGGCCGCAGCGGCGGGGCACCCGGTACTCGACGGCGGCCTCATGGCCGTCGGCCAGGCCGCCGACAGCATCGCCCTCATCACCGGGCGCGAGCCCGACCGCGAGCGGATGCTCGCCCACTTCCTCGAGCTCATCGGCGAGGACTGAACGCCACCGGAGAACCGGCGTCGCACCCCTGACGCCCCGACCACCCCAGGAGAGACACCATGCGAACCTCCATCGCCACCGTCTGCCTCAGCGGCAGCCTCGAAGAGAAGATGAGCGCGTGCGCGCAGGCCGGATTCGACGGGATCGAGGTCTTCGAACCCGACCTCGTCGCCTCCGACCTGACGCCCGAGGAGATCCGGGCGCGCGCCGAGCGGCTGGGCCTGACGCTGGACCTGTACCAGCCGTTCCGCGACTTCGAGGGCGTCACCGAGGAGCTGCTCGAGGCGAACCTGCGCCGGGCCGAGGCCCGGTTCCAGGTCATGGCCCGGCTCGGGATCGACACGATCCTGGTCTGCTCGAATGTCGCCACGGCGACGATCGACTCCGACGACGTCTCCGCCGCCCAGCTGCGCCGCCTCGGCGACCTCGCGGCGGGCTACGGCGTGCGGATCGCCTTCGAGGCGCTGGCCTGGGGCCGCTACGTGAGCGACTACCGCCGCGCGTGGCGGATCGTCCAGCTCGCCGACCACCCCAACGTCGGCACCTGCCTGGACAGCTTCCACATCCTCTCCCGCGGTCACGACCCGGCGGGCATCGAGGAGATCGACGGGGCGAAGATCTTCTTCCTCCAGCTCGCCGACGCCCCCGAGCTGTCGATGGACGTGCTCTCCTGGTCGCGCCACCACCGCCTCTTCCCCGGCGAGGGCGAGTTCGACCTGGGCGCCTTCCTGGCGCACGTGCTGCGCACGGGCTACGACGGCCCGGTCTCGCTGGAGGTCTTCAACGACACCTTCCGGCAGACCGCGTCCGGCACGACGGCGGTGCAGGCCCACCGCTCGCTGTTCACGCTCGCGGACGAGACCGCGCGCCGCTTCCCGGACGCCGCCGGCCCGTCGACGGTGCCCGACCTGCAGGAGCCGGCCGGCGTCGACTTCGTCGAGATCCAGGCCGAGGACACGCGCGACGTGGAGGAGGCCCTGGAGCAGCTCGGCTTCTCGTTTCGCGGCCAGCACCGCACCAAGCGGGTGCGGCTCTGGAGCGCGGGCGGGGCGCGGATCGTGCTCAACGAGCAGTACGCCCGCGGCGACGAACCGCACCTCTCCGGTCTGGGACTGCTCTACGGGGACGTCGAGACCGCGGAGCAGCGGATCTCCGCGCTCGACGTGCCGCGCATGCCGCGGCCCATGCAGGCCGGCGAGCAGCGGCTGCCCGCGTTCGCGACCCCGCACGGCCCGCAGCTGTTCCTCGCCGAAGCGCCCGCCGGCGGCGGCGAGCCCGGGTGGGTGGAGGAGTTCGAGCACGGGTTCGCGCCGGAGGACGGATCCCACCTCGGCGCCTTCGACCACGTCAACCTGGTCAGCTCGTGGGAGACGCACGACGAGACCGTGCACTTCTACGGCAGCGTCCTGGGCTTCGAGAAGGGCCCGGTCAACCAGGTCGCCAGCCCGCACGGGCTGGTCCGCAGCCGCGTGGTGCGCACCGCCGACGGCACGGTCCGCCTGCCGTTCAACGTGCTGCCCGCGGTCCACGAGCAGAAGACCGAGCACGTGGCGCTCACGTCCGACAACGTGCTGGCGGTGGCCCACCGGGCGCGCAAGCGGGGCATGCGCTTCCTGCCGGTCCCGGCGAACTACTACGACGACGTCCGGGCGCGCTTCGATCTCGACGACCGGTACGTCGACCTGCTGCGCAGCCACCAGGTCCTCTACGACCGCGACGGGCGCGGCGAGTTCCTGCACTTCTACACGCGCCGGATCGGGGGCGTGTTCTTCGAGGTCGTCGAGCGGATCGGCGGCTACGACGGCTACGGCGCCGACAACGCGCCCGTCCGCCTCGCCGCCCAGTCGCGGCTGGACGACGCCGCCGGCCGCTAGCGGTTCAGCCGGCCGGCCCAGGCGGTGAGGAACTCGGCGCCGGATTCGTCGTGGATCGCCCCGGTCGCCGACGTCAGCACCGGGTACGGCGTCTCGGGGACGCCGTCGGCCGGCCGGACGTCCACGTGGGAGACCTCGTGGCCGCGGGCGTGCAGCCAGTCGGCCATCGCGTAGTCGGTGCGCGAGTCGCCCATCGTGAACCACGAGGCCGCCGCGATGCCGCGGGCGGAGAGCAGCTCCAGCGTGCGCGCCGCGCCCAGGTCCTTGCCGACGAGCTCGTGCTCGATGTCGGTGGAGATGATCGTCGGGTCGATCCGCACGTCCGTCAGCCCGTGCTTCTCCAGCAGCTCCGGGATGGCATCGTCGAAGTGCTTCTGCGCCGCCAGGTAGGCGTGCGGGTCGGCGCCCACGGTCATCTCGACCGAGACCATCGCCCGCTTCGTCTCGTCGAAGAACATCAGCGAGGCGTACCGCTGGGCGACCAGTGTGCGGACGTCGTCGTACAGGCCGGCCGGGAGTTTCAGGTGATCGTCGATGTGGATCTCGCCGAGCCCGGCGGGGGAGACGTCCGCCCACACTGCGCCCTTCTCACTGACCGTGAAGACGGGCGTGCCCTCGAGCAGGCCGGCCGCGCGCAGGGCGGGCACGACCTCCTCGGCGATGAACGCGTCCGAGCGGCCCGTGTTGAACACGACCGGGATGCCGGCGTTCGCCATGGTGGCGAGGTCCCGGCCGATCGACTCGATCGCGACCGTGCGCGTCACGGGGGAGGCGATCGGCCCGTCCACGTCGAGCAGGAGCCCGAACGGCGGGGCCGGGTCGAAGGTCGCGGTGTCGGCGGGCGCGGGCGCTGGTTGGGAAGTCACCCGTCCATTATGTCGCCGGCTGGGCCGTACGACGACGCCGCGCGCCGAGATTGCGGGATCCGTCCGGCGCGGGAGCGCGGAGCGGGCCGCGGTGGCTAGCGCATGGACTGCATGGGGCACTCGAACGGGTCGCGGGCCGAGAGCCCGACCCGGTTCAGGTACTGGACCACCTGGCGGTACGACTCCGTGAGCGAGACCTCCGTGTAGGAGATGCCGCGCTCGGCGCAGAAGTCGGCCACGATGCGCTGGGCGGCGGCGAGGTGCGGCCGCGGCATCGACGGGAACAGGTGGTGCTCGATCTGGTAGTTCAGCCCGCCCATCAGAGCCGTGTTGAAGTGGGTGCCCTTGATGTTGCGGGAGGTCAGGACCTGGCGCTTGAGGAAGTTCAGCGTCCCGCGCTCCTGCAGCAGGGGCATGCCCTTGTGGTTCGGGGCGAACGAGGCGCCCATGTAGAAGCCGAAGACGGCCAGCTGCACGCCCCAGGCGGCCGCGGCGATGCCGGGCGGCAGCAGGAGGAAGAGCACGACCGGGATGCCGACGAGGCGGATGGCGAGGGTCGCAATCTCGACCGGGCGGCGCTTCACGGCGCCGCGGCCGAGCACGGTCTGCAGGGCGTCGCGGTGCAGGTTCAGGCCCTCGAGGAGCAGCAGCGGGAAGAACAGGTAGCCCTGGCGCTCGGCGATCCACTTGAGGAAGCCGCGGCGCGTGGCCATCTGCTGCGGGGTGAACGCGACCACTGGATCCTCGATATCGGGGTCCGAGCCGATCGTGTTCGGGTTGGCGTGGTGCCGGTTGTGCTTGTTGTTCCACCAGGCGAAGGACAGGCCGGCGCCCAGGTTGGCGAGGATCAGCCCCACCCACTCGTTGGTCTTGTGGCTGTGGAAGACCTGGCGGTGCGCGGCCTCGTGGCCGATGAACGCGAGCTGGGTCAGGAGGATTCCGACGATGCCGGCCACCAGCAGCTGGTACCACGAGTGGCCGATGAGCACCGAGGCCACGCCGCAGGCGGCCAGTGCCGTCACGAGTCCTGCGAGCAGCCACAGGTAGAAGCCCCGCCGCTTGGAGAGCAGGCCGGCGGAGCGGACCTGTCCCATCAGCTGGGAGTAGTCGCTGGTTGCGCGCATGCGCGCAGTGGGTGCGGAGGAGTCGCCCGAGGCGACGGCTGAAGTAGTCATGCTGCGTAGCGTCCTGAGGTGAAGAAAACCGAAGGCGCATCCGACGCAGACGATCTTGGATGAATCAGCCCGCCGCGGTGGGTAGGCGATAAGTCGCGGCTGTAGGCCCAGTTCTCCAAGAATACGCGAGCCGGGGCCGCTTCACTACTACAAAGAGCCGTCCTGCCGACTTTCATGGCTGGCACACGCAAACCACAAGCCGCTGAGGTTGTGCCGTGGTAAAACTTGAGGTGAAAGCGGGAGAGGCGAGCGTCGCCCGCCCCGTCCGGGGACCTAGCCGATGATGTCACGGACGGCCCCGGGCAGGTCCGGGTGGCGGAACTCGAACCCGGCGTCGGCCAGGACCCTGGACGTCACGTACCGACCCGTCAGGCCGAGCGCCGGATCGGTCCGCAGGGCTGCCGCGCCCACATTCAGCAGCGGCGCGGGAGTGTTGAGCGAGTAGCGCTTGAGCGGCTGGGGCGCGAGGGCCCCGCGCAGGATCTGCATCAGGTCCCGGTTGCGCACCGGCTCCGGGGCGGCCGCGTTGACGACGCCGGCCGGCACCACGAGACCCGGTGTCAGCCCCAGCAGGCCGCGCACGATCGCCAGCCAGTCGTCGAGGTGGATCCACGAGAACCACTGCCGACCGTCGCCGACCCTGCCTCCGAGGCCGGCCCGCGCGAGCATCGCCAGCCGGTCGAACGCAGGGCACTCCTGCTCCAGGACGATCGAGGTCCGCAGCACGTGCAGACGTTCGGCGTGCGCGTCGGCCACGGCGTCCTCCCACGGTGCGGCGACCCCGGTCATCTGCGGCAGCGCCGCCGGCCCCGTCGGCAGGCGGGAGTCCTCCGTCAGCTGGTCCTCGCCGGCGTCGCCGTAGATGGCGGTCGTGCTCGCCTGGATCCACGTGTCCACCGGGGTCTCGAGCCCCCGGGCGGCCTCCACGAGCGCGCCCGTCGAGTCCACGCGCGAGGAGCGGAGCGCGGCCACGTTCTCCGCGCTGGGCCGCACGTCGACCAGCTTGCCGGCCAGATTCACGAGCGCCACGCGCTGCCCCGGGCCGCCGGCGAGCTCGCCGGCCCACTCGGCCACCGTGCGCCCGTCCCAGACCGCCTGCCGGAACGGCAGCTCCGGGTCGGGGTTCCGGGTCAGGAGGACGACGTCGTGTCCCCGGCACAGGAGGTCGGCCGCGAGCTGACGCCCCAGGAAGCCGGTGCCGCCGGCGATGACGGCCTTCAGCCCGGCCGCCGGCTCCGCAGTGGTCCCGGGGTCCGGGGCATCGGAATCAGGCGACGGGACGGTGGTGGGGTCCGGGGCCGCGTCCTGGGCCAGCGCGTAGAGCCGCGCGCAGTTCTCGGCGAATCGCGAGGCGAGGGGCCTGGCGGCGATCTCGGCGAAGAGGCCGGAGAACAGGCCGTCGGCTGAAACCCGCTGGCGGAGGAGCGTGCCGGCGACCGCGACGGTCTCGCCGTCCGCAGTGGTGGTGGGCTCAGTGTGCGGGATGAGCTCCCACCGGACCAGCAGGCCCCCGGCCGGCTGTTTCTGGCGCCAGGCGAGGGCCGCGGCCGGCGCGCCGGGAGCGGGTGGCACGGCGCCGCCGTCATGCTCGGCTGGCGGGGAGAACTCGGTGACGACTGCGGGGCCGGCGGTGCGCGTGTGGACCGCGCCGACCAGCGGGGACCGGGGGACCTGGTGCACGGGCGTGCCGTGCGAGACTGAGCCGTCCGCGCTCTCGGGGCGCATGGCGGCGACGGCGGTGTTCCACTCCGGCAGGCGGGCGAGGTCGCTCAGGACCGGCCAGAGCCGTTCCGGGGAGAGGGCCAGGAAGTGTTCTCGGGTTCGCATCCACGCCATGGACATCACCCTAGCCTGCAGCAGCGGTGCGCCGCAGCCGGCGCCCGCCGACGTGGCGGATGTGCGGCCGCGGGTTCAACGCCAGCGGGTGGCCGCCTCGAGACGAGACGGCCACCCGCTGGGTGACAAGCGTGCTACTTGGCGCGCTTCTTGGTGATGAAGCCCCAGATGACCAGGACGATCAGCGAGCCGATGATGGCCCAGATCCAGGTCACGAGATCGAAGAACCCGTCGTTGGTCGATGCTCCGAACAGCGAACTTCCGATCCAGCCGCCGAGGAACGCGCCGATGATGCCGAGGATCAGGGTGGCGATCCAGCCGCCGCCCTGCTTGCCCGGCAGGATCGCCTTGGCGATGGCACCGGCGATCAGGCCAATCAGAATCCAGCTCAAGAAACCCATGGTGATTCCTTTCTCGCGTCAGCCCTCCGACACGCTGTCCGAGGTGCTAGTGCCGAGCGTAGCGAATGAGATCTGATCTGGGGAGATCTACGGCTGGCAACTTGAGGTTCCGTGATCGCGGGACGGGACGGGCCACGGCCTCGATGTGGCCGCGGTAGCAGACGTCGCCGAGGCCGTTGGCACTCCATGAGACGCCGAAGGGGCGCCCGTGATGCTGCTCACGGACGCCCCTTCGGGGTGAGAGGTCCCTGCCGTGAGGCGGGGACTGGTGCGGAGGATCAGTTCTTGATCTGCTCCATCTCGTTGGTCATGGTCTCGAACTCCTGGAAGATCCCCTGGTCCTTCTGCGGGGAGATCGAGGAGACGACGATCGCGACGAGCCCGGCCAGGATGAAGCCCGGGACGATCTCGTACAGGCCAAGCCAGCCGAACTGGCCCCAGGTGAAGGAGACGACGGCGCCGGTGATCATGCCGGAGAGGGCGCCCGCGCTGGTCAGCTTGTTCCAGAACAGCGCCAACAGGATGATCGGACCGAAGGCCGACCCGAAGCCCGCCCAGGCGAAGCCGACGAGGTCCAGAATGGAGTTGTCCGTGTCGAGGGCCAGCAGGCCGGCGACCACGGCGACGATCAGGACGCCGAGGCGACCGTAGACGACCTGCTGCTTCGGCGTCAGTTCCTTGCCCGTCATGAGGAACAGGTCCTCGACGAGGGCGGAGGAGGAGACGACCAG
>NZ_BMXK01000006.1:144805-239806 GCF_014651715.1 Zhihengliuella salsuginis
ACGATCTGGGACATGTCCAGGAAGACCGTCTCAGGGTTCTCCAGCGGGGTGCCCTCGCGGTTGAAGTACGCCAGGCCGATGAGGGCCACGGCGACGGCGCCCAGGGCGGTCAGGATCATCCAACTGATGCCGATCCGGCGGCCGACCTTGGCGTCCTTGGCGGAGCGCAGCGCCATGAAGCGGACGATGATGTGCGGCTGGCCGAAGTAGCCCAGGCCCCACGCGGCGGCGGAGACGACGCCGATGAAGGTGGCCCCGCCGAAGAGCGACAGGTGGTTGATGCCGGCCTCGGCGTCGGCTGCCTGGATGCCCTCCGCAACGCCCGACGGGCCCATCACGAAGTACGCGATGATCGGCACGAGGATGAGCGAGATGAGCATCAGGATGCCCTGCGCGACGTCGGTCAGCGTGGCGCCGAGGAAGCCGCCGAACAGGGTGTAGCTCAGGGTCACCAGGGCGACGACGAGCATGCCCCAGATGTACGGCAGGCCGAAGGACGCCTCGAAGAAGGTGCCGCCGGCGACCATGCCGGAGGAGACGTAGAACGTGAAGAAGACCAGGACGATCGCGCCGGCGATGATGCGCAGCAGGCGGGACTTGTCGCGGAAGCGGTTCTCCAGGAAGGAGGGGACCGTGATCGAGTTGTTGGAGATCTCCGTGTACGAGCGCAGGCGCGGCGCAACGAACTTCCAGTTCAGCCACGCGCCGATCGTCAGGCCGATGGCGATCCAGGCCTCCACGAGGCCACTCGCGTAGATCGCACCGGGCAGGCCCATGAGCAGCCAGCCGGACATGTCGGATGCGCCGGCGGACAGTGCGGCGGTCCCCGGCCGCAGGCGGCGTCCGCCCAGCATGTAGTCGTCGAGATTGGACGTCTGCCGATAGGCATACACGCCGATCGCGATCATCGCGGCGAAGTACACGACGATCGCAATGGTCTGGAATGTTGTATCAGTCATTGTGTCCTCAATTGGCGTAAGTGAACAGCTTCTGAGTATGACACTCTGCCACGTTGCCTGCATCACATCGTGATGAAAACGTTACATGTTGGAGATGATGTCCGCGTCACTCGACAGCAGGGAGGCCTCCTCTTCGAGCGCCGCCCTGACGGCGGCCACGGCGGGGTGGGAGGCGGTCGAATCCCGGATCGAGGTGAAGACCTCCCGGCGTGGAAGCTCCTGCAGATCGAGCAGCCGGGCCGTCGTGTCCCGCTGCGTCCAGATCAGGTCCGGCAGCAGCGCCACGGCGTTGCCCGACTCGACGAGCCGGACCTGGGCCTGGAGGTCGGCCGATTCGTAGCGGATCTCGGGTTCGAAGCCGGCGATCCGGCAGGCCTGGGTCGCCCAGTGGCGCACGGCCGAACCCCGGGGCTCCATGACCCACGGGAGGTGCGCCGTGTCCTCGAGCCGGTCCACTCGGAAGAACTCCTCGGGCGAGTCCGGGTTGCCCGGGACGGCCAGCCTGATCACGTCGCGCAGCAGCGGCCTCCGGTCCAGCCCCGGGTGGTGCCGCGCCGCGTGGCCCGGGTACTGCTCGGCGACCACGAGGTCGAACTCCCTCGCCCACGTGTCACGCAGGGCGGTCTCCGGCTCGTGCTGGAACATGATCACGCGCACTTCCGGGTAGTTCAGGCGCAGCCGGCGGAGTGCGCCCGGCATCAGCGCCAGGGTGGCCGTCTGGAAGACCGCAACCCGCACCGTGCCCGTCACCTCGGTCTGGCTCGCGGCGAGGGCCGCCTCGGTCAGCTCCAGTGACGCCAGGAGCTCCTCCGTGTGGGCCACGAGGACGTGCGCCTGGGGAGTCAGCTGGACCTGCCGCCCGACGCGGCGCAACAGCTGCACTCCGGCCTCCTTCTCGAGGGCTGACAACTGCTGGGAGACGGACGACGGCGAGTAGTTCAGCTCCTCTGCCACCTCGATGAGAGTGCCTCGGATGCTGAGCTCGCGAAGCAGTCTCAGACGGCGAATGTCGAGCATGCGAAACCTCCCTGGAATCGTTCGGATTTGCTTAACGGAATCGTTCTGATTTGTTCGTTTTTGCTGCAATAAATCTTGCCCCATACTCGTCTGCATGACCACTAACTCCATCCCTGAGGCGGCCGCACAGCAGGTGCGCCCGCAGGACCTCGCAGACGAGGCCATTGCATTGGTACGTCGTTGGCTCACCGAAGCCTCGACTATTCCCGTCGACACGGCCGCCCAGCGGCTCGCCGGTGTACTCAAGGACCCCAACGGGCTCGACTTCTCGGTCGGGTTCGTCGACGGAGTCGTGCGTCCGGAGAGCAACCGGGCGGCCGCCCGCAAGCTCGCAGAGCTGACGGCGAAAATGCCGGACTTCCTGCCCTGGTACCAGAAGTCCGCGCTGAAGGTCGCCGCGCAGGTGGGGCCGGTCCTGCCCGGCATCGTGGTCCCGATCGCCCGGCGCGTCCTGCGCCAGATGGTCTCGCACCTGATCGTCGACGCCACCGAATCGCGCCTCGGGCCGGCGATCCACAAGATCCGCCGCGAGGGCACCCGCCTGAACGTCAACCTCCTCGGCGAGGCCATCCTGGGCGAGCGCGAGGCGGAGCGCCGAGTCAACGGCACCGCCAAGCTGCTGGCGCGCGACGACGTCGACTACGTGTCGCTCAAGGTGTCCTCGACCGTTTCGCCGCACAACCACTGGGCCTTCGAATCGGCTGTGGAGGACATCGTCGAGAAGCTGGCCCCACTCTACCGCCAGGCAGCGACGTACAGCCCCGCCAAGTTCATCAACCTGGACATGGAGGAGTACAAGGACCTCGAGCTGACCATGGCCGTCTTCGAGCGCCTGCTCGACCGCGACGAGTTCAAGCGGCTCCCGGCCGGAATCGTGCTTCAGGCGTACCTGCCGGACGCGCTGGGCGCCATGCAGCGACTGCAGGCATGGTCCGCCGCGCGCGTGGCCGACGGCGGCGCCCCCATCAAGGTCCGCCTCGTCAAGGGCGCGAACCTGCCCATGGAGATCATGGAGGCCGACGTCCGCGACTGGCCCGTGTCCACCTGGGATTCCAAGCAGGAGTCCGACGCCTCCTACAAGGCCGTCCTGGAGTACGCGCTGACCCCGGAGCACGTGAAGAACGTCCGGGTCGGCGTCGCCGGTCACAACCTGTTCGACCTGGCGCTGGCCCACCTGCTGGCGAAGGCCCGCGGCATCGACGTGCACTCGAACGCCGCTCCGCTCGAGTTCGAGATGCTGCTCGGCATGGCGACGGGCCAGGCCGAGGCCGTCCGCCGCGAGGTCGGCAGCCTGCTGCTCTACACCCCGGTGGTGCACCCGGGCGAGTTCGACGTGGCGATCGCCTACCTGATCCGCCGCCTCGAGGAGGGGGCGAGCCAGGAGAACTTCATGTCCGCCGTGTTCGAGCTCGATGAGAACGAGGCCCTCTTCGAGCGCGAGAAGGACCGCTTCCTCGCCTCGCTGGCGGATCTCGACGGCGAGCACTTCGCCGACGGCGCCGTGCCGTCGTCGAAGCGCACGCAGGACCGTTCGAACGAGGACCTCGCCTACGACGACGCCGCGGCAGCCGGCTTCGAGTCCGGATTCTCCAATACCCCGGACACCGACCCGGACCTGCCGGGAAACCGGGTCTGGGGCGCCGGGATCCTGGCGCGCGCCCAGGAGTCGGAGCTCGGCAACGACTTGATCCGCGACCACACGCTGGAGACCGCCGAGCAGGTGGAGGCCGCCGTCGACACCGCGTTGACCGCGTCCACGGCGTGGTCGCAGCTCTCGGGCGCCGAGCGCGCGAAGGTCATGGACCGCGTCGGCGTGAAGCTCGCCAACCACCGCGCCGACCTGCTCGAGGTCATGGCCTCCGAGTGCGGAAAGACCATCGACCAGGGCGACCCCGAGGTCTCCGAGGCGATCGACTTCGCCCACTACTACGGCAAGCTCGCCCGCGAGCTGGACGAGGTCCAGGGTGCCGAGTACCAGCCCAGCAAGCTGATCGTCGTGACCCCGCCGTGGAACTTCCCGGTGGCGATCCCGACCGGCGGCGTGCTCTCCGCGCTGGCCTCGGGCTCGTCGGTCATCATCAAGCCGGCCAAGCAGGCCGCGCGTTCCGGGTCCGTCATGGTGCAGGCCGTCTGGGAGGCCCTCGACGAGGCCGGCATCAGCCGCGACGTGCTGCAGCTGGTGCAGCTCAGCGAACGCGAGCTCGGCACGCAGCTCGTCAGCCACCCCGCGGTGGACCGCCTGATCCTCACGGGCGGCTACGAGACCGCGGAGCTGTTCCGCTCCTTCCGCAAGGACCTTCCGCTGCTCGCGGAGACCAGCGGAAAGAACGCCATCATCGTGACCGAGAGCGCCGACCTGGATCTGGCGGCCAAGGATGTCGCCTACTCCGCGTTCGCTCACGCCGGCCAGAAGTGCTCGGCGGCCTCGCTCGTGATCCTCGTGGGCGAGGTGGCCACGAGCCGGCGCTTCCGCAACCAGCTGGTCGACGCCGTCGGCTCCATGCAGGTCGGCTACCCGTGGGAGCCCGCCACGCAAATGGGGCCGATCATCGGCCCGGCGGAAGGCAAGCTCAAGCGCGGTCTGACCCAGTTGAACGACGGCGAGCGGTGGATCTTCGAGCCGCAGCAGCTCGACGAGTCCGGGAAGCTGTGGAGCCCCGGCGTGCGCGTCGGAGTCCGCCCGGGCAGCGAGTACCACCTGACGGAGTACTTCGGGCCGATCCTCGGCGTGATGACCGCGGACACCCTCGAGGAGGCCGTCGAGTACGTCAACGCGACCGACTACGGCCTGACCTCCGGCCTGCACTCGCTGGAGGTCGAGGAACTGGAGTACTGGCTCGAGCACGTCGAGGCCGGCAACCTCTACATCAACCGCGGTATCACGGGCGCGATCGTCGAGCGCCAGGCGTTCGGCGGCTGGAAGAAGTCGGCCGTCGGCGCGACGACCAAGGCCGGCGGACCGAACTACCTCGTGGGCCTCGGCGAATGGAGGGACGTTCCGCTCGAGGGCATGAGCGCCGCCGTCGTCGGCGCCCCGGCCGCCCTGCTGGACGCCGCGCGCGGCGTCCTCAGCGAGGAGAGCGCGACGTGGCTGGCCAATGCGCTGGCCGACGACGTCGACCAGTGGGCCCGGGAATTCGGTGCGACCCGCGACCCGTCCGGGCTGCAGGCCGAGCGCAACCTGTTCCGGTACCGCCCGGTCCCGGTCACGGTCCGCCTCGGCGGGGAGCCGAGCGACCGCTTGACGGCCGAGCTCTTCCGCGTGGTCGGCGCCGGGCTCACGGTCTGGCAGGCCCACGGGCACGTCGCCCCGGACGCCCGGGTGACCGTGTCGGTCGAGGACGTCTCCGACGAGGTCCTGTCGATCCTGCGGAACGCCGGCGTGCTGGTGGCCGAGGAGAACAACGACGACTGGGAGCTGCGCTTGGCCCAGCTCGGCGCCGCGGAGGGACCGCACGCTTCCAGCCGCATCCGTCTGATCTCCGACGATCTCGAGAGCGCCGCGACGGCCGCCCACGAGGCGGCCGAGGGTGCGCCGATCGTCGCGATCTACTCGCACCCGGTCGTCTCCTCCGGACGCGTGGAGCTGCTGCCGTTCGTGCACGAGCAGGCCGTCTCCATCACGACGCATCGCTTCGGCACTCCGGACCACCTCAGCGACGACATCATCTAGTCGTCCGCCAGGCGGTGCAGCGCCCCGTTCCCTCGTCGAGGGGCCGGGGCGCTGCGTCGTTCCGGCGCCGGCCGGTGTCTCATGGTGCAACAGGTGCGGCGTCGCCGGCCGCGACGACGTACAGTTTCCTGCTGGGGATCGTCGTACCCGTGGTTTCGTCCACGGTGCGCCGTCCCCGCTGTTGTTTAACGGGAAACCGCCACACGAACCGGAGGATGGAAACGATGCGCAACGAGACCGCCGCGAGCCCGGAGCACCCGGTGCCCGGCGACGCGTCGACCTTGGACCTGCACATCCTGGAGCGGGAGGCCGTGCGCCTCGCCGACCGCTACCGGGGGACGTTCGCCCCGATCATGGTCGAGTGGTTCGTGTTCGAGTCCTACGCGGCGCTGGCCGGGGACGCCCAGCTCCGCGACTACCTGGCCGCGACGGCGGGTTAGCGGCCAGAATGTGTGTCTTTTTCGGGCGTGTCATCGGCGTCCTCCGCCCCAGCCTTGCTGGATCCCGTTGCCGTCTTCCCAGCTGAAGCCGGTGTCGTAGGTGGCTGGTCCGAGGGGATCGTCCTCGACCGGTGTGCTCGTGCGCGATACCGGTTGCCAGTGCTCGGGCCGGACGTGGTCCCAGGGCTCGGCTGGATGCTCGGTCCGCTGGTAGAGGTACCAGTCGACGGCTCGACGCGCGTGGTCCTCGCGCAGCCCGCGGTGAACGCGCAGCACGTCCTTGATGCCGGCGTTGATGCCTCCCTCGAGCGGATTCGTCGTCCGCGGCAGCACCTCGTCCTCGACGGCTTGGGAGAGCCATGTGAAGAGCTCGTCGTGGCGGATCAGATCGTCGATGAGTTTCCGGGCCCGACGCAGTCGCAGGTGCGTGTACCACCACTTCTGGCCGGGCTTGACGTGCGAGGGGCGGACGGCGCCGTCGCGGGCGTGAGTGCGGTGCCCGGCGAACTCGTCCCAGCGTGACCACCACTGGCTGTAGGCGCTCGTCCAGGCCGAAGCCTCCACGGTCGTGGAAACCCGGCCCAGTGCCTTGATCAGGGCGAGCAGCTCCTGACCTGCCTTGAGTTTCGGTTTCCGGGTCAGGTGCTTGTGCGCGGCTTGGCGGATGTGGAAGTAGCAGCGCTGCCGGGCCGTTTCGGGCCAATGCGCCTGGATCGCCGAGGCCAGGGGCCCGTTGCCGTCGATGACGGCGATGTCCGGGGCCGGCAGCCGGCATATCAGCGCGTCCCACGAAGCGCGTTTCTTCCGGTCGCACCACTGCCAGCCGGTGACGTAGGCGCCGTTGTAGGCGACGAGCACGCACCACCCGTTGAAATAGGTGCCATCGAGCATCAGATACCGGTCCACGACCCCGGTCACGGGCATCGTCGGGGCCACGTTCCAGCACCACAGGGTGCGCCGGCGGAACGTGCGTGCGCTCATGGAGCCGGCGCCCTGGTTGTCCTTGCCGGTGATCCAGCCGATGAACGCGGCGAACTCGTGCCTGCGAGCGACGTCGGCGCGCGGCCGGCCCGGGTCGTACTCGCTCCGCAGGAACCGGCCGGGCAACGCCAGCGGACCGTGCCCTTGCTGGTGTGTCCGTTCTTCTTCATCCGCGCACCGCATACCGGGCAGGCAGGTCGATTGCAAGCATCCTTCACGCATAAAGGACTCAGCCTATGTCAAGAGCGAAATTGGCCCGCTATTGCTGGGAAGCAGTCCCCTCGCAGACACACATCTTGGCCTATAACCCGCGACGGCCGGGCGCTCCGCGAACGATCGGCTGCGCCGGATCCAGCAGTCGCTGGGCGCGGCGACGGCGGAGGGGCCCGAGGTGCTGTTCGTCTGCGTGGAGAACGTGGGGCGCGCCCGCCTGGCCGCCGCCTTCCTCCGGGATGCCGCCGGCGACGCGGTTACCGTGCGCTCGGCCGGCTCCCTCTCGGGCGAGAATCTCGACCCGGAGACCCGGTCGCTGCTCGTCGAGGGCCTGGCCCCGCAGCCGCTGACCGAGGACGCCGTCCGCTCCGCAGATGTCGTGATCACCCTGGGCTGCAGCGATGCCTGCCCCGTCTACCCGGACAAGGAGTACGCGGACTGGGACCTCCCGGAGGCGCGCGAGGACGAGGCGTCCGGGGCGGAGCGGGTCGCCGACTCCCTCCAGGACCGCGTCGCCGTCCTCTGGGAGCACCTGGCCGGCAGCTGAGGCCGCCCGCGGGGCCCGGATTCCCCGAGCCTCCTCCGGGGCGTCCAGGGCGGACGACGACGGCCGCCCTCCCCGCGGCGGGGAGAGCGGCCGTCTGCCCGCAGGAGCGGGCGGGAAGCGGACCGGACTACTCGGCGTCGTGGTCCGTCTCGAGAATGGCCACGAGCGCGTCCAGGGCGGCGTCCGCCCCATCGCCCTCGGCGCGCAGCACGACCTTGGTGCCGTGCTCGGCGCCGAGGCCCATCAGCGAGAGGATGCTCGAGGCGTCCAGCGCCTCCTCGGGCGCCTCGCCCTCGAGCGCGATCGTTACCTCGACGGGCTGCTCGGCGGCGGCCTCGGCGAAGATGGAGGCCGGGCGGGCGTGCAGGCCGACGCGGCTGGCGATGGTGGCAATGCGTTCTGCCATGAGGTTCTCCTTCTGGTTGGGTGGTGACGGCCCGCGCACGGGCCGGCGCCGGTAGGTGCAGGCGGTTCTAGAGTCCGAAGGTTTCCAGGTCCGGCAGCTGCGCGCGCACGCTCTCCTTCGCCTGGCCCGCGGACCCCGCAGCGAGAGCCAGGGAGGCGATGCGCCGCGCGTCGTCCAGGGTGACAGTCTTCAGGATCGCGGCCACGGCGGGAAGGGCCCGCCGGTTCATCGAGAGGGTCGCGACGCCCAGACCCACCAGCACGACGGCGAGGGCCGGGTCCGCGGCCGCCTCCCCGCACACGCCCACGGGCTTGGGGGAGCCGTCGCCGCCCGCGGCCGCGCCGCCGTCGGCCGTGGCCTTGATGAGGTGCAGGACGGCCGGCTGCCACGGGTCGTTCAGCTCGGCGAGGGCGCCGAGCTGGCGGTCCGCCGCCATCGTGTACTGGGTCAGATCGTTCGTGCCGATCGAGGCGAAGTCCACCTCGGCGGTCAGCTGCCGCGCGAGCACCGCCGCCGACGGGACCTCGACCATGACGCCCGGCGTCTTCAGCCCGGCTTCGGCGCACAGGGCGGCGAAGCGGGCGGCCTCGGCCGGCGTCGAGATCATCGGGGCCATCGTCCACACGTCCGCCTCGGAGCCGTCGGCGGCCTCGGCGATCGCGGCGAGCTGGCGGGCCAGGACGCCCGGGGTCGCGGTGTCGGTGCGGTAGCCGCGCACGCCGAGCGCGGGGTTCGGCTCCGAGTCGTCGGTGAGGAACGGCAAGGGCTTGTCGGCGCCCGCGTCGAGGGTGCGGACCACTACCTTGCGGCCGCCGAACGCGTCGAAGACGGCCCGGTAGGCCGCGACCTGCTCCTCGTGGCCCGGCTCCTGGTCCCGGCCCAGGAAGCAGAACTCGGTGCGCAGCAGGCCGACGCCCTCGGCGCCCGCCGCGGCGGCCGCGGCCGCGTCCTCGCCGCTGCCCACGTTGGAGAGCAGCGGGACCGGGTGCCCGTCGGCGAGGGAGCCCGAGCCGTCGAAGGCCGGCAGCTCGGTGCGGGACGCGTACGCCTCCGCCAGGCGGGCCTCGGCGTCGCCCGGGTTCCGGGTCACGGTCCCGTTGATCCCGTCCACGAACACGACGTCGCCGTCGGCCAGCGCCGTCGTCTCCGTCGCGGCGACGATCGCCGGGAGGCCGAGCGAGCGGGCGATGATCGCGGTGTGGGACTGCGGGCCGCCGTCGGACGTGACGAGGGCCAGGACCTTGGCGGGGTCCAGCGTGGCCGTGTCGGCCGGGGCCAGGTCCACGGCCCAGAGCACGAACGGCTCGTCCGCGTCCGGGATGCCCGGGGCGGGCACGCCGCGCAGCTCGGCGACGATGCGGGAGCGGACGTCCAGGACGTCGGTGGCCCGCTCGGCCATGTAGCCGCCCAGGGCCGCGAGCTGGGTCGCGACCGCGTCGGCGGCCTCCCAGATCGCCGACTCGGCGCTCGTGCCGGAGGCGACGAGCTTCGTCGCCGACTTCAGCAGCGTGCGGTCCGAGGCCATGAGGGCCGTGGCCTTCAGGACGTCCGCGGCGTCGCCGGTGGCCTTCGACGCGCGCTCCTTGAGCGTCGCGGCGACGGCCTGGGTGGCCTGCTTGAGGCGCTCCGACTCCTCCTCGACGGTGGCGCCGCCGGCGATCGGGTCGCCGTCGGCGGGCGGGGCCACCGGGTCCGGCATCCGCTTCACGGAGCCGATCACGCGGCCGGCGCTGACGCCGACCCCGGCGAAGGTGCGGGCGTCGTCGTGCTGGATGGGCTCACTCATGCTGCAACCTCGGCTGGGACGGACTTGCGGGCGAACTTCTTCAGCGCCAGGACGGCGGCGGCGGAGACCACCGTGCCGGCCAGGGTGGCGACGATGAACATCGGCCAGGTGCCGTCCATCGCGAAGAAGACGAAGATGCCGCCGTGCGGGGCCTGGCTGACGACGTCGAAGCTCATGATCATCGCGCCGGTGGTGGCGGCGCCCAGCATGGAGGCCGGGATGACGCGCAGCGGGTCGGCGGCGGCGAATGGGATGGCGCCCTCGGAGATGAACGCGGCACCCAGCAGCCAGGCGGCCTTGCCGTTCTCGCGCTCGGCACCGGAGAACTGCTTCGGCGAGATGGTGGTGGCCAGGGCCATCGCCAGCGGCGGGACCATGCCGGCGGCCATCACGGCGGCCATGATCATCAGCGGGGCCGGGTTGGTGGCCAGGGAGGCCGCGCCGAGGCCGGCGACGGCGAAGGAGTAGGCGACCTTGTTGACCGGGCCACCGAGGTCGAACGCCATCATCAGGCCCAGGATCAGGCCGAGCAGCGCCGCGGCGGTGCCGGTCATGCCGGAGAGCCAGCTGTTCAGGCCCTCGGTCAGCGCGGCGATGGGGCCGCCGAGGAAGAGGAACATGAGACCGGAGGCGATGATCGAGCCGAGCAGCGGGACGATCACGACCGGCATCAGGCCGCGCAGCCAGCGCGGCACGGACCACGAATTGATCCAGCGCGCGGCGAGGCCGGCGATCAGGCCGCCGACGATGCCGCCGAGGAAGCCCGCGCCCATGAAGCCGGCGACGGCACCCGCGGTGAAACCGGGGGCGATGCCGGGCCGGTCGGCGAACGCGAACGCGATGTAGCCGGCCAGGGCCGGGACCAGGAAGCCCATCGAGAGGGCGCCGATCTTGAAGGCGACCGCGCCCAGGTAGGCGGACATGCCGCCGTCGGGCAGGTTGAAGAGGGTGTTCTCGGCGAGGATGTCGTCGGCGACGCCGGTGATGTCGTAGCCGCCGAGCAGGAAGCCGAGCGCGATGAGCAGGCCGCCGCCGGCCACGAACGGGATCATGTAGCTGACGCCGGTGAGCAGCGCGCGCTTCAGGGCGCCGCCGACGCTCTCCCGGTCGCCGGACTGCGCGGACTCGTCCGGGCCCGATCCGGACGCGGCCGGCACGCGGCGGGCGTCCGGGTCGGAGGCCGCGGCGACGGCCCGCTTGACCAGCTCGGCGGGTTCGTCGATGCCGCGCTTGACGGGCACCTGGATGACAGGCTTGCCGGCGAAGCGGTCGCGGTCGCGCACGTCCACGTCGACCGCGAAGATCACGGCGTCGGCGGCCGCGATCACGGCCGGGTCCAGCGGGGTCGCGCCAGCGGAGCCCTGCGTCTCGACGGCGATCTCGACGCCGGACTCCTCCCCGGCCTGCGCGATCGAGTCGGCGGCCATGTAGGTGTGGGCGATGCCGGTCGGGCACGCGGTCACGACGACGAGCTTGGGCTTGGTGCTCGGAGCGGCCTCGGGGGCCGCCTGCCCGCCGCCCGCGTCCGGGGCGTCCGCGGGCGCCGCAGCGGCGGCCGGAGCCGCCGTCGTGCCCGTCTCCGCCGGTGCGACGACGCCGCGCACCAGCTCGACGATCTCCGCCGGGGTCCGCGCCGCGCGCAGGGCCGCCGTGAAGTCCTTCTTGACCAGGGCGCGGGCGAGCTTGGAGAGCAGCTTCAAGTGGTCCTTGTCGGCACCTTCCGGGGCGGCGATGAAGAACACCAGGTCGGCGGGGCCGTCCTTCGCCCCGAAGTCCACGGCCGGCTCCAGCCGGGCCATGCCCAGCGTCGGGACGGTCACGGCGGCGGAGCGGCAGTGCGGGATCGCGATGCCGCCGGGGACGCCGGTGGCCGTCTTCGCCTCGCGGGCCTTCGCGTCCGCGGCGAGGTCCTCCGCCGTGGTGGCACGGCCGGTGGACGCGACGATGGCGGCGAGCGCATCGATCACGGCCGCGCTGTCGGTGCCGAGGTCGGCGTCCAGGCGGACGAGCTCCTCGGTGATCAGTTCCTGTGAACCCTGGATGTCGGTCATGGCTGGTCCTTACCGGTGAGGGGGACGACGCGGACGGCGTCTTCGGTGGTGTGGGAGGGGGTGGGGATGGTGGAGCCGGGCAGCGAGGCCGCCGCGGCGCCGTAGGCGACGGCCCGCCGCAGGCAGTCGGGGCGGGGCAGGCCCGCCGACTCGGCGAGCACGAAGCCCGCCAGGGAGGAGTCTCCGGCGCCCACCGTGCTGCGGGCGGTCACCGGTGCGTGGGTGCCCTGCCACGCGCCCGAGGCGGTGACGAGGACGGCCCCGGCCGCACCGAGCGTGGCGAGCACGGCCTCGGCCCCGGCGCCGATCAGCTCCCGGGCCGCTGCGACGGCGCGGTGCGGATCGGCCTCGAGCTCGGCCTCGGTGGTGCCGCCCACGAGCTCGGCGAGCTCGTCGGCGTTCGGCTTGAGCAGCGTCGGGACGGCCGCGGCGCCGAAGCCCGTGCCGCCGTCGAACAACGCGGCGAGCGGGGCGCCGGAGGTGTCCACGGCGATCTTCGGGCAGCGGCCGCCGAGCTCGCGGCGCAGCGTGGCCGTCAGCCGCGCGTAGAAGTCCGCCTCGACGCCCGGCGGCAGCGAGCCGGCGAGGACGAGCCAGGCGGCGCCGTCGGCCGCGTCGGCGACCAGTCCGCCGAGCTCCCGCTGCTGGTCGGCGTCCAGGTGCGGGCCGGGCTCGTTGATCTTGGTGGTGGTGCCGTCCGGCTCCGTCAGCGTGATGTTGCTGCGCAGGGACGCGCCGATCGGCATCGCCCGGTAGGGGAGGGACGCGGCGTCGAGACCGAGCACGAGCGGGTCCGCCGTGTCGCCGGGCAGCAGCGCGAGGGTCGCGGACCCGGCGGCGGCGACGGCGCGCGAGACGTTGACGCCCTTGCCGGCCGGCTGGGCGTGCGTGGAGCCCGCCCGCTGCACGCCGCCGCGCTCGAGCCGGCCGTCCAGCTCGATCGTGCGGTCCAGGCTGGGGTTGGCGGTCAGGGTGACGATCATGCGAGCACGACCTCCACTTCTGCGGCGTCGAGGGCCGCGGCGAGATCGGCATCGGGAGCGGCGTCGGTGACGACCGTGTCGATGGCGTCGAGGTGGGCGAAGCGGACGAGCGCCTCGGCATGGAACTTGCTGGCGTCGGCCAGGACGACGACGCGGCGCGCGGAGTCGACGATGGCCGACTTCACCGCCGCCTCGAGGTCGTCCGGGGTGCTCAGGCCGAAGGTCGGGTGCAGGCCGTTGGTGCCGATGAACGCGATGTCGGGGCGCAGGGACGCGTAGTGCTCGACCACGCGGGGGCCGATGGCCGCGCTGGTCAGGCCCCGGATGCGGCCGCCGACGAACTCGAGCTGCAGGCCCGCCCCGGCCGGGAGCCGGTGCGCGACTGGCAGCGCGTGCGTGATCGTCAGCAGTTCGGAACCGCGTGCGGCGGCGTACTCCCCGGTCAGGCGCGTGGCGAGCAGCTCCGTCGTCGTCCCGGCGTCGAGTACCGCGGAGACGTCGCCCGCGGGCAGCAGGGCGAGGGCGGCGTCGGCGATGCGCGCCTTCGCGTCGGCGTGCAGGGTGGTGCGGGTGACGTGGCTCTGCTCGCTGGTGCTGGCGGTGGTCGCGGCGACGGCGCCGCCGTGGACGCGGCGGAGGATGCCGTCCGCCTCGAGCTGGGCGAGGTCGCGCCGGACGGTCTCGCGGGTGATGGAGAACCGGTCGGCCAGGGCGGAGACGGTCACCTTGCCGTGTTCGCTGATCAGCCCGTCGATGAGCTGGTGGCGTTCCTCGGCGAACATGGCGCCTCCTTCTGTCTCGGTCCGCCCGTCCACGCCGACGTGGTCGACGTAACGGGCATCACATGCAATCTGTGTTTGCATGACTTTATGCCCGTTCATGTGGGAACGTCAAGATGTTTGGCAGAAAACCCACGGAAACGGGCAGTTCTCCCGGTGTCCGCCCGCCGTTTGCCTCCGGCCGGCGCCAGCGTGGCCGTGCGCGACATGCGGTACCCCCGGCCGTGCGCGAAACCGGGCCGTGACGAGGGCGTAATCCGTGGCCGAAACGGGATGCTCAAGACCTTGCATCGGGGCCGGTCCTGGGGTTGTCTGGAGCAATGGCATCACCCATCGAGGACTACGCACTGCTGTCCGACCTGCACACCGGCGCCCTCGTCTCCCTGAACGGAAGCGTCGACTGGCTGTGCTTCCCGCGCTTCGACTCCAGCGCCCAGTTCACGGCGCTGCTCGGCGACCAGTCCCACGGCCGGTGGCTGCTGGCCCCGTCCGGCGCGCCGGACAACGGCGGCGGAGGGGGGATCGGGGCCAACGACGAAGACACGCCCGTCGTGGTGGAGCGCAGCTATCTCAACTCCACGTTCGTGCTGCGGACCCTGTGGCAGACGTCGTCCGGGCACGCGCTCGTCACGGACTTCATGCCGATCGGCGCGCACCGGGCCTCGCTGATCCGCCGGGTGGAGGGGCTGGCCGGCAGCGTGCGGATGCACCAGGAGATCACGTTCCGTCTGGACTACGGCGACGTCGTCCCCTGGGTCCGCCGGCACGGCATCGCCAGCCGCGGCGGCAAGTCGATCGTCGCCGTCGGCGGACCGGATGCGCTGGTCCTGCACGGCGACCGGCTGCCGCGCGCCAGCGACCTCAAGCACGAGGGCGACTTCCTGATCTCCGCCGGCGAGGTCGTGGACTTCGAGCTCTCCTGGTACCCGTCGCACCGCCAGGTCCCGGACCGGATCGACGTCGGCGTCGCCCTCCAGGACACGGCCTCCTACTGGCGCAGCTGGGCGCGCGACTTCCCCGAGCAGAACCAGTACGGCCGGATGGTCCAGCGCTCGCTGCTGGTCCTGCGCGCGCTCACCCACGAGACGACCGGCGGGATCGTCGCGGCCCCGACGACCTCGCTGCCGGAGGCCTTCGGCGGCGAGCGCAACTGGGACTACCGGTTCTGCTGGCTGCGCGACGCCGCGCTGACGCTCGAGGCGATGATGACCCACGCCTACCAGCAGGAGGCCGTGCAGTGGCGCAACTGGCTCCTGCGCGCGATCGCCGGCAACCCCGAGGACCTGCAGATCATGTACGGCCTCGCCGGCGAGCGGCGCCTGCCCGAGCGCGAGCTCTCTCACCTTCCCGGCTACGAGGGCTCCACCCCGGTCCGCGAGGGCAACGGCGCGGTCGACCAGTACCAGGGCGACGTCGTCGGCGAGGTCATGGTCGCCCTGGAGAAGCTGCGCAACATGGGCGGGCTCGAGGACCACTTCTCATGGCCGCTGCAGAAGGCGCTGCTGACCTACGTGGAGAGCAACTACGACCGCACCGACCACGGCATCTGGGAGATGCGCGGCGAGAAGAAGCACTTCACGCACTCCCGCGTGATGATGTGGGCGGCGTTCGACCGGGGCGTCCGCGCGGTCCGCGAGCACGGCCTCGAGGGCGACGTGGAGCTGTGGGAGCAGCGGCGCGACGCCCTCTACACGGAGATCATGGAGAAGGGGTACAACCCCGAGGTCGAGGCCTTCACCCAGACCTACGGCGGCACCGAGGTCGACGCGTCGCTGCTGGTGCTCCCGCAGGTCGGCTTCGTGGCGTACGACGACCCGAAGATGCTCGGCACGGTGGCCCGCATGGAGCGCGACCTGGTCGACGATGAGGGGCTCATCCTGCGCTACCGGACCGACGCTGGCCTCGACGGGCTGCCGCCGGGGGAGCATCCCTTCCTCGCGTGCTGCTTCTGGCTGGTCGAGCAGTACGCCCGCTCGGGCCGGATCGACGACGCCCGCGCGCTCATGGACAAGCTGATCGGCTTCGCCAACCCGCTGGGCCTGATGGCGGAGGAGTACGACACGGAGCACATGCGCATGGCCGGCAACTTCCCGCAGGCGTTCTCCCACCTGGCGCTGATCCGGGCGGCGGACGCGATCAACGCGTCGCTGCCGGTCTAGCCCGAGCGGAGGGGGTGGGCGATCTCGTCCTCGCGCAAGCGGCCCGCGAGCCAGGCGGCCACGCCCACCACCGGGGAGGCGAACGCCGCCACGCAGAAGATCACCCACAGCGGCAGGACCTCGCCGAGCGGGCCGGCGACGGCCATGGACACCGGCATGAGGGCCAGCGACACGAAGAAGTCCAGGCTCGAGATCCGGCCCAGCATGCGTGCCGGGACGCGCCGCTGCAGGAGCGTGCCCCAGATGACGTTGCCGATCGCGCCCGTCACGCCGACCACGAAGACCGCCGCGAAGAGGTGCCACACCTCGGTCACGAACCCGACGACGGCCAGCGGCACCGTGCCGAATCCCCAGACCAGGACCATGACGGTCAGGTAGCGGCGCGGCAGGCGCAGGGACGCCGTGGTGATCGAGCCGACCGCCGAGCCGATCCCGAACGCCGCGAGCACGAACCCGAACGTCCGCGCGTCGCCGTCGAGCCGGTCGCTGACGATGAACGGCAGCAGCACCTCGATCGGGCCGATGAAGCTGACCACGGAGAGCACCGCGAAGACCAGGGTCCACTTCAGCCACGGGGTGGCCAGGGTGTAGGCGAAGCCCTCGCGCATCTCGCCCAGCATGCTCGGCCGGCCGGCGGGCTCCGCACCGGGGTCCGCCGCCGGTCCGGAGCCCGGCTCCGGGGCGGCCCCGGTCCGCGTGGGCTCGACCACGGGCAGCGCGCCCGTGGATGGCGCCACCACGGGCAGGGCGCCGGTGGAGGGCGCCGCGCTGACGGCGGTCGCCTGCTGCGGGGCCCCGTCGTCGTGCCGGGCCCCGGCGAGGGTGTGCTCGCCGTGGGTGTCGTAGGCGGGGTTGCGGCTGATGAAGCGCAGGACGACGACGGCGGCCAGGTGGCAGAGCGCGATCCCGACGATCGCGTGGCCCGGGCTGAGCGCGGCGACGATCATGCCCGCCGCCGCCGGGCCAGCCGCGGTCTGCAGGACGGGGCGCATGGTGCCCTCGACGCCGTTGGCCGCGAGCAGGTCGGCTGCCGGCAGCATGCGCGGCAGCAGCGCCGAGTAGGCCGGGTAGAAGAACGCGGCGCCCGCCCCGCCGAGGAAGCCGGCCAAGGTCAGGTGCCACAGCTCGATCATCCCGGTCGTGGCCAGCACCGCGGTGCCCGTCATGACGGCCAGGCTGAGCGCCTCGACCGCGATGATGATCTTCCGGCAGGAGAGCCGGTCCGCCGTGATGCCGCCGAGCAGCACCAGGGTCACCAGGCCGAGGCTCGACGCGGTCGCGACGACGGAGAGCTGGGCCGGCCCGCCGCCGAGTTCGCGCACCTGGTAGACCATCGCCACCGCCCACATGCCGTGCGCGAAGACGGACGCGATCATGGCGCTGACAAGGATCGAGTAGTCGCGGTACGCGAAGGGGCGCAGCGGTCGGGGCAGGGGCATGGGTCGATTCTCTGGCCACCAGTTGGCAGTTGTCAATCGGTGGCGCCGCCGCGCCGGGGCGGCGGGTGTGGCCGAGAAAGTTACCGGGTAGTAATGTGGATCACATGCACATGATCTTCCGGCTGATTCTGCTCGCCTTCGCCTGGCGCACGCGCCCGAAACTGGGCCTGTTCGACGTCGGCAGAATGCCGATGCGCGCCACGCTCACCGACATCGACTTCGCGGGCCATATCAACAACGGCATGTACTTCTCGATCTTCGACCTCGGCCGCTTCGACCTGCTGCTGCGCGCCGGCGCGTGGCAGCGGATCCGGCGCCGCCGCTGGCAGCCGGTGGTCCAGGCGGAGACGATCCGCTTCCGCAAGTCCGTCGAGCTCGGCACCAGGTTCGAGATCGAGTCCCGGATCGTGGGCCTCGACGAGCGCCACGCGTTCCTCGAGCAGCGGATCGTCGTCGACGGGGAGGTCTACGCCTCCGGGATGATCGCGGCCCGCTTCAAGGGGCCGAAGGGCCCCGTGCCGATGTCCGAGGTGATCGACGTCCTCGGTGCGGACGTCCCGGCGGATCTCCGCGAGCCCGCGTGGGTCGCCGACTGGCTCGAGGAGACCCGGCTGCCGAGCGCCCGCCGCCCGGCGCCCAGCACCTGGTGACCGCGCCGCTCAGACGGCCGCGGCGAGCTTCGCCGCGACGTCCGCGGTGATCAGGTCCATGTTCAGCTGCGCGCCGGCCGTGACGCCGGCGGCGGCCGCGTGCGGCACGCTGGCCCCGATGTCGGCGCTGTTCCCGGCCGCCCACACGCCCTCGATCGCGGTCGCCCCGCGCGGGTCCGTCTCGATGAACACGCCCATCGGGTTCTCGGCGAGGACCCCGCCGAGCCCCGTGTAGAGCTCGGCGCGCGCGAGCATGCGCGACTGCACCGCCAGGGCCTCGAAGGCGAGCTCCGTGCCGTCCTCGAGCACGACGCCGGTCAGCCGCCCGCCCCCGCTCGTCGCCCGCGCGATCCGCGCGTCCACGACGGCGACGCCGGCCGCCGTGAGCTGCGCCCGCTGGTCGGCAGCGACCTCGGCGTCGTGGGCGACCAGCGTCACCTGGTCGCTGAGCTGGGAGAAGAGCAGGGCCTGGTGCGTCGCCATCGGGCCCGAGCCGACGATCCCGATCTTCTGATCGCGCACCTCCCAGCCTTGGCAGTACGGGCAGTGCAGCACGGACGTGCCCCAGTGCTCGGCCAGGCCGTCGATCTCCGGCAGGACGTCCACGAGCCCGGTCGCCAGCAGGACGCGGCGGGCGGTCAGGCGCTCGCCGGAGTCGAGGGAGACGCCGAAGAGCCGGCCGGTCGCCCCGGCGTGCTCCTCCAGTGACTGCACCTCGGCCGAGCGCAGCTCCACGCCGTACTTCTCGGCGTCGCGGCGCGCTCGGGCCAGCAGGTCGGCCGGGGCGGCGCCGTCGTGCGCGAAGACGTTGTGCGCGGCGGGCGAGGGGGCGTTGCGGGGGTGTCCCGCGTCGAGGACGACGACGCGGCGGCGCGAGCGGCCCAGGGTGGTGGCCGCCGCGAGGCCCGCGACGGAGCCGCCGATGATGGCGACGTCGTAGGTGGTGTTCTGCATGATTCCTCCAAAGTTGAGAAGCGTTCGCATAAACAGTGTGCGCCGCGCGGGCACAGATTGGCAAGCGGTCTTGCCGGTATGGCAAACTAAGTGGATGAGCGAATGCCAGAACCCCGACCACGACCGCGAGACCCTCGACGGCGTCGCGTCCCGGCTGCGCCTGATCCGGCAGTCCCGCGACCTCACCCTCTCCGCCGTGGCGGACGCGACGGGCATCTCCGTCAGCACGCTCTCGCGCCTCGAATCCGGCGGGCGCAAGCCCACGCTCGAGCTGCTGCTGCCGCTCGCGCGCCACTACCGGGTCCCGCTGGACGACCTCGTCGGGGCGCCGCCCGTCGGCGACCCGCGCGTCCACATCCGGCCCATCCGCCGCCACGGGCGCACCATCCTGCCGCTCAGCCACGGCGTGGTCGGCGGCGGCAACGACGACGGCCCCGGGCTGCGGGTCTACAAGCAGATCCTGCCGGGCACCGCGGAGCGCCGGGCGCCGAAGCCGCGCAGCCACCCGGGCCACGAGTGGATGTACGTGATCGCCGGGCGGCTGCGACTGGTGCTCGGCATCGGCGCGGACGCCCGGGACTTCGAGCTCGGCCCCGGGGAGGCCGCCGAGTTCGACACCCGCACCCCGCACTGGTTCGACGCGGCCGGGCCCGAGGCGGTCGAGCTCGTCGCCCTCTTCGGCGCCGACGGGCAGAAGGTCCACGTCTCCCAGGTCTGACGCGGCGGGCCGGGCGCCGATAGGATCGGGCCATGGCCAACTCACGCTCGGGCGACAAGCTGCTGGACCGCATGGTCCGGATCCTCGAGTCGTTCACCGCCGAGGAGCCGCGGCTGACGGTCGCCGAGATCGCCGCGCGGGCGCAGCTGCCGGCCGCCACGGCCTACCGGCTCGTCGACGACCTCGCCGGCCAGGGGTTCGTGGTGCGCGAGGGCGGCGCCGTGCGTCTGGGCATGCGCCTGTGGGAGCTCGCCAACCGGGCCTCGGCCACCCGCGATCTGCGCCAGCTCGCGCTGCCGTACCTCGAGGACCTCAACCAGCTGCTGCGCCAGCACACCCAGCTCTCCGTCCTGCACGAGGACGAGGTCCTCATCCTGGAGCGGCTCTCCCGCCCCGGGGCGGCCGTCAACCAGGCGCACGTCGCCGGCCGGCTGCCCGTGCACCAGACGTCGATGGGCATGGTGCTGCTCGCGTTCGCCCCGGCGCACGTCCAGTCGGGCTACCTCTCCCGCCACGAGCGGGCCGTCGCGGATTTGCACGGCGACTTCCGCCGGACCCTCGCCGAGATCCGCCACCGCGGCTGGGCGACCTTCGACGGCTTCCTGGACGACACGACGACGGGGGCCGCCGCCCCGGTGCTGGACCGCGCCGGCCACGCCGTGGCCGCCCTCGGCGTCGTGATCCCGCGCGGTTCGGACGCGCTGCCCGCTGTCTCGATGGCCCTGATGACCGCCGCCCGCGGCGTCTCCCGCGACCTACAGGCGCGTGGCGACTAGAACTTCCTATTGAATGGGAATTCGGTGGATTCCCTGTGGCTGGCCGCACAGACTGGTGCGGTACACGCCACTCGAGCAAGGGGACCGCAATGGGGCAGACACCGACCGTGATCAAGACCCGCGTCGGCATCGTCGGCGGCGGACCCGCCGGGCTCATGCTCTCGCATCTGCTCGCGTCCGCAGGGATCGAGAACATCGTCGTCGAATCCCGCGACCACGAGACGATCCGCACCACCCACCGCGCCGGCATCCTCGAGGCCGGCTCCGTCGCGCTGCTGGCGGACACCGGCGTCGACTCCCGCGTGTCGACCCACGGCGACGAGCACGCGGGCATCGACCTGCGCTTCGGCGGCGAGTCCCACCCGCTCGACTTCAAGGACCTCGTCGACGCGACCGTCACCCTGTACGCGCAGAACGAGGTCTTCGTCGACCTCGCCGCGGCCCGCGCCCGCGACGGCGGCGACGTCCGCTACAGCGCCGAGGTCACCGATGTATGGGATCTGGAGACCGGCGCTCCCAAGATCGGCTTCGTCCAGGGCGGCGACGGGGACGACGCCGGCACCTCCTGCGAGGTCCACGCCGACATCGTCGTCGGCGCCGACGGCTCCCGCAGCTTCTGCCGGCGCGCGGTGGCCGGCGAGCGCGAGTACAAGTTCGAGTACCCGTTCGCGTGGTTCGGCATCCTCGCGGAGGCGCCGAAGTCCGCCCCGGAGCTGATCTACGCGAACTCGCCGTCCGGATTCGCGCTGATCTCCCAGCGCAGCGAGTCCGTCCAGCGCATGTACTTCCAGTGCGACCCTGCCGAGAACGTCGACGACTGGAGCGAGGACCGGATCTGGTCCGAGCTGGCCGGCCGCGTCGCCGGCCCCGACGGGTTCGAGCTGAAGACCGGGCCGATCTTCGACAAGACGGTGCTCGGCTTCCGCTCGTTCGTGCGCGAGCCGCTGTCCCACGGCCGGCTCTTCCTCGCCGGCGACGCCGGGCACACCGTCCCGCCGACCGGGGCGAAGGGCCTGAACCTGGCGCTCGCCGACGTGAAGATCCTCTTCGAGGCGATCGACAGCTTCTACGCGACCGGCTCGGACGCGCTGCTCGACGCCTACTCGGACACGGCCCTGCGCCGGGTCTGGAAGGCCCAGAACTTCTCGAGCTGGATGACCTCCATGCTGCACACCCCGCCCGGGCAGGACCCGTTCGTGGCGCGCCGCGCGCTCGGCGAGCTCGACGCCGTCGTCTCCTCCCGGTACGGGCGGCAGTACCTGGCCGAGTCGTACACGGGCTGGCCCCACGGTTGAGCCGGCACCACCCGAACCCGAGAACCCCAGACCAAGCACCAGAGAAGGAGCGCACATGAGCCAGCCACCCGTCGGCGGGCAGCAGCCCGCACTCGACCCCGCCGCCACCATGGACTCGCAGGACAAGCTGACCGGCGAGATCGAGTCGATCGGCGCCGACTACGCCGCGGCCGGCCGCCTCGAGACCCAGCCGCGCCTCGACTACCCGCCCTACCGCTCGTCGCTGCTGCGCCACCCGACCAAGGACCCGCACCACGCGGACCCGGAGACGATCGAGCTCTGGGCCCCGGCCTTCGGCCAGCGGGACGTGCACCCGCTCGAGGCGGACCTGACGATCCAGCACAACGGGGAGCCGATCGGCGAGCGCATCGTGGTCGCCGGGCGGGTGCTCGACGGCGACGGCCGCCCGGTGCGCAACCAGCTGATCGAGCTGTGGCAGGCCAACGCGGCCGGGCGCTACATGCACAAGCGCGACCAGCACCCGGCCCCGCTGGACCCGAACTTCACCGGCGTCGGCCGGGCGATCACCGGGCCGAACGGCGAGTACAGCTTCACGACGATCAAGCCGGCTCCGTACCCGTGGAAGAACCACCACAACGCGTGGCGCCCGGCGCACATCCACTTCTCCCTGTTCGGCACGGACTTCACCCAGCGGATGATCACCCAGATGTACTTCCCCGGCGACCCGCTGTTCGCGCTCGACCCGATCTACCAGACCATCGTGGACCCCAAGGCCCGCGAGCGGCTGGTCGCGACCTACGACCACTCGATCACGAGCCACGAGTGGGCCACCGGGTACAACTGGGACATCGTGCTGACCGGCAGCAACCGGACCTGGATGGAAGACGACGCGCAGGATGAGGAGCACTAGATGACGCAGGCACCAGAGTTGAAGCTCGTCCCCACCCCGGGGCAGACGGTCGGCCCCTTCTTCGGGTACGCGCTGCCGTACGAGAAGGACAGCGAGCTGCTGGCCCCCGGCCACCCGCGGTCGATCCGCCTGCACGGCAATGTCGTCGACGGCGACGGGGCGCCGATCCCCGACGCCCTGCTCGAGATCTGGCAGGCGGACGAGACCGGTGCGATCAGCCGGGAGACCGGCTCGCTGGTGCGCGATGGCTATACGTTCACCGGGTTCGGCCGCGCCGCCGTCGACAACGTCGGGCACTACACGTTCACCACCGTGAACCCGGGGCCGACCGAGTCCGGCAAGGCCCCGTTCATCGCGATGACCGTGTTCGCGCGCGGGCTGACCAACCGCCTGTTCACGCGGATCTACCTGCCGGAGGACACGGAGGCGCTGGCGGACGACCCGCTGCTGGCCTCCCTGGACGCGGAGCGCCGACAGACGATGATCGCCGAGCGCGAGGCCGACGGCTCCCTGCGGTTCGACCTCCGGCTGCAGGGCGGCGCCGAGACCGTCTTCCTGTCCTACCCGCGCGAGTCCTAGGCCGTCCCGGGGCCGCCGGGCTATGTTGAGGAGCATGATGGATCCCCGAGACGCGGGCCTGCTGGACCCCGTGAGCGCCGGCAGCGAGGCCGCCCGCGCGACCAGCGACACGGCGTTCGTCCAGGCGATGCTCGACGTCGAGGCCGCCTGGGTGGGCGTCCTCGCCGATGCGGGGCTCGCCGAGTCGGCCGCGGCGGATGCGGTGGCCGCGGCGGCGGACGCCTCCCGGTACGACCTCGCCTCCCTGGCGGCGCGCACCCGGGACGGGGCCAACGCGCTCATCCCGCTGCTGGCCGACCTCCGCGCGGCGACCCGGGACGCCGCCCTGGCCGCCGGGGCGGACGCGGAAGGGGCCGCGGCCGCGGCGGCGTCCGTGCACCGCGGGGCCACCAGCCAGGACATCATCGACACGGCCCTCATGCTCATGGCCCGCCGAGCCGGCGCGTCGCTGACCGCCGACCTCGCGGCCGCCGCGGCGTCGCTCGCGGAGACCGCCGAGACCCACCGGGGCACCCTCTGCGTCGCGCGCTCGCTCACCCAGCACGCCCTGCCGACGACCTTCGGGCTGCGCGCCGCCGGCTGGCTCTCCGGGGTGGCCGCCGGTGCGGACCGCGCCCGCTCCGCCCTCGCCGCGGCGCCTGTGCAGTGGGGCGGGGCCGCCGGCACACTCGCCTCCCTCGCCGACTCCCTGACCGGCTCCGGCACGACGACGGCGCAGCTCACCACACGCCTCGCGGACCGCCTGTCGCTGGCCGACCCGGGCGCGCCCTGGCACACCCAGCGCCTGCCGGTCACGGCGCTGGGCGCCGCGCTCGCCGACGTCGTGGTGGCCGCGGCCAAGGTGGGCCACGACGTGCTGCTCGCCTCCCGCCCCGAGGTGGGCGAGCTGCGCGAGCCGGCCGCCGAGGGCAGGGGCGGCTCCTCGGCGATGCCGCAGAAGCAGAACCCGGTCCTCGCCGTCACGCTCAAGCAGGCCTCGATCGCGGCGCCGGCCCAGCTCGCGCAGCTGTACGCCGCGGCCGCCGCGGCCGACGACGAGCGCCCCGACGGCGGCTGGCACGCCGAGTGGTCCGCCCTGCGCTCCCTGATCCGCACCGCGGCGGCGGCCGCCGAGCAGCTCGCCGCTCTCGCCGCCGGGCTGCAGGTCGACACCGCGCGCATGCGCGCAAACCTCGGGCTCTCCGGCGACCTGGTGCTCAGCGAGCGGATCATGGCCCGCCTCGCCCCGCACGTGTCCACCCCCACCGCCTCCGGGAAGGCGGCCGTGACCGAGCTCGTGCGCGCCGCCCAGTCCGGCGGACCGCCGCTGCGCGAGCTGCTGCGCGCGGCGATCGACCCCGCCGCCGTGGGCGACGCCGAGCTCGCGGGGCTGCTGGACCCGGGCGGCTACCTCGGCGCCGCCGACGACTTCATCGACACCCACCTCGAGACCTACCGAAAGCTGGACCTGCATGACTGAGCCCGCCCTGCGCCCGACCCTGCTCACCGACCCCGCCGGCGCGGCGTCCAGGCCCGCGATCGTCGTCGGGCCCTCGCTCGGCACGGGCGTCGAGGCGCTGTGGGGCACGACCGCGGCGCTGCTCGCCGAGCGCTTCACCGTCATCGGGTGGGACCTGCCCGGCCACGCCGGCGCCGACGCGTCCGATGCCGACTACACGATGGGCGAGCTGGCGGACGCCGTCGCCGCCCTGGTCGCCGCGCTGCGGGCCGAGGGGGTCGTCGCGGCGAAGGGCGCGGCCCCGCTGTTCTACGCGGGCGTCTCAATCGGCGGGGCGGCCGGCGCCCAGCTAGGGCACGACCACCCGGAGCTCTTCGACGGGATCTCGATCATCTGCTCCGCCGCGAAGATCGGCACCCCCGAGGGGTGGCACGAGCGGGCCGAGCTCGTGGCGGCCGCCGGCACCCCGACCATGGTCTCCGGGTCCGCCGAGCGCTGGTTCGCCCCCGGTTTCCTGGAGGCGCACCCGCAGGTCGGCACATCGCTGCTGCACGTCCTCCAGAACACCGACCGGCACTCCTACGCCCACGCCTGCCGCGCCCTCGCCGGGTACGACCTCAGCGGGGACCTGGGCGCGATCACGGCCCCGGTGCTGGCGATCGCCGGCGCCCACGACGTGGTCTGCCCGCCCGCCGACGCCGAGACCCTGGCGGGCGGCGTCGCGGACGGGCGCGCCGCCGTCGTGCCCTCGGCCGCGCACCTGGCGCCGGCGGAGGACCCGGAGGCGACCGCCGAACTGCTGGGCGACTTCTTCGCCCCCCTGCCCGCGCGCTCCTCCACTCCCGGGCCGGCCGCGCAACGCCTGCCCGGGGACCCCTACGACGCCGGCATGGGCGTGCGCCGGCAGGTCCTCGGCGACGCCCACGTGGACCGCGCGAACGCCGGGGTCGACCCGTTCACCGCCGAGTTCCAGGAGATGATCACCCGCTACGCGTGGGGCACCATCTGGACGCGCGACGGCCTGGACCGCGTGACCCGCAGCGCCATCACGCTGACCGCGATGATCGCCGGCGGGTACTGGGACGAGCTGGAGATGCACGTGCACGCCGCCGTGCGCAACGGGATGAGCGCGGAGCAGATCAAGGAGGTGTTCCTGCAGTCGGCGATCTACTGTTCAGTGCCCGCGGCGAACGTGGCCTTCAAGATCGGCCAGCGGGTCCTCGCCGAGTACGAGTGACCCGTTTCGGGCGGGTTCCGCGGCGCGGGTCCGCGGAGCCCGCCCGCGCGGGAGGAGCGAAAACGGGTCACTCGTCGAGCGTGACCGAATCCTGCGCCACGACCTCGGCGATCGCCGCCCGCTCGCGTGCGCCCAGCTCCTCGGCGAACCAGGCGGGGCTGCGGTCCTTGTCGATGACCTGCGCGCGGATGCCCTCCGGCAGGTCCGGGTAGTTCATCAGGAAGTCGGCGATGCGCAGCTCGCGCGTGAACGCTTCCGGCAGGAAGTCCTCCGCCCGGGCCGCCCGCACCGCGGCCAGGGCGGTCTCCACGGAGAGCGGCGAGTTCGCGCGGACCGCCGCGGCGGCCTCGCGCGCCGCCGGGTAGGGGACCGCGTCGAGCGCGGCGAGGATCACCGGCAGGCTCTCCTGGCCGTAGGCCGCGTCGATCCACGGCTGGGCCGCGAGCAGGGTGCGCGTCTCGCGCGGGGCGGGGACGGAGAGCAGGACCTCGAGTGCGGCACGGACCGTGTCGGCCTGCGGGCCCGCGCCGGCGGCGGAGGCGACGGCGTCGCCGGCCAGGTCGTGCAGGGTCGCCAGCAGGTCGTCGAACCCGTCCTCGGCCATGCAGAAGTCCGCGAACCCGGCGTCGATCGCGTCGCCGGCGCCCATGGCCGCCCCCGTGGCGGCCAGGTGCTCGCCGATCCGGCCCGGCGCGCGCCCGAGCAGGTGGGTGCCGCCGACGTCGGGGCTGTAGCCGATCTTCGCCTCCGGCATGCCGACCGCCGACCGCGGCGTCACGATCCGCACGCCCGCGTGAGATGCCAGCCCCACGCCGCCGCCCATGCAGAGGCCGTCCATGAACGCGACGACGGGCTTCGGGTAGGTGGCGATCTGCTGGTCGACCTCGAACTCGCGGGAGAGGAAGCGCAGGAAGTCGCCGTGCCGGTTCGCGGTGATCGCCTCGTAGAAGACCTTGATGTCGCCGCCGGCGCAGAATCCGCGCCCGCCGGCACCGTGCAGCACGACGATCCGGACGCCGTCGTCGTCCAGCCACGCGTCGAGGGTCCTCCCGATCGCGTCGACCATCGCCTCGGTGAGCGCGTTGATCTTCTCCGGCCGGTTCAGGGTGATGATCCCCAGCCCGTCGGCGACCTGCGCGATGATGCGCTCCTCGGTGTCCGTCACGTCTCCTCCTGCGGTGTTCGACTCGAGCGCGGGGCCCTGGTGCCACCACCCTAGCGCCGGCGCGGCCGCCGCGCGCGAAGCCCGCGTGTCAGCCGAGCACGTGCCGCGCCATCAGCCCCGCGACCGTCTCCGGCGCCTCCAGCGGCGCCAGGTGCGCCGCTCCGGGCACGACGGCGGAGCGCCCGTCGCGTACCCCGCCCGCCAGCTCTTCGGCCGCGGCGGGCGGGCAGACGGCGTCGTGCTCGCCGGCGACCGCGAGCAGGGGCGCGGTGATCGCCGCGAGGGATGCGCGCAGGTCGTAGTCGGCGAGGGCCTCGCAGGCGAAGGCGTAGGCGCCGGCATCGGTGGCGCGCAGGGAGTCGATCACTCCCGCGGCCCGCCCCGGGTGGGCGTCGACGAAGCCCGGGCCGAACCAGCGCTGCTTCGATCCCTCCTCGAGGACCTCGGTGCCCTGGCGGCGGACCAGGTCGGCGCGTTCGTGCCAGGTCTCGGGGGTGCCGATCTTCGCCGCACTGCAGAGGATCGACAGCGAGGCGAAGGCCTCCGGGTAGTCGTGGCCGAGCTGCACGCCGACCGCGCCGCCGATCGAGACGCCGGCGTAGTGCACCGGGCCCGCGATGGTCTCGTCCGCCATGGCCTTCACACCCGCGGCGAGCTCGGCCAGCGAGAAGGACTCCACCGGGACCGCGGCCTCTCCGTGGCCCGGCAGGTCCCAGGCGACGAGGCGGAAGTGCGGGGCGAGGTGGGGCGCCACGAGGTGCCAGAGTGACGCCGTCGTGCTGCCCAGGGACGGGCCCAGCACCAGGGTCGGCAGCGAGACGTCGGCGTCGTTGAGGCGGATGGGGGAGATGGTGGGGACAGCCAAGATCGCTCCAGGGGTTGCTCGTCGGGTCGGTTGCGTCCGCCGCGGGCGGCACCGGCAGATGTCCACCCGCGTTCATGCGGTCCTCAAGTGCACGTTACCCCGGGACGGTTGGATGGACGGGTCGGCCGGCGCAACAAAACGTGACAGCCGGCCGAACCCCTGCACACGCAGGGGACCAACCCGGAGGAGAACCCGTGAAGCACACCCGAGCCCGCACCCTGGCGGCCGCCGTCGCCGTCGGAACGATCGCGCTGTCCACCGCCGCCCCGGCGCTTGCCGACTACGCGGGAACCGACGAGTCGGAGCAGCCGGTCATGATCGGCCACCGCGGCGCCGCCGGCACCGCGCCGGAGAACACCGTGGCCGCGTTCAAGGACGGGCGCGCGTCCGGGGCGGACTTCTTCGAGATCGACGTGCAGCTCTCCGCCGACGGCGTCCCGTTCCTCTTCCACGACAACACCCCGAAGCGCACCACCGACGTCGCCGAGGTGTTCCCGGGCCGCGAGGACGACCCGATCACGTCCTTCACGTGGGACGAGCTGCAGCAGCTGGACGCCGGCTCCTACTTCTCGGAGAAGTTCGCCGGCGAGAAGATCCCGCACCTGTCCGACGCCGCGGCGGTGGCCACCACGCAGACCGGCGTCTACATCGAGATCAAGTCCCCGCAGAACTCGCCCGGCGTCGAGCAGGTCGTCGCCGACGCCCTGCAGGAGCCGGCCTGGCGGAAGCTGGTGGCCGCCGGCAAGGTCGAGGTCCTGGGATTCGATGCCGCCTCCAACATCCGCTTCGCCGGGCTCGCTCCCGAGATCCCCCTGCAGCAGCTCTCCGGCACCATTCCGTCCGTCGCGGAGATCGGTGCGATGTCCGAGTTCGTGGACTCGTACGGCACCAACTACCGCGTCCTCGACCAGGCCGGGGTGGACCGCGTGCACGGCGCCGGGCTCGAGATCGGCGTCTACACGGTGAACGCGACGGACGCGCTGGACGGCGTGCTGGACCTCGGCGTCGACCGGGTGACCGGCGACTTCCCGATCCAGCTGGAGCGCTACCTCGACGGCGTCGACCCGTTCCCGGGCAAGGGCGGCGTGCGCATCCTCGAGTCGAACAACAACGTCCCCGGCTCCGACACCCAGGACGAGACCGGCGAGCACCTGGTGCTGGTCAACGACGGCCCGGCGCCCGTGGACGTCTCCGGCTACCACGTCCGCGACGCGGCCAACAACATCCTGGCCGTCGGCGACGGCTACGTCCTGGAGCCGGGCGGGACCCTGCGCGTGTACTCGGCCGCGGGCACCGACAGCGACGACGCGTACTACAACGGCGGGGGAGCGGTGCTGAACAACGGCGGCGACTCCCTGGGCCTGTGGACGGCGCAGGACCAGCTGCTGGACACGTTCGGCAACTGACCTGCGGGACTCATGACGACGGCGGTGCGCAACCTTGGACTTCCAGGGTGCGCACCGCCGTCGTCGTATTCAGAGGGTTAGGCTGTGGCCATGGTGAAGCCGACGAACACTGCCGCGATCGAGAAGGCCACAGGCCGCAGCTGGGACGACTGGGTCGCGCTCCTGGACGGCGAGGGGGCCCGCGAGCTGCCGCATCCCGAGATCGCCGGGATCGCGATCCGGCACCTGGACGCGGAGACCGGGGCGAACAACGGGTGGTGGGCGCAGTCCATCGCCGTCGCCTACGAGCAGCACATCGGGCGCCGGCTGCCCGGGCAGCGGCCCGACGGTACGTTCGAGGGGTCGGCGAGCCGCACCGTTGCCGGGCGTCGCGACGATGTGGCGCGCGCCTGGGGCGAGCTGATCCTCGACCACCTGGCCGAGCACGGCGGCATCGGCGGCGTCGCGCTCGAGGGCGATGCGCGGACGACCGACACCGGCAAGCGCGCCTACTGGAGGTCCGGTTTCACGGACGGCACCCGCGTCGCCGTCTCGTTCGAGGACAAGGGGGCGGACAAGGTCCTCGTCACGGCCACGCACGAGCGGATCGCCGCGCCGGACGACGTCGCCGACTGGAAGGCGGCCTGGAAAGCCGTCCTCGCCGGGTTCTAGGGTCTGTCCCCGGGCGATTGCACGAGTCTCCGGGCAGCGCAGATGCGTTTTCGCCGCACCGCCCTTCATTCCCCCGGTAGCTGCATCTTTCCCCGGGTCATGACCAGGGGAGATATGTAGCCACCGGGGGAGTCGGGCCTGATTCGCCCGGCAGTGCCGTGCGCAGTCCGGGGACTGGCGTCGCGGCCCGGGGAGCGGACGAATTGCTCGGCTGCGCCGTCGTCGTGCGCTGCGGTCCGCCCGGGGGTTGAACCACCGGGATGAGGCGCCGTCGCGCGCCCGCGGTGCGCAACAATGCTTGCCTCTCGCCCCGGCCCACGATAAAGTTCAATCAGCGCACATCGGTGCGCATACCGCACACTTCGGAGGCTCGCCCTTGGAGCGTGCGCCATTCGCCGAAGACGTTGATGGGAGACTTCATGCCGCAGGCCTACGTGTACGACGCCGTCCGCACGCCGTTCGGGAAGATCGGCGGCTCGCTGTCCGCCCACCGCCCCGACGACCTCGCCGCCCACGTGGTCCGGGCGCTCCTCGACCGCGCGCCGGGCCTCGACGCGGAGAACGTCGCCGCCGGAACGATCGACGAGGTCGTCTTCGGCAACGCCAACGGAGCCGGCGAGGAGAACCGCAACATCGCCCGCATGGCGACCCTGCTGTCGGGGCTGCCGACGTCCATCCCGGGCACCACGGTCAACCGCCTCTGCGGATCCTCGCTCGACGCGGCGATCGTCGCCTCCCGCCAGATCGAGGTCGGCGAGGCCGACCTGATGCTCGTCGGCGGCGTCGAATCGATGTCCCGCGCGCCCTGGGTCCTGCCCAAGACCGAGCGCCCGTTCCCGATGCAGAACCTCGAGCTCGCCAACACGACGCTCGGCTGGCGACTCGTGAACCCGGAGATGCCCGCCGAATGGACCGTCTCCCTCGGCGAGGCCACCGAGCAGCTGCGCGAGAAGCACGGCATCTCCCGCGAGGCGCAGGACGAGTTCGCGGCGCAGTCCCACCAGCTCGCCGCCAGGGCCTGGGACGAGGGGAAGTACGACAACCTCGTGGTCCCCGTCCCGCCGGCGAACAAGCGCTCTTCCGAGGTCACACGCGACGAGACCGTCCGCCCCGACTCCACCGCCGAGGCCCTGGCCGGCCTGCGCACCGTCTTCCGCCCCGCCGGGGACGGCACCGTCACGGCCGGCAACGCCTCGCCCATGAACGACGGCGCCTCCGCCGCCTGGCTCGGCTCCGAGGCCGCCGCCGGGGTTCTCGGGCTCGACCCGATCGCCAGGATCATCGGCCGCGGCACCTTCGCCAACGAGCCCCGGTACTTCGGCGAGGCGCCGGTCGAGGCTGCCAACCTGGCCCTCCGGCGCGCGGGCCTCGCGTGGCCGGACATCGCCGCCGTCGAGCTCAACGAGGCCTTCGCCGCGCAGTCGATCGCGTGCCTCGACGCCTGGACCGCCGACGGGCTCTCGAGCCCGGACATCGTCAACGCCTGGGGCGGCGCCATCGCCATCGGCCACCCGCTCGGCGCCTCCGGCCTCCGCGTGCTCGGCACGCTGGCCCGCCGCCTGCAGGAATCGGGCGAGAGGTACGGCGTGGCGGCGCTGTGCATCGGCGTCGGCCAGGGCATCGCCGTCGTCCTCGAAAACGTCAACGCAAAGTAGGAGAGACACATGGCACCACGGATCGCAGAGCACGCCGCGGACGCCGTCGCGCAGATCACCGACGGCTCCACCGTGCTGATCGGCGGGTTCGGCAACGCCGGCCAGCCCATGGAACTGATCGACGCGCTGCTCGAGTGCGGCGCCACCGGCCTGACGGTGGTGAACAACAACGCCGGCCAGGCCGACGCGGGCCTCGCGCTGCTCATCAAGGAGCGCCGCGTCAAGAAGGTCATCTGCTCCTTCCCGCGGCAGTCGGACTCGTGGCACTTCGACGAGGCGTACCGGGCCGGCGAGCTCGAGCTCGAGCTCGTGCCGCAGGGCAACCTGGCCGAGCGCATCCGGGCCGCCGGCGCCGGCATCGGCGGGTTCTTCACGCCCACCGGCTACGGCACCATGCTGGCCGAGGGCAAGGAGACCCGCGAGATCGACGGCGTCGGGTACGTGTTCGAGACCCCGATCAAGGCGGACTTCGCCCTGATCAAGGCGCTGCGCGCCGACACGTTCGGCAACCTCGTCTACCGCAAGACGGCCCGCAACTTCGGACCCGTCATGGCGACGGCGTCGAGCAACGCGATCGTCCAGGTCGACGAGATCGTGCCCGTCGGGCAGATCGACCCGGAGACCGTCGTGACCCCGGGCATCTACGTGGACACGGTGGTCGCGATCGAATCCGGCCCCACGCCGGCGCTGGCACCGAAGAAGAAGTAAGGAAGCGCACCATGACGACGTTCACCACCACCGAGGCGGCCCTGACCCGCGACGAGATGGCTCAGCTGGTCGCCGCCGACATCCCCGCCGGCGCGTTCGTGAACCTGGGCATCGGCCAGCCGACCAACGTCTCCAACTTCCTCACCGACGAGCAGGGTGTCACCCTGCACACGGAGAACGGCATGCTGGGCATGGGCCCGGTCGCCGCGGAGGGGGAGGTCGACGGCGATCTCATCAACGCCGGCAAGATCCCGGTGACGGAGCTCGCCGGGGCCAGCTACTTCCACCACGCCGACTCGTTCGCGATGATGCGCGGCGGCCACCTGGACGTCTGCGTGCTCGGGGCTTTCCAGGTCTCGGCCGGCGGCGATCTCGCCAACTGGCACACCGGCGCCGAGGGCGCGATCCCGGCCGTCGGCGGGGCCATGGACCTGGCGATCGGCGCCAAGTCCACGTGGGTCATGATGAGCCTGTTCACCAAGGCCGACGACTCCAAGCTGGTCGAGGCCCTGACCTACCCCGTGACCGGGCTCGGCTGCGTCTCCCGGATCTACACCGAGCAGGCCGTGTTCCTCATCGACGGGGACGGCGTGCGGGTCCGTTCGAGTCACGGCACCACCTTCGAGGAGCTCGCCGCCCGCGTCCCGATCGAGCTGAAGCGCGCCTGATTCGGTAGCCTGAACTCCTATGTCCGAGTCAGCGAACACCGGTGCGCCGGCCGCGGCGGGTGAGAACCCGTCGTCGTACTACGTCCAGTCGCTCGAGCGCGGGCTCGAGGTGATCCGCGCGTTCGACGCGGAGCACCCGTCCATGACGCTCACGGATGTCGCGCGGGTGACGGGGCTGACCCGGGCGACGGCCCGCCGGTTCCTGCTCACGCTCACGGACCTCGGCTACGTGCGCACGGATGGGAAGCACTTCGAGCTGACCGCCCGCGTGCTGCGCCTCGGGTACGCGTTCGTCTCCAGCCACGACCTGCCGCAGCTGGCCGAGCCCGTGCTCGAGGAGCTCTCGGCCGCGGTCGGCGAGTCCGCGTCGGCGTCCGTGCTCGACGGCGACCAGGTGGTCTACATCGCGCGCGTCCACACCCGCCGCATCATGCGCGTCGGCATCTCCGTGGGCACGCGGTTCCCCGCCTACGCCACCAGCATGGGGCGGGTGCTGCTCGCCTTCTCCGGCGACCCGCACGGCGCGGGCGGTCGCGGCGGGGAGGACGACGTCGTCGCGCGCCTGACCGCCGGCGGCGGGCTGGCCGCGCTGACCGAGAACACGATCACCGCCCCCGACGAGCTGCGCGCCGAGCTGGAGCGCGTGCGCGAGCAGGGCTGGTGCCTGGTGGACCAGGAGCTCGAACGGGGCCTGAGCTCGCTGGCCGTCCCCGTGCGCGGGCCCGGCGGCCGGGTGGTCGCCGCGCTCAACGTGTCGATGAGCGTCGGCGGACCCGGCGCCGGGGACACCGCCCGGGAACGGGCCGCGACCCTGCTGCCGCAGCTCGAGGAGGCCGCCGCGCAGGTGGAGGAGGCGCTGGCCCTCCAGCGCTAGGGAGCGGTGAGGCCCGCGGCCTCGGCCGTGATGCGCAGGGAGTTCAGGCGGGCGTCGGCCTCGATGGGCGACTGCACGGTGATCAGCTCGTCCGCGTCCGCCGTCTGCGCGAACTGCTCCAGGTACTCGCCGACCGCCTCCGTGGTCCCGACCGCGGTGTACTTGAGCATCTTCAGGATCTGCTCGCCGGCCGGCGACGCCATGACCATGTCGAGTTCGTCTTCGGTGAACGGCACGTCCCGGTTGCGCCCGACGAACCGCTGCACGCGGTCGCGCCGGACCTGCTCCATGAGCTCGGACGCCTCCGCGTTGGTGTCCGCGGCGACGACGCCGACGCCGGCGATCACGTAGGGCTCGGACAGCTGTTCGGACGGCTGGAAGTTCTCCCGGTAGACCCGCACGGCCTGCTGGAGGGCGTCGGGTGCGAAGTGGGAGGCGAAGGAGTACGGCAGGCCCAGCTGGGCGGCCAGCTGCGCGCCGAAGAGGCTCGAGCCCAGGATGTACAGCGGCACATTGGTGCCGTATCCCGGGTACGCGTTGACGCCCTTGATGCGGGATTCCGTGCCGAAGTAGGCCTGCAGCTCCAGGACGTCGTGGGGGAAGGACTCCGCCGAGGCGGGGTCTCGGCGCAGGGCCTGGAACGTCAGCTGGTCGCTGCCGGGCGCGCGGCCGAGCCCGAGATCGATCCGGTCGCCGTAGAGGGTCGCCAGGGTGCCGAACTGCTCGGCGATGACCAGAGGGGAGTGGTTCGGCAGCATGATGCCGCCGGCGCCCAGGCGGATGGTGGACGTCTGCGTGGCGACGTGGCCGATCAGGACGCTGGTGGCGCTCGAGGCGATGGACGGCATGTTGTGGTGCTCCGCGTACCAGACGCGGTGGAAGCCGAGCTTCTCGGCCGTCTGCGCAAGGACGACGGACTCGGCGAAGGAGGCCGCGACCTCGCCGGGGCCGGAGGTCGCGCTGGAACGGATGGGGGCCAGATCAAGGACAGATAGGGTTGGGCTCACTCAGGTGCCAACCGTGCGGCGCCCGACTTCATTCCCGGCGTCGCCCTATTCCGGGACAAACCCGATGAGAGGCTGGTCATGTCCACCACCGAACACGCCGTCCTGCCCGTGGTTCCCGGGCGGGAGGCGGCCTTCGAAGCGGCGTTCGCCGAGGCCCGGCCGATCATCTCGTCGATGCCGGGCTGCCTGGAGGTCCGGCTCCTGCGCTGCGCCGAGGACGCCTCGAAGTACCTGCTGCTGGTCGAGTGGGAGAGCATCGAGCACCACACCGAGGGTTTCCGTGGTTCCGCCGGGTACGAGCGGTGGAAGGAGCTGCTGCACCGCTTCTACGACCCGTTCCCGCTCGTCGAGCACTTCGAGGAGGTCGGCGCTTAAACGCGTAGGGCGCCCCACCAGATGGTGGGGCGCCCTAGCTGCCGTCGGCGGACTAGTCCGCGTCGTCGGCGAAAGCTAAACGAAGGCCGTGAGGCCGTTCACTTAGACCGGGCGGATGTTCTCCGCCTGCAGGCCCTTCTGGCCCTGGGTGACGTCGAACTCGACGCGCTGACCCTCGTCCAGCGAACGGAAGCCGTTCGACTGGATTGCCGAGTAGTGAGCGAACACGTCGGCGGAGCCGTCCTCAGGAGCGATGAAGCCGAAGCCCTTTTCCGGGTTGAACCACTTGACAGTACCTGTTGCCATGATGTTTGTCCTTTCAAGACATTGCACGCGAGACAAAGCACGCTGGTGCGCGGGTTGTGTGACCGCAAGGTGCGCGGCCTACGCGTAGCTGCGGGAAGTTCACCGCGAATTACAACGGTCAAGCCTGCAAAGGACATGGCACTGCAAATACTGCGTGAAAAACTACGACTACTACAGCTCCAACAGTACGCGATAAATGCCGGGGAATATACCCCTTGCCACAAATCAGTCGTCTTTTCTTCTCAGCGGACCCCTCGGAGGGGCCCTTCAGCCCGGGTTTCAGGCCGAAATCGCGGCGCCGGGTCGTCCTGTTCGACGTGTCGACGCCGCGTTCGGGCGGGAGGCCGCAGCGGGTCTACGGCTGGTCGTAGCGGTCAAGGACGATATCGACGAGTTCCCGGGGGACCGGGAGACCGGGGACGAGCAGCGGCTCGGCGACGATGTCGGCATCGGATCCGGCGACGAGGGCGGCGAAGTGCCCCGGAGCCATGAGATAGGTCGAGACGACGACGCGGCCCCGGCGCTGACGCGAGCCGAACCAGCCGCGCTGCGTGCGTGCCCGGGCGCTCGCCACGGCGGCCCCGACCGACGGATCGGCCGCCGAGACGAAGGCCGCCTCCACCTTCGCGCCGACCCTCTGCGCGAGCAGCCCGGCCATCGCGCGGCAGTCGGCGACTCCCTGGGGGTCCGTCGACCCGGCGCACGCCATGACGATCTGGTCGCCCCTGCGCACGCCCGCCTCGCGCAGGCGCAGCGCCAGGACGTCCGCCAGGCGCGGGTCCGGACCGAGGGCGCGGGTCACGGTGGTCCCCTCAGCGGCGTCGGCAGCCTCGGCGAGGTCGTGGCGGGTGTGATACCCGGTCGAGAGCAGCAGCGGGACGATCCGCGGGCGCGGGCCCGCGGCCGAGAGCACGGCCGGCACGTCGGGCGTCTGGACGTCGACGAAGGCCTCGGCGATCCGCAGGCCGGGCCGGGCCGCGGCGACGGCCTCGACCAGGGCGCGGATCGCGCGTTGGCCGGAGGGGCTCCCCGTGCCGTGCGAGGCGGCGACGAGCGTGCCGGCCTCGACCTGCGGAACCCACCCGGTCCAGGCGTCGTTCGCCGACGGCGAGTGGTTCGCGTCTGTTCGCGACATCAGTGCGGCTCCCATCGTTATCCCAACCCCACCATCACGCGGGACGACTCGACCCGGACGGGGTAGACGAGAAGGTCGACGTCGTCCGCGTTCAGGCAGTCTCCCGTGTCCAGCCGGTAGACCTCTTTGTGCAGCGGGCTGGCGATCGTCTTGACGATCTCGCCGTCGACGCTTCGGCTGCCCATGATGCCGCGAGACATTACCTGAGCCCCCGTGCCCGGGCACTTCTGCGTTACGGCGAACAACGAGCCGTCCGCGAAGCGCAGCAGGGCGATCTGCGTCCCGTCGATCCATGCGGCCTCGCCCCAGCCGGGCTTCAGGTCGTCCAGCCAGCAGGCCTCGACCCAAGTGGATACGTGTGCTGCCTCGTCGATCAGAATCGTCATGTCGGGCTCCTCCGTGGTTGCTCGGGTGGTGCTTCGTTCGGGGTCGGGCACCAGCCTAGGAAGGCCTTGTTACAGGTGGGGAGCGCGACCCGTATCGCCCCGGTAAACCGCGTCTCACGCGTTCCGCGGCCGGCGCGTGAGGCGAGGAACCCGCGCGATCGCGACCCCGGACGGTTGTTTCGACGGCGTTTCGCAGCGCTCACCCGGGCGGCGGTGCGGGGCAGAGAAGATGTTTCCCGTGCGTGACACCCCGGACACTGCCGGGCAAATCCGGGTCCCTAGGTTGGAGGGCAGTGAATCAACAGGCGCCGGTCCGCCAGGCCGCGCCGCACCGCCTCTTCCAACCAAGCGAGGGAACCATGAGCAACGCCACCAGCACGGGCACCCGCCGGATCGTCGTCGTCGGGGGCGGCCCCGCCGCGCACCGCTTCACCGACGCCATGTCCGCCCGCGGCCTCGCCGGATCGCACGTGACCGTCCTGACCGAGGAGGCGCACGTCCCCTACGACCGCGTGGCACTGTCGCAGGCGCTCACCCGGACCGACGTCGACCTGACCTTCGACGCGGACCTCTGGGGGAACGAGGGGATCGAGCTGGTGCGCGGGGCCCGCGTCGTCGACCTGGACCTCGGATCCAAAGAGGCGGTCACCGACGATGGCCGCCGCTTCCCCTACGACGAGCTGGTCCTCGCCACCGGCTCCAACGCGGCGACCCTCCCGATCCCCGGCAGCGAGCACACCCACGTGTACCGCTACCTGGAGGACGTCTGGAACATCAACCGGGAGATCGCCGAGCTCACCGAGAAGTACGGCCGGACCATCAACGCGGTCACCATCGGCGGCGGACTGCTCGGCCTGGAGGCCGCCGCCGGCGTCCAGTCCCTGGGCGCCAGACCGATCGTGATCGACGGCGGCTCCTGGCTCATGGGCACCCAGCTCGACGAGGGCGCCGGACAGGCCATGGGCCGGCTGATCGCCGGGAAGGGGCTCGAGGTCCACAGCGGCGTCTTCCCGTCCAAGGTCCTCACCGAGGAGGCCGACGGCGAGGAGCGCGTGACCGGCGTCGAAATGGCCGACGGCCGCGTCATCGACGCCGACATGGTGATCGTCTCCATCGGCGTGCGGCCGCGCGACGAGCTGGCCCGCACGCTCAACAACCGGGCCAGGGAGGCCGCAGCGCTCGCCGCCGGCAAAACCGTCGACGACCTCGAGGGCACCGACCAGGAGCCGGCCGAGGACTACACGCCGGTGTTCCGCATGGGGCCGCGCGGCGGCGTCGTCATCGACGAGACGTGCGCGACCGACGTGGAGAACGTCTGGGCCGTGGGCGAGGTCGCCAACTTCGGCGGATTCTGCATCGGCCTGGTCGCCCCCGCCAACACGATGGCGGAGATCGCCGCGGACCGCCTCGCTGGTGGCGACGCCGAGTTCGGCGGGTTCGACACCGCCACCAAGCTCAAGCTCTCCGGGGTCGACGTCGCGAGCTTCGGCGACGCGTTCGCGAAGGCCGAGGGCGCGCTCGAGGTCGTCTACGCGGACCCCGCCCGCGGCGTCTACCAGAAGCTCGTCGTCAGCGACGACGCGAAGACCCTGCTCGGCGGCATCTTCGTCGGCGACGCCGCCCCCTACACGTCGCTGCGCCCGCTGCTCGGGCGCGAGCTGCCCGGTGAGCCCGGCGCCTACCTGTCGGCGGCCGGCGGCGGCGACGCCCCGGACACCGAGCTGCCCGACGACGCCACCCTGTGCTCCTGCAACAACGTCACCGCCGGCACCATCCGCGACACCGTCGGCGGCTGCGGCACGTGCGAGGGGCGGGAACCGGTGCAGGACCTGGCCGGGGTGAAGGGGTGCACCAAGGCCGGAACCTCGTGCGGCTCCTGCGTCCCGATGCTCAAGAAGCTCATCGAGAAGGAGCTGACCAGGAACGGCGTCGAGGTCTCCAAGGCCGTCTGCGAGCACATCGAGTTCTCCCGCGCGGAGCTCTTCGAGGCGGTCCGGCTGGCCGACCTGCACTCGTTCGAGGCCGTCATGGAGCGCTTCGGGACCGGCCTCGGCTGCGACATCTGCAAGCCCGCCATCGCGAACATCCTCGCCTCCCAGCACAACGCCCACCCGCTCGACGGCGACCTCGGCGGCCTGCAGGACACCAACGACCGCGCGCTGGCGAACATGCAGAAGGACGGCACCTACTCGGTGGTCCCGCGCATCCCCGGCGGCGAGATCACCCCCGAGAAGCTCGGCGTGATCGCGAACGTCGCCCAGAAGTACGGGCTCTACACCAAGCTCACCGGCGGCCTGCGCATCGACATGTTCGGCGCGCGGCTCGAGCAGTTGCCGGAGATCTGGAAGGAGCTCGTCGAGGCCGGCTTCGAATCCGGTCAGGCCTACGGCAAGTCCCTGCGCACGGTCAAGGGCTGCGTCGGCTCGTCGTGGTGCCGCTACGGCGTGCAGGACTCGGTCAGGATGGCCATCGATCTGGAACTGCGCTACCGCGGCCTGCGGTCGCCGCACAAACTCAAGATGGGCGTCTCCGGTTGCGCCCGCGAATGCGCGGAGGCCAAGGGCAAGGACGTCGGCGTCATCGCGACGGAAGCCGGCTGGAACCTGTACGTCGGCGGCAACGGCGGCGCCAACCCGGCCCACGCCAAGCTGCTGGCCAAGGATCTGGACGACAAGACCCTGCTGAAGTACATCGACCGCTTCTTCATGTATTACATCCGAACCGCTGATCGTCTGCAGCGCACGGCACACTGGATGGATGACCTGGATGGCGGCATCGAGCACGTGTACTCCGTCGTGGTCGAGGATTCCCTCGGCCTCGGCGAGGAGCTGGAAGCTGCCATGAATCGCCACGTGGAGGGCTACGAGGATGAGTGGGCGGCGACGCTGAAGGATCCGGAGCGCCTGCGCCGCTTCCGTTCCTTCGTGAACGCACCCGACCAGAAGGACGAGACCCTCGCCTACGTCGAGGAGCGCGGTCAGAAGCGTCCAGCCGGCCCGGTCCCGCTCGGTGCCTCGATCCCGGTCGGCGCCCCCGCCGGCGGTGCGGCGTCATGACCGCGAACGCGCCGTTCATCGGAACGACGCAGCTGTCGGGCCACATCGTGGTGGTGTGCGGCGCCCAGCGCGCCGCGCGCCGCGCGGTCGCGCGCTACCGCAGCCTCGGCGCGGCGGTGACGACCGCCGTCGTCCCCTCGGAGATGGCCGGGCTCAGCCCCGCGTTGTCCCGCGCCAGCCTCATCGTCGCGGTCGACGACGGCAATCCCGGCTGGGACTTTCTGCCCGCGCTGGCGCGCGAACGGCGCGTCATGCTGGTGCAGGAGGAGGCGGCAGCCGAGCACGGCACCGTGACCCTCGTCGGCGGCGGCCCGGGCGAGGCCGATCTGCTGACCGTGGCCGGACGCAAGGCACTGGCCCAGGCCGACGTCGTCTACTACGACCGGCTGGGGCCGGCCGGCATGGTCGGCGAGCTGGCCCCCGGCGCCGAACTGATCGACGTCGGCAAGACGCCCGGCCACCACAAGGTGCCGCAGGGGCGGATCCAGGACATGATGGTCGCCTCCGCGCTGGAGGGGAAGTCCGTGGTCCGGCTCAAGGGCGGGGATCCGTTCGTGTTCGGGCGCGGCGGCGAGGAGGTCGAGGCCTGTGTCGCGGCCGGCCTGCCCGTCACCACGATTCCCGGCATCACGAGCTCGATCTCCGTTCCCGGAACGGTGGGCATCCCGGTCACGCATCGCGGTGTCGCGAAGATGTTCACCGTCGCCTCCGGGCACCAGCCGTTCAGCGACGACGAGTTGGAGCACCTGGCCGGGCTCGGCGGGACGATCGTCGTGCTCATGGGGGTGGCCACGCTGCCGCAGACCGTTGCGGGCCTGATCCGCAACGGCCTGGAACCCAAGACCCCGGCGGCCGTCATCGAGCGCGGGTACACCGACACGCAGCGCTCGACCGTGGCGACGCTGGATAAGCTGGTCATGGCGGCGGCCGAAGCCAAGTGCGCTTCGCCCGCGGTTGTTGTCATCGGCGACGTGGTCGCCGTCGGAAACGATTGGAAAGAACTGGCCGCGCACGTGGGTGCGGCGGCCGGATCGAGGGAGGACTCGCGCGCGTGACGGACAAGAGCGAACAGGCTGGCTCCGAGGCGGAGCGACCGGCCGGCTCGGCCTGCAGCCCGGACAAGCCGGACACCGTCGCGATCCCTGAGGCCGCGGGCGGATCGCTGACGGGCTTCCGGATCGGCGTGACCAGCGACCGGCGCTCGGAGGATCTGATCGACGCGCTCGAACGGCGCGGTGCCGAGGTCCTGCACGCGCCCGTCCTGAAGATTGCCCCGATCGCCGAGGATGCCGAGCTCGTCAGGGAGACCCAGGAGCTGATCGCCGCCCGGCCCGACTACCTTCTGGTGACCACGGCGTACGGGATGCGCCGATGGGTGGAGTCCGCAGACGCCCACGGCCAGGGCGACGAGCTGACAGAGGTCCTCGAGAACGCGTCGATCTACGTGCGCGGGCCGAAGGCCCGGGGCGCCGTGCGCGCCGCCGGCTTCACCGACGACGGCATCAGCGAGGACGAACGCACGTCGACCCTGGTGGACTCCGTTCTCGAGCTCGGGGTGGACGGCAGGACCGTCGCGATCCAGATGCACGGCTACGCCGACCTGGACGACATCGCCCGCCTCCAGGCAGCCGGCGCCACCGTTCTCACCGTTTCCCCCTACCGGTGGGTGGTGCCCGAGGGCAGTGCGGAGAAGGTGGAGAAGCTGATCGACGCCGTGATCGGCGGCGGCCTCGACGTCGTCACTTTCACCGCTGCTCCCGCCGTCGACGCGCTCTGGAGCGCGGCCCACGAGCGCGGCCGCTACTGGGAGCTGGTCCGGGCCTTCCAGACCAACGTGGTCGCCGCGACCGTCGGCCCGGTGACGGCCCAGCCGCTCCAGGACGTCGGCATCGAGCCGCTGGTGCCGGAGCGGTTCCGCATGGGTGCGATGATCCGGCAGGTCGTCGAGTACCTCTCGGACCGCGGCACGCAGCGCTGCGCCACGGCGTTCGGCGAGCTGAGCATCCGCGGCAGCCAGGTCACGCTGGGCGGGGAGACGACGGAGCTCGGCTCGTCGCAATTGGCGCTGTTCCGGGCGATCGCGGACGCGCAGGGCGCGGTGCTCTCCCGCGCCGACCTGATCGGCATCCTGCCGGAGGGCCAGGGCGACCACGCGCTGGACATGGCGGTCAGCCGGCTCCGCCAGTCGCTGCCGAACCCGAAGCTCGTGGCCACGGTGATCAAGCGGGGCTACCGCCTCAACGTCTGACATGTCGTCCCCCACGGTCGTGAGGACGGGGCGGCTGTGCGGGACGTCGACGCTGTCACCGGTCCTCTGGACCTGTTCTTCCGATGACGCGCCGAGCGGCGGCGGGGACCGGGGTCAGCCGATGTTGGAGATGGCGCTGCGCGTGCGGGCCTGCGTCGACGTCGCGGTCTCGTCGTTGGTCTCCAGGGTCGACCGGATGAGCGCGATGATGTTCTTGACCTCGCTCGACGCGTTGCGCCAGCGGGTCTCGACCGCCTGGTACTCGGCGTCCGCCCCGTCCATCTGGAAGTCGGACATGGCCGCGCTGACCTGCTGGTCCCGCTCGCTCATGAGTGATTCGAGCCGGCTGACGAGCTGGCCGATGTCGGACTGCACCTGCGAGGAGGCGCCGGTGTCGAAGGAAATGCGATCCGTGGACATGCTGGACTCCTTAGCGGTTGATGTTGACGCTGGCCGGCAGGGTGGACGCCGGCTCGGACGGGTTGATGACGGAGGCCGAGGCGTCGGAACCGCCGCCTCCTCCGCCGCTGAAGCGTGCGGCGTCGAAGTTCGCCGCCCCCTGGCTGCGGCTGGCGTTGTCCGCAGCCTCCTGGTCGCCGGTCTGCGTGGCGACATGCATCGCCTGCTGGCCCTCGGCGATCTTGGCCAGCGACTGGTTCAGGTCCGCGGAGATCTCGTCCGCGCGGGCCTTGAAGTTGTCGAACGCGGCGCGTCCGGCGCCGTTGAACTTGCCCTGCAACGGGGTCACTGCATCCACCAACTGGCGGACCAACGAACCGAGCTCGTCGTTGGATCCGGCCGTCTGCTGGTTCAGCGTCGAAAGCGTCGACGCTCCCATGTCAAACTTCATAACCGCCACTCCTCGTAGGCTTCAAAGATCAGATGACCAGGTCTCGTCAAAGAGCTTGATGAACCCTGATGCCGAGAACGCTATCAGCCGTCGTAACCGTGGAACACCCGATACTGCGAAGCTGTGGATAACTTCGGATCGGGGTGTTCCGGCATGACATCATGGGGGACGTAGCCGCCGTTGGCGCGGCCCGTGACCCCATGCGGGGGCCGGGCCCGGCTTCCGCTCGGGACGTCGAGCGGCGGTACGAATCGATGTCTGATTATCCACCCCCGGGTGTAGCACCGGCCGAGAGGAAGCACGTGGCCTTCGATTACGACCAGCAGATTCTGGAGTCCGTGTCGGTCCGGCGCGACCGCCTGCTCAAGTCCCTCCTCTTCGGTGCCGAGCGCACCCGCCGCACCTACAGCGACGGGGCCAGGCTTCTGCTGATCGGCATCGTGATCGCGGCCGTCGTCTGTGCCGGCTGCATCGGCTACTCCTTCGTCGTGGACCTCTTCGCCGCGCAGCAGGACCGGACCGGACTGGCGCTGCCGGCGCCCGGAGTCGTGCCGGGGGCCCGCGCATGAGCGCCGGGTACACGCGCGTGACCATCTCGACTCCGACGTCCAACGTCGAGGCGCTCCTGCCGTCCCAGCAGGAGCTGGGCGCGATCATGCCCGACATCCTGCGGATCGCCGGCGCCGCGCCCGGCCTGGGAGGGCCCCGGGAGCTCACACTGACGCCCGTCGGCTCCGCGAGCCTCGCCCCGCAGGCGACGCTCGCGACGGCCGGCGTCCGCGACGGCACCGTCCTGCAACTCGACCGCCGCGACGAGGCCGTGCCGCACCCCGTCGTCTACGACCTGGCCGAAGAGGCCGAACGCTTCGCCGGCGGGTCTGCCGACCAGTGGACCTTCGACGCGCGCCGCCTCGTCAGCACGGTCGTCGTCGCAGTCCTCGGGGTCGCCGCCCTGGTGCTGGCGACGGCTTCGACCGCTCCGGCCACGCAGGTCGGTGCCGGCGTCGGACTCGCCGCGCTCGCCCTGCTGGGCGCGGCCGTCGTCCCGCGCGAACGGCTCGCGTGCGACGTCGAACTCATCGTCCTGAGCGGCGGCGCCATCGCCGCGACCTATCTCCTCGGGTCGGAGGCCGCGCCGTGGGGCGTCTGGCTGGCGCCGGCATGGATCGCGGCCGCGCTGATCGCGTGGCAGGCGGCGCGGCGCAGCTCCGGCGGCGCGCTCGTCACGGCCGCCACCGCCGTCGTGCTGGCCCTGTTCTGGGGCGGCGGGAGCCAGCTCTGGCCCGAGGCCGGCGTCGCAGCCGCCGTCGCCGGGGTCGGCACGGCGTTCCTGCTGGGGTTCGCGCCCCGCCTCGCGTTGGCCCTGTCCGGTATGAACGCACTGCACGACGCCGTCGCCCGCGGCGAGCGTCCGGCCGTCGCCCACGCGCGCCGCGCCTACGGGGACGCCCACCAGGGGCTCGTCGGGGCGGTCGTGATCTGCGCGCTCTCGCTCGGAGCGGCCGCCCACGGCCTGCTGACGAGCGGGGCGAACGGGTGGGGCACCGCGCTGGCGGTCCTGCTCATCGCCGTGACCGCCCTGCGTGCACGGAACCTGCCGCTGGCCCTCGAGCGCGCGGTGCTCCTCGGCGCGGCCGCCTTCGGCACCGCGGTCCTCGCCTACTCGCTGCGCGGGGCGGTCCCGGCGGCGCTGCTGGCCGCCGCCGTGCTCGCGCTCGCGCTGCTGCCGCTGGTGCTGCGACCGCTCGAGGTGCCCGAGCACATGGCGGCCGGCCTGCGCCTGAATGCCCGGCGCGCCGAGTCCGTCCTGACCGTCGCCCTGCTGCCCGTGCTGCTGGGGGTCTTCGACCTCTACCCGCAGCTCGCCGAGACGTTCTAGGAGCGAGCCATGAGCGACGACCAGATGCCCCAGCGCTCCCCGGACCAGCGGTTCCCCGGCGGGTGGACGCCCGCCGCGCCGCCGCGCGCCCGCCCTCAGGAGCCGGCCCGCCCGCAGACCGAACCGCAGCCCGAACCGCGCCCGACGCCGCCCCCGCCCTCCGTGCCGCCGCGGTCCCGGCCGCAGCCGGCCGCGGAGGACGAGGAGCCGCTCGACCTGCCGGACGAACTGCGGAAGCGGGCCGCCCGCCACGGCGACCCCCTCTGGCTGCGCCTGGCCCAGACGATCCGCCGCAGCATCGGCTCGGACTCGTTCCCCGGCGACTTCGCGGGCGCCCTCGACGCGTGCCAGCGCCCCGTCACCACCGGCCGGCGCATCGGCGTCGTCGGCGCGACCGGCGGCGCCGGGGCCTCGACGCTCGTCGCCGCCCTCGCGCTCGTCCTCTCCGACGTCCGCGCCGACCACATCGCCGCCGTCGACGCCGTCGGCCGGCCGAGCGGACTGCTCCCGCGGCTGCCCGCCGGCTCGCCCCGCGGGGGGCTGGCCGGGCTCGCGGCGCTCGCCGGCGCGCACGGGGAGATCGGCCTGCACGAGCTGCGCGCCCACGCCGCGGCCCTGCCAGGGAATCTGCACCGGCTGACCCTGGACGCCGGCGACCGGCCACTGACCGCGGCCGACCGCGAGGGCCTGTACCAGGGGCTCAGCCGCACCTGCGCGGTGTCCCTGATCGAACTCGACGCGCACGCGGACCTCCGGCACCTGCACGCCCTGGTCGTCGCGGTCCCGGCCACCCCGGGCTCCGGCGGCGCGGCCGCCAGCCTGCTCGCCGGGATCCGGGCGTCCAGCCCGGGACTTCCCGTGCTGCCGGTCGTCGTGAACCCGCACGCCTGCCCGGCCTCCGACGTCCGCCTCGCCGAGGCGAACCTCGACGCCCAGCCCGTCTCCGCCACCCGGCGCAGGACGACGCCGGCGCACCACCTCGACCACGACCGGCACCTCGCCGCCGGGCTGGCCGTCGATCTGCGGCTCGTGGGGGAGCGGCGCCGCCTGCAGGTCGCCGCGCTCGCCGCCAACGCCCTCCACGCCGCGAGCGGCGCACCGGGAGACGCCGCGTGAGCCCGCAGGCAGACGAGAAGGCGGCCGACGGCGTCGTGCTGGTCCACCGCCCCGCCCGGACCACCAGCCCTGCCCGCGAGACCGGGACGTCGTTCGTGCAGCGGCCGCCGCACGTCGGCGACGCGGCCGGATCCGGCACCGGGTTCCTCGGCCTCATCCCGCTGCTCGGCGCGGCCGGGTCGATGACCGTGATGATGCTCTTCCGCGGGTCGCCGTTCGCCGCGGTCGGCGCCCTGATGATGATCGTGACCGTCACCGGCGCGATCGTCATGATGTTCTCCCAGCGCGGCAAGGCCGGCCGGCAGCGCCGCCACCAGCGCGACCGCTACCTCGAGTACCTCGAGGAGCGCCGGCACGACTTCCTCCTCGAGGAGCGCGAGCAGCGTCGCCGGGCCCAGGCCGGCGACCCCGCCCCGGCCGCCCTCTACGAGGTGGTCGGCGACCCGCACCGGCTGTGGGAGCGGCGCCGCCACCACCAGGACTTCCTGCGCGTGCGCCTCGGCGCCGGCACCACACCCGCCCGCGACCTGCGCCTCGAGGGCGAGACCGGGCAGGGGGAGCGGCCCGACCCGCACATGGACCAGGAGATGCGGTCCCTGCTGCGCCGGTTCGCCTCCGCCCCAGACATGCCCGTCACGGTCTCGCTCGCCGGGCACCACACGGTCTCGATCGTCGGCGACGAGGAGTTCGGGCACCAGGCCGTGCGGAACCTGCTGCTCTCCGCCGCCGCCCTGCACAGCCCCGAGGACCTGCAGGTCGCGGCCGCGGTCCCGCCCCGCCACCGCGGAGCCTGGGCGTGGCTGAACCAGCTGCCGCACGTCCTGGACCAGTCCCGGCCCACCGACCGCGGGCCGCTGAACCGCCTGGCGCCGTCGCGCGCGGCCCTGCGGGACCTGCTCGACGAGTCGATCCGCGAGCGCTACCGGCGCTTCACCGCGGCGCGGAAGAACTTCCTCGTCGCCCAGCGCACCCAGGTGCAGCCGCGGCTCGTCGTCGTCGACCTCGAGCACGCCGGCCGGGTCGAGAACCTGCCGCTGCCGGACGCGGGCCTGACGGCCGACGACCTCGCGATGACGGCCGTGCACCTCGTCGGCCGCCAGCAGGACGAGCCCGACGAGGTCTCCCTGCGCATCGTCCAGACGGAGACCGGATTCCGGCTGGAGGACTACACGTCCGACCCCCTGAACCCGCAGACGTGCGAGGGCGTCCTGTCCGCCTCGGACGGCGCGACGGCCGCGGGGATCGCCCGGATGCTCGCGCCGCTGCGCCTCTCGCCCGACTCCAGGGAGTACGACGACGGCGGCGATGCCGGACGCTTCACCGCCCACCTCGGCCTCGAGGACTTCACCGCCCGGGACGTCGAGCGGCTCTGGCAGCCCCGCGAGAACCCCGACTTCCTCAAGGTGCCGATCGGCGTCGACGACCGCTCCCGGCCCGTCTACGTGGACCTCAAGGAGTCCGCCCAGCACGGCATGGGCCCGCACGGATTGTGCGTGGGCGCCACGGGATCGGGCAAGTCGGAGCTGCTGCGCACGCTCGTGCTCGGCCTCGCCGTCACGCACCCGCCCGAGCTGCTGAACATGGTGCTCGTCGACTACAAGGGCGGCGCCACGTTCGCGCCCTTCGCCGGCATGCCCCACGTGGCCGGCATCATCACCAACCTCTCCGACGAGGCCTCCCTCGTGGACCGCATCTACGCGAGCCTCGAGGGCGAGGTGCTGCGCCGCCAGCAGGTCCTCAAGGACGCCGGGAACATCGCCAACATCACCGACTACCAGCTGCACCGGGCGGAGCGCGGCCACGAGCTGCCGCCGCTGCCGCACCTGTTCGTGGTCATCGACGAGTTCGGCGAGCTGCTCGCCGCCCAGCCGGACTTCATCGACCTGTTCATGTCGATCGGGCGCATCGGCCGCTCCATCGGCGTGCACCTGCTGCTCTCCTCCCAGCGCATCGAGGCCGGCAAGCTGCGCGGCCTCGAGACCCACCTGTCCTACCGCCTGGGCCTGCGCACCCTGTCCGAGGGGGAGTCGCGGACCGTCCTCGAGACCCCCGACGCCTTCCACCTGCCGCCGCTGCCCGGGTACGGCTACCTCAAGGTGGACACGACGACGTACTCCCGCTTCAAGGCCGGCTACGTCTCCGGCCCAATCGCCGCCGAGACGGAGGAACCCGAGGCGGCCGACGACGCGGCGAGCCCGCCCGTGCTGCCGGAGGCCTTCTACGCCCAGGACGCCGCCCGGCTGGGCGCGGCGGCGCCCGACCCCTCCGACGGCGCCGCCCCGGACGCGCAGCGCACCACCGGTGCCACCGTGATGTCGGAGCTCGTGGACATCGTCCGCGGGTTCGACCGGGTCACCGACGAGATCTGGCTGCCGCCGCTGCCGGACGCCGTCGCCCTCGACACCGCCGCCGGCCACGGCGCGGGGGACGCCGCGCCCGGCCCCTGGCCGCGCAGCCGGCAGCTGAACGTGCAGATCGGCCTGCTCGACGACCCGGCCCGCCAGTGGCAGGGCCCGTGGGAGCTCGACCTCGCGCGCGCGGGCGGCAACGTGGTGGTCCTCGGCGGGCCGTCGACGGGCAAGTCGACGGCGCTGCGCACGATCGCGCTCTCGCTCGCCGCCACGCACACCGTGCGGGAGGTCGCGCTGTTCGGCATCGACCTCAAGGGCTCGGCGCTGCTGCCGCTGGCCGACCTGCCGCACGCGGCGGGGATGGCCGGGCGGACCTCGCGCGAGGCCCTGCGCCGCACGCTCGAGGAGGTGCACGACCTCATCGCCGAACGCGAGCGGCTCTTCGAGATCCGCGGCGTCGACAGCCTGGCCACCATGCGGCGCCTGCACGCCGCCGGCGAGCTCGACGAACTGGACGTGGCCGACGTCGTGCTGCTCGTCGACGGCTGGGGGGCGCTGCTGGAGGAGTACGAGGAGCTGCAGGAGCTCGTCCACTCGATCCTGCGCCGCGGCGGAGGGTACGGCGTGCACGTCGTGGCGACCGCGACCCGGTGGAACGAGGTGCGGATCGCGCAGCAGTCGTTCTTCGGGACCCGGCTCGAGCTGCGGCTGTCCGAGCCGTCGGAGTCGGCGCACGGCCGCAGGAGCGCCGAGCGGCTCCCCGCCGACCGGCCCGGCCGCGGCATCAACCACGACAAGCTCATCGGCCAGATCGCCCTGCCCCGGCTGGATTCGGTCGCCGACGCGGACACCGGAAACCACGGCCTGCGCGACGCCGCCGCCCGGGTGGCCGAGCGCCAGCCCGGGCGCAGCCCGCGCCGCGTGCGCCTGCTGCCGACCGTCGTCGCCCCCGAGACCGTGCCCGCCCGCGACGGCCTCCTCCGGTTCGGCCTGAACGAGCGCGACCTGGGGCCGAAGCACCTGGACTTCGACGGCGGCGAGCGCAACCTGCTGATCCTCGGCGACGAGCAGAGCGGCAAGACCTCGCTGCTGCGCCACCTCATGACCGAGATCGTCGGCCAGTATTCCTCCGAGGAGGTCGTGTTCGCGGTCTTCGATCCGCGGCGCGGGCTGAAGAACGTGGTGGGCCCCGACTACGTGGGCGGCTACGCGACCTCGGCCGTGCTCGCGGCGCAGCTGACCACAGCGATCGTGGGCGAGCTGCGCAAGCGCATCCCGGAGAACCCGCTGGCGGCCGGCGCGGACGACGGATTCGACGGCCCGCGGATCGTGCTCGTGGTGGACGACGACGACGTGCTCGCCTCGAGCGGCGCCAGCCCGCTCTCGCCGTTCGCCGAGTACCTGGCGATGGGCGCCGAGATCGGCCTGCACGCGATCGTCGCGCGCAAGGTGCGCGGCGCCTCGCGGGGCCTGTTCACGCCGTTCGTCTCCGCGCTGCGCGACGCCGGCGGGGCGACGTTCGTCATGGACGGCGACCGGTCCGAGGGGCCCCTCGTGAACGGGGTGCGCGCCCGCCGCCAGCCGCCGGGGCGCGGCCTCTACCTGCACGGCGGCCGCCAGGCGGCCACCCTCCAGGCGGTCCACGCCGGCGAGGACGCCTAGCGGCGGCTCAGCGGGCCAGGACCTTGTCCAGGGTGTTGATGTTCCGGGTGGTGCTGGACTCCTTGAAACGCGCCCGGCCCAGCGCCTTGGCCACCGGGTTCTCGAGCGAGCTGCCCTTGGGCGTCTGCCAGAAGAGCACGTCGCCGTGGCCGGCCGCGCGCTCCGCCGGCCCCAGCTCGGCGAGGACGTCGGCCACCGTCTGCGCGCTGGAGGCGAACGTGACGTACGTGTGGAGGGCGGCGCCGTCGTGCGTGTCCGTCCGGGCGAACGGGCACGCCGCGACGATCTCCGCGACCTCCGGGAGGGTCTTGAGGAAGAGGCGGGCCTCGAACCCGAAGCGCCCGCCGATGGCGGACGCGAGCCGGGAGGCGACCTCCTCGCGCGGGGCGTCCGCGGCGAAGAGGATGTTGCCGGTGGCCAGCACCGTCCGCACGTCCCGGACGCCGGCACCGGCCACGCACTCGGCGAGGTCGGCCATCGGGATGCGCCGGCCCGAGACGTTGATGCCGCGCAGGAAGGCCGCGTAGTCGCTCATGGGGCCAGTCTGCCCCATGGGCGGGGCCTGCGTCAGGGGCGCGTGGGCGCGGACCGCAGGGCGCGGTGGATCACGACGGCGGCCGCCACGGCCAGCGCGGCGCCGATCCCGGCCGTGAGCATCACCCCGGAGTCGAACGCAGCGGCGGCGTTCTCGAGCAGCTGGGCGGCCTGGCCGGACGGCAGGGACTCCGCGACCTCGTGCGCGCCGCCGAGCGTCTTCGACGCCTCCGCCTGCTGGCCCGCGGTGAGGCCGCCCGGCAGGGCGAGGCCCCGCGAGTAGGCGGCGTTGAGCAGGCTGCCGAGGACGGCGGTGCCCAGGACCGCGCCGGTCTCGTAGGCGGTCTCGGAGATGGCCGAGGCGGCCCCGGCCTTCTGCGGCGGGACCGCCGACAGCGCCAGGTCGTTGGACAGCGTCTCCGCCAGGCCGACGCCGGCGCCGAGCACGCAGAACGCGGTCATCAGCAGCAGCACCGACCCCGACTGCCCGACGAAGAGGACCATCACGTAGGCGGCCGCGTTCAGCAGCAGGCCGAGAACCATGAGCGCCGAGACGCGGAAGCGCTTCGCAAGGTTGGCCGCGAGGAGGCCGGACGCGATCGACAGGACCAGTCCCGGCATCATCAGCAGGCCCGCCTCGAGCGGGGAGTAGCCGGCGACGAGCTGGACGTGCTGGGTGAGGAAGTAGATGAACCCGACCATCGAGAACACGCTGAGCAGGTTGACCGTCAGCGCGCCGGAGAACATCGGATTCCGGAAGAGGCGGACGTCCAGCATCGGGTCGGTGGCCGGCCGCGCCGCCCGGGCGAGCTGGCGGCGCACGAAGACGTACCCGCACGCGATGCCGAACGCGATCGCCGCGGCGGGGAGCGCGAAGCCCTCGCCCTTGGCCAGGACCTTGATGCCGAAGACGATCGGCGTCAGGGTGCCGACGACCAGCACGATGCTCAGCGGGTCGATCGGGCCCGGGTTCGGGTCCTTGGACTCCGGGACCAGTGCGGGGCCGGCGATCAGGATCGGCAGCAGCACGGGGACGGCGAGCAGGAAGATGGAGCCCCACCAGAAGTGCTCGAGCAGCCATCCGCCGAGGATCGGGCCGAGCACGGCGCCGCCGGAGAATCCGGAGGCCCAGATCGCGATCGCGCGGCGCCGCTCGTGCTCGTCCGTGAAGATGTTGCGGATCAGCGACAGGGTCGCCGGCATCAGCATCGAGCCGAACAGTCCCAGGAGGGCGCGGGCGGCGATCAGCAGCTGCGCGTTGGGCGCGAAGGCCGCGAGCGCCGAGACCGCGGCGAAGCCGACGGAGCCGAGAAGCAGCAGGCGCTTGCGCCCGATCCGGTCGCCGAGGCTGCCCATGGGGACCAGCAGTCCGGCCAGCACGAGCGGGTAGATGTCGATCATCCAGAGCAGTTCGTCGGAGTCCGGCGCGAGGGCCCGGGAGAGGGCCGGCACGGCGAAGCTCAGCACGGTGTTGTCGATCGAGATCAGCAGCACCGGGAACATGAGGACCACCAGGGCAAGCCACCGGCGGGTGCCGGAGAGCTCGGTGCCGGTGGTGGCGGTCTGCACAGACATGGGACGTCCTCGGGGAGAGTTGCGGAGGTGGGGCGGTCGGCTCCCACACTCTTAACTGTACCGTCTGGACGGTTTATATCAAGGGGGTGTCATGGAGATCACCCGGACGACGGCGGATGCCGACTCTGGCTAGAGTGTCACCCATGACCAGACCCCCCGCAGCACGAGAGAAGATCCTCGCCGCCTACTGCGAGATCGTCAGCAGCGATGGCGAGCGCGCCGCCACGATGGACGCCACGGCGGCGCGGGCGGGGGTCTCCAAGGGCGGGCTGCTCTACCACTTCAAGAGCAAGGACGCGCTCGCCGACGGCGTGATCGAGCGCCTGGGCGAGGCGGCCGAGGCCGACCTGGCCCGGATGGAGGCGTTCGACGAGGGGCCCTCCCGCTACTTCGTGCGCACCTCAGTGGAGACCGGGACGGAGCTGGACACGTTCTTCGTCGTCGTCATGCGGCTGGCCTCGGCCCAGCACCCGGGAGCGGCCGAGGCGCTCGCCGCCGTGCACGGCTCGTGGTGGCGGCTGATCCGCGACGAGGTGGGCGACGACGCCGCGGCGGACGCCATCATGCTCCTCGGGGACGGCATCTACCACCACGCCTCGCTGCCCGGCGCGGGCACTCCGGGTTCGACGGCCGACTACTTCCGCCGCCGCCTGGACTCGGTGCTGGACCAGGTCGACCGGCTGAAGTCAGGCGCGCGGACGGACTAGCCGGCGGCGGCGATCGCGTCGTCGCAGGCCTGCTGGGCCCGGTCGACGGCGGCCTGCGGCGCGGCGTCTCCCGATGCCGCCAGCTCGCGCAGCGGATCCAGCAGATTCGAGGGAACGCCCGCGGCCTCGGCCGGCTCGATCAGCGACGAGAGCACGGTTATGTCGGAGGCGTCCAGCGTCCCGTCTGTCACCGGGTCGCACACGCGCTTCAGTGCTTCGATCTTGGCGGCGTCTGCGACCTCGCCGACCGCGGAGCTCGCGGCGTCTTCGGCCGCCTGCTGGACGGTGGAGCACCCGGTCAGGGCGGCGGTGAGGCCGAGGACGCCGACGGCGAGCAAGGAGGAAGATCTGCGCATGGCTTCGAGGATAGCCGTCGCGCCTGTGCCGCGGATGTGAGGTCCCGCGCCCGCGGTGACGGCCTGCGCCGTGCACGTAGGGCAAGATGGTGCGGTGATGAATTCCAGCGCAGCAGACTCCACGGCCACCGTCACCACCCGAATCGCCGCCGAGCTCGGCGTGAAACCGTGGCAGGTCGATGCCGCGATCGGGCTGCTCGACGCCGGGTCGACCGTCCCGTTCATCGCCCGGTACCGCAAGGAGGTCACGGGCACGCTCGACGACGCCCAGCTGCGCACCCTCGAGGAGCGCCTGCGCTACCTGCGCGAGCTCGAGGACCGGCGGGCCGCGGTCGTCGCCGCCATCGACGAGCAGGGCAAGCTCACCGATGCGCTGGCCGCCGCGCTCGCCGCGGCGACCACGAAGACCGAGGTCGAGGACCTCTACCTGCCCTTCAAGACCAAGCGCCGCACCCGCGCCCAGATCGCCCGCGAGGCCGGGCTCGAGCCCCTCGCCGACGCCCTGCTCGCCGACCCCGGCCTCGACCCGCGGACGACGGCGGAGGCCTACGTGAGTGCCGACGGCACCGAGGGCGACACCGCCGTAGCGACGCCCGACGACGCGCTCGCCGGTGCGCGGGCGATCGTGATCGAGCGCGCGGGCCAGGATGTCGAGCTCGTCACCGAGCTGCGCGGCCGCCTCTGGAGGGGCGGGGTGGTCCGGTCCGCCGTCGCCCCGGGGGCGGGCGAGGAGGCCGCGAAGTTCGCCGATTACCACGACTTCGCCGAGCCCGTGCACAAGCTGCCGAGCCACCGCATCCTCGCCCTGCTACGCGGGGAGCGCGACGGCGCCCTGAGCCTGAACCTCGCCGAGGCCGACCCGGCTGACGCAGAGGCGCTCGCCGAGGCCCGCGCCGGCTACGAGGCCGCCGTCGCCCGCGCTGTTGGTGCGAACGCACCGGCCGGCACCCCGGCGGCCGACTGGCAGGCGCGGACCGTGCGCCTGGCCTGGAAGGGGCGGATCCTCTCCCGGCTGGAGTCGGACGTGCGCTCGCGCCTCTTCGAGGCCGCCGAGGAGCAGGCGATCGGCGTCTTCGCCGCGAACCTGCGCGACGTGCTGCTGGCGGCGCCGGCCGGCAACCGGTCCGTGCTGGGCCTGGACCCGGGCCTGCGCACCGGCGTGAAGGTCGCCGTCGTCAACGGGACCGGCCGCGTCGTCGAGACCGCCACGATCTACCCGCACGCCGGCGGCAAGTCGGGCGCCAAGTGGGAGGCGTCGCTCGCCGTGCTCGAGGAGCTCGCGGCGAAGCACGCGACCACGCTGGTCGCCGTCGGCAACGGCACGGCCAGCCGCGAGACCGACCGCCTGGCCGGCGAACTGCTGGGACGCCTCGCGAAGAACCCGGCCTTCACCGCCGCCACCGCGTCGGGCCCGGTGCCGGCCAAGGTCATCGTCTCCGAGGCCGGCGCCTCGGTCTACTCGGCGTCCGCACTGGCCTCGGCCGAGTTGCCCGACCTGGACGTCTCCCTGCGCGGGGCCGCCTCGATCGCCCGCCGCCTGCAGGACCCGCTCGCCGAGCTGGTCAAGATCGAACCGAAGTCGATCGGCGTCGGGCAGTACCAGCACGATCTGACCGCCGCCAAGCTCGACCGCTCGCTGGACGCCGTCGTCGAGGACTGCGTGAACGCGGTCGGCGTCGACGTGAACACGGCCTCGCCGGCGCTGCTCTCCCGCGTCGCCGGCGTCGGCCCGACCCTGGGCAGGAACATCGTCGCCTACCGCGACGCCAACGGCCCGTTCGCCTCCCGCAAGGACCTCAAGAAGGTCCCGCGCCTGGGGGAGAAGGCGTTCGAGCAGTGCGCCGGCTTCCTCCGCGTCACCGGCGGTTCCCCGCTCGACGCGTCCGCCGTCCACCCCGAGGCCTACGGCCTGGCCGAGCGCATCCTGTCGGCCGCGGGGGTGACCCGGAACGACGTCGGCGCCGCCGCCGCGTCCGTCGCCACGCTCGATCCGGCCCGGTTCGTGGACGAGCGGTTCGGCGTCCCCACGGTCCGCGACGTCATGGACGAGCTCGCCCGCCCGGGCCGCGACCCGCGCGGCGAGTTCGTCACGGCGGCCCTCAAGGAGGGTGTCGAGGCCATCACAGACCTGGCCCCGGGCATGATCCTCGAGGGCACGGTCTCCAACGTGGCGGCGTTCGGAGCGTTCGTGGACGTCGGGGTGCACCAGGACGGTCTGGTGCACGTCTCCGCGATGAGCACCCGGTACGTCTCCGATCCGCGCGAGGTCGTCACCTCCGGCGCCATCGTCAAGGTCAAGGTCCTCGAGGTCGACACGAAGCGCAAGCGCATCTCGCTGACCCTGCGGCTCGACGATCCGCTGCCCGGGGAGGCGAGGCACGACGGCGCCGCCGCCGAGCCGGGTCCGCCGGAGCCGCGCCGTGGCGCGGGCACGCGCGGTGCGGGTCAGGGCCGAGGGGACCGGAACCGGGAGGCCGGCCGCAGCGGCGGGCGGGGCCAGTCGAAGCCGGCTCCGCAGCGCGGCGAATCGAGGCGCGGCGCCGACGCGAGCCAGCGTCAGGGCGGAGGCGACGACACCGCGATGGCGGAGGCGCTGCGCAAGGCCGGACTGGCCTGATCCGGCGCGGCCCGGTGCGAGCGCCGGGTCAGGAGTCGCGGGGGAGCCGCGGTGGCTTCGCAGGGCCGAGGGCCAGGTCCGCGAGGGCCACACCGGCACCCTCGTAGAGGTTGAAGACTCCGTGCACGCCCTCCTCGGCGAGGTGCTCCACCTGGTCCTGGTGGCGGGCCATGGCGGCGACCCGCCCCTCGAATCCGGCCTGCCGCAGCTGGTCGAGGGCGAACGTGTTGGAGTCGTGGATCGGCATGGCCAGGACGACCGTCTGCACGAAGCCGCCCGAGCAGAGCCGCGTCCAGAACTCCATATCCGTCGCGTCGCCTTCGAGGACCGAGTAGCCCTCCTCCCGGAGCCGCGAGACGACCGCGTGGTCGTTGTCGATGCCGAGCACGCGCAGGTTGCTGTCGGCGTGGATCCGCTCGTAGGCCGAACGCCCGACGCGGCCCATGCCGAGCACGACGACGTCGGCCTGGCTCGTGTCGATCGGCCGGTCCTCGAGCCGGAGCCGGTGGACGTCCTGCTCGCGGAACCACGAGGCGATGCGGCTGGCGAAGTGGTGGCCGCGCCCGTTGACCATCGAGGAGACGACCATGCTGAGGGCGACGGCGACCGCGACGATGGTCAACCAGTCCTCCTCGATCATCCCCGATTCGACGCCGAGTGCGGCGACGATGATGGAGAACTCCGAGAAGTTGGTCAGGACCAGACCGAGCTTTGCCGCCGTGCGGTTGCGCAGGCCGAAGACCCAGCCGAGCGCGACGAATCCCGCCAGCGTGAACGGCAGCAGCACCACGCACAGGAGCGCGGCCAGGCCGACGTCGGCCCACGTTGGATCCGCGGTCAACCCGATGGCCAGGAAGAAGCCGACCAGGAAGAGCTCCTTGACGCTGAAGAGCGACTTGGACATCTCGAGGGCGCGGGGGTGGCTGGCGAAGAGCAGCCCCATGACCAGGGCGCCGAGATCCCCCTTGAGGCCGACGGCGTCGAAGGCGAAGTAGCCGGGGCCGAGGGCCATGGCCGCGCCGAAGAGCACCAGGAGCTCGCCGTGGCCCACGTGGTTCAGGGCACGCCGCAGAACCCACGACGCGGGCAGCAGGAGCGCGAGCGCGAAGGCCCACGGGCTCGGGGCGTGCCCTGCAGTGATGGTCATGAAGGCGACGGCGGCGATGTCCTGGATGACGAGGATGGCGATCGCGGTCTGCCCGTAGAACGAGCCGTCGTCCGAGCGCTCCTCGAGCACCTTGACGGCGAGCACCGTCGACGAGAAGGACAGGGCGAAGCCGACGAGCATGAGCGTCTTCCAGTCCTCGCCGCCGGCGATGAACCCCAGGACGCCGAGCAGGCCCAGCGTGCCCATGCCGATGAGGACGCTGAACGCCATGTGGATCGACGCCGTCCCGTACGCCTCGGGACGCAGCAGCGAGCGGACGTCGAACTTGAGCCCGATCGTGAACAGCAGCAGCGTCACGCCGATGTCGGCGAGAGCCTCCAGGCCCGGGAACGCCTCGACCTGCAGCGCGCCGAGCAGGAAGCCCGCGGCGAGGAATCCGACGAGCGGCGGGATGCGGCAGGCGAGGGCCAGCCAGCCCAGCGCTGCGGCGGCCAAGAGGGTTACGGCGATGTCTTGCACTGCGCTCTCAATCGTCTTCGGCGAAACGGCAGGGACTTTTGCCCCTACTTTGGGCCCTGCCGCGGGGCGGATGTCAGCGGTGGCGGTGCGGCGGCGTCGTACACGGAAATGTGACGGCGGCCGCGCCGGCGGCCCGGGTGAGGCGTGCCGAACTTTGGTGAGGCTGGCATAAAGAGGTTGCGAAACGCCGGGGTGGACATTTAGGTGAGGCTTCGGTCAGTAAGGCCGAACTGCGGTGACAAGGACGGGAATGGGGCCTACTTTTGAACCATGGAACTTACAGGAAAGCTTGAAACCGCATTCAACGACCAGGTCACCCTCGAGCTCGAGGCCTCCTACGTCTACCGGCAGCTCGCGGCCGACATGGAGGCCCTCGACCTGCCGGGCATCGCCGGATGGTTCCGCGCGCAGGCGGACGAGGAGATCGTGCACGCCGAGAAGTTCATCGGGCACATGTCCGACCGCGACTCCCGCCCGAACTTCGGTGCCATCGCGGCCCCGGCCCAGCACGCGGACACGGTGCTCGCCGGGTTCGAGGCGTCGCTCGCGCACGAGAAGAAGGTCTCCGAGGCCATCCGCAGCCTCTACCGCCTGGCCCAGCAGGAGGGCGACATCGACGCCCTGCCGCTGCTGAACTGGTTCGTGGAGGAGCAGCTCGAGGAGGAGGCGTCGGTCTCCGAGATCATCGGCCGGGTCAAGCTCATCGGCGAGGACGGCAACGGCCTGCTCCGCCTCGACGCCGAGCTGGGCTCGCGCCCGTCCGCCGGCGAGTAGCCGGGAAGCCGCCGCTCCCAGCGCGAGGGCGGCGGATGCACGGCCCGCGGGGGTCCCGTGCGTCCGCCGCCCTCTCCGCGTCCCGGGTCAGAGGTCGAGGTTCCGGCGCAGCTTGTCCATCTCGCGGCGGTCCTTCTTGGTCGGGCGGCCGGCGCCGCGGTCGCGGACCGGGACCTGCGGGACGACCTCGCGGGTCCGCGGCGGAGTGTGGTCGATGTAGCAGGACTGGGCGACCGGGGCGCCCACGCGCTTGCCGATCGTGCGCGTGACCTCCAGGATGCGGTCGAAGCCGTGCTGGCGGACCCGGATCTTGTCTCCGGGGACCACGGGCTGAGACGCCTTGGCCGGGTCGTCGTTGCGGCGGATATGGCCGGCGCGGCACGCAGCCGTGGCCGCGGACCGGGTCTTGTAGACGCGCACGGCCCAGAGCCACGCGTCGATTCGCACCTGCTTGCTCATGGCATCCCAGCATAGTCCGCCGGCGGCGGGGGTCGCGCCGCCGGTCGAGTGAGGGGCGGACGCACGATGCACGACGGATGACGAGGTATGGGATACCAAATAGGCGCGGATGGTGCTAGCTTGGCATGACCCGCATCACTTCACCAGAAGGAATCCCTCCATGTGCGTCCACGACCACGACTCCCTCCCGGCCCCCGACGCCTCTCTCGCCCGCCGCAGCGTCATCGCGGGCGCAGCCGCACTCGCCGGCATCGGCCTATTGCCGGCCTCCGCGGCTGCCGCCCCCGAGCCGGCCCGCGGACGTCCCGCGGCTCCGGGATACCACGGCAGCGCCCCGACCCCGCCGCCCGTCGTCGTCGAGGGCGGCACCATCGTCGATCCGGTCACGGGCGACGCGATCGAGGACGGCGTCGTCGTGCTGGAGGACGGGAAGGTCTCCGCCGTCGGCGACCGCGCCTCCACCCGCCGGGCCGTCGCCGCCGTCGCGGGCCGCGCCACGGTCGTCGACGCGACCGGCCGGTTCGTGCTGCCCGGGCTCGTCGACGCGCACGTGCACGCCAACGCGCTCGAGGACGCGCGGCTGATCCTGAGCCACGGCGCCACCACGGTGCGCAGCGGCTCCTCGAGCTTCTACCAGGACGTCGCGCTCGCGGCCCTGCCCGAGTGGGCGCCGGGCCTGTCCCCGCGCATGCATGCGGCGGGACTGTTCGTCTCGCCGGAGCTCGGCGACTCCGTGCTGGCCGATCCGGCCCTGGCGCCACTGGCCGCCCTCGCCGACGGCGTCCGCGAGCCCGACGACGTCGCCTACCTGACCCGCAACAACCGCAAGCGCGGCGCGACCGTCATCAAGACCCGGGCGAATCCGCGGGCCGGACTCGCCGAGCAGGATCCGCTCGAGCTGGTCTACGGCGAGGAGCAGCTCTCCGCGATCGTCGCCGCCGCGAAGGGCGCCGGGGTCCTCTGCCACTCCTACAGCGCGGAGGGCATCGCCGGTGCGGTCCGCGCGGGAGTGCGCAGCATCGAGCACGGCGTCTTCGTGAACGAGGCGACGCTGGCCGACATGGCCGCGCGCGGCGCGTGCTTCACACCGACGCTCTCCGGCATCGCCTCCATGGCCGGCTCGCGCGACCCCGTGCTCGCCGAGCGCGGCCGCGAGTACACCCCCGTCCTCCAGGAGGCCGTCCGGGCCGCGGCCGCCGCCGGCGTGCCGGTGGTCTCCGGCACCGACTCCTTCGGCACGGACGTCACCCCGATCGGCACGGAGGCGCGCTGGCTTGCCGAGGCCGGGCTCTCCCCGCTGGAGGCGCTCCGCTCCGTGACGACGACGCCGGCGCGCCTGCTCGGCATCGAGCGCAGCGTGGGCCGCCTCGTGGCGGGCGGCGTCGCCGACGTCGTGCTGCTCGACGCCGACCCGCTGGCCGATGCCGCCGCGCTCGAGCGCGTCTCGGCCGTGATCGCCCAGGGTGTGATCGTCCGCGACGACGCCTGAGCCGGCCCTGCCGCTGCGGGGGTGCCGCGGGGCTTGTAGAGTGACCCGCATCACCCCTTGATTCCGCCAACGCAGCCGGAGGACCCCATGTCAGAAGCACCTGAAGACGTCGCGCAGCGCAGCGGGCGCGGCGGCGGCCTGGCGGCCGTGATGCGCCCGATCAACCACGTCGTCGAGCGGCTCATCCCGTCGGCGCTCGTCTTCGCGATCGTCCTGACGTTCGTGGTGGCCGCGCTCGGCCTGCTGCTGGGCGGGGCGACGCCGGTCGCGGTGGTGACCGCGTGGGGCGAGGGCCTGGCGGGGCTGCTCTCCTTCATGACGCAGATGGCGCTGATCCTGTTGCTCGGGCACATGCTGGCCAACACCCGGCCGGTCCGCGCCCTCCTCACCCGCGTCGCGCGCGTGCCGCGGACGGCGGCGCAGGCCTATGTGTTCGTGTTCGCGGTCGCCGCGCTCGCCTCGCTCATAACGTGGGGGCTCGGCCTCGTGGTCGGCGGCCTGCTCGCCCGGGAGGTCGCCGCCCAGGGGCGCGAGCGCGGGCTCCGCCTGCACTTCCCGCTGCTGGTCGCCGCCGGGTTCGCCGGGTTCGTCGTCTGGCACATGGGCTACTCGGCGTCCGGGCCGCTGACCGCGGCGACCCCGGACTCGTTCGTGAGCGAGCACCTCGGCGAGCCGCTGCCGATCACGGAGACCATCTTCACGGGCTGGAACATCGCCGCGGCCGCCGTGACGATCGTCGCCGTCGCGGTGACGATCTACCTCGTCGCGCCGCGCGCGCAGGACACGGTCGTCGAACTCGCCGTCGACGCCCGCGACCGCGGCGTCGAGGTGGAGGACGACGTCGTCACGCCCGCCGACCGCATCGACGCGAGCCGCGTGCCGACCCTGCTGCTGGGGCTGCTGCTCGTCACCTACCTCGTCGTGCACTTCGCCGGCGGCGGGTCGATCACCCTGGACATCGTGAACTGGTCGTTCCTGGCGCTCATCCTGCTGCTGGTGCGCAGCCCGTTCGAGCTGATCGCGCTGACCAAGGGCGCGGCGGCGAACGTCGGGGAGATCCTCATCCAGTTCCCGCTCTACGCCGGGATCCTGGGGATCATGTCCGGGACCGGGCTGATCGAGCTGTTCTCCGACGCCCTGGTCGCCACCTCCACCCCGCAGACGTTCGGCATCATGGCGTTCCTCTCGGCCGGCGTCGTGAACTTCTTCGTCCCCTCGGGCGGCGGGCAGTTCGCGATCCAGGCGCCGATCATGCTCGGCGCGGCCGACACCCTCGGGGTGGACCCGTCGATCGCCGTCATGGCCGTGGCCTACGGCGACCAGTGGACCAACATGATCCAGCCGTTCTGGGCGCTGCCGCTGCTGGCGATCGCGGGCCTGAAGATGCGCGACATCCTCGGCTACACCACCGTCGTCCTGATCGTCTCCGGGCTCGTGTTCGCGGGAACCCTGCTGATCGTCTCCCTGTAGCGGGGTCCGTCAGCGGGCGAGGAGGGCGCAGGCGTTGGCCGCGGCGTCCTCGATCAGCTCGGGCGCGGCGGCCAGCAGGTCCTGAAGGGCGGCCGCGCCCGGCGCGATCGAGAACGCCGCCGTCAGGCCCGCCCCGCGCACCTGCGCCGCCGTGAGCTTCACGGTCCCGGCGATCACGACGACGGCCGCGCCGCGCGGTGCCCGGGTGCGGACGGCGTCCACGACCTTGCCGCCGAGCGACTGGGTGTCCAGCGCGCCCTCGCCCGTCAGGACGAGGTCCGCGCCCGCCAGTGCGGCGTCGAGCCCCACAGCCTCGGCGACGAGCTGGGAGCCCGGCAGCGTCTCCGCGTCCAGCAGCGGCACGAGCGCGAGCGGCATGCCCCCGGCCGCGCCGAAGCCGGCGGCCGAGCGGAGCGCGTCGGCGTCCGCCCCCGCCTGGGCGGCCACGACGTCGGCCAGGTGGGCCAGCCCGGCGTCGAGCACCTCGACGTCGGCGCCGGTCGCGCCCTTCTGCGGGCCGAACACGGCGGCCGCGCCGCGCTCGCCCGTGAGCGGGTTGTCCACGTCGACGGCGATCCGCCACCGGACCCGCCGGGCGGCCGGGTGCAGGCCCGTGACGTCGATGGAGCGCACGGCGTTCAGCCGCCCGCCGCCGAAGCCGGGCTCCGCGCCGGAGGGGGCGTCGTCGTAGCGGATGTGCGCGCCGAGGGCGGCGAGCAGGCCGAGGCCGCCGTCGGTGCTGGCGGAGCCGCCGATGCACAGCAGGATCTCCTCCACGCCCTCCTCCAGCAGGTGGCGGGCGATGAGCCCGACCCCGTAGGTGTCGGCCCGCAGCGGCTGGAGACCGGCGTCGGCGACGTGGGGCAGGCCGTTGCCCTCGGCGGCCTCGAGGATCGCGGTGGTTCCGTCGGCCGAGCGCCCGAACCGGGCGGTGCGCGGGCGGCCGATCGCGTCGACGACCTCGACCGTCTCCGCGGGCCGGCCCCAGACGGCCAGCAGCGCGTCCAGGGTCCCCTCGCCGCCGTCGGCGAACGGCAGCTCGACGATCTCCGCGCCGGGGTAGACCTGCCGGGCGCCGGCGGCCAGTGCGGCGGCGGCCTGCGCGGCGCTGGCGCTGCCCTTGAACGAGTCGGGTACGCACACGATTCTCATGGTGAAACCTCCATCAGGAGATCGTCGCACGCCGGACGGCGCTGCGGGCGAGGATGTCGTCATCGGGCGCGAAGCCGAGCCCGGGGGAGTCGTCGAGCACGACGTCGGCGCCCGCCCCCGCCCCAGCGTCCTGGTGGGCGCCGTGCAGCGGGTGCAGCCGCTCCGGCCAGGAGAGGAACGGGACCTCGAGCTCCGGCTGACCGGCCCCGGCGGCCGTTACCTGGCGGGGCATCGCGGCGATCACCTGGGCGGTCGCCGCGAAGGCCGGCCCGTAGTAGAAGGTGTGGGGGACCACCGGCACGCCCAGGCGGGCGCCGGCGTCGTACACCTCGAGCAGGGAGGTGATGCCGCCGATCTTGCCGACGCTGGGCTGGGCGACGGACACCGCGCCGGCCGCCATGTCGGCGACGAGGCCGCGCACCCCGGAGGCGTTCTCGCCGGCGGAGACGATGCCGTGGCGGCGGTTCAGGCGGGAGAGCGCGCCCGTGTCGTCGGGCGGGAAGACCGGCTCCTCGAGCCAGTGCAGGCCGAGGTCCGCGAGCTGTTCGAGGGCGGCGTCCGCGCCGGCCTCGTCCCAGGCGCAGTTCACGTCGACCATGAGGCGGGCGCCGTCGCCGGCGGCCCCGCGGGCCGCTGCGATCGCCCCGCGCGTGGACTCGTGGAGTTTGAAGGCGGTGAAGCCGGCCGCGCGGGCGCGGCCGACGTGGAAGGCGACCTCGACGGGTTCCTCGCCGTAGTGGACCAGGGAGGCGTAGGCCTCGACGCGGTCGCGCGGGGGCGGGCCCGACGCGCGGCGGTCGGCGATGAAGCCGCGCAGGGTCCGGCCGGCCCGCTGCGCGGCGATGTCCCAGAGTGCGGTGTCGATCGCGGAGAGCGCGTAGTGGACGGGTCCGGTGCGACCGAACGCGTGGAACGCGTACTCGGCCTCGCGGCGGACGGCCGCCGGGTCGGCGGCGCGGCCGACGAAGAAGGGCGCCACGGTCTGTTCGAGGGCGGCCCAGGTGGCGGGATTGGTCTTGTGCCCGAACGCCTCGCCCCAGCCCGTCAGCCCGTCCGCGGTCGTGACCGCGACCATGAGGGATTCCATCTCCGTGAAGGACTTCGATGATGCGTTATAGGTATCAATCGTCTCTGAAGTGTCCGTGGAAGTATCGCGTCGCCCGGCGTCGAACGGCAGCGACGTCAGGACCAGTTCGATCCGCGAAATGGCGGATCCGCGCGTATCTAGCGGCTCTGCATGGTTCATTGCGACTCGGGCCCTCCGTGTGGCGTAGATCTAGTGATACGTTTCAATGCGTTTTCCCCGGGGGTGGGATCGGGGTCACCACGGCCTGTGGTTGACCTCACATCTCCGGTAGCTTACCGTGGAGAACGAATTATTGGAAAGCGCATTCCCGTCCGGGTCTCGACGAAGCATCCGATCGGGTTTCTACCCAAGGAGTCAGCCATGCTGTTCCACACCACCTTCCGGCGCAGGTCCGCCGGTGCACCGAAGGGGGCGGCCGAATGAGTGTCGTCGCCGAGATGCAGAACCTGTCCAAAGTCAAGGGCGGCAAGCGCCAGTACACGGACAACAAAGCAGGCCACATCTTCCTGCTGCCCTGGACGATCGGCCTCTTCGCCATCACCCTCGGCCCGATGGCGATGTCGTTGTACCTGTCCTTCACGGACTACAACCTGCTGCAGGCGCCCAACTGGATCGGCACGGACAACTTCGTCCGGATGTTCCAGGACGAGCGCCTGCTCAACTCCCTGCAGGTCACCTTCACCTACGTGCTGGTCGGTGTGCCCCTGCAGCTGATCGTCGCGCTCTTCATCGCGCTGCTGCTGGACCGCGGCATGCGCGGCCTGGCGTTCTACCGCTCGGTCTTCTACCTGCCGTCGATGCTCGGCTCCTCCGTCGCCATCGCCGTGCTGTGGAAGCAGCTGTTCGGCACCACGGGTCTGGTCAACCAGTTCCTGGCGATGTTCGGCATCGAGGGCATGGGCTGGATCTCCAACCCCGACACGGCCCTGAGCACCCTGATCCTGCTGAACGTGTGGACCTTCGGCTCCCCGATGGTGATCTTCCTGGCGGGTCTCCGCCAGATCCCGGCGATGTACTACGAGGCCGCGTCGATCGACGGCGCCACCCGGGTGCGCAAGTTCATCTCGATCACCCTGCCGCTGCTGAGCCCGATCATCTTCTTCAACCTCGTGCTCCAGATCATCGGCGCGTTCCAGAACTTCACGCAGGCGTTCATCGTCTCCAACGGCACCGGCGGACCGGCGGACTCGACGATGTTCTTCACGCTCTACCTGTACCAGCAGGGCTTCAAGGGCTTCGACATGGGCTACGCCTCGTCGATGGCCTGGCTGCTCGTGCTGATCGTCGGAGCCTTCACCGCCGTCAACTTCCTCGCCTCCAAGTATTGGGTGTTCTACGATGATTGAGCAGAAGACAAACTCCAGCCGGCCCGCCGTGGACGAGGACTCCTCGGATCCGCGGACCCCCGCCGAGGTCCGCGAGGCGACGACTCCGCCGCCCGTGAACACGTACAAGCCGGCCCCGCGCACGATGGTCCGGGCCGTCATCAAGCACATCGTCATGGTGGCCGCGGCGCTGGTGATGATCTACCCGCTGCTGTGGATGGTCGTCAGCTCCCTGCGCCCGACGGACGTCATCTTCCGGGAGCCGGGCCTGTTCCTTACCACGTTCGAGTGGTCGAACTACGAGCAGGGTTGGAATGCGCTATCCCATCCGTTCAGCCACTTCCTGCTGAACTCGGCGATCGTGGTTCTCGGCTGCATCCTCGGCAACCTGATCTCCTGCTCGCTGGCCGCCTACGCGTTCGCCCGTCTGGACTTCCGCTTCAAGAAGATCATGTTCGGCCTGATGCTCATGACCATCATGCTGCCGATCCACGTGATCATCGTGCCGCAGTACATCATGTTCTCCCAGATCGGCTGGGTGAACACGTTCCTGCCCATCATCATCCCGAAGCTGCTCGCCACGGACGCGTTCTTCATCTTCCTGATGGTGCAGTTCATCCGCGGCATCCCGAAGGACATGGACGAGGCGGCCCGCATCGACGGCGCCGGCCACGCGCGCATCTTCTTCCAGATCATCCTCCCGCTCATGGTCCCGGCCCTGGCGACCACGGCGATCTTCACCTTCATCTGGACCTGGAGCGACTTCTTCACCTCGCTCATCTACCTGACGGACCCGGAGATGTACACCGTCCCGGTGGCCCTGCGCGCCTTCATCGACGCGACGGGCGAATCCAATTGGGGCGCATTGTTCGCCATGTCGATCGTCACCCTCCTGCCAGTGTTCCTCGCGTTCCTCATCGGCCAGAAGTTCCTGGTCAAGGGCATCGCGACCACCGGCATCAAGTAGAACCAGCACGACGCCGGGGCGTCACCGTCATCAGCGGTGGCGCCCCGCGCGCTTTCCCCGCCATTCCCGCCAGCCACCCCCGCGAGGGTGAGCCGTCCAAGGAGTCAACGCGCCAGTGAGCGAATCCAACCGCACCCGCTACGTCATCATCGGCACCGGCAACCGCTGCGAGATGTACATCAACGCCATCCTCGGCGACCACGCCGAGGTCGCCGAACTGGTGGCGCTCGCGGACACCAACCCGGGGCGTGCCGAGTACTACCAGGACGTCATCGAGCAGACGTACGGGAAGCAGACCGGCTTCTTCGAACCGGAGGCGCTGACCGACTTCATCGTGAACGAGAACGTCGACCGCGTCATCATCACGACCCCCGACTTCACCCACGCGGACCTCGTCTGCGAGGCGCTGGAGGCCGGGGCCGACGTCGTGGTGGAGAAGCCGCTGACAGTGAACGCGGAGGCCTCGGAGCGCATCGCCGCCACCGTCGAGCGGACGGGCCGCGAGGTCATCGTGACGTTCAACTACCGGTACTCGCCGCGCAACACGGCACTGAAGGCCGCGATCTCCGACGGGCTGATCGGCAAGGTGACGTCGATCGACTTCAGCTGGGTCCTGGACACCGTCCACGGGGCCGACTACTTCCGCCGCTGGCACCGGATCAAGGAGAACTCCGGCGGCCTGCTGGTGCACAAGTCCAGCCACCACTTCGACCTGGTCAACTGGTGGCTCTCCGATGTGCCCGAGCGCGTCTACGCCGCCGGCGGCCTCAAGTTCTACGGGGCCGAGAACGCGGCCGAGCGCGGCATCGCGCCGCACGAGCGCGGCACGCGCGAGGACAGCGCCGAGGACCCTTTCGCGCTCGACCTGCGCAGCGACGAGCGCCTCGAGGGCCTCTACCTCAAGAACGAGGAGCACGACGGCTACCGCCGCGACCAGGACGTGTTCGCCCCCGGCATCACCATCGAGGACAACCTCGCGCTCACCGTGAACTACTCCGGCGGCGCCGTCCTCAGCTACACCCTGAACGCCCACAGCCCGTGGGAGGGCTACCGGGTCGCCGTCAACGGGACCGAGGGCCGCCTCGAACTCGACGTCGTCGAGCGCGCCGCCGTGCTGCCCGCCGCCGGCGGCTCGCCGGTCGACCCGTCCGTCACGGAGGACGGCCATGACAACCCGCTGCGCGCCAACGGCGAGCGTCTGGTGTTGCAGCGCCACTGGGAGGAGGCCCGCGAGCTGGAGATCGTCAACGGGGAGGGCGCCCACGGCGGCGGCGACCGGCTGCTGCTCGCCGACATCTTCCGCGGCCCCGGCGAGGACCCCTATTCCCGTCCCGCCGGGCTGGTGGACGGCATCCAGGCGATCGCCGTCGGCATCTGCGGCAACGAGTCCCTGGCCCGTGGCCAGGTCGTGCACGTCGACGACGTCGAGTTGGGCCTCGACGCGGCATCGAACGCGGGCCGCGTCCGCGAAGCGGCACTCTAGAGGGGGCGGACATGGCGAAGATCCTCATCACCGGCGGCTCCGGCCGCCTGGGCCGCAGCGTCGTGGCCGGATTCGCGGAGGCCGGGCACCAGATCGTGAGCCTCGACCGCCAGCCCCCGCCCGATCCGGTCGACGGCGTCGCCTACGAGAGCGTGGACCTGCTCGACGCCGGCGCCACGCGCTCGCTGTTCGCCCGCGTCGCGCCGGAGGCCGTGGTCTCCCTGGCGGCGATCGCGGTCCCGTTCAGCGCGCCGGAGGACGTGATCCTGAAGACCAACGCGGCGATCGCGCACAACGTGACCGAGGCGGCCGTGGGATCGGGTGCGCGGAAGGTCGTCGTCGCCTCCAGCCCGTCCATCATGGGCTACGGGTCGCCGGCCGGCTGGGTGCCCCCGCGCCTGCCGCTGGACGAGGACGTGACCCCGCGTCCCTGGCACGCCTACGGGCTCTCGAAGTACGTGGCCGAGCAGGTCGCGGCGATGTTCGCGGCCAAGCACGGGCCGGGCGACGGCGAGCACGGCGTGAAGTTCGCCTCCTTCCGGCCCTGCTACGTCATCGCTCCGGAGGAGTGGGAGGGCGCGCCGACCCAGCAGGGGCACACCGTCGCCGAGCGGCTCGACGACCCCGCGCTCTCGGCCCCGGCGCTCTTCAACTACGTCGACGCCCGCGACGTCACCGACTTCCTGCTACGCCTGCTCGAGAAGATGCACCTCATCGACAACGGCGACGTGTTCTTCGTCGGCGCGGCCGACGCCATGGCCCGCGAACCGCTCGCCGAGGTGATCCCGGAGATCTACCCGGAGCTGGCGCACCTGGCCGCCGGACTGACCGGCTCCGCGCCGGCCTTCAGTATCGAGAAGGCGCGCCGGGTCATCGGCTGGGAGCCGAAGCGGAGCTGGCGCACCGAGCTGACGGACCGGGTCGGCGCAGCCGGCTGAGGCCCCGACGCGGAAGGCGTCGGCGCGCAGGGAGACCGGACCGGGCGGTCCGCGGCTGGTGTGCCGCGGGCCGCCCGTCGTTCCGGGTATGACGCTGAGCGGCCGGGTAGACGCGGAGCGCGTCCTGGATACCCGCTGGTAGCGCACAGGGGGCATGCGCATGATGCACAGGAAGTATGCACCAAACCCTTGACCCCGGATGTGATGCGCATTACGTTCATCGTTGGAAAGCGCAATCCACTCATCCGTCATCACTCAACCCAGGGAGACTTCGACTTCACGATGAATCGTTTCAGTAGACCTGCTCGACTCAGTCTCGCCGTCGTCACGGTGGGTACGCTGGCCGTGGGCACGGCGTCCGGGGCGGCGGCGTTCCCGCTGGCCGCGACCACCACGACACCTGCCGCCGACGTAGTCACGGACTTCAAGTTCGACTTCGGCACACCCGAAAGCCCCGTGGCAGAGGGCTTCACGCGCATCGACCACCAGAACGCCTACACCGAGGAGGCCGGCTTCGGCGTCCTCGACAACCCCGGCCTCGCCTCCCGCGACCGCTCCACGGGCGACGACGCCCTGGGCGGGGACTTCGTCCTCGGCGCCCAGTGGCAGTTCGGCGTCGACGTCCCCGATGGACGCTACGACGTCGAGGTCTGGGCGGGGGACACCCTCGCCGGCACCAGCACCGTGCGCACGACGATCGGGCTCGAGGGCGAGGAGGCCGGGCACGTCCGGCCGGATCCCGAGACCGTCGCCAGCAAGGTCTTCACGACCGACGTGACGGACGGCCAGCTCAGCGTCGACGTCACCGGCGCCGGCAACGGCTACGTCAACGGGCTGACACTCACGCGCACCGGGGATGCCGGTGCCGTCGAGCCCGATCCGACCGACCCACCCGAGCCGACCGAGCCCGCGTCCATCGCGGCCCCCGAATCGCTCCGCGTCGCCCATGTCGCCGAGGGATCGGTGACCATGCGCTGGGACGAGGTCCCGGGCGCCACCGGCTACGTGCTGACCCGCTCCGACTCCGTCGACGGCGAGTACACCGAGGTGGCGCGGACGGGCGAGCGCGAGGTCTTCGCGACCGGCGCCGCCGACACGTCCGCGGTGAACTACTACCGCGTCCACACCCTCAGCGCAGAGGGCGAGTCGGCACCCTCCGCGGCCGCCGTCGCGTCCCTGACCGGCGAGTCCCCGGCGTTCCCGGCCTCCGGAACCCTCGGCCTCGACTTCGGCCCGGGCGCCGTCGCCGGCGACCACCGCGCTGTCGACGCCTCGACCGCCTACGACGCCGAGAGCCGCCTGGGCTTCGTCGACCCGTCAGCGGTCACCGGGACCGACAATGGCGGCGCGGACGCACTGCGAGCGGACTCCGTGGCGGTCGCCGGTACCGAGCTCGTCGCCGATCTGCCCAACGGCGACTACACCATCGGCGTCGTCGCCGGAAGCGCCGAAGCCGCCACCGACATCGCGATCACCGCCGAGCAGATGAGCAAGGTCGCGCCGGTCGAGAAAGCCGCCGGCGAATTCCACGAAATGGAGTTCGACCTCTCGCTCGTCGACGGCCAGCTCAACCTCGAGTTCGCCGGCGACGCGGCCAATCTGGCGGGTCTGACCATCACCCAGCGCGGCGAACGCGAGGCCGGAGCGGAGCCGACGGTGTACATCACCGGCGACTCGACCGTCCAGACCTACACCGACGACTACGTCCCGCAGGCCGGCTGGGGCCAGATGCTCGAGCGCTTCCTGTCCGACGACGTCGCGGTCGACAACCACGCGATCGGCGGGCGCTCGTCGAAGAACTTCATCAGCCAGGGCCGCCTCGACACGGTCCTCGGTCAGATCCGGCCGGGCGACTACCTGTTCGTCCAGTTCGGCCACAACGACAACTCGTACGGCGTCGACGACCGCTACGCCGCGCCGGCCGACTACCGGAACTACCTGCGCGCGTACGTCGACGGGGCCGTCCAGCGCGGCGCGACGCCGATCCTCGTGACGCCGGTGGCCCGCCGGTCCTTCGACGAGTCGACGGGCGAGTTCAACGTCTCCTTCCCCGACTACGTGCGCGAGGCCTCCGAGCTCGCGGCGGAGACCGGCACGGCGCTCGTCGACCTCTCCGCCTCCAGCCGCGCCTACCTCGACGAGATCGGGCCGGAACAGGCCAAGTCCGTCTTCCTCTGGGTGCCGGCCGGCGTCTACCCGAACCGCCCCAACGGGACCCAGGACGACACCCACTTCCAGGAGTACGGCGCCATCGCGATGGCCCGCCTGATCGCCCAGGACGTCGAGCAGCTCGACGTGGCACTGGCCGAGCAGGTGCAGGACGTCGCGCCGCCGGCCGACGTGCCGGCCGCACCCGCCGGACTCGTCGCCTCGAGCGTCTCCGCCTCCGGCGCGACCCTGACCTGGACCGAGGTCGAGGGCGCCGACATCTACAAGGTGTACGGCAAGGACTCGGCCGCAGGCGAGGACGCGTATGAGCTGCTGACGACGTCGACGGTTCCGCTCGCGAACATCACCGGGCTCGAGCAGGGCGCCGGCTACGACCTCCGCGTCGTCGCCGTCAACGGCCGTGGCGACTCGCAGCCCTCCGGCGCGGTGAGCATCACGACCAAGGCCCCGCTGCACAAGTTCGACTTCCAGCTCGACGGCCACGCCACGCTGGACGGCTACACGGCCTTCGACGACACCACCAGCTACACCGAGGAGCTGGGCTACGGCTTCACCGGGTCCGCGCCCGGCGGCCGCGACCGCGGCACCGACTTCGACCCGGCACCGACCGACCTGCAGCGCGACTTCGTCCTGCCCAGCGGCGACACCCCCATCGCTGTCGACGTCCCCGACGGCAGCTATGCCGTCGAGGTCATCTGGGGCGACATGATCGGCACGGCCCGCCTGGGCGTGACGATCGAGGGCGAGGACTTCGGCTCCTCCAACGCCGGCCGCGGGAGCACCTCGAGCCGGATCCTGCAGCCGGTCGTCGTGCGCGACGGCCAGCTGAACATCGAGGCCTCCGGCTGGCTCAACGGCCTGGAGATCACCCCGCTGATGTACGCGCCGACCGGCCTGACCGCCGGCGACGTCGCCATCGACGGCAGCGCCGTCTCCGTCCCGCTGAGCTGGGAGGCCACGGACGACGCCGTCGGCTACCGCGTCTACCGCCAGGCGGACGGCGCCGACGAGCCCACCGCGATCGGCGACACCGAGACCGCCGAGTTCGTCGACACGACGGCCGACGTGGGGCTGGACTACACCTACACCGTGGTCGGGCTCGACGCGGCCGGGGAGGAATCCGTTCCGTCGGCGGCGCTCGAGCTCACGACCATCGACGAGTCCGTCGCCGTGGCCCCGGTGCCACAGAACCTGAGCGTCGGCGAGGTCGACAAGAACTCGGTCGCACTGGCCTGGGATGAAGCCGACGGCGCGCTCTTCTACCACGTCTACCGCGCCGAGCCGGGCGGCGAGCTGGTCCTGATCGACCGCAGCGAAACGCCGTCCTACACGGACGAGGACGTGCTGACCACGATCGAGTACACGTACGCCGTGGCGTCCGTGAACGCCGGCGGCGCCTCCGAGCTCTCGGAGACCGTCACATCCCCGGCGGAGACGAAACTGCAGCGGCAGGCGGAGCGGATCGACCGCTCTCCGGTCGCCGTCGAGACCGAAGACGGCGTCTACGTGGGCTGGCGCCTGCTGGGCGACGACGACGCCGCGGCCGGCTTCCACGTCTACCGCGACGGCGAGCGGATCACCGACGCGCCGATCACGGACAGCACCAACGTCGTCGACCCGGAGGGAACGGCGGAGTCGATCTACCGCGTCAGCCTCGCCTCCGCCGAGGACGGGGCCGACGGCAAGGACAATGGCAAGGACAAGAAGGACAAGAAGGAGAAGAAAGACAAGAAGGATAAAGACAAGGACAAGGGTGGCGAGGCCGGTGAAGAGTGGGCTGGTGCCGAGTTCGGTGTGCAGGATGGCCAGACCCTCGACATCCCGCTGAACAAGCCGGAAGACGCCTACTCCAAGGACGGCCAGCCGTTCAGCTACCGCGCGAACGACGCGTCCGTCGGCGACGTGGACGGTGACGGCGAGTACGAGTACATCGTCAAGTGGGACCCGACGAACTCGCAGGACAACTCCCGCTCCGGGTACACCGGCAACGTCTATGTGGACGCCTACGAGCTCGACGGCACGCAGCTGTGGCGCATCGACCTGGGCCACAACATCCGCGCCGGCGCGCACTACACGCAGTTCCAGGTGTTCGACTACGACGGCGACGGCCAGGCCGAGGTCATGATGAAGACCGCGGACGGCACCGTCGACGGGGCCGGAACCGTGATCGGCGATTCCCGTGCCGACTACCGGAACTCGGATGGCCGCGTCCTGACGGGCCCCGAGTACCTGACGGTGTTCGCCGGTGCCACGGGCGAGGCGGTCGACACGATCGACTACGTCCCGGCCCGCGGCGACGTCGGTTCCTGGGGCGACACCTACGGCAACCGCGTGGACCGTTTCCTCGCGGGCACCGCGTACCTCGACGGAGAGAAGCCGAGCGCGCTCTTCGCCCGTGGTTACTACACGCGCACCGTCGTCGCGGCCTTCGACTTCGACGGCGAGAAAATCACCGAGCGCTGGGTCTTCGACTCGGACGTGGCCGGCAAGGATCTCGCCGGCCAGGGCAACCACTCGCTGTCCATCAACGACGTCGACGGGGACCAGAAGGACGAGATCGTCTACGGGTCGCTGACCATCGACGACGACGGCACGGCGCTCTACAACACCGGGCTCGGCCACGGCGATTCCCAGCACGTCTCCGACTTCGACCCGTCCCGGCCCGGCCTGGAGGTCTTCTCCTCGCACGAGTCCATGGGCGCCTCGGGCAACCGCGGCGCGACCATGCGCGACGGCGCGACCGGCGAGATCATCTGGGACATCCCCGCTGATCGGGATACCGGCCGAGGCGCCATGGGCGACATCGACCCGCGGTACGAAGGCGCCGAAGGCTGGGCCGTCGGCGGCGACGCGGCCTGGAACTCGCCCGTCGGGCAGCTGAAGTCCGCCACGGGCGAGCTGATCGCGGAGAGCATCCCGGCGGCGAACTTCCTGACCTTCTGGGACGGCGACCTGCTGCGGGAGATCGGCGACCACGACTACGACCCGGAGACCGGGGCCGGCGTGCCGACCATCGCGAAGTGGAACTGGGAGACCGAGCAGTCCGACGAGCTCTACCGGGCCGAGGGTACGCTGACCAGCAACAGCACCAAGGGCAACTTCGCCCTGCAGGCCGACCTGCTCGGCGACTGGCGCGAGGAGATCGTCACGCGCACCGAGGACTCCTCGGCGCTGCGGATCGCCACCACGGTGATCGACACCGATGAGCGGCTCTTCACCCTGATGTCGGACTCGCAGTACCGGCTGGCCGTCGCGTGGCAGAACACCGGCTACAACCAGCCCCCGCACACGTCGTACTTCATCGGCGAGGGCATGGAGACGCCGGAGGCGCCGCGCCTGGCCTACACGGCTGCGTCGCCGGAGGCCGAGCTCGTGGAGTGAACGAATCGAGGCTGCTGGACGCCGGTGAGGTTGGACGGATGAAGTCCAGCTGACCGAGCATCACGGAAGGCCCGCGACCCGACTCTGGGTCGCGGGCCTTCCGCTGTCTGACCTTGTGAGCAGGTGATTCAACTCCGTGGTGCGTAGCAGTGAGCGCCGATGGCAGGTCCTGTGGGATCTGCCGCGGCGAACCCGGCGATGAAGTTGCGCTGTGTACGGTCGCCCTACGGCATGCAATGGCGCACGTGGGCAGCAGGTCGTCGGATCCGAGCTAGCGGGTGGTTGAGCAATTCGCACGAGTGGGCAGAGGGGGCCTCGCTCGGGCCTGCCGCCGATGGCCGACTGGAGCGCGAAAGCCGGTTCCGCGACGAGTTTCGCGGACTCCGTCGTGTGATTCAGATCTCATCGTTTATACAACCTCAGGTCGATGATTAGCACTTTGAACAATTCCTGTCGCTGATGTGACCGTGGTCTCATTGACTCCGATGTTCTGGAGCCATCGCACGACGCGGGGCTCCGCACGCCTCACTCGCAGTCCAACGGAGATTCTCATGTCGACCAGCTCGCTTCTTGTCGCCCTCTACTACTGTCTGACGCCGCTTATCGTCATCGGGATCGCCTGGTGGGCGGTTCGAAAGGACTACACGCCGGGAAAGTCCCCGGTGGGTGAACGGAGGCATGGCCGATGATCTTCGCCGTCGCCGTTCTCGGCAGTTTCCTCCTCTACCTGGTGATCGGCATCGTCGTCGGTCGCAAGGTCAAGAACAAATCCGACTACTATGTCGCCGGCCGGTCCGCGCCGACGCTGCTCGTCGCGGGCACGCTTGTGGCCTCGTACATGTCGACGGTCGCTTTTCTGGGAGAGTTCGGCTACGCGTTCGATGGGTTCGCCGTGCCGATGCTCCTGCTCATCGTGCTGAACATCGCAGGCTACGTCGTCGGTGTGCTCGGCTTCGGCAGATACCTGCGACGTGCCGAGGTCCTCACCGTTCCCGAGTTCTTCGGTAGACGAGTCGACTCGCAGGCGGTTCGGAGCATCGCCGGCGTCATGGTGGTTCTCGGCATCGGGCTCTACCTGGTCGCGGTCACGCAGGGTCTCTCCCTGGTCATCTCCGAGCTCCTCGGCTGGCCGACGTGGGTGACCGTCATCGTCGTGTGGGTCGCCTACTCGGTCTTCACGCTGCTCTCGGGCTCCAAAGGCGTGCTCATCAACGACACGATCATGTTCCTGATCTTCACGGTCGTCGGAATTCTCGGCATGGCCTGGGTCTTCGCGCGAGCAGGCGGGCCGCAGGAGGCGATGGCAAAGATGACTGCCCTCGTCGACAAGCCTGACGGCTTGAGCTGGACCGGCGCGTCCGGTCTCGACTCTTCGTTCGGCAGCGGCGCCGAGGTCTTGATCTGGGCGCTCACGCTCGGCGTCGTCTGGATGGCCGTGGTCGCCGTCAGCCCGTGGCAGTCGAGCCGCTACCTCATGGCGAAGAACGAACACGTGGCCACCCGCAGCGGGTTCATCGCCATGACCACTGTCGGAGTCCTCTACGCTTTCCTGATGTTCGGGGCATTCGCGATCAACCTGTTCGCTCCCGATATCGACCGATCGGAGCTGGCCTTCATCTGGGCTGCTCAGAATCTCATGCCTCCCGTGCTCGGGGTACTCGCTGTGACCGGTGTCGTCGCTGCGGCCCTGTCGTCCGCTTCGACATTCCTCTCGCTGATCGGATTCAGCGCGGCAAACGACATCTTCGCCGCGCGCTCGCAAGACGGCGAGAACGAGGCCGCAGCGCTGAAGAAGTCCCGCATCGTGATGCTGTGCGCCGGCGTGGCTGTCCTTCTCGCGACGTTGTGGGCGCCCGCCGGGGTGCTCACGATCGGCTACTTCGCGGCGACACTCTTCGCGGCAGCGTGGGGCCCCCTGGCCGTCTGGTCCATACGGGGCCGCAAGCTGACCGCGGCAGGTGCTGCGTCGGGCATGATCGCGGGATTCGTCGGAGTGGGCATCCTCAACGGGATGCAGGACTTCGGAGGCATCACTCTTCCCGTATGGGCGAACCCGGTGGTGATCGGATTCGCGCTCAGCATCATGGCCACCTTGATCGGGAACCGGGTCGGTCAACACAGCGCCGCCGCGGACGCCTTCCTGCGGAAGATCCACAAGATCCCCGCGGAGGACGTGTCGACGGCACGTGTTCGGACCACCCGCCGGGTCGCCTTGGCATCGGCGACCACGTTCGTGGTGCTCCTGGGCCTTTTCATCGCCTACTACGTCGTGCCGATGTCGGATGCGGTGTCTGCGGCACCCTGACTCCTTGAAGCGGGCGCAGGTTGGTTTCGCCGCGCATCCGGCACCGACCGGGCCGGAGACAAAACGGCTCCCGTGTCCTCAGTTGAGAACACGGGAGCCGTCGTCAGAGAGCGAGTGGCGCTGCCGCCCTCTATCGGCGCAGCACCGCCGGGCGCTTCACGCCGGCGACCTCGACGCTGGGCCAGCGCGGGTCGACGCTGAGGACCTCGAGGGTTGTCTCGCCGTCGACCGCGGTGAGCAGGACCGTGTCCTCGACCTTCGCGACCAGGCCCGTGGCCGGGTCCGCGCCGGAGGGGTTCCAGGCGAAGGCCTGCTGGTCCACGATCGGATCGGTCACGCCCGGCTCGAGGCGCGGGTCGCGGCCGTTGTAGCCGGCGGCCCCGCCCTGGTGGTGCAGCGTCCACTCGTCGTCGGCGAAGCCGTGCGCCGGGTAGGACGCCTGGATGGCCGGCAGCACGGCGTCCATCGTGGCGCCCGGGGCGAGCTGGGCGAAGATGTCCGCCTCCACCTCGAGGATGCGCGCGTCCAGGTCCTCCTCGCCGTCCAGAGGCTCGCCGAACGTGACCCAGCGGGTGACGTTCGCGATGAGGCCGTGGCGCCGCGCGCAAACGACCGCCATGGCGCGGCGGCCGATCGGCGCGTCGGTGGGCAGCGGGTGCCGGTGCTCCGCGCGGGAGGCTCCGGAGACCAGCAGGACCACGGGGTCGGCGCCGAACTCGATGATCCGCCGCCCCAGTTCCGAGGCGAGCTCCATCTCCGTGGTCTCCTCGGTCACCTCCGTCAGCACGTCGGTGAGGGCGGCCGCGGCGTCCCGGCACAGGCTGCGGTAGCGCTCGACCTCGACCGGCAGCAGCGACGCGCGGGCCGCCCGCAGCTCGTCGCCGACGGCGTCTTCGGCCAGCACCACCCAGTCGTTCGCCTGCGGGTACCAGGAGGCCAGGTCGGCCAGGTTCCCGTGCCACGGCAGCTCGTGCACGGTGACCCCGTCGGTGCCGCCGAGCTCCTCGGCCTGCAGGCGCGCGGACTCGTTGACGAACAGGCCGACCTCGGCCCCGCCGCGGTGCACCAGAGCCGCCGCGATGGGCGCCCCGGCGAGCGAGATGTGGACGCGGGAGCCGCCCAGGTACCAGGTCAGGGCGGCGGTGGAGGTCAGCAGCACGGCGTCCGCCTGGTGCGATTCCAGGATCTCGACGACCCGTGCCTGTTTGGCGGCGTGCTCGGTGGCCAGCTTGTCGAACTCTTCGGTGGGCAGGATGCTCATGATGACTTTCGGTAGGAGGTCAGCGGGTGGATGCGGCGGTGGCGGGGGAGGCCGCGGAGCCGGCGGTGCGTGCCGGCGCGGCGGCGAGCAGCCGTTCGATCTCCTCGCGGTCGTACCGGCCGTCGAGGACGAGCGTGCGCACACGGCGGCGGACCGGGACTCCGGGCTCGGCGATGACGGGGGCGTCCCACGCCAGCGAGGCGCCGACGCCCGGGTAGCCGGCGCAGCGGACGAACCACGGGTCCGCGTCCGCGGAGACGAACACGAGCGTCGCCGGGCCGCGCCCCGAGCCGGCTTCGGGCTCGGCTGAGGTGCCGGCCAGCGGGTGGCCGTCGTTCGAGTCGAAGTCCGCGGTGACGGCGAGCCAGTCGCTGACCGTGCCGTGCACCGCCTCCTCGCCCGCCGCGTCGGCGGTGAAGATGTCCGCGTCGGCGATCGCCGGCAGGCGCCAGAAGAACCCGCCGTAGCCGCCGCCGGCGCGCCCGTTCGAACCGGGGCTGCCGAGGGACACCGGCCGGTCGACGGCGGGGGTGAGCGAGAAGTCGACGTCGAGCTCCCAGCCGGCCGCGCCGCCGTCGCGGACGTACCGCGTGCGGACCTGGCGGTCCTCGGCGAGGAGGGCGGCGCCGTCGTGCCCGACCCATTCGAGCCGCGCCCGGAGGCGCTGGCCGCACGTGCCGGCCTCGTCGGCGTCGTCGATGACGGACTCGGAGACGGTGCGGATGCGGCCGTGGTCCGCGCGCCAGACGTAGCGGCCGGCGTCGCGGGTAAAGGTTCGCCCGCCCCAGAAGTTGCAGCCGTCGACGTCCTGCAGGGCCACCGAGACGCCGAGGTGCCAGGTGTGGTCAAGCGGCTGCTGGTCGGTGACGACGACGCCGGAGAGCGTGCGCACCCGGTCCAGGAACGGGCGGGGCCCGTTGGTCGCGGAGATGTCCTTGCCGGTGCGCAGGTCGGCGATCCGCACCGGGAGGGCGGACCCGGCGGGCGTGACCGCGAGCGTGCCGGAGGAGGCCGGGGGCGCGGCCCAGGGGGCGCCGAGGGAGGAGAACGTGGTCGTGCCCTTGACGGCCCGGTCGATCAGCTGGTCGATGTGCGGGACCACGGGGTGCTCGTCGTCGCCCTCGCCCTCGAACGTGACGTGCTCGGGGCGGATCTGCGCCGGGGCGTCAGCCGTGCGGATGGCCTCCAGCACGCGCATGAACGCCCCCGTGCTCGCCAGCGGCGAGAGCAGGGCGTCCGCGGCGCCGGCGCGCACGTCGATGAGGTTCTCGAGCAGGTTGGTGCGCCCGAACGTGGTCCGGCCGCCGCGGCCGGCCGCCGGAGCGTCCGGGTTCGGCGTGATGACCAGCTCGTCGCGCGTGTAGTAGAGGACGGCCTCGCCCTCGGTGCCGTAGATCGTGATCCAGGGGTCGTTCGTCTCGACCGCGCACACCGTGAGCGCGCACGTGACGTCGACGCCGGCCGTGGTCTTCAGCCGGATGGTGGTGGTGTCGTCGGCCTCGATCCGGTGCGCGTGGTGCAGTTCGGTCGCCAGTTCTGCGACGTCGTCGGCCGCCTTGGCGCCGGCGATGTGCAGGGCCGTCTGGACGGCGTGGGCGAGCGGGTTGGTGGCGACACCGTCGACCACCTGCACGCCGTTCAGCACGCGGTGACCGGCCCAGGGGGCGCGGTCGTAGTAGCTGCGGGTGCGGATCCAGTTGCCGCTCGCGCCGACGCTGCGCAGCGTCCCGATGGGCCCCTCGGAGCCGTCGGCGGGGGAGAGGATCTCAGCGATCTCGTCGAGGGCGTGGGAGCCGATCGACTGGAAGCCGACCTGCACGCGCGCCCCGGCGGCGTCGGCCGCGGCCAGGAGTGCGGTGTACTGCTCGAGCGTCGCCGTCGGCGGCTTCTCCAGGTACAGGTCGGCGCCGAACTCGAGGGCGCGCAGGGCGAGGTCGTAATGGGTGTTGATGGGGGTGGAGACGATCACGACGTCGGGGCGCAGCCCGGCGTCGGCGACCTCGTCGAGCGAGGTGAAGACCGGGGTGTCCGCGCCGCGGACCTCGGGGCCCGGGTCGTTGAAATCGACGCCCGCGAGCAGCCGCATCTTGCCGAGGGCGACGAGGCGCTCGATGTTGATCAGGTGCTGCCGGCCGAAGCCGTTCAGTCCCACCAGTACGACGCCGGCCGGCTGCTTCTGTGCCATCTCTTACCTCTTCGTTCGTCTCGGTCGTTCGTCGGTGCCCGCCCCGGCGCGTGCCGGGGCGGGGACCACCAGAACACCGGCTCAGAGGCCGGCGGCGGCGTTGGCGGGCGCGTTGGCGCCGGCCGCTTCCAGGTGCGGGAGCACGAGCTCCGCGTACCGTTCCTTCATCGTGGCCAGGGTGGTCTTCGCGTCCTGGTTGTTGATCTCCGCGTTGAAGATCTCCACCTCGACGGGGCCGGTGTAGCCGGCCTGAGCCGTCCACGCGGACAGCGACGCGAAGTCGATGTACCCGTCACCCATCATGCCGCGTGATTTCAGTGCGTCAGAAGCGATCGGCAGGTTGAAATCGCACACCTGGTAGCTGGCGAGCCGGCCCTCGGCCCCGGCGCGAGCGATCTGCTCGCGCACCTGCGGGTCCCAGTAGACGTGGAACGTGTCCACGACGACGGCGACCGCGTCGGCCGGCAGCGGCGCGGTGATGTCGAGCGCCTGTCCGAGCGTCGAGAGGACGGCCCGGTCGGCCGCGTACATCGGGTGCAGCGGCTCGAGCACCAGCTTGACGCCGTGCTCCTGCGCGTACGGCACCAGCTCGGCGAGCCGGTCGCCCACGCGGGCGCGGGCGCCGGCGATGTCCTTGTCAGCACGGTCGCCCTCGCCGCCGAGCACGTGGGCCGCCGCGGGCAGGCCGCCGACCACCATGATCAGGCTGTCGGTGCCGATGGTCGCGGCCTCGCGGATCGCCGCCCGATTGGATTCCAGCGCGGCGGCCCGGGCCTGCGGTCCCGTGGCCGTGAGGAAGCCCCCGCGGCAGAGGGTCGAGGCCTTGAGCCCGGCCTCGGCGATGATCTTCGCCGCGGCCTCGGCGCCGCCGGCGCCGTCGAGCAGGTGGCGCCACGGGCCGATGTGTGTCAGCCCGGCCTCGGCGGTGGCCTCGACGGCCTGGCGCAGGTCCAGGTTCGGCGTGGTGCCCGTGTTCAGCGCGAGCGGGAAGTCGGCGGCGCTCATGCGTCGGCCCCCTTCTGGTCGATGCCGTACACGGCCAGCAGCTGGCGCATGCGCCCGGCCGCGAGCTCCGGCTTCAGCAGCAGACCGGCCCGGTCGGCGAGTACGAACGTGTGGGCGAGGTGGGCGATCGAGCGGCCCGAGTGCAGACCGCCGACCATCTGGAACCCGGGCTGGTGGCCGTTCAGCCACGCCAGGAACGCGATGCCCGTCTTGTAGTAGAGCGTCGGCGCGGAGAAGATGTGCTGGCCGAGCTCGCGGGTCGAGTCGAGGATCGCGCGGCCGCGCTCGTCCTCGCCGGCGTCGTACGCCTGCAGCGCCGTCGACGCCGCCGGGTAGATCGCCGCGAAGATGCCCAGCAGGGCGTCCGAGTGCAACTCGCCGTCGCCGTGGATGAGCTCCGGGTAGTTGAAGTCGTCACCGGTGTAGAGGCGGACGCCCGCCGGCAGGGCCGCGCGCAGCCGGGTCTCGTGCTCGGCGTCCAGCAGCGACACCTTCACGCCGTCGACCTTCTCCGCGTGCTCCGTGATCAGCTGCAGGAAGGTCTCCGTGGCGGCGGCGACGTCGTCGCTGCCCCAGTAGCCGGCCAGCGCCGGGTCGAACATCGGGCCGAGCCAGTGCAGGATGACCGGCTGCTTCGCCGCGGTTAGCAGCTTGGAGTAGACGCCCAGGTAGTCCTCGGGGCTCGTGGCGACCTTGGCGAGGGCGCGCGAGCACATGATGATCGTCTTCGCGCCGGAGGCCTCGACGACGTCGAGCATCTCGAGGTAGGCGCCCGTCACGGCCGCCAGGCCCGCGGGTCCGGCGGAGACGGCGGCCGGGTCCAGCTGGTCGGTGCCGGCGCCGCAGGAGACGAGGTCGCGGACGGTCTTGCCGGCCAGCGCCGGGTACGTCCCCGAGGCGACGACGTCGGCCGCCTCGGCCGCGGAGCGCCGGATCAGCTCGCAGGTGGCCGCGTAGTCGAGGCCCATGCCGCGCTGGGCGGTGTCCATGGCGTCGGCGACGCCGAGCCCGTAGGACCACAGCTCGTGGCGGTAGGCCAGCGTCGCGTCCCAGTCGAGCTCGGCCGCCGCTCCCGGGGTGTTGTCCGCCGTCACGACCGGCACGACGTGCGCGGCCGCGTAGACGTGGCGGGAGGTGATCGGCGTGCTCGGCCGCGTGAAGGGGCCGAGCTCCGGGTGCGCCGATCCGGTCATCCGGTACTCGTGGGTGCCGCCGGCGGCGGAGAACGCCGGCAGGGTGAGGGCGGGCAGCGAGGTCAGGGTCGTCGTCGTACTCACAGCGAGATCTCCGGGACGTCGAGGGTGCGGCGCTCGGCGGCCGACTGCAGGCCCAGCTCGGCGAGCTGGACGCCGCGGGCGGCCGAGAGCAGGCCGAAGCGGTGCTCGCGGCCGGCGACGGCGTCGGCGAGGAACTCCTCCCACTGCAGCTTGAAGCCGTTGTCGAGGTCGCCGTTCGCCGGGACCTCGGACCACTGGTCGCGGAACGACTCCGTGACCGGTAGGTCCGGGTTCCAGACCGGCTTGGGGGTGTGGGCGCGCTGCTGGGCGACGCACTTGTTCAGGCCCGCGACGGCGGAACCGTGGGTGCCGTCGATCTGGAACTCGACCAGCTCGTCGCGGTAGACGCGGACGGCCCAGGAGGAGTTGATCTGCGCGACGACGTCGTCTCCATTCGGGGTCTCGAGCTCGAAGATGCCGTAGGCGGCGTCGTCGGCGGTCGCGTCGTAGGCCTCGCCCTTCTCGTCCCAGCGGGTCGGGATGTGGGTGGCGGTCTTGGAGTTCACGGACTTCACCTTGCCGATGATGCCCTCCATGACGTAGTTCCAGTGGCAGTACATGTCGGTGGTCATCGACCCGCCGTCGGCCAGCCGGTAGTTCCAGGACGGGCGCTGGGCCTCCTGGATCTCGCCCTCGAAGACCCAGTAGCCGAACTCGCCGCGCATCGAGAGGATGCGGCCGAAGAAGCCCTCGTCCACCAGACGGCGCAGCTTGACCAGGCCGGGCAGGTAGAGCTTGTCGTGCACGACGCCGGCGGTGATGCCGGCCGTCTGCGCCTGGCGGGCCAGGTCGACGGCCTCGGTCAGGGTCTCGGCGGTCGGCTTCTCCGTGAAGACGTGCTTCCCGGCGGCGATGGCCTTGGAGAGCGTCTGGTAGCGCAGGGACGTCATCGAGGCGTCGAAGACGACGTCGACGGAGGGGTCGTTGATCATCGCGTCGAGGTCGGTGGTGTAGTGCTCGACGTCGTGCAGCTCGGCCAGTTCCTTGATCTTGGCTTCGTTGCGGCCGATCAGGATGGGTTCCACCGTCACGCGGGAGCCGTCGGCCAGCGTGATGCCGCCCTGGTCGCGGATCGGGAGGATCGAGCGGAGCAGGTGCTGGCGGTAGCCCATGCGGCCGGTGATGCCGTTCATGGCGATGCGAAGGACACGGGTCTCGGACATGTCGGGACTCCTCGGAGGTGATCTAGAATAAACGAATAGATGGGAATGCGCTTTCCAAGGTAGTGTCGAGGTGATCAACGTGTCAACTGTCACACGAGAGAAATCGTGGCCCCGTCGTTCTCCGGGCCGGAAGGGAGGCCAGGCAATGGCTGTTCGGCTCGCCGACGTAGCGAAGGAGGCCGGGGTCTCCCAGGCCACCGCCTCGCGCGTCCTCAATGGATCCAAGCGCAAGCCGTCGGAGGAGATCGCCGACCGCGTGCGCTCCGCGGCCGAGCGCCTCGGCTATTTCCCCAACGCGCAGGCGCAGGCGCTGGCCCGCAGCACCGCGGGCCTGGTCGGGCTGATCGTGCACGACATCGCGGACCCCTACTTCTCGTCGATCGCCCGCGGTGTGCAGCACGGGCTCGACGGAACCGGGGTTCAGCTGCTGCTCAGCAGCACGGGCCGCGACCCCGACGTCGAGCTGGGCGCGGTGCGCTCCTTCCTGTCCCACCGGACCGACGCGATCCTGCTCGCCGGCTCGCGCGGCATGTCCGGTGACGACGAGCTGGCCGCTGCCCTCACGAGGTACCAGGAGAACGGCGGCAAGGTCGTCATGATCGGGCAGCCGCTCGCGCTCGCCGGCGGAATTCAGCTCGACAACCAGGGGGCGGCGGCCGAACTTGCTCAGGAACTGCTCAAGCTCGGCCACCGGCGCTTCGCCGTCCTGTCAGGCGACCAGTCGCTCGCGACGGCCCGGGACCGCGTGTCCGGGTTCGTGGAGAAGCTCGAGTCCTCCGGGATCGCCCCCGTCGTCGTGCGGGAGGGCGCCTTCACCCGCGACGGCGGCTACCTGGAGATGGCGGACCTGCTCCGGTCGAACGACCTGGACCTCGAGTCCGGCCAGGTGTGCGTCTTCTGCGCGAACGACGTCATGGCCCTCGGGGCGATGACGGCGATCCGCGAGAGCGGCCTGCGCGTCCCGGAGGATGTCGCCGTCGCCGGATTCGACGACATCCCCACGCTGGGGGACCTCGTCCCGTCCGTGACCACCGTGCGGCTGCCGCTGGAGGAGATCGGCCGGATGGCGGGGGAGTTCGTCCTCGCCGACGGCGACGACCAGCGCCGGTTCGTCGTCTCCGGCCATCCGGTGCTGCGCGAGAGCACCAGAAAAGTCTGACGGACCCCTTGACGGGTGACCCAGGTCACTCGTAATCTAGCTGGGAAATCGCTTTCCCAGCTCATTCAAACCTAAAGTGAACGTTCTCGTGAACGTTCATTTCGGAGGTGGGGAGTGTTCGGATCCATGCATGGAGGAGGAATCAGGGTGGAACAGGTACAGGCAGCACATCCGGGGAAACGACGTGTCTGGCTGGCCCGGGCGGCCGCCGTCGCGGCGATCTCGGCGCTCGCACTCACGGCTTGCGGCGGCGGGGGAGTAGCATCCGAGGGCGGCGAGGGGGAGACGGTCTCCCTGCGGTTCTCGTGGTGGGGGTCGGACTCGCGGTCCCAGAACACCATGGCCATCATCGAGAAGTTCGAGGCGGAGAACCCGGACATCGACATTCAGCCCGAGCCCAACAGCTTCAGCGGCTACTGGGACAAGCTGGCGACCCAGTCTGCCGCCAGCGATGCCCCGGATGTCATGCAGATGGACCTGTCCTACTTCCGCGAGTACGCGGATCGCGGCGTGCTGCGTGACCTGCCGGACGTCGACACGTCCAAGATCAGCGAGGATCTGCTGTCTCAGGGCAGGACCGATGAGGGCCAGTTCGGCATCCCGACCGGCTTCGCCTCGATCGCGATGATGGCCCACCCGGGTGTCTTCGAGGAGGCCGGCCTGGAACTTCCGGACGACACGACCTGGACGTGGGAGGACTTCGGCGAGATCACCCGGGAGATCGGCGAGAAGGTCGAGGGCGGATACGGTTCGACCTCGCCGTTCGAGCCGGTCGGAGGGTTCATGAACTGGCTGCGCCAGCAGGACCAGCACATGACCACGGAGGAGGGCGAGCTCGGGTTCGACGAGGCCGACCTGCAGGAGTACCTCGAATTCCAGAAGGCCTTCGTGGAGAGCGGGAGCTACCCGGATCCGACGGTGATCGAGGAGGATCGGGCTGCGGGCAACGAGCGCTCGCTCCTGGCACAGGGCAAGATGGGCCTCGTCAACGGCTGGAGCAATCTGCTCCCGACCGCCTCCAAGGCCGCCGGCGTGGACATGGTTCCACTGCGGATGCCGAGCCGTACTGGCAACGTCGAGGACAACGGCTTGTGGCACCGCGTCTCGATGTTCCTCTCCGCCAGTTCGGAGACCGAGCACCCGGAGGAGGCCCAGCGCTTCATCGACTTCTTCGTCAACTCGGAAGAGGCCGGCATGGAGAACCTGACCGACCGCGGGCTGCCGGCCAACTCTGACGTTCGCGAGGCCGTCATGGCGACCCTCGAGGGCAACGAGTTGACCGCCGCCGAGTTCTTGAACGACATCGAAGACGAGGTCACTCCTCCGGAGCCTGTGCCCACCGCCGGTGCTGCCGCATTCGAGGACATCCTCCACCGCTACGAGACCGAGGTCTACATGGACCGCCAGTCCGTGGAGGAAGCCACCAGCAACGCATACGCCGAGATGCAGGCGGCCCTCGAGTAGAAACCGCCACGGGCACGATCGGACGGGGCGACGCGCCTGCACGGCGCGCCGCCCCGCGCGTTTGCCGCGAACCAGGCGAAACTTGCGACAGAGAACACCGAAGGACACCACGATGCCGCCACTGCAGCTGCCCGAATCCGATGTCGATCTCAGCCCCCACACCGGCTACACACGTGCGCACTGGGAGGCTGCGGCCGATGGCCTGCTCCACTCCGCCTGGCGATTCGCCAGCCCCGCCGGCGCGCGCCTGGACTTCCCGGGGCCGCCCTCGGGCAGCGGCCCCGCATCCGACGGACTCGAGGGGTTCGCCCGCTCGATGTTGATCGCCGCCTTCCGCGTCGCCGGCTCCGGCGGCGACGACCCGCACGGCTGGCTGGGCCGCTACGCCCGTGGACTCGCCGCCGGCACGTCGGCCCGCAGCGGCGAACGCTGGCTGCCCATCCGCGACCACGACGACGGCGGCCAGCCCCTGGTGGAGTCGGCGTCGATCGCCCTCTCGCTCCGGCTGACCCGTCCGTGGCTCTGGGACCGGCTAGAGCCCGGCGTCCAGGACGAAGCCGCCGACTGGCTGCGCGGCGCCCTGACAGCCGTTCCTGCGCCGAACAACTGGTACCTCTTCCCGGCGATGGTCGCCGGCTTCCTGGAGGCGGTCGGTCGCGGCGACACGGAGACGGTCCGCGTACGCGAACGAGCCGACCACCTGCTCGACGCCTGGTACCGGGGCGACGGGTGGTATTCCGACGGCGAGGGTCGCGCGTTCGACCACTACAACGGCTGGGCCCTGCACTTCTACCCGGTCCTCGACGCACACCTCGACGGGCGGCGGACGCACCATGCCGACCGGCTGCGCGAATTCCTCGGCACCTTCGGATACTGGTTCGGGGCCGACGGGGCACCCCTCTACATGGGGCGTTCGATGACGTACCGGTTCGCGGCGTCCGCCAGCATCGCGCTCGGCGCCGTCACAGGCGACAGCCCCCTGCCCGGAGGGCAGTCGCGACGGCTGCTGAGCGGTTCCCTGAAGTACTTCCTCGACCGCGGCAGCCTCAACGGGCACGGCCTGCTCAGCCTGGGCTGGCACGGCGAGCATGCGCCGACCCTGCAGCGGTACTCCGGCCCGGCCTCGCCCCTGTGGGCGGCGAAGGCCTTCGCCTGCCTGCTGGCTCCGGCCGACGCGCCCCTGTGGACCGAGACCGAGCGCGGGGCGCCGGTCGAGCAGGGAGACAGGGTCCTCGCGTCCGAAGCCCCCGGCTTCCTCGTCCAGACCACGTCCGGGGACGGGATAGCCCGGCTGCACAACCACGGCAGCGACAAGATCCGGCCGCCGGCCGCGGCCGGCGCCGCCGGGGCCGACCCGCTCTACAACCGGCTGGGCTACTCCACTGCCTCCGGCCCCACGGACGCGCGCAACGAGGCGGACAACCACGTATCCCTGATCTGGCGCGGCCATCGGTCGGCCCGCCGGCAGATCGTCCCGATCGGCGCCGCCGCCCACGGCGACTGGGGCTGGGCCGGGTCCTGGCACCAGCCAGTCTTCGACTCCTCCTCGCCCACGGTGCCGGGGCTGCGGATCGAGAGCTACGTCGTCGTGCACGGAAACGCCGAGGTGCGGATCGACCGGGTCGTGGACGCCCTCTACGAGATGCGCGCCGAGCACACCGGCTGGGCCGTGGGCGAGGGCGGGCCGGTCTCCGAGCTCGAACCGCTCGCCGGCTGGGAGGGGGCCGGCCGGGTGATCGCCCCGGCCGGGACCGCGTTCGCGTCCTTCGCCACGATGCCGCGCCTCGGCGCGCCGGTCGCCGGCACGCGCGTGTTCGTCGCCCTCGCCCGGCTCCGCGGCGCGGACACCCCGCCCGTGGGCGTCGACGACGTGGAAGTGCACGACGACGTCGTCAGGTTCCGCTTCGATCCCGCCGGCGGCGGGGAGGGCGGCACGGCGCCGGCGATTGCCGTCGACCTCACGCGCGGCACGGTCGAGGAGGTCCGGGCATGAGCTGGAAACTGGCCGTCAGCACGCTCGGGATGCCCGGGCGGCCGCTCGCCGAATCGGCGGCGACCGCCGCGTCCTACGGATGCGCCGGGCTCGAGATCCGCGTCCATCCGGACGAGGAGCTGAACCTGGATTCGCCGGCCCCCGCACGGGACCGGGCACGCGCCACGATCGCGGACGCGGGGCTGGAGATCGCGTGCCTCGCGGGCTATTCGCGGCTCTGCGCCCCCGAGCCGGACGCCGTGGTCGTGGACGGGCTCCGCCGCCTGATCGGACTGGCTGAGGACGTGGGCGCACCGTCGATCCGCGTCTTCCCCGGCGGGACGCGCGCCGACACGGCGCGCGGTCAGCGCCGGATCGCCGCCGTCGCCGACGACCTCGGCGCCTCAGGGGTCCGGCTGCTCGTCGAGACCCACGATTCGCACCCGCGCGTGGCCGACGCCCTCCGACTCGTCGAACCCGTCGGGGACCCCGCGGTCGTCGCGCTGCTCTGGGACGCGGTGCACCCCTGGCTGGGCGGGGAGGCGCCCGGGCGGTCGCGCGAGCTGGCCGGAGACTACCTCGGATACTTCCAGGTCAAGGACCTGGCCGTGGGGGCGGAGAAGGTCCCGGTCCCGCCCGGGGCGGGCGACCTCCCCCTCGACGAGCACCGTGAAGTGCTCGCCGGCTGGTCCGGGTGGGTTTCGCTCGAGTGGGAGCTGGCCTGGTATCCGCAGATCGGGTCGGTCGAGCCCGCGCTCGCCGCTGCCCGGGAATGGGTGGGCCCCTGAGCGGGTCGCAGCGGCGTCCGAAACATGCCCGCGGATCGATAGCGCGACGTGGATTCATGCCCGGAGGGTATCGACTGATCGCCAATATGAAAGACGGAACCGCCCCATATTCCTTGACCCGTGATCGTCGTCACACCTAGATTGAACGGGAAATCGCTTTCCGGCCCGTGGGAATCTTCCGCGGCTCGCATCCTTGGTCGTCAGGCCGCGGTTGCGCGAACGGGGAGCGGGAAACTCTCGTGGTCACTCGCCGCGGGGAGAGCCATTCAACGAGGAGGATTACGGTGCACAACGTCAAAGGACAGCGCCGCACGATGGGCCGCCGACTGGCCAAGGCCGCAGCGATCGCGGCTGCGTCGACACTGGCGCTGACCGCCTGCGGCGGCGGGGGAGAAGCCGATGCCGCCGGCGGCGGCGACGGGCCGGTCGAGCTGCGCTTCAGCTGGTGGGGGTCCGACGCCCGCCACCAGACCACGCTGGAGATCATCGACGCGTTCGAGGAGGCCCACCCGGACATCGACATCCAGCCCGAGTACGGCGACTGGGGTGGCTACTGGGACAAGCTGGCCACCCAGGTCGCCTCGAGCGACGCCCCCGACATCATCCAGATGGACGACAAGTACCTGCGGGAATACGGGGACCGCGGCGCCCTGCTCGACCTCGAGGGGGTCGACGTCTCGCAGTTCGACGAGGGGACCATCGAGAACGGCACGACCGAAGACGGGCTGCTGGGCATCACGACCGGCATCAACGCCATGGTCCTGATGGCCAACCCGGACATCTTCGCGGAGGCCGGCGTCGAGCTCCCGGACGATGAGACGTGGACGTGGGAGGACTACGCGGACATCACCCGGGAGATCACCGAGAACGTCGACGGCAAGTATGGTGCGGCGGGCCCGAACGAGCCCTCCGGACTGCAGATCTGGGCCCGCCAGGCGGACAAGCACCTCATCAGCCCCGAGGGCGGTCTCGGCGTCGAGGTCTCCGACGTCGAGGACTACTTCCAGCACCATCTCGACCTGCTGGAGAACGGCTCCTACCCGGCGGCCTCCATCCTCGCCGAGGACCAGAGCCCGGGACCGGACCAGTCCCTGTCCGGCAGCGGACTCGCCGCCATGGGCGCCTGGTGGACCAACCAGCTGACCGCGCTCTCCGGTTCGGCGGGTGCGGACCTGGTGCCGCTGCGCATGCCGAGCCAGACCGGCAGCTCGTCCGACGCGGGCCTCTGGTACAAGTCCTCCATGCTGATGTCCGGCTACTCGCAGACCGATCACCCCGAGGAGGTCAAGACGTTCATCGACTTCTTCGTGAACTCGCAGGAGGCGGGCGAGCTGAACCTGACCGACCGAGGCCTGCCGTCCAACGCCGACGTCCGCGAGAACGTCGTCGCACAGCTTGAGGGCCAGGATGCCGTGTCCGCCGAGTTCATCGCGGATATCGAGGACGAGCTGGGGGCCTCCGAGCCGATCCCGGCCATGGGCTTCAGTGAACTGCAGGACATCATCTACCGCTTCGAGCTCGAGGTGTTCTTCAAGCGCCTGACCCCGGCCGAGGCCGCTGAGGCGGCGTACGCCGAGATGGAGGGTGCCCTCGGCTAGAATCCGCCTCAGACATCCCGTGCGGGGTCGGCGCCCCGGACCCTCGAGGTCCGGAGCTCCGACCCCGCACGCGTCTGACCCCGGGGCGCCGGGGCGAGGTCTCGATCCGGTAAAGGTGTGTGGCCCATCACATCAGATGCGCTATGCTGGCTGTTAAGCGACTCTGGAAAGCGCTTTCACAGCAAATAAATGAAACGTTCCAATTCTGATGAGCGCCACGCTGGCGACTCCGGGTGCGGAGCACACTGAGAAGGTGGGGAACATGAAGTTCAAGCGACTAGCACAGGCGGCCGCGATCACGGCGGTCTCGGCCGTAGCGCTCACGGCCTGCGGCGGCGACGGCGGATCCGAGGGCGAGGGCGGCGACGTCAGCCTCCGGTTCACGTGGTGGGGCTCCGACGCCCGCGCGCAGATCACCGAGGAGATCATCGCGGAGTTCGAGGCGGAGAACCCGAACATCGACATCCAGCCCGAGTACAGCGACTGGACCGGCTACTGGGACAAGCTCGCGACGCAGACCGCGGCCAACGACGCCCCGGACATCATCCAGATGGACGCGCAGTACCTGCGCGAATACGCCGACCGCGGCGCGCTGCTGGACCTCTCCGGCGTCGACGTCTCGCAGATCGAGGACCAGGTCGTGGCCAACGGCCGCACCGAGGAGGGGCTGTTCGGCATCACGACGGGCATCAACACCCCGATCATTCTCGCCAACCCGGACGTCTTCGCCGAAGCGGGCGTCGAGATGCCCGACGACACGACCTGGACGTGGGACGATTTCTCCTCCATCGCCCAGGAGATCAGTGAGAGCGGCGACGGGATCTACGGATCCGGTGCGCCGGCAGAGCCGCTCAACATCCAGGTCTGGCTGCGCCAGCAGGGCACCAACCTGACGACCGAGGACGGGCAGCTCGGCGTCACCGAGGCCCAGGCGGAGGAGTACCTGCAGCACCTGCTCGACCTCTCGCAGAGCGGTGCCTACCCGCAGGCCTCCGCGATCGCCGAGGACCAGACGGCCGCCGTCGACCAGTCGCTCGTGGGCACGGGCGCCGCCGCCATGGGAACCTACTGGTCCAACCAGCTCTCCGCCATCGGCGGCGCGTCGGGCGCCGACGTCGTCCCGCTGCGCTACCCGTCGCAGACGGGCGACTCTGCGGACGCCGGCCTCTGGTACAAGGCCTCGATGATGCTCTCCGCCTCGGCCGGATCGGATCACCCGGAGGAGGCGCAGCAGTTCATCGACTACTTCGTCAACAACGTCGATGCGGGCCTCATCGGCATGACGGAACGGGGCCTGCCGGCCAACACCGAGGTGCGGGCCGCCGTCGCCGAGGAACTGGAGGGCACGGACAAGGCCTCCGCAGAGTTCGTCGAAGAGGTCGAGCCCGAGCTCGGCGAGGCCGAGCCCGTTCCGCCGGTCGGCTTCTCGGAGATGCAGGACATCCTCGGACGCTACGAGCTCGAGGTCTACTTCGAGCGCCAGTCGCCGGCCGATGCGGCCAAGTCGATGATCGCGGAACTGGAAGCAGTGCTCGGCTGATCGGTCCCGTCGGCACCAGGTGACGATGCCGGCCCCTCTCTCCGCCTGAAACAGCGGGGAGAGGGGTCGGCATTCGTTCATGGACCCGTCACCGGAACGATGCGCACGTTCTCGTGTCGGGGGTGAAAGACTGGTCCCACGACCGCACAGGAGGACACCGCATGGCGACTGCACCGGGAACCGGGAAACGGGCCACGATCATCGAAGTGGCGAAGCTGGCCGGGGTCTCCCACCAGACGGTGTCCCGGTACCTGAGGTCGGACACGGGCATGCGGCCGGAGACCCGCGAGAAGATCCGCGACGCGATCGCCGAGCTCGGTTACCGCCCCAACATCGCCGCCCGCGCCATGCGGGACCGCCGCACCGGCCGGCTCGCGCTCCTGCTCCCGACGGATGCCGCGATCAGCGCCCTGGAGGTCCTCGAGGGGGCGACGGAGGCCGCCAGCGCCCACGGCTACGTGGTCGAGGCCGTCACCCTCGGCGGGCAGGCGGAGAAGCGGCACCTGCGCGTGCTCGAGCTCGCCGACTGCGGGCTGTTCGAGGGCCTGGTGTCGCTGACTCCGGTGCCCGAGGTCGAGCAGCTCGCGCCGACGATGTCGACACCGGTCGCCGTGGAGACCCGCTACGACGAGTCGATGCGCGGCATCGGCGAACTCGCAAACGCCTCCCGCATCACCGACCTGATCGAGGGCCTGGCGGACCGGGGTCACACGACGTTCCTGCATGTCGCCGGCAACTACACCAACACGTCGGCCCGCTACCGGCGCGACGTCTACCTGGAGACGATCGAGCGCCTGGGGCTCGTCTCGCGCGGCGTGATCGAGACCGACTGGGATCCGCAGCGGGCGCGCCACGGCATCGCGAATCTGCCTGAAGGCGCCGGGGTCACGGCAGTCATCGCCGCCAACGATCAGCTGGCGGCCGGCGTTCTCGCGGGGGCTGCGGATCGCGGGTGGAGCGTGCCGGACGACCTCAGCGTCACCGGCTGGGACAACAGCGTCGTCGGGGCCACCATGCCGCCCGGGCTGACGAGCGTGTCCGTCGACTACCGGCTGATCGGCCGCCGCGCGATCCGCCGCCTGCTCCTGCTCCTCGATGTCGAGGACCCCGGCGGGGCCGAGGATGGCAGCCTCACCGAGGTGATCTGGCGCGGTTCGACCGGGCCGGGCCCCGCCGCCTGAGCCGCGCGGCCAGAAACAGGCTCTTCCCAGATGAGGGTGCAGATCGGCCGGGCGCGTCGGTCCGCAGATAGACGTCGAGATCTCCCGACGATGGAGGTTCCTACGCCATCCATCCGAAAGACCTCGACGTGACCGACACTACCCCGCCGGCCGGCTTCGGCCGCCCTGACCTGACCGCCTTCGCGTCTTATCCCAATCGGCTCTGATCGGGTCTGCTGATCCTCTCGACGAGAACGCAGCAACATCACAGCCACCCAACCCCGACCGTTCGGGAAGCCGGGACACGTCACATGGCCTGTGCTGCGGGCGTGTCGAGTTGGTCGTCCAGGGGCGACGCAGGAGCGTCGACGCGACGTGCTGAGAGGTGGTTCCAACCGGGCGTTAGGACACCGGCTACAGGCATGGCGATAGGTCAGGAACGGCGTCGCTCCCTACGCAGGAGGGAGCGCAGAGTCTCGGCGTTCGCGTAGCCGACCCGTAGCGCGATCTCGGCGGAGGTGAGGTCCGTGGTTGCTGAGAGGTGCCGAGCTCGTTCGATGCGAAGCCGTTGGACGAAGCCGAGCGGAGTGAGGTTGAGCGCCGCACGGACTCGTCGTTCGAGGGTGCGCCGGCTGGTGCCGAGCGACTGCGCGACGAAGGCGACGTTGAACGGTTCGTCCAGGCGGGCGCGCACGAAGCGTTCGAACTCGACGACGATCGGGTCCTCGTGCCGGAGATGTTCGTAGGCGACGAAGGCCGCCTGCGACGGACGCTCGTCGATGATGAGGAGCTTGGCGACATGTTGGGCCAGGTCGGGGCTGATCGATCGCACGAGTGAGAGCGCGAGGTCGATGTGGGCGAACGCGGCGCCGGCGGTGACGAGGTTCCCGTCGACCACGACCATGGTGTCGAGATCGAGGGCGACGGTCGGATAGCGCTTCAGGAACTCCGGCCCCAGGAACCAGCTGGTCGTCGCCCTCCGATGATGCATCCGTCCGGTCTCGGCGACAGCGAACACGCCGGTGCACGCCGCGGCGATCCGGGTGGTCGCCTCGTCGAGGCGCCCGAGCGAGGCGATGACCGAACGAGCATCTCGGCTCTGGAGGGCGTCGTTGGTAGCGGCGGCCGTAAGGGTTCCAAGCGCAGGGACGACGACCACGTCGAACTCTCCGGACTCCGACAGCGGCTGGTCCACCGACAGGGTCATCGATGCCGTCGTGGTCACTCGCCGTTTCGGTCCGAGGATGGCGAGTTCGATCGGGTCGATCCGCGGGTCGACATCGCCGCGAGCTCCGTCGGCCACCCGCACGATGTCGATGATCGACGCGATAGCCGAACCGAAGCAGCCGTCGATCGCAATCAGTCCGATACGCATGACGTAAACAATAGCAATACTGCCGTATACGCCACTACCCACCGGCCCTCGCTCGTCATACACTGAACTCGTCCCACGAAGAACCACGACTTCAAGGAGAATCCCTCATGTCAACACCCGCATCACTTCCGTATGCCTTCGTCGCCAAGGTCGTCGCGGCCGATGGACAGCACGACGCGCTCGCCGATCTGCTCGCTGGCGCTGTCGCACTCGCCAACGAAGAAGTAGGAACGATTGTCTGGTTCGCGGTCAGGACCCACGCCGACACCTTCTGGATCTTCGATGCATTCCCCGACGAGGCCGCTCGCGACGCCCACGCCAACGG
>NZ_BMXK01000007.1 GCF_014651715.1 Zhihengliuella salsuginis
AGAGTCAAGGGCAGGTTACTCACGTGTTACTCACCCGTTCGCCACTAATCCACCCAGCAAGCTGGGCTTCATCGTTCGACTTGCATGTGTTAAGCACGCCGCCAGCGTTCATCCTGAGCCAGGATCAAACTCTCCGTAAAAAACATACGAAACACAACGACAGACCAAGGGAAAACAAGGAAAGCCGTCGCAGTTCAAAAATCCTGGCAAATTGCCATCCGAATCCACACGGGGGTGCGAACCGGACAGCCATTCACCAAATAAAATTTGGTATCAACAAACTTGGCACACTATTGAGTTCTCAAACAACAGACACACACGCTTTGCAAACCCGCCTCATCCGGCCGATCCGCTCAATTCGCGGCAACTTATCCAGCTTACCCCATCCGTTCCTGCCGTGCAAATCCGCTCTGCGTGATCCGCCCGGCATCTCCCGGATCAATTACCCTCCGGAATCAATGTCCCGGGCGCTACAGCGCCCCGGCCGAAAACCGGAAAGAAAAGAAAGGAAAGCCGTCATCGACAAACGATTTCCAGCCGGTGATCTCTGCGATCTCCGCTGTCCTCGCTGCGACGACTCGAAGAACTCTACACAGGTTCGAGCCCCTGCGCAAAACGGGATGGACGCCCGGGCGTGTCGCGCCCGGGCGTGGGACCTTCTCCCCCGGAATCAAGCGGATGCGGCCATGAGCGGCCCTCGATCGAAACGGGCCGGGACGGCCGCAGAACGCAGAAGGCGCCGGATGCCGTCCCCCGTGATCCGGGTTACTCGCATCCGACGCCCTGAAGCTGTCTGTTCTCAGGTCCTAGCCGGCCAACTCGATCATGGCCTGGTTCTTCTTGCCCCGGCGCAACAGGACGTACCGTCCGTGCATCACGTGCGCAGCTCCGATGAGGGCGTCCGGATCCGTCACCTTCTGCCCGTTCACGTACGCGCCGCCGTCGCCCACGGCCCGGCGGGCCTCCGACTTCGACTGCACCAGGGAGGACTCGACGAGCAGGTCGACGAGGGTGCGCTCCCCCGCAACGGTGACGTTCGGCAGCTCAGCCGTGGCAGCCCGGAGGGTGTCGACGTCCAGCTCGGTGATGTCGCCCTTCCCGAAGAGCGCCTGCGACGCGGCGATCACCTTTTCCGTGGCATCGGCACCGTGCACGAGCGAGGTGACCTCATGCGCCAGGCGCTTCTGCGCCTCGCGGGCGAACGGGCGCTCGGTGGTCGCCGCCTCGAGGTCCTCGATCTCCGCACGGCTGAGGAAGGTGAAGACCTTGAGCCGCTCCGCGACATCCGCATCTGCCGTGTTCAGCCAGAACTGGTAGAAGGCGTACGGCGAACACATCTCGGCGTCGATCCAGATGGCGTTGCCCTCGCTCTTGCCGAGCTTCGTCCCGTCCGCGTTCGTGATGAGCGGGGTACCGAAGGCGTGCACGGACTTCCCCTCCACCTTGCGCACCAGTTCCGTGCCCGAGGTCAGGTTCCCCCACTGGTCCGATCCGCCCGTCTGCAGAACGCAGCCGTAGTCGCGGTAGAGCTGCAGGAAGTCCATGCCCTGCAGGATCTGGTAGCTGAACTCCGTGTAGCTGATGCCCTCATCGGAGTTCAGACGCGCGGCGACGTTCTCCTTCTTGATCATGGTGCCCACGCGGAAGTGCTTGCCGATCTCGCGCAGGAAATCGATCGCGGACAGCGGCGCGGTCCAGTCCAGGTTGTTCACCATCCGGGCGGCATTTTCGCCGTCGAAGCTCAGGTAGTTCTCGACCTGCCCCTGCAGCTTCGCAACCCACTCGGCCACGACCTCCCGGGGATTCAGCACGCGCTCGGCCGTCTGACGCGGGTCGCCGATCAGACCGGTGGAACCTCCCACGAGGCCCAGGGGCTTGTGTCCCGCAAGCTGCAGTCGGCGCATGTTGAGCAGCTGCACGAGGTGGCCCAGGTGCAACGACGGCGCAGTGGGGTCGAAGCCCACGTAATACGTGATGGGGTCACCGGCCAGCAGTTCCTCGAGGGCGGCCTCGTCTGTGGACACGTGGACCACACCACGCCACTTGAGCTCCTGCCAGATGTTCTCGAAGGTCGGATCGTTCGTCTGCTGCGCCAATGCGGCGTTCTCTACTCTCGGTGACACGCCACCAACTTAGCAGTTTCGAGCCGGACCGCTGGAAACCGGCACCGAACAAGACGAGGCGAGGCACCGGACGTCGTCGCGTCCGGTGCCTCGCCTCGTGGATTGCCGTTCGATGGGCCGCTCAGCCCTCGAGCCCGTCGGGAATCGCGCCTTCGGCCAGAACGCGGAGCCTCTGGGTTGCACGCGTCATGGCCACGTAGAGTCCGCCGAGCCCGCCGTCGGCTTCGGCGATCAGCGCCTCCGGCTCGACCAGGACGACGACGTCGAACTCGAGCCCCTTGGACTCGCGCGCCGTGGTGACCACGATGTCCTGCTCGACTCCCCCGGAACCTGTGCCCACGCGGCGGCCGAACCCCTCCACCGCAGCGGCGCGGACGGCGTCGACGAGATGGCGCGGCGCGATCACGGCCGTCAATCCGCCGTCGGATGCGGCGACCTCCTCCGGCAGCACGCGGCGCACCGCGTCCACCACGGACCCCTCCCGGACGCGGTCGACGATCGGCGGCCAGGTGCCCTCGCGGACGGCCTTCGGCGTCGACACCGTGAGCCCGGCACGTTGCGCGACCCGGGCCGCAGCCTCGGCGATCTGCGTCGGCGTGCGGTAGTTGACCGTCAGCTCCTCCAGCGCGAACCGCTCCCCCACGAACGGTCCCAGCGCGGCGGCCCAGCTGGTCGCGCGCGTGGCCGAGGACGCCTGCGCGATGTCGCCGACGACCGTGAACGACTTCATGGGGCACCGTCGCATCAGCAGCCGCCACTGCATCGGGGACAGCTCCTGCGCCTCGTCCACGACGACGTGCCCGTACGCCCACGTCCGATCGGCCATCGCCCGCTCGGCGGCCGTGTAGCCGGGCCCCTGCTCCTCGTTGAAGTCCAGGACCTCCTCCGCCGTGACGAGCCCGTCCTGGCCGTACTCCGCCAGCATCTCGTCCGTCGACTGGACCGAGGCCTCGGCCAGCTCCATGTCCCGCTTGCGCTGGGCCGCCGCCTGGGCCTCGGCTCTGCCCGCGCTCGCGTCGAGCTCGCCGAGCAGCTCAGCGGCCTCGTCGAGCAGCGGCACGTCGGACTCGGTCCACGCGGCGCCCACGGGACGCAGCAGCTCGAGCGTCTCCTGGGCGCTCAGGTGCGGGGCTGCCGCCACCAGGTGCTCCGGTTTCGAGAGCAGTTCCCCCACGAGCCGCTGCGGGGTGACGGGAAGCCAGCAGAGGTTGAGCGCGATGCGCACGTCCTCGGACGAGCGGACGTCCTCGACAAGGTACGCGCGGTCCGCCTTGTTGCCACCGCCCGAGGACTCTTCGAGGTGCTCCTCCAACTGCTCCGCGAGTTCGCGCACGAGGACCTTGACGAACGTCGCCCGCGCTTCGTTGTGCGGCTTGCCGGTGGACCGGGCCTTGTCGCGGGCCCGCTTGACCATCTTCCGGGTCAGCGTCAGCGAGGTGCCCTCGACGACCACGCGGCGGTCCTCGGCCAGCAGGCGCTGGCGGTTGGCGACGGCGCGTTTGACGGCCTCCGCCATCCGCAGGTCCCCCTTGAGCCGTGCCGCCTCGTGCGAGGTCTCCTCGCCGGCGTCGATGCCCGGCATGAGCTCGCCGATGCTCGACATGACCACCCCGGTCTCGCCGAGGGACGGCAGCACGCGCTCGATGTAGCGCATGAAGGCGTGCGACGGTCCGACGAGGAGCACGCCGGCCGACTTGAGCCGCTCGCGGTGCTCGTAGAGCAGGTAGGCGGCGCGGTGCAGCGCCACCGCCGTCTTGCCCGTGCCGGGACCGCCCTGCACGACGACGACGCCGGCCATGTCCGTGCGGATGATGCGGTCCTGCTCGGCCTGGATGGTCGAGACGATGTCCCCCATCCGGCCCGTCCGGCGCTGGGTCAGGGCAGCGAGGAGGGCGCCCTCGCCCTGGTGCACCTCGACCTCGTCCAACAGGGTCTCGTCCAGAATGTCGTCTTCGAGCGAGACCACATTGCGGCCCCGCAGGATCAGATGGCGGCGGCGGCGGACGTTGAACCGTTCGAAGGCGGTCGCCTGGTAGAATGCGCCGGCCTCCGGCGCCCGCCAGTCGATCAGCAGGCGGCGCTGCTCGCCGTCGGTGAGGCCGATGCGCCCGATGTAGCGGGTGGCCCCGACCCCGTCGTCGTCCGCGGACGACTGGGGGGCGGAGTCGCCGACGGCGGCGCCGTCGAGGTCGAGCCGGCCGAAGACCAGGCGCTCCTCGACCGCATTGAGCTGGGCGAGCCGGTCCTCGTGCATCGTCGCGTACGCGTCGCGCTCGGACTGGTTCTGCAAGGAGCCGATGGCCCCCGTCCGGCGGACCTTCGCCAATTGCTCGGTCTTCTCCGCCCGCAGCGCGTCCAGGCGCGAGTAGAGCACGCCCACGTAGCCGCGTTCGTGTTCCAGCTCGACACGGCCGGATTCGGCGGTGTCCGTCTCGGTGGCGGAGGTCGGCACGTCAACCATGTGGTCTCCTAGCTGCTGGCAACCGGTGCGACGCGATCGCGTTCCCGGCCGGAAAGTGGACTGACTAGTCTACGCGTCGCAGCTAGACGCGCTGCAACGAATGTACGCGATGCGGGTCGAGCCGGGCCCGGCCGCCCAACTCCTCGAGTTCGAGGATGACGCCGACACCGGCGACGCTCGCGCCGGCCCGCTCGATCAGCTTCACCGCACTGCCTACGGTCCCGCCCGTGGCCAGGACGTCGTCGAGAATCAGGACGCGGGCTCCCGGGGCGACGTCGTCCGTGTGCAGCTCGAGCGCAGCCGTGCCGTATTCGAGCAGGTACTCCTCTGTGAACACGGCGCGCGGCAGCTTTCCGGCCTTGCGCACGGTCACCATCCCCGTGCCCGTGGCGTAGGCCCCCGCAGCGGCCAGGACGAAGCCGCGGGCTTCCAGCCCCGCAATGACATCGAATTCGCCGGCGAAGGGGGCGACCACCTCGTCGACGATCCGCTTCAAGCCGGCCGCGTCGGAGAAGACGGGGGTCAGGTCCTTGAAGGAGATCCCCGGCTTCGGGTAGTCGGGGACGACCTCGGAGAGCCGGTCGAGCAGATCGGAAACAGGTTCTGGTTCGGAATTCACCCGTCCACTTTACCGGCTCCGAGGTGTCCGGCGGGCGACAATCAGCTGTCGGCTGCGAAGACGCGCAGCGGCTGCACCTGCTCCTTGAGGGCCGAGAGCTGCTCAGCGACCGCAGCGGGGCCCGTCCCGCCCTGGGAGCTGCGCGAATTCAGCGAACCCTCCGTCGAGAGCACGGTGCGGACCTCCGGCGTCAACTCGGGCGAAATCGTGGCGTACTCCTCATCCGTGAGGTCCCACAGTTCGACACCGCGGGCCTCGGCGACCTTGACCGCTGAGCCGGAGAGCTCGTGCGCGTCGCGGAACGGGACGCCCTGGCGGACGAGCCACTCGGCGATGTCGGTGGCCAGCGCGAACCCCTGCGGGGCCAGCTCGGCCATGCGCTCCGTGTTGAACTTCAGGGTCGCGACCATGCCCGAGACGGCCGGCAGCAGCAGCTCCAGTGTGTCGGCGGCGTCGAAGACCGGTTCCTTGTCCTCCTGCAGGTCGCGGTTGTACGCGAGCGGAAGGCCCTTGAGCGTGGACAGCAGGCCCGTCAGGTCGCCGATGAGGCGGCCCGACTTGCCGCGGGCGAGCTCGGCGACGTCGGGGTTCTTCTTCTGCGGCATGATCGACGAGCCCGTCGAGTAGGAGTCGTGGAGGGCCACGAAGGAGGCCTCCTTCGTGGCCCAGAAGATGATCTCCTCGGAGATGCGGGAGAGGTCCACCCCGATCATGGACGACACCCAGGTGAACTCGGCGAAGATGTCGCGCGCCGCGGTCCCGTCGATCGAGTTCCACACGGCGGAGTCGAAGCCGAGCTCGTCCGCCACGGCGTTGGGGTCCAGCCCCAGCGACGAGCCGGCCAGGGCGCCGGAGCCGTACGGGGAGACGGCGGCGCGGCGGTCCAGGTCGGTCAGGCGCTGCACGTCGCGGACCATGGCCCAGGCGTGGGCCAGCAGGTGGTGGGACAGGAGGACGGGCTGCGCGTGCTGCAGGTGGGTGCGGCCGGGCATCGGGGCGTACGGGTGCGCCTCGGCCTGCGCGATCAGGGCGTCGACGACGGAGAGCACTCCGCGGGCGATGATGCGCGAGTGGTCGCGGATGAACATCCGGCCCATCGTGGCGATCTGGTCGTTGCGCGAGCGGCCGGCGCGCAGCTTGCCTCCCAGCGCCGGGCCGGCGCGCTCGATCAGTCCGCGCTCGAGCGAGCCGTGCACGTCCTCGTCGCTCTGGGCCGGCACGTACGCGCCGGAGACGACGTCGGCCTCCAGCGCATCGAGGGCGGCGATCATGCCGTCGAGCTCGTCGTCGGTGAGCAGGTCCACGCGGTGCAGGACGCGGGCATGGGCCCGCGAGCCGGCGATGTCGTACTTGGCCAGGCGCCAGTCGAAGTCCGTGGACTTGCTCAGGGCGGCCAGCGCGTCGGCCGGTCCGCCCGCGAAGCGGGCACCCCAGAGGGAGCCCTCGTTGGTGCCTTCAGCCTTGCTGCTGCCGTTCTGCTCGGTCATCGCCCCTACTTTCGATCGGCGCCACTGGCGCGGCCGGAAACTTTATTCACAAGTGTACATAGTTATGCATATCGCGCAATGCGGTCACCCTGCCGAAACGACGGCGGAACCGCCCGCCCGACTAGTGCTGGTCGGCGAGCTCGAGGAAGCGGACGGCGGCGTCCTCGCCCCCGGCCGGATCCCGGGTCACCAGCATGATGGTGTCGTCCCCGGCCAGCGTGCCGAGGACCTCCGGCAGCACCGAGTGGTCGATCGCCGAGGCGAGGAAGTTCGCGGCCCCCGGCGGAGTGCGCAGGACGACGATGTTGCCGCTGACCTCCACGGTGACCAGCAGCTCGGCGCACAGCTTCGCGAGGCGGGCGTCGAGGACCTCCTGCTTGACGCCGATCTGCGGGCTGCGGTCGCCGCCCTCGGCGCGGACCGCGTAGACGAGTCCGCCGTCGACGCCGCGCACCCGGATCGCGCCGAGCTCGACGAGATCGCGCGAAAGCGTCGCCTGGGTGACCTGCACCCCGTCGGCGGCGAGCAGCTCCGCCAGCTCGGCCTGGGAGCGCACGGCCTCCACGCCGAGGATCGCCTTGATCCGCTCCTGGCGCGCGATCTTGGTGGACGGCTGCCCTGCCGGCTGGTTGATCACGCCAGGCCCGCGGATTCGTCCGTGGCCAGGCCCGACCGGGCGAGCAGCCACGCCATGAGCGCCTTCTGGGCGTGCAGGCGGTTCTCGGCCTCGTCCCAGACGACCGACTGCGGGCCGTCGATGACGCCGGCCTCGATCTCGAACCCGCGGTAGGCCGGCAGGCAGTGCAGCACGACCGCCGAGTCCGACGCCCCGGCCAGCAGGGAGCTGGTCAGCGCGTAGTCGCCGAAGAGCGCCAGTCGCTCCTCCTTCTCGTCCTCCTGGCCCATCGAGATCCAGGTGTCGGTGGCCACGACGTCCGCGCCGGAGACCGCCGCGGCGGCGTCCGTGGTGACCGTGACGGAACCGCCCGTCTCGGCGGCGCGCGCACGGCCGGCGGCCACGACGTCGTCGTTCGGCAGGTACCCCTCGGGGCCGGCGAGGCGCACGTGCATGCCGGCGGTGACGCCGGCGAGCAGGTAGGAGGCGGCCATGTTGTTGGCGGCGTCGCCGAGGTAGGTCATGGTCAGCCCGGCCAGGTCGCCCTTGTGCTCGCGCACGGTGAGCAGGTCGGCCAGCAGCTGGCACGGGTGGTACTCGTCGGAGAGCGCGTTGATCACGGGCACGGACGAGTGCGCGGCCATCTCCTCCAGGCCGGCCTGCGCGTAGGTCCGCCACACCACGGTCGAGACCATGCGCGAGAGGACCTTCGCCGAGTCGGAGATCGACTCCTTGTGGCCCAGCTGCGACTCGCCCGGATTCACGATCAGGGCGTTGCCGCCGAGGTCGGCGATGCCCGCGGCGAAAGAGACGCGCGTGCGGGTGGAGGTCTTGTCGAAGAAGACGGCGACCGTCTGCGGTCCCGCCAGCGGCCGGTGCGCGAAGCGGTCGGCCTTCATGGCGAGCGCCAGGTCGAGGATCTCGGTCTGCTCGGCCCGGGTGATGTCGGTGTCGGCGAGGAAGTGCCTCAGGGTGCTCATGCGGTCTCCTTCTGAGCGGCGTCGTAGATTCCGGGCAGCGCGGCGACGAAGGCCGCGATCTGCTCCTGCGTGATGATCAGCGGCGGGGCCAGGCGCAGCGTGCGCGGTCCCGGCGCGTTGATGATGAAGCCGGCGTCGAGGGCGCACTGGACCATCGCGGGTGCGATGTCGGCGTCGAGGTCGAAGCCGATCAGCAGCCCGAACTGGCGGACGTCCGCCACGAAGCCCAGCCCGCGGAGACCGGACGCGGCGGCGGCGCCGACGCGGCGGGCGTGCTCCAGCAGCCCCTGGGTCTCGATCGTGTGCAGCGTCGCGAGGGCGGCGGCGGTGGCCGCCGGGTTGCCGCCGAAGGTCGTGCCGTGCTGGCCTGCGGACAGCAGCGACGAGGCGGCCCCGCCGAACGTGATCAGCGCCCCGATCGGGAACCCGCCCCCGAGCCCCTTGGCGAGCGTCATCGCGTCCGGAACCACCGCCGTGCCGCTCTGGGAGGCGAACCACTCGCCGGTGCGGCCGATGCCGGTTTGCACCTCGTCGAAGACCAGCAGGGCGCCGGCCGCCTGGGTGATCTCCCGCGCGGCGGCCAGGTAGCCGTCGTCGTACCCGCGGACGCCGGCCTCGCCCTGGACGGGCTCGATGAAGACGGCGGCGACGGTGTCGTCGACGGCGGCGCGCAGCGCCTCGGCGTCACCGGCCGGGACCCACTCGACGCCGCCGGGCAGGGGCTCGAACGGCTCGCGGTAGGCCTGCTTCCAGGTCAGTGCGAGGGCGCCCATCGAGCGCCCGTGGAAGGCGTTCTCGAGCGCGACGATGCGGTTCCGGGGGCGCTCGGGCGTGCCCGCGTTGCGGCGGGCGAGCTTGAAGGCCGCCTCGTTGGCCTCGGTGCCGGAGTTCGCGAAGAAGACCTTGGAGCCCGCCGGGGCCTGCGCGACCTGCAGCAGCTTCTCGGCCAGCGCGATCTGGGTCGGGCTGGTGAAGAAGTTCGAGATGTGCCCGAGCGTGGCGAGCTGGCTCGTGACGACCGAGGTCAGCAGCGGGTGCGCGTGGCCGAGCGCGTTGACGGCGATGCCCGCGAGCAGGTCCAGGTACTCCTTGCCGTCGGCGTCCCACACCCGCGCGCCGGAGCCGCGGACCAGGACGCGCTGCGGCGTGCCGAAGACGCCCATGAGGGAGTCCCGGTAGCGGCCGAGCAGCTCGTCGCCGGCCGTCGTGCCCGGGGCGTGGGCGGCGCCGACCCCGGTCAGCTGCGCGAGGTCGGCCGGCAGGTCGGCTGCGGCGTCGTGGCTTGCCGGTGACATCAGGCCACCTCCTCGTCCGGGACGACCTGGGTGCCGATGCCGGCGGTCGTGAAGACCTCGAGCAGCATCGAGTGCGGCTGGCGGCCGTCGACGATCGCGGCGCGGCCGACCCCGGCGTCGACGGCGGCCAGGCAGGCCTCCATCTTCGGGATCATCCCGGACTCCAGCCGCGGCAGGAGCCCGCGCAGCTCGGAGGCGGTCAGCGACGAGATGAGCGAGGACTGGTCCGGCCAGTTCGAGTAGAGCCCCTCGACGTCGGTCAGCACGACGAAGCGGGAGGCCCCCAGCTCCGCAGCGAGCGACGACGCCGCGGTGTCCGCGTTGACGTTGAGCACCGCCCCGGTGGGATCGGAGCCCACGAACTCGGGGGCGATGGAGGAGATCACCGGGATGCGGCCGGCGGAGATCAGGTCCTCGATCTGCTCCGGTTCGACGCCGGTCACCTCGCCGACGAGGCCGAGGTCGACCTCCTCTCCGTCGACGACCGTGCCCCGGCGCGCCGCGCGCAGCAGGGCACCGTCCTCGCCGGAGAGCCCGACGGCGTACCGGCCGTGCGAGTTGATGAGCCCGACGAGCTCGCGCTGCACCTGCCCGGTGAGGACCATGCGGACCACGTCCATGGCCTCGGGCGTCGTCACGCGCAGCCCGCCGCGGAACTCGGATTCGATGCCCAGCTTCTCGAGCATCCGGCTGATCTGAGGGCCGCCGCCGTGCACGACGACGGGGTGGATGCCCGCGTGGTGCAGGAAGACGATATCCTCGGCGAAGGCCCGGCGCAGGTCCTCGTTGACCATGGCGTTGCCGCCGTACTTGATCACCATCGTGGTCCCGGCGAACCGCTGGATCCACGGCAGGGCTTCGATCAGCGCCTCGGCCTTGCGCTGGGCGGTCTGGTGCTGGTGGGGGGAAGGAGCTTCCATGGTGTCCCTAACTGCTGTAGGCCGAGTTCTCGTGCACGTACTCGTGCGTCAGGTCGTTCGTCCAGATCGTCGCCTCGGCCGCGCCGGCGTTGAGGTCGATCTCGACGCTCACGTCGCGCCCGGTCAGGTCGACGAGGTCGCGGTCGTCTCCGACCCCGCCGCCGCGGCACACCGTGATCCCGTTGATCGTGACGTCGAGCTGGTCCGGCTCGAAGGCGGCGTCGGTGGTGCCGACGGCCGAGAGAATGCGCCCCCAGTTCGGGTCCTGGCCGAAGATGGCCGTCTTGAAGAGGTTGGAGCGGGCCACCGCGCGGCCCACGATCTCGGCATCGGCCTCGCTGGCGGCACCCACGGTCCGGATGGCGATGTCGTGCCCCGCACCCTCGGCGTCGGTGATCAGCTGCTGGGCCAGGTCCGTGCAGACCGCGGCCAGCCCGGCGGCGAACTCGTCCGCGTCCGGCACCGTGCCCGAGGCGCCCGAGGCCATCAGCACGACCGTGTCGTTGGTGGACATGCACCCGTCCGAGTCGGTGCGGTCGAAGCTCACCCGGGTCGCGGCGCGCAGCGCCGTGTCGAGGCTGGCCGGGTCGACATCGGCGTCCGTGGTGACCACCACGAGCATCGTCGCCAGGCCCGGGGCGAGCATGCCGGCGCCCTTCGCCATGGCCCCGATGCTGTAGCCGGTGCCGGCGAAGCCGGACTGCTTCGAGACCGAATCGGTGGTCATGATGGCCGCGGCGGCCGCGGCGCCGCCGTCGTGCTCGCCGCCCGTGCCGAGCGCGGCGACCGCCGCGTCGACGCCGCCGATCAACCGGTCCATCGGCAGCTGCACGCCGATCAGGCCGGTCGAGCAGACGATCGTGTCGGCCGCGCCGATGCCGAGGGCGTCAGCCGCGTGCTCGGCCGTGCGGTGCGTGTTGCCGAACCCCTCGGGGCCGGTGCACGCGTTGGCGCCGCCGGAGTTCAGCACGACGGCGTCCGCCCGGCCGTCGCCGACGACCTGCTTCGACCAGGTGACGGGTGCGGCGGCCACGCGGTTCGAGGTGAAGACGGCCGCGGCCGCCTTGCGCGGGCCGTCGTTCACGACGACGGCGACGTCGCGCGCGCCCGTCGACTTCAGGCCGGCGGGCACGCCCGAGGCGCGGAAACCGGCCGGGGCGGTGACTCCGAACGGACCGGAGGCCGCGGTGGAGGTGGTGGGGAGCGTGTTCATCAGGGGGCCGTCCCTTCGGCGGTCAGGCCGGTCATCTCGTCGAATCCCAGCGCGATGTTCATGGACTGCACGGCGCCGCCGGCCGTCCCCTTGGTCAGGTTGTCGATCGCGGCGACCACGATCACGCGGCCCGCGCGCTCGTCGAAGGCCAGCTGGATCGCGGCGTGGTTGGAGCCGAGGACCGCCTTGGTCTGCGGCCACTGCCCCTCGGGCAGCACGTGCACGAAGGCCTCGGACGCGTATGCGTCCTCCCAGACGGCGCGCAGCTGCCCGGCCGTGGTTCCGGGCTTCACGCGGGCAGTCGCGGTGGTCAGGATGCCGCGGGCCATCGGCGCGAGCGTCGGCGTGAAGGAGACGGTCACGTCCGCCCCGGCGGCGCGGGAGAAGCCCTGTTCCATCTCGGGCGTGTGGCGGTGGATGCCGCCGACGCCGTAGGGGCTCATGCCGCCCATGACCTCGGAGCCGAGGAGGTGCGGCTTGAGCGCCTTGCCGGCACCCGAGGTCCCGGAGGCCGCCACGATCACGACGTCCTCCGGCTCCAGAACGCCGGCGGCGAAGCCGGGCACCAGAGCCAGCTGGGCGCTCGTCGGGTAGCAGCCGGGCACGGCGATGCGGCGTGCGGAGGCCAGTTCGGCCCGGGCGCCGGGCAGCTCGGGCAGGCCGTAGGGCCACGTCCCGGCGTGATCGCTGCCGTAGAACTCCTCCCACGCCGCGGAGGACTCGAGGCGGTGGTCGGCGCCGGCGTCGATCACCAGGACGTCGTCGGACAGTTGCGCGGCGAGGGCCCCGCTGGCGCCGTGCGGCAACGCGAGGAAGACCACGTCGTGACCGGCGAGGTTCTCGACGGTGGTGTCGACGAGCTCGCGGTCGGCGAGCGCAAAGAGGTGCGGCTGCAGCGACCCGAGCTGCGCGCCGGCGTTGCTGTGGGCGGTGATCGCCCCGATCTCCACTTCGGGATGCTGTCCGAGCAGGCGTAGGACTTCCCCGCCCGCGTATCCGCTCGCACCTGACACGGCCACTGAAATCGTCATGCACCCAGCATAGTCACAACTATGCACGATTGCTAATAATTATTCATTCGTGACGGCGCCGAGCGTGTCACGCAGTGCCGCATCCCGCCGACCCTCAGTAAGGTGGGGACCGAATACCCGCCCGCGCACGAAGGAGCACCCAGATGACGTACGCCGTTCAGGCCCGCGAGCCCGGCGGACCCGATGTTCTCGAGGTCGCCGAGATCGAGGCTCCGCGCCCCGGGCCGGGCCAGCTCGCCGTCGACGTGGCCGCGGCCGGCGTCAACTTCATCGAAACCTACCAGCGCGCCGGTGTCTACCCCGTGTCCTACCCGTTCGTCCCCGGGTCCGAGGCCGCCGGCCGGGTGACCGCGGTCGGCGACGGCGTCTCCGGCTTCGCCGTCGGCGACCGCGTGGCCACCGCCGAGGGGTCGGCCACGTACGCCTCCGCCATGCTCCTCGACGCCGAGCGGGCGGTGCGGGTGCCGGACGAGGTGCCCGACGACGTCGCCGCGGCCGTCCCGCTGCAGGGCTTCACCGCCCACTACCTCGTGAACTCGAGCTACGACGTCGCCGAGGGCGACGTCGTCCTGACCTACGCGGGCGCCGGCGGCGTCGGCGGCATCCTGACCCAGCTGCTCAAGCTGCGCGGGGCCACGGTCATCACCACGACCTCCACGCCTGAGAAGGCGGCCCTGGCGAGGGAGGCCGGCGCCGACCACGTCGTCGGATACGACGACGTCGCCGCCACCGTCGACGAGGTCACCGGCGGGCGCGGGGTCGACGCGGTCTACGACGGCGTCGGGAAGGACACCTTCGACGGATCGCTCGCCGCGCTGAAGAAGCGCGGGACGCTCGTCCTCTTCGGCGGGGCGTCGGGTCAGGTCCCGCCGGTCGACCTGCAGCGGCTCAACGCGGCCGGGTCCGTCTCGGTCACCCGGCCCAAGCTGGCCGACTTCCTGCTCACCCCCGAAGAACGCGCCTGGCGGGGCGGCGAGATCTACGGCCTGGTCGCCGGCGGGCAGCTGACGATCCGCGTCGGCGGCAGCTACCCGCTCGCCGAGGCCGCCCGGGCGCACGCCGACCTCGAGTCCCGAGCGACGACCGGCAAGCTCCTGCTCATCCCCTAACCGGTTCCTCCCCTGCTGGTCACGTCCCCGACACCTCGAAGCGCTAGCGTCGGCGTCGTCCCCGCAGCTCTCCGCGCCGGCAACCGGCGTCCTGCAGAAAGCACCCATGTCCTCCGTGACCCCCGTTCACCCCTGCCAGTTCCCCCGCGGCGGCGCCGCACCCGAACCGCGCACCCTCGTCGACATCTTCCAGCAGACGGCGGAGGCGTTCCCCGATGCGCTCGCCCTCGACGACGGCGACACCGCCCTGACCTACAGCGAGCTCTCCGAGGAGGTCCGCCGCAAGTCGCTCGAGATGCACCGGGCGGGTCTCGGGGCGGGCGACCGGGTCGGCATCCGCATCCCGTCGGGGACCCGCGAGCTCTACATCGGAATCCTGGCGGCCCTCACGATCGGGGCGGCCTACGTCCCGGTCGACGCCGACGATCCGGACGAGCGCGCCCGCCTGGTCTTCACCGAGGCGCAGGTCGCCGGCATCCTGCGCGCCGGCGGCGACGTCGTCGCGGGAAAGGACCGCCCCGCCCCGTTCCCGGACCCGCGCGTGGCCGCCACCGGCGACCACGCCTGGATCATCTTCACGTCCGGCTCCACGGGAACCCCGAAGGGCGTGGCCGTGTCGCAGCGTTCGGCGGCCGCCTTCGTGGACGCCGAGGCCCGCATGTTCCTGCAGAACGAGCCGCTCGGGCCGGGCGACCGCGTGCTGGCCGGCCTCTCGGTCGCGTTCGACGCCTCGTGCGAGGAGATGTGGCTCGCCTGGCGGCACGGCGCGTGCCTCGTGCCGGCACCCCGCGCGCTGGTGCGCTCCGGTGCGGACCTCGGACCCTGGCTGACCTCGCGCGGGATCACCGCCGTCTCGACGGTCCCGACCCTCGCCGCGATCTGGCCGGCCGAGGCGCTGGAGAACGTGCGCCTGCTGATCTTCGGCGGCGAGGCCTGCCCGCCCGAGCTCGCAGCGCGCCTGTCGACCCCGGAACGCGAGCTCTGGAACACCTACGGGCCCACGGAGGCGACGGTCGTCGCGTGCGGCGCGCAGATGGACGGCACGGACCCCGTGCGCATCGGGCTGCCCCTGGACGGCTGGGACCTCGCCGTCGTCGACTCCGCGGGGATCCCCGTCGCCGAGGGCGCCACCGGCGAGCTGATCATCGGCGGCGTGGGGCTGGCCCGCTACCTCGATGCCGCGAAGGACGCCGAGAAGTACGCGCCGATGCCCACGCTCGGCTGGGAGCGCGCGTACCGCTCCGGCGACCTGGTCGTCAACGACCCCGCCGGCCTGATCTTCGTCGGCCGCGCCGACGAGCAGGTCAAGCTCGGCGGCCGCCGCATCGAACTCGGCGAGATCGACGCGTCCCTGCAGTCGCTGCCCGGCGTCGCCGGCGCGGCCGCCGCGGTCAAGACGACGGCGGCCGGGAACCAGCTGCTCATCGGGTACCTGGTCGCCGCGCCCGACCACGATCTGGCCGCCGCGCGGGAGCGGCTCGCGTCCGAGCTGCCGGCGGCCCTGATCCCGCGCCTGGCCGTCGTCGACACGCTGCCGACCAAGACGAGCGGGAAGGTGGACCGGGCCGCGCTGCCGTGGCCGCTCGAACAGCTGAACGTGAACGACGACGACGGCCTGCCCGACCTCTCCGACGACGCCCGCTTCATCGTGGACGCCTGGGCCGCCGTGCTCGGCGCCGAACCCGCCGGCCTCGACACCGACTTCTTCGCCTCCGGCGGCGGCTCCCTCCCGGCGGCACAGCTCGTCTCCCGGCTCCGCACCCGCTACCCGTCGGTCACCGTCGGCGACCTCTACGAGCACCCCCGGCTCGGCGCCCTGCTCGAGGACCTCGGGGAGGGAACCGCCGACGACGACGCCCCGCAGCGCACCGTGGCCGGGACCCGCCGCGGCGCCCAGGTCCTCCAGACGGTCCTCGGCGTCCCCCTCTTCGTGCTGGTCGGACTGCGCTGGCTGACGTACCTGCTGATCGGCAACAACATCGCCGACGCCCTGGGCATCCTCACCTCCCCGGTGACGGCGAGCTGGTGGTCGATCGGCGTGCTCTGGCTGGTCTTCGTCAGCCCGATCGGCCGCATGGGCCTGTCCGTCGCCTCGGCCCGGCTCCTGCTGCGCGGGGTCTCCCCCGGCGTGTACCCGCGCTCCGGCCGCGTGCACCTGCGCCTCTGGCTGGCCCAGCACATCGCGGACCTGATCGACCCGGTCTCCCTCATGAGCGCACCATGGGTGCCTCTGTACGCCCGTGCCCTCGGCGCGCGCGTCGGCCGTGGCGCGACCCTGCACTCCGTGCCGCCCGTGACGGGCATGCTCACCGTCGGCAAGGGCGCGAGCGTCGAACCGGAGGTGGACCTCTCCGGATACTGGATCGACGGCGACGACGTCCACGTCGGGTCCATCAGGATCGGCGCCGGCGCGACGATCGGCGCCCGCTCGACCCTCCTGCCCGGCGCCCGGGTCGGATCCGGAACCGACGTGCAGGCCGGGTCCGCGGTGGTCGGCGCGACCCGACAGGACTCCTCCTACGCCGGCTCTCCCGCGAAGCGCACCGGCAGGGCGAAACCCGGCTGGCCCGACGCGAAACCGGCCGGCGGCGTCTGGGCGACCATCGGATTCGGCCTCGCCTCGGCCGGCCTCGCCCTCATCCCCTGGGTCTCGATCCTCGGCGCCGCCCTGGTCGGGGCGTGGCTGCTGCGCGGCGGCGACTCCCTCTCGGGCAGCTGGTCGGCCCTGCCGGCCGTCGTCCCCCTCGTCGCTCTCGTGTGGTTCGTCGCCAACGCCGTGCTGATCGCCCTCGCGGTCCGCGCCCTCGGCCTCGGCCTGGCAGCCGGGTGGCACCCCGTCCGCAGCCGTATCGGCTGGCAGGTCTGGGCCACGGAACGGCTCCTGGACACGGCCCGCGACCTGCTCTTCCCGCTCTACGCGTCGCTCTTCACCCCGGTCTGGCTGCGCCTGCTCGGCGCCAAGGTCGGCCGCAACGTCGAGGCGTCCACCGTGCTGCTCGTGCCGAAGATGACGACGATCGCCTCCGGCGCGTTCCTCGCCGACGACACGATGGTCGCCTCGTACGAGCTCGGCGGCGGATGGATGCACGTCGGCCCCGCCAAGATCGGCAAGCGGGCCTTCCTCGGCAATTCGGGCATCGCCGCGGCGGGGCGCCGCGTGCCCAAGCGCGGTCTGGTCGCCGTCCTCTCCGCCACCCCGCCCAAGGCCAAGGCCGGGTCGTCGTGGCTGGGCAGCCCGCCCGTGCGGCTGCGACGGGTCGAGGAGGAGCTCGACGAGTCGCGCACGTTCCAGCCGCCGATCCGTCTCAAGGCCGCCCGCGCGGCCTGGGAGATCTGCCGTTTCGTCCCCGTCATGGTCACCGTGGGGATCGCAGCCGGCGTCCTCGTGGCACTGGACCTGCTGGCGGGCGTCTGGGGCCCGGCGGCGGCCGTCGTCGTCAGCGGGGCAGTCATGCTCGCGGCCGGCGCGGTCGCCGCCGGGGTCTCGCTACTGGCCAAATGGGTGGTCGTCGGCCGGATCCGGGCGGGCAGGCACGAGCTGTGGACGTCGTTCATCTGGCGCAACGAGGTCGTCGACACGTTCGTCGAGATGGTCTGCGCCCCCTGGTTCGCGCGAGCCGCCTCCGGCACTCCGGCGCTGGTCTGGTTCCTCCGGGGCCTCGGCGCGCGCATCGGACACGGCGTCTGGTGCGAGAGCTACTGGCTGCCCGAGGCCGACCTCGTGCACCTGGGCGACTCGTCCACGGTCAACCGCGGCTGCGTCGTCCAGACCCACTTGTTCCACGACCGCGTCATGGCCATCGACTCCGTCGAGCTGGGCCGCGGCGCGACGCTCGGACCCAACGGCGTGATCCTGCCGGCCGCGTCCATCGGCGACGGCGCCACCGTCGGCCCGGTCTCGCTCGTCATGCGCGGCGAGGCGATCATGGGCTCGACGTCGTGGATGGGAAATCCGGTCAAGCCGTGGAAGCGCCCGGAACCCCTCGTCATGCAGACCGCCGCGGACGTCGAGGACGCGCCGCTCGAGCCGGCGGCCACGTAGGCTTGACTGCTATGAGCACGCCAGCAGACCCCGCCCTGCCGGACCCCTACCTGCCCGGCACGGGCAGCGACGGCTACCGGGTCGAGCACTACGATCTCGACCTCGAATGCAAGCTCGGCGGCAACCACCTCTCCGGCACGGCGACCATCAGCGCGACGGCGGTCCACAGCCTGGCCCGGATCGAGTTCGACCTCGCCGGCCTGAAGACCGTCAAGGCGTCCGTGAACGGCCGGAAGGCGGCCTTCAAGGTGCGCGGCGAGCGGCTCGTGCTCTCCCCGTCCCAGCCGGTGCCGGCCGGCGAGCGCTTCACCGCGACCATCCGCTACGCCGGGAACCCGGGCCCGCGCAACGGCCCGTGGGGCGAGGTCGGCTGGGAGGAGCTCGAGGACGGCGTCCTCGTCGCCGGGCAGCCCAACGGCGCGGCGACCTGGTTCCCGTGCAACGACCACCCGAGCCAGAAGGCGACCTACCGGATCGCGGTCGCCACGGACGCCGACTACCGGGCCGTCTGCAACGGCGAGCTCGTCGACCACGCGCGCAAGGCCAGCCGCGAGCGCTGGGTCTACGAGGTGCGCGAGCCGATGGCGACCTACCTGGCGACCCTGCAGATCGGACGCTACGAGCGCTGGAGCCTCCCCGCGGACGGCGAGGCGGTCGCGGGACGGCACGCGGCCGCCGTCGTGCTGCCCGCGCAGATCCTGTTGGCGCCGGCGGAGCTGAAGGCGGAGGCCGAGGCGGCGTTCGCCGACCAGCCGCGGATGATCGCGACGTTCAGCGAGGCCTTCGGGCCGTACCCGTTCGACGCCTACGCCGCGGTCGTGACGGAGGACGAGCTCGAGATCCCGCTCGAGGCGCACGGGGTGTCCATCTTCGGCCGCAACCACCTGGCGCCGGGCTGGGAGCAGCAGCGGCTCATCGCCCACGAGCTCTCCCACCAGTGGTTCGGCAACTCGCTGACCGCGGCGCGCCTGCAGGACATCTGGATGCACGAGGGCTTCGCCTGCTACGCCGAATGGCTCTGGTCGGAGGCCGCCGGGCAGGGCTCGGTCGAGTCCCGGGCGCGCGCCGCGCACGCGGGACTGGCGGCGAAGCCGCAGGACGTCGCCGTGGGAGAGCCCGGCGCGGAGAACATGTTCGACGACCGCGTGTACAAGCGCGGCGCACTGGCCCTGCACGCGGTGCGGCTCTGGCTCGGCGACGCCGCGTTCTTCGCCATGCTGCGCGCCTGGACCCAGGCCAACCGCCACGGCCACGTCGACTACCCGCGCTTCGCGGCGCACGTCGACCAGGCCGCCGGCCACGCCGCCGGCGCCGAGGAGCTGATGCGCCCGTGGCTCTTCGCCCGGCAGCTGCCCCCGTTCCCGGTCAGCCGCCCGTAGGCCGCTGCAGCACGACGGCGGCGCGCAGCTGCGTCAGCGCCGCGCGTTCGGCGTCCGTGCCGGTCGCGACGATCTTCACGCCGAGCGTGCCCAGCGCGCCCGCCCACTCGCCGACGGTCCCGGCCGCGGGATCGAGTTCGTCCTCCAGCGCCGCCGGTTCGGCGTCCGGGTCCGTCGCCCGCGGATCGTGGTTCGGCGCGGGCACGATCCCGTGGCCGCTGGCCTTGCCGCGGGCCTCGATGACCGCCCAGCGCCGCGCGGCCTCGCGGGCGCGCAGCGCCTCCGGCAGCAGCCGCAGCACGGACTCCTGACGCGGGTCGAAGATCCCGTCCCACGCGTCGATGGGAGCGCACACGTCGACACCGAGCATCACCTCCGCCGGCCCCGTCCCGACCAGGAGCCACCCGCTGTCCCCGGCCGCTCCCTGCGCGATGTCGCCCCGGGAGTAGCTCAGGCTCAGCTCCAGCGGTTCGTCGTCGACGAAAGCCACGGGCCGCCCGTGCGCCGCGCTGCCGCACCGCGGGCACAGTCCGGTGATCACGACGCGGCCGGGATCGCCCATGACCTCCCTGCGGCCCAGGTGGGCGGCGATGGCGAAGCGCACGCCGAGCCGGCCGGCGAGGAATCGGCGGCGGGGCGCGCCGTCGTCGTACGCTGCGGCCCGATCGCGCTCGGCGGGCGTCAGCCATGCCGGCGGCAGCTGCGCGGCGAACGAGAGCGGTACGGCGATGAGCGTGACGGGCGGATGCGGCACGTGCCTCCTTCGGGTCGAGCGGGGCACTCCCCCGCTTCACCGGCTATTCACGATGTACCCCTAGTCTTGCACCCATGACCGGAGATCAACTCCTCATCGACCTCCTGCTGCACGGCTTCGCCGTCCTCGACGACGATGACGACCCCGTGCTGCTCCGCGCCGACGGCTCGCCCATCGACAAACCAGATGCCTGCACGCAAGCTGAAGAGAAGTTGTTCCAACAGGTCGTCGGCCCCGCCGCCGCCGCCGTGGTCGGCGAGGGCGAAGAATTCCAAGGCAGGAGGCCCGCTTGAATCACTACGCCACCACCAGATCGGCGTCCTTCCGGGCCCGTGTGTCCGTTGCGGCGCTCGCTTCCGTGTGCTTTGCAGCGGCCGCCTGGCTTCAGGCCGAGGCCGCGTTGAATCGCTGGGTCACGTGCGACACGAATTCCACCGCGTTCCTCGACACCATGGGATGGGGCAACTACAACTTGTGCGTCATGCGCGAAGACAGCGCACTGAACTACGTGCTCGTGACCGACACGAGCCGGCACGTGGTGACCGAGTCGATGGGCCTCTTCGGGCTCGGCATGCTTCCTCTGGTGGCCGCGATCCCGCTCGCCGCCATCGCATCGAGCTGGCACGCCAACACGCCTCGGCGGCTCATGGTCGTCGCGCTCTCCGCCCTGATGGCCGCCGGCGCCTGGGCCGTTGCCGCGAACGCCCTGGGCCTCGCGGACGGGCGACCACCGCTCCTCGGCGAGCACACGTTCGGGTTCTGGCAGCCGTTCGTCGGCCCGCAGCCGGCCAGTACCCTCTTCAGCCTGGGCGGGTGGGCCTCGCTCGCGCTCGTCGTGGTCGCCTTCACGCGGTCGTTCAGTTGGGGATGCAGCTGGCTCGCGATCGGCATGTTCGGTTTCTCCGCACCGGTACAGTTCTGGGCGTACCTGACGACGCCGGCGTGGAACCTCCACGGCGCCTCGCACGATACGCCGGTCTATTACGAATTCTCCTGGGTCGCCGCCGCAGGCCTCGCCGCCGTGCTCGTTCCGCTGTGTACGCTGGCCGGCCACCGGATCGACGCCTGCGTCGCCCGCTGGTGGGGCGGCCGGCCGGCCACGACCGCCTCCACGACTCCGTAGCGTCGCCTACTCGGCCTCGGAGATGTCGGCGACCTGCGCGCCGAAGTGCGCGACGACGTCGTCCGCCGCGACCGTCATGCCGGCGCCGTGCGCGCCGGCCCCGATGGAGATGGTCCGGCCGGCGACATTCCCATCCGCGACCACGGGCAGCGGGGCCAGCGTCCCGAACGGGGTGATGGTGCCGCGCTCGTACCCGGTGACGCGCTGGGCCTCGGCCGCGTCCGGCATCGAGAGCCGGCTGGTGCCGAGCAGTGCGCGGAGCTTGGGCCAGGAGAACTTGCGGTCGCCGGGGACGAGGACCAGCAGATAATCGCCCTCGCCGCGACGCACCACGAGCGTCTTGATGAGGTCCCGGGGTTCAATTCCGCGGGCCGCGGCCGCCTCCTGGAGGCTGTTCACCCGGCCGTGCTGCGTGGTGGTGAAGTCGAGGCCGGCCGCCCGGGCCGCCTCGACCGCCGGGGTATCGAGTTCGCTCATGTCGCCAGCCTAGCGGTCCCCGGCGTCGTCGCGGGCGGAACGCGCCACGTCCTGGTGGGCCAGGCGGCGCATGGCGGCGATGACGGGCTCGTAGATCGCTGTGCCCAGCACCGAGTACTCGATGGCCCGTCCGCGATCGCCCGTCGGCACCTGGGCGATGTCGAACTCCGCCATGGCGCGCAGGTGCTGCGCGTAGAGGCGCGCCCGTTCGGCGCTGATCCCGAGACCGACCGACTCCGCGGCCGCGAGGGCGTCCTCGAGCTGGGCCATCGCGGTGGATCCCGGGTCGATGGCGGGTCCGATCTCCCGGGCGACGCCCTCGGCACGGGGATAGGGCCCCTGACGGTCGTCGGCGACGGCCGGCGGCAGCGCGGCCACCGCCCGCCCCAGCGACTCGAGCAGATCGTCCGCCGGCTCGTCGATCAGCGCCACGATGGTGCGCACACGGGCCAGCGGCAGGTTCGCGGTGTCCCGCAGGGCGCGGATGAGCGCGAGGCGCCTGACATGCTCCTCGCCGTAGAGCGACAGCTTCGCCCCGACGGCCCGCCCGGGCGGCAGCAGCCCCTCGCGCAGGTAGTACTTGACCGTCGCCAGCGGAACCCCGGTGCGCTCGACCAGTCCCGAGATCCTCATTCACACCCCTTGTCTTGGATACCTTCACTATCTACTCTGGATAGTACAGGTATCCAACACTACGTCAGCGTCATCCGCGAACGGAAGGCAACCGATGGAACCCGCAACCCTCACCCTGGCCGGCATCCTCCTGCTGGCCCTGATCACGGTCGAATCCGGCGGTGCTTTCCTGTTGCGCGTCACGACAGGCGGCAAGCCCAGCAACGACCTCCAGAAGAACTGGTACCGCGCCGGACACGCGCACGCCGCCGTCCTGCTCGTCCTCGCGCTGGCCATCCTCCCCTACACCGACGCCTTCGATCTGCCCGCGTGGGCGACCTGGCTGGCGCGGTCCGGCGTCCCGGTGGCGGCCATCCTCATGCCTGCCGGTTTCTTCCTCGGCGTCCTGGGCGAGGATCCGCAGAAGCCGGGCCCCGCCGCGGTCCTCGTGCCGATCGGCGCCGCAGTGCTCACCGCCGGCCTGCTCGCCGCGGGCATCGGCGCCATCGCCGCGGGGCAGGCCTGACCTGCCGAACCGAGCACGGGGCGGCGAGCCGGTGCTCGCCGCCCCGTGTGGTGCGTAACGCCGTCGGACGACGCCGGATCCCCTCCTACCGCTGCACGGCCCCGTGCCGCTCGGCGGCCAATGCCACGGCGGCGGCGCGGGACTCCGAGGCCTCGTCGGCCGTCAGCGTGCGGTCGGCGGCGCGGAAGCGCAGGCCGAAGGCCAGCGATTTCTTGCCGTCCTCGATGCCGGGGCCCGAGTAGACGTCGAACAGCGCGACCTCCTCGAGCAGCTCGCCGGCGCCCTCCCGGAGCGTCTCGAGCACTGCGGCGGCAACCGTGGTGCCGTCGACGACCAGCGCGACGTCCTGGGTGGACACCGGGAACGTCGAGATCGGCTTCGAGACGATCACGTCCGCCGCGGCGGCCATGATCTCCTCGAGGTTCAGTTCGAAGGCGGCAGTGCGCTCCGGCAGGTCCTGCTCCGACAGCAGCTTCGGGTGCAGCTCGCCGGCGTAGCCGACGACCTCGCCCGAGCGCAGCGACAGCTGCGCGGTGCGGCCCGGGTGGAACGCCTGGTGCGCCCCCTGCGCGACCGCCAGATCGACGCCGAGCAGGTCCGCGACCGTGCGTGCCGCGTCGAGGGCGTCCGACCACTCCCAGGCGCGCGGGGCGTACCCGGCGGCCGGCGCGGCCTCGTGCCCGAGCAGCACACCGCCGATGTGCCACGGCTGGCCCGGGATGCCCGCGTCGAGCTCGTCGAGGACCTCGTCGGCCGGCTTGGCGCCCAGCGGCGGCAGCACGGCCGAACCGGTCTGCTCGCCCGGCTCGAACACGAGTCCGGCTTCGAAGAGGGCCAGGTCGCGGAAGCCGCGGCCGTGGTTGCGGCGCGCCGCGTCCAGCAGCCCCGGAAGCAGCGAGCGGCGCAGGAACCCGAACTCGGAGGAGATCGGGTTGGCCAGCTTCACGGCCGCCACCTCCTCGCCCTCGACCGCCGTGCCGAACCGGTTGTTCTGGGCGGTGGAGACGAACGGGTAGTTGAGCACCTCGGTCAGGCCGGCGTCGGCGAGCCCCTGCAGGACGCGGCGGCGCTGCTGCTGGGCCCGCGTGAGGCCGCGGCCGGGGGGCGCGACCGGGAGGGTCGCGGGGATCCGGTCGTACCCGACCAGGCGCGCGATCTCCTCGACGAGGTCCTCCTTGATGGCCAGATCGGGACGCCACGTCGGCGCGGTGACCCGCAGGCCGCCGTCGTACTCCTCGACGCTCGCGCCGACGCCGTCGAGGGCGGCGAGCTCCTGCTCGCGGGTGTAGTCGACGCCGATGAGGCGCGAGGCGAAGCCCGCGGGCAGGTCGATCACGACGGCGTCGGGGTCCTTGCGGACGTCCGTCACCGTGGTCTCGGCGGTCCCGCCGGCGAGCTCGAGGAGCAGGTCGATGGCGCGCTGCGCCGCGACGTCGGCGAGCGCGAAGTCCACACCGCGCTCGTTGCGCTTGGACGCCTCCGACGGCAGGCGGTGGCGGCGGCGGGTACGGCCCATCGAGATCGCGTCGAAGTGGGCGGACTCGATCAGGACATCGGCCGTGGCGTCGTCGACCTCGGTCTCCGCGCCGCCCATGACGCCGGCGAGGCCGATCGGCCCGCGGTCGTCCGTGATGAGCAGGTCCTCGGCGGAGAGCTCGCGGGTCTTCTCGTCGAGGGTCGTGAGCTTCTCGCCTGGGTTCGCGCGGCGCACGACGATCGGGCCGCGCAGCTTGTCGGCGTCGTAGAAGTGCAGCGGCTGGCCGAGCTCGAGCATGACGTAGTTGGAGATGTCGACGACCAGGGAGATAGAGCGCATGCCGGCCAGGCGCAGGCGCGAGGCCATCCACGGCGGCGTCGGACGCGTGGGATCGACGCCGCGCACCGTGCGGGCGACGAAGCGGTCGCAGCCGTCGGTGCCGTAGATCGGCGCCTGGTCCTCGAGGCGCACGGGGTAGCCCTCGCCGGTGGGCTCGGCTACGGAAACGCGCGAGACCGGGTCGACGAACGCGGTGCCCGTCGAGAGGGCGTATTCGCGGGCGACGCCACGGATCGAGAAGCAGTAGCCGCGGTCCGGGGTCACGTTGATCTCGGCGGCCTCGTCGTTGAGCGCGAACAGCTCGAACACGTCGGCGCCGAGCTCGGCGTCGAGGCCGAAGTCGGACAGGACCATGATGCCCTCGTGGTCTTCGCCCAGGCCGAGCTCGCGCACAGAGGCGATCATGCCGGCGGAGACGTGGCCGTAGGTCTTGCGCGGGCTGATGCGGAAGTCCCCGGGCAGCACGGCGCCGGGCAGGGTCACGACGACCTTGTCCCCGACGCCGAAGTTGTGGGCGCCGCAGACGATCCCCTGCACGCCGGACGGGTCGATGCCGTCGCCGGTCAGCGTCTGCTCGGCGCCCTCCGGCACCACGCGGACCTGGCACCAGTTGATCGTCTTGCCGTTCTTCTGCGGCTCCTTCTCGAGGGAGAGGACCTGCCCGACGACGATCGGGCCCGTCAGCTCGTCCGCGGGACGGTGGACGTCCTCTTCCTCCAGGCCGACCTTCACAAGGTCGGCCATGATGTCCTCGGCCGTGGCGTCGGCCGGTACCTGCGCGAACTCGCGCAGCCATGAAAGCGGAATACGCATGTCTTAGATCTCCATCCCGAAGTGCTGGCTGAAGCGGACGTCGCCCTCGATCATGTCGTGCATGTCGTCGACGTCGTTGCGGAACATCAGGGTGCGCTCCACACCCATGCCGAACGCGAATCCGGAGTACTGCTCGGGGTCGATCCCGGCGGCGCGGAGCACGTTGGGGTTGACCATGCCGCAGCCGCCCCATTCGATCCAGCGCGGGCCGCCCTTGGCACCCGGGTGCCAGATGTCGAGCTCGGCGCTCGGCTCGGTGAACGGGAAGTACGCGGGGCGCAGGCGGATCCGGGCCTCGGCACCGAACATCTGGCGCGCGAAGTGCTCGAGCGTTCCGCGCAGGTCCGCCATGGTCAGACCCTTGTCGACGGCGAGGCCCTCGAACTGGTGGAACACGGGCGTGTGGGTCGCGTCGAGCTCGTCGGTGCGGAACGTCCGCCCCGGGCACAGCACGTAGACCGGCAGGTCGCGCTCGAGCAGCGAGCGCACCTGGACCGGCGAGGTGTGGGTGCGCAGGACGAGGTGCGCCTCGGACGGCTCGACGAAGAACGTGTCCTGCATTTCGCGGGCCGGGTGGTCGGGTGCGAAGTTCAGTGCGTCGAAGTTGAACCACTCGGACTCGACCTCGGGCCCCTCCGCGATCTCCCAGCCCATGCCGACGAAGATGTCGGACACGCGGTCCTGCAGGATCGAGAGCGGGTGGCGGGCCCCGGCACGACGACGGCGCGGCGCCGCCGTGACATCGACCGTCTCCTCCACGAGGATGCGGGCCGCCTCCTCCTCTTCCAACACGGCCGTGCGGGCCGCGAGCGCCTTGTTGACGCGTCCGCGCGCGCTTCCGACGAGCTTGCCGGCGGTGGCCTTGTCGGTCTTGTCGAGCTGCCCGATCTGCCGGTTCGCCAGGGCGAGCGGGGACTTGTCGCTCGTGTGGGCCAGGCGCGCGGCCTTGAGCGCGGCCAGGTCGCCGGCGGCCTCGAAGGCGGCCAGGGCCGCCTCGACGGCGGCGGACACGGCTGCCTCGTCGGTGGGGTGCGGGACGGCCGGGGTCTCCGGCTCGGTCGCGCCTGAGTCGGTTTCTAAGGCGTCGGACAGCGCCGACGTTGCGTCAGACATGGGTGGATACGGCCCTTTTCGGTGTGATTCGGGTGCAGTTGTTCAGCTCCGAGTCTAGTTCAGATGGCCCGCGCCCCGCGCATCCTGTTGCCGCGCCCGCCGGCCCCGAGGCCCCCGCGGAATGCCGTACGGCCTCCTCCTGCCGGCCACGACCGGCGGTAAGCTGACGCCATGGACTGGACGGCGATCCGCAGCACTGCCAACTGGGTGAATCTCACGACCCCGGCCGGCCTCCTGCTCGCCCGGACCGCCGGGTGCCGGGTCGGGCCGTTCGCCGGGCGCCTCCGGGTCGCCACCGGCTACCGTTGGCGGCTCCCCGCCGCCGACGCGTTCACGGTCGGCTCGGTCGTCTTCCTCCGCCCGCGACTCGGCCGGCCGGCGGGGATCCCGTCGCTCATGGCGCACGAGTCGGCGCACGCGACGCAGTACGCCCTCTGCCTGGGCCTGCCGTTCCTGCCGCTGTACTTCGCCGCCGCCGCCTGGTCGCTGGCCAGGACCGGGGACCCCGCGTCGCGGAACGTCTTCGAACGCCGTGCCGGCCTGGTCCTCGGCGGCTACACCGAGCGCCCGCCACGACCGGCGGCCCCGCGTTTCGCGGCCGCGGTCCGCGGCCTCCGGAAGCGGCTCGCCCGCTAGGACTCGGCACCTGCCGGCGCGACGTCGTCGTGCCCGCCGTCCGGCCCGGCAGCGCAGCCGGCGACGACGCCGAGGGCCCGGCCGATGCGCGGCACCGACCACTGCCCCGCGGCGGGCGGGACGTGCACGAAGCCGGCCCGGGCGCCGGGGACGCCGGCGAGCTGGTGCATGAGCTCGTAGAACACGGAGTTGCAGACGTACGTCCCTGCGGTCTGCGAGACCTCGGCCGGGAATCCGGACGCCTCGAGCCGGGCGCGTGCGCGCTTGACCGGCAGGGTCGTGAAGTACGCGGCCGGCCCGTCCGCGCGAACGGGGACGTCGACCGGCTGCTCGCCCGCATTGTCGGCGATCCGCGCATCCATCACGTTGATGGCGACACGCTCGAGCGAGAGGCGATTTCGGTTGCCCGCCAGCCCGGTCGCGATGACGACGTCGGGGCGGTGCGCCGCCAGCGCGTCCTCGAGGACCGCGCCCGCCGATCCGGCCCGCCGGCCGAACACGCACGGCAACTCCACGGCGGCGGCATCCACGCCGGCGCGCACCAGATCGGCCGCGGCGAGCCGGGCTGCGTCGATCGAGGGGTTGGCGTCCGCGCCGCCGAATGGCTCGAAGCCCGTCAACAGGATCATGGCGCCATCCTAGCCCCGACTGCGACTTCGAACGGGGCGAGCCTCTGGACAACCTCTTCGAAGCTGTGTTCTAATGAATGCGTGAGATGGGAAGCTCAGCTGATCCGGCCCCAAGCCGGACAGCCGGATGCGGACACCGGCCGGGTGTCCCCCAAGGCCCGTGCTGGCGGGGCGGACGAGTCCGCTCCGTCGCAGGCCGGTGTCCCGCATCCGCACACCAGCGAGTCCCTCATCGAGCTTCCGGGGCTGATGCGCTCCGTGCGCACACCCGACTTTGACGGCATCGTGTTCCACGAAGTCGTCGCCAAAAGCGCCCTGAACAAGGTCCCGCCGGCGTCGAACATGCCGTTCTCGTGGACGGTCAACCCGTACCGCGGCTGCACACACGCGTGCGTCTACTGCTTCGCCCGCAAAACCCACACCTACCTGGACTTCGACTACGGGCAGGACTTCGACTCCCAGGTCGTCGTCAAGCGCAACGTCGCCGACGTGCTCCGTGCCGAGCTGGGCCGCCCCTCCTGGAATCGGGAGCATGTCGCCCTCGGGACCAACACCGACCCCTACCAGCGCGCCGAGGGCCGCTACCGGCTCATGCCGGAGATCATCCGCACCCTCGCCGAGTCGGGCACACCGTTCTCGATCCTGACCAAGGGCACGCTGCTCGCCAGGGACGCCGACCTCCTGGCCTGGGCCGCGACCCTCGTCCCCGTCGGCGTCGGCCTGTCGATCGCGATGACCAACGACCAGCTCAGCGCGAGCATCGAGCCGGGCACCCCCTCGCCGACCGCCCGGTTCCGACTGCTGGAGCGGCTCGCCGGCTCGGGCATCGACTGCTCGGTGATGGCGATGCCGATCCTGCCGTGGCTCAGCGACTCCGACGAAGCCCTCGGTGCGCTCTTCTCGCGCGTCAGCCGTGCGGGGGCGAACGACCTCACGGTCGGCCCGCTGCACCTGCGGCCCGGGGCCCGCGAATGGTTCATGGCGTGGCTGAGCCGGAACCATCCCCAGCTGGTGCCGCGCTATCAGGGCCTCTACCGGCGCAGCTCGGTCGCCTCCCGGGAGTACCGGCGGTGGTTGGAGCAGCAGGTCGCGGGCCTGCGCCGAGAGCACCGGCTGGGATCTGCCGCGTGGGAGCTGCGCCGCCCCGGCCGGGAGGGGCGCCAGGGCACCACGCCGCCTGCTCCGGACGGGCGGCAGCGCGACTCGGCCCAGGATGCTCTCTTCTAGGAATGCTGGGACTGCGCCGCAGCGGTGACGGCATCGACGATCGGCAGGTCCGCCGGGATCCAGTCGAGTGCCGACGACGCCCCTTCGAGGGGGATCCACCGCAGCAGGTCGTGGTCCTCCAGCGGGAGCGGGAAACCGGCGTCGATGCGGGCGAACCACACCCGCATGGCGGCCGGCCCCGCGAGCTTCCAGCCCTGCTCGATCGGCCCGGACACCTCGGTGCCGAGCGTCGACTCGATTCCCAGCTCCTCGTTCAGTTCGCGGACCAGTGCCGTTTCGCAGGCCTCGCCGGGGTCCACCTTCCCTCCCGGGAATTCCCAGAGTCCCGCAAATTCCTCGGGCCGGGTCCGTCGGGCGGCCAGGAGGAGGCCCGGATTCTCGAGGTCGTCGACGATGGCCGCCCCGACGATCTGCTTCAACGGCAACCGGGACGCATTCACTCCGCGACCGGCTGCTCGGACGGTTCCACGGTTTCGCGGGCGGCGCGGTGGACATCCGGTTCGAGGTAGATGACCTCCGCGATCGGGACGGCAGCGCGGATGCGCTGCTCGGCATCGTCGATGACGGCCGCGATCTCCGCACCCGTCGCATTCTTGTCGACGGTGATCTTGGCAGCGACCAGCAGCTCCTCCGGGCCCAGGTGCAGTGTCTTGAGGTGGATGATGCGGGTTCCGTCTGCCGTGATGGCCTGCTCGATCCCGGCGGCGTGCTCCTTCGTCGCCGACTCGCCCAAAAGGAGCGAGCGGGTCTCGATCGCCAGAACGACCGCGATGACGACCAGCAGCACGCCGATGCTTGCGGTTCCGGCCGCATCCCACATGCCGTTTCCGGTCACCAGCGTCAGCACGACGCCGATGAGCGCGAGGACCAGTCCCAGCAGCGCCCCGAGATCTTCGAGGAGGATCACCGGTAGTTCAGGTGACTTCGCACGGCGCACGAACTGCGTCCAGCTCTTCTTCCCGCGGACCCGGTTGGATTCGATGACGGCGGTGCGGAAGGAGAAGGACTCCGCGATGATCGCCCCGACGAGCACGGCGACGGGTACCCACCACCACGGCCCCTCGATGCCGTGGGGGTCCTGGAACTTGTGCCACGCCTCGTAGAGGGCGAAGAGGCCGCCCACGCTGAAGAGGACGATCGAGACGATGAACGCGTAGATGTACCGTTCGCGGCCGTAGCCGAACGGGTGCTCGGGACTCGCCTGCTTCTTGGCCGCCCTGCCGCCGACGAGCAGCAGCACCTGGTTGCCGGAGTCCGCCACCGAGTGGATGGCCTCGGCGAGCATCGAGGACGACTGTGTCAGAGCCCAGCCGATGAATTTGAAGACGGCGATGGTGAGGTTGGCGATGAGTGCCGCGACCACCGCCTTGGTGCCACCGGATGCTGCCATGGTCGGTCCTTTCGCTCGGATTTCGCGTTGTCGGGTCGGGCCCGGCGGGCCGCGTCCTGGATCAGCTTAGTCGTGCCCGGAGGCTTTCGGGCGTTGGGCACGAGCGGAGGCGTACAGGCAGACAGTGGCGGCGGTGCCGACGTTCAGGGATTCGGCCACACCGTAGAGCGGGACCGCGACGCGCTCGTCTGCCGCGCCCAGCTCCGACGCGTCGAGCCCCGCGGCCTCGTTGCCGAAAAGCCACGCGCTGGGACGCGCCAACAGCGGGTCCTCCCCCGCGCCGTCGCCGAGCCGATGCGCGGCGGCCCCGTCCTGGAGCTCGTCCAGGTCGGCGTCGCCGTAGCCGTCCGCCGCGAGGATGCCGATGCCCGCGGCACGGAGGGCCTCGACGAGCTCGGCGAACTCGACCCCTGCGGCCAGAGGGAGGTGGAAGATCGAGCCCACGGTGGATCGCACGGCTTTGGGGTTGAAGAGGTCCACGCTGCCGCTCGTCGTGACGACGGCGTCGGCTCCCGCGGCGTCGGCCGCGCGCAGGATGGTGCCGGCGTTGCCCGGATCCTGGACGCGGCAGAGCACGGCGACGAGGCGGGGGCCGGCGGCGATGATCTCCTCCAGCGCGACGGTTGTCTGCTGGCAGACCGCGATGATCCCCTGCGGAGTGACGGTGTCGGCCATGGCTGCGATCACCGCCGGCTCGGCGAGTCGGACCTCCGTTCCGCTCGACCCGGCGACGAGGTCGGGGTACCTCTCGGCTGCCTCCGGCGTCGCGAAGATCCAGCGAACGACGCCGTCGCCGCCCTGGGCGGTGCGTTCCGCGTGGAGCCTGGTCGCCTCGCGCACGGCCTGCGGCCCCTCCGCCAGGAACTGCCCGGCCTTGTTCCGGCCGCTCCGGGTCCCCAAGCGGGCGACGTCCTTGACGCGTTCGGCGCGGGGGTTGGCCATGATCGGCTGATCCGTAGGGGCATCTCTCATGTGCATGACTTTATCTTCCGCTGGGGTCGGGCGTGTTGCGCCGTGCTGGCCTGGACGCGAAAAGGGGACGGGATCAATGTGATCCCGTCCCCGCGCCGCCCTCATCGAGGGCGAACAGGCAGAAGCCTGCTACTTGATCTGCTGGCGAGCCTCGCCACCAGCCGGCTCGAAGCCGGCGGCCTTGGCTGCGTCGATCGAGTCGAACCACCACTCAGGGGTGGTCTGCTCGTACCAGGTCGAGCCCGGAACGTGGTACTTCTTCGACTGGTTGCCCTTGATGACGAAGCCTTCCGGAGCATCCTCGCCGTCGACCGCCTTGACGGAGCCGTCAGCCGCAGCGGCTTCGGCGGCCGGAGCGGTCTTGGCGGCGGCCTTCGGAGCCTTGGCGGCCGGAGCAGCCTTGGCAGCCGGAGCAGCCTTGGCAGCCGGAGCGTTCACGTCGGCCGGCAGGGCGCCCTTGGCGACCTTGACCAGCGCCGCGAAGGCGTTGGCGTCGGAAACGGCCAGCTCGGCCAGCATGCGACGGTCGACCTCGACCTCAGCGGCCTTCAGGCCCTGGATCAGACGGTTGTAGGTCAGGCCGTTGGCGCGGGATGCAGCGTTGATGCGCTGGATCCACAGGCGGCGGAAGTCGCCCTTGCGCTTGCGCCGGTCGCCGTAGCTGTAGACGAACGAGTGGAGCAGCTGCTCCTTGGCCTTGCGGTAGAGACGCGAACGCTGACCGCGGTAGCCCTTGGCCCGCTCGAGAACGACCCGGCGCTTCTTGTGGGCGTTGACCGCCCGCTTCACACGTGCCACGTGTGTACTCCTTTATGTTGTGTTCCCGCGTCTTCGGCGTGCGCCGGCGTAGGAACGGTGTCTAATTCGTCAGATGACCCGAGGGGGGACCTTAGAGGCCCAGCATCCGCTTGATGGTCTTCACGTCGGCCTTGGCGACCAGCTGGTCGCTCGCCAGACGGCGGGTCAGCTTCGACGACTTGTGCTCCAGGTAGTGGCGGCGGTTGGCCTGCTGGCGCTTGAGCTTGCCGCTACCGGTGAGCTTGAAGCGCTTCTTGGCGCCACTGTGAGTCTTGAACTTCGGCATATCCGCCGTTCTCCTTACGTGCTCCCGTACCCGAGGGCCGGGGATCTTCTCGGGCATCCGAGGTGGATGCCTCCAGGGTCTGCGCACTCGCCGAGCGGACAGACCGCTCTGAGTGAAACTGCTTGTTCATCGTGCCGGAACACGACGGGTCCGGCTGGTGACCCGGCCGCTCGGCCGCGAGGCCACCGGGCTGGCCGGCCAGGCTATCTGCCTAGTCGTCGGAGCCCTTGACCTGTTCGAGCTTCGCCTTCTCCTCGTCGGACAGGTTGTCCGCGAGTGACTGGTTCAGCTCTGCTGACTCGCCATCGGTTTCGACCCGCTGCTTGTTGCCGCGGCTGCGGGTCTGGTCCTTCTGGGCGCGACGGGCATCGGCCTTGGCCTCCGCCTTCGTCTTCGTCGGACCGATGACCATCACCATGTTGCGACCATCGATGCGCGGAGACGATTCGACGATGCCGACTTCGGCGACGTCCTCGGCGAACTTCTCGAGGAGGCGGATGCCCAACTCGGGACGCTGCTGCTCGCGACCGCGGAACTGAATGATGGCCTTGACCTTGTCGCCGGCTCCGAGGAAACGGAGCGCGTGTCCGGTCTTGGTCTCGTAGTCGTGCTTGTCGATCTTCAGGCGGAAGCGAACTTCCTTGAGAACCGTGTTGGTCTGGTTCTTCCTGGATTCACGAGCCTTGACGGCGGCCTCGTACTTGAACTTGCCGAAGTCCATCAGCTTGCACACCGGCGGCTTGGCATTCGGGGCAACCTCAACGAGGTCCAGATCTGCTTCGCTTGCAAGACGCAAAGCATCTTCGGTCGGGACTACGCCGACCTGTTCGCCGTTGGGTCCAACCAACCGCACCTCTGGGACGCGGATTCGCTCGTTAATGCGTGGATCGCTGATGTGTCGCTCCTGCTAGTTCTTGTACGGATCACCACCCGCATACGGAAAAGGCCCCCGTCTGCGAGTGCAGGCGGAGGCCAGAAAATTCGTTGCCGCTCCTTGCGGAGCAGACGGACGAGCCACCTGAGCGACTGTCCCCGAACGACCCGGCAGCCTGAATCGGCTACGGCGGGTGGGAGTTTGGCCTCCACTTGCAAGCTCGAATCCTACAGTCCAGACGACGGGGGCGCCGTGTTCATTGACGCACCTCACGCAGCCTCGAATGCAGGATTCAAGTCGGTCTGTGAAAAGCTTAGCAGTATGAGCACCTCCGAAACCAATCCGGCAGCCGAATCACAGCACTACTCCATGACTGACGACGCCGCGGTCCGCGACATCGCCGAGGTCCCGGCCGTCGAGGTCATCACGACGGCCGCCGTCCACCTCATGAGCGCCGCCGCCGTCAAGTGCGGGCTCGCCGACGGCCCGGACGCCGAGGAACTGAAGGATCTGGACGAGGCCCGCAAGCTGATCACGGCCCTGGCCGGCCTCATCACGGCGGGCGCCCCGGAGATCGGATCCCAGCACGCCGCACCCCTGCGCGATGGGCTGCGCTCGCTGCAGCTGGCCTTCCGCGAGGCCTCGATCATCCAGGATGCCCCCGGCAAGGGCCCCGGCGAGAAGTTCACCGGCCCGGTTTCCTGACCCGCCCGAACCCGACGAAGAAGCCCGTGAGGCCGCCGTCCGGCGGCCCCGCGGGCTTTTCCATGTTCCAGCCTAGGCTTCCGCGCTCAGGCGCATCTCCAGGGAGTCCACTGCCTCCGCGAACTCCTTCGTCGACGAGAGGCCGGCCTGCAACCGCCCGACGACGGCCTTGGCCTCGGCAGGGTCGATGTCCGCGCCGAAGGTGACGGTGAGGCGGAGCTCGGGCCCGTGGCCTCCGCCGGGGACGACGTGCCCCGACCGGTCACGGCATGCGACACCGCTGCCCGCCGACAAAGCCATGCGACGGACCGCCGGTTCGGCGACCGACAGGTCCCGCAGCAGACCGACCAGCGATTCGTCCCGGTAGCTCGGGGTCCAGTCGCGCTGCTGGGCGAGCGCCCACATCGCCGGGCGCCGCACCACGAAGGTCACCTCGGCGCCCGGGTCGACCACCAGCAACTGGGATTTCTCGTCCACGGCAGAGAGCGCGGCGCGCGGCGCGTAGACCGCCACGGGACGGGCCTCCGGGTGCCAGTCCTGGAGGGCTGCTACGGAGGTGAAGACGGGCAGGGCGCTGCGGCCGTCCGGCGCCTTGATGGTCACGAGGGCCATGTCGGCCTCCTTGTCCTCCGTGAACCCGTGCTCGCCGATGCCGTCTTCGCCCAGGGTGGCGATCACCGGCACGAAGACGCGTGCGGTCGCCAGGGCCGCGATCACGTCCTCCTCCGAGCCGCTCCCGCGGCGCAGCCCGTCCATGGCCGCGGTGTAGCCCGGATCGGCGAGACCGTCGTCCTGGTCGAAGTTGTGCAGCGGGTTCCCCTCGCCCGAGAGGTCGCGCCCCTCCCAGGTCTGGCCAGCAGAGTCCGCGGCGGTGCCGGCTCGCTGGAGCGCGGCTTCGATATGACCCGGCAGGTGCCGCCCGCCCGCAGCCGGTCCGCCGGGGCCTGCCGGTGAGGCCCCGTGCGGGTGGCGGGCTGCGTCGTCGTGCGTCACGGGATCCCTAACGACGGCCGGCCACGTCGAGCGCCTGGGGCAGGGTGAACTTGCCCGCGTAGAGGGCCTTGCCCATGATGGCGCCCTCGACACCCAGCGGCACCAGGTCGCGGAGCACCCTGAGGTCGTCGAGGCTCGAGATGCCGCCGGAGGCGACGACGGGCTTGTCCGTGCGCTCGCACAGCTCCTTGAGGAGCTCGACGTTCGGTCCGCGGAGCGTACCGTCCTTGGTCACGTCCGTGACGACGTAGCGCGCGCAGCCGGCGTCTTCGAGCCGGGCGAGCACGTCCCACAGGTTGCCGCCCTCCTTCGTCCACCCGCGGGCCGCGAGGGTCGTGCCGCGCACATCGAGACCGACGGCGATCTGGTCGCCGTGGCGTTCGATCACCTCGGCGGTCCACTCCGGGTTCTCCAGAGCGGCCGTCCCGAGATTCACCCGGGTCGCGCCGAACTCCAGCGCACGCTCCAGCGACTCGTTGTCGCGGATGCCGCCGGAGAGCTCCACCTTGATCGACATCTCGTCGGCCACGCGGCGGAGGATCTCCGTGTTGTGCCCGCGGCCGAACGCGGCATCGAGGTCCACGAGGTGGATCCACTCGGCGCCGGCCTCCTGCCATGCCATCGCCGCCTCCAGCGGGTCGCCGTAGCCGGTCTCGCTCCCGGCTTCGCCCTGGACCAGGCGGACCGCCTGGCCGTCGGCAACATCGACGGCGGGGAGCAGTTCGAGAATGTCAGTGCTCATAAGAGTTCCTTAGGTGGAGAGAAACGGTGGAATCAGCGCAGCGTCAGCACGTACGCAGCCAGCAGGGACAGCGCCGCCAGCACCCAGGCCGTGACGATCCACGACTTGTGCGCGCGCTGCTGGCGCAGGGAGAGGGCGCCACCGGCGAGCAGGCCGCCGAGCGCCATCAGGAGGATGGACCACATCAGAGAGTGCCCAGCCAGTTCTGGAGCAGCTGGGCGCCGGCGTCACCCGACTTCTCCGGGTGGAACTGGACGGCCGAAAGCGGCCCGTTCTCGACCCCGGCGATGAAAGGGGCGCCGTGGGTCGACCACGTCACCTTCGGCGGTTTCATCCGGGGCTGGAGGACCTCGAATTCCCACTTCTGGACCCCGTAGGAGTGCACGAAGTAGAAACGCTCGTCGTGGAGACCGTCGAAGAGGACGCTGTCTTCCGGGGCATCGATCGTGTTCCACCCCATGTGGGGGACGACCGGAGCATCGAGCCGCTCGACCGTGCCCGGCCATTCGCCGATGCCTTCGGTACGCACCCCGTGCTCCACACCCTCCTCGAAGAAGACCTGGTGCCCGACGCAGATACCGAGGACGGGCCGCCCGCCCGCGACGCGCCGCCCGATCTGGTGGACCGCCCCGACGTCCTTCAGCGCCTTCATGACCGCGGCGAACGCCCCGACGCCCGGAACCACGAGCCCCTCGGCTTCGGACACCAGCTTCGGATCCCGCGTCAGTGTGACATCCGCGCCGACGCGTTCCAGCGCGCGCACGGCCGAGCGGACGTTTCCGGAGCCGTAGTCGAGGACGGCGACCCTGGGCGCGCCCATCCTAGAGCGCGCCCTTGGTCGACGGGATCTCCCCGCCGAGTCGGGCGTCGGGCTCGACGGCCTCGCGCAGGGCCCGGGCCAGAGCCTTGAACTGGGCCTCCACGATGTGGTGCGGGTCCCGTCCGCCGAGTACGCGCATGTGCAGGCAGATCTGGGCGTGCAGGGTCAGGGCTTCGAAGATGTGACGCGTGAGCGAACCTGTGAAGTGCCCGCCGATGAGGTGGTACTCCTGACCGTCCGGCTCTCCGCCGTGCACGAGGTAGGGCCGCCCCGAGACATCCACGACGGCGTGTGCCAGCGCCTCGTCGAGAGGAATAGTGGCCTGGCCGAACCGCCGGATCCCGGCCTTGTTCCCGAGTGCCACGCGAAGAACCTCGCCGAGGGTGATGGCTACGTCCTCCACGGTGTGGTGGACGTCGATGTGCGTATCGCCGGAGGCTTCGACGGTGATGTCGATCATGGAGTGGCGGGCGAGCGCGGTCAGCATGTGGTCGTAGAACGGGACCGTCGTGTTGATCGCGGCCGCTCCGGTGCCGTCGAGGTCCAATTCGACCATGACCGACGATTCGCTGGTCTTCCGTTCCATGCGGGCACGACGGCCCGAAAGCAGTTCTGCGGGCATTCTCTGTCCTTCGACGTTTGGGGCGGCAGCCTGCGGGCTGCAGGTCTAGTTTAGCGATCGGACGGCGCGCGGCCGTCCGTTATCGCTCTGAGGCAAATCAGCGCTGGGCCCGGTCCTCCACCAGCAGGTCTTCGAGCGCCTCGAGGAATGCCGAGGTCTCGGCCTCGGTACCGGCCGTGACGCGCAAGTGGCCGCTGATTCCGACGTCGCGGACCAGGATCCCCTTCTCGACAAGACGGCTCCAGACCTTCGAGGGCGTCCGGAGGCCACCGAAGAAGACGAAGTTGGAGTCGCTGGCGGCCGGCTCGAGCCCCATCCGCGTGAGCTCGTCGACGATCCGGTCCCGCTGCACTTTGATGTCCTCGACGTTGGCCAGGAGGGCACCGACGTGCTTCAACGCCGCATTCGCGGTCGCCTGGGTCACGGCCGAGAGGTGGTACGGCAGTCGGACGAGTCGCAGGGCGGCCGTGACTTCTTCCGCCGCGGCAAGGTACCCGAGGCGGGCTCCGGCCAGCGAGAACGCCTTGCTCATCGTCCTGCTGACGATCAGTCGCGACCGCCCCGGGAGGAGCTCGAGCGCGGAAGGTGTCCCCGCGTGGCGGAATTCGGAGTAGGCCTCGTCGACGACCACGACGGTCTGCGCATCCTCTCCCGCTTCGTAGACGGCCGTCACGACGTCCTGGCCCAGGGCCGTCCCGGTGGGGTTGTTGGGCGAGCAGAGGAAGACGATGTTCGGCCGGTGTTCGCGGACCTGCGCCGCCGCGGACTCGGGGGTGAGCTCGAATCCGGCGCCGCGCTCTCCGGCGATGTACGTCGTATCGGTACCGCTGGCCAGCAGCGGATACATGGAGTACGTCGGCGGGAAACTCAGGAGGGATCGGCCCGGCCCGCCGAAGGCCTGCAGAATCTGCTGAAGCACTTCGTTGGATCCGTTCGCGGCCCACACCTGCCCGGGGTTCACACCGTGGCCGAGATACTCGGCGAGGCGTGTACGAAGCTCGACGAACTCGCGGTCCGGATACCGGTTCAGCAGCTGGGCCGCTGCGAAGACCTCGTCGGCGATGGCCCGGCTGACTTCCGCGGGCAGTGGATGGGTGTTCTCATTGACGTTCAACTGGATGGGAACGTCGAGCTGGGGCGCGCCGTAGGGCTGCAGGCCCCGCAGGTTCTCTCGCAGCGGTAGTTTCGACAGTCGCTCTAGAACATCACTCACCGACCCAGTTTAGGTCGTGTGGAGTCCGAGTTCAGAATGCAGGGCTGGCCGGAGTAACAATCCGGCCGCACCGGTCGGTCAACCGACCGGGACGAAGACCTCTTGGCCGGCCTGGACGATCTGCTCGTCGAGGTTGTTCAGCTCGACGATCTCCGTGATGACGATGCGCGGGTCCCGCTCGGGTGCGAACTCCTGCGCCAATCCCCAGAGACTGTCCCCGTCCAGCACTGTCACCGCCTCCACTGCAGGCGACGAGACGTCCTGGCTGCCGGCTGCGTTGGCCGGAGAGCTCAGGAGACCGGCCAGGAGGACGAGGAGTGCAGCTCCGATCATCAGCGGCAGCCCGATGAAGACGAATCGCCCGCGCTGCGTCAAGCGGAGGCGCCCCGGGCGAGGTGGCATCGGCGTCGCGATGGGTTCGATGGAGGCGACGGGCTGTTCGGTTGCGAGTGCGATGGGTGCCACGGTCTTGCCTTTCTTCCTGATGCGATGGGTTCCATACCGCGAATCCCGCCCAGCGGGACCGCGTATTCGAAGTGCGGACTCAAGTTCGAATATCGAACTAGAACAGATCTTCGAATCCTGCTTGTCTATGTCTAGCATCCTTGAGCGATCGTTGTCGAGACACGTTCGAACAAATCTTTGAATGCCGCTGTCGGCTCCACTAGAGTGGAACCATGTAGTTCGCAGGAATTACTGCACCATCCGGCACCCGCATTTTGGGTTCGAATCCGCCGGGGTGCCGGAACGCGTAGCAAGGATGTGTGGCCATGGCTTCGAGCGAGTCCCCCAAACCCCGCCGCCAGCGCAAGAGTCTGACGCTGCGTCAGCGCAAGATTCTGGAGACGATCCAGCGGTCGATCGCCGCCCACGGCTACCCGCCGTCCATGCGGGAGATCGGCGATACGGTCGGACTCGCCAGCCTGTCGAGTGTGACGCACCAGCTCTCCCAGCTCGAGAAGCTCGGCTACATCCGCCGCGATCCGCGCCGTCCGCGGGCGATGGAGATCCTCAAGCCGCTCACGCTGTCCGAGGAGAATTCCTCGGCATCGGGGGATGACGTGAAGTCCGTCAGCGGATTGCCCGTAGCGGAGCTGACGAGCGCTGTCGACACGGCCATGGTCCCGCTGGTGGGGCGCATCGCGGCCGGCGGCCCGATCCTCGCGGACCAGACCGTGGAGGACATGATGCCCCTCCCCCGGCAGCTTGTCGGCCAGGGCGAGCTCTTCATGCTCAAAGTCAGCGGCGACTCGATGGTCGAAGCCGCCATCTGCGATGGCGACTGGGTCGTCGTCCGCCGTCAGAACGACGCCGAGAACGGCGACATCGTGGCCGCCCTCCTGGAAGACGAGGCGACCGTCAAGACCTTCCGTCAACGTGACGGACACACGTGGCTGCTGCCCCAGAACCGGCAGTACGAGCCGATCCTCGGCGACGAGGCCACGGTCATGGGCAAGGTCGTCTCCGTCATGCGCTCGCTCTAGACTCCGCGCACGGCCAGCTACGAGAAAGGGCACCTACCGGCTCGGTAGGTGCCCTTCGATGTATCCGCGGGTCAGTTGTCTTCGGACAGGCGCTTGAGAGCGCTCCGAACCGTCGACTTGTCGACCGTCGGCCACATCGCCGGCAGGGACGCCCGCAGGTAGCCTCCGTAGCGTTCCGTGGCCAATCGTGAGTCCAGGATCGCGACGACGCCACGGTCGGCAGTGGAGCGGATGAGTCGGCCGGCGCCCTGCGCGAGCCGTACCGCGGCATGACTGGCGGACACGGACATGAACCCGTTGCCGCCACGTTGCGCGACGTCGCGACTGCGCGCCGTCGACAAGGGGTCGTCCGGCCGCGGGAACGGGATGCGGTCGATAATGACGAGCCGGCACGACCGCCCTGGAACGTCGACACCCTGCCACAACGTCATCGTCCCGAACAGGCAGGTGTCCGGCTCTTCGGCGAACTGCTCGACCAGGGCGCTCATCCCGGACTCGCCCTGGCACAGGATCGTCTCGCTCAGGCGTGGCCGGAGCGCCTCGGCGGCGTCCTCGGCCGCCCGTTTCGACGAGAAGAGCACCAGCGCGCCGCCTCCGGATGCGTGGATCAGGTCGGCGATCTCGTCGAGGGCTTCTGCGGAAACCTGGCGTCCGGGCTTCGGCAGATGCTTGGCGACGTAGAGCATCCCCTGTTTCGGGTAGTCGAACGGACTTCCCACATCGATGCCCTCCCACGACGGTGCCCCGTCCCCGAGCAGGCCGAGGTCCCCCGCCACGTGCTCGAATGCCGCCCCGATGGCGAGGGTTGCCGAAGTCAGCACGACGGTCCGGCCGTCGAAGAGACCCTCGCGGAGCTTTCCAGCCACGGACAGCGGGGCAACGTAGAGGTTCGCCGGGGTCGAGTCGTCCGGTTGGACGTACCCCTGCCCCGGGACGAACCCACCGGGGCGCGACGCCCAGACCACTTCCCGCTCATCCGTGGCCTCTTTGAGCCTGTCGCCCATTTCGACGAGGTAGGACAACTGGGAACGAGCCATCTGACGTGCCCCGTCGACGGGTTCGTTCGGCTCGGGCTTCGAGTCGGACATCGCCACGCGCGCCGCGTCGGCTACTTCGGAGACGGCCAGCGTCTGGGCCTCGTTCAGCCCCTTGGGCATGAGTCCCGCCGGGACCCCCGTCATCGCCTTCTCGAGTGCCTTGGCCGCCTGCGTGAGCTGGTCCACGTTCACTCGGCAGTGCTTCCGGGCGGCGCTGGCCGCGGTCATGACCATGGCCGCCGACAGGTCACGGGTCACCGACCCCGTCACCCGGTCCTGGAGCTCGTGCGCTTCGTCGATGATGACCGTGTCGAAGTCGGGCAGTACCGCGAGCCCCTCGAATGCCGAGACTGCGAGCATGGCGTGATTCGTGATCACGACATCGGATTCGGCCGCACGCGCCCTGGCCATCTCGCTGAAGCACTCTTCCGCCATCGGGCACTTCTGGGCGCCGAGGCAGTCGCGGGCGCTGACCGACACCTGCCGCCATGCCAGATCGCTGACGCCGGGACGGAGATCATCCCGATCACCGGTGTCCGTCTCCTCGGCCCATTCGCGGAGCCGGACGACGTCTCGTCCCAGCGGCGACGACGGACCGGCCGACGCCTGCTGACGGGAGGCGCCGTCCGCTGTGAGCGAGAACAGCGCGCCCTCATCGTCGTCCGGGTAGCCTCCACCGAGCTTGTACTTGCAGACGTAGTTGCCGCGGCCCTTCGCGATGGCGACGTCCATCGGCCGCGGGAGGTCATCGGCGAGGTGCTCCAGCAGGCGCGGTACGTCCCTGCTGACGATCTGCGACTGCAGGGCCAGAGTCGCCGTCGAGACCACCACCGGCTTGTCCGAATCGACGGCATGGGCCAGTGCCGGCACCAGATAGGCCAACGACTTGCCGGTGCCGGTGCCGGCCTGGACCAGAAGATGCCGGCCGCTGCCTAGCGACTCGGCGACGTGCTTCGTCATCTCCTGCTGGCCGACCCGGCTGGTACCACCCATGCGCGTCACTGCCGTCTCCAGCAGTTCGAGAACCTCCGCGCCCTCAGACATCCTGCGGCGCTTCGTCGTCGTTGCCGTCCAACAGGAACTCCTCCAGTTCCGGCTTCAACGACTCCCGGACCTGCACCCGCATCCGCGTGCCGTCCGCGACGTGCTCCGTCGTCAGGATCTCGGCGTCGTTCTCGTGCAGGCGGCTGACGACATCGCCGCGCTGATACGGAACGAGGATGTCCATCAGCACGTCGGGGCGCGGGATGGCGGCGGAAACCTGCTCCATCAACTCGTCGATGCCGGCACCGGTGCGGGCCGAGACGACTGCCGTCCGCGGCTCGCGCTGCCGCAGGCGCTCGATGACGAACGGATCCGCCGCGTCCGCCTTGTTGAGGACGATGATCTCGGGGATCTCGTGGGCATCGACGTCGCGCAGAACCTCGCGCACGGCCCGGATCTGACCTTCCGGGTCGGGGTGCGAGACATCGACGACGTGCAGGATGAGATCTGCGTCGGCGACCTCCTCGAGGGTGGACCGGAACGCTTCCACCAGCTGCGTCGGCAGGGAGCGGACGAAGCCCACCGTGTCGGCGATCGTGAATCCGACGCCGTCGGGAGTCTCCGCTTTGCGGATGGTCGGGTCCAGCGTCGCGAACAGCGCGTTCTCGACGAGGACGCCGGCCTTCGTCACGCGGTTGAGCAACGACGACTTCCCGGCGTTGGTGTAGCCGGCGATGGCGACGGACGGGACGGTGTTGCGCTTGCGGTTCGCCCGCTTCGCCTCGCGCGCCGGTTTCATGGCGGAGATCTCGCGCCGCAGCTTGGACATCCGGCTGCGGATGCGGCGACGATCGAGCTCGATCTTGGTCTCGCCCGGACCGCGCGAACCGATGCCGCCGCCGGCGGCACCTACCCGGCCGCCGGCCTGACGCGAGAGCGACTCTCCCCAACCGCGCAGTCGCGGCAACAAGTACTCGAGTTGTGCCAGTTCGACCTGCGCTTTACCCTCACGGCTCTTGGCGTGCTGGGCGAAGATGTCGAGGATCAACGCCGTGCGGTCGATGACCTTGACCTTCACGATGTCCTCGAGGGCCCTGCGCTGGGACGGGGCGAGCTCGGAATCGATCACGACGGTATCCGCACCGGTGGCGGCGACGATGTCCCGCAGTTCCTCGGCCTTGCCGGAGCCCAGGAATGTGCCCGGGTCTGGCTTCATCCGACGCTGGATCAGCCCGTCGAGGACCTCGGAGCCCGCGGTCTCGGCGAGGGCCGCCAGTTCGCGCAGAGAGTTCTCCGCGTCGTCGGCTGTGCCGTCGCTCCAGATGCCCGCGAGAACGACGCGCTCGAGGCGGAGCTGACGGTACTCGACCTCGGTCACGTCCTCGAGCTCCGTCGACAGCCCGGATACGCGCCGCAGCGCGCGGCGGTCCGCGAGATCCTGCTGCTCGCCGTCGTGCTGGCCGTGCTCGTTCCCGAGGTCGGACAGCTCACGGGCGCGTCCGGTCATCGACCGACCCGTGTCGGACGACTGCGTGGACCCGCTGGTTGCATTGTCAGCGGCGAGGATCCGGTCGATCACGGACTGGATCTCGGCGTCGGCCGCCTGAGCGGCCGGCGACGTCTGCTCATGCTCGTTGCCGGAGTCGTCAGCGGAGTGGTTTTTGTGATGCTGGGTCATAGTTCCTTTGCAAAGACTGGTGCTTCAAGGATAGTCGCCCGCACCCTCCTTTTGGGTGCCAGCGCGCGTTCCCGTCCTGGATGTCGGCAGCCGACGGCCGCGGAGGGCACCGCATGGATGGGAGAGGCCCGACGGCGAGGCGTCGCAGCCCGTGCCGTTGCCGCGGCGCAGGCGCGGGATCCGGCCTCTTTCAGGGGCCGTCAGCGCTCGACCGCATTGTCACTGCCCACTACGGCAGCGGCACGGTCAGGAGTGGAAGAAAGTCATAGGGAAAACTCTATCACTGCCGGGATTCGCGCAGTTCGCGGGCAGCGATTAAGGTGCTTGCATGGGTTCAGAGCATTACTTCAGCGCGCAGCCGGCCACGCCGGAACAGCGCAAGACCATCACGGTCGAACTGGCCGGCTCCGAACACCGGGTCGAGACGGCCGGAGGAATCTTCAGTCCCGACGGCCTCGACAAGGGCACCGCCGTCCTGCTCGCCGGCGCACCGGCACCGGCAAACTCTGGACACCTGCTCGATATCGGCTGCGGCTGGGGGCCCATCGCGCTGACCCTCGCACTCGCCTCGCCTGACGCGACAGTCCACGCCATCGACGTCAACGAGCGCTCGATCAACCTGACGCGGGACAATGCGGCGGCCTTGGGCCTGGAGAACCTCCGCGCCGGGCAGCCGGATTCCGTGCCCTCCGACGTCGAGTTCGCGACCATCTGGTCCAATCCGCCGATCCGCGTCGGCAAACAGGCACTGCACGAGCTGCTGCTGAAGTGGCTGCCGCGGCTCGCCCCGGGCGGGACCGCCTGGCTCGTCGTCCAGAAGAATCTCGGGGCCGATTCACTGCTGCCGTGGCTGAACCGCGAGCTCCCCAGCGGATTCAGCGCTGTACGGGACTCCACCGCCAAGTCGTTCCGGCTCCTGAAGGTCGAACGAGCCGGCTAGGCGGGACGCGGCTGGGATCGTGGACGGCCGTCCGCCGTTTCGTCCCCGAGCCGAGGACTATCCGATCCGCCCGTGGGCGACGAGTTGCGCTGGACCGGAGAGTTCTACGTGCTCTGCACCATCGTCACCGGTGCTGAACCTAACCCGCACGACACCGCCGGGGACTTCGACGTCCCACGCGTCTGCGGCGACGTTCCCCGCCCAGTGCCTCGTCGCGATCACCGCCGCGCAGGCACCGGTGCCGCACGACTGAGTCTCCCCGACGCCGCGCTCGTGCACACGCATGGCAATGCGTCCGATGCCGTCCTCGACGAGGGGCTCGCTGGGCACGACGTATTCGACGTTCGTCCCCTCCGCGGGTACAGGGTCGACGCGCGGCACCGTGTAGAGCTCGGCCGCTTCCAGTTCCTCCCGCTGCTGCAGCGCAACCACGGTGTGCGGATTGCCCATGTCGACGCTGAGCGCCGGGCGGGCCGCATCGATGCCCGGGGTCTCGACGAGCGAGTCCAGCGCCTTCTCCTCGGCCTGGCCCGCGAACGTGAAACGCCACGATCCGATGTCGACGGCGTAGCCGTTCTCCGAGAGGGCGACGCGCTTGAGGCCGGCACGGGTGCCGATGGCGACGCTCTCCCCGGGGGCCAGCGCGATCAGGTCCTGGTCGATCAGGAAGTGCACGAACACGCGCACGCCGTTGCCGCACATCTCCGCGATGGAGCCGTCGCCGTTGCGGTAGTCCATGAACCATTCGGCCTCCGGATGTGCCCTGTGGAGGTCCTCCGCCCCGGCGACGTCCCGGGTCCGCACGGCCCGGATGAGCCCGTCGCCGCCGATCCCCTGGTGGCGGTCGCACAGCATCGCCACCTGCTCGGCGGAGATCACGTGCGCTGCTTCCGGATCGGCGATCAGGACGAAGTCGTTCCCCGTCCCGTGGCCCTTGGCGAACGGCACGGCGGCAAGGGGGGCGAGGGCTTCTGCTGCGTGATGGCTCATGGTCCTACCCTAACGGTGCGCCCCGTCGATTTGTTCCGTCAGGTGCGGTCAGCCAGGTTCCGCACGACGACGTCGCACGCCTTCGGGAGAACCTGCCCGTCCAGCGCGTCGAGCCACGTCACGCGGGGGTCCGCACCGAACCACGTGATCTGGCGCCGGGCGAACTTGCGCGTCGCCACCACCGTCCGCTCCATGGCTTCGGTCTCGTCGATCCGACCATCGAGCACGTCGAGGTACTCGCGGTAGCCGATGGCCCGGGAAGCGGTCCGACCGTTGCGAAGCCCCTGGCCCGCGAGCCGGCGGACCTCGTCGAGGAGTCCCCGGGCAGCCATCCCCGCCACCCTGTCCTGGAGCCGCTGGTGCAGGTGGCTGCGCTCCATGTTCAGGCCGATCTGCACCGCATCGTCGACGTACTCGCGGGTGGGCAGGTAGGAGCTGAAGGGTCGGCCCGACAGCTCGTACACTTCGAGCGCCCTGATGATGCGCCGGTCGTCACCGAGCCGGTCCGCCGATTCCGGGTCGACCTCGGCCAGTCGCGCCTTCAGCGGCTCGATCCCGCCGGCCGCCTCGCGTTCGAGCCGGGCACGGGTGCCGGGATCCGTGGGCGGGAACTCCAGCCGGTCCAGGGCCGCGCGCACGTACAGACCGGAGCCGCCGACCAGGAGTGGGAGCCGGCCCCTGCCCTGGACGTCGCGCACCGCCGCGCGGGCGGCGGTCTGGAACGATGCCACCGCTGCTTCCTGGGTGACGTCGAGGATGTCGAGCAGATGGTGTGGAATCCCCCGGCGCTCCCCGACCGGCATCTTGGCCGTGCCGATATCCATGCCCCGGTAGAACTGCAGGGCGTCGGCGTTGATGATCTCGCCGTCGAACTGCTGCGCGAGAGCGACGGCGAGGTCCGACTTCCCCGTGCCGGTCGGTCCGACGATCGCGACCACGGGCAGCCTGCCCCCCGGTTCCAGTGCCACGCCGCTAGGGCCGTGCACCGATGGTCGGCATGCCCAGGCTGACGCCCTTGCCTCCGGCTGCCGACGGCTGGGCCGGGACACCACACGATTCCGCCTGCGAGCGTTCCCAGGCGTCGCCGGCGCGGCTGCGGCGCAGGGCGTACTCTCCGAGGCCGGCCGGGTCTGCGAGCAGATGGAACGAGGCTGCGGCCGTCACGGGCACCGTGACGACATCACCGGGCCGGGGGGCCTCCCCGCCGTCGGGGACGGAGAAGTGCACGAGGCGCTGGTCCTCGGACCGCCCGGAGAGACGTCCCGTCTCGTCGGACTTGCGGCCGGACTGTGCCGTGACCATGACGTCGACCGTGCGGCCGACCTGCTTGCTGTTCTCCTCGGCGCTGATGCGGTCCTGAAGTGCGACGAGCCGCTCGTAGCGTTCCTGCACGACGGATTTGGGCAGTTGATCTGCAAGTTCGGCCGCCGGGGTACCCGGGCGCTTGGAGTACTGGAAGGTGAAGGCGCTGGAGAACCGCGAGGCCTCGACGACGTCGAGCGTCGCCTGGAAGTCCTCCTCGGTCTCGCCGGGGAATCCGACGATGATGTCCGTGGTGATGGCTGCGTGCGGGATGCGCTCGCGCACCTTCTCGAGGATTCCGAGGAACTTCTTGGAGCGGTAGGACCGGCGCATGTCCTTGAGGATCTTGTCCGACCCGGACTGCAGCGGCATGTGCAGCTGCGGCATGACGTTGGGCGTTTCCGCCATGGCATCGATGACGTCATCGGTGAAGGCGGCCGGGTGCGGACTGGTGAACCGCACCCGCTCGAGTCCGTCGATCTCGCCGCAGGCCCGCAGCAGCTTGCCGAAGGCCAGCCGGTCTCCGAATTCGACGCCGTAGGAGTTGACGTTCTGGCCGAGCAACGTCACTTCGATGGCGCCATCATCGACCAGCGCCTGTACTTCGGCGAGGATGTCACCGGGGCGGCGGTCGCGTTCCTTGCCGCGCAGGGCCGGGACGATGCAGAACGTGCAGGTGTTGTTGCATCCGACCGAGATGGAGACCCAGCCCGAGTACACGTTGTCGCGTTTGGTCGGCAACGTGGAGGGGAACACCTCGAGGGATTCCAGGATCTCGAGCTGGGCCTCGTTGTTGTGCCGGGCGCGTTCGAGCAGCGCGGGCAGCGAACCGACGTTGTGGGTGCCGAAGACGACGTCGACCCAGGGCGCCTTCTCGAGGATCGTCTCGCGGTCCTTCTGGGCGAGGCACCCGCCGACAGCGATCTGCATGTCGGGTCGCTTCTCCTTGACGGGGGCGAGGATTCCGAGGTTGCCGTAGAGCTTGTTGTCGGCGTTCTCCCTGACGGCGCACGTGTTGAAGACGACGACGTCGGCCGTGCCCGCCTCCGGTCCCGCCTGGGCCAGGCCCGCCTCTTCGAGGAGGCCGGAGAGCCGCTCCGAGTCGTGGACGTTCATCTGGCAGCCGAACGTGCGCACCTCGTAGGTGCGGGCGTCGGCTCCGGGCGCGGTCTCGGGTTGAGGGGTTGTCAAACTCACCTCACTAGGTTATCCAATCCACGCAAATCCCGCGGAGCGGCTTCAGTGCCCGCGTGCTTCCCGGACCGCGTCGTTGACAACACCGAACGCGATGCCGCCGCCGTACCCTTTGCGGGCGAGCATCGAGACGAGGCGCCGTACGACCTTGTCACGCTGCTCTCGGTCCTCGAGGTCCGTCGAACGCTGGCTCCGGAGCTTCTTGTCCACCAGTTCACGCGCGGCTCGGCGTTCGTCGTCCTCGCTGACCTGCTCCAGAGCCTCCGCGATGATGTCGGCCTCGATGCCCTTCTGGACCAGTTCGCGGCGCAGTGCCGAAGCTGCCAGACGACGGGTCTCGGCTCGGCTGCGGACCCACATGAGAGCGAACTCGCGGTCGTTGACGAGACCCAGTTCCTCGAAGCGGTCCAGGACCTGCTCGGCGACGTCCTCGGGGATCTCCCGCTCGGAGAGCTTGTCGGCGAGCTGCTGACGGCTCTTCGCGGATCCGGTCAGCTGGCGCAGGACGATGGCGCGGGCTTCCTCGTCCGGACGCGAACCGCTCTCGGCCTCGCGGCCGGGCCTCCGCTTTCCTCCCTGGGACCGCTTGCGGCGGGGGCGCGGGGGCTCCTCGGCCCCGGAGTCGAGATAGTCGCCGGGGTCTTCGTCGGTGGTGGGCACAGGCGCCGGGGACGAAGATTCGAACGGTTCCTCGTGGGCAGGTCCGGCTGTCCGGTCGGGCCCGCCAGAGACCCCGTTCCCTTGCCTTCCGCTGTCCCGCGCTGCGGGCTCCGAGTGCGCGGCGACGATGTCCTTGGCCCAGTCTGGCGGCGGTCCGGCGGTGGCGAGCCACGCCTCGGCGTCGGGTGTGAGCGCGGACGGCGACTTGTCGGCACGCTTGCGCGCCCGCGGAGCCGCGGTCGGGCCGCCTTTGCTGCCCGAGGAGGCTCGCGGTGTTCTCCGCGTTCTGCCCGCACGTGATGGCTCCGGGTCGGAGGCGCCGGCGCCCGTGCCGTCGCCGGTGTCCGTCAGCCCGGCCCAGTCTTCTGCTCTGTTCACCATGACTCGGATACGACGGCGGCGCACCGCCCCGGGGGCGCCGCCGCGTTCATCGTTGACCGGTCTCCTACTCGTCTCCGACGGCCCGCAGCGTCGTCTCGTCTGCTTCTTCCGTCACGGGGTCGACACCCAGCTTCTCGCGAAGGCGCCGTTCGATCTCGTTGGCGAGGTCGGGGTTGTCGCGCAGGAAGCGGCGGGCGTTCTCCTTGCCCTGGCCGAGCTGGTCCCCGTCGTAGGTGAACCAGGCACCGGACTTCTTAACGAGCCCGTTCTCGACGCCCATGTCGATCAGCCCGCCCTCGCGGGAGATGCCGATGCCGTAGAGGATGTCGAACTCGGCCTGCTTGAACGGCGGAGCCATCTTGTTCTTGACGATTTTGGCGCGCGTGCGGTTGCCGACGGGATTCGTACCCTCCTTCAGGGTCTCGATGCGGCGAACGTCGATACGGACCGACGCGTAGAACTTCAGCGCCTTGCCGCCCGTGGTGGTTTCCGGGCTGCCGAAGAAGACGCCGATCTTCTCGCGCAGCTGGTTGATGAAGATCGCGGTGGTCTTCGTCTGGGCCAGTCGGCCGGCGATCTTGCGCAGCGCCTGGCTCATCAGGCGCGCCTGGAGGCCGACGTGGCTGTCGCCCATCTCACCCTCGATTTCGGCGCGCGGCACCAGTGCCGCCACGGAGTCGATGACGATGACGTCGAGCGAGCCGGAGCCCACGAGCATGTCCATGATCTCCAGCGCCTGCTCACCGGTGTCCGGCTGCGAGACCAGCAGGGCGTCGGTGTCGACGCCGAGGTTCTTGGCGTACTCCGGGTCGAGCGCGTGCTCCGCGTCGATGAACGCCGCGATGCCGCCGTTGCGCTGTGCGCTGGCCACGGCGTGCAGCGCGAGCGTCGTCTTACCCGAGGACTCCGGGCCGTAGATCTCGACGACTCGTCCGCGCGGGAGGCCACCGATGCCGAGCGCGACGTCGAGAGCGATCGAGCACGTGGAGATCGTCTCGATCGGCGCCCGCGTGTCGTCTCCGAGACGCATGATGGAACCCTTGCCGTACTGCTTGTCGATCTGGGCGAGCGCGGATTCCAGAGCCTTCTCGCGGTCCATTGCTGCAGCCATGTTTCACCTCAAGTTGTAGTGGCCGTGTTCGGCCTGCCGTCCGTTCGAGTTCACGTTATGCCCCGGCACCCCCGTTTTGGGCGGACGGGCCGACTTTGTGGACAAGGACAACACTGTGGATGGGAAGTTGTCTGTTCGCCACTGTACTCCGATCCGAACAGATCTTCGAATATTTTTCCGGCGTGTCTACCCGGGATTCGAACACCTACGCTCGCGGCTTGACGTCCCGCCCCAGCCGGCGCTCCCCCGGCACGTCCTGGGTCTCGCAGACCGCCAGCCAGACCCGTTTCGGCAGCTCGCCCTCGGAGAGCGCGCGGCTGGCCGTCCGCCCGCCGAGGTCCGACAGGACCAGGTCATCCGCCAGCACGTGGGCGTAGCCGGACCCGAATTCGTCTTCCATCAGTCGCCAGAAATCACTCAATCGCACGGGGCCATTCTGTCACGCCTGCCACGGGTGGGGAGGTGGAACTGCTCCCCGAGCCCGGAACGCCTAGGATATTGCCCATGACTCCACCACCCGAAGTTCCCGCCGGTGACCGCGAGCAGGCGATCAGCGACATGGAGGAGCAGCTCAGCCTCCTGTTCCGCCGTTCGCGTGCGATCGGCAACCGTGTGGCCCGACGCGTACACCCCGAGATGGAGCCCGGCGCCTACGGTCTGCTCCGCGCGCTGCAGCGGAACGGTTCGCTCCGCCTCACGGACCTGGCGGCGGAGATCGGCGTCGGGAAGCCGACGGTGAGCCGGCAGGTCGGCATGCTCGAACGGCTCGGCGTCGTCGAGAAGCAGTCGGACCCCACGGACGGACGCGCACAGACGCTCTCGCTGACGCCCTACGGCGCCGACCAGCTCAAGGAGGCCCAGCTGGCACGCCGCACCGCCTTCCACGGCCTGCTGAGCCAGTGGGACGATGCCGATCTGACCCAGCTCGCCGGCCTGCTCGGGCGGCTCAACGACGCCTACCAGAACGACGAGACGCTCTAGACCCTGAAACGACGATGCCCCTCCCGCCGGTATCCGGCGGGAGGGGCATCGTCATTGCTGTCAGTGCTGGGAGGCGACGGGCTGCGGCGACTCGCCCGCACCCGGGCGCCATTCCGTGGCCAGTGAGCGGCCGTACTCGTGTGTCAGCTCGCTGGGCACGGTGTCGGGGACACCGATGCCCTCGGCGAGGGCGACGCGATCGCTGACCTCGCGCAACATGATGGAGAGCGGGACGTCGAGAGCAGTGCAGATCGAGGAGAGGAGCTCGGATGAGGCTTCCTTCTGACCACGCTCGACCTCCGAGAGGTAACCGAGTGAGACGCGCGCGCTGTGCGAAACCTCGCGCAGGGTGCGCCCCTGGCGCTGGCGAACGTCACGGAGGACTTCGCCGATCTCGTGGCGTAGGACAACCATTGTGCGCTCCTTGTGGTCTCGACGTTCATCATCTGCCGTGCCCACGTCCCGCCAACGGACGACGCCGTTGATGGTGACGGGTTGCTTGACCATGGGTATAGCCGTTCTCCTTAGTCCTATTCACCGCCGATCACCGGCGGTGAAACCGGGGCCTTGCTTCCGAAAGCCCTCATGTAACCCAACGGGCCGTCTTGCTTTTTTGTTCCCGGTCCCCTTCACCCTATCCAGAGTGAGGCGCATGTCACCACTATGCGTCCAAAGTTGTGGAAAATTTAGGAAACCATGTGACCTGAGTCGTCGCCGGCGAGTGCCCGCACGACGGCGGCCAGCGCCGCTCGGCACGCGGCGCGGCGGATCTCGTCCCGGGTTCCGCTCAGATCGAGCTCCTCGACGGCCGCGCCCCAAGGGCTCTCCCACGCGACGTAGACCCGGCCGACCGGCTTGCCGTCGTGCGGTTCGGGACCGGCGACACCTGTCGTCGAAACGCCGATGGTCGCCCCGCAGACGCGCCGGGCGCCGGCCGCCATCCGCAGCGCCACCTCGGGGTCCACGCTGCCGCGCTCGGCCAGCAGATCCGACTCGACGCCCAGAACCCCGACCTTGACGTCGCCGTGGTAGGCGACCACTCCCCCGCGCAGCACCGCCGATGCGCCGGGGACGTCCGCGATCGCCGCGGCGACGAGGCCGGCCGTCAGGGATTCCGCGGTCGCGATCGTCGCCCCGCGCGCTGTCGCGTCGGCGACGAGAGACGCCGCCTCCGGACCCTGCTCCATGCCGTTACTCCCGCCGCCCCTGCTTGCGCAGCCGGACCGCCTGGACGATGTAGTCGAGACCTGTCACGAGCGTGAGCGCGACGGCGGCCCACATGACGATCGCGGCGATGATCCCGAGCCAGTCGAACATGTGCGTGACGGGGAGAAGGTACAGGAGGATCGCGAGCGCCTGCGTGACGGTCTTGACCTTCCCGCCACGCGATGCCGGCATGACGGAGTAGCGGATGACCACGAACCGCATGGCCGTGATCCCCCACTCCCGCACCAGGATGATCCCGGTGGCCCACCACGAGAGCTCCCCGCAGATGGAGAACAGCACGAGGGCGGCGCCGGTGAGGAGCTTGTCGGCGATCGGATCGGCGATCTTCCCGAAGTCCGTGATCAACCCGCGGCTCCGGGCGATGTCGCCGTCGAGCTTGTCCGTGTACATGGCCAGCGCGAACATCGCGACGGCGGCCCAGCGCCACCCCTCGTACTGCGGCTGGCCCCCGACGACGTCGAGCACGTAGAACCAGGCGAAGAGCGGGACCATGACGATCCGCAGCATCGTCAGGATGTTCGCGATGTTGAGCGTGGGTACCGGTTTCTCGTCTGGGCTAGTCACGCTTCAAGGCTACCTTCCGGTCAGCTGCCACGCGTCGCTGGAACCGTCGTCGTCGCCCCCGTCGTGGTAGTCGACGGCCTCGGGGAGGGCGGCCTCCTGATCGGCCAGGACGTCGTTCGAGTAGTCCTGCGCACTGGAGTACTCCTGCTGCGGCTGCTCGTGGTTGGCCTTGGCGTTGTCGACGAGGGCGGCCTCGGTCGGCGACGCCTCCGACTCCGATCCCGTGGACTCGCCCTTCATGGCCGCCAGCACCTGGGGCAGGTCGTCGGGCTTGACCAGCACGTCTCGGGCTTTGGAGCCCTCGGACGCACCGACGACGCCGCGGGATTCGAGCAGGTCCATCAGACGTCCCGCCTTGGCGAAACCGACGCGGAGCTTGCGCTGGAGCATCGACGTCGACCCGAACTGCGTCGTCACCACCAGTTCGGTTGCCTGCAGCAGGACCTCGAGGTCGTCGCCGATGTCCTCGTCGATCTGCTTCTTGGGCGCTTCGACGGCCACGTCCTCGCGGTAGACCGCCGAGAGCTGGCCCTTGACGTGCTCGACGACGCGGTGGATCTCCGACTCGGTCACCCACGCGCCCTGGACGCGCATCGGTTTCGAGGCGCCCATGGGCAGGAAGAGCGCGTCGCCCTGGCCGAGCAGCTTCTCGGCTCCCGGCTGGTCGAGGACCACTCGGGAGTCGGTGACGGAGCTGGTCGCGAACGCCATGCGGGAGGGCACGTTCGCCTTGATGAGTCCGGTGACGACGTCGACCGACGGTCGCTGGGTCGCGAGCACCAGGTGGATTCCGGCGGCGCGGGCCAGCTGGGTGATGCGGACGATCGAATCCTCGACGTCGCGCGGGGCGACCATCATGAGGTCGGCGAGCTCGTCCACGATGACCAGGAGGTAGGGATAGGGCCGCAGGATCCGCTGGCTGCCGGCCGGCGGGGTGATCTTGCCGGCGCGGACGGCCTTGTTGAAGTCGTCGATGTGCTTGAAGCCGAAGTTCGCCAGATCGTCGTAGCGGGTGTCCATCTCCTTGACGACCCACTGCAGCGCCTCGGCCGCCTTCTTCGGGCTGGTGATGATCGGCGTGATCAGGTGCGGGACGCCCTCGTACGCGGTGAGCTCCACGCGCTTCGGGTCGACCATGACCATCCGCACCTCGTCGGGGGTCGAACGCATCAGGATCGACGTGATCATCGAGTTCACGAACGAGGACTTGCCGGCGCCCGTGGCACCGGCGACGAGCATGTGCGGCATCTTGGCCAGGTTGGCGACCACGAAGCCGCCCTCGACGTCCTTCCCGACGCCCATCACCATCGGGTGGTCGGTCTTGCGGGCCGCATTCGAGCGCAGGACGTCGCCGAGAACGACGACCTCCTTGTCCGCGTTCGGGATCTCGATGCCGATGGCGCTCTTGCCGGGGATCGGCGAGAGGATGCGGACATCAGAGGACGCCACGGCGTAGGAGATGTTCTTCGACAGCGCCGTGACCTTCTCGACCTTGGTGCCGGGCGACAGCTCGATCTCGTACCGCGTCACGGTCGGGCCGCGGCTGAATCCGGTCACCTGCGCATCGACCTTGAACTGCTGCATGGTGTGGGTCAGTGCCGCCACGACGGCGTCGTTGGCCTCCGAGCGGTCCTTCGACGGCGGCCCGGCCGGAAGGTAGTCCGACTGCGGCAGGGTGTACGTGACATCGCCGGCCAGCTGCAGCTGTTCGGTTCGCTGCGGGATCGGCGGCAGCTGCGTGCCGGCCTTGGGGATGACCTGCGTCTCGTTCGGTCCGGAACCGGTAGCGCCGTGCTCCGCCATGGCCTCGTTCAGGGCGGCCGCATCCAGCGCCTCGGTCACGGGCTCGGCTCCGCTGGCGGCAGACGCCGCCGAGGGATCCTCTCCGAGACCGACCCGCTCCTTGACCTTGGCCATGGCCTTCTCGGCCGCCGTCGGGCGCCGGACGCCGGGCGGGACATCCGGCTCCCCGTCGTCGGGCGTGCCAGCGCTGCGGGCGGAGTCCCCGGAGGGGTCGATCGCCGCCGACGCATCCATGCTCCTGGCCTTCTCGGCCTCAGCGATGACGGCGGTCTCGTAGGCGCCGTCGGTGACGTGCTCGTCGACGTCGTAGACGCCGTCAGCCTTGTCCTTCCTGGCGAACAGGGACTTCTTCGGTTTGCGGGGCTTCTTGTCCTTCTCCTCGTACAGGTAGGACTGGTCGTGGTCGCTGCGCGGGCCGGCGTACGTCTCCGTGTCCTGGCCCAGCAGCCAGCGGTATCCCGCCTGGACGCGTTCCGGGATGCGCTTGAGCGGGGTCGCCGTCGTGATCATGAGGGAGAGGAAGACGAGCAGCACCATGACGACGAGCGCACCCCAGCGGGAGATGAGCCCGGCCAGAGGCGAGGTGAGCAGGAACCCGAGGATGCCGCCGCCGGCCCACATCTGCTCGACGGCGTCGGAGACGGTGGGCACACCCGCGACCGCGTGGGCGAGCCCGGCGCCACCGGCGATGCCGACGGCGAAGCCGATGCCGACGCGGTTGTTGACCGCGTCCTGCTCCGGGTAGCGGAAGAGGCGGAATGCTCCGATGAGCAGGACGAGCGGCAGCAGGACGCCCATGTAGCCGATCGAGCCGGCTACGACGTTGTGGACCCAGGTGCCGTAGGCGCCGACGTCGCGCAGCCCCCACCACTCGACCGATGCGACGACGAGGGCGACCACGACGAGGAAGAGGCCCGTTCCGTCGCGGCGGTCCTCCATCTCGGGGCGGACCTTGCTGCCGATCTGCCGGAAGGCGCCGCCGACGACCCGGCCGATGCCCATCCACGCGCCGCGGACGGCGCGCAGGGGCCAGGCCAGGTCGTGTTCGGGCGCGGCTGGAGCGGGCTTCGTCGACTTCTTGCGTCCGTTCGCCGGGTTGCTGCGAGCGGGCGTGCGCTTGGTCGACGAGCCGGTCCGGCTGGAAGAGGTACGGGTCGCCATAGGGCCCACCGTACCGCGCCGTGCCCGTCCCGGCCCGGATTTACACGGCTCGCGGGCGCCGGAGCACGGCCGTCAGACCTCGAGGACGACGGGGACGATCATCGGCCGGCGGCGCAGCTTGCGCCCGACCCACGAGCCGATGACGCGGCGGACGACCTGCTGGAGCTGGTGGGTCGTATGGGTCGGATTGTCCCTGACCGCCTCCTCGAGGGCCGCCGCGATCTTGGGCTTGATCCCCTCGAACACCTCGTCGTCCTCGGCCACGCCGCGGACGTGGATGTCCGGTCCGGAGACGAGCGTCCCGTCCTGGCGGTTGACCACCGAGATGATCGAGACGAAGCCCTCCTCCCCCAGCACCCGGCGGTCTTTGAGGTCGTCGTCGGTGACGACTCCGACCTGGGAGCCGTCGACGTAGACGTATCCGCACTCCACCTGCCCGACCTGCGCCGCGACCCCGTCCCGCAGGTCGACGACGGAGCCGTCCTCCGTCAGCAGGACCCGCTCGGCCGGCACACCGGTCTGCTCCGCGAGCCGGCCGTTCGCGATCAGGTGCCGCGTCTCGCCGTGGACCGGCATCACGTTCTTCGGCTTGATGATGTTGTAGCAGTAGAGGAGTTCTCCGGCCGAGGCGTGGCCGGAGACGTGCACGCGTGCGTTTCCCTTGTGCACGACTTCCGCGCCGAGGCGCATGAGCCCGTTGATGACGCGGAAGACCGCGTTCTCGTTGCCCGGGATCAGCGAGGAGGCCAGGATCACCATGTCCCCGGGGCCGACCCGGACCGCGTGGTCGCCGTTGGCCATGCGGGACAGCGCGGCCATCGGCTCGCCCTGGGACCCGGTGGACATGAGCACGAGACGGTCCCCGGGGACGTCGCCGATCTTCTTGAGGTCGACCAGGATGCCGTCCGGAACGTCCAGGTAGCCCAGTTTCGCCGCGATCCCCATGTTGCGGACCATCGACCGCCCGACGAACGCGACCTTGCGGCCGTGCGCGGCGGCGGCGTCGAGCACCTGCTGGACCCGGTGGACATGCGAGGAGAACGAGGCGACGATGATGCGCTTCTCCGCCGTCGCGAAGTACCGGCCCAGCACGGGCCCGATCTCCTTCTCCGCCGTCGTGAATCCGGGCACGTCGGCATTGGTCGAGTCCGGCAGGAAGAGGTCGACGCCCTCCTCGCCGAGCCGCGCGAAGGACCGCAGATCCGTGATGCGGCCGTCGAGCGGCAGCTGGTCCATCTTGAAGTCGCCCGTGTGCAGGACGGTGCCGGCGCTCGTGCGGATGAAAACGGCCAGCGCGTCGGGGATCGAGTGGTTCACGGCCACGAATTCGCATTCGAAGGGGCCGAACGGCTCGGTCTGCCCTTCGACGACGGTCAGGACGGTGGGCTTGATCCGGTGCTCGACCAGCTTGGCCTCCACCAGGGCGAGCGTGAGCCGCGATCCGATCAGGGGAATGTCCTGCTTCAGGCGCAGCAGGTACGGCACGGCGCCGATGTGGTCCTCGTGGCCGTGGGTGAGGACGATCCCGACGACGTCGTCCAGACGGTCGCGGATGTAGGAGAAGTCGGGCAGGATCAGGTCCACGCCCGGCTGGTGCTCCTCCGGGAAGAGAACACCGCAGTCGACGATCAGCAGCTTGCCGTCCAGCTCGAAGACGGTCATGTTGCGGCCGACTTCGCCGATGCCCCCGAGCGGGACGACGCGCATGGTCCCGTCCGCGAGCGCGGGCGGTTCGCTCATGCGCGCCTCGTCGGCGAGGGCTACGGAGGTTTCGCTCATGGGTTGCCTTTCTACAGGTCCCAGCCGGCCTCCGCGAGGTCTGCCCGGATGGGAGCGAGTTCGGCCTCCGACGCCGCGACGAGCGGCAGCCGGACGGTCGGGTTCGGCAGGACGCCCTGCCAGGTGAGGATGGTCTTGGCCGCGACGACGCCCTGGACGTGCGTCATGACCGCCCGCTGCAGCGGGTCGATTTCGAAGTGCTTGGCCCGCGCGGTCGCCAGATCGCCGGCGTGCATGGCGTCGACCAGCTCGCGGAACGTCCGGGTGGCGATGTGGGCCGTCACGGACACGACGCCGACCGCGCCGGCGGCCATCAGCGGCATCGTCAGGCCGTCGTCGCCCGAGTAGACGTGCAGGTCGGTGTTCGCCAGCACGCGGGTGGTCTCCTGGTAGTCGGCCTTCGCGTCCTTCAGCGCCACGATGTTCGGATGCGCCGCGAGCTCGATCAGGGTCTCGGTGGCGATCGCGATGCCGGCGCGGCCCGGGATGTCGTAGATCATGACCGGCAGGTCGGTGGCGTTCGCAATGGCCTCGATGTGCTGGCGGACGCCGGCCTGGCTCGGCTTGTTGTAGTACGGGGCGGTCGCGAGGATTCCGTGGACTCCGAGCTTCGCGGCCTCCTTGGTCAAGTGCAGCGAATGCCGCGTGTCGTTCGTCGTCGAACCCGCGAACACCTTGGCCCGGTCCCCGACGGCGTCGACGACGCACTTGAACATGCCGAGGTTCTCCTCGTCCGTCAGCGTCGACGTCTCACCGGTCGTGCCGGTCACGAGCAGGGCGTCGCACCCGTCGTCCACGAGCTTGTTGGCCAGAGCGGCCGCCGCGTCGTAGTCGACCTCGCCATCGGTGGTGAACGGGGTCACCATGGCGGTCGACAGCGTGCCGAACGGGTAGTCGTACGAGGGCGTGTTCGCGGCGTTTTCAGGCATGTCTCTTACGTTACATCCTGGCCGTGCGCGGTGCGGCCCGCGGCACACCCTAGGCTGGTCCGCATGAGCTTTCTGCGACGCACCGGAAAACCCCGCCTCGCCGGGGTCGATGCGGCCCGCGGCCTGGCGCTGCTGGGCATGATGGCCACGCACATTGTGCCGCTGGTCACACAGGATGCTACCGGCGGTTACACGCCCACGTGGGCCGCCGACTGGTTCGCCGGTCGTGCATCGGCACTCTTCGCGGTGCTCGCCGGCGTCGGGCTGGCGCTCCTCACCGGCGGGGCCCGCGCCGCCGGACCACTCGGCGGCGCCCGCCGCGGCGTCGTCGTCCGGGCCCTGCTCATCGCCGGGATCGGCCTGGCGTGCGGAATGCTCGACACGAACGTCGCCGTCATCCTCACCCACTACGGGCTGCTTTTCCTCGCCGCCGTGCCGTTCCTCGGGGCGGCGCCCCGCACCCTGGCCGCGTGGGCGGCCGGCTGGCTCGTGCTCGCGCCCGTCGTCCTCTACGCGGCGGTGCCGTTCGTCATGGCGGGCGTCGCCCCGTACGACGTCGGCGGCTCGCCGGTCTTCGCCGATCTCACCCGCCCGGCCACGCTGGCCGCGGATCTCCTCTTCACCGGCTACTACCCGGTCGTCGTGTGGGTGGGCTTCCTGCTCGTGGGCCTCTGGGCGGGTCGGCTCGACCTGTCGCGGCCGCCGATCGCGCTCGCCCTGGCGCTCGGCGGGGCCGCGCTCGCCGCCGTCGCCGAGGTCTCCAGCCGCTGGCTGCTGCAGCTGCCGGGAGCGGCGCCGTCGCTGGCAGCGGCGGCAGGGCTCGACACCCGCCAGCTGCAGTTGGGAGTGGAGACCGGCTACTACTTCCCTCCGGTGGTGGACTCCCCGTGGTGGTTCGCCCTCGCCGCACCGCACACCTCGGCGCCGCTGGACCTGCTGCACGTGACCGGCGCGGCGCTCGCGACCCTGGGCGCCTGCCAGCTGGCGGCCATGGGGCTGGCCGCACTGCTGGGCCGCTACGGCGACGCGCTCCTGTGGCCCCTGACCGGGGCCGGCACCATCACGCTCACCCTGTACGTCGGGCACCTGATCGCCCTGGACGTGCTCAGCGATGTCACCGCCTCGATGCCGCGACTGGACCTCTACTTGTGGTTCGCCGCCGCCTGCCTGGTCGCCGGCGTCGCCGTCCGATTCCTCGCGATCCGCGGGCCCCTGGAGGCGATCGTCCACCGGGCCGCGTCCGGGGTCCGAAGGACGGGCGTCAGGGCTTGAGTCGACGGCCCCCAGCGGCCAGGCTCTTCGCGAGGTACGGCGCCGTCCGGCTCGCCTCCGAGGCCGCGACCGTCGCCGGCGGTCCGGCCGCCAGGATCTTCCCGCCGGCATCGCCACCCGCGGGTCCGAGGTCGATGACCCAGTCGGCGGAGGCGACGACGGCCATGTCGTGCTCGACCACGACCACGGTGTCGCCTCCGTCGACGAGCCGGTGCAGCTGCTCCATCAGGACCTCGACGTCGGCCGGGTGCAGACCCGTGGTCGGCTCGTCCAGAATGTAGAGGGTGCGCCCGCGCCGCACGCGCTGGAGCTCGCTGGCCAGCTTGATCCGCTGCGCCTCGCCGCCCGAGAGCTCCGTGGCGGGTTGACCCAACCGGAGGTAGCCGAGCCCCACCTGGCGCAGGGTGTCGAGGCTGCGGGCGGCGGCCGGGATGTCGGCCAGGAAGCCGGCAGCGTCGTCCACCGACAAGGCCAGGACCTCGGCTATGCTCTTGCCGCGGTAGGCGATCTCGAGCGTCTCGGGTTCGAACCGCGAGCCGCCGCAGTCCGGGCACGGCCCGTAGCTGCCCGGCAGGAAGACCAGCTCCACGGCGACGAATCCCTCGCCCTGGCAGGTCTCGCACCGTCCTCCCGCCACGTTGAAGGAGAAGCGCCCCGGACCGAACCCGCGCCGGCGGGACTCCGGGAGCGCGGCGAACTCCTTGCGGACGGCGTCGAAGAGGCCGGTGTAGGTGGCCAGGTTCGACCTCGGTGTCCGCCCGATCGGCTTCTGGTCCACCGTCACGATCCGGTCCAGCTGGTCCTCGCCGGCCACCCGGACGCCGCCCCGCGGAGTTCCCGGCTCGTCTCCCCGTGCGTGGACGTGCTGACCGACGACGTCGGCGAGGACGTCGCCGACCAGCGTCGACTTGCCGGACCCCGAGACGCCCGTCACGACGGTCAGCACGCCCAGCGGGAAGGACACGTCGAGTTCGATCAGGTTGTTCCTGCTCACGTTCCCCAGCTGCAGCCGCCCGCCCGGCTCCCGCGGCGCGCGCCCGGCGTCGTCTGCCGTTGCGTCCCCCGCTGCCGGGAACAGGTACGGCCGGGTGGCGGAGGCGTCCACGTCCGCGAGACCGCGGACGGGGCCGCTGTAGAGGACGTGCCCGCCTCCCTCTCCCGCATGCGGGCCGACGTCGACGATCCAGTCTGCGTTGCGGACGATGTCCAGATTGTGTTCGACCACGAAGACCGAGTTCCCGGAGGACTTCAGCTGATCCAACAGCGCGAGCAGCGGTTCGGCATCGGCGGGGTGCAGCCCGGCCGACGGCTCGTCCAGGACGTAGACGACACCGAAGAGTCCGGAGCGCAGCTGCGTCGCGATGCGCAACCGCTGCAGTTCGCCCGGCGACAGGGTCGGCGTGCCCCGGCCGACCCCCAGATACCCGAGGCCCAGCTCCAGCAGCACGTCGATCCGGGCGCACAGGTCCGACGTGATCGCGACGGCGACCTCGTTGGTTTCTCCGGAGCTGTGGCGCCGCGTGGCCGACTCCGGCGCCACGAGCTCGGTCGTGGGCTTCAGGATGTTGGCGAGCTCCGTCAGGGGGACGGCGCCCAGCTCGGCGATCGTCCGCCCGGCGAAGGTCACCGCGAGCGCCTCGCGTGTCAGGCCCGTCCCGTCGCAGCGCGGGCACGGCCCGGTCCGCATGAACGACAGGGCCCGCTTGCGGGCCGTCTCGCTCTTGGACTCGTTCACCACGTGCAGGACGTGGCTGCGGGCGCTGATGAACTTCCCCTTGTAGGGGCGCGCGTTGTGCTCGCGCAGCGGCGTGACCTCGACGATGGGCCGTTCTTCCGTGAGCAGGATCCAGTCGCGGTCGGGCGCCGGGAGATCGCGCCAGGGGACGTCGACGTCGTAGCCGAGGTGGATGAGCATGTCGCGCAGGCTCTTGCCCTGCCAGGCCCCGGGCCAGGCGGCGATGGCGCCATCGCGGATGGTGAGTGAGGCGTCCGGAACCAGGCGCTCCTGGTCGATCGTGTGCGCCTCGCCCAGGCCGTGGCACTCGGGGCAGGCGCCGGCGGCGGTGTTCGGCGAGAACATGTCCGAGTCCAGCGGCTCCGCGTCCTCTGGATAGGTACCGGCGCGTGAGAGGAGCATGCGAAGAGAGTTGGACAGGGCGGTGACGGTGCCGACGGTGGACCGGGAGGTGGCCGTGCTGCGGCGTTGCTGGAGGGCGACGGCCGGCGGCAGGCCGGTGATCTCCTCGACCTTGGGGTTGTGCCCCTGCTGGATGAGGCGCCGCGCGTAGGGGGCGACGGATTCGAAGTACCTCCGCTGGGCCTCGGCGTAGATCGTACCGAAGGCCAAGGAGGACTTGCCGGATCCGGAAACGCCGGTGAAGGCGACGATGGCGTCACGGGGCACGTCGACATCCACGTCGCGGAGGTTGTTCTCCCGGGCCCCGCGGACGCGGACGAATCCGTCGCTCCCCGCGTCCGGGCCGATGGCCGGTGGCTGCTCGCTCTGCATCGGCCCCACTCTACCAACGGCTCGCCCGGATGGGGTTACGGCCGGTGACCGGCCCCTAGCCCCGGGCCGGTTCCTCGAGGTACAGCGCGATCGCGCGCTTCATGACGGTCCGGGCGTTGCGGCGGTCCCCCGCGGCGTCGTAGGCGAGCGCGAGCCGGTGCAGGCTGCGCCACGAGCCGGGGTTCGCCTCGGCCTCCTCCCGGTAGGCGACGAACGCCTCGTCGGCGGCCTCCTTCACGATGCGGCCCGACGGCGTGCGCGGCAGATCGTCCTCGGGCAGCAGGTCCTCCTTCTCGAGGATTCGCGCCATCTTCTGCGTGCGGGTGCCGAAGAGCAGCTCGCGGATGAGAATCCAGACACCGATGAGCGGCAGCACGAGGGCCGCGGCGCCGATGACCTTCGCCATCGGCTCCTCCGCTGAGAGGAAGCGCCATGCGCTGCCGAAGGAGGCCCAGAGGTAGAACACGAAGAGGGCGAGGATTCCCCCGACCCAGAATTTGGTCTTCACGATGATCGCCGCCGGCCCCTCAGTTGCCCAGGTCGAGGTAGCCGTCGAGACCGTAGGTCAGCCCGGGCCTGCCGGCCGCCCGACGCAGGCCGAGCAGCACGCCGGGCATGAACGAGGCGCGGTCGTAGGAGTCGTGGCGCAGGGTCAGCTGCTCGCCCTCCCCGCCGAGCAGAACCTCCTGGTGGGCGACCAGACCGCGCAGACGCACGGCGTGCACGCGCACCCCGTCGACGTCGGCACCGCGGGCGCCGTCCAGGGACGTCTCCGTGGCGTCCGGGCTGGCCGGGACGCCTGCCGCGGCGCGCTCGGCGGCGATCAGCTCGGCTGTCCGCACGGCGGTGCCCGACGGCGCGTCGACCTTGTTCGGGTGGTGGAGCTCGACGATCTCGACCGACTCGAAATACCTGGCGGCCTGCGCGGCGAACGCGCTCGCGAGCACGGAGCCGAGCGCGAAGTTCGGCGCGATCAGCACCCCCACCGCCGGTGCGGCCTCGAGCAGGGACGCCAGGTCCGCGCGGCGCTCGTCCGACCAGCCGGTGGTGCCGACCACGGCGTGCAGGCCGTGCTCGACGGCGAAGCGCACGTTGGCCTCGGTGCTGTCCGGCACGGTGAGGTCCACGATGTGCGTGGCGCCGGCGTCGAGCACCGTCGAGAGGGGGTCGTTGCGGCCGAGGGCGGCCACGAGTTCCATGTCTTCTGCGGCGTCGACGGCGCGCACGGCTTCGGAGCCCATGCGGCCGGTCGCGCCCAGAACGGCGACGGCGATGCGATTGGTCATGCGCACTAGGCTATCGCTGGTCGTCGATCCCGACCCATTCGGTGTCGCCGTCGCCGAAGAACTGCTCCTTCCAGATCGGCGCCCCGAACTTGACCGCCTCGACCAGGGCCCGGCAGGCATCGAACGCCTGGCCCCGGTGCGCGCTGGCGGCCGCGGCGACGAGCGCCGGGTCCCCGACCTCCAGCTCGCCGACCCGGTGCGCCGCCCAGAGCCGCGTCCCCGGGTGCTCGGCCGCGACCGCGGCGGCCAGCTCGGCGATCTTCGCGTCGGCGGTGGGGTGCCCGCTGTAGTTCAGCCGCGTCACGGCCCGGCCGCCGTCGTGGTTGCGGACGATCCCGCCGAAGGTGACGACGGCGCCCGTCGCCTCGGTCTCGACGGCGTCCCAGGCGCCCGCCTGGTCGATGGGTTCGGAGCTCACCCCGGCGAACACGACGACGCCCGCCTTCCCCGCCTCAGTGCCCATGTCCACCCTCCAGCTGCTCGCACAGGTGCTCGATGAGCGGCGCGAGCACGGTCAGACCGTCCATGACGCCGCGGGGCGAGCCGGGCAGGTTCACGATCAGGGTCTGGCCGGCGATGCCGGCGTACCCGCGGGAGAGCGCGGCGTACGGGGTCTTCTCCCGGCCGGCCGCGCGGATCGCCTCCATGATCCCCGGGACCTCCCGGTCGAGGAGCGGGTACGTCATCTCCGGCGTCGCGTCGTCCGGGCTGAGGCCCGTGCCGCCGCTCGTGAAGACCACGCGCGGGCGCAGCGCCAGCAGCGCCTTCAGCCCCGAGCCGACGGGAGCCCCGTCGGGCACGACGACGGGGTTGACGACGTCGAACCCGTGGTCGTCGAGCCAGTCGCGCAGCACGGGCCCGGTCTCGTCGTCGTAGACGCCTGTGGCCGCGCGCGTCGAGGCGATCAGGATGGCCGCCTTCCGCGCCGGCCGCGGTTCGCACCCGCTCATGCCCGCGCCTCCCAGTCCCCGGACTTGCCGCCGGACTTCGCCAGCACCCGCGTGGATTCGATGACGGCGTGTTTGTCGACCGCCTTGATCATGTCGTACACGGTCAATGCGGCGATGCTGGCCGCCGTCAGCGCCTCCATCTCGACCCCGGTCACCCCGCGGGTCTTGACCATCGCCTCGACGGCGATGACGGCGTCGTCGCCCTCGAATGCCGGCGCGAAGTCCACCGTGACCTTGGAGATCGGCAGCGGGTGGCAGAGCGGGACGAGCTCGGGGGTCTTCTTGGCGGCCATGATGCCGGCGACGCGGGCCACGGCGAGGGCGTCCCCCTTGGGCAGGGAGCCGTCGGCGAGCATCGCGACGACGTCGGCCCGGGTGCGCACGAGCGCCCGCGCCGTGGCGACGCGGGTGGTCTCCGGCTTCTCGGACACGTCGACCATGTGGGCGGTGCCGTCGGCCCGCACATGGGTCAGGCCCGCGGGCTCCGGCCCGTCGGGGTGTGCATCGGTGGTCATTGAATCTCTCCGATCAGGATGGTGCTCAGTCTCGCGCCGGGGTCGGCGCGCGTGGTCTCGGGGTCTATCAGCGCCAGCGCATTGGCGTCGGCGAGCGGGGCGAGCAGGTGGGATCCGGGCCCGCCGAGCAGCTCGACGGTGCCGTCCGCCGCGTAGCGCGCGCGGCGCACCTGCAGCTTCCCGGCCGGGCTGTCCGCGGCGCCGGCGAGACGCGCGGTCACGGCCGGGCGCGGGCGCGCCCCGAACCGCTCGACGAGGACGGGGCGCAGGAACATCTCGAAGCTGACGAACGCGCTCACCGGGTTCCCGGGGAACGCGAGCAGCGGCACCGTCCGTCCGCCGACGTCGAGCCGGCCGGCGCCCTGGGGCCCGCCGGGCTGCATCGCGACGGAACCGAACTCCACGCTGTGGCCCCCCGCCCCGAGGGCGAGCTTGACGACCTCGTAGGCGCCCGCGCTGATGCCGCCGCTGGTGAGGATGACCGCCGGGTCGTGGCGGACGACGGCGGCGCGCAGTGCCGCGGCGAAGTCCTCCGGGTCGTCGGTGTCCACGGTGAGCGTGGCCGCCTCCCAGCCGGCCTCGGCCAGGGAGGCGGCGAGGAGGGTCGTGTTCGCGTCGAAGATCTGCCCGGGTCCGAGGTCTCCCCCGGGCGCCACGACCTCGTCGCCGGTCGCGATCAGCAGGGCCGTGGGCGCGGCGATCACGGGCAGCCGGGCCAGCCCGAGGGCCGCCGCCAGCCCGGCGTGGCGGGCCGTGATGCGGTCGCCGGCGCGCAGTGCGCGCCCGCCGGCCGGGACGTCGGATCCGGCGCGGCGGACGAACTGGCCGGGCCGCGTCGCCGGCGGGGCCGGCAGCGCGACGCGGGCGCCGTCGTCGTGCGGCAGGGTCCGGTCGGCGACGAACGGCGGGAAGACGTCGGGGTCGGCCGCCTCCACCGGCACGACCGTGTCCGCCCCGTCCGGAACGGGCGCGCCGGTCATGATGGGCGCGGCGGTCCCGGGGGCGAGCGGCCCGCCGGGGGCGCCGGCGGCGATCGGGCGGCCGATCGCCAGCCGTGCACCGTCCAGGTCGGCGGCGCGCACGGCGTACCCGTCCATCTGGGAGTTGTCGAAGACGGGCAGCGGGATCGGGGCGGCCACGTCCGCGGCGAGCACGCGCCCCAGGGCGTCCGCGAGGGGCGCCTGCCGGGTCGGCACGGGGACCTCGCGCATCAGGTCCGCGACGAGTGCGGCGTGCTCGGCGACGCTGCGGCGGAAACGGCTCATGTACTCATCCTAGGGGCCGCCCGGCGCGCCCGTCCTCCCGCCCGCGGCGCAGCAGGAGGACGGCCAGTGCCGCGGAGCCGATGACGAGCAGGTAGAAGCCGATCAGCAGGAGCGCGAGTCCGAGGGCCGCTTCCGGGTCGGAGGAGTTGAACGCGAGCTCGATCTGGAGCGGGATGGTGCGGGTGGACCCGGCGACGGATCCGGCGAACGTGATCGTGGCGCCGTACTCGCCCAGGGCGCGGGCGAAGGCCAGCAGGGCCCCGAGCACGATGCCGGGTGCCGCCAGCGGGAACGTGACGTGGCGCAGGATCTGGGCCGCGGAGGCGCCCGAATTGGCGGCGGCCAGTTCGAGGTCGCCGTCGACCCCCTCGAGGCTGGAGAGCGCGGCGACCGTCAGGAACGGCAGCGCGACGAAGACCTGGACCAGCACCACCGCGGCCGGCGTGTAGGCGACCGACAGCCCCAGCGCCTCGAGCCCCTGGCCGGCCAGACCCTGCCGGCCCCAGAGGTGGAGCAGGGCCAGGCCCGAGACCACCGGGGAGAGCACCAGCGGGATCACCAGCACGAGCCGCAGCACGGCCAGCACCGCGGACCGCCACCCGGGCCCGCGCAGCCGGTGCAGCAGCACCGCCAGCGGCAGGCCCAGGAAGAGGCAGATCGCCGTCGAGATGCCGGACGTCGCCAGGGACAGCACGACGGCATCGCGCGCCGCCGGCGCCGTCAGTGCGCCGACCAGCCGGGACGGGTCGGTCGCCGCGCCCAGGGCGATGACGGGCCCTGCGAGGGCGGCGACCGCGATCAGCGCGGGGACCCACATCCAGCCGGGGGTGATCGCGCGGATGAGGCGGGGCGACGGCGTCTCGGGGTGGCTCACCCGGCGGCCCCCTCCCCGAATCCGGCCCCGCGCAGGATCTCCTGCGCCTCGTCGCCGAGCAGCCACTCGCCGAAGCTCCGGGCGGCGTCGCCCTCGCCGACGAGCACGGGGTACCGGTTGGCGTCGCCGTCCAGCGCGACCGTCTGAAGACTCTCGTCGGTGGCGGCGTCCGTCGCGTAGACGAATCCGGCGTCGGCCTGCCCGCTGGAGACCTTGGTGAGGACCTGCCGCACGTTGGCCTCGAGCGACGCGTCCGCGACGGCGGCCTGCAGCCCGTGCCTGGCGAGCCAGGCGTCGGCGGCCCGCCCGCAGGGCACGTCGGGCGCGCACAGCGCGAGGCGCGCCTCGGGCAGCCAGGCGGCGAAGTCGTCGTCCTGCGGCGGCACCTCGCCGGCGACGAGGACCAGCGCGTTGCTGGCGGCGAAGCCGAAGGACTCGTAGGCGCCCGGGTCCACGAGGGCGTCGGGGGCCCGCTCGTCGGCGGTGACCAGCACGTCGGGGGCCGTTCCGGCGTTGGCCTGCTGCACCAGCTGGGCCGAGGACCCCAGGGTGATGGTGGGCCGCGCGCCCGGGTGGGACGCCGCGTACGCGTCCGCGAGCCGCGGGGCGACGTCCGTGAACGACGACGGCGCGGCGAATACCACCGGGTCGGGGCCCGCCGCGCAGCCGGAGGCGGCCAGGGCCAGGGCGCCGAGGGCCGCCAGGGCCGACCGCCGGCGTGCTCGGGGCGCCGGCCGCCAGGAGAAGAACTGCATACCGGCGAGTTTAGCGCCCCGCGGCGGGCATCGTCCCCGGTCACGGGGCCGGGACGCCGCCGACCCGAACCGCGGCGACACAGACCTTATGCATCGCGCCCTCGGGCGGATACCCTTGAGGGATGAACGCCTCTGGTTCTCCGGCACGCCGTTCGCTGCCCATCCGGGCCGTGGACCCGGTCGGCGCGCGCCAAGAACCGGCCCCCGCATCGCCCGCCGGGCCGCGTCCGCCGGAGCTCAGCGAGAAGCAGCAGGGCCTGGTCGACCGGTTCGGCCGCGTCGCCACCGACCTGCGCATCTCCCTGATCGACAAGTGCAACCTGCGCTGCACCTACTGCATGCCCGCCGACGGCATGGCCTGGCTGCCCAAGTCCAAGCTCATGACCGCCGAGGAGGTCCGCCGGATCGTCATGATCGGCGTCCGCGACCTCGGCGTCCGCGAACTCCGGCTGACGGGCGGAGAACCGCTCGTGCGCGTCGACCTGGTCGACATCATCGCGGCGATCCGCCAGGACCACCCCGAGCTGCCGATCTCGCTGACGACCAATGCCGTCGGGCTCGAGAAGAAGGCGGAGGCCCTCGCCGCGGCCGGGCTGAGCCGCATCAACGTCTCGCTGGACACGCTGCACGCGTCCACCTTCAAGGAGCTCGCCCGCCGCGACCAGCTGAATGCGACGCTGGACGGGGTCGCCGCCGCCCACGCGGCCGGGCTGACGCCGATCAAGATCAACGCCGTGCTCATGCGCGGCGTCAACGACCACGAAGCACCGGACCTGTTGGACTGGGCCCTGCAACGCGGCTACGAACTGCGCTTCATCGAGCAGATGCCGCTCGACGCCGACCACGGCTGGCGCAAGGAGAACATGGTCACCTCCGCCGAGATCCGCGAGTCGCTCGCGAGCCGCTTCACCCTCTCGCCCGACCCGCGCGCCCGCGACGGGGCGCCGGCCGAGCGCTTCCAGGTCGCCCGGGCCTCAGACCCCGGGCGCGTCGAGGGCATCGTCGGCATCATCGCCTCCGTGACCGAGCCGTTCTGCACCGACTGCCGGCGCACCCGCATCACGGCCGAGGGCCGCATCATGGCCTGCTTGTTCTCCCGGAACGAGACCGACCTGCTGGACCTGCTGCGCTCGGACGCCACCGACGAGGACGTCGCGAACCGCTGGCGCGAGGCCATGTGGGGCAAACCGCGCGCCCACGGCATGGACCACACGGGGCTCGGCGACGACGATTTCGTACAACCCGACCGTTCGATGAGCGCCATCGGCGGCTAGAGGCAGGAACCCGTTACCCAGTGTTGATCCGCTACTTCGCGGCGGCCGCCGCCGCCGCCGGGCGCACCGAGGAGCACCTCGATCCGTCCACGCTCGACTCCCTCACGCTCTCCGCCGTTCTGGCACGCCTCGGCGAGAACCACCCGCCCGCCGAGCCCGGACCCGGGCAGTTGCGCCGGACGCCGTCACTCGAGCGAGTCCTCTCCCGGTCGACGTTCCTCGTCAACGAGGTCTCCGAACGCGAGCTGACGCGGAGGCTGGCCGCTGACGACGTCGTCGACGTCCTGCCTCCCTTCGCGGGCGGCTGAGACCCGGCCCGACGAAACGGCGGCCGCCCCACCGGCACAAGGTGGAACGGCCGCCGTCGTACTGCGGGATCGGCGTCAGGAACCGCCCGCGTGGTGGGACTCGTGGGAGGAGCCGACGCGGTCGCCGGCCTTCCAGTCGTCCCACCCGGGCCGACCCGACATGAAGGCCTCGACCTCCTCCTTCGAGGCGACCAGCTTCGGGTCGTGTTTCAGGTAGTGCCGCGTCTCCCGGGCGACGAGCCCGGAGAGGATGATCATGCCGATCAGGTTCGGCACGGCCATGAAGCCGTTCATCGCGTCGGCGAACGTCCAGACGAGCGACAGCGGGACGGTGCAGCCGATGAACACGATGACCGCGAACAGGACGCGGAACGGCATGACGCCCTTGCGCCCGACGAGACGGTCGACGTTTCGTTCGCCGTAGTAGGCCCAGCCGAGGATCGTCGAGAACGCGAAGAACACCAGGCCGAGGGTCACGATCCAGTGGCCCCACTCCCCCGGCAGAGCCGTCGCGAACGCCTCTCCAGTCATCAGGCCGGCGGAGATCTGCTCGCCGGCGGCGTCGGTGGCCTGCCAGACTCCCGTCGAGATGATGACCAGGCCGGTGCAGGTGACGACGATGATCGTGTCAATGAACGTCTGCGTCATGGACACGAGCCCCTGGCGGACCGGGTGGGTCGTCTGCGCCGCCGCGGAGGCGATGGCTGCAGAGCCCAGGCCGGACTCGTTGGAGAACAGGCCGCGGGCCACACCGAACTGGACGGCCAGCATGATCGCCGACCCGGCGAAGCCGCCGACCGCCGAGGTTCCCGTGAACGCGTCGGTGAAGATCAGGGCGATCGCCGCCGGGACCTCGGAGATGTTGATCAGCAGGATGACGACGGCGGCAACCACGTAGAGCACGATCATGAACGGTACGACGCCGGCGGTGACGCGGCCGATCGACTTGATCCCGCCGACCAGGACGACGAGCACGAGCACGGTCAGGACCGCGCCGGTGATCCACGTCGGCACCCCCACCGTGTTCTGCACGTTCTCGGCGATCGCGTTGCCCTGGGTCATGTTGCCGATCCCGAAGCAGGCGAGCAGCGCGAAGATCGCGAAGCTGATGGCCAGCACCTTGCCGACCGGTCCTTTGATGCCGTGCTCGAGGTACTGCTGGGGGCCGCCGGACTTCTCACCCGCGGCATCCGTGCGGCGGAAGCGCACGCCGAGGTAGGCCTCCGTGTACTTCGACGCCATGCCGACCAGGCCCGTGATCCACATCCAGAAGAGCGCGCCGGGGCCGCCGATGCTCAGGGCGGTGGCGACGCCGACGATGTTGCCGGTGCCCACGGTGGCCGCGAGCGCCGTGGTCAGGGCTTGGAATTGGGAGATGTCGCCGCTGGCGTCCGGGTCCTTGCGGCGGAGGATGCCCAGGTTGAGCGCGGCGCCCAGTTTGAGGAATTGCAGCCCGCCGAGGCGGATCGTCAGGTAGAGGCCCGTGCCGAGCAGGAGTGGGATGAGGAAGAACGGGCCCCAGACGAATCCGGAGATCGTTCCCAGCCACTCTTCGATGGCGTCGAAATTCATGATGCGGATACCTTCTCAATGCTGTGATTCAGCGTGCGGTGGTCTACCGGTCGCGACAGTGATGACCGTCACAACCAGTAGACCATGCTAACCACAAACGGAAGGTTTATTCCGGGACGCCGGCTCCCAGCCCGATCTCGGCGGCGTCCGAGAACGGCCCCACGACGGTCACCGTGCGACGGCGGCCCGAGAGGTCCGCGGCCAGGCGCCTGACATCCTCCGCCGTGACGGCCCGGACCTTCGCGAGGGTCTCGTCGATGTCCTGGAAGTGCCCGGTCACCAGTTCGGCGCGCCCGAGCCGGGACATGCGCGAGCCCGGATCCTCCAGGGCCATCACGAGCCCGCCGGAGAGCTGGCCGACGGCCTTCTTCAGCTCGGCATCGGTGATTCCGTCCCCGGCGAGTTTCCGGAGTTCCTCCCCCATGAGCTCGACGACCTGACCGGCCTTCGCAGGCGAGCAGCCGGCGTACATGCCGAAGTACCCGGCGTCGGAGTATGCCGCGGAGAAGGAGTAGGTGGAGTAGGCGAGGCCGCGCTTCTCGCGGACCTCCTGGAAGAGCCGTGAGGACATGCCGCCGCCCAGGACCGCGTTGAGCACGCTCATGATCTGGCGCCGCTCGTCGGTCGCGATGATGCCGGGGCAGCCCATGACGATGTGCGCCTGCTCGACCGGACGCCGGACGACGTCGACCGTGTGCTGCCCGTCGATCCGGGAGGGGGCGTGGGCCCGTCGCTCCACGGGTCGCGCCCCGTCGGGCAGCTCCCAGCCGGCCTCCTGCAGAGCGGTGAGCACCTGGGCGCAGACGTCGTCGTGGTCGAGGGACCCGGCGGCGGTGACGACGATCTCCGCCGGCGTGTAGTACCGGCGGTAGTGGTCGAGCACCGCGTCGCGGGTGATGCCGTTGATCTCGTCTGGCGTGCCGCCGATCGGGCGGCCGAGGGGGTGGTCGCCGAGGACCGCGGCGACGAAACGCTCGTGGGCGACGTCGGCCGGGTCGTCGTTGTCCATCGCCAGTTCTTCGAGGATCACGCCGCGCTCCTGCTCGAGCTCGTCGGCGTCGAGCACGGCGGACGTGACCATGTCGGCGATCACGTCGATCGCCAACGGCAGGTCGGTGTCGAGAACCCGCGCGTAGTAGCACGTGCTCTCCTTGGCCGTCGCCGCATTGGACTCGCCGCCCACTTCGTCAAAGGCGGAGGCGATGTCCATCGCGTCGCGGCGAGAGGTTCCCTTGAACAGCAGGTGCTCGAGGAAATGGGTGGACCCGTAGGTTCCCGGCGACTCGTCGCGGGAGCCGACGCCGACCCAGAAGCCGATCGTCGCCGAACGGAGTCCGGGCATTGCTTCGGTCAGCACCCGCACCCCGCCGGGGAGGACCGAGCGGCGCACTACTGCGCCGCCGGCCTCCCCGGCCAGGATGGTGGAGCTCGACCCGTCGAGGGGAACCAGAGCCATGAAGCCGGGCTGCCTAGGAGGCGTCCTCGGCGGACTCCTCCGCCTTGTCCTCGGCGACCACGGGGGTCAGCGAGAGCTTGCCGCGGTCGTCGACCTTGGTCAGTTCGACCTGCAGCTTCTGGCCCACCGAGACGACGTCCTCGACATCGTCGACGCGCTTGCCGCCGGCGAGCTTGCGCAGCTCGGAGATGTGCAGCAGCCCGTCCTTGCCCGGCATGAGCGAGACGAAGGCGCCGAACGTCGTCAGCTTGACGACCGTGCCCAGGTAGCGCTCGCCCACCTCGGGGATCTGCGGGTTTGCGATGGCGTTGATCGCGGAGCGGGCGGCGTCTGCGGACTCGCCGCTGGTCGCGCCGATGAGCACGGTGCCGTCGTCCTCGATGGAGATGTCGGCTCCGGTGTCCTCCTGGATCTGGTTGATCATCTTGCCCTTCGGGCCGATGACCTCGCCGATCTTGTCCACCGGGATCTTCACCGAGATGATGCGCGGTGCGAACTCGCTCATCTCGTCCGGTGCGTCGATCGCGGCGTTCAGGACGTCCAGGATGTGCAGGCGGGCCTCGCGGGCCTGCTTCAGCGCGGCGGCCAGCACGGAGGCCGGGATGCCGTCGAGCTTGGTGTCGAGCTGGATCGCGGTGACGAACTCGCTCGTGCCGGCGACCTTGAAGTCCATGTCGCCCATGGCGTCCTCGGCACCGAGGATGTCGGTCATCGCGGCGTAGCGGGTCTCGCCGTCGACCTGGTCGGAGACCAGGCCCATGGCGATGCCCGCGACCGGTGCGCGCAGCGGCACGCCGGCGTTCAGCAGCGACAGCGTGGACGCGCAGACGGAGCCCATGGAGGTCGAGCCGTTCGAGCCGAGGGCCTCGGAGACCTGGCGGATCGCGTACGGGAACTCCTCGCGGCTCGGCAGCACCGGCACGACGGCACGCTCGGCGAGGGCGCCGTGGCCGATCTCGCGGCGCTTCGGCGAACCGACGCGGCCGGTCTCACCGGTGGAGTACGGCGGGAAGTTGTAGTTGTGCATGTAGCGCTTGCGCGTCACCGGCGACAGGGAGTCGATCTGCTGCTCCATCTTGAGCATGTTCAGCGTGGTGACGCCCATGATCTGGGTTTCGCCGCGCTCGAAGATCGCGGAACCGTGCACGCGCGGGAGCACCTCGACCTCGGCGGTGAGCTGACGGATGTCCGTCAGGCCGCGGCCGTCGATGCGCTTCTGCTCGGTGAGGATGCGCTGGCGGACGACCTGCTTGGTCAGGGCGCCGAAGGCCTTCGCGACCTCGCCCTCGCGGCCTTCGAAGGACTTGCCCTCGCCGGCCAGTGCCTCGACGACGACGTCGCGGTAGGCGCTGGAGGCGTCGTCCCGCTCCTGCTTGTCGGCGATCTGGAAGATCTCGGTCAGCTTGGCGGTCGCCTCGGCCTCGACGGCCGCGTAGGCGTCGTCCTCGAAGTCCCGGAAGACCGGGAACTCGACGGTCGGCTTCGCGGCGCGTGCGGCCAGGTCGGCCTGTGCCTCGCACAGGACCTTGATGAACGGCTTCGCGGCTTCGATGCCCTCGGCCACGACCTCTTCGGTCGGGGCCGTGGCGCCACGTTCCTTGATGAGGTTCCAGGAGTTGTCCGTGGCCTCGGCCTCGATCATCATGATGGCGATGTCGTCCTCGGTCTGGCGACCGGCGACCACCATGGAGAACACGGCGTCCTCCAGCTGGCTGTGCTTCGGGAAGGCAACCCACTGGGCGCCGGCCCCGTCGTCGACGAGGGCCACGCGCACGCCGCCGATCGGGCCCGAGAACGGCAGGCCGGAGAGCTGCGTCGACATGGAGGACGCGTTGATGGCCACGACGTCGTAGAGGTCGTCCGGGTTCATGGACAGGACGGTCACGACGACCTGGACCTCGTTGCGCAGGCCCTTCACGAAGGTCGGGCGCAGCGGGCGGTCCATGAGGCGGCACGCCAGGATGGCCTCCTGCGAGGGGCGGCCCTCGCGGCGGAAGAAGCTGCCCGGGATGCGGCCGGCAGCGTACATGCGCTCCTCGACGTCCACGGTCAGCGGGAAGAAGTCGAAGCCCTCGCGCGGCTTCTTGCCGGCGGTGGTCGCCGACAGCATCGAGGTGTCCTCATCGATGAGCACGAGCGCGGAGCCGGCGGCCTGCTTGGCCATGCGGCCCGTCTCGAAGCGGATGGTGCGGGTGCCGTAGCGGCCGTTGTCGATCACGGCTTCGGCGAATTGAAGTTCAGACAAAGTGTCTTCTCCATCTCTTGTCGGGGACGGAGCGGTAGCCGACGCATCTTCGTCCTGCGTCCCGGCCCGGCGCGGAGGCGGCGGGCGGGACGAGTGCACCCGGTCTTCGATCGAGGCCCACGGCGCCGGCCCGGTCTTGTGCCGGACGACCCCGTAAACCACTACCGAGGACCGCGAATGCTGATGCTCGGACTGCGCTCCATTGTCATGAAAACGTGTATTCAGTTGTCGGGGGAAATCGAAGCCCCCCCAGTACAGACTAGAGGCGACGGCCCGAACTGGAAAACATCCAGGCCGGGGCGCCGCCTCCGTGTCCAACCTCGCGGTGGGGCGTGAGCCCTACTTGCGGAGGCCGAGACGCTCGATGAGCGAGCGGTAACGCTCGATCTCGACGCGCTTCAGGTAGCTGAGCATACGACGACGGCGACCAACCAGGGCCATCAGGCCGCGGCGGGTGTGGTGGTCGTGCTTGTGCTCCTTGAGGTGCTCGGTCAGGTCCGAGATGCGACGAGTCATCACAGCGATCTGAACCTCGGGCGAACCGGTGTCGCCCTCGTGGGTTGCGAAATCGGTCATGATCTGCGTCTTGACGGCGGCGTCGAGGGCCACAATAACTCCTAGAGTTGTACCGCGAACATGTTGGACGCCGAAGTGGCGCCGGCACCCTCCACCGCGGACTGCAGCGGGCACCAGCGACCAGTCTACCACTCTTGGACGAGCCCCCGCGGCGCGCTATCCCGTGGCCTCCGCCCGCCACGCGTGCGTGAAGTACGGCAGTTCGAGGTGCTCGTCGGCCCCGTAGCCGAGGTGCTCGTGGAGGTACCAGCGGAGGTTCGCGACGACCCTGGCCCGCGTCTGCTCCGTCGCCCGGAGGTAGTAGGCCCGCGACTTCGCGAGCTCGATCAGGAACCCGGGGGTCGCCGCCTGCGCCCAGTGCTCCTCGTGCCGCGCCCACGGGCCGAGTCCAGCCCCCTTGGGCGGTTCGAACTCGGGCCGGTGCACGTCGCCTGCGTGCATGATGCGGGCCAGGCGGTGGACCCAGGGCACGGTCACGTCGAGCTGGTTCCAGACGAGCCCGAGGGCCGGCCGGCGGCCCGCCGCCGCCGGGCGCAGCAGCCGCAGCGCCTCGGCGGTCGCGGCGTCCGGGTCGACCCAGTGCCAGGCCTGCGCGCAGACCACGACGTCGCAGCTCGCCGACGGCAGCCCCGTCGCCTCCGCGCCGGCGCGGGCGCACGCGACGGCCGGGAGCTTGGCGTGCAGCGCGCGCAGCATGTCGGCGGAGGGGTCGACCGCGGTCGCCACCGCGCCGCGCTCGACGAGCTGTGCCGTCAGGATGCCGGTTCCGGCGCCGAGGTCGACCACGTCGAGGCCCGCTCCCCGCGCGCCCGGCACCCCGCCGAGCAGGAAGCCGACGGCCGCCTCCGGGTAGCCCGGGCGGACGAGGTCGTAGTGCTCGGCCCCCTCTTCGAAGGCCTCCCCGTGCTCGGAGCGGATGCTCGGGGCACGCGAGGGCAGGTTCGGGACCGGCCGGTCGACTGCGCTCACGGATCCGGCCTAGGCGGTCGCGGCGTCCGCGGAGAGGACCGTTCTGGCCTTCGCCACGTCGTCGTTCATCTGATCGATCAGCGACTCGACCCCGTTGTAGGCCACCATCGGCCGCAGCCGCTCGACGAATTCGACGACGACCTGCTGGCCGTACAGGTCGAAGTCCTCGATGCTCTCGTCGGGGCGGTCGATCACGTGGGCCTCGACCTGCCGGCTGACGCCCTCGAACGTCGGGTTCGATCCAACCGATATCGCGGAGGGCCAGCGGGTGCCCGCGGCGTCCACGAGCCAGCCGGCGTAGACCCCGTCCGCCGGGATGATGCCGGTCGCTTCGGGCGAGAGGTTCGCGGTCGGGAAACCGAGCTCCCGGCCGCGGGCGGCGCCGTGCACGACCTCTCCGCGCATGCGGTGCGGACGGCCGAGGACCTCGGACGCCGTCGTGACGTCGCCGGTGTTCAGCGCCTCGCGGATCCAGGTGGAGGACCAGCGGCGGTCGTGGCCGGCATCGTCGATGCCGACGACCTCGAAGCCGTAGCGGCGGCCGAGCTCGACCATGGTCTCGAAGTCCCCGTGGTTGCCGGAGCCGAAGCGCACGTCGTGGCCGACCACCACGGCGCAGGCGCCCAGCTTCTCCACGATGATGCTGCGGACGAACTCCTCCGCCGTGGCCCGGGAGAATTCGAGGGTGTAGTGGATCGTCAGCAGGGCGTCGAGCCCGGACTCGGCGATGAGCTCCACCCGGTCGGTCAGTCCCGTGATGAGCTCCATGGCACTGTCGGGAGCGTGGACCCGGCGCGGGTGGGGGTCGAACGTGATGGCGACCGACCGGGCGCTGCGGCGCCGGCTCTCGTCGACCAGCTGCTGCAGGACGGCGCTGTGCCCGCGGTGCACGCCATCGAAGTTCCCGATGGTCACGACGGCGGGCCCGAACCCGGCTGGTACGGCGTCGATGCCAGTCCAGTGCTGCACGTTTCTCCTTCGATTTCGAAGATCTGCGGTGGCCGCCAGCGGCCGCCACCGACTCTATTATGGCCGCAAGGCCACGTGGCGCAGGAACGCGGCTACGCCCCGGCCTCCTCCGACCGATCCGGCGCCGCCTGCCCGGCCCGCCCGGCTGGTTCGGCCGGCCGGTGACGGAACAGCCACCACAGACCGAGGACCGGCAGGAGCAGCGGGATGTAGCCGTACCCGTTGCCGAAGTGGGACCAGACCGCCGGGTGCGCGAAGAGCTGCGGCACCGCGAAGCTGAGGACACCGACGACGAGGACGCCGACCAGCTCGAACACGACCGCGCCCGTGGAGAGCGCCCAGCTTCCGGGCTTCTTCGACGCCAGCGCGAGGGTCGCCACGATGTAGACGACGGCGGCCAGCGCGGACAGCAGATACGCCACGGGGGCTTCGCCGAAGTCCGTGGCGATCTGGTATCCGGCGCGGGCCGATGCCGACAGAGCGAAGACCCCGTAGACCGCGATGATGATGCGTCCCAGTCCAGTCTGCCGCTCGCTCATGCGAACACACCCCCCTGCCAGATCTGCTCCATGCGGACAAGCATCACGAAGACCGTGGCCCCGACGGCCGCGAGAACCAGGTTGGACCACCTGGTCTTGTCGGTGACGGCCCACCAGAAGGCGACAACGGGGACGATGAGGGCCGTGAGGACGTAGCCCCAGAACTCCCATGCCTCGCCGACGATCGGCTCCCCGCCGATCTGGCGTGCGGCGGCGGCGATCGAGTAGACGATCAGGAACAGCTCGACGGCTGCGACGGAGAGGATCGCGACGTCGTCCGGGTACTGGCGGACGATGGTCGCGACGACGGAGATCACGAGCGACGCCAGGCAGACGACGGCTCCCGCGATGAAGAATCCTGAGGCGATCACGGTTTCGGGTTCAGCTCCCTTTCGAGGGCGTGCGTGCGGTGGGTGCGGCGGTCAGGAGGCGGCGAAGACGATCTCCGGCCGTGCCGCCTCGCCCTTGTTCTTCAGGAGCGCGACGACGGTGCCGCCCGGGGCGACCGCCGCGACGATCTCGTCGCTCTCGTTGGGATCGATCCTCCGCCCGAAGGACAGCTCCGCGGCCTCGTGGTCCGTGAGCTGCCGGTTGGGGAAGAGCGCGCGGGCGGCCGTGTCGAGGTCGAGCATGCCGAACTCGTCGGCCAGCTCCTCCATGGTGCGGGCCACGTCGAGGGCGTAGGGACCGACCCTGGTGCGCCGCAGCGCCGTCAGGTGCCCGCCGACGCCGAGGTCCTCGCCGAGGTCGCGGGCCAGGGCGCGGATGTAGGTCCCGGAGGAGCATTCGACCGTGGCGTCGACGTCGATGATCTTCCCGCCCTGCAGGCGCCGCACCTCGTGGACGTCGAAGCGGCCGACGGTGACCGGACGCGCCTCGAGCTCGACGTTCTCTCCCTTGCGGACCCTCGCGTAGGAGCGTTCGCCGGCGACTTTGATGGCGCTGACCGCGGAGGGCACCTGCATGATGTCGCCGGTGAGCTTCCCGACCGCCGCCGCGACGGACTCCTCCGTGACCGCGGCGGCGATGCGCTGCTGGACGAGCTCGCCTTCGGCGTCGTCCGTGACCGTGCTCTGGCCGAGCCGGATGGTCGCCTCGTAGGTCTTGTCCACGCCGACGATGTAGGTCAGCAGGCGGGTCGCCTTGTTGACGCCGACGACGAGCACTCCGGTCGCCATCGGATCCAGGGTCCCCGCGTGGCCGACTTTCCGGGTGCCGGCCAGGCGCCGCATCCGGCCGACGACGTCGTGGCTCGTCCACCCCTTGGGCTTGTCCACGACGACGAGGCCGGATGCGGTGTTCTGGACGCGTGCGGCGCCGCCGGTGTTCTCGCGCTTGCCTGTCACGCCCGCGGTTCCTCCGTGGGCTCGTCGTCGAAGTCCTCTTCGAGGTCGGCCTCGTCGACGGCCTTCTTGTAGGGGTCGGCGTCGCCGGCGAACCTCGCGCCCTCGGCGAGGGCGGCCACCTCCGCGTCGCGCTCCTTGGCCTTGCGGAGGACGTCTTCGAGGTGCGAGGCGTTGACGGGGACCTCGTCGGGGACGAACTCCAGCGTCGGGGTCAGCCGGATCGTCAGGTTGCGCCCGACCTCCTTGCGCAGCACGCCCCGTGCCTTCTCGAGGCCGCGCGCGGCGTCCTCCTTGGCGGCGTCGTCGCCGAAGACCGTGTAGTAGACGGTGGCCTGCTGCAGGTCGGACGTGACGCGGGCGTCCGTGACCGTGACGGTCTCGAGGCGCGGGTCCTTGACGACTCGGCCGAGCGCCTGGGCGACGACGACTTTGATGCGCTGCGCCAGTCGAGCCGCGCGTGCCTGATCAGCCATGATGGCCTCCTTGGAAATCTGAAGCTGGGTTGAACCTATCAATGAGCCGACGACGGCGGGCACCCCTGTGTCGGTGCCCGCCGTCATCGTCAGTGCGCGTCAGTTAGACGCGCGGCTTCTCCTGCATCTCGAAGGTTTCGATCATGTCGCCTTCCTTGATGTCGTTGAAGGAGCCCAGACCGATACCGCACTCGTAGTCCGTGCGGACCTCGGTCGCGTCGTCCTTGAACCGCTTGAGCGAGTCGATGCTCAGCTTGTCCGCCACGACCTTGCCGTCCCGCACGAGGCGGGCCTTGGTGTTGCGGCGGATGACGCCCGAGCGGACGATCGAACCGGCGATGTTGCCCCACTTGGACGAGCGGAAGACCTCGCGGACCTCCGCGGACCCCAGCTGGACCTCTTCGTACTCCGGCTTGAGCATGCCCTTGAGCGCGTTCTCGATGTCGTCGAGCGCCGCGTAGATGACCGAGTAGAAGCGCATGTCGACGCCCTCCTTGTCGGCCAGATCGGCGACACGCTCGGCCGGACGGACGTTGAAGCCGATGATGATGGCGTTGTCCACGGTCGCGAGGTTGACGTCGTTCTGCGTGATGGCGCCCACGCCGCGGTGGATGACGCGCAGCTGCACGTCGTCGCCCACGTCGATCTTGAGCAGCGAGTCCTCGAGAGCCTCGACCGCACCGGAGACGTCGCCCTTGAGGATGAGGTTGAGGGTGTCGATCTTGCCCTCGGCCACAGCCTGGTCGAAGTCCTCGAGCGTGATGCGCTTGCGGCGCTTCGCCAGCTGGGCGTTGCGGTCCGCGGCTTCGCGCTTCTCGGCGATCTGACGGGCGGTGCGCTCGTCGTCGGTCACCAGGAACGTGTCACCGGCGCTGGGCACGGTGGACAGCCCCAGCACCTGGACCGGACGGGACGGCAGCGCCACGTCGAGCGCCTCGCCGTTCTCGTCGAACATCGCACGCACACGGCCGTGGCCGTGGCCGGCGACGATCGTGTCGCCGACGGCGAGCGTGCCGGACTGCACCAGGACGGTCGCGACAGCGCCGCGGCCCTTGTCCAGGTTCGCTTCGATCGCGATACCGCGAGCGTCCTTGTCCGGGTTGGCACGCAGGTCGAGCGCGGCGTCGGCGGTCAGCAGGACGGCTTCGAGGAGGTCCTCGATGCCGTCGCTCTTGATCGCCGAGACCGGCATGAACATGGTCTCGCCGCCGTACTCCTCCGGCACCAGGCCGTACTCGGCCAGCTGCCCCTTGACCTTGTCCGGGTTCGCGCCTTCTTTATCCATCTTGTTGACCGCGACGACGATCGGCACGTTCGCCGCCTGGGCGTGGTTCAGCGCCTCGACGGTCTGCGGCATGACGCCGTCGTCCGCGGCGACCACGAGCACGGCGATGTCCGTGACCTTGGCACCACGGGCACGCATGGCCGTGAAGGCCTCGTGGCCCGGCGTATCGATGAACGTGACCGCACGGTCCTCGCCCTCGTGCTCGGTGTGCACCTGGTAGGCGCCGATGTGCTGGGTGATGCCGCCGGCTTCGCCCTCGATCACGTTCGTCTTGCGGATCGCATCCAGAAGACGGGTCTTGCCGTGGTCGACGTGGCCCATGACCGTGACCACCGGAGGACGCGCCTCCAGCATCTCCTCGGTCTCGGCATCCAGCTCGCCGTCGATGTCGATGTCGAAGGTCTCGAGCAGCTCGCGCTCCTCGTCCTCCGGCGAGACGACCTGCACCTTGTAGCCCAGCTCGCCGCCGAGCAGCTCGAAGGTCGTCTCGTCGAGCGACTGCGTCGCCGTCGCCATCTCGCCGAGGGTCATCAGGACCGTGACGAGCGCGGCCGGGTTCGCATTGATCTTCTCAGCGAAGTCCGCGACCGAAGCGCCGCGGCGCAGGCGGATGATGGTGTTGCCGTCGCCCCTGGGGACGCTCACACCGCCGAAGCTGCGCTCGTTCTGCTGCTCGAATTCCTGACGCTTCGCGCGCTTCGACTTGCGCTGCTTGCCGCGCGAACCGCCCTTGCCGAAGGCACCGGCCGTTCCGCCGCGACCGCGGCCACCGCCGCGGAAGCCGCCGGGACCGCCGCCTGGACGACCCGGGCCGCCCGGACCGCCGCCCGGACGTCCGCCGGCGCCGGGACGACCGCCGCCGGCAGCCGGTGCCGGACGCTGCTGCGGCATCATGTTCGGGTTCGGACGTGCGCCGCCCGGACCGCCACCGGGGCCTGCGGCGCCGGGACGCGGAGCTCCCGGACGGGGGCCGCCCTGGCCTGCCGCGCCACCGGGACGCGGAGCTGCCGGACGGGGACCGCCCTGGCCTGCCGCGCCGCCCGGACGCGGGGCACCCTGGCCGCCAGCGGGACGGTTGCCGGCCGGACGGCCGCCACCGCCGTCACGCGAGCGCATGCCCTGCTGCGACGAGAACGGGTTGTTGCCCGGACGCGGACCGCCGCTGCGGCCTCCGCCGGAGCGACCGCCGCCGTCACGCGAGCGCATGCCCTGCTGCGACGAGAACGGGTTGTTGCCCGGACGCGGAGCGCCCGGCTTGGGAGCACCCGGCTTCGGGGCTCCGGGCTTCGGAGCGCCCGGCTTGGGTGCATCGGAGTTCGCGGCAGGCTTGGGGGCCTCCGGCGCGGACTCGACCGGAGCCGGAGCTTCAGCCTTCGGCGCCGGTGCTTCAGCCGCCGGGGCGGGCGCTTCAGCCTCTGGTGCGGGCTTCGGCGCGGGCTTGGGGCCCGGCTTGATTCCCGTGGAGGGCTTCGGCGCGGGCCTGCCAGCCGGGCTGGCGGACTTCTCCGCCGTACCGCCACCCGCATTCGGGTAGGCGCTGCGTAGCTTCTTGACTACGGGGGGCTCGATGGTCGAGGAGGCAGAACGAACGAATTCGCCCATTTCCTGCAACTTCGAGAGGGCTTCCTTGGAAGGAATTCCGAGCTCTTTCGCGAGCTCGTGTACGCGGACCTTGGCCACATTTCTCCTGTCTCGGTCCGCCCCTCGCACGTTGGAAGTTGCTAGGAGTGAACCGTCATGTTCTTACGTCTGCGGTGCGCGTCGAAAGACGGCACACCTGCTTCGGCGCATAACCTTTGCTTCATAGCTAGGCGCTCATCGCTTGCCACTCATCGGGTTGCCATCAGATTTCTGACCCGCTTTCAGGTTGAACGGTTGAGTCGCCGCGGTCACGAGTCGTGAACGCGTCGATGGCCGCTGAGATCTCCTCTTCGGCGGGCACGCGGACCGGGGCTCGGAAAGCCCTGGAGAATGCCCGTTTCCTGATGATCTCGGCGGCACATTCCGGCCGCGGATGCATCCATGCACCGCGTCCGGACATGCGTCGGAATGGATCCGGGACGGCCGACTGTCCGTCGTCGTCCCGGGTCAACACCCAACGCAGCAAGGAAGACTGGTCGGCGACCTGCCTGCATCCGATGCAGGTCCGCTGCGGGCGTTTGACCTCGCTCACGTGACGCTCCATCTTCCGAATGCCGACCGCGCCCCGGGCAACTGGTGCCCTCGGCGCGTCGCTTTGACCTGCCCGTCCGCCCCCGCAGCACGCGTCTGGCGACGCGAACGGAGGGCAAACCACGAACTAGTCTAACGCTTCTGCACCATCTCGCGCTCCCCCCACGCCCGGACCCCCGCTGGGGCCCGGCCTGCGCGGCGAATCCGGCCGGTGCCGCCTAGTCGGCCGCCTGCTGCCCGGCCGCCTGCGCGTCGGAGACGATGTCGATCCGCCAGCCGGTGAGTTTCGCGGCGAGACGGGCGTTCTGCCCCTCCTTGCCGATGGCGAGGGACAGCTGGTAGTCGGGCACGACGACGCGCGCCTGCCGGACCGCCTCGTCGACGATCGTGACGGAAGACACCTTCGAAGGGGAAAGCGCGGACGCGATGAAGTCCGCGGGGTCCTCGCTGAAGTCGACGATGTCGATCTTCTCGTCGTTGAGGTCGTTCATCACGGCCCGCACGCGGGTGCCCATCTCCCCGATGCAGGCGCCCTTGGCGTTGATGCCGGCCTTCGTGGCACGCACTGCGATCTTGGTTCGGTGCCCGGCCTCGCGGGCCAGCGCGATGATCTCGACGGAGCCGTCGGCGATCTCGGGGACCTCGAGCTCGAAGAGCGCGCGCACGAGGTTGGGGTGCGTGCGGGAGAGCGTCACGGACGGCCCCTTGGTGCCCTTGGCCACGGACGTCACGTAGGCGCGGATGCGACCGCCGTGCGGGTAGGTCTCCCCGGGCACCTGCTCGGGCGGCGGCAGCAGGGCCTCGACCTCGCCGAGGTCGACCTGCACCATGTGCGGCTTGTTGCCCTGCTGGATCTGACCCGAGACGAGCTGACCCTCGCGCCCCTTGAAGCGGCCCAGGATCTGGTCGTCCTCTGCATCGCGCAGACGCTGCATGATGACCTGGCGCGCCGTGGAGGCGGCCACACGGCCGAAGCCCTCAGGCGTGTCGTCGAACTCGCCGACGACGGTGCCGTCCTTCTCGATCTCCTTGGCCCAGATGGTCACGTGCCCGGACTTCTCGTCCACCTCGGCGCGGGCGGCAGTGAAGGCGCCCGGCGTCTTGTGGTAGGCCGCCAGCAGTGCCTGCTCCATGGTCGGGATGACTTTCTCGAGCGAGATGCCGCGCTCGCTGACCAAGAGGCGCAGCGCGCTCATGTCGATATCCATCTCAGGCCTCCTCTTCGTTGCTGTCAACGATCGTTTCGACGTCCGGACTGGTGTCCGGCCGGTTGAATTCCACTTCCACCTTGCCGCGGCGGATCTGCTCGAAGTCCAGCTCGACCGGGTCGCCGCTTTTGGGCTTCATGCCCTTCTTCACCTGGATCTCGGGGACCAGCACGACGCCGGCGGAGCCCACCTCGGCCAGGCGTCCGGTGATGTTCTCCTCGCCCACGAGGTTGGCCGTGACCTTGCGGCCGAGGTTGCGGCGCCAGTGGCGGGGCTCGGTCAGCGGACGGGTCACGCCGAACGAGGAGACCTCGAGATCGTAGGGGGCGCCCGTGTCGCGGGGATCCGCGTCCAGCGCCGTCGACACCGACTGGGACACCTCGGCGATGGTGTCGAGATCTACGCCCTCCGTGCCTTCTGCGCGGTCCACGACCACGTGGACTACGGGCTGCTGGCCGGAGTAGCGGATCTCCACCTCTTCGAGGAGCAGATCGTGGGAGGCGATGGCGGGCCTCAGGTACTCCGCGAGGCGTTGGGCCTCCGCTTGGGCGTCTACCGGCTTGCCGGGCATTGTTCCTCCCACATATTCGATGTTGTGCGCACCAGACTATCTATTTTCGCGGGCCTCTGCTGACCGCTGCCCCCGCGAGGCGCAGCGAATGCGGCGCGAACGCGTCGCGCCGGCCGCCGTCGGGCGGGTCGTGGGAGGATCGACGGTGATGAGTCAGCACGCCAAGCACACTGCTCCCCGCCCCGGACGGCGCCCCCCGCTGTGGCGGCGATTCCTCCGCAGTACGCGGCGGTTGGCCGTCCTCGTCCTGCTCGGCGCGATCGTCCTGGCGCTCGGCACGACGGCTGTCACCGGCGCAGCCCACCGCGACGACTCCCCCGGCGAGCCGCGTGTCGAAGAACACGTGGCGGCCCTCGCCGCGGCCGCCGAGACGGCGGGCGCCGGCGCGCCGGACGACGTCGTGCACGCGCTGCAGGCCCACCCGGACCTCATCGGCGCGCCCGAGCGCGTCGAACCGTACTTCGACTGGATTCCAGAGGTCGCACCCCCTCCCGCCGTGATCGAGCCTGCCGCGGACCTGGACGGGCTGGCGGGACAGCTCGAGGCCGCCGCCCGGGCGACGCTGCAGCGCGCCGTGACCGTCGAGGCCGATCCCGAGGCCCGGGACGCCGGCGCGGGAACCGTGCCGGCCGAGCGGATCCGGACCCTGGTCGCGGTCGGCATGGAGCAGGTCCGGGCGCTGGCGGAGCTCGACCCGGAGGCGGCCGCGGCCGTCCGCGAGGACGTGCTCGGGGACCCCGAGCCGAGCGCCGAGGGCCCCGCGGTGGCGGCGGAACGGTGCGGGGCGGTGTCCGCCGCGGCCGGGGAGGCCTACCGGCTCGCGTACCTGTACGAGTTCGGGGCGGTCCGCCGCGACACCCCGCGCCCGCAGGACGCACCCGACGACGCTGCCGCTCGGTGGTGGACGAACGCGACCGAGCGGGCCGCCCTCGGCGACCGGCTCGCGGGGCTGCTGCCCGACGGGTGCGTTGCGCTGCGCGAGAGCGCCTACGCGGTCCCGGCCGATGATGACCTCGCGGAGGCGATCCGCTCGGCGGAGGCCCGGCTGGCGCTCTCCCTGCGCGATGCTGCGGCGGCGGCCGATCCGGCCGCGCGCCCCGCGCTCATCGAGCGGGCCTTCGCCGCGGTGCACCTGGCCGCGGAGGGCGGCTGGTTCGAGCTGGCCGCGGTCGACGCCGGCTGACGGCACCCGGCGAGCGGGGCGCCGGAGATCAGGGAAGCACGACGTCGCGGACGACGTCGTATCCGAGGCGCGCGATGAGCGCGGTGACCACGATGAGGAAAATGACCCGGATGAACCGGCTGCCCTTCTGGATCGCCATGCGCGCCCCCGTGTATCCGCCGATCATGTTGGCCAGCCCCAGCGCCAGGCCCAGCCCCCAGAGGAGGTGGCCCGACGGGAGGAAGAACGCGAGGGCCCCGAGGTTGGTGGCCATGTTGACCAGCTTCGCCTTCGCGGAGGACTCCAGGAAGTTGTAGCCGAGGAACACCACCATCGCGATGATGAGGAACGACCCGGTTCCCGGGCCGATCATGCCGTCGTAGAAGCCGATCACGAGGCCGATCACGCCGGCGACGACGTGGTGTCGGGCGCCGGCGTGGCGCAGCATCGTCAGCTCGCCGACTGTGGGTTTGACGGCCGTGAAGATCGCGACCGCGACGAGCGCGGCGACGATGATCGGTTTGAAGACCTCGGCCGGCAGCAGTGTGGCCACGATGGCGCCCCCGAAGCTGCCCGCCAGGGCGATGAGGGCCATCGGGATCCCGGTCCGCAGGTCCGGATGGACGCGGCGGTAGTAGGTGATGCTGCTCGTCGTCGTGCCGAAGATCGAGCCCATCTTGTTCGTCGCGAGCGCCTGGACCGGCGTGATGCCGGGGACGAGCAGGAGGGCGGGCAGCTGGATCAGGCCGCCGCCGCCGACGACGGCGTCGACCCATCCGGCGGCGAAGCCGACGACGAGGACCAGCACGAGGGTGCCGAGCTGGATCCCCTCCAGTCCCGACCCCGTCAGCCAGGCGTACGCATCACCCGTGAACAGTTCCACCGTTCCCCCGGCCGTCCGGGCGTCAGCCGCGGACGGCGGCGACGACGTAGTCGGCGGCCTCGCCGACGGGGACGTTCTCACGCTCGCCGGAGGCCCGGTCCTTGACCTCGAGGACGCCCTCGGCGTAGCCGCGGCCGACGACGACGACGGTCGGGACGCCGATCAGCTCGGCGTCTCCGAACTTCACGCCCGCCGAGACCTTGGGGCGGTCGTCGAAGAGGACCTCGATCCCCCGGCCCTCCAGATCGCCGACGAGCTTCTCCGCCGCATTGATGAGCTCCTCGCCCTTGCCCGTGACCATGACGTGCACGTCGGCGGGGGCGACGTTGCGCGGCCACACGAGGCCCTTGTCGTCGTGGTAGTGCTCGGCGATGGCGGCGACGGCACGGGTGACGCCGATGCCGTAGGAGCCCATCGTGACCGTGGCCTGCTTGCCGTTGGCGTCGAGGACCCGCAGGTGCAGGGACTCTGCATACTTGCGGCCGAGCTGGAAGATGTGGCCGAGTTCGATCCCGCGGGCGGTCTGCAGCGGGCCCGAGCCGTCCGGCGAGGCGTCGCCCTCACGGACCTCCACGGCCTCGATCGTGCCGTCCCAGCCGAAGTCGCGTCCGGCGACCAGACCGAAGACGTGCTGGCCGCGCACGTTGGCGCCGGTGATCCAGGTGGTGCCGGAGACGACCCGCGGGTCGACGAAGTACGTCAGCCCGGTCGCCGCCTCGGAACCGAGGACCTGGTGGTCCAGGCCGAGGCCCGGTCCCACGTAGCCCTTGACCAGCAGCGGGTGCGAGCGCAGGTCCTCGTCGGTGGCCTGCTCGACCGCGACCTCGCCGCTGATCTCCATCAGTGCCCCGATGTTGGCCTGCACGCGCTTGATGTCGACGGAGCGGTCGCCGGGCACGCCGACGACGGCGACTTCCCGCTCGCCCGTCGGATGCACGATCGCCAGCACGACGTTCTTCAGGGTGTCGCCGGCGGTCCATGCCCGGTCCTCCAGCGGGACGAGCTCGTTCGCCGACTCGACCAGCGTGGCGATCGTCGGCGAGTCCGGGGTGTGGCGCACTTGGAAGGGCGGGGCGTCGTCGTACGGGATCTCCTCGGGGACCACCGTGGTGACGGCCTCGACGTTGGCGGCGTAGCCGCCGTCGGAGCGGACGAAGGTGTCCTCGCCGATCGGGGTGGGGTGCAGGAACTCCTCGGACGTCGAGCCGCCCATGGCGCCCGCGGTCGCTGCGACCGGGACGACCTCGAGGCCCAGGCGCGCGAAGATCTTCAGGTACGCCGCGCGGTGCTTCTGGTAGGCCTCTTCGAGCCCCTCTTCGTCGATGGTGAAGGAGTAGGAGTCCTTCATGATGAACTCGCGCCCGCGCAGCAGGCCGGCGCGCGGGCGGGCCTCGTCGCGGTATTTCTGCTGGATCTGGTAGAGGTACACGGGCAGGTCCTTGTACGAGTTGTACAGGTCCTTGACCAGGAGGGTGAACATCTCCTCGTGCGTCGGCGCCAGCAGGTAGTCCGCGTCCTTGCGGTCCTTCAGGCGGAACAGGCCCTCGCCGTACTCCTCCCAGCGGCCGGTCTGCTCGTACGGCTCGCGCGGCAGCAGCGACGGGAAGGAGACCTCCTGCCCGCCGATCGCGTTCATCTCCTCGCGCACGATCCCCTCGACCTTGGCGAGGACCTTCAGGCCCATCGGCAGCCAGGTGTAGATTCCCGGCGCGGCGCGGCGGATGAAACCGGCGCGCATCAGCAGCTGGTGGCTCGCGACCTCGGCATCGGCAGGATTGTCCCGGAGGGTGCGCAAAAACAGGGTGGAAAGGCGAAGTGCCACTAGCGTTCCGATCGACGTTCTTTCAGTTCAGACCTCACTCCCGCCCTCGGCGGTATGCAGGCTTCCCACTCTAGCGTCATTCCGCGCTTTTTCGCGCCACCAGTCCGCCGCCGCTAGGGTAATGCCTCGTGCGCACCCTTTCCGATATCTCACAGCCGATCACCGCCGGGTTGATGGGCGCCGTCACGGGCTTCGCGTCGTCGTTCGCGATCGTGCTCGCGGGCCTGTCCGCCGTGGGTGCGAGCGCCGCCCAGCTCTCGTCGGCGCTGCTCATGGTCTGCGTCGCTCAGGGCGTCCTCGCTATCGTCCTGAGCTGGAGGACGCGCCTGCCGCTCTCCTTCGCCTGGTCGACGCCGGGCGCGGCCCTGCTGGTCACCGCGGGCGGGGTCACCGACAACTACGCGGCCGCCGTCGGCGCGTTCATCGTCTGCGCCGCGCTCATCGTCATCACCGGCTGCTGGCCGGCCCTCGGGAACCTCGTGAACCGCATCCCGCCGTCCATCGCGGCCGCCATGCTCGCCGGCATCCTCTTCCCGATCTGCCTGGCCCCGGTCACGGCGTCGGTCGAGCTGCCCGCCTACGCGCTGCCGATCGTCGTCGTCTGGCTGATCGCCCAGCGGTTCGCCCCGCGTGCCGCGGTCCCGGCGGCGATGCTCGCCACCGCCGTCGCGGTCGCCCTCTACGCCCGTACGACGCCGGCCGGCGCCCCGCTGACGTGGCCGCACGTCGAGCTGGTGGTCCCCGAGTGGGACGCGGCCGTGATCGTCGCGCTGGGTGTTCCGCTCTACATCGTGACCATGGCCGGGCAGAACATCCCCGGCTTCGCCGTGCTGACGACGTTCGGCTACCGGCAGCCGGTCGCCCGGCCGGTCCTGCTCTCCACCGGCGCCGCGAGCGGCCTCGGCGCCCTGGCCGGTGCGCCGACGATGAACCTCGCGGCCCTGTCAGCCGCCATCATGGCCGGCCCGGAGGCCGGAGCGAACCGCGAGGACCGCTGGATCGCGGCGTTCTCCGGCGGCATCACGTACGTCCTGCTGGGTCTGGCCGCGCCGCTGGCGACGCTGCTGGTCGAGACCGCTCCGGAGTCGCTGATCCAGGCGGCCGCCGGCCTGGCCCTGATGACGGCCATGATCAACGCGGTCGGCACTGCCTTCGAGCGCGAGGACCATCGTCTGGTGGCCCTCGGGACCTTCCTGGTGGTTGCGTCCGGGGTGACGATCGGCGGCATCGGGTCCGCATTCTGGGGCCTGATCGCCGGCGGGCTGCTGATGCTGACGCTGCGCCGGCGCTCCCCGGTAGGCTGACGGCAAAGATACATCGTGTCGGACATTAGATTCCGACCGTAGAGCCGAGGGGAACCGATGAGCAGCCAGACTCACCCGCCGATCCGCCGCGACACCCCTGAGGAGCCCACGGAGCCTGCCCACGACACCCTCAAGCCGAGCGCGGGGTTCGTCATCTGGGGCGTGGTCCTGCTTGTTCTCTCTCCGATGCTGACTTTCCCACTGGCCGCCCTCGCCAATTACGGCGCCCTCTCAGCCGTGAACACGGCCACCTTTGGCTGGGTATGGTTCCCGACCACGGCGGGCACCGTTCTCGGGCTGGTCTTGCTGCTCATCGGCATTCGACGAGCCTTGACTGCGCTGCACGTCGGCGCGCGCGAGGCAGCTCGGGCCAGCGGGCAACTTGCCGCGACGGAGAACGAGGATAGTTCGGTGACAGTCCTGCGCTGAATATTGATGTTGTCCACGGGGCCGGACGCCCACGCGCCCGGCCCCGCTGGCGACTACGCCGCGCCCTGAGTATTCGGAGGTTTGAAGGCCACTGAATATTGCCTTCGGGGGCCAGTGATCTTGCCGTTGGGGGCCAGCAGCCGTAGCCGCGGGGGCCACCGGCTCCCAACGACGTTCTTTCACGCGGTCACGCTGGCGTGCTCACGCATGTTGTGGGATCCGGTCTCGACCCAGATCGTGTTGTGCACGATCCGGTCCATGATCGCGTCGGCGTGGACTCCGGAGCCGAGGCGCTGGTGCCAGTCCTTCTTCGCGTACTGGGTGCAGAACACCGTCGACGCGGTGTCGTAGCGTCGCTCGAGCAGTTCGAGGAGCATGCTGCGCATGGCCTCGTCGGGGTGGTCCAGGAGCCATTCGTCGATCACCAGCAGGGTGAACGCCGCGTACTTCTTCAGGAACTTCGTGGTCCCCAGCGGCTTGTCTCTGGCCATCGCCCACGCTTCCTCGAGGTCGGGCATGCGGATGTAGTGGGCCCGGATCCTGTGCTGACAAGCCTGCTTGGCCAGCGCGCAGCCCAGGTAGGACTTCCCCGAACCGGTGAAGCCCTGGAGGACGACGTTCTGCTGCCGGTCGATGAACGAGCACGTGCCGAGCTGGGCGATGACGTTGCGGTCCAGCCCGCGTTCGTCCACCCGGTCCAGCCGGCGCAGGTCCGCCCCCGGGTAGCGCAGCCCGGCCCGCCGGATCAGGCCTTCGATCTTGGCGTGGTTGAACGTGGAGTGCGCTTCATCGACCACGAGCCGGAGCCGGTCCTCGAAGCCCATGCCGAGCGTGAGGTTCTCGTCCTGCTCCTCGAGGGCCTCCAGCAGCGGTGCTGCCCCCATTTCGCGCAGTTTGCGTTTGGTTTCCAGATCGATCCCGCTCACTTGGCCCCTCCCGCGTAGTAGTCGGCGCCGCGGACGTACCCGCCGTGTTCGACGGGCTCGTCCCGTGAGGGTCTGAGCCATTCGGCCTGGTCCTGTCCGGTGGCCAGAATCGGCTGCAGGTGCGCGTACCGCGGTGAGCGCACCGGTCCGGTCAGGACGATCCGGCAGGCCGCCTCGACGCGGTCGGCGGAGCACCTCCGGACCAGGCGCAGCACGGCGCGGGCGGCGTCCAGGCCCTGTTCGTCGACGGGCACGGACTCGAAGATCCGGTTCACGACGACGACCGCGTTCGGCCCGATCCGCTCGGCCCATTCACGCGCTCTGGGCGCATCCCAGGGCTGGTACTTCTGCCCGGCGGGCAGGTCGGCGTCGTTGGTGCGGTACTCGTTGGCCGAGCCCTCGGGCAGCAGCAGGTGGCTGCTCAGCCGCTCGGCGCCCCGATAGACCTCGAGGGTGCGGTCGGTGACGCGCAGGTCGACTCTCGCGCCGATCTGCGCGAACGGGACCGAGTAGTAGTTCCGTTCCCAGGACACGTGGCCGTTGCGGGCCACCCTGCGGCCGTAGGCCCACCGGCTGATCTCGTAGGCGATCTGCGGCAGCGGTGTCAGCAGCGGCTTCTCCTCCGCTTTGAAGACGCTGGCCCGGGAGCCGGGCCGTTTCTGGAACGGCTCGGCGTTGTAGTCCCGGACTCTCTCGGTGATCGCGGCCTTGAGCTCGGGCAGCGTGGCGAACCGCTGGTCCCGCAGATCGGCGATGACGCGCATCGCGACATGCCAGACAGTGTTCTCCACGCTGGCCTTGTCTTTCGCCCGCCGCACCCGCCCGGGCAGCACTGCCGCGGAGTAGTGGGCGGCGAGCTCCCGGTAGGCGTCGTTGAGGACGATCTCGCCGTCTCTGGGATGTTTGATGACTCCGGTCTTGAGGTTGTCGGGAACGATTCTGGGCGCCGTGCCGCCGAACGCTTCGAACATGGACACGTGGGCCCGCAGCCAGGCGTCCTGCTTCATGTCCAGGGTCGGCTCGACGAAGGCGTACCGGCTGAACGGCAGGCATCCGACGAACAGGTACACCGTCCTGGCTTGCCCCGTCACCGGATCATGCAGTTGCATCGTCGGTCCGGACCAGTCGACCTCGACCGTCTGACCAGCTTTGTGGCCGACGCGGGAAGCGGCGCCGGTGACCATCACGTGGCGCTGATAGGTGCGGCAGAACCGGTCGTAGCCCATCGCCGGGTCCTTCCTCACTGCGCAGGCGTCGAGGTACTCGCCGTGCAGCAGTTTCAGCGTCACCCCGACCCGGGCCAGCTCACGGTGGATCCTGTCCCAGTCCGGCTGGGCGAACACGCTCTGATGCTCACCGCGACCCGGGAACAACAGCTCGTACACCTCGGCCTCCGGGCGGTCCCGGATCTCGTCCCAGCCGAGGCCGGCAGCGTCGGCGGCTTCCAGCACCGCCGTGATGGATTTGCGCGACATTCCCTGCGACGCGGAGATCGCCCGACCGGAGAGCCCCTCCGCCCGCAACTGCAGAACGAGCTTCGCTCTGATCTTTCGTACCATTGATCTTCTCCTTCTGCCGTGTGCCCTATACACACGGCAGAAGGAGCCTAAGCATGGTGGCCCCCGAGCACCCCACTGCCGGCCCCCAAGCCCGCTATCCGGGAATCAGCGCAGCGGCCCCCGAAGGCACGACTGATGGACCCCAACGAAGCGAATATTCACCAGTGGGTTCGACGTCGTTGAGGCCAGCGATGCGCTCTCGCGTCTCGGCAGCAATGGACCGCTCGAACTCAATGATGTGCGGGTTGGGCCCAGAGTGAATCACGGGCACGGTGGCGGAAAGGCCCGCCAGGGTGAATGCGGGCATGTCGACGATCCGGTGCTTCATCGGGGTCGTCCCTTCTACTCGTAGATGAAATGAGAGTCGAGACTGGGAAGCCAGTGATGCTCCGGATGTTCTCGCGGCCCCGGGACTGATCCCGTGGACGCCTTTGAAAGCCCGCGTGAATGCTTCAGCCGAGGTGTAGCCGTACTTCACGGCCGTCTCTAGGACGCCTTCGCCGCGGATCAAGTCCGCTGCCGCGATGGTCATCCGCCGGCGCCGAATGTACTCCGAGACTGGCATTCCGGCCAGCGTCGAGAACATCCGGCGGAAGTGGTATTCGCTCGTGGCCGCAGCCCGTGCGACGTCGGCGATGTCAATGTCCGCGGCCAGATCCGCTTCGATCATCTCGATCGCCTGATTCCACTGCTGCACGTCGGCCTCCCTGTCTCACTTTCAAGCTACGCAGCCGGGGCCGTGCCCCGCCCGACGATCGATGCCCGATATCGTCAGCCTCCGGGCTGCTTAGAACAGGGCTGTTCCGACCCTCCGGTGCTACCCTGCGAGGTCGTCGGCCTTCGTCCCGCTGAAGCGCTCCATGACCGTGCGGAAGTTGTAGAGGGTTCCCTCGTCGAAGAGGACCAGTGGATCCTGGGCGATGTCGGTGTAGGGCGGCGAGAAGAGCATGTCGAGAGTCATGCGGCCGTTGCGCGTCAAGTGGTCCACCATCATGTTCAGCATCTGCTGCTGGCGGGTGTCGAGTATAGAGCCGACGACGAATTCTGCGAACGATTCGCGGACGGCATCGCGGTCGAGCCCCACGAGAGACTTGATGAAGGACGCGAGGTCTTGCCCAGCGAGTTCGTGCAGCTTCGAAGCCGGGACTTTGCCGTCCTCGAGAACCAGCGATTCGAGGGTTTCCAGATCCTGGTCCGTCAGCGGGCGGCCTCGGCGGAGCTTTTGGATGACCAGATGGTCCAGATGCTTCTCGAGGTGGGCCTTGATGTGCAAGCGGTAGTTCTCGATGTCGAGGCTGGGCGCCGTTAGCTCGCCGTCGCTCACGCCGATGAGTGTGTCTTCGAAGTCAGAGTAAACAGGCTTGCGCTTGGCCTTCTCCAGCACGGGAATCAAGTCACGCAGCGCGGTGCGGACGCGCTCAAGCCACGCTGGGTCCTGCCCCGACCACGCGACGCCTGTGTCTTCGATATCGAGGATCGCCTCGATGACCTGACGGTGCTTGCCGATGGAGGTCTCGTGGAGCCGCTCCGCCAGAGCGCCGGCGAGGGCGCTCAGCTGCCTGCCAAGTTTGAGCGCAGCCGACTCGTCGTGCGTCAGCGCCGCGAGCTGCAGACTCAACGCCAGCAGGTCGAAGCGGCGTGCCTCGTGGCTCCCCTGGACGGGCAAGGTATCCGCGAGACCTGACAGCTCCTGCTCGGCCTCGACTTCGTCGACGTCGCTCAAGCCGTCCCATGCCTGTCCTTCAGAGAACTTCTCGACGGCGGCCAAATGCGGGCGAACTAGGAAGTTGCCGCGTTCGAGCCGACGCACCTGGCCGTGCAGTGTGTCGCGCAGGTCGGCGATGTAGGCGCCGTCGTATCCGATCCGGCCGGCGGCGACGAGCGCCCGGGCGCGGGTGGTGAACGTCCGCGCGGCAAGCGAGTGCACAAGACGCGTCTCAGGTGCGTCTCCCCCTGCGTTGAAAAAGTCGACGTTGCCGCAGACGTCGAAGATGATGAAGTCCTTCTTGTGCATTCCCGGGCCGTAGAGATCCGGGCGCAGGCGGGTACCGCGGCCGACCATCTGCCAGAACTTGGTCTTTGACTTGACCTCTTTGAAGAAGACGAGGTTCACAACGTCGGGCACGTCTATGCCGGTGTCGAGCATGTCAACGCTGATGGCGATCTCAGGGCGCTTCTCCGGTTCAGCGAAGGAATCGATGAGCATCTGGTTGTGGTTGACGCTGTGGGTGATCACGCGCGCGTAGTCTCCGCTGTGCTGCGGGTAATTGGCGTCGAAGCGCTCCTTGATGAATTCTGCGTGGTCTTGGTTCCTAGCGAAGACGATCGTCTTGCCGATGACGTCACCGCCGGAGACACGGTGCCCCTGGGACATGAGGACTTCCAGGACCTTGTCGACGGTGTCCGCGTTGAAAAGCCACTTGTTCAGGTGTGAGGTGTCCACGGAGTCGGGGATGTCTCCGTCCTCACTCCATTCAAAGGTGTCCCACTCGGCCCGCTCTTCTTCGCTCAGCTCGTCGTATTTGACGCCGCGGCGCATGAATCCGAGCTCGATGTTCCGCACTGAGTACGGAACGAGGTAGCCCTCCTCGATCGCCTGCTCGAGCGGGTAGGCGCTGGTTGGTTTTCCGCTCTCGAGCTCGAAGAGGCCGTAGGTGTTCTTGTCGATCTCGTCCCGGGGCGTCGCCGTCAGACCGACGAGGTAAGAGTCGAGGTAGTCGAAGATCCGCCCGTACTTCTGGTAGACGGAGCGGTGAGCCTCGTCGATGATCACCAGGTCGTAGTAGCCGATCCCCCGCCAGTCCGCGCCGAGGGCCCTGCCCTCCGTCGAGGCCGCGATCATGTTCATCATTGTGGGGTAAGTGGCCAAGTGGAGGCGCGAGGAGGAAGCGTCGTCGTGGCCAATCCCCAAGCGCGCTGGCGAATAGCCAGAGAGCAATTGTCCGAAGACCTTCTTCGCCTGGTTGACCAGCGCGTTGCGGTCAGCGAGGAACAGCACCCGCTTGGCCCAGCGCGCCTCCATGAGGAGTTTGGCGAGTGCGACGACGGTGCGCGTCTTCCCCGTTCCGGTCGCCATGACGAGCAGCGCTTTGCGGCGGTGTTCATCGAAGGTCTCGGCGACGGCGCGGATGGCCTCCTGCTGGTACTGGCGGTCGGCGATGCCGGCGGGCACCGGAGCGGTCGCGAGGCGTTTACGCCCGGTGCGTCGTTCAATCATGAGCTCGAGCTCATCACGGGTATGGAAACCGAGGATGCGTCGCGGCGGGTAGCCGTCGCGATGGGCGCCGACGGTTCCGAAGGCAGCGTCGTCCCACACCCAATGCTCGTAGCCGTTCGAGTAGTAGATGACGGGGCGTCGGCCGAACTGCCGCTCGAGCGCGTCGGCGTAGAGGCGTGCTTGCTCCTCGCCACTCTTCGGGCTGGCTGAGGCTTTCTTGGCTTCAAGGACGGCGAGCGGGCGGCCGTCCCGGCCCCAGAGCACGTAGTCGGCGTAGCCGATGCCATCTTTGCTGCCGAATCCCGGCGGCAGTCCGGTGACTTGGAATTCGCGCGCCCGGGGCGCGTCGACGTCCCAACCGGCTTCACGCAGCTGGAGGTCGATGTAGACACGTGTGGCGGCCTCGTCCAGGCCACCGAGGTCGAGCTCAGGGATCTTCTGTTCGGCATTGGCGGCTTTGATGCGCTCGAGCTCGGCGCGGGCGGCGTCGAGCTCCGACTGGAGCTTCTCCTTTTCGTCGCCGGCGGCTTCGAGTTCGGCGGCCAGCTTCGCCACCTCCGGCTGCGTCTTACTCGGCTGGGCGGGTTCGGCCGGTGTGGGTCGGAATCGTTCGAGATCGAGGGACGTTCCGGTGGCGACCCGACTAGCGTGATTCTCGGCGTAGGTGTGGCCGATCCAGACGGTGATGCGGAAGAGTCCGGTCAGTCCCGCCGCAGCGGCCGGGACGGAGATCGGCGACTGGGTATGAACAGCGGTGTTGCCGATCTTGCGGACGGCGTGCATTTGGTCGCGGACCGCCACGGGGACAAGTTTCTGGAACGTGAACTCGTTGAGCCGATTGTTGAGGTCGTCTTTAAGCGGCCGTTTGAGGGTGGCGTCGTACTCGTACATCCAGCCAACGAGTTGCTCTAGCGCGCGTCGCGCGTACATGAGGCTGACGCGCGCGTCTCGGTAGGCGAAGAACTCAGCACGGTGGGCTTGGTCGGCGATGGCTGGCCATTGCGCTTTTAAGAATCCGAAGTTGGATTCCGGCTGACTAGTCTGCGCCACGCGTTTCCCCTTAATCTGCGGCGTGCTCAAAGCGTCCTTGCTTGTCAGCCTACCGGCATTACACAACCACGGTCGGCCATGCTGGCTCAGCACAGGAGTGAATCGCGCTCTCCATGATCCCCGGCCGTCAGATCCTCGAAGGTCGCATTGCGGCGAAGCTTCCGAACCCCGTGCTATCACCGGCGTAGGGCTCGAGTGCTTGCATCACGCTCTCAACGTCAACGCGTTGGGGACCTAGGCTGCTCTTGAGGATGTAGCTCAGCCGATTCCGGTCGAACACACGGACGTTCCAGGTCGTCTGGAAATCGGCAGCATGCAATTTGACCTCCGGGTGCGAGTAAAAGACGCACGCTTCGACCCAACTCAGAGTGAGGCCGAGTTCACTCGCGAAGACCCGAAGGTCGTTCGCCTGCCGCTTCGCCTGGAGAACCGGCACTTGCCCCTTGTCCTCGTTGCCACTCGTTGCGATTCGGATCCGCCCCTGGCTACCACCAATATGAATGGCGAAGTGATCACCAAGGTCTTCTGCTGCAACGAGTGACCCAAGATCTCGGTGAAGCGTTGACGGCTTCTTCCCGTCGCAGACGATCCCCTTCCACCCCTTGTTCTCGATAAGGATGACTTTTTCGGTGGTGACGATGATGTGATCGATCTGTCGCCGGTAGTAATGGCCACGGGTCGGCCTTCCCCTGAGGAAGACGAGGTTCGTCAGCATGACGCCATCAAGTTTCTGCTGCCTGCAGGCTTCGAGCAGCGCCAAACGAGATTCCAAGTCATAGTCCAACGAGCTGGCTAGATAGGTGTGAAGCTGCTTCTCGCGGGCCTTCGCTTCGGCTTGATCGTTGGCGGCGCTCGATTGCAATTCGGCAAGCTGGGTCATTGATTTTTCGAGTGTGCGACGGTGCTCTGCGGATGCTTGTCCAGACTCTTGCTTGTGAGCTTCCGTCAGTGCCGCGACGCGGGCATCATGCGCCGCTGCGATTCGAGCAGCCTGCCGACGGCGAATCACCGCATAGCCAATCAGCGCAGCCGCGAGCAGGACCGTCAGGCCCCACGGCAGCCAATCCATCGGTGTCATGCGGTGCAATACCTTTCCACGTCGCTGGGAGCGTCTTACTCGAAGAAGTCTTCGTCGATATCCACGACGTGATATGTCCGCTTGGTCTGGACACCGACGCGGTACTTGATCATGAGGCTCACCAAGCGTTGACCATCGATAAGAATCACCCGTGTAGGTATAGCCCCCGCATACTCTCGCGCATGCCTCGTGAACGCACTTGTCGTAATAAAAACACCCTTCGCGGCTCCGAACCCGTGAAGAGCACCAATGAACGCCTGGATCTGTTCACGCCCCACGGTGTTGCCGTCCCCGTAGCGCTTGGCCTGCACATAGAGCCGGTCAAGCCCGAGCGGGTCCTGGTCGATCAGCCCATCCACGCCACCATCACCCGTGCCGCCGATGCGCATGCCACGCTGTTCGGCACCGCCGTACCCCATTCCAAGGAGTAGCTTGACCACTGCCTCCTCGAAGAAGTCGGGGTGGCTCTCACGCAGCCGGTTGAGCAGCTGCTCGCCGACCTCGCCGTGAATTCGGTCGATAGCTGATTCGATCTGCTCTACCGGGTCGGTTGCGACGAGCTCATCAGCGACGACGGTGTCCGGTTTGTCGTCAGCGGTGCCTTTCTTGGGCCAAAATTCTCGGAAAAGCAGCCTGGCCTCGCCGAAACTCTCGATTCCATCCGGGTTGGCATCGTGCCAAGCCCTACCCTGCTCGGTGACGCGGTACATTGCGCGTTCGGGGCGCTCGATCCACCCGGCTTTTGCGAGGTTGCTGATCGCCCAACCGATTCGTTGCTCTGCACGGCTTCCACCCGTGTTCAGCGTCTCGGCCTTAGCAGCGGGCGACAGATTCAGCTCCTCTATGACTCCTGCTACGAGGTCGCGACGCGCGATTGTTCGGCCGTCGTAGAGAACAGCAAGAACGGAACGAACCATGTGGGGCCAGATCGGCACTTCGGACTCAAGTTCACTGTGATCATGCCCCATCAGAGTTCTCCTTTGAATGCCCGTTCTTGTAGCGACACGAATAATCTTTCGTCTGTTTCTTGTGCTATGCGCAAGCAATCTCTCAATGAATCGATTGATTCGACTCTGCTGACGAATTCATGTTGCTCACGCAAAGGAGGTAGCGGCAAAGGCATTGACTTTATAATTCCCATATTTAGCCCAGACATAATTGCTCCCTTGGCTTGACGAAGCAGATGAATCCGCGACTCTGGATGCCAGAGAAACGCCCCCCTGAGGAAAGAAGGAAGGACCTTGGTCTGGTCGACTGTAATTGCACAAATATGCTTCGTATTGATCGCTTGCGGCACACCACTCGGAACTACCACGCATCGTCCCGTGGTTCCCATGATACTTATGAGAACATCTCCCGAATGGACAGTATAGCGCTCGAGCTGCTTGTACTTCTCCGCCGTAATGTAGCGACGTTGTCCCCAGCGAAACTCGTTTCCCACAACGTTGTCCAAGCCCAACACAGCGACACCTGAATCAACGAACTCGTCGTGCAAAAGCTGGCTACCGAACGGACCCGTACGTATACTCGATTTCTCCGATGCCGCAATTCCTTCGACCGTCGCCGAAGCCGTCCGCCCACCAAACATCTCGTGGAAGATCGACTGAGCGAGAGTGTCGAGGTGGGCGATGGCCTCCCTGCGCTTGGCGTGGAGCGCATCCGCCCTGTCAAGAATGTCAGCGATGCGCCGCTGCTCCGGAAATTCAGGAAGCGAAATCGGCATGCTCTTGAACACCGGGCCAGGAAGTGAGCGCCGACGGGCTGTCGAGCCCCGAAGCTTCGACTTGTAGAAGGATATTGCCCGAGAGGACCGAAGATAACGTTCAAGGTAGTCGCGGTCGACAGAACTCTCGTCAACGATGTCCCACACTCCATACGCGGGACTGACGATACCCTCGTGTACAATCCGCTGGAAGGCCAGTACGGCTTCATCAATTGGAAAGCCAACAACCAGCTGGCCGCGTTCAACCACACGATACGCCGATAGATCTTTGCCAGCGACTGTTTTCTTGAATTTACTTGCCTGATGAACAAGTCCATCCCGCATCGTCATCGAAAGCACTGGATACACGACGTCTCCAGCGATTCTCTTCGGTGCAGGTCGTACCAACTCACCTAGCTCGACCGTTCTCATCTGAGCAATCCCTTCAGCTCCGCAAGGCCCTCTGCGATCTCAGCCTCGAGCTTCTCGAGGTCCGCGATAATCTCCTCCGGAGCACGGTGCTCGACATCCTCGTACTCAATCTCCTTGTAGCGGTTGATCGAGAGGTCGTAGTCGTTGTCCGCGAGGTCTTTCTTGGGGACCACAAACGAACGCTCGGTGCGCTCCCTGGCGCGCTCCGCCGTCGCACGTTCTTCGCCGAAGGCACCTCGCACGGCCTGCCATCGTTCGAGAACCTCCGGCAGATTGGACGTGCCCTCTGGAAGCGGGGTTCGCTTGTCGTCAAGGCTCAAGCCATCCGACTGCACGTCGTAGAACCAGACGCCCTCAGTGCCACCGGAGTTGGTCTTGGTGAAGAACAGCACCGCCGTGGAGACTCCCGCGTAGGGCTTGAAGACGCCGGAGGGCAGTTTCACGACTCCCTCGAGCATCTGGTCTTCCACGATCTGCTTCCGCAGGTCTTTGTGCGCCTTGGTCGAACCGAACAGCACGCCGTCAGGCACAATGACCGCCGCCCGGCCACCAGGCTTCAGCAGACGCAGGAAGAGCGCGAGGAACAGCAGCTCGGTCTTCTTGGTCTTGACGACCTGCAGCAGCTCCTTCGACGTGTTCTCATAGTCCAGGCTCCCGGCGAAGGGCGGGTTCGCGAGGATGAGGTCGTACTTCTCAGTGTCGGCAGAGTGAAGATCGGCTAACGAGTCGCGGTCCTCGATAACCGGGTTCTCAATGCCGTGCAGGAGCAGGTTCATAGCGCCGATGCGCAGCATGGTGGCGTCGAAGTCGAAGCCGTGGAACTGCTCGTAGTTGAAGAACGTCCGCCGATGGGCGTCGAACATCATCTCCGGGTTGGTCTCGCGGATGTACTCGCCCGCGGCCATGAGGAAGCCGGCGGTGCCCATGGCCGGATCGCAGATCCGCTCCAGCGTCTTCGGCTCGCGCATGGCCACCAGCAGCTCGATGATGTGCCGCGGTGTGCGAAATTGGCCATTGGTGCCAGCTGAAGCAATCTTCGAGAGCATGTACTCGTAGAGGTCGCCCTTGGTGTCGCGATCGTCCATGTTGATCGCGCCGATCAGATCGACGGCCTTCTGGAGTAGATGCGGCTTGGTGATCGTGAAGCGCGCATCCCGCATCTGGTGGCTGAACGCGGTGTCCGCCCCCTCGGCGGCCTTCGTCAACTCCTCGCGAATGAACGGGAATGCGGACTCGGTGAAGACGCGGTACATCTCCTCTTGAGAGAAGTCCTTGAAGACCGACCAGCGCAGGTCACGGTAGGACCGGCCGAATTTGTCGGTCCCGTTGGGGAAGATCGGGCTGTCGATCTGCGTCCCGGTGAGATTGGCCTTCTTTTCAAGACGCAGCTGCTCCTCGTCGAGCCGCTTCAGGAACATCAGGTAGGTGATCTGCTCGATGACCTCAATCGGATTCGAGATGCCGCCGGACCAAAACGTGTTCCAGAGCTGATCGACTTGTGACTTGAGTTCCCCGGTAATCATGGACACCACCTTAGTCCGAAATAGCCTGTTGCAGTTATAACTGCAATGGGTCTACAGTTGACACATGACTACTGCACTCCTCGGCCCGACAGAGAGGCAACTCCTGTCCGACACGGACCTGCAGGCCCTCCGGAAATTCGCAGCCCTCCTCGGTGATGGCACAAGCCTCGAGGTGCGCCGTTCCGACCACAGCTCGACGGTGCCCGCCCATACGACACGCGTTCTGGAACGTCTTCTGAACCGCTTGGCGGAAGGTCGACCGGTCACGATCGGCAGCCTCCCAGCACAGATCACACCCAATACCGCCGCGGAGCTCCTGAATGTCTCCCGGCCAACCGTGATGAAGATGATTCGTCAGGGGGATCTCAGCTCTTCGATGACTGGCTCTCATCACCGGCTGAAGTCGGATGATGTCCTGGCATTGCGGAGGAAGCGTCGCGCCGAACGACGCGAGGCTGCCTTGGAGCTGATGGAACTGGGCGACGAACTGGATCTCCCATGATCTCAGCGGGCCAGTGGATCTGACGCATGCAGAAAGTACTCGTCGACGCCAATGTCCTGTACTCGCGCACCCTGCGCGACTGGATCGCGCTTCTGAGCACATCACCGGCAGGAGAGCTCTTCGCCTGCCGGTGGACGGAAGACATCATGGCCGAAGCTATCCATGCCATTCGGAAGGCCAGGCCTGACCTGACCGGCGGTCAAATCGCTCACGTCCGCGAGAGCATCTCAAGAGCATTCGGCCCGGATGGACTCGTCCGCGACTACGAAGTACCTGACCCGGCACTGTTCAGCGATCCGCACGACGCGCACGTCCACGGCGCGGCTCTGGCGTGTGGTGCCAGCATCCTCGTTACCAGCAATGTCAAGGATTTCCAAGACATCATGGACGACGACAACGCCAGCTACGAAGTCTTCACACCAGACGAGTTTCTGCTGCTGGTCAATGAGTCCGCCCCAGAATGCGTACGTGAGGTGATCGAGCGACAGGTCGAATACCTCATCAAGAAGGAGCCCGAGTTCGATCTGCCCGGCAGACTCAAGCAGAGCGGAGCTGTGGAATTCGCCCGAGTCGTTGCCGAGCATCTGCAGAATCTGGACATCGGGAAAATCTACGCCAGGGTCCAAAAAGCGACTGCTCTGGATTAGAACAGGACGGTCGCGAAGTCCCCGACCTTCTCAAAGCCCACCCGCTGGTAGGCGGCGAGGGCGGGGGCGTTGAAGTCGTTGACGTAGAGGCTCGTGACAGGAGCGATCATCAGCGCGTGGCGCACGACGGCGGCCATGTAGCCGGCGGCCAGCCCGCGGCCGCGGAACTCCGGGCTCATCCACACGCCCTGGATCTGCGTGACGTGGCGGGTGACCGTCCCGAGCTCCGATTTGAAGATCACGGCGCCGTCGGGGGCGATATCGACGAACGAGTGCCCCTGGTCGATCAGGGAGCGCACGCGCTGCCGGTAGGCTCCTCCCCCGCCGCCCAGCGGCGAGTAGCCCAGCTCCTCCTGGAACATGGCCGCGCAGGCCGGCAGGACGGCGTCGTACTCCTCGGGCACGGAAGGGCGCACGGTGGCCGCCGGGGGCACCGCCGGCGGGCAGCCCGTGGCGAGCAGGGGCTGGCTGGCCCGGATGTCGAAGGCGGTCTGGGGGCCGAAGCGCAGGACCTCCCACATCCCCCGGACCGCGGACGCCGGGCCGAAGAGCGAGGAGAAGGAGCGTCCCAGGCGGAGGACGGCCTCGCCGAACCTCTTGGCCTGGAGCGCGGTGCAGTTGAGCGGGACGATGTTCGCCCCGACCCAGCAGGCGCTGGTGAGCTGGCCGTCGTCGAAATAGCCGAGGACGAGGGGGCCGCCCTCCGGCGCGGCGGAACCGTGCACGTCGAGCTGCGCCCGCACGAAGATGTGGGCGACCGGATCGCGGTCGACCAGGCCCGACAGGTCCGCGGTGTCCTCGCCGGAGAGCACACGCACGGCCCGGGTGAGGCGGTCACCCGGCCCGATGGAGCGCTTCGGCGTCCTAAGAGACGCTGATGGAGGGGGTGCCGCCCTCAACCGGTTCCATCTCTTCTGCGATGCGGTTGGCCTCTTCGATCAGGGTCTCCACGATCTGGTCCTCGGGAACCGTCTTGATGACTTCGCCCTTGACGAAGATCTGCCCCTTGCCGTTGCCGGAGGCGACACCGAGATCGGCGTCGCGGGCCTCGCCCGGTCCGTTGACGACGCAGCCCATGACGGCCACGCGCAGCGGCACCTCCATGCCCTCGAGCCCGGCGGTGACCTCGTCGGCCAGCGTGTAGACGTCGACCTGGGCACGGCCGCAGGACGGGCAGGAGACGATCTCCAGTTTCCGCGGGCGCAGGTTCAGCGACTCCAGGATCTGGTTGCCGACCTTGACCTCCTCGGCCGGCGGGGCCGAGAGGGAGACGCGGATCGTGTCGCCGATGCCCTGCGAGAGCAGCGCGCCGAAGGCCGTAGCCGACTTGATGGTGCCCTGGAACGCGGGCCCGGCCTCGGTCACGCCGAGGTGCAGCGGCCAGTCGCCTGACTCGGCCAGCAGCTCGTAGGCGCGGACCATGATCACCGGGTCGTTGTGCTTGACGGAGATCTTGAAGTCGTGGAAGCCGTGCTCCTCGAACAGGGAGGCCTCCCAGATGGCGGACTCGACGAGCGCCTCCGGGGTGGCCTTGCCGTACTTCTGCAGGAGGCGCGGATCAAGCGAGCCGGCGTTGACGCCGATGCGGATGGAGGTCCCGTGGTCCTTCGCGGCCGCGGCGATCTCCTTGACCTGGTCGTCGAACTTGCGGATGTTGCCCGGGTTGACGCGGACCGCGCCGCAGCCGGCCTCGATCGCGGCGTAGACGTACTTGGGCTGGAAGTGGATGTCCGCGATCACGGGGATCTGGGACTTCATCGCGATGATCGGGAGCGCTTCCGCGTCCTTGTCGGTCGGGCAGGCCACACGCACGATGTCGCAGCCGGAGGCCGTCAACTCGGCGATCTGCTGCAGGGTGGCGTTGATGTCGTGCGTCTTCGACGTCGTCATCGACTGGACGCTGACCGGGGAGTCCGATCCGACGCCCACACTGCCGACATTGAATTGGCGGGTCTTGCGCCGCGGTGCGAGGACGGGCGGCGGGGCAGACGGCATGCCGAGGCTGACGGCGGTCACGGATCCTCCTGTGACGTAAATGAATAGTCGTGGGCGGGGCCCGCCCGTCTCTTGCGACGGCGGAGCAGACTTCCGCTCGCCATCCATCCTACGCGCCCCCGCTGCGGGAGCGATGGAAAGTGTGAGGACCGCGACCACCATTCAGCTCGTGGCGGACGCGGTCCCGGTGGTTGGCACTTTAGGAGGCGTACCCGGACAGTTCGCCGGTGACCGGGTCCCACTCGGTCACCTTGGCGTTGGCGACAAACCCCTCCGAGACGAACGGGTCGCGCTTGATGACGTCGTTGACCGCGTCCTCGCCGCTGGCGGCGAAGATCAACAGCGCGCCCGAGCCGTCGGTGTAGGGGCCGGAGGCGACGAGTTTCACGGTCTCGGGGTCCGTCTGCGCGCCCAGCAGCTCGCGATGGGCGCCGCGGTGCTGCGCACGTGCCTCATCGGTCTCGGGGGCGTAGACGTATTCGACGGAAAATAGACTCATGGCCGCCAGTGTACTTTCCACGAGCTCCTCCTCGCTGCTTCGAGAAGGCCGCGTCGAAAGTTGCTTCCACGGGCGGATCCCGACCCGGCGCGCCCTTCCCTCCCGGCGTCCGGGCGGTCAGGAGCTGGCGACGGAGGGGTCCCATGCCGGGTCCAGCGGGGCCGACGGCTCGACCGTGGATCCCACGTCCACGAAGGCACCCGTCTCGGCAGCCTCGGCCAGCGAGACCATGACGTCCAGCACGTGGAAGGCGAGCTCCCCGGGGACCCTCTCGGGACGCCCTGCGCGGATCGCCTGCGCGAGCTCCACGATGCCGGTGCCGCGCGTGTAGGTGGAGCCCGCGGCCGGGACGACGACCGGTTCCCCGCCGCCCGTATGCAGGACGGTGTCGCCGTCGAACTCGTTCGGGTCCGGGAAGACCGCAGTACCCTCGGTGCCGGCGATCTCGACGAATCCCATGCGCACGAGCTTCGAGTCGAAGCTGAAAACGCACTGCGCGCTCGCCCCGGAGGCGAAACTCAGCAGCGCGCTGACATGCGTCGGCACCTCGACGGGGAACTCCGTGCCCGCTTTCGGGCCCGACCCGATCAGGCGGGTCTCGCGGGCACGGGATCCGACGGCTGCCACCCGGTCCACGGGGCCGAAGACCTGCACGAGGGTGGTGAGGTAGTACGGCCCGAGGTCGAAGAGCGGCCCCGCACCGCGCGCGAACAGGAACTCGGGGCTCGGGTGCCAGGCCTCGGGCCCGGGCGTCTGGAACAGGGCCAGCGCCGTCAGCGGAGCGCCGATGGCGCCGGAGCCGACCTGGCGCAGGCCCGTCTGGATGCCGGCTCCGAGGAAGGTGTCCGGGGCCACGGCGACGCGCACCCCCTTCGCCTGCGCCGCCGCGAGGAGCTCGCGGCCCGACTCGAGGTCCAGCGCGAACGGCTTCTCGCCCCAGACGTGCTTGCCGGCTGCGACCGCCTTCAGGGCGACCTCGACGTGCACTGCGGGAATCGTCAGATTGACGACGATCTCGATGTCGTCGCGCTCCAGCAGCTCGTCGTAGGTGCCGGAGGAGTCGACGGACCACTTCGCGGCCTGTTCCGCGGCGCGGTCCGTGTCGAGGTCGGCGATGAAGCGCACCTCGATGTCGGCGAACACCGTCAGATTCTCGAGGTACTGGTCGCTGATGGTTCCGGCGCCGACGATGCCGACTCCCATGCGCTGGTTCAGGCTGGTCACGGTGTTCTATCCCTCTCGGCAGGCCGGCGGCGCGTCCGGTGTGGCCGGCGTCACTCCGCCAACCCTAAGGCGACTTTCGACGGTGGTCCACATAAGTCGGAGAGGTCCCTTCACAATCGTCTCCGGCAACGCCTTCACCCGCGCCCCGCGCGGCGCCCCGGGTGATACATTCGCGGACATGACTTCATTGCGCTGGGGAATCCTCGCCACCGGCGGGATCACGCGGATGTTCGCTCGTGACGCGCGGGCCGCCGGACTGACCGTCACCGCCGTAGGATCGCGCTCCATCGACTCCGCGCGGGCGTTCGCCGCAGAGTACTCGATCCCGTCCGCGTACGGCTCATACGCCGACCTGGCCGCCGCGGACGACGTCGACATCGTCTACGTCGGCACTCCGCACCCGTGGCACTACGAGAACGCGCTGCTCGCCCTCGAGCACGGCAAGCACGTTCTCGTCGAGAAGCCGTTCACGCTCAACCAGGCCGAGGCGATCGCCCTGCGCGAGACGGCCCGGTCTCGGGGGCTGCTGCTCATGGAGGCGATGTGGACCCGCTACCTGCCCCACATGATCCGCATCCGCGAGATCATCGGCTCCGGAGCCATCGGCGAGGTCCGAGCGCTCTCCGCCGACCACACGCAGTCGCTGCCGACCGACCCCGGGCACCGGATCAACGCGCTGGCCCTCGGCGGCGGCGCCCTGCTCGATCTGGGGATCTACCCCGTCTCCTTCGCCTGGGACGTCCTCGGCCGGCCGGAGACGATCCAGGCGTCCGCCCGCTTCGGCGAGACCGGGGCGGACACCGAGATCGCGACCCTCTTCACGCACGCCTCGGGGGCCGTCTCGACGACGGTCTCCGCCGCGCGCTCGGCCGGCCCCAACCGCGCGTGGATCCTGGGCACGGCCGGCCGCATCGAGATCGATCCCGTCTGGTACGCCGCCGCGGACTTCACGCACTACGGCGCCGACGGCGCCGTCGTCGAGCGGTTCGTCACCGGGATCGAAGGCCGCGGGATGCAGTTCCAAGCGCTGGCCGCCGAGCGCTTCGTCGCCGCCGGCACTCTCGAAGGCGACGAGCTCACGCTCGACGAGTCGGTGGAGATCATGGGCACGCTCGATACGATCCGCGAGCAGGTCGGCCTCGCCTACCCGCAGGAATCCCCCTAGGAACCGTCCGGGCGGCTAGAAGAGCTGGACCGGCTTGACGATGTCCGCGTAGATCAGCAGCACGCCCATCGTCAGGAGCAGCCCGGCCACCACGTAGGTCACCGGCAGCATCTTCGCGATGTCGACCGGTCCCGGGTCCCGGCGCTTGAAGACCTTGGCGAAGCCCCGCCGGATCGCCTCCCAGAGCGCGCCGGCGACGTGGCCGCCGTCGAGCGGGAGCAGCGGGATCAGGTTGAACACGAACAGCGCGATGTTCAGGCTCGCGATCAGGCCGACCAGCGTCGAGGCCCGGTCCTGCAGGGGGATCTCCTCCATCGCGGAGACCTCGCCGGCGATCCGCCCCACACCCACCACGGAGATCGGGCCGTTGACGTCGCGCGGCGCGTCCGTGAAGGCCGCCTTGCCCACCGCGACCATGCGCGCCGGAAGGTCCAGCACGACGTCGGCGACGGCCTGGATGTTCTCGCCCACCTTCTCCGGAACTTCCGTCACCGGCAGCGTCATCAGCTGCTGCTCCGAGCCCATGCCGACGAACCCGACCTCGGTCATCTTCACGTTGCCGTCGGAATCGGTCGCCGGGCGGCCGATGGCGTCGAGCTCGGGGCGCTCGGTCAGCATCGGGGTGATGGTCGTGGTGAGCGTCTGCCCGTCGCGCTCGTAGGTCACCGGGACGGCCTCGCCCGCAGTCGCGCGGATCATCTCGGTCAGCCGCATCCAGTCCCATTCGGCGACGGCGGCGCCGTCGTACTCCGTGATCGTGTCGCCGGGCAGCAGGCCGGCGGCGTAGGCGGGGGCCTGGGGGTCGCCGCTGCGGCAGGACTCGTCGCCTGCCTCGGCGCGCTCGGCCTGGACGGCGGCGCTCACGACGCACTGGTGCACCTCGGAGAGACGGACCGTGTTCTGATAGGTGCCCACGCCGCTGATGAGGATCGCCAGCAGCACGAACGCGATGATCAGGTTCATCAGCGGACCGCCGAGCATGATGATGATGCGCTGGTAGACCGGCAGCTTGTAGAACATGCGGTTCTCGTCGCCCGGCTGCAGCTGCTCGGCGGAGGCGCGGCGGGCGTCGTCGGCCAGCTGCTGGAAGACGCCGGTGCTCGTCGGCCGGGCCGCCTCGACCGCGGACGCCCCCACGTCGGTGGTCCCGACGTCGCCCTTGCCCTTCGCCGGCGGGTACATGCCGATCATGGCGACGTAGCCGCCGAGCGGGATGGCCTTCACGCCGTACTCGGTCTCCCCCTTCTTCTTGGAGAAGAGAGTGGGGCCGAAGCCGATCATGTACTGCGGGGCGCGCACGCCGAACAACTTGGCGGGCACCAGGTGGCCCACCTCGTGCAGGGCGATCGACACCGCGATCCCGATCAGGACGACCAGGACGCCGGCGACAAACAACAAGATGCTCACATCTCTCCCAAACGATTGCGGGCCGCGTTTCGTGCCCAGGCCTCGGCGGCCAGCACGGACTCGACGGTGAGCTCGGCACCCGCGACGGTGCCGGCGTCGTACTCCCCCACCACCGCGTCGACGGTGTCGACGATGTCGAGGAAGCCGATCCGGCGCTCGTGGAAGGCCTCGACGGCCTCCTCGTTCGCCGCGTTGTAGACGGCCATGTGGGTGTCAGAGGCGGCGGCGGCCTGCTTGGCGAGGCGGATGGCGCCGAACGTGTCCTCGTCGAGCGGCTCGAACGTCCAGGACGCCGCGGACGTGAAGTCGACAGGGTGGGCCGCCCCCGGGACGCGGTGCGGCCAGCCGATGCCGAGGGCGATCGGCAGCCGCATGTCGGGAGGCGAGGCCTGCGCCATGATCGAGCCGTCGACGAACTCGACCATGGAGTGGATGACGGACTGCGGGTGGACCACCGGTTCGATCCGATCCAGCGGGATGTCGAAGAGCAGGTGCGCCTCGATGACCTCGAGCGCCTTGTTGACCATGGTGGCCGAGTTCGTGGTGACCACCCGGCCCATGTCCCACGTCGGGTGCGCGAGCGCCTGCTCGGGGGTGACGGCGGCGAGGTCGTCGCGGGTGCGGCCGCGGAACGGACCCCCGGAGGCGGTGACGATGAGCTTGGAGACCTCGCCGGCACCGCCGGAGCGCAGCGCTTGGGCGAGCGCCGAGTGCTCGGAGTCGACCGGGATGATCTGGCCTGGGCGCGCGCAGTCCTTGACCAGGGCGCCGCCGACGATGAGCGACTCCTTGTTGGCAAGGGCGAGCAGGTGCCCCGCGCGCAGCGCGGCGAGCGTGGGGGCCAAGCCGATGGACCCGGTAATGCCGTTCAAGACGACGTCGGCGCCCTCCCACCCGGCGATGCTCGCCGCGGCGTCGGGTCCAGCGAAGAGTTCCGGCCGGTATCCGCGCTCCCCCGCCGCCTCGGCGGCCTCGTCGATCGCGCGGGCGAGATCGTCGACGGTTCCCGCCGCGGCACCCACGGCCCCGGCGCGGCTCGCGACGGCCTGCCGGGCGAGCAGGCCGAGGTTCGCGCCGCCGGCCAGCGCCGCGACCTCGAAGCGGTCGGGCGCGCCGGCGATGACCTCGACGCCCTGCGTGCCGATCGAGCCGGTCGACCCGATCAGGGCGACGCGGCGCGGGCGCGCGTCCGCGAGGTCGTCCAGGGGGAAGCAGAAGGTTGATTCACTCACGCGCCCATTCTTCCAGACGCGTTCAGGCAGTCGCGTCCTCGAGGGTTCGTTCCGCCGTTCCGGCTCGCCCGCGCCGGCGGCCGTCGCCGACGATGATGCTCCAGCCATACATCAGGACGAGCCCGAAGACGACGGTGCTGTGGTAACCGAACCGCTCCGCGCCGAACTGGAGTCCGGCTGCGTAGTAGGAGGCCACGCACAGGAAGGTGAAACCGAGCCCGGCGACGCCGGCAGCGCGGCTGGGACGACCTCCCCAGTAGTGCAGGATGAAAGCGACGACCAGGAACAGAGCAGGGATGCCACCCAAATAGAGGGAGGCCGAGATCGGGTCGATCTCGTACCGCTGATAGGCAGCCTGCAGGCGCGGCATGACGGTGACATAGGCCTCCGCCCCCGCGATCGACGCCAGTGTGGCGCCGATGATGGCACCGATAATGGATTTCATGTGGTTCCCCTGAGGATGAGTTTCGGCTGATGGATCGGGTCCAATCTGCCAAACCGGCGCCCCCGTGTCACATCCTCACCGGGCGCGTCCGACCTGTGAGTCTTCACAGGTCGGCACGGGGACGGGTCAATCGTCGGCGACCTGCACGTCGACCTCGATGTTGCCACGGGTCGCGTTGGAGTAAGGGCAGACCTCGTGGGCGCGATCGGCGAGCTCGCGGGCGAGATCCGGCTCGATCCCGGGAAGGACGACCTCGAGGGTCACTGCGAGGCCGAAGCCGCCGTCGTCGTTGCTGCCGATGTGGACGCGGGCGCCCACACTCGAGTCGGTGATCTTGACCTTGCGCTCCCGCGCGGCGAGCGCGAGCGCGCTGTGGAAGCAGGCCGAGTATCCGGCGGCGAAGAGCTGCTCCGGGTTGGAACCGTCACCGGATCCGCCCATCGCTGCCGGAACGGCGAGTCCGAGGTCGACCCGGCCGTCGGGGGTGGTGACTCGGCCGTCGCGGCCGGCTCCGACGGCGAGGGCTTCTGCGGTGTAGAGGGGGTTCATGGGGATTCCTTTCAGGTGGCGACGCCGGGGCGTCAGGAGCACAGCTTGGACAGAAGGCCGCGCAGCTGGATGGCCTCGTCGATCGTGAGGCCCAGCCGGCCGAAGAGCTCGGCCGGGATGCCCTCGGCCCGCCGGCGCATCCCTGCGCCCTCGCCGGTCAGGTGCACGCGCACCCGCCGCTCGTCGGCGTCGTCGCGGCGCCGCTCGACGAGCCCCGCGCCGGCCATCCGCTTGAGCAGCGGCGACAGGGTGCCGCTGTCCAGGTGCAGGCGGTCGCCGATCTCGGAGACGAGCAGACCGTCGCCCTCCCACAGCACCAGCATGACGAGGTACTGCGGGTAGGTCAGCGACAGCGGCGCCAGCAGTTCGCGGTAGGCGGATGCGATCCGCTGCTGCGAGGCGTACACGGGGAAGCACAGCTGCGCGTCGAGGGCCAGGGGGTCGCGTGGCGGATTCTCGGGCATGCATTAAAGATAGCGCACAATTTAGTTGTGCACAATTTAACTGCTCAGGCCCCGCGTCCGACGATGAGCCGCGCCCTCTTCAGCACCACCTCGTCCACCATCTCCCCGCGGAAGCCGAACGCCCCCGCGCTCTTTGCAGCCTCGGCCAGCAGGGCACGGGCCCATTCGAGCTGCTCGGCGCTCGGTCGGTAGCCGGCGCGGATCACCTCGGCCTGGCCCGGATGGATGCACGCCGTCGCAGCGAAACCCTGCGCGACGGCGTCCTCGACCTCGGCGGCGAGGCCGCCGTGGTCGGCGAGGTCGAGGTAGACGGAGTCGATCGCCGCCTTCCCGAACGCGCCGGCCGCCAGCCGGACCTGCGCCCGGGCCTGCGCCGGGACGGAACGGTACCCGCCCAGCCGCGGCCCGCCGTCGTCGTCCACCGACTCACCGCGGACCGGCCGGCGGCTGGAGGTGCCGCCCAGAGAGGAGATGAGATCCTCGGCGCCCCACATGAGCGCGACGACGTTCTCCTCGGTCGCGATCGCCGCGGCGTTGACGACGCCGAGCGCGGTCTCGATCAGGGCGATGACGCGGTAGCCGGCGAGCTCGCGCACCTGCTCGGGGGTCTCCGTCTTCGCCAGCATGACGTGCCTCAGGCCGGAGGCTTCGAGCGCGCGCACGTCGGCGGCGAAGTCGGCGGTGCCGACCGGGTTCACGCGCAAGATGGCCCGCTCGGGGTCCAAGGCCGCAGCCACGACGTGCTCGCGGGCGGCGGTGCGCGCGTCCGGCAGCACCGCGTCCTCGAGGTCGACGATCACGGCGTCGGCCCGCTCGAGCGCCTTCGTGTACCGCTCCGGGCGGTCCGCCGGGCAGAACAGGATCGCCGGGCCCAGGCCGAATTCGGAGCTCACGCCTGAACCTCGCCGGCGAGCGCCTTGGCGTGCGCTTCGCGCTCCCACATCAGGCAGGACCGCGTCGCCTCCGCGACGATCACGCCGTCCTGGTTGCGTCCCGTGTGCTTCATGGTCACCACGCCCTGCCCGGGGCGGGACGACGACGGCCGCGCCTCGACGATCTCCGTCTCGCTGTAGAGGGTGTCGCCGTGGAAGAGCGGCTTGGGGAAGCGGATGTCGGTCAGGCCCAGCTGGGCGATGATCGTCCCCTGGGTGACCTGGGCGACCGACTGGCCGATGAGGGTCGCCAGCGTGAACATCGAGTTCACGAGCCGGGCACCGAACGGCTGCTTCGCGCTCCAGGCGGCGTCGAGGTGCAGCGCCTGCGTGTTCATCGTCATCGTGGTGAACAGGACGTTGTCGGTCTCGGTCATCGTCCGGCCGGGGCTGTGCACGTAGACGTCGCCGGCCCGGACCTCGTCGAGGTAGAGCCCCCGCTGCTCGACCCGCCGGCCCGCGGTTTCCTCGCCCATCTCTACAGCCCCAGTTCGCGTGCGATCAGCATGAGCTGGACCTCGGTGGTCCCCTCCCCGACCTCGAGGATCTTCGAGTCGCGGTAGTGGCGGGAGACCAGGAACTCGTTCATGAATCCGTACCCGCCGAACACCTGGGTGGCGTCGCGGGCGTTGTCCATCGCGGCCTCGCCGGCAACCAGCTTGGCGATCGCCGCCTCCGTCTTGAACGGCTTGCCGGCCAACATGTTGGAGGCCGCCTTGTAGTAGGCCAGGCGGGCGGTGTGCGCCCGGGTCTGCATGCGCGCGATCTTGAACTGGATCGCCTGGTTGGAGCCGATGTTCCGGCCGAACTGCTCCCGCTCCTTGGCGTAGCGGACGGACTCGTCGACGCAGCCCTGCGCGGCGCCGGTCGCGAGGGCGGCGATGGCGATGCGGCCCTCGTCGAGGATCGACAGGAAGTTGGCGTAGCCCCGGCCGCGGACGCCGAGCAGGTTCTCCTCGGGCACACGCACGTTCTTCAGGGTCAGCGGGTGGGTGTCGGAGGCGTTCCAGCCGACCTTGTTGTACGCGGGCTCGGCCGTGAATCCCTCGGTGTCCGTGGGGACGATGATCGTGGAGATCTCCTTCTTGACGCTCCCGTCCTCGCGCTCGCTGGTCCCGGTCACGGCGGTGACGGTGACGTGCTGGGTGATGTCGGTGCCGGAGTTGGTGATGAACTCCTTGGTGCCGTTGATGACCCACTCGCCGTTCTCCAGCTTCGCCGTGGTGCGCGTGCCGGACGCGTCGGAGCCGGCCTCGGACTCGGTCAGCCCGAACCCGGCGAGCGCCTCGCCGGAGGCGAGCTTCGGCAGCCACTTGGCCTTCTGCTCGTCGGTGCCGAACCGGTAGACCGGCATGGCGCCGAGGGAGACGCCGGCCTCGAGCGTGATGGCGCACGACTGGTCCACGCGCGCGATCTCCTCCAGCGCCAGCGACAGGGCGAAGTAGTCGCCGCCCATGCCCCCGTGCTCCTCCGGGAACGGGAGGCCGAACAGGCCCATCTGCCCCATCTGCGCGACGATCTCGTACGGGAAGCTGTGCTCCTCGTCGTGTTTCGCCGAGACCGGCGCGATCACCTCGTCGGCGAAGTCGCGGACGGTGTCGACGAGGTCCTGGTATTCCTCTTCCAGCTCGAAATTCGGCATGTTTCAGGCTCCTTCGCCAGTCGTTGTCTCTCCATGGGCGGCGCCGGGTTCGACGCTCGCGAGTACTTGGTCCTTCTTCACCTGGTCCCCGACGGCCGCGTGCACCGTGACGGTGCCGGAGATCGCCGCGAGCAGCGGGTGCTCCATCTTCATCGCCTCGACGGCCAGCAGCGACTGTCCGGCCTCCACACGGTCGCCGGTGGCGACCGAGACGGAGACGACCGCCCCGGGCATCGGCGCTCTGGCGTCGGGGTCTCCCCCGGCCACCTCGCGTTCGATCAGGGCCAGGTCGCGGTGCAGCTTCTCGCGGCGGTCCAGCAGCCGGACGGGTACGGCGCGGCCGCCGGAGGCGAACCATCCCCCGCCCCCCGGCGCCCGGACGACGACGGCGGGTCCCGTGCCGCCGTCGGAGAGCCGCGCCTCGTGCTCCGTCCCGGAGAACCGGTCTCCGGTCTCGCCGTCCGGGGCGACGCTCACGGCGTCGCCGTCGATCTCGAGGTGAAGGGTACGACGCCGGTGCTCGCCGACGCGCCACCCGTCGCCCAGCTGCCATGGCCCGGGGGGCGGCTCCACGCCGGCATCGCGGATGACCGGCGCCCGGCCGAGGTGCTCGAGCGCTTCGGCAGCGAAGCGCTGCTCCCCCGCCGTCAGCGCGCGCGGGGTGAACGCGCCGCGCCGCTCGATCAGGTTGGTGTCCAGACGGCCGGCGGCGACGTCGTCGTCGGCGAGCAGGAAGCGCAGGTACTCGACGTTCGTGGCGACGCCGAGGATGACCGAGTCGGCCAGCGCGGCGTCGAGGAGCCCGAGCGCCTCCGCACGGTCGGCGCCGCGGGCGATGACCTTGGCGATCATCGGGTCGAAGCTGGGGCTGATCGTCCCCGACGCGCCGAGCGCCGAGTCGACCCGGACGCCGTCGCGGTCCGGCAGGTCGACGCGGAAGGCGAATCCGCTGGAGGGCAGGAAGCCGGCGCCGGGGTCCTCGGCGTAGACGCGCGCCTCGATCGCGTGCCCCTCGATCCCGACCTCCGTCTGGGCGAAGTCGAGGGCGTGCCCGGCGGCGATGCGGACCTGCTGCTCGACGAGGTCCAGCTTCCGCCCGCGCACGCGGATGACCTCCTCGGTCACCGGGTGCTCGACCTGCAGGCGCGTGTTCATCTCCATGAAGAAGAACTCGTCCGGATTGTCGTCGGAGACCAGGAACTCGACCGTGCCCGCGCCGCGGTAGCCGACCGACTCGGCGGCGCGCACGGCGGCCGCACCGAGCTCGGCGCGGATCCGCTCACCCTTGGCCCCCAGGCCCTCGAGCAGCGGTGCCGGGGCCTCCTCGACGACCTTCTGATGGCGGCGCTGCAGCGAGCACTCGCGCTCGGCCAGGTGGACCGTGTTCCCGTGGGAATCGGCGAGGACCTGGACCTCGATGTGCCGGGGGTTGGTCACCAGGCGCTCCAGGAAGAGGGTGTCGTCGCCGAACGCGCTCGCCGCCGTGCGCCGGGCCGAGGCCAGGGCCTCCGGGAGCCCCTCCGCGGTCTGGACGGCGAACATGCCCTTGCCTCCACCGCCGGCGGACGGTTTGATGAGCAGCGGGAATCCGATCGACTCGGAGGCGGCGATCAGCTGCGTGTCGCTCAGGCCGGGCTCGGCGATGCCGGGGACCACCGGGACGCCGTGTGTCAGCACGTGGTTCTTGGAGCGGATTTTGTCGCCCATGAGGTTGATGGATTCACTGGGCGGGCCGATGAACGCGATGCCGGCCGCCTCGAGCGCGCGGGCGAAGCCGACGTTCTCCGACAGGAAGCCGTAGCCGGGGTGCACGGCGCGGGCGCCGGTGCGGCGGCAGGCGTCCACGACGGCCTCGATGTCCAGGTAGGTCTCGGCCGCGCTCGTGTGCCCGGAGTCGCCGAGCGCGACGGCCTCGTCGGCGAGGCGCACATGCAGCGCGTCGGCGTCGTCGGGAGCGAAGACCGCGACGGTACGGATCCCCAGGCGCTGCAGGGTACGGATGATGCGGACCGCGATCTCGCCGCGGTTGGCGATCAGGACGGTGTCGAAGAGTTCAGTCATGGTGTGGGCCCTACATTCGGAAGACGCCGAAGCTGGTGTCCGGCAGGGGCTGGCGGGAGCAGACGTCGAGCGCGAGGCCGAGGACCCGGCGCGTGTCGCCCGGGTCGATGATGCCGTCGTCCCACAGCCGCGCGGTCGAGTAGTACGGGTTGCCCTGCGACTCGTACTGGTCGCGGATGGGCTTCTTGAATTCCTCCTCGGCGGCCTCGCTCCAGGTCTCGCCGCGGGCCTCCAGGCCGTCGCGGCGGACCGTGGAGAGCACGCTGGCCGCCTGGTTGCCGCCCATCACCGAGATCCGCGCGGCGGGCCACATCCAGAGGAAGCGGGGCGAATAGGCCCGCCCGCACATCGAGTAGTTGCCCGCGCCGAACGAGCCGCCGATGACGACCGTCAGCTTCGGGACGCGGCAGGTCGCCACGGCCGTGACCATCTTGGCGCCGTGCTTGGCGATGCCGCCGGCCTCGTACTCGCGGCCCACCATGAACCCGGAGATGTTCTGCAGGAACACCAGCGGGATGCCCCGCTGGTCGCACAGCTCGATGAAGTGCGCGCCTTTCTGGGCCGATTCGGCGAACAGGATGCCGTTGTTGGCGACGATGCCCACGGGGTGGCCGTGGATGTGCGCGAACCCTGTCACCAGACTCGCCCCGTAGTTGGCCTTGAACTCGTGGAATCCGCTGCCGTCGACGATCCGGGCGATGACCTCGTGCACGTCGTAGCCCGCATTCACGTCCACCGGGACGACCCCGTAGATCTGTCCCGGATCGGCCTGGGGTTCGGCGATCTCCTGCACGTCCCACGCCGGCCTGCCGAGCGGCGGGAGCGTCTCCACGATGTCCCGGACGATCTGGAGGGCGTGCTCGTCGGTCTCCGCGAGGTGGTCGACGACGCCGCTGGTCTTCGCGTGCACGTCGCCGCCGCCGAGCTCCTCCGCCGTGACGACCTCGCCGGTGGCCGCCTTCACCAGCGGAGGACCGCCGAGGAAGATCGTCCCCTGGTTGCGCACGATGACCGTCTCGTCGCTCATGGCCGGGACGTACGCCCCGCCGGCCGTGCAGGATCCGAGCACGGCGGCGATCTGCGGGATCTTGGCCGCGGAGAGCTGCGCCTGGTTGTAGAAGATGCGCCCGAAATGGTCGCGGTCCGGGAAGACCTCGTCCTGCTTGGGCAGGAACGCGCCGCCCGAATCGACCAGGTAGACGCACGGGAGGCGGTTCTCGCGGGCGATCTCCTGGGCGCGCAGGTGCTTCTTCACGGTCATCGGCAGGTACGTTCCGCCCTTGACCGTCGCATCGTTGCAGACCACCATGACGTGGCGGCCGTGGATCAGGCCGACGCCGGCGATGACGCCGGCAGCCGGCGCCTCGCCGTCGTACATGTCCTCGGCGGCGAGCGGAGCGACCTCCAGGAAGGGCGATCCGTCGTCCAGGAGGCGGTTGACGCGTTCGCGCGGCAGCAGCTTGCCCCGGGCCAGATGGCGCTCCCGCGACTTCGCGCTTCCGCCGCGCCCCGCGCGGCGCAGGCGCTCCTCGAGCTCGACGGCGAGCTCGCGCTGCCCCGCCGCGTTCGCGGCGAAGGAGGCGGAGGCCGGGTCGACGTGCGTGTGCAGAGTCTCCATCATCAACTTTCAAAGTTAAGGATCACTAACTATGAAACAGGTTAGTGTTGATTAACTGCACGTGTCCAGCATTTCAGTGAGGCAGGGCACATAAACTGCGGAACCACCATCACCAACAGGACCGGATATGACTGAATTCCCGCTCTCCGAGACCGACTCCCCGGGCGACCGGCGCCAGGCCAAGGAGGAGCGCCGCACGGCCTACCTCGACGCGGCCGCGCGCCTCTTCGCGGACCACGGCTACCGCGGCGTGTCGATCGAAGACCTCGGCGCCGCCTGCGGCGTGAGCGGGCCGGCGGTCTACCGGCACTTCGCGAACAAGCAGGCCGTCCTTGCGGCCCTCCTGCTCGGAGTCAGCCGCTCCCTGCTCGACGGCAGCACGATGGTCGCCGACGAGGGCCTCGAACCCGACATCGTCCTGCAGCGCCTCGTCGAGTTCCAGGCCGACTTCGCGCTGTCCAACGCCGACGTCATCCGGGTCCAGGACCGCGACCTGGGCAATCTCGACGACGAGAGCGCCGCCCTGGTCCGCCAGTTGCAGCGCGACTACATCGGCGTGTGGACCGATCAGCTGCAGCGGCTCCATCCCCGCGAGAGCTCCGACGGCGCCAGGCAGCGCGCTCAGGCGGTCTTCGGACTGCTGAACTCGACGCCGCACTCAAACACCAGAGAGGAGTCCTCGACTCAGAGGTCACGTCTCGTCGCGATGGCATGGGCAGCCCTCTCAGCACCGGTACCCTAGACACAGACCGTGTCGCGCGAGCACCGCGACACCCAGTGATGCCCCTGAACAGGCGCCGCTCGTCACGGGCGCCGGACAGAGAAAGAGGAACGCCGTGAACCTACGCCCCGTGGAGCCAGCGGATCTCGACTGGTTTTTTGAGCACCAGCAGGACCCCGAGGCCAACATCATGGCAGGATTTACCGCCAAGAACCCGTCCGACCGCGGCGTCTTCGACCACCACTGGTCGTCCATGCTGTCCGACCCCGACGTCACGGTGCGCACCATCGAGCACGACGGCAAGGTCGTCGGATCCGTGATGGCCTACCCGAACGACGGGTACCCCGAGATCAGCTTCTGGACCGAGAAGGCCTACTGGAGCCAGGGCGTGACCACGAGCGCAGTGGACGCGTTCCTCGCGGAGTTCACTCAGCGCCCCATCCGCGCGCGCGTCGTCACGGACAACATCGGCTCGCAGAAGGTGCTCGAACGCCGCGGCTTCGTGGTCGTCGGCGAGGCGGACGGCTTCGCCAACGCACGCGCCGCCGTCGTGAAGGAACTCATCATGGAGCTCTCCTAGGGAGCCCCACGTGCCCAACCGACGCCCCACCGCCCAGGATGTGGCCAAGCATGCGGGAGCATCCCGCAGCGCCGTCTCCATGGTCATGAACGGCAACGCCGACGGCAACGTCTCGCCGGACATGCAGGAACGCATCCGCCGGGCGGCCGCGGAGCTCGAGTACACGCCGCACCCGATCGCGTCCGGCCTGCGCCGCCAGCGCTCGCGGATGATCGGGATCGTGACCGACGAAGCCGCCTCGAGCCCCTTCGCGGGCCGCATGCTGGCCGGCGCGTCGCAGGCCGCCGCCGGGCACGGGTACCTGACGGTCATCGCCGACGCCGGCGGGCCGGCCGCCGACACCACCCACTTCATCGACGAGCTGCGCCGGCGGCGGGTCGACGGGCTCATCCTCGCCACCCAGTCGCTGCGGACCATCGTCGTCCCGGACGGCCTGCGCCTGCAGCCCTCCGTCCTGGCCAACTGCCGCGACGCCGCGGGAACGATGGGCGCGATCATCCCCGACGAGGTGCGCGGCGGCCGCGAAGCCACGGAGCACCTGATCTCCCTGGGACACCGGAGGATCGTCTGGATCGGCGGAGGCGTGGACGTCGACGCCCGCCCCGCCCGCATCCGCGGGTTCCAGGCGGCGCTGGCCGCAGCGGGGCTGCCGCCCGGTGAGGTCGTCGAGGCGGGGTGGGACATCGATGACGGATTCCGGGCCGCCGAGGCCCTGTTCGCTCCGGAGAACGGGCCGCGCCCCGACGCCGTGTTCTGCGCGAGCGACCGCGTCGCGACGGGGGCCCTGCTCGCGGCCCGGACCGCCGGCCTCGACGTCCCCGGCGACATCTCGATCATGGGCTACGACGACCAGCGCCACCTCGCCGACGCCACGGTCCCGGGCCTGACCACGATGGCCCTGCCGCACGAGGGCATGGGCCGTGTCGCCGCCGAGCGGATCATCGCCGCCCTCGACTCGAACGCGGAGATCGGTGCGGAGACCACGCTTCTGGAGTGCCCGCTCGTGGTCAGGGGCTCGACGGGGCCCGCCGCCCGGGCCTGACGAGCCGCGAACCGCCCCCTCCGACTCAGTCCTCGGCGCGGTAGTCCACGGCCATCGCCTTCAGGGCCCAGACGTCGGCCGCGGCACCCGTGACACGCACCGCCCACGTCTCCCCCGCGACGGGGTAGGCGCGCACCGTGTGCGGCACACCGCCTTCCCGGAACGCCTCGACGATGCTGCGGTCGATGTAGACGCGGGCACCCGCGGCCGGCAGTTCCAGCACGGACCGCTCCCCCGCGTCCGAAACCAGCAGCACCTCGATCCCGGCGTCCGACCCCGCGCCCAAGCCCACGACGATTTCCGCCGGGTCGGGTACGGGATGGAGCGTGCCGGGCTCGAGCGTCGCGCGGTCCCCGCGCAGGGCCTCCAGCTCGGGCGCCGGCGCGACGACGAGACGCTCGGACTCCAGCCCTATCGTCCGGGGCAGCGTGAGCACCCCGGCCCAGCCGGACGCATCGGCGAACGATTCCTCGCGCCCCTCCCACGACCAGCCCCACAGCAGGACCCGGTCCTCGTCCACGAGCGCCTGCGGCGCGTAGAAGTCCGGCCCGGTGTCGGCCGGACCACCCGATGCGGCTGCGAACCGGACGGGCGCGCCGCTTTCGTCGGTGTCGATGTCGCCGACCAGCCAAGCGACGCTGTCGAGCCGGTGGCTGCCGCCCACCCACCGCCAGAGGGACAGCAGCAGGACCCAGCGCCCATCGAGCCGGACCAGCTGCGGGCACTCCCAGATCTCGGCCTCGGCCAGCTGGCGCGCCACGGGGTCGCCCTGATCGAGGAAGCGGCCCAGGTACCGCCAGGTCGTCAGGTCCTCCGCGTCGTAGAGCAGCACGGCCGGATCGCCGCCGCGCGATCCCGCGCCTTGGAGGGCGTAGCGGCGGCCGCCGAACGTGAAGAGGAACGGGTCGCGCACGTCCGTGAACGATTCGCCCTCGGGCATGCCGGTGGCGGGGACGGGCTCCTTCTCCCACGTGTCGAGGCCGGCGTCGCTGCTGCGGGCGAGCAGGACGGAGGACGTGCCGCCCTCCTGGCGCACGCCCGTGTAGACGAGCGTGGGCGTGCCGCCGTCGTCGACCGCGACGCCGGACCAGCAGCCGAACGCGTCCTCGGCCCCGTCCTGCGGGACGATCGCGACCGGGTGCTCGCGCCAGGACACCAGGTCGGCGGAGCTCAGATGGGCCCACGCGATCCGGTGGTGCCGGGCCGAGTCCGGGTTGTACTGGCAGAAGACGTGGTAGCGGCCGTCGTGGCGGATGAGTCCGTTCGGGTCGTTGAGCCAGCCCGCCCGCGGCCGGGGGTGGATGACGGGCCGGATCGGGTCGGCGGGGCCGGCAGCGCTGCCGCGCCGGTTCTGGTCGGCCTGGGTGGTCACAAGCTGTCCTTTCATGTGGGGTGGGCTACTTTCCGACGCCGGCGGTGAGGCCGGCCCGCAGGCTCCGCTGGCCGAAGAAGAACACGACCAGCGCGGGGAGCATGGAAAGGATCACGCCGGCGAGCACCACGGAGATGCTGCCGGTGCCCATGTTCCCCTGCAGGGACACGAGCCCGAGCGGCAGGGTGAAGTTCTCCTCGGAGATGGTGAGGATGAGCGGTCGGAAGAATTCGTTCCAGTGGTAGTTGAAGGCGAGGATGCCGACGATCGCCATCCCGGGCGTCGCCAGCGGCAGGTACACGGAGCGGAAGATCCGCCACTGGCTGGCGCCGTCGATCTCGGCCGCCTCGGCGAGCTCGGCCGGGACGCCCATGAAGTACTGGCGCATGAGGAACGTGCCGAACGCCGTCGGGATCGCCGGGATGATCAGAGCCAGGAGCGTGTCCGCCAGCCCCATGCCGCGGATGATCATGAACACGGGCACGATCGTGACCTGGACGGGGATCATCATGGTGGCCAGGACGAGCCCGAAGAGAAGCCTGTTGCCCTTGAACTTCAGGCGCGCGAACGCGTAGCCGGCCATGGCCGCCGTGATCATCTGGCCCGCGGCGATGAATCCGGTCATCAACGCGGAGTTCACGACCAGCCGGATCATGTCGATCTGCGCGAAGACCTCGGAGTAGGAGGTGAAGTCCGGGTCCCAGGGGATGAACCGCGGGGGAAGGTCGAACGATTCCGAGGGGAGCCGCAGTGAGGTCGACAGGGTCCACATCACGGGTCCGAGCGTCAGCACGGCGGCGACCAGGAGCACCGCGAGCCGCCCGATGAAGGCGCCGGTGACGGGCCTGCGCACCTTCCGGCGCACCTGCGGAGAGGCGTTCTTCTCGATCTGGGTAGTCATGCGAGCCTCACTGGTAGAAGACGAATCGACGGCTGAGCTGGAACTGCACGTAAGTCACGGCCATGATGAGCAGCATCAGGACCAGGCCGATCGCCGACGCGCGGCCGAACTCGAGCTGCTCGAAGGCCGACTCGAAGACGACCATCACGGCACTGCGGGTGGAGTCGCCCGGGCCGCCGCGTGTCAGCACGTACGGCTGGTCGAAGACCTGCAGTGCCGTGATCACGGCCATGACGGAGGCGACCAGCGTGGTGGGGCTCAGCAGGGGCATGGTCACGTTCATGAACTTCTTGATCCCGGAGGCTCCGTCCAGTTCCGCCGCCTCGTAGACATCCTTGGGAATATTGCCCAGTCCGCCGACGAAGAGCAGGAAGGAGAACCCGAAGTTCTGCCACACGTAGACGATGATGACGACGGCGGCCGCACCAGCCGGCGTCGTGAGCCACGGCACGGGGGCCATGCCCACCAGGCCGATGAGCCAGTTCACGACGCCGAACTGCTCGTTGAACAGGTAGCCCATGAAGATGGACACCGACGCGGCGGAGAGCACCAGCGGGAAGAAGAACGTGGACCGGAAGAAGACCCGGAGCCAGTCGGGCATCCTCTCCTGGATCATGCTGGCCAGCACCAGGGCGATGCTCAGCTGGAGCGTCACCGCGACGACGACGAACACGATGGTGTTCAGGAAGCTGACGCGCACCGTCGGGTCCAGTGCGATGTCGGCGAAGTTCGCGAGGCCGACGAACTCGGGCCGGGAGATGATGTCCCAGCGGAAGAAGGCCAGCAGGAGCGAGCCGATGATCGGCACGATGGTGAAGATGCCCATGCCGACGATCGTGGGTGCCAGCAGCACCCAGGCGAACAGGTTCTTCTTCCGTCGGCCGCGCGGTGCGGGTTTCCGCCGGACGCCGACTGGGGAGGTCCCGGAGCTCCCTGCGGCGATCCGGTCGGTGGTCGTGTCGCTCATCGGCTGCTCCCGAGGACTAGGTTGAGGTCGCGGTCCAGGTTCTGCAGCGCGGCGCGCGTCTGCCGCGAGGAACCGCTCACCGCATTGGTGACGTTCTTGATCAGGGCGTTCTCCACCGCCGCCTGCTCCGGCGGCGCGGGGATCGGGCCCGACGACGGGAAGCGGTCCAGGGTCTCGTAGAAGACCTGCCAGTTATTGGGCCCGGTCTCCGCGTAGAACGACGCGTTGACCATCGACCGGCGGGTCGGCGTCGTCGTCGGAGCCGGCATCGCCATCTCCATCGACTCGCGCCGGGCGGAGAACTTCAGCCATTCCCACGCCGCGTCCTTGTTCTGAGCCGTGCGCATGATCGCGTACCCGGCCGTGCCGAACTGGTGGCGCTGGGTGCGGTTGCGCGGGAAGAACTGGACGTCGAAGTCGTCGCTCCCCATGCCCGCCTCGTGCAGGCCCTGCGCCCAGTAGCCTCCGGCCGGCGTCGCACCGACACGGCCGCTGGAGAAGAGGCCGACGAGCGAATTGCCGCCCCCTCCCTCCGGGCGGACGCCGAGGCCTTCGTCCACAAGCTCGCGCATGTAGTCGAAGGATTCGAAGACGCGCTCGTCGAGGGCGTTGGATCCGTCCCAGATGAAGCCGCCACCGCGGGTGGAGCGGGCCGGATCATCGGGGTAGAAACCGTCCCACAGCCAGTCGCCGCCCGGCGCCTTGCGCTCGGTCAGGAACGAGGTGTCGTTGTTGTAGAGCCACGGCACGATGCCTCCGAACAGGCGGTTGGTCCAGTAGAACGGCGTGAAGCCGGCTCCCTGGGACTTCTTCATCGCCCGGAGCATCTCGGTGAAGTCGTCCTGGGTCCAGTCGTCCGCCGGGCGATCCAGGCCGGCCTCGTGCAGCGTGCTGGTGTTCAGATACATGTCCGCGGCGTTCCAATCGATGGGCAGTTGGAAGAGGCTGCCCTGGTACATGAACGCCTCGACGAGGCTCGGGTGCACGTCGTCGAAGTACTCCCGCAGCTCGTCCGCGTCGCGACGGATGTAGTCGTCGAGGGGCTCGGCCAGCTTCTCGGCGAAAAGCTGCGCGCCTTCCGTCGCCACGTAGACGATGTCCGGCGGACTCCCTGCGGCCACCATGGTGAGGATCTTCGCGAAGAAGTCCTTCCAGTCGGCGCCCTGGATGGCCTGGATGTGGACGTCGATTTCGGGGAACTCGCGGTGGAACTCCTCGGCCAGTCCGCGGCGCCCTTCGGCGTCGGCACTGTTGCCCAGGATGGCGATGGTGAGCCCCTCGGCCTTGCGGCCGGGAATGTCGCTCCCGGTCAGCCGCGGCCAGGCCCCGATCGTGACCCCGGCCAGCCCGAGGCCGCCCAGCGTCAACGCGCTGCGCCGGGTGAGCGTTCTGGCGGTCGATCCGCCGATCAGTTGTTTCATGGTCCCTTCCTAACACGTGTCAGGTCTGGCCATAAAGGTAGCCTCGGCACCTCGATGGTGTCAAGCATCACACCACAGCCTCGTGCCGCCCGGTACGGACCGGGACAAGGAAAGCGGCTGCGGCCGGCCACTTGCGTGGCCGGCCGCAGCCGCTCGACGTGCTGGTCGGATCTGGTTTCTAGACCAGCAGCTGACCGCCGGGGATCGCGTCCAGGAGGTTGGACGTGTACTCCGTCTGCGGAGTCGCGAAGATGTCGTCCGTCTTGCCGGATTCGACCAGCTGCCCGTCCTTCATGACCACGACGTCGTCGGCGATCTGGCGGACCACGGCGAGGTCGTGGGTGATGAACAGGTAGCTCAGCCCCAGCTCCGCCTGCAGCTTGTTCAACAGCTCGAGGACCTGGGCCTGCACCAGCACGTCGAGGGCCGAGACGGCCTCGTCGCAGATGATGACCTCCGGCTCGAGCGCCAGTGCGCGCGCGATCGCGATGCGCTGGCGCTGCCCGCCCGAGAGCTCGTTCGGGAAGCGGTGCATCGTCGAGGCCGGCATCGAGACGTGCTCGAGCAGCTCCTTGACCTTGTTCTGCCGCGACCTGGCATCGCCGATGCCGTGGATCTTCAGCGGCTGCTCGATGGTGCGGAAGATGCTATACATCGGGTCCAGCGAACCGTACGGATCCTGGAAGATCGGCTGCACGCGGCGGCGGAACCGGAAGAGCTCCTTCTCGCTGAGCCGGCCCATGTCCTCGCCGTCGAACCGGATGGTCCCGCTCGTCGGCTCGAGCAGGTTCAGGACCATCTTGGCCACGGTAGACTTGCCGGAGCCGGACTCGCCGACCACCGCCGTCGTCGTCCCGCGCCTGACGTTGAAGGAGACGTCGTCGACGGCCAGGAAGTCCGACTTCTTCAGGCCCTTCTCGCGGATCTTGAAGACCTTGGTGAGGTTCTCGATCTCTAGCACGTTGTCCGTGCCGGACGCCGATTTCTGCGCTGCCGCCTCGTTCTCCATGCGGTGGGACGACAACGACGGCGCCGAGTCGATCAGGCGCTTGGTGTACGGATGCTGCGGGTTGCGCAGCAGGTCGATGGCCGGGCCCGATTCGACGACCTGGCCCTTGTACATGACCACGACCTTCTCCGCGCGCTCGGCGGCCAGGCCGAGATCGTGCGTGATGAACAGGACCGCGGTGCCGAGCTCGGCCGTCATATTGTCCAGATGGTCGAGGATCTGCCGCTGCACAGTGACGTCCAGGGCCGAGGTCGGCTCATCCGCGACGAGCAGGCGCGGCCGGCAGGAGAGGCCGATCGAGATCAGCGCGCGCTGACGCATGCCGCCCGAGAACTCGTGCGGATACTGCCCCGCGCGCCGCTCGGCGTCCGGCAGGCCGGCATTCTCGAGGGCCTCGGCGACCTTCTTGTTCATGTCCCCTCCGCCGAGGCCGTTGGCCTTGAGCGTCTCCTTCACCTGGAAGCCGATCTTCCACACCGGGTTCAGGTTGGACATCGGGTCCTGCGGAACCATGCCGATCTGATCGCCGCGGATGTGGCGGAACTCCTTGTCGCTTGCGGCGGCGTAGTCCTTGCCGTCGAACAGGATCTGCCCGCCGGTGACCTTGCCGTTCCTGGCCAGCAGCCCCATCGCCGCCAGGGCGATCGTGGATTTGCCCGAGCCGGACTCGCCGACGATCGCGACGGACTCGCCCTGCATGACCGAGAGGTTGGCGCCGCGGACGGCCTTGACCGGTCCGTTCGCCGTGTTGAACGTGATCTCCACGTCCCGCATGTCGAGCAGCGGCTGCTCGTTCTTGTTCTGCATTTCCATGGCTAGGCCTTCCGCGACTTCGGGTCCAGGGCGTCGCGCAAAGCGTCGCCGAGCATGATGAAGCTCAACACCGTGATGGACAGCGCGAGTGCCGGCCAGAACAGGATCTGGGGATTGTTGCGTACCGAGATCTGGGCGTCCGAGATGTCGTTGCCCCAGCTGACGATCGACGAGGGCAGGCCGATGCCCAGGAAGGACAATGTCGCCTCGGCGACGATGTACGTCCCGAGGGAGATCGAGGCGACGACGATGATCGGCGAGAGCGAGTTCGGCAGCACATGGCGGACCAGTGCGCCGAACTTCGAGACGCCGAGCGAACGGGCGGCCATGACGAAATCCGCGCCCTTCGCCTCGATCACGGCGCCGCGGGTGATGCGGGCGACCTGGGGCCAGCCGAAGACCACCAGCGTCAATGTCACAGTCCACGGACTCTGGTTCTCCCGGAAGGCGGGCAGCTGCATGAGGACGATCGCCCCCAGAATCAGCGGCAGGGCGAAGAAGATGTCGCCCAGGCGGGCCAGCACGGCATCCATCCAGCCGCCGTAGTAGCCGGCGAGCGCCCCGAAGGTGCCGCCGACGATCACGACTCCGATCGTCGTGAAGAGACCGACGAGCACCGAGGCCTGCGCACCGAAGATCACACGTGCGTAGACGTCGCAGCCTTGATAGGTGAACCCCAGGGGGTGCCCGGGCGCCGCTCCGCCGCGGGCATTGTCCAGACTGCAGCTTCGCGGATCCACCGATGTGAACCATTGGGGAAAGATCGACACGACGACGATCAGCAGGATCAGCGCGGCGGAGACGATGAAGAGCGGCTGGCGGCGCAGGTTCCTCCAGGCCTCTGCCCAGAAACTCAGCGGATCAGCTGTCTCGTTGACGGAGTCGACAGCCTGCAGCGGCGTCTCCTCGAGCGGGGCCACGAAGTGGGGGATATGCCGTCTGGACACCTTGCCGGCACGCTTGACATCATTCGGACTCGCCTCATTGCGGACGATGTTCTCAGTATTCTCAGGCATATCGAATCCTCGGATCGAGCAGGGCGTAGAGCAGATCCACGGCCAGATTGGCGACGACGAACACCAGGACCATGACGCTGACGACGGCGACGACAGTCGGGCTCTCACCGATCTTGATGGCGTCGAAGAGGACCTTGCCGATGCCGGGGACGTTGAAGACGCCCTCGGTGACGATCGCGCCGCCCATAAGCATTCCGAGGTCGGCGCCGAGGAAGGTGATTACCGGGATCAATGAGTTGCGCAGGACGTGAACCAGGACGACACGGCCCCGGGTGAGCCCCTTGGCACTCGCTGTGCGGACGAAGTCCGCCGAGAGGTTCTCCGCGATCTGCGTGCGGCTGAGCCGGATCACGTAGGCGAGGGATACCAGCCCGAGTACGGTGGCGGGCAGGATCAGGTCGCCCCATCCGGCATCAGGGCCGACCGTCGGAGACGTCCAGTCCAGTTTCACGCCGAAGACGAACTGGAAGACGAAGCCCAGGACGAAGGTCGGGACGGAGATCACGACGAGCGAGAGCACGAGGACCGTCGAGTCGAAGATGCCGCCCTTGCGCAGGCCGGCGAAGACACCGAAGACGACGCCGAAGATCGCTTCGATCGCAAGCGCCATGACGGCCAGGCGGGCGGTGACCGGCATGGCTCGAGCGACGACGTCGTTGACGGACTGGCCTGAGAACGTGGTTCCGAGATCGAGAGTGAGCAGGTTCTTGAGGTAGATGCCGTACTGGACCCAGAACGGCTGATCGAGGTTGTACTGGGCGCGCAGAGTGGCTTCGACGGCATCCGACATCGGTTTGCCGCCGGAGAGCGCCGCGATCGGATCGCCCGTTGCGAAGACCAGGAAGTAGACCAGCAGCGTGGCCCCGAAGAAGACGGGGACCATGTGCAGGACTCTCCTGAGGGTATACATCAACATGGAGGAAGATTCCTTTAGACGTGCGACGGGGCGGCAAGGAGATCGTCCTCGCCGCCCCGCCGTCGGGGTCAGGCAGAATGCCTAGTCAGACGAATTACTCGCCCTTGGTGATCTGGTGGTAGAGCGGCTTCCCGTCCCATCCCAGCTCGACGTTGTCGACGTTGGTGCTCCATCCGGCCTGAGCGGCCTGGTACCAGAGCGGCAGCACCGGCAGGTCCTGGAAGAGGATCTCCTGCGCCTCGTTGAACTTGACCGCAGCGTCTTCGACCGAATCCGCCTCGAGACCCTCCTGAAGCTTCGCGTCGAATTCCTCACTGGAGTAGCGGCCGTCGTTCGCTCCCGCGCCGGTGCCGTACAGCGGGCCGAGGAAGTTGTACAGCGACGGGTAGTCGCCCTTCCAGCCGGCGCGCGAAACGCCTTCGAGGCCGTCCTCGCCGACCAGATTGCGCATCTCCTTGAAGGTCGCCTTGGCGTCGAGCTCGGCCTTGATGTCCAGATTGGTGCGCAACTGGTTCGTGATTGCCTCGATGTACTCCTTGTTGCCGGCGCCATCGGTGTTCGAGGTGTACTTCAACACCTTGTCCTCGGGCCACGGCGAGATCGCATCGGCCTCTTCCCACAGCTCCTTGGCCTTCTCCGGGTTGTACTCGAGGACCTCATTGCCGGGGATATCCTCGCTGTAGCCCTCGAGAACCGGTGCGGTGAACTCCGTGGCCACCTCCTTGGTCCCCATGAAGATCTGCTCGATGATCTGCTCGCGGTTGATCGCCATGGAGATCGCCTGGCGGCGCAGCTGGCCCGCCTCGCCCTGGAACTCCTCGATGTAGTTCGGGATGACCATCGTCGCGTTGCCGGCATAGGCCTTGCTGACGCTACGGCCCTCGAGATCGTCCTGGTAGTTCGCCAAGACGCTCGGCGGCATCTCCCCGAGGACGTCCAGCTCATTCGAGAGCAGGGAGTTGTACGCCGCGTCGTAGTTGTCGAAGATCGTGAACGTGATGCCCTCGTTGGCCGGCTCGCGCGGGCCCTCGTAGTCCTCGTTCGGGACGAGTTCGATCTGGACCTCGTGCTTCCAGCCGTCCTCGGCGAGGATGTACGGCCCGTTGGTCACCGGCGCCTGACCGAACGCCTGCATGTCCTCGAATGCGACCTCCGGCAGGGGCATGTAGGCCGAGTAGCCCAGGCGCTGCGGGAAATCGGCTTCCGGGCCGAGCAGTTCCACCGTGAACGTGTGATCGTCGACGACAGTCAGGCCGGAGAGCTCGTCGGCGCCGTCGTCATTGGACTGGGCGTAGCCCTTGACGGTCTCGAAGAAATACGAGCTGTTCTGGGCGTTGTCGGAATCGGCACCGTAGTTCCACGCGTCCACGAAGGACTGCGCCGTGACGGGCGTTCCATCGGAGAAGGTCGCCCCCTCCTTGATCTTGATGGTCCAGGTGATGTTGTCCTCGGACTCGACCGACTCCGCGAGCTCCTTCTGAAGCCCGCCGTCGGCGTCGTACGAGTACAGACCCTGGTAGATCAGGTCGACGACGCGGCCGCCGCCCACCTCGTTGGTGCTGGTGGGAATCAGGCCGTTCTGCGGTTCGGTGTTGTGTGCAGTCACGACGCCGCCGGCGGCTTCGCCGCCTTCACCGCCCTCACTGGTGCCGCCGCAGGCGGTCAGGGCCAGGGCGAGCGCCGAGGTGACGGCGACGCCCTTCAAGACGCGATTCATACGCATTCAATAACTCCTTGACATTTGGTCAGACGAAGGCCCGTGAATCTGAAGCAGACCTTTCGCCCCCTTGCTGAAACTCAGCGTTTCAACCCACGGGGAGCCTACACGTGCCGGACGGCACATGTGGGCCACGTCATGGGATCTGAACAGAAAATTTATGACTTTGAAACGTTTGATGCAAATCACACGTGCGTGATAAGCGAAGCCGGATCGCGCAGAATGCCCGCGATTCCAGCCAGGAACCGGGAAGCCTGGGCCCCGTCGACCAATCGATGATCGAAGCTCAAGCTCAAGGTGAGCACCTGCCGCAGCGCGACGGCCCCCCGGTGCTCCCACGGCTGGGAGCGAACCTGTCCCATGGCGAGAATGCCCGCCTCGCCGGGATTGATGATCGGCGTTCCGGCGTCGATGCCGAAGACACCGATGTTCGTGATGGAGAACGTTCCGGACGCCAGCTCCCGCGGCGACGTCTTGCCGTCGCGCGCCCGCCCCACCAGTCCGCGCATCTCGGCCGCGAGTTCCGCCAGATCCATCCGGTTGGCGGCCTTGATGTTGGGCACCAGCAGCCCCCGGCCGGTGGCCGCGGCGATGCCGAGGTTCACGTCGCGGAAGCGGACGATCTCCCCCGCTTCGCCGTCCCACTTCGAGTTCAGCTCCGGTGTCTTGGCCAGCCACAGGCAGGCCGCCTTGGCGACCAGGGTCAGCGGCGTCAGCTTCAGGCCCTCGAACGCGCGGGATGCACGCAGCCTCTCGAGCAGTTCCATACTCTCGGTCACGTCGACTGTCAGGAACTCGGTGGCGTGCGGCGCCGTGAAGGCGCTCTCGACCATGGCCGAGGCCATCGCCTTCTGCATGCCGGTGATCCGCACCCGCTCCTCGCCCGCTGCCGACGGCGCGCTCCCCCGCTCGACCTCGGGTGCGGACGGTGCCGCGCCGGCCGACTGGACGTCGTCGCGCGTGATCAGCCCGTCGGGTCCAGTGCCGGCGAGCGCTTCGAGGTCCACGCCGAGGTCGCGCGCCAGCTTGCGCACCGGCGGGGTCGACCGCGGGCGCTCGACCGGCCGTGCGGGCTCCTCCGCCTCGGTTGCCGGCGGCTCGGCCACCGCAACGGGTGCAGGCGTCGACTGCGGCTGCTCGCCGGCCGCAGGCACGGCGGTGCGACGGCGGCGGGCCGGCCGCGCACCGGACTCGATCGCGGCGCCGTACCCGACCAGGGTGGGCTCCCGCGCCGGTGCCCCAGCCGCCTCCGCGGCCCCGGAGGGGGCTGCGCCGGCGGAGGGTTCGGCGCCCTCGACCTCGATCGCGATCATCGGCTTGCCGACCTCGACGACCGTGCCCGGCTCCGCGTAGATCTGCGCCACGACGCCCGCGAACGGGCACGGGAGCTCCACGACGGCCTTGGCGGTCTCGACGTCGGCGATTACCTGGTTCAGGGCGACCGTCTCCCCCTCGGAGACCTTCCACGTCAGCACTTCGGATTCGGTCAGGCCCTCGCCCAGGTCCGGAAGGTTGAAGACCTTCAGCATGCCGCACCTCCGGACAACGAGTTGGTGCGTTCCATGACGCGGTCCACCCCGTCCAGGATGCGGTCCAGATCCGGCAGGTGGTGCTGCTCCAGCTTCGATGGAGGATATGGGATGTCGAACCCCGTGATACGCACCGGGGGCTGCTCGAGGTGGTAGAAGCAGCGCTCCGTCAGGCTCGCCGCGATCTCCGCTCCGAGCCCGGCGAACTGTCCGGCCTCGTGCGTGATGACCACGCGACCCGTCTTGCGGACCGACGCCTCCACGGGCGCGAAATCGATCGGCGACAGCGAGCGCAGGTCGATCACCTCCACCGAGACGCCCTCGTCGGCCGCAGCCGCCGCGACATCCAAGGCGGTCTTCACCAGCGGCCCGTACGTCACCAGGGTGACGTCGCTTCCCGCCACCACGACCTGCGCGGCGCCGAGCGGCAGCGCACCGAGATCGACCCCCTCGTCGACCTCGCCCTTCTCGTGGTAGCGGCGCTTGGGTTCGAAGTAGACCACCGGGTCGTCGCAGGCGATCGCCTGCCGGATCATCACGTGCGCATCCTGGGGGTTCGATGGCGAGACGACCCGCAGCCCGGCGGTATGGGCGAAGTAGGCCTCGGGCGATTCCGAGTGGTGCTCGGGTGAGCCGATGCCGCCGCCGAACGGGATGCGGATCGTCAGCGGCATGCTCACGCGCCCCTGCGTGCGGTAGCGGAGCTTCGCGACCTGGCTGACGATCTGGTCGAACGCCGGGTAGACGAACCCGTCGAACTGGATCTCGACGACGGGGCGGAAACCCCGGTAGGCCAGCCCGACGGCCGTGCCCACGATGCCGGATTCGGCCAGCGGCGAGTCGAGCACGCGCTCGGGGCCGAACTCCTGCTGGAGCCCGTCGGTGACGCGGAAGACGCCGCCGAGCTTGCCGACGTCCTCGCCCATGACGAGCACCTTGTCGTCGTCGGCGAGCGCGTGGTGCAGCCCGCGGTTGATGGACTTCCCGAGCGTCAGGGTGCTGGTGCCGGTCGTCTGGGTGGTCATCATGCCTCTCCCCCCGCGTCGGAGCCGAACAGGTTCTGGTAGCGGCCGTACTGCTCGCGCTGGCGGTTCAGCCACGAGTGGTCTTCGGCGTACACGTTCTCGAAGACGGCCGCCCACTCCGGGTCGGCCATCGTGGTGATGCCGCGGCGGAGCTTCTCGGCGACGTCGTCTGCCCGGTGCTGGGCCGCCTCGCGGAAGCCGTCGACGGCCATGCCGCGGGTGTGGAGGTACTCCTCGATCCGCGTGAGCGGATCCTTTTCCTTCCACTCGTCGAGCTCCGCCTGGTCCCGGTAGCGGGTCGGGTCGTCGGCGGTGGTGTGCGGGCCCATCCGGTAGGTGACGGCCTCGATGAACGTCGGGCCGCCGCCGGAGCGCGCACGCTCGAGCGCGATGCGCGTCGCGGCAAGGGCGGCCAGGATGTCGTTGCCGTCGATGCGCAGATGCGGGATGCCGAAGCCCTCGGCCCGCTGCGCGATCGGAACGCGCGACTGCAGGTCCACCGGCTCCGAGATGGCCCAGTGGTTGTTCTGGCAGAAGAAGACGACCGGGGCCTGGTAGCTGGCGGCGAATCCCAGCGCCTCGTTGACATCGCCCTGCGTGATGGCGCCGTCTCCGAAGTAGGCGACGGCGGCCTGGTCCCCGCCGTCGAGCTTCACCCCCATGGCGTAGCCCGTCGCGTGGAGGGTCTGCGCGCCGATGATGATCTGCGGGGTGGCCATGTTGATGCCGTACGGGTCCCACCCGCTGGAGGCGTTCCCACGCCAGACCGTGAGCATGTCCTCGAGGTCGACGCCGCGGCAGTACGCCACGCCGTTCTCGCGGTAGGACGTGAACACGAAGTCGTCCTCGCGCAGGGCCCGGGCGGAGCCGACCTGCGCGGCCTCCTGGCCGAGGAGCGGCGGCCAGAGGGCCAGTTCGCCCTGGCGTTGCAGGTGCGTGGCCTCGGTGTCGATGCGGCGCACCGCGACCATGTCGACGTAGAGGTCGGCCACGACGTCGTCGTTGACGTCCGCGAGCATCGCGTCGAATTCGGCGTGACGGCGGCGGGTCCCGTCGGGGGCCACGAGCTGGATCGGTTCGGAGGAGGCGGTATCCGCCGCGGTCAGTACATCTTCTCGGGACATGTTGTCTCCCTATGCTTCAGCGCTGTCCGCCGCATCGGCGCCCGAGCTTGTGGCCGGTACCGGTGTGCGGACGATGTGGCTGGTCACCACACTTACCTGTGACGATACTCACAGTCGGCTCAAGCGGCAACGTCGCTGGTCGGCGCGGCGCCGCCGCCTGCCGGGCGCCGCCGGCGGCGGGCGCACAAAAGCCGGCGCCCCGCACGATTTCTCGTACGGGGCGCCGGCGGTTTCCGGGTGCGGCGAGGGGCTAGTGGTCGACCGCCTTCTCGGCGCCGACGCCCGTGAGCGAGCGGACCTCCATCTCCGCCTGGATGCGGGGGTCCTCACCGTCCTTGTCGAGCTTCGAACCGAGCCAGCCGAGGAGGAAGGCCAGCGGGATCGAGACCAGACCCGGGTTGGTGAGCGGGAAGAGGGCGAAGTCCGCTGCCGGGATCATCGAGGTCTCCAGGCCGGACATCACCGGCGAGAAGACGATCAGCAGCAGCGCCGACCCCAGGCCGCCGTACATCGACCAGACGGCACCCTGCGTGGTGAAACGGCGCCAGAACAGCGAGTAGAGGATCGTCGGCAGGTTCGCCGACGCCGCGACCGCGAAGGCCAGCGCCACGAGGAAGGCGACGTTCTGCCCCTGCGCGCCGATGCCGCCCAGGATGGCGAGGACGCCGATCACGACGACGGTGCGCCGGGCGACCTTGACCTCCTTCTCCGGGGTGGTCCTGCCCTTGGCGATGACGTTGGCGTAGACGTCGTGGGCGAACGACGCCGACGCCGTGATCGTCAGACCCGCGACGACCGCCAGAATCGTGGCGAAGGCGACCGCGGAGATGATGCCCAGCAGCAGTGACCCGCCGAGTTCGAACGCCAGCAGCGGGGCCGCGGAATTCACGCCGCCGGGCGCGTTCTGGATCCGCTCCGGGCCGAGCAGCGCGCCGGCGCCGTACCCGAGGACCAGGGTGAAGAGGTAGAACGCGCCGATGAGCCAGATGGCCCAGACCACCGAGCGGCGGGCCTCCTTCGCCGTCGGAACCGTGTAGAAGCGCATCAGCACGTGCGGCAGGCCGGCCGTGCCGAGCACGAGCGCGAGCGCCAGCGAGATGAAGTCCATCTTGGTGGTGATGTTCTCGCCGTACTTGAGTCCGGGTTTGAACAGGTCCTCGTTGCCGCCGGCCATGGCGGCGGCGTCGCCCATGATCGCGGAGAGGTTGAAGCCGTACATCGACAGGACCCAGATGGTCATGATGAAGGCGCCGGCGATCAGCAGGCAGGCCTTGATGATCTGCACCCAGGTGGTGCCCTTCATGCCGCCGATGAGGACGTACATGATCATCAGGGCACCCACGACGACGATGACGAGCGACTGGCCCAGCTTGTCGTCGATGCCGAGCAGCAGGGACACGAGTCCACCGGCGCCCGCCATCTGCGCGAGCAGGTAGAACAGGCAGACCGCCATGGTGGTGATCGCCGCGGCGATGCGGACCGGCTTCTGCTTCAGCCGGAAGGAGAGCACGTCCGCCATGGTGAACTTGCCGGTGTTGCGCAACAGCTCGGCGACGAGCAGGAGCGCGACGAGCCAGGCGACGAGGAAGCCGATGGAATACAGGAAGCCGTCGTAGCCGTTGATGGCGATCGCGCCGACGATGCCGAGGAACGAGGCGGCCGAGAGGTAGTCGCCGGCGATGGCGGTGCCGTTCTGGCCGCCCGTGAAGGAGCGCCCGCCGGCGTAGTAGTCCGCGGCGGTCTTGTTGTTCTTCGAGGCACGCAGCACGACGACGAGCGTCACGGCCACGAAGAGGCCGAAGATCGTGATGTTGACCCAGGGGTTGCCGACCGAGGACTGCTCGGCGGCCGCGGCCAGCGGGATGAGGTTCGTGTTCATTACTTGGAATCCCCCTCGAGATCGGCGCGAAGGGCGGACGCCTGGGGATCCAGCTTCCGGTTCGCGAAGGACACGTAGGCGGCGGTGATGCCGAACGTGGAGACGAACTGGAGCAGGCCCAGCAGGATGCCCACGTTGATGTTGCCCGAAACCGGGATCGCCATGAATTCGGGGGCGAACGCCGCCAGAACGACGTACATGAAGTACCAGACGATGAAGACGACGGCCATCGGGAAGACGAAGCCGCGGTGGGTGCGGCGCAGCTTCTGGAACTTCTCCGACGACTGGGTTCCGCGGAAGTCGACGTCGGCCAGCTCGCCGGCGGCCTCCGCGTCCCGGACCTCGTCCGGGGTGGGTTGAGTACCCATGTTTTCCTCCTTGACATTGCGCTCGCCCCGACGAGGGGCCGCGTGTGATCACCATCACTCTGGCCTACCAGGGGGCGTCTGTGAATCAGGTCTCAGGCCGCGACCGTCGAACGGTCGCTGTGATGCGCCGAGCGGTCGCCCCGGCCGGTGAACGGCGGCCGCGACCGCACCGGCCGGATCGGTCGGTACGCTGGTGCCCATGATGTCGCCCGCCCTCGAGACCACCCTGATCGTCTCGATCATCGTCGTGGCTGCCGCAGTCGTCGTCTTCGTGGGGCTCAAGATGTTCCAGGCCCAGCGCGATCTCGGCACCGACGCCGACCGGGCGACCTTCCAGACCCTGCACACCGTCTCGCTCGCCGCACCCCACCTGGCCAACGGCCTCGACGAGGAGGGCGCCGGGCGCGCCAGCCGCCACCTGCGCGAGCTGCTCGGCTGCCCGGGCCTCGCCGTCACGGATACGACGGCGGTGCTCGCCGCCGACGGGACCCTGCCGGACGTGGACGTGCCCGCCCTGGCGGCGCAGACGATCGCCGCGGCCCGAACGCAGGTCGTGCACGAGAAGGACTGGGACGCGGTGTGCGCGCCCATCGTGGTCCAGGACCGGATCATGGGCACCGTGATCGCCTTCGCCGCCAAGGCCGATTCCGGGCTCGTTCGCGCGGGCAGCGAGGTCGCCGCCTGGGTAGCGGCGCATGTCGGGCTCGCCGAGCTCGACGAGTCCCGAGCGCGCCTGGCCGAGGCCGAGGTGAAGGCGCTCCGGGCCCAGATCAGCCCCCACTTCATCTACAACTCCCTCGGCGCGATCGCCTCGTTCATCAACACGGATCCGCAGCGTGCCCGCGAGCTCGTCGTCGAGTTCGCCGACTTCACCCGCTACACGTTCCGGCGCCACGGCGACTTCACGACCCTGGCCGAGGAGCTCACGGCGATCGACCGCTACCTGCTGCTCGAGAAGGCCCGCTTCGGCGAGCGGATCCGGGTCAGCCTCGAGATCGCGCCAGAGGTCCTCAGCACCGTCATCCCGTTCCTGAGTCTGCAGCCGCTCGTGGAGAACGCCGTGCGGCACGGCCTCGAGGGCAAGGCCGACGGCGGGCTCATCAAGATCACGGCCGCCGACGCGGGCCAGCACGCCGTCATCACCATCGAGGACGACGGCGTCGGCATGGACCCGGAGGAGCTGCGCGGCCTACTCGGCAGCCGGGCCGACGGGGAGCACGTGGGCCTGCGCAACGTCGACGTGCGCCTCCGCCAGCTCTACGGACCCGAGAACGGGCTCGTCGTCGACACCGCCGAGGGCGCCGGCACCCTGATCACGGTGCGGTTGCCGAAATTCCGCACCCCTAAACTGGACTCATGATCAACGTTGTCGTCGCCGATGACGAGCTCCCCGCAGTCGAGGAGCTCGCCTTCCTCCTCGCCAAGGACCCGCGCATCGGCACGGTCCACCGCGCCACCTCCGGAGCCGAGGCGCTGAAGGCCCTCGAGGAGTTCGACGTCGATGCCCTCTTCCTCGACATCCACATGCCGGCGCTCACCGGCCTCGACATCGCCCGCGTCATCTCCCGGTTCACCCGTCCGCCGGCGGTCGTGTTCGTGACGGCCGACGAGGCCCAGGCGCTCGAGGCCTTCGAGTTGGCCGCCGTCGACTACATCCTCAAGCCCATCCGCCCGGAACGGCTGGCCGAATCGGTGCGCCGCGTCTGCGAGACAGTCGAGGACGACGCCGACGCGCCGGAACTCGTCACCGTCGACCAGGGCGGCGTCACCAAGATGATCCGCCGCGACGAGATCACCCACGTCCAGGCCCAGGGCGACTACGCCCGGCTGCACACCCGGGAGGGCAGCTACCTGATCAGGGTGCCCCTGGGCGACCTCGAGCAGCAGTGGTCGGGAGCCGGCTTCGTCAGGATCCACCGCGGTTACCTCGTGGCCATGGACCACATCGGCCGGGTCAAGCTGCAGCCCGGCAAGGCGGCCGTCACGATCGGCGCCCTCGAGCTGCCGGTCAGCCGCCGCGCCCTGCCGAACCTGCGCGAACGCCTCGAGGCCCACCGCGTGAGGCCCCTCTGATGGAGTCGCGGCCCGAACGCGTGCGGGTCACCGCGCCGGCGGACGCCGCCCCGCGTCTCGTCTCCGGCGCGCGCGCCGGCTCGCCCGAGGACTTCTACGTCCGCTCGCTCATCCGGTCGCAGCTGCGGCTGGCGATGTCGGTAGCGGTCGGGTTCATCGTGGTCCTGGTCCTCCTGGCCGTGCTCATCACGTTCTGGCCGCAGATCCACAACATGCGCCTCGCCACCATCCCGCTGCCCTGGTTGCTCCTGGGCGTGGGCGTGTACCCGCTCATCTGGGTCGGGGCGGCGCTGTACAACCGCGCCTCCGAGCGGAACGAGCAGCGCTACCGCGACCTGGCCGGGAGGTGAGCCGTGCAGTCTTCCACCGCCCTCATCGCCGTCGCCGTCGTCACGGCCGCCACCGTCCTCATCGCCTTCAACGGGCTGCGGCTCTCGCGCACCACGAGCGACTTCTACGTCGCCTCGCGCACCGTGAAGCCCTGGTGGAACGCGTCGGCGATCGGCGGCGAGTACCTGTCCGCGGCCAGCTTCCTCGGCGTCGCCGGACTCATCGTCGTCTCCGGCCAGGACGGCCTCTGGTTCCCGATCGGGTACACCGCCGGCTACCTGATGCTGCTGCTGTTCGTCGCCGCTCCCCTGCGCCGGTCCGGCGCCTACACGCTGCCGGACTTCGCGCAGATCCGCGTCGGCGGCCGGCTTCCGCGCCTCGTCACGAGCGCGCTCGTCGTCGTGGTCGGCTGGATGTACATCGTCCCGCAGCTGCACGGCGCCGCCCTCACCCTGGGGATCACGACGCCGCTGCCGTCCTGGGTGGGCGCCGTCGCCGTCATGTGCATCGTCTGCGTGACGGTGCTGGCCGGCGGCATGCGCTCGATCACGTTCGTGCAGGCCTTCCAGTACTGGCTCAAGCTCCTGGCCCTGGCCGTCCCGACGATCTTCCTGCTGATCCACCTGGGGGTCGTCGGCGAGTCCGCCACGGCCGGCGGGGCCGCCTTCGACGCCCTGCCCGCCGACGGGTCGGAGCCGGGCTCGTCCGCCGTCAGCGGCGGCCAGCTCAGCCTGTTCCAGACGATCTCGCTCATCGTCGCCCTGCTGTTCGGCACGCTCGGGCTGCCCCACGTGCTCGTGCGCTTCTACACGAACCCCGACGGTCCGAGTGCGCGGCGCACGACCGCGATCGTGCTGGGCCTGCTCTCCCTCTTCTACGTGTTCCCCACGATCCTGGGGGTGCTCGGCCGGACCTGGCTGCCGGACCTGGCCTCGAGCAGCAACGCCGATGCGACGGTCCTGCTGCTGCCGAGCGCGATCGTCGGTGGCGTCGCCGGGGACCTGCTCTCGGCGTTCGTCATCGGGGGCGCGTTCGCGGCGTTCCTCTCCACGACGTCGGGGCTCGTGGTCTCCCTGGCCGGGGTCATGAGCCAGGACCTGTTCAAGGGGACCGTGCGCGGCTTCCGCATCGCCACCCTGCTGGCCTGCGCCGTGCCCCTGCTGCTGGCCCTGGCGACGCGCAGCTTCGCCCTGGCCGGCGCGATCGGCTCGGTGTTCGCCTTCACTGCATCGACGATCTGCCCGCTGCTGCTGCTGGGCATCTGGTGGCGGGGGCTCACCGCGCGCGGAGCAGTCGCGGGCATGCTCACCGGCGCGGTCGCCTGCGGTGGCGCCCTGCTCGCGGCCAGCACGCTGCGGTTGCCCGACGTCGTCGTGCAGATCTGCGAGCACCCGGCCGCGCTGACGGTGCCGCTGGCGTTCATCGTGACGGTCGCGGTCTCCAGGTGGGAGACCGCCGGGGACCGGTCCGAGACGGGTCGGGCCGGCGCGCAGGCTCGGCGCGCCCAGCGGGTCATGGCCCTGCTGCATGTACCGGAGGAGCGGTACGAGCGGGAGTTCTAGTCGATCGAGGCCATCAGTTCGACAACGCGGTCGAGGAAGGCGTCCACCTGGCTCTCCTCGTATCCGTCCTGCCCCTGCGCCTCGCGGAAGCTGGCGCGGCGGACGGAGTCGACGCTCATCGGGGCATCCTTCTCGAAGTAGTCCAGCAGTTCGTCGCACAACGCGTCGACGTCTTCGACGTTGTAGCTGGAGACGTTCCGGCGGGAGGGCCGGCGGAAGCGCTCGCCCGGCTGCCGGTGCAGGCGCCCGCGCAGGATGGTGGAGAGGCGTCCGACCTGCTGCAGCCAGGCTTCCTCCCCCTCGGCCTCGACGAGGGCCTCGCGCTCGCGCTTGGCGAAGACGTCCTCGAGGCGGTCGAGCGCGGCGTCGACGGTGCGGGCGTCGTACCCGCCCTTCTGCGGGTCGAATGCGGTACGGCGGACGAGGTGGCTCGTGACGACCTCGTCGTCGGAGCCCGTGCCGTTGAACGTACCGCGAGCCCGCGCCAGGAACTCATCGACCTGCTCGATGTTGTACCCGTATTCGGATGCTGCCACCGTCTCGAACGGCAGGGTGGCTTGGCGCATGTCTGGCTGGCTCACGAATTGTCCCTCTAGCTCCGGTTCGTACCGGTTGCGGTGGTCGTTTTCTCACGGTGGATCCGCGGCTGAGGCCGTGCGGGTCCCCTCATGACTATAGTACCGATTTCTCGCCGTTCCCGAGCGGATGCGCCCGCGGCCCGTTCCCGCTACAGCGTCTGGATCGCGGGCGCCAGCACAACCGCCATCAGATAGGCGGCCGGCGCGGCGAAGACGATCGAGTCGAGACGGTCCATGACGCCGCCGTGACCGGGCAGCAGATTGCTCATGTCCTTGATACCGAGCTCGCGCTTGACCATCGATTCGGACAGGTCGCCGGTCGTTGCGGCGGCGACGGTCGCGACGGCCAGCGGCACGCCGACCCACCATGGAACCTCCAGCAGGAAGACCGCCGCGCCGATCGCGACGAGCGTGGCCCCGGCGATCGAACCCGCGAAGCCCTCCCAGGACTTCTTGGGGCTGATCTTCGGCGCCATGGCGTGCTTGCCGAAGAACGCCCCGACCAGGTAGCCGAAGGTGTCGTTGGCGACCACGAGCAGCAGCATGGTGGCCACCATGAAGGGGCCCTTCTCCTGCGCGAACAGCAGGACCGCGAAGCTCATCAGGAACGGCACCCACAGGAACACGCCGGTGGAGGCGGTGATGGATTTGACGACCCCGGAGCCGCCTTCGATGAGACGCCAGAGCACGATGAGGACGACGGTACCGGCCACGCCGAATCCGAGGGCCTCCGCGCCGCCGTAGTGGGCGGCGAAGGGAAGAGCGACAGATCCCGCGGCCAACGGCACGAGCGGGACGTCGACGTCTGCGACGTTGAGCGCGCGCGCAACCTCCCAGCATCCGAAGACGCCGAAGACGGCGACGGTCGCAACGAACGCGACCGGGAAGAGGAAGAGCCCCGCCAGGACGACGGCGAGGAGGATGAGGCCGACCGCGATCGCGGCCGGGAGGTTCCTCCCGGCCCGCGATGGCGCCGCACGCGCTGCTCTCCGCGAACGTCGTGAAGCCGGCTCCGCAGGAGAAGTCATCAGACTTCCAGCAGCTCCGTTTCCTTGCGCTTGAGCATCTCGTCGATGATGTCGACGTGCTTCTTGGTCAGCGCGTCCAGCTCCTTCTCGCCGCGGTTTCCGTCGTCCTCGCCGACTTCGCCGTCCTTCACGAGCTTGTCGATGCCGTCCTTGGCCTTGCGGCGGTGGTTGCGGAGGGCCACCTTGGCGTCCTCGCCCTTGCCGCGTACGACCTTGACGTACTCCTTGCGGCGCTCGGCTGTCAGCTCGGGCAGAACCACGCGGATGGCCTTGCCGTCGTTGGACGGGTTCGCGCCGATCTCGGAGTCGGAGAGGGCCCTCTCGATCGCACGCAGCGCGGAGACGTCGTACGGGGTGATGAGGATCGTGCGCGCGTCGGTGACCGCGAAGGAGGCCAACTGCTGCAGCGGGGTCATCGAGCCGTAGTAGTCGACCATGACCTTCGCGTAGAGGCTCGGGTTGGCGCGGCCGGTCCGGATGGACGCGAAGTCCTCCTTCGCCGCCTCCACAGTGCGTTCCATCTTGTCGGTGGCATCTGCCAGGGTCTCGTCAATCACGTCAATACTCCTTGTCGTCGCCTGCCACGGGCGGACAGGCCGGATCTGTGGATGGACTCGTTTTCATCCTATGTCAGGTGACCGCTAGACCGTGACGCGTGTGCCCAGCGGTTCGCCGAGCAGGGCGTTCGTCACGTTGCCGTCGCCTTCCATGCCGAACACGCGCATGGCCAGATTGTTGTCCTTGCACATCGTCATCGCCGTCTGGTCCATGACGCGGATGTTCTTCAACAGCGCTTCATCGTAGGTCAGGCTCTCGAGCTTGACCGCGGTCGGGTCCTTCTTCGGATCCGCGCTGTAGACGCCGTCGACCCCGCTCTTGGCCATCAGGACCTCGTCGGCCCGGACCTCGAGCGCGCGCTGCGCGGCGACGGTGTCGGTGGAGAAGTACGGCAGGCCGGCTCCGGCGCCGAAGATGACGACGCGGTCCTTCTCCAGGTGCCGGATGGCGCGGCGGGGAATGTAGGCCTCGGCGACCTGGGCCATCGAGATCGCCGACTGGACGCGGGTGTCGACGCCGGCCTGCTCGAGGAAGTCCTGGAGCGCGAGGCAGTTCATCACGGTTCCGAGCATCCCCATGTAGTCGGCGCGGGAGCGGTCCATGCCGGACTGGGAGAGCTCGGCCCCACGGAAGAAGTTTCCGCCGCCGACGACGATGGCGGTCTCGACCGTGCCGACCGTCTGCGCGATCTGCTCCGCCACGGCCTGCACGGTCTCGGGATCGACGCCCAGCTTGCCGCCGCCGAAGACCTCGCCGGAGAGCTTCAGCAGAACGCGACGCCGCGTTCCGCCGTCGTGCGCCGAGGTCTCGTCAGTGCTCGTCTGTTCCGCAGTGACCTTGTCCATTGGGCCCTCCCCTGTTCGCTCGCCACCGGGATGGTCGCGCCGTGGTCGTTGACTGTCTTCGCCCCGTGCATGGCAGGGGGCAGGGAAAAGGGGTGGCCACCTTGTTGGTGGCCACCCCCTCTACCGTTCGTGCGGGCGGGCGGTTGTGCCGACCGCCGGATATCTGACTAGGAGCCTACGCGGAAACGAGTGAAGGCGGTAGCAGCAACGCCGGCTTCCTCGAGCACCTTGCCGACGGTCTTCTTGGTGTCCTTGGCGAACGCCTGGTCCGTCAGGACGATCTCCTTGTAGAAGCCGGTCAGACGCCCTTCGACGATTTTGATCATCGCGGCCTCCGGCTTGCCCTCGGCCTTGGCGGTCTCCTCGGCCACGCGGCGCTCGTTCTCGACCGTCTCGGCCGGGACCTCGTCGCGCGACAGGTAGGTCGGAGCCATCGCAGCAGCGTGCACGGCAATGTCGTGGGCAGCGGCAGCAGCCTCTTCCCCGGCCTTGTCGACGGCCATCAGGACGCCGACCTGAGCGGGCAGGTCCTTGGACGTCTTGTGCAGGTAGGCGTCGACCTGACCGCCCTCGATGCGGGAGACGCGGCGGACGACGACCTTCTCGCCCAGGGTCGCGCCTTCTTCGATGACGTACTCGGCCAGCGGCTTGCCGTCGACGTCGGCAGCCTGGAGGGCCTCGACGTCGGCGGCGCCGGAGGCGACGGCCGTCTCCAGCACCTTGTCGGCCAGCGCGACGAACTTGTCGGACTTGGCGACGAAGTCGGTCTCGCAGTTGACCTCGACCATGACGCCGACGGTCCCGTCGACGACCTTGGCTGTCACGAGGCCTTCGGCCGTCGAACGGCCTTCGCGCTTCGTGGCGCCCTTGAGGCCCTTGATGCGGATGACCTCGATGGCCTTGTCGAAATTGCCGTCGGCCTCGTCGAGAGCCTTCTTGACGTCCATCATGCCGGCGCCGGTGCGCTCGCGCAGGGCCTTGATGTCAGCAGCGGTGTAGTTAGCCATGTACAACCCCATTCGTTGTGGTTTGTCGAAGTTTCTACGGGGTGGGCCCTCGCGGGCCCGGTCTGTGAAAAGCCGGCGGGGTGTGACCCCGCCGGCTTCTACATCATGAGGTTACTTGGCATCCTCGGCAGGTGCCTCGGTGGCCTCTTCGGCCGGAGCCTCGGCAGCTTCCTCGGCCGGAGCCTCGGCAGCCTTCTCGGCCGGGGCTTCCTCGGCCGGAGCCTCAGCAGCCGTCGCGGCCTCTTCTGCCTGCTTGCCCTCGAGGAGCTCGCGCTCCCACTCGGCCAGCGGCTCCGCCGGTGCCTCCGTGTTGCCCGAAGCCTTGTTGTTGCGGGCGATGAGGCCCTCGGCAACGGCGTCGGCGACAACGCGGGTCAGCAGGTTGACGGAGCGGATGGCGTCGTCGTTGCCCGGGATCGGGAAGGCGACGTCGTCCGGATCGCAGTTGGTGTCGAGGATCGCGACGATCGGGATGCCCAGCTTCTGCGCCTCGTCGACGGCCAGGTGCTCCTTCTTGGTGTCGACGATCCACAGCAGCGACGGAGTCTTGGTCAGGTTGCGGATACCGCCGAGGTTCGACTGCAGCTTGGTCAGCTCGCGCTTGAGCAGCAGCAGCTCCTTCTTGGTGTGGCCGGAACCGGCGACATCCTCGAAGTTGATCTCTTCCAGTTCCTTCATGCGCTGCACGCGCTTGGCAACGGTCTGGAAGTTGGTGAGCATGCCGCCGAGCCAACGCTGGTTGACGTACGGCTGGTTCACGCGGGTGGCCTGCTCGGCGATTGCTTCCTGAGCCTGCTTCTTGGTGCCGACGAACAGGACGGTGCCGCCGTGGGCCACGGTCTGCTTGACGGACTCGAACGCGCGGTCGATGTAGGACAGCGACTGCTGCAGATCGATGATGTAGATGCCGTTGCGCTCGGTGAAGATGAAACGCTTCATCTTCGGGTTCCAGCGGCGGGTCTGGTGTCCAAAGTGCACGCCGCTGTCGAGCAGCTGGCGCATGGTAACGACTGGCATGTCGTCACTCCTTCCGGCAGTGGCGGACCGACCTTCGCGAGGCCGCGGTAACTGCCCTAGTCTTTCGGGTTGGATGGCTCTCCACCCCTGGTGGGTGGCGCCCCTGGCACAGGTCGCCTCTCGGCTCCCGCAGCCTGCCGGGCGAACCGGACCGCTGGCTGAGGGATTCGCACCCCACCCCGAGCTCGGAAACCGTGGTGGGACGCGAAGACGCTGTACGCGAAGTCACTCGGCTGCTTCTCCGCTTCCGGTCCGCGCCCGTGGGCGCAGGCAGATAGCATCGAGGCAGACGACTGCACGCACCAGTGTACTACAGGGCGGGCGGTGCCCTGGCCCTCGACTCGTCGTCCACAGCCGGCCGGCCTCGGGCGTTTCTCCACAGCGCGGGCCCGCGGCTCCGGCAGCTCGCGCCCCGGTGCCAGACTCGTCCCATGCACCGCTTGCCGCCCCGTAGTCGCCCCCACCGCATGATGGAAGCCTGCGCGGCCTCGGCGGCCCTGGTGGCCGCCCTGCTATCGGTGCCGGCGGCTGCGGCCGACCTCCCCGACGGACCTTCTAGCCTCCGCCCGCATCCGGCGGGGTCCTCCGGCTGGGCCTGGCCGCTCCGCGATGCCGGTCCACCGTCTGTCGCACGGACCTTCGAGGAAGCCGAGTCGGCGTGGGGGCCCGGGCACCGCGGTGTCGATCTGGTCGCTGCGCACGGCGACCAGGTCCGTTCTCCGGCGGCCGGAACGGTCGCCTTCGCAGGCGTCGTCGTGGACCGGCCCGTGATCAGCATCGACCACGGGAACGGGCTTCGCACCAGCCTCGAACCGGTCCGGGCCGACGTCAACGTCGGCGACGAGGTCGCCCGGGGTCAGGTCGTCGGCGATATCGCGGACGGCGGGCACTGCGGCTCGGGTTGCCTGCACTGGGGGCTGCGCCTCGACGGGGTGTACACCGATCCCCTGCCGACCATCAGAGACCTCCGGCCGTCGATCCTGCTTCCGCCTCCGGAGCCGTGACGCGCCGGTACACGTCGAGCATCTTCGCGGTCTGCCGGCTCTGCATCAGCTGGCCCGCCTCGGTGGCCGACCAGCGCAGGCCGGCTCCGATCTGGGCGACGGCGACGGATATCGACTCGGCCAGGCCTGAGACGGAGTCGTCCGGGGTCAGCCAGAAACTGCCGCCGGGCAGATCGGCGGCGATCCGGTGGTCGCTCAAGATGGTCGGGGTCCCCAGCGCCGCGGCCTCGAAGACGGTCATCCCCTGGGTCTCGAAGCCGATGGACGTCTGGACGAGCACATCCGCGGCGGCCAGTTCCGCGAGCATCTGCTCGTACGGGACCTTTCCGCGGAAGACGAACCGCGGGCCACCGGCGCGGCTCGCGCTCCCGGGCAGCGAGCGGGCGACCAGGGCCTCGGCTTTGGCGCGCTGACCGCCGTCGCCGAAGACATGGACGTCGACGCCCTGCCGCGATTCGACGACCGCCTCGAGGAACGGGAGGAGCCGCTTCTCCGGGCTGAATCGGCCCGTCCAGACGAGGCGGGGCCGCTCACCGCACGTCTCCGGGCCGGGCGGCACTGCGATCAGGCTGCGGGCGACGTCGTCGTCGAGCCCCGTCGGGATCACGTCGATTCGCTCGAAAACGTTGTGCTCCTCGAGGAGCGCGGCGAAATGCGTGGAGGGGGCCGTCACCGCCGCTGCGGCATCGGTGAATCCGCGCAGATAAGTCCAGGCGTCCCGCGGAGCCGGGCCCTGCAGCTTCATCAGCCGGCGCTGCGCCAGTCCGAATCCCCGCTGGACGAGGTGCGGGAACGGTACGGTCGCGGCCAGTCCGACGTCGACCCGGTTGTGCATCGTGTGGACGACGGGCAGACCGTGGCGCTGGGCGAAGCGGTAGCCGATGACGGCTCCCCAGAAATCGGCCTGGATATGGACGACGTCGACCGGCAGCCGGTCGTCGAAGGCGCGATCGAGGCGCTCGTCGAGCCGCCGGCGCGGCAGGCTGAGCGAGTATTCGCCGGGACCCAGCGGAACACCCGGCAGGCCGATCACCGACCGCGACTGCGGTAGTCCGCCACGGGCGGCGCCCCGAAGCTGCGGGGCGACGATCGTCACCCGGTGGCCCAGCCGTTCGAGGAAGCGCTGCTGCAGCAGCACCGACGTCTGCATGCCGCCGAGCGTGTGCGGGTGCTGGTCGGCGAAGACCGCGATGTGCAGGCTCGGGGCCTGCGTCCTGTCTGCCATCGTTGCCTTTCGCGTCTGGGCGGCGACCGGGGCGGAACAGCCCCGCCGCCACAGCGGAGGACGGGTGGCCTCCGGCGGATGCGTCGCACGAATGCATCCGCCGGGGCCGGTTTCCGTAGGGCGGGTGGGGCTTGAACCCACGACCCAAGGATTATGAGTCCTCTGCTCTGACCAACTGAGCTACCGCCCCGAACCGCTGCCGCCCGGGCAGCGGGGTCCATCCTATATCGATTCCGGCACCGGACGGCCCCGTGTGGCCGCCGGGCCGGCGGTCAGGGGGCGAGCTCGTCGAGGCCCGCCCCGCGGTAGATCGCCTCGAAGGTGCCCATGGTCTTGTCCTGACTGTGCTTGGCGGCCTTGAGGTGGCCGGCCTCGCCCATGCGCGCCCGTCCGTCCTCGTCCAGCGCGAGGACCCGGTCCAGCTTCGCTGCGAGGTCTGCAGCGTCGCCCGGCTCGAAGAGGTAGCCGTTGACGCCGTCGTCGACGAGGTGCGGCAGCGCCATCGCATCGGCGAGGACCACTGGTCGCGAGGCGGAGAGCGCCTCGAGGGTCACGAGCGACTGGAGTTCGGCGGTGCCGGGCTGGCAGAAGACGTCGGCCGCGAGGTAGGCGGACCGCAGCTCGGCGTCGTCGACGTGACCGCGGAAGTGCACGCGGTCTGCGACGCCGGCCGCGACCGCGCACTCCTCGAGATGACCCCGCTGCTCGCCGCCGCCGATCACCTCGAGGTGGGCCTCCGGGGCCGACTTCATCCTCGCCAACGCGTCGATCAGCACGTCGATGTTCTTCTCCACGGCCAGGCGTCCGACGCAGAGGATCGTCGGGTGCTCCCGGCGTGCGGCCCGCTCCCCGGGAGACAGCTCGTACTGGGCGGAGTCGATGCCGTTGGACAGCGCCAGGACCTGGGTGAGGTTCGCATTGCTGCGCATCGCCTCCGCGGCGAGCGGCGTCGGCGTGGTGACGACGTCAGCCCGGCCCATGATCTTGCCCATGTCACGCCACGAGTTCTTCGCGACGATGCGCTTGAACCACTTCGGGAAGGGCAGGAAGGGATCCAGGTTCTCGGGCATGAAGTGGTTCGTGGCGACGAGGCGGATGCCTCGCTTGCGCGCCTCGTTCACGGCGGCCTGGCCGATCATGTAGTGGCACTGGACGTGCACGACGTCGGGGCGCACCGCCTCGATGATGCGCGCCATGTCCTTCTTCGCCCGCCAGGGCAGGCAGATGCGCAGGCTCTCGTGGGTCGGGACGCTGTGGGAGGCGACCCGGTGGACCGTGGCCTCCGCCTGGACGTCGACCGTGCTGGGGCCGGAGCAGTTCCGTGCCGCCACGATGTGAACCTCGTGGCCCCGCGCATGCATCGCTGTCGCCAGCCGGTAGCAGAAGACCGCCGCCCCGTTGACGTCGGGCGGATACGTGTCTGCAGCAATCAGGATTCTGAGTGGTTTTTCACCGGACAAAGTGGTCAAGACTCCTTGGGGTTGTGGGTCTCAGTGCGGCGATGATGCGCGTCTGGATGGTGGCGTGAAAGCGCGATGACGCCCACGATAGCAACGGCGGCGAAGCCCGCCATGGACATCGCAACAACGGCGGGGACGTCGGGTCGCAATTCGCGCAGGACGGCGATCCCGATCGCGATCCCGACCATCGGGTCGATGACCGTCAGGCCGGCGATGACGAGGTCCGGCGGGCCGTGCGAGTAGGCGTTCTGCACGAAGTAGCTGCCGAGCAGCCCGGCGACGACCACCGCGATCACGACCAGCCAGGAGACGTTGGCGAAGATGTTGCCCTCCGACTGGATCAGCCCGATCGCCAGCGTGCGCACGAGAACCGCAACGAAGCCGAAGAGCACTCCGGCACCCATGATGTAGAAGAAGGCGTTCGGACGGTGGCGCATCGCGACGGCTACCGACCCGAGGACCGCGACGGCGATCGCGAGCAGCATCACGATGATCAGCTCCTCGCGGGCGCTGATCGTCGGGTGCGGCTCGGTGACCTGGATCGCGAGCAGGACGAATCCGATGCTGCCGCCGACGCAGGCGATGATCGCCAGGAACGTGGGGCGGTTGAGCCGGATGCCGATCTCCCGGGCGTGCACGACCGTGGTGATCACGAGGGCGATCGCGCCGATCGGCTGGACGACGGTCAGCGGGGCCGTGGCGAGCGCGTAGACGTTGAGGATCATGCCGACGCCCATGAGCAGCAGCCCGAGCACCCAGCGCGGGTTCGCCAGCAGGCGCAGGATGCCGCGGTGCCCGAGGTTCAGGCCACCGGTCGTCGACCTCACGGCCACCCCTTGCCGCTGCGCTCCGAACGCCAGGAAGAACGCGGCGACGACCGCACAGGAGACAGCTAGCCAGACCATGAGCCGCCAGCTGGCGCGGAGCCGTCGGCACCGCGCTCGCGCCGCCGCTTCCGGACGGCCGCGATGAAGTAGCCGGCGGCCGCGATGATGTGCAGCACGCAGCCGAGCGCCAGCACGATGGTGGCGACGCCGTCGTACACCGTGTTCCCGATGGACTCGACCTGTCCCAGCAGCAGCAGCGGCGCGCCCACGAGCAGGATCGCCGTGCGGATCTTGCCGATCACGCTCACCGGCAGCTCGGGACTGCCGCGGAAGAGGATCAGCGAGGTGACGAACAGGACGACGTCGGGGACGACGATCGCGTAGACGAGCCACGCCGGGGCGATCCCGGCGAGGACGAACGTGAACGCTACGACGAAGAGGGAGATCCGGTCGGCCAGGGGATCGAGCCAGGCTCCCACGGTCGACATCTGGTTGAACCGGCGCGCGATGAACCCGTCGATCCAGTCGGTCGAGCCGAGGACAGCGAGGATGGCCGTGGCCCACGCGAACTCCGACTGGAAGACCAGCCACACGAAGAACGGAACCATGCAGAACCGCAAGACGGTGATGACATTCGGCACCGTCCAGAACGTCGTGAGTACGCGGTATTCGATGTCATCGCGCGCACCCGCCCCGATGAGCCGCACGGCTCCCCCTAACCGGTTTCCCGCTACTTGTGCTCGGGTCCGCCCGAACCCGGACGGAACTTCTGCAGCCGCTCCTTGATGCCGTAGGCCTTCTCGGCCGTCTTCTCCGCGCTGCCGGCCTGCTTGCCGAGCCGGTCGCGCAGCTCGGCGAGGTGGGCGCGGCGGGCGTCGGAACGGGCCTTGAGGTCGGCGTAGCTGAGCTCGTCCTTCTCGGACTGCTTCTTGGCCTTCTCGGCGTCCTTCTCGGCCTTGAGCCGCTCCTTCTCCTCCTTGGAGACCTCGGGCTTGTCGAGCGTCTTCTCGTCGAAGGAGCTGCCTTCCTTCAGGATGCCCAGGTCGTGCTTGACGCCGCGCAGGGCGTCCTCGGGCATGAGCGGCATGGCCTTCTTCGCCTTGGGCACGGCGATCGCGACCAGGATGAGGATCAGCAGGAGGAAGAATGCGGCGACGACGAGAGCGGCCAACCACGCGGGCATGACCTCGGCCAGGCCCATGATGCCGGCGACGAGGAGCGCGATGCCCATGGCCGAAAGGAAGAACAGCGCGGCGACGGCCAGGCCGGCTGCGACGCCGACGTTGATGCCCTTCGCTTTGAGCTGCCGCAGCGCCAGCTGGATCTCGTCGTTGATCTGCTTCGGGACCAGCCGGCCCAGATCCTTGATCACGCTGATCGGCGAAGCTGCCCGGCGTCCTGTCTCGGTTCCTGACATGAATTGGTTCCTTCGTCGTCCCTGCAGGCCTCGGAAGGCCCTTGTCCTTACCAAAGCTACCAAATGAAAAGGCCGGGCCCCCGCGCTGTTTCCAGCGTGGTGGCCCGGCCCGGTGCGCTCCCCCGACTGGACTCGAACCAGTAACCCTTCGATTAACAGTCGAATGCTCTGCCAATTGAGCTACGGGGGAAAGAAGCGTCCACAACAGTAGCAGGGGAAAACCCCGAACCGAAAATCAGGGAATCCCCCATGCCCCGCCGAGTGGAAACGATCCATCCCGGGGTCGGATCTCCGCGCGGGACGGCATCCGCCGTTCAGCGTGCGGGACCGGTCGCGGCCGGGCATTAAAAATCCCGGCCTCACAAGGTAAGACCGGGATTGTAAGCTCCCCCGACTGGACTCGAACCAGTAACCCTTCGATTAACAGTCGAATGCTCTGCCAATTGAGCTACGGGGGAAAGCAACGCGTACAACTCTACAACACGATCGACCCGATCGGGAAATCGATCCGGTTCCGGTGCGGGCAGCATCACACCCGGGCAGAGTCATTCCTCGCGCAGGGACCGGCGGCGGATCTCCAGCTCCATCAGCTCCCGGTTGATGCGCTGGAACTCCTCTGGATCCCCGGAGGGGTCCATCCGCTGCAGCCTGCCGATGAGCTCGGCCTTCACGTGGGTGATCTGCAGTTCGAAGAGCCTGTTCATGATGTCCCGGCAGTACCTGGCCAGCGCCTCCTCCGAATGCGCCGGCAGCGGGCGCACGGCCAGCTCGGAGACCAGCGGTCGCAGCGGCTCCGGCACTTCCTGGCGGACGGACTCGACCCACCGCGCCGGTGCCACTCCCGACGCCCCGGCCGCTCGGATGGCCGCGTGGATGGCCGCGTGGGCCGGCGCCATGAACCGCGCCTCGTAGAACGCCTGCCACTGCTCCGGGGTGAGCATGGCCGGCTGCTGCAGGACGACCTCGAGGGACTCCCGCTCCATCCGCGTCACCGGGTCGCGCGGGTCGGGCAGCTCGAAGGCCGGCTGCTCCCCCGCTTCCTCGGCATCCCCGCCCGCGGGTGCGTGCCGGCCCTGCCCGTGCGACGGCGCCGCCTCGGCCTGGCCGTGCTGGCTCCGGCCGCGCTCGGGGCCGTGCCCGCCAGTCGCCCGCGACCTCTTGCCTGCCGATGAGACCGCCCGGTTGACGTCGTCCATGTCCATGCCGAGCCAGCCGGCCAGCTCGCGGGTGTACGCCGGGCGCATGGCCGCGTCGCGGATCTCGGCGACGATCGGTGCCGAGGCGCGCAGCGCCTGCACCCGGCCCTCGACGGTGTTGAGGTCGTACTTCTTCAGCCCGGCCTTGATGGCGAACTCGAAGAGGGGGCGCTTGGCGGCGATCAGCTCGCGGACGGCCTCGGGACCGCGCTGCTGGCGCAGGTCGCAGGGGTCCGCCCCGCTCGGCTCGACGGAGACGTAGGTCTGCGCGATGAAGCGCTGGTCCTCCTCGAAGGCGCGCAGCGCGGCCTTCTGCCCGGCCTCGTCGCCGTCGAAGGTGAAGACGACCTCGCCGCCGGTCCCGTCGTCCTGCAGGAGCCGCCGCGCGATCTTGATGTGGTCGGCGCCGAAGGCGGTGCCGCACGTCGCGACCGCGGTCCCCACCCCGGAGAGGTGGCAGGCCATCACGTCGGTGTAGCCCTCGACGACGATCAGCTGGCGGTTCTTGGTGATCTCGCGTTTGGCCAGGTCCACGCCATAGAGGACGTGGGACTTCTTGTAGAGCTGCGTCTCGGGGGTGTTCAGGTACTTGGGCCCCTTGTCGTCCTCGTGCAGCTTGCGCGCACCGAAGCCGATCGTCGCGCCGGTGAGGTCGCGGATCGGCCAGATCAGCCGGCCGCGGAAGCGGTCGTAGATGCCCCGCTGGCCCTCGGAGAACATTCCCGTGTGGCCGAGCTCCTCGTCGCCGAACCCCTTGCTCCGCAGGTGCTTCAGCAGGTGGTCCCACCCCTGCGGCGCGTAGCCGACCCCGAACTGCTCCGCAGCGGCCTGGTCGAACCCGCGGCCGGTCAGGAACTGCCGGGCGATCGACGCCTCAGGGCTGCCGAGCTGGTGGCGGAAGTACTCCTCGGCCAGTTTGTGCGCATCCAGCAGCCGCTGGCGGCGGCCGACCTCCTGCCGGCTCGGGCCGGTGCCGCCGTCCTCGTAACGCAGCTCGTAGCCGAGCTTCGCGGCGAGCTGCTCGACGGTCTCGGTGAAGGTCGTGTGGTCCATCTTCTGGATGAAGGAGATGACGTCGCCGGACTCGCCACAGCCGAAGCAGTGGAACGACCCGACCTGCGGGCGCACGTGGAAGGACGGGCTGCGCTCGTCGTGGAACGGGCAGAGGCCCTTGTACGATCCGACGCCGGCCGAGCGGAGGGTGACGTACCCTTCGACGACGTCCTTGATGTTGGTCCGCGCCCGGACCTCGTCGATGTCTTCGCGTTTAATCAGGCCGGCCATGCCTAACAGGATACGTCCCGACGGCGGCGCCGAGGCACGTTGTCCACATGTTCGGCGCAGGGCGTACGCGCCGGGTCCGCTAGAACAGTTCGTTGCGGAACGGCTCGCCCTGCACCAGGGTGCGGTGCCATTCGATGGCCGAGGCGTCGGTGAGGGAGGCCACCTGGTCGATGACGGCGCGCAGCCGGCTGCCGTCGTCTCGGGCGTCGTGCCAGTCGGCGGCGAACATCGGCTCGAGGTACTGGTCCCCGGTCTCCGTGAGGAGGTCCACGAGGTCGCCGAGCGTCTCCCGCTGCCGCTGGTAGATCGGCTGCCGCTCGTCGCTGGTCATGACGTAGGCGGTGGCCAGGCCCTTCATCGCGGCGATCTCGTGGTCGGTCGCCTCGGGCACGATGAGGCGGCCGTTGAACCGGGTCAGCGGATCGTGCCCGAACTCGGCTCGGGTGGCGTCGATCGCGGCCGAGCAGAAGCGGCCGATGAACTGGCTGGTCATGTCCTTCAGCGCGGCCATGGAGCGCCGCGACCCGTTGGCCGCCGGCACCCATTCCTCGGTGGCCTCGAGCCGGCCGAGGGCGGCGCTGATGGTCGCGTCGTCGACCCCCGGCAGGTACCAGCGGCGCGTGTACTCGATCACCCGCGCCCGGTGGTCCGGGTCCTGGATCCAGCGCAGCTGGAAGCGACCGGCCACGATCGCGTCCTCGACATCGTGCACCGAGTAGGAGATGTCGTCGGCCAGGTCCATCACCTGCGCCTCGATGCACTTCTGGCCGGGTTCGGGGCGGGCGCCGGTCTCGCCGCTGCCGGAGCGCAGCCAGTCGAAGATCGGCAGATCCTCGGCGTAGACGCCGAACTTCCGGGTCTGCTTGCCGTTGACGACGGGGGCGTCGGCGCGGGTCCACGGGTATTTGCAGGCGGCGTCGAGCGAGGCGCGCGTCAGGTTGAGCCCGGCCGAGCCGCCGTTGTGGCGGAAGGTCTTCGTCTCGAGGCGGCTGAGCAGGCGCAGGGTCTGCGCGTTGCCCTCGAACCCGCCGATGGAGGCGGCCAGAGCGTCCAGCGCCTTCTCGCCGTTGTGCCCGAACGGCGGGTGGCCGAGGTCGTGCGAGAGGCACGCGGTGTCGACGACGTCGGGATCGCAGCCGAGCGTCGCTCCGAGCTCGCGCCCGACCTGGGCGACCTCGAGCGAGTGGGTGAGGCGGGTGCGCACGAAGTCGTCGGAGTACGGCGCCACCACCTGGGTCTTGGCGCCCAGCCGGCGCAGGGCCGAGGAGTGAAGCACGCGCGCCCGGTCGCGTTCGAAGCTCGTCCGGTACGACTTCTTCGGCGGCTCGGGGACCCAGCGCTCGTGGTCGTAGGCCTCGTAGCCGGGCACCGCCCGCATCCCGTTGCCCTCAGCCACCGGACACGTCCGATTCCGCCGCGGAGATCATGGCCCGGTGCTCGGCGTTCAGCTCGCGGGAGTCCAGCCAGCCGTCCGGCAGCGCGGGCCGCTTCGGGCTTCCCGCGCGTCCGCGGGGGCCCTCGGCGTCGGCGCCGGGGTACCCGGCCTCGGGGTTGAGGCTGTCCAGCAGGTCGCGCAGCTGCTCGAGCGTGCCGACCGTGGCCATGGCCGCGCGCAGTTCGCCGCCGACCATGTAGCCCTTGAAATACCAGGCGACGTGCTTGCGGATGTCCCGCAGCGCCTGCTCCTCGTTGCCGAAGTAGTCGATGAGCAGCTCGGCGTGCCGGAAGAAGGTCTCCCCCACCTCGGTCAGCGTCGGCTTGTAGCGCGTCTCGCGCCCCTCGAACGCCGCCTGGAGGTCGCCGAAGAGCCACGGGCGGCCCTGGCAGCCGCGGCCGATCACGACGCCGTCGACGCCGGTCTCGCGGACCATGCGGATCGCGTCCTCGGCCGTCCAGATGTCGCCGTTGCCGAGGACCGGTACGTCGGGAAGCGCGTCGCGCAGCTCCTTGATCGCGGCCCAGTCGGCCTGCCCGGAGTAGAACTGGCCCGTGGTCCGCCCGTGCAGGGTCACGGCCGCGACCCCGTGGTCGCGGGCGATGCGGCCGGCGTCGAGGAATGTCAGGTGGTCCTCGGTGACGCCCTTGCGCATCTTGATGGTGAGCGGGACGTCGCCCTTGGCGGCCTCGGTCGTCGCCGCTTTGATGATGGACTCGAACAGCTCCGTCTTCCACGGCAGGGCCGAGCCGCCGCCCTTGCGCGTCACCTTGGGGACGGGGCAGCCGAAGTTCAGGTCGATGTGGTCGGCCCGGTCCTCCTCGACGAGCAGGCGCACCGCGGCGCCCACGGTCTTCGGGTCGACGCCGTAGAGCTGGACCGAGCGCACGTCCTCGTCCTCGTCGTGGGAGATGATGCGCATGGACTTGTCGTTGCGCTCCACGAGGGCGCGGCTCGTCACCATCTCCGCCACGTACAACCCGCCGCCGTACTCGCGGCAGAGCCGGCGGAAGGCCTTGTTGGTGATGCCCGCCATCGGGGCGAGCACGACGGGCACGTCGACGCGCAGCTTGCCGAGGTGCAGCGGCGGCAGCTCGAGCCTGGTGGTCGACCCGGCGCCCGCGGGCGCGCTGGAGGCCGGCGCCGCGGGGGCCGCGGCGCCGTCGTACTGGTTTCGAGGGGAGGAAGCTGTCACGGTCACTGACCCATTATCGCAAGGCCGTGCAAATCGGGCGGCGGCTACGCGTCCGGCTGCGCGCCCGGCATGGAGCGGCGCCCACGGCGGCGGGGCTCCGCCTCCGCGTCGTCGGGCCCGGGTCCCGCGAGTGCGGCGGCGAGCTCGTCCCGAGGCTCCGGAGCGCCCGACCGCGGGGCGGACGGCGCGCCTGCCGGCTGGGCCGGGGGCGTGCTGCCGGTGCCAACCGCCTTGACGACCGCGACCGCGATCGCGGTGGTGACCGGGATCGCCAGCACCAGGCCGATCGATCCGACGAGCGTGCGCACGACCTCCTCGACCAGCTCGCCGGAGGTGAACGTGTCCAGCAGCGCCCGGTCGTAGAGCGTCACGAGGATCAGCATCGGCAGCACGGCGCCCGCATAGGCGAAGGCGATGGTGTACACGGTCGAGGCGATGTGGTCGCGGCCGATGCGCATCGCCGCCGTGAAGAGGTCCTTCGCCGAGCGGCGCGGGTTGGACTCGGCCAGCTCCCACACCGCGGAGGACTGGGTGATCGTCACGTCGTTGAGGACGCCGAGCCCGGCGATCAGCAGTCCGCACAGGATGATCCCGGAGAGCGAGAGCTCGGGCACCTGGTTGACGAGCGTGTACTTGGCGTCGTCGCCGACGCCGGTGAGGTGGACGGCATCGGTCGCCCAGGCCGCCAGCAGCGTGGTCACCCCGAGGCCGAAGACCGTGCCCAGCAGGGCCGTCGTCGTCCTGGCGGTGAAGCCGTGCGCGAAGTAGAGCACGGCGATCATGATCAGGGCGGACCCGACGAGGCCGACGAGCAGGGCCGGTTTGCCCTCGACGAGCGCCGGGATCATGAACTTGGAGAGCACGAAGTACGCGCCGATCAGGCCGAGCAGCGCCCGGAACCCGCGCCACCTGGCGACCAGCACGACGACGAAGGCGTACAGCGCCGAGAGCAGCAGAATGGGCGCCGCGCGGACGAAGTCCACGAAGATGTAGGGCGCGGCCGACCCGGTGACGGCCTCGGTGAGATCGAGGTAGCGGATCTTGTCGCCGGGCTCGATGCCGGTGGCCGTCAGGATCTCGGGCGGGACCTCGACCGGGACGGGGCCGCCGCCCGCGTTGGGCTCGACGTAGGCGACGTCGCACTTCTGCGCCTCGCCGCCGACCGCCTCCAGGTCCCCGGAGGACGGACAGGTCTCGTTGACGACCTCGCGGACCGTTCCGGAGACGAAGTCGACCCCCGCGGCCGCCGAGTACGGGTCGTCGAGCTGGATCTGTTCCGCTCCCCCGCTCGGCCACAGGAACCACGTGCCGACAATGGTGAGGACCGCCAGCGGCAGCAGGATCGCCGAGAGGATGACCCTGGCCCGCCGCCGGCGGGCCGGATCGGCGATGCGTACGTCGTCGTGGCTGTGCCCGTGGCCCACCGTGTCTCCCCTTCGAGTCTCTAGTCGGTCGAGACGATGTGCGTCGTGGTGACGACCGTCGCCTGCCCGGCCGCGATGAGACCGTCGACGACCTCGCTGAGCGCGGTCATCGCGTCGTCGACCTCGACCTTGACCGGGTACTGGTGCGCGAGCATCGACAGCAGCCCGAAGACGGCCTGCTCGGCGGCGGACTTCTCGAGTTCCGGGTCCCAGCCGATGAGGACGTCCGCCGGGGCGTCGAGCCGGTCGGGCTCGTAGCTGATCGCGAACGCGAGGATCTTTCCGCCCCGGGCCTTCGGCTTGTCGCGCAGGACCACGGAGCCCTTCGCGCCCGTCGCCTCGGAGAGCAGCATGGTCTGCGCGCGGCCGAGGGTCATGTCGGCACGGTCCCAGTCGTGCACCGCGTTGTAGAAGGCGGTGACCAGCTGGGTGAGCTCGACGGAACCGGTGGCCGACTCCTCGAGGGTGAGCCCGTCGTCGCTGAACTCGGGCAGCTTCATGCCGCCCGGCTCGATGACGACGGCGCGGGCGCGCATGATCTGCGACTGGCCGACGGACGCGGCGAACCCGGCCGAGGCACCGGCGTCGTTCCCCTCGTCCGTGAAACGGGATTTCAGGGCGCTGACTTCGGACGGGGCACCCTCGCGGCGCAACTGCCGCAGCAGCTCCGTGGCGATGCCCTGTCGCCGGTGGTCGCGGGCGACCTCGACGTAGAACCAGAGCCGGTCCGGGTGCAGCGACGACTCGAACACGGTCGCGGCCGCGATCGGGACGCCCTGGTCCTCTGCGACGACGGTGCGCGCCCACGGGTCGTCGTGGCTCGCCCGCAGCATCGTGCGGTCGACGTGGGCCTGCGGCGTGGCAGGATCCCCCCACACCTGCAGGAGCGCCAGGTCGTCGCCCTCGCGCCACGGACGGTAGGTCAGGTGGTGCAGTCCGGACTGCTCGATCATGCTCAGGCTCCCAGCAGGCGGGCGGCGAGGTAGGACTGGACCTGGTCCAGCGCCACGCGCTCCTGGCTCATCGTGTCGCGCTCGCGGATGGTGACCGCGGCGTCGTCGAGCGAGTCGAAGTCGAACGTGATGCAGAACGGCGTGCCGATCTCGTCCTGGCGGCGGTAGCGGCGGCCGATGGCCCCGGCGTCGTCGAAGTCGATGTTCCAGTGCTTGCGCAGCTTGGCCGCGAGCTCGCGGGCCTGCGGCGAGAGCTGCTCGTTACGGGAGAGCGGGAGCACCGCGGCCTTGACCGGCGCCAGGCGCGGGTCGAGCTTGAGCACGGTGCGCTTGTCGACGCCGCCCTTCGAATTCGGGGCCTCGTCCTCGGTGTAGGCGTCGACGAGGAACGCCATCATCGAACGCGTCAGGCCGAAGGACGGCTCGATCACGTAGGGGACGTAGCGTTCGCCGGTGGCCTGGTTGAAGTAGGAGAGGTCGGCGCCCGAGGCCTCCTTGTGGGAGTTCAGGTCGAAGTCGGTGCGGTTGGCGACGCCCATGAGCTCGCCCCATTCCGAGCCCTGGAAGCCGAAACGGTACTCGAAGTCGATCGTGCCGGCCGAGTAGTGCGCCCGCTCGTCCTCGGGGACGTCGAACTGGCGCATGTTCTCCGGGTTGATGCCGAGGTCCAGGAACCAGTTCCAGCAGTCCTCGACCCACTGGTCGAAGTAGGTCGGCGCGTCCTCAGGGGCGGTGAAGAACTCGATCTCCATCTGCTCGAACTCGCGGGTGCGGAAGATGAAGTTTCCGGGGGTGATCTCGTTCCGGAAGGCCTTGCCGATCTGGCCGATGCCGAACGGGGGCTTCTTGCGGGACGCGGTGAGGACGTTGGCGAAGTTCACGAAGATGCCCTGAGCGGTCTCCGGGCGCATGAAGTACAGGCCGGCCTCGCTGTCGACGGGGCCGAGGAAGGTCTTGACCAGGCCGGAGAACATCATCGGGTCGGTGAACTGGCCCTTGGTTCCGCAGTCCGGGCAGGCGATCTCGCTCATGCCGTCCTTCGGCTCGCGGCCCTTCTTGGCCACGAACGCCTCGATCAGGTGGTCCTCGCGGTGGCGCTTGTGGCACTGCGTGCACTCGACGAGCGGGTCGGTGAACGTCTTGACGTGGCCGGAGGCCTCCCAGACGGCCTTGGGCAGGATGATCGACGAGTCGAGTCCCACCATGTCCTCGCGGCCGCGGACGAAGTTCTGCCACCACTCGCGCTTGATGTTCTCCTTGAGCTCGGTGCCGAGGGGCCCGTAGTCCCAGGCGGAGCGGGAACCGCCGTAGATCTCGCCGGCTTGGAAGACGAAGCCGCGCCGCTTGGCGAGGGAGATGACCTGATCGAGCTTGGACTGCGGTGCCATACATCTACTCCTGGTGGCGAGGCCGCTGGTTGCGGTCCGCCATGGGGGACAAATACCGACTACACCCTAGCCGAAACACGTCTCGGGGGCCTCAGCGGAACTTCAACCCCGACCGCGGGGCGGCCGCGATGACGACCGCGACCAGCGCGACGAGCGTGCCGAGGACCGTCGTCGCGCTCACCGTCGACCCGGGGACGGGCGCGAGGGCGTCGATCGCCAGGGAGCCGAGCAGCTGGCCGGCGATGAGGCCGAGGCTGACGACGAGGACTCCGAGGAGGCGCACCAGGACCGCGCCCGCGGCGATGAAGACGATGCCGAGCGGCCCGCCGATGTACATCCACCAGACGGAGGGCAGGTCGCCGGCCGGCCCGGCGAACGGCAGCATGACGAGGTAGGTCGCCACGAGGGCGATCGTGCCGATCAGGAAGTTGAAGAACGTCGCCGGCAGCGGGTTGCCGTAGTGGCGGGTCTGGACGCCGTTCATGGCCTGCTGGAAGCCCATCAGCAGGCCGGCGACCAGCGGCATCAGCATCGGCCCGACGACGGCGAAGGCCACCCCGCGCTCGGCGAGCGTGGGCCACACGACCCACACGACGCCCGCGAGCGCCAGCAGGGCGCCGACGAGCCGGGCGGTGCTGACCGGGCGCGGGCCGCCGGGCCCGAAGCCGATCCTGTCCACGAGGAGGCCCGAACCGATCTGGCCGGCGACATTCGCGACCGTGAAGAGCGCGACGCCGAGGAAGGTGACGACGAGGCCCTGGCTGAGGACGAAGAACGCGCCGAACGCACCCGCGAGCATGTACCACCAGGGGAACCGGCCCGCCCGGACGTGGCCGGGCATCTCGCGCAGGCCGCGGCGGCCGACCGGCAGGACGAGGATCACGACCGTCAGCACGAGCAGTCCGACGCCGAACGAGACGACCGCCGCCCCGATGCCGCTGCCGAGCTCCTCGCCCAGGGCGCCGTTGATGCGCCCCTGCAGCGGCATGGCGCTGCCGGCGACGAGGGCGAGGAAGAGTCCGAGCGGCAGCGGCAGTGTCCGGTGCTCGCCTTCACGTACGGCAGGTGTCATTCGTCCTCTTCCTCTTTTCCGGGCTGGCGGCGCCCTGCGGCCGGCGGAACCGCGTTCATCCGGCACCCCTACACTGTTTAACCATGACGGCAACCGACCCTGAGAACATTTCCATCCGCGACGAATCGATCCGCCTGGGCCAGCTGCTGAAGCTCGCGAACCTCGTGGAGGACGGCATCGAGGCCAAGGAGCTCATCGAGCACGGGCACGTGCTCGTCAACGGCGAGCCGGAGACCCGCCGCGGCAAGCAGATCCGCCACGGCGACGCCGTCACCCTCGACCAGACCACCATCACGGTCACCTCGACGACGGCCTAGGGCCGGCGCCGACGGATCAGCGGGCCGGGGCCTCGGCCAGGACGCTCTGGCGTAGGAACTCGCAGACGTGGCCCATCTCGGTCGGGTTGATGCTGTGCGCCATGTTCGCGTACATCATCTTGACGAGCCTGGTGTTGGCGTTCGCCCACTCGTTGGTGAACTCGATCTTGTCCTCCGTGATGATCTGGTCGGCGTCGCCGCGGCCCCAGAACAGCGGGACGGACGCGGCGGCGACCTCGTCGTCGCGGAAGTAGTCGCTCGGCGTGGGGATCGCGAAGCCGGAGAGGCCGACGACCGCCTCGATGTCGGCCGGGCGGCGGCGCAGCACCGACGTCGCCACGGCCATGCCCATCGAGAAGCCGAGCAGCGTCACCGACGTGTGGGCTCCCTTGACGGTGTCGAGCCAGGAGACGACGTCGTCGACAGCTGCGGTCACGCGTTCGATCGAGTAGTCGGGTTCGTGCAGCAGCGGGAACCAGGTGAACCCCGGGCCCAGCGCGTGCGGGGCCCGGACCGAGACGAGCGTGAACTCCTCGGGCAGCATCGGCGCGAGGCCGATCAGGTCCCGCTCGTGGGAGAGGTATCCGTGGAACATCACGATCAACGGCGTCCCCGCGCGTTCCGCTTCTGGCCTGCTCCACACGACTTCCGGGTTCCATGTACTGGTCATGGCCCCATTGAACCACCGCGGGCCGGCCCCGCGGGAAATCGTGAACTCGCGTGGCCGGACGTCACCGGGTGAAGACCGTCCGTTTCAGCACCCCGGAGAGCTGCTCGACGTCGGTGAGGAAGCCGTCGTGCCCGATCGGCGTGCGGATGTACTCGACCGGCGGGCAGTTCGGCAGCCGCGAGGCCATGGCCTCGGCCTGCACGGGCCAGTACAGCCGGTCCGAGTCGACGGCGGCGATGAGGAACTCGACGCCGTCCAGCCCGGCGAGCGCCGCGTCCACTCCCCCGCGCCCCCGGCCGACGTCGTGGCTCATGAGCGCCTCGGTGATGACGACGTAGGCGTTCGCGTCGAACCGGCCGACGAGCTTCGTGGCCTGGTGGTCGAGGTAGCTCTCGACCTGGTAGCGGCCGCGCTCGAGCGACGCGCTGCCGAGCGGCTCCTCGTCCTGCTGGGCGGTGCGGCCGAACCGGGCGTCGAACTCGACGTCGGAGCGGTAGGTGATGTGGGCCATGCGCCGCGCGATGCCCAGCCCGGCGACGGGCCCCTCGCCGAATCCGGCTCTCTCTCCCGGCGTTCTCGCCGGTGCACTGTAGTAGTCGCCGCCGGCGAACGCCGGGTCGAGGCGGATGGCCCGCGTCTGGATCTGCGCGAAGGCGATCTGCTCGGCCGTCGACGCCGCGGTCGAGGCGATGGAGACGCACCGGCCCACGCGCTCGGGGAACGTCACGGCCCACTCCAGGGCCCGGGCACCGCCCATGGACCCGCCGAGGACGGTGTGCCACGCGTCGACGCCCAGGGCGTCGGCCAGCCGGGCCTCGAGCCGGACCGAATCCCGGATCGTCGTGAACGGGAAGCGCGAGCCCCACGCCCGGCCGTCCGGCGCGGCGCTGCCGGGCCCGGTCGTGCCGTTGCAGCCGCCCACCATGCCGGGGGCGACGACGAAGTACTTGTCGGTGTCGACCGTCAGGCCGGGGCCGACGAAGCCGTCCCACCAGCCCGGCTCGCCGCTCGCGCCGCGGGCGACGTGGGTGTCGCCCGTCAGCGCGTGCAGCAGCAGGACCGCGTTGGAGCCGTCCTCGTCGAGGGTCCCCCACGTCTCGTAGGCGATGTCCATGCGCGGCAGCACGCCGCCGGTCTCGAAGGCGAACTCCCCGGTGCGCAGCACCCGCAGTGTGCCGTCCGCCGGGACCGCCGGCGCTCCGGCGGCCTCCAGGTGCCCGGCCGTGCCGTGCCGGTCGGCGGCCTGATTGATCGTGTCGACGTCGCTGCTCACTTCACCACTCGTCTTGTCTCCTCGTCCGCCCGCCGGGGCGGGTGGTTCTTGCTGTCCGCCGCGAGGCGGGGCCCGTGCCGGTCCGCCCGGCACGGGCCGCCGGTGTCAGGACACCGCCGCCTGCCGGCCGACAGCCGACTCGGCCGCGGCGAAGCCCGACTCGAGATCCGCCAGGATGTCGTCGACGTGCTCGATGCCGACGGACAGCCGCACCAGGCCCGGCGTGACGCCGGCGGCGAGCTGCTCCGCCTCGCCCAGCTGGGCGTGCGTCGTCGAGGCGGGGTGGATGACCAGTGAGCGGACGTCCCCGATATTGGCCACGTGCGAATGCAGTTCCAGGCCGTCGACGAACGCCTGCCCGGCCGCCGCCCCGCCGGCCAGCTCGAACGAGACGACGGCCCCGGTCCCGCGCGGGCCGTACTTCCGGCCGCGCTCGAACCACGGGCTGGACTCCAGGCCCGCGTACGCGACCCTGACGACGTCGTCCCGGCCCTCGAGCCACTCGGCCACGGTCTGTGCGTTGGCGACGTGGCGCTCGATGCGCAGGCTGAGTGTCTCCAGGCCCTGGGCGATGAGGAACGCGTTGAACGGCGCGACGGCGGAGCCGAGGTCGCGCAGCAACTGCACCCGCGCCTTGAGGATGTAGGCCAGGTTCGCCCCGAGCGCACTGCCGACGCCGAGGTCCCGGGCGAACACCAGGCCGTTGTAGGACTCGTCGGGGGTGTTGAACGTCTCGAACCGCTCCGGGTACTGGGCGTAGTCGAAGCTGCCGCCGTCGACGATGACGCCGGCGATCGCGGTGCCGTGGCCGCCGAGGTACTTGGTCGCCGAGTGGATGACGACGTCGGCGCCCCACTCCAGCGGGCGAATCAGGTACGGCGTGGACAGCGTGTTGTCCACGAGCAGCGGAACGCCGGCCGTGTGGGCGACCCGCGCGACACCCTCGATGTCGAGGACGTCCTGGCGCGGGTTCGAGACGACCTCGCCGAAGAACGCCTTCGTGTTCTCCTGCACGGCCCCGCGCCACTGCTCGAGGTCGTCCGGGTCGGCCACGAACGTGACCGCGATGCCGAGGCGCTTCAGCGTGTGCTTGAGCAGGTTCTGGGTGCCGCCGTAGAGACTCGGGCTGGCGACGATGTGGTCCCCGGCCTCGGCGACGTTGAGGAGCGCGAACGTGGTCGCGGCCTGGCCCGAGGAGAGCAGCAGCGCGCCGACGCCGCCCTCGAGGTCGGCGATGCGCGCCTCGACGGCGTCCGTCGTCGGGTTGCCGATGCGCGTGTAGATCGGCTCGAGCTCGGCGAGCGCGAAGCGGGCCGCGGCGCTCTCGGCACTCGGGAACACGAAGGAGGTGCTCTGGTAGATCGGCAGGGCCCGCGCGCCGGTGGCGTCGTCCGGGGTCTGCCCGGAGTGGATCTGGCGGGTTTCGAACGACCAGGATGCGTTTGGATTGGTCACAGTGACTGTCCCCTCTTGAACATGGGGTCGGCCCGCCCGGCCCGTGATGGGGCTGGTCTTCGGGAGGCGTTCCCGCGCTTGCCCTGCACCGGTTGGTGCGGGGCCAGGTCTTCACCCGGGGCACCCCACCGCGAGTGGAGGGTTGCCGGCCAGCAAACCGGGGTTTCACGCTGGCACTCATGACCTTGTCCCACCAGTGTCGGCGAAGCGCCGCCGCTCCGCAACTTCGCGGCCGCACGACGGGCGCGGAAACGACTTCGAGCGAAACACTCCTGCAAGTTAGGGCAGCCTAAGTCGAGACGCATCTCACAAAGTGCCATCATGAGCACATGATGAGGTTGGACCATGTTTCTTACGCTTGCGGACAAGACGGACTGACGGCCACGGCCGAGCGGGTCGCCGAAACTCTGGGCCTCGAGTCCGTGAAGGGCGGTATCCACCCCCGGTTCGGCACCCGGAACGTTATCTTCCCGATGCAGCACAACCAGTACCTCGAGGTTGTCGAGGTGCTGGACCACCCGGCGAGCGACAAGGCGCCGTTCGGCCAGGCCGTGCGCGCCCGCTCGGAGGCCGGCGGCGGCTGGATGGGGTGGGTCGTCGCCGTCGACGATCTCGCACCGTTCGAGCAGCGGCTCGGCCGCGACCGCGTCCCCGGCAACCGGAAGTTCCCGGACGGCCAGGAGCTCACGTGGCAGCAGATCGGCATCAAGGGGCTGATCGCCGACCCGCAGGTCCCCTACATGATCCAGTGGGACGAGGGGGCCGAGAAGCTGCACCCGTCGCAGGCCCTGGCGGAGCCCGAGGGCCAGATCGCCCAGATCTCGATCGCCGGTTCCAAGGACCGCGTGGCCGAGTGGCTGGGCCAGCCGGAGAAGTCCCCGCTGGGCGACGTCACGGTCGACTGGCAGGCGCCCAACGGCACCCCCGGCATCATGTCGGTCTCCTTCATGACCCCGCACGGCCTCGTCATCCTCTAGGCCCGCTGCGCACCACGCCGCCACCGGTCCCCGGCACGCCCGTCCGTGCCGGGGACCGCTGCGTCCGGGCGCCCTCCCGGGGTCAGGCGCCGATGCCGATCGCGCTGCCGAAGAGCGCGTAGCCGACGAACCCCGCGGCGTCGAGAAGGGCGTGCGCGACGACGAGCGGCATCACGCGCGGCTGGCCGCGGTCCACCCCCCGCTGGTAGAGCCACCCGAACACGAGCCCCATGGCCACGTTCCCGAGGAACGGCCCGATCCCCTGGTACAGGTGGTAGCTGCCGCGCAGCAGGGCGGAGGCGACGATGATGCTCCACGCACCCCACGCCCCGCGTCCCCACCCGAGCCGGCGCAGGTGGTGGAACAGGAACCCCACCACGACGACCTCCTCGAGCACGCCGTGCCTGACGGCCGAGAGCAGCAGCACCGGGATCGTCCACCAGTGGTCGTCGAGGTTGGCGGGAACGATCGCGGTGGTCACGCCGAGTGCGCGTCCGGCCGCGTAGACGCCGAGCGTGCCCACGCCGATGGCGGCGAACAGCGCGGAGCCGACGCCGGCGTCGTACCCGATGCTGGCGGGCACCGAGCGGCCCGGGCGCCGCACCCCGAACCCGAGCGTCCGGAACGGGCTGCGCCCGGTGAGCGCGAACAGGAGATAGAGCGCGAGGGCGACCGGCACCAGGGCGAAGACGATGTCGAGCAGCTGGTAGGTCAGGTCGAAGCCGGGGCGCTCGGCGAGCGAGCGGTTCATGCTGGTGGTCTGGTCCCCGAGCGGGGCGCGCGTGAGCTTGTCGAGCAGGCTGACCACCGAGTAGACGGCGGACTGGCCGAGCGAGAGGCCCAGCACGAGGGCGATCTCGACCCGCAGCCGCACCCGTCCGGCTCGGGTGGGCACGGGTGCTGGTTCGAGGTTCGCTGTCCGGCTCATAGGATCGATGGTATGCGCGAGCCCTATGAGAGTGAGATCGCCCTCGCCGAGCGCCTGTACCCCGGGCCCGATTGGCGCGGCGGACGCGTGGCCGAAGGCGGGCAGTTCCACCTCGTCCTCGTCGCCGAGGGCCGTGCCGTGCTGCGCATGGCCCGCGACGCCGCCCAGGCCGCCGACCTCGTGCGCCGGACGGCGCTCGTCGACGCGCTCGCGGCGCAGCTGCCGTTCCCGGTTCCGCGCTCCCTCACCGGGGTCTGGTCCGCCACGGGGCCGGACGACGACGGCGCGCGCCGGGCGCAGCCGGACGACGGCGGGCCGGGCCGGGTGGTGCCGGCCGCCGTCGTGCAGGAATTCATCGACGGCGCGGCGCACGAGCCGCACACCGGCGACGCCGCCACGCTGCGGGAGCTCCTGGAGGCGCTGGCCGCCGTGGACATCGTGCCCCTGCGGCACCTGCTGGCGCCGCCCTTCGCGTACGGCGGCCCGTGGACCGAGTCCAAGGTCGCCGCGACGCTGGACGCCCTCGGCGGGCACGCACCCGACGCGGCCACCGGTGCCGCGGCGGTCGTGGACGCCGCACGCGTGCTCGCGGCGCTGCGGGAGTTCGACGACGTGCCCGCCTCGCTCGTGCACGGGGACCTGGCCGGGCACAACGTGCACTGGGTCGGCGGCCGAATCTCCGGGATCCTCGACTGGGACCTCGCCGCGGCCTGGGATCCCGCTCTCAACGTGGCCTACCTGGCGGCGTGGCACGGGCGGGATCTGGTCGGCGCGCTGGCGCGCGACGCCGACGAGGCGCGGCGGGCTCGCGTCTGGGACGGCGCGATGCGGCTCGAGGTCGTCTACAACGCGACGCTGCGCACCGACGCCCCGGACTGGCCGAAGCTGGTGCGCCAGGCCGCCCCGCGCCTGGAGGATGCGGCCGCCGCGATCTGAAGCCGAGCCTGCGCGCCGCAGCGATGACTGGCAAAAACAGAGCGTATTCAGCGGTTGAAGACCACTATTCTGACGGTCATCCGGTTCGCGGCACGGGATGGGCACCGTCTTGTCGCTCCGACACACAACGAGAGGCCCGCCTCCCGGCGTCCGGAAGTGCGGGCCCCTCGTGGAGCGCCGAGCGCGGGGCCGCCGTCAACAAGGCGGTCGCCGGCGGCGTGCGGGATCAGGAGAGCGCGGCGATGGCCGACTCGTAGTTCGGCTCCTCGGTGGTCTCGGCGACCTGCTCCGTGTAGACGACCTTGTGGTCGGCGTCGAGGACCACGACGGAGCGCGACTTGAGCCCGGTCAGCGGGCCGGTCTCGAACTCCACGCCGTAGTCGTCGCCGAAGGTGGAACGGAAGGTCGAGCCGGCCACGACGTTCTCGATGCCCTCGGCGCCGCAGAAGCGGGCCTGGGCGAACGGCAGGTCGGCGGAGACGCAGAGGACGACGGTGTTCTCCAGCTCGGCGGCGCGCTTGTTGAACTCGCGGACGCTGGCGGCGCAGGTTCCGGTGTCGACGCTCGGGAAGATGTTCAGGACCACGCGCTTGCCGGCGAAGTCGGAGGACTTCACGTCGGACAGGTCCGTGCCGGTCAGCGTGAATTCGGGAGCGGCGGAGCCCACTGCGGGGAGCTCGCCGACGGTCTGGATTTCGGAGCCTTGGAGGGTGATGGTAGCCATGGCTCATGTCTACCACGCGCGCTCCGAGCGGGGCCAACGGCGCCGCTGTGTGACACAGGCCGTAGGCTGGGAGGATGGCCGAGTCAGCAGAGCACATCATCCGCACCGCCGATCTCCCCGTCTCCGCCTGGCGCAACGGCCGGGGCAAGACCCGCGAGATCCTCGCCGGCGACAACCGCCGGTTGAGCCTCGCGCTCGTCGACCAACCGGGCGAGTTCTCCTCCTTCGACGGCTTCACCCGGGTCCAGACCGTCGTCGAGGGCGAGCTGCTGCTGCTCGAGGTCGACGGCCGCGAGCACGCCCTGGAGCAGTACCGCCCGTTCACGTACGACGGCGGCGCAGCCACCTCCGCGGCCCTGCCCACCGGTCCGGTGGTCGCCCTCAACGCTTTCGCCGGGGCCGGCGCCGAGGTGTTCGTGCTCATCCTCGAGCTCTCCAAGAAGCGGCCGCTGCCGCTCGTCGACGGCCAGTACGGCATGCTGCTCTCCGGCCACGGCCACCTGACCGCGGCCGACGGCGAGCAGACCCTCGCCGAGCTCGACGTCGTCGTGGGCTCCGCGTCCGCGGACACGGCGGTCGCCGGGCGCGGGTTCTTCGCCGTCGTGACCTTCCAGGACGCCTAGGACGCCGGGAGGACGCAGGACAGTCGGGGCCCGGCCGGGGACCTCCCCGGCCGGGCCCCTTTCTGCGTGCGCTGCCTCCTACGCGCGGGGGTCCACCCGCTCGCCGGCGCGGAACACGGCCTGCGTCAGCGGCATCCCCGGCCGGTAGGCCAGATGCGCCGCCGCCGGCGCGTTGAGCAGCTGCAGGTCCGCGCGCTTGCCGACCTCGACGCTGCCGACCGTGTCCTGCACGCCGAGCGCCAGCGCCCCGCCGAACGTCGCGGCCCGCACCGCCTCCGTCACGGTCAGGCCCATCTGCAGCACCGCGGTGCCGACGCAGTACGCCATCGAAGACGTATAGCTGGTGCCCGGGTTGCAGTTGGAGGCCAGCGCGATCTCCACGCCGGCGTCGAGCAGCTCGCGGCCCGGGGCGAGCGGCTGCCGCGTGGACAGGTCGCACGCCGGAAGGCACGTGGCCACGACGCCCGCGGTCCCCGTCGCGCCCGCCGCATCCCAGCCCGACCAGGTGCCGGCCAGCAGCTCGACGTCGGCGGGCTCGAGGTAGTTCACGTGGTCGACGCTCGACGCGGCGAACTCGACGGCGAGACGCACTCCGGGCCCCGGGCCCAGCTGGTTGCCGTGCACGCGCAGCCCGAGCCCGGCTTCGCGGCACGCGCTGAGCACGCGGCGGGACTGCTCCTCGTTGAAAGCGCCCCGCTCGCAGAAGACATCCGCGAACTGGGCGTACGGCTTCACGGCGTCGAGCATGTCGGTGCAGACCAGCTCGGTGTACTCGTCCGCGTCGGCCCCCGGCGGCACAAGGTGCGCGCCGAGGTACGTGACCTGGTCGGCCACGGAGGACGCGATGCGGGCGTGCCGGCGCTCCTCCTCCACGCTGAGCCCGTAGCCGGTCTTCGTCTCCAGGTACGTGGTCCCGCCCGCGGCGGCCTCGGCGACCCGGCCGAGCAGCAGCCGCGTCAACTCGTAGTCGTCGGCGGCGCGCGTGGCGTCCATCGTCACGGAGATCCCGCCGGCGGCGTAGGCCTCCCCCGCCATCCGGGCCTCGAATTCGGCCGACCGGTCGCCGGCGAAGATCAGGTGCGTGTGCGAGTCGACCCAGCCGGGCAGCGCGGCGCGGGAGCCGGCGTCGTGCGCCTCGTCCGCGGCCGGAGCGTCGGCGGCGGCGCCGATCCAGGCGAAGCGCCCGTCCTCGATCACGACGGCGGCGTCCGTCAGCACGCGCCGCTCCGGATCCTGGGTCGTCAGTTCGCCGATGTTGGTCACTAGCAGGCTCATGAGAACTCCGGATGGTCGGTGAAGAAGCGGGTGAAGAGGTCGGCCGGGTCGCCGAGGCGGGTGTGGATCCCGTCCCGGGCGAGCACCGTGCCGTTGATGCGCACCGACGCCACGTCGGCGGCGGTCGCGGTCAGGGGCAGCTGCGGCGGCCGGGAACCGGCGGTGCGCAGGCTGTCGGCGCGCACGTGCACGACGTCGTCGTTGTCGCAGAGGCCAAGGCTGGCGAGCCCGCCGGCGCGGGCGGCCGCGGAGATCTCCGCCGGGGAGAACCGGCCGCGGATGCCGGTGCGCAGGCGTTCGCCGTGCTCGAGGGCGCGCATCTCCAGGTAGGGGTCGACGACGGCGTGCTGGTCGGTGCCGAGCGCGATCACGGCGCCGGCGTCGGCGAGTTCGCGCGCCGGCCCGATGCCGTCGGCGAGGTCCGCCTCGGTGGTCGGGCACATGACGATCGCGCAGCCGGCCGACCCGAGCGCGGCGATATCCGCCGGCGTCAGGTGCGTCGCATGCACCGCCGACAGCCGCGGCGAGAGCAGGCCGTGGCGCTCGAGCAGGCCGGCGGGCGTGACGCCGTGCGCGGCGAGGCAGGCGGCGTTCTCGGCCGGCTGCTCGGAGAGGTGCACGTGCAGCGGCTCATCCTCCGGCAGCGCACCGGCGATGACCGCGAGCTCGGACGGCGGGACCGCGCGGACCGAGTGGATGGCCGCGCCGAGCGTGAACAGCCCGGTGCCGGCGTCCTCCTCGGCGAGCGCTGCGCGCAGCGACTCGTGCCGGCGCAGCCATCCGGCGGCGTCGCCGTCGCTGAAGCGGGCCTGGGTCTCGTTGAGGTCGAGCTGCCGCCCGTCGGCGTCGAGGCCGCCGGAGAGGTAGCAGGTATCCAGGAGCACGAGGCGGATGCCGGCCGACGCCGCGGCCCGGGCGAGCGCCCGCTCCATGTCGTGGTCCGGGTAGCGTTCTCCGCCGGGGCGGTGGTGCAGGTAGTGGAACTCGCCGACGGCGGTCCACCCGGAGACGACCATCTCCGCGAACAGCGCGGTGGCGAGCTGCTCGTAGCCGTCCGGGTCCAGGGACTCGGCTGCGGCGTACATCTGCTCGCGCCAGGTCCAGAAGTCGCCGGCTCCCCCGGCCGCACCCTCGTGGGTGCGCCCGCGCAGGATGCGGTGGAAGGCGTGGGAGTGGGCGTTGACCGGCCCCGGGACCTCGACCGTCGCGCCGCTCACAGCAGGTCCCCCAGCGCATCGGCGAGGGCGGCCGTGCCGGTGGCGGCGTCATCGTCCTCGACGTACTCCTCCGGCGAGTGGCTGATACCGGAGGGGTTGCGGACGAACAGCATGCCGGTGGGCACCTCGGAGGCGAGGACGCCGGCGTCGTGCCCGGCGCCGGTGGCCAGGGCCGGGGTCCCCGGCACGGTGCGGGCCGCGGAGGCCGTCAGGGCCCGGGTCAGCGAGGCGTCGAAGTGCACGGTGGCCGACAGCGACTCCTCGGTCAGCTCGGCGGCGCAGCCCTCGAGGGCTGCGATCTGCTGCGCCTGCTCGAGGATCCGCGTCACGAGGGCGGCGGTGACCGCGTCGTCCGGGTGGCGGACGTCGATCCAGAGGTCGACGCGCGAGGCGATGACGTTGGTTCCGCCGGGCACGGGCTCGAGCCGGCCGACCGTGGCGCGGGCGCCCGGCTGGGCGGCGCCGATCGACCTGATCGCGAGGACCGCCTGCGAGGCGGCGATCATGGGGTCGGCGCGGTCGGTCATCAGCGTGGTGCCGGCGTGGTTGCCCTGCCCGGTGAAGGACAGGCGCCAGCGGCCGTGCCCGAGGATCGACGACGCGACGGCGACGGCGGGACCGCGCCCGGCGGCATCCGTGTAGTCCTCGGTGTTCAGGCCGCGGCCCTGTTCGACGTGCAGCTCGACGAAGTCCCCGATGCGGGACAGTGCCAGCTCGTCGCGGCCCATCGCGTCCGGGTCGAGCCCGTGGGCGCGGGAGGCGTCGGCGAAGGTCGTGCCGCGCTCGTCCGTCAGGTTCAGGGCGCGCACCGGGTCGATCGCCCCGGTCAGCAGGCGGGAGCCCAGGCAGGCCACGCCGAAGGCCGAGCCCTCCTCCTCGGGGAAGACGGCGATCGCGAACGCACGCTTGCGCGCCAGCGTGCCGGCGGCCTCGCGCATCTTCAGCACGTCGAAGGCCGCGAGGGCGGAGGCGACGCCGAGCGGGCCGTCGAACGGGCCGCCGCCGGGCACCGAGTCCAGGTGCGAACCGGTGACCAGCGCGCCGGCGCGCGGATCCGCACCGGCGGGGGCGCCGCCGTCGTGCCGGTCGGGAAGGTCCCACCAGGCCCAGATGATGCCGTTGGAGTCGCGCTCGACGGCGAGGCCGCGGGCCGTGGCCTCGGCGACGAACCACTCGCGCAGTTCGAGCTCGGCGGTCGAGTAGACGGGGCGCGAGTATCCGCCGCGGCGGGCGTCGCGGCCCGTGCCGGCGATCGCCGACATGAGGGAGTTGACGGTGGCGAAGCGCTGGGCCTCGCCCGTGAGGGGTTCTGTCATGTCGTTACCTTCCAACCATGAGGTAGGCGGCGGGCGTGGCGAGGATGAGGGTCAGGGCCACGCGCTGGGCCCAGATCACCACCATCTGCCACAGCTTGAGCGGGATGCGCGTGGCCAGGATGCAGGGCACGAGCGCGGAGAAGAAGATGATCGCCGAGACGCAGACCACGCCGATCACGAGGCGCAGCAGCTCCGACGGGTGCCCGGCCACGACGGTGGCCGGCAGGAACATCTCGGCGATCCCGACGGCGGAGGCCTTGGCCGCCAGCATGGGGTCCGGCAGCTGCAGGGCCCACGTGATCGGGAAGAAGACGTAGCCGAGCCAGTCGAAGACCGGGGTGTAGCGGGCCAGGACCAGGCCGATCAGGCCCACCGACAGGATCGACGGCAGGATCGCCATCGCCATCAGGACGCCGTCCTTGAAGTTGTCCCAGACGTTGCGGCCGAGGCCGGGCGCCTTGGCCAGCACGCCGCGGGCCTCGGACCAGGCGGCCGCGAAGCGACGCGTCGTCACCTGCTTCTCCGGCTTCGGCTCGGCGCCCTCGAAGCAGTCGTCGGGGATGCGGCTGAGCGGCGGGATCCGGACCGTGATCGCGGTGACCGCGAAGGTCACGGCGAACGTCAGCAGGAAGTACGGCAGCCACATGTGCATGAGGTCGAGCGTCTTGGCGACGATCAGCATGAACGTCACCGAAACCGTCGAGAACCCGGTGGCGATGATCGCCGCATCCCGGGCCGTGTAGCGGCCGGACTGGTAGACCCGGTTCGTGATCAGCAGCCCGAGCGAGTAGCTGCCCACGAAGGAGGCCACGGCGTCGATCGCCGAGCGCCCGGGGGTCCGCCACACCGGCCGCATGATCGGCTGCAGCATCACGCCGACGAACTCCATGAGGCCGTAGCCGACCAGGAGCGCCAGGAAGATCGCGCCGATCGGGACGATCAGCCCGACCGGGACCACCAGCTTGTCGAACAGGAACGGCCCCAGATCCGGCTCGAACAGCCACCCCGGGCCGACGCCGAAGACGAGCGCGAGGCCGGCCGCCAGGCCCACGATGTTCAGGAACGAGAACACCCGCTTCAGCGGCGACTCGCGCCAGCGGCCCGTCGCGAACGGGTACACGGTGCCCGCCGCGATGAGGGCGAGCGCCACGTACTTCACGGCCCCGCCCAGCAGCGTCGCCACGAGCGTGACCAGGTGGTCGAGCGGAATGGTCTTCGTCCAGGCGATGGTGACGGGGACGAAGAACATGAACAGGCCGATCGCGCTGTAGAGGAAGAAGCGCCAGAGGCCGCGCGTGGCCGCGGGGGCGGACGTCGTCGTCCGGGGTGTCTGCTCCATCGGGATCGCCCTACTCGGCCATCGGGACGCGGACGCCGCGCTCGGCGGCGACCTCGGCGGCCCGGTCGTAGCCGGCGTCGACGTGGCGGATGACGCCCATGCCCGGGTCGTTGGTCAGCAGGGCCTCGAGCTTGGCGGCGGCGAGCTCGGTGCCGTCGGCGACGGAGACCTGGCCGGCGTGGATGGAGCGGCCGATGCCGACGCCGCCGCCGTGGTGGATCGAGACCCATGTGGCGCCCGAGGAGGCGGCGGTCAGGGCGTTGAGCAGGGGCCAGTCGGCGATCGCGTCGGAGCCGTCGGCCATGGCCTCGGTCTCGCGGTACGGGCTGGCGACGGAGCCGGAGTCGAGGTGGTCGCGGCCGATCACGATCGGCGCGGAGACCTTGCCCTCGGCGACGAGGCGGTTGAACAGGAGGCCGGCCTTGGCGCGGTCGCCGTAGCCGAGCCAGCAGATGCGGGCCGGCAGGCCCTCGAACTCGACGCGCTCGGCGGCGGCGTCGAGCCACTTGTGCAGGTGGGCGTTCTCGGGGAAGAGCTCCTTGAGCGCCTCGTCGGTGACGCGGATGTCCTCCGGGTCGCCGGAGAGGGCCACCCAGCGGAACGGGCCGAGCCCCTCGCAGAACAGGGGGCGGATGTAGGCCGGGACGAAGCCGGGGAACTCGAAGGCGCGGTCGTAGCCGCCCTTGCGGGCCTCGTCGCGGATCGAGTTGCCGTAGTCGAACACCTCGGCGCCGGCGTCCTGGAACTCCACCATGGCCTTGACGTGCTTGGCCATGGACTCCTGCGACTTCGCGGTGAAGCCCTCCGGGTCGGCGGCGGAGGCGGTGTGCCATTCCTCGACGCTGATGCCCTCCGGCAGGTAGGACAGCGGATCGTGCGCGGAGGTCTGGTCGGTGACGACGTCGATCGTCAGCTCCCCGGCGGTGTGGCGGCGCAGCAGCTCGCCGAAGACCTCGGCGGCGTTGCCGACGTAGCCGACGGACCAGCCGCGGCGCTCGGCCTTGGCCTGGTTCACCTTGGCGATGGCGGCGTCGAGGTCCGTCTCGACCTCGTCCAAGTAGCGCTTGCCGACGCGGCGGCGCAGCCGGGTCTCGTCGACGTCGACGATGAGGCAGGCGCCGTCGTTCAGGGTGACGGCGAGCGGCTGGGCGCCGCCCATGCCGCCGCAGCCGCCGGTGAGCGTCAGCGTGCCGGCGAGCGGCCCCTCCTCGCCGGTGGACGCGGCGATGCGGCCCTCGGCCTGGAGCTTGCGGCCGACGGCGGCGAAGGTCTCGTACGTGCCCTGCAGGATGCCCTGGGTGCCGATGTAGATCCAGGACCCGGCCGTCATCTGGCCGTACATCATCAGCTCCTCGGCCTCGAGCTTGCGGAACTCGGGCCAGGTGGCCCAGTCGCCGACGAGGTTGGAGTTGGCGATCAGCACGCGCGGGGCCCACTTGTTGGTGGTGAACACGCCGACGGGCTTGCCGGACTGCACGAGCAGGGTCTCGTTGTCCTCGAGGTTCTCGAGCGTGCGGGTGATGGCGTCGTACGCCTCCCACGAGCGGGCGGCGCGGCCCGTGCCGCCGTAGACCACGAGGTCCTCCGGCCGCTCGGCGACCTCGGGGTCGAGGTTGTTCATCAGCATGCGCAGCGGCGCCTCGGTCTGCCACGACTTGGCGGTGATCTCCGTCCCGCGCGCGGCGCGGATGCTGCGGGAGGGGTCGTGCTGGGTGAAGGTGCTCATGCGGTGTTCTCCTTGGTCGCGGCGTCAGCGGCGCTGGCCGGGGTCTGTTCTGTCGTGAGTAGGTGTGCGGCCTCGTGCGCCACGCGGGCGCCGATCGAGGCGGTGATCTCTTCGGTGATGCGGTAGGTCGGAACGACGACGGACAGGGCCGCGACGACGCGGTCGTCCCCCGCCGTTCCCACCGTGACGGGCGCGGCGATCGCCGTGACGTCCTTCTCGACGCCGCGGTCGACGACGACGTAGCCGGCCGCCGGGGTGGCCCCGCGCAAGACGGCTCCGACGGCGGTCCGGTCCAGCGGGATGCTGCGACCGACCCAGGAGGCGTGGCGCACCGAGTGGGTGCCCTCCTCGACCGCGATGTAGATGCTGTGCTCCTCGGCGGTCCCGCCGGCGGCGGGGACGCTGAGGTACGCCGACTCCCCCGTTGTCGCGACGAGCCGGCGCAGCGGCTCGACCGCGAGCGAGACGAGCGATTCGTGGCTGAGCGCCTGGGCGCCCAGCTGGACGATGCGCATCCCCGGCCGGTAGCCGGCATCGTCCTGCCGGCGGACGAATCCGCTGGCCTCCAGGGTGCGCAGCAGGCGCAGGGCGGTGGAGGCGGAGAGGCCCGTCTCGCGGGCGGCCTCGGCAAGGCTGAGGTTCCCGGAGTCGCAGACGGCGCCGAGCAGCGCGAGCGCCCGATCAACGGTGCGGGTCCCGGATTCAGCCATGGTGCGTCCTCGTTCTCGTCGTGCGAAAGTGGTCCGTAGAACCGCCCGGTCTTGCCACCGGGCGAAATCTACGTTTCACTTATTGAAACGTGAATCTCGCCACTTGGCAAGACTTGGACGTCGACGCCCCACCCGAAAGGACCCATGATGACCGCATCGATCCCCCTGACTCCCGCACCGCTCTCCCCCGAGGACGTCGTGGCGGTCGCCCGTCACGGCGCGAAGATCGAGATCTCCGCAGAGTCCTCGGCCGCGATGTCCGCCTCGCGCCAGGTCATCGACGACCTCGCGCACGACACCCGCCCGCACTACGGCGTCTCCACCGGCTTCGGCGCCCTGGCCACCAAGCAGATCCCGGGCGAGCTGCGCGCCCAGCTGCAGCGCTCCCTCATCCGCTCCCACGCGGCCTCGTCGGGGGCCGAGGTCGACCGCGAGATCGTGCGCGGGCTCATGCTCAACCGCCTGCACACCATGGCCACCGGCCGCACGGGCGTCCGCCCCGAGGTCGCCCAGGCCTACGCCGCCGTGCTGAACGCGGGCATCACACCCGTCGTCGGCGAGTACGGGTCGCTCGGCTGCTCGGGGGACCTGGCACCGCTCTCGCACTGCGCTCTCGCCGTCATGGGCGAGGGGAAGGTGCGCAACGCCGCCGGCGAGCTCGTCGACGCCGCCGACGCGCTGTCCGCGGCCGGCATCACCCCGGTGGTCCTGGCCGAGAAGGAGGGCCTGGCCCTGATCAACGGCACCGACGGGATGCTCGGAATGCTCCTGCTCGCCGCCGAGGACCTGCACCGCCTCGTCTCGACGGCCGACCTGGCCGGCGCGATGAGCGTCGAGGGCCTGCTCGGCACGGACGGCGTCTTCGCCGAGGACCTGCACGCCCTGCGCCCGCAGCCCGGACAGCTCGATTCCGCGGCCAACATGCGCGCCGTCCTGGCCGGTTCGCCCCTCATCAAGGAGCAGAAGGACGGCGCCCACGCCTTCACCCGCGTCCAGGACGCGTACTCGCTGCGCTGCGCCCCGCAGGTCCACGGCGCCGTGCGCGCGACACTGGCGCACGCGGAGTCGGTCGCCGGGTACGAGCTCTCCTCCGCCGTCGACAACCCGGTGGTCACCGCGGACGGCCGCGTCGAGTCCAACGGCAACTTCCACGGCGCCCCGGTCGGCTACGTCCTCGACTTCCTGGCCATCGCGACGGCGGACCTCGCCTCGATCTCCGAGCGCCGCACCGACCGCTTCCTGGACAAGGCCCGCAGCCACGGCCTCAACGCCTTCCTCGCCGACGACCCGGGAGTCGACTCCGGCCACATGATCGCCCAGTACACGCAGGCCGGCATCGTCTCCGAGCTCAAGCGCCTGGCCAACCCGGCCTCCGTCGACTCGATCCCGAGCTCGGCCATGCAGGAGGACCACGTGTCCATGGGCTGGGCCGCCGGGATGAAGCTGCGCCGCAGCATCGACGGGCTCACGCGCGTTCTCGCGATCGAGCTGCTCACGAGCGCCCGCGCCCTCGACATGCGCGACGGCGGCGTCGCCACGAGCGGGTCCTCCCCGGTCATCACCGCGGTGCGGACCGCCATCCGCCAGGTGGTCGAGGGCCCGGGCACGGACCGCTACCTCGCGCCGGAGATCGAGGCGGTCCGCCGCCTCGTCGACGACGGGACCCTGCTGGCCGCGGCGAACTCGGCGGCGCCGGCACCCCTGATCTGACCGGAGGGCCTTCCGGCACCGCGTCGCGGATATACTCGGCGGTAGTTCATCTGATGAACGTCCCCGCATCCACGATCGGAAGACGACTCCGTTGCAGTTTCTCGCACGCCTGAGCCTCAAGAACCGCGCGGTGGTCGCGCTCCTCACCCTCGTGGTCGCCGCCGGCGGCCTGTTCTCGATGGCCTCCCTCAAGCAGGAGCTCATCCCCGACATCGAGTTCCCGCAGACCACGGTCATGACCACGTCGCCGGGCGCGAGCCCGGCGGTGGTGGACGAGCAGATCGCCCAGCCGCTCGCCGGCGCCTTCGAGAACGTCTCCGGGGTCGAGTCCGTGACGAGCTCGTCCTCGCCGTCGCTGGCGATGATCACCGTCGCCTCGGAGTACGGCGAGGACCAGTCGCGCATCGAGGCCGACCTGCGCAAGGCGATCGACTCGGTCGCCGAGGAGCTGCCGGAGGGGGCGGAGCCGCAACTGATGGCCGGGTCGGTCGCCGACATCCCGGCCGTCATGCTGACGGTCTCCTCCGAGGCGGGCGCCGAGGACCTCTCCCGCGAGCTGCACGACTCGTTCGTGCCGGAGCTGTCGCAGCTCGACGGCGTCCGGGAGGTCTCCGTCTCCGGCGGCGCGACCGAGCGCATCACCATCACCCCGGACGACGGCGCGCTCGCCGCCGCCGGCCTGTCCGCGCAGGCGTTCTCCGACGCGCTGGAGGCCAACGGCCAGGCCCTGCCCGCGGGCTCCGTGCTCATCGACGACGAGAACGTCTCGGTCACCGCCGGGCAGGCGGTCGAGACCCTCGACGCGCTGCGTTCCCTGCCGCTCATGCCCTCGGCGGAGTCCCCCGGGGCCCCGCCGGCGCCGGGCCCGGCCGTGACCATCGACGACGTCGCCGACGTGGCGATCGACACCGAGGCCGCCGAGTCCATCACGCGCACCAACGGCGAGCCCAGCATCTCGGTGACGATCACGAAGACGCCGGACGCCGACGTCGTGCGCCTCTCCCACGCGGTCTCCGAGGCGCTGCCGGGGGCCACCGCGGCGCTCGAGGCCGGCCTGGAGGCCGAGGCCGAGTCGACCGTCATCTTCGACCAGGCGCCCTTCGTCGAGGAGTCGATCGAGCACCTGGCGCTCGAGGGCGCGCTGGGGCTCCTGTTCGCCGTCGTGGTGATCATGCTGTTCCTCTTCTCGCTGCGGGCGACGATCGTCACCGCCATCTCCATCCCGCTCTCCGTGCTGGTCACGTTCGCGGGCCTCTACATCAGCAACTACACGCTGAACATGCTCACGCTCGGCGCGCTGACCATCTCGGTCGGCCGCGTGGTCGACGACTCGATCGTGGTCATCGAGAACATCAAGCGGCACCTCTCCTACGGCGAGCGGAAGTCGGCCGCGATCTTCACGGCCGTGCGCGAGGTGGCCGGCGCGATCACGTCCTCGACGCTGGCGACCGTCGTCGTGTTCCTGCCGATCGTGTTCGTCTCCGACGCCGTCGGCGAGCTGTTCCGGCCGTTCTCGCTCACCGTGACCATCGCGATGCTCTCCTCGCTGCTGGTCGCGCTGACCATCGTCCCGGTGCTCGCCTACTGGTTCATGAAGGCCCCGACGGGCGAGATCGACGCGGACGCGGTCCGCCGCGAGGCCGAGGCGAAGGAGTCCGGCTCGCGGCTCCAGCGCGCGTACGTCCCGCTGCTGCGCCGCACCCAGCGCCACCCCGTGATCACCTTGATCGCGGCGGTCGTCATCCTCATCGGCACCGGCGCCATGGTCCCGGCCCTGAAGGTCGACTTCCTCGGCAGCACCGGCTCGAACTCCGTCATGGTCAACCAGGACTTCGAGGCCTCCGCCTCCCTGGAGGCCATCTCCGACGAAGCCGAGGCGACCGAGCACGCCCTGCTCGGGGTCGACGGCGTCGAGTCCGTCCTGTTGACGGTCGGCGGCGACGGCTTCAGCCGCGACTCCTCGTCGGGGCTGTTCATGGTCACCACCGACGCCGGACGGGACCAGGCCGCGGTCCGCGACGCGCTCGAGGCATCGGTCTCCGACCTGGAATCGGCGGACGCGATCAGCTTCGGCGAGAGCACCTCGGTCGGGGCGACCACGGTAGACGTGGAGCTGACCTCCGGCGACGGCGAGGCCCTCGCCGAGGCGTCGGGCACCGTGCTCGACGCGCTCGAGGGGACGCCGCACGCGGACGCGCCGGTGTCCGACCTGGCGGCCACTCAGCCCTCGCTCGTGGTCGAGGTGGACCGCGGCGCCGCCGCCGAGGCGGGCCTGACGGAGATGCAGGTTGCCGGGCTAGTGGCCGCCGCGGGCAACGAGCGCTCGATCGGCGAGCTGCGCATCAGCGACCGCAACCTCTCCGTCTACGTCGCCGGCGGCGAGACCTACGGCTCGCCCGAGGAGCTGCGCGAGCTCCGGATCCCGACGGCGGCCGGCCTGCTCGCGCTCGACGACGTCGCCGACGTCGAGACCGTCGACGTGCAGGACACGATCACCCGCGCCGGCGCCGACCGGGTCGCCACGGTCTCCCTCTCCCCCGAGGAAGGCCAGTTGGGCGCCGTGACGGCGGAGATCACCGAGCGTCTGGAGTCCGCTGATCTGCCGGCCGACGTCGACTTCGAGATCGGCGGAGCCTCCGCCCAGCAGGCGGACTCCTTCCAGCAGCTGGGCCTGGCGATGCTCGCGGCGATCGCGATCGTCTACATCCTGCTGGTCGCGACCTTCAAGTCGCTCATGCAGCCGCTCATCCTGCTCATCTCGGTACCGTTCGCCGCGACGGGCGCAGTCCTGCTCATGCTGCTCACGGGGCGCCCGCTCGCGGTCGCCTCGCTGATCGGCATGCTGATGCTCATCGGCATCGTGGTGACGAACGCGATCGTGCTGATCGACCTGGTCAACCAGTACCGCCGCGACGGGCAGCCCCTCGCCGACGCCGTCGAGAACGGCGCCCGCCAGCGCCTGCGCCCGATCCTCATGACGGCGCTGGCGACGATCTGCGCGCTCCTGCCGATGGCGCTCGGCGTCACCGGATCGAGCGGGTTCATCTCCCGGGACCTGGCGATCGTGGTCATCGGCGGCCTGGTCTCCTCGACGGTGCTTACGCTGATCCTGGTCCCGGTGTTCTACCGCCTCTTCGAGGCGCGCAAGGAGCGCAGGCGCCCCGCCGCCGACCGCGAACCGGAGACCGGCCTGATCGACCTCATCGCCGCCGGCCAGCCGCTGCCGAGCCGCCGGGCGCTGCGCGCGCAGCGGGAGGGCGACGCGTAACGCGCGCGGGCCGTCGTCGCCCGCGGCGACGGCGTGGGCACGGGTAGTCTGTGGGCATGCCGTCCGTCGAATCCCTGGCCGCCTTCTCGCTGGCCTCGCTGCTGCTGATCCTGCTGCCCGGCCCGTCCGTCCTGTTCGTGATCGGCCGCTCGCTGGCGCACGGCCACCGCGGCGGGCTGCTCAGCGTCCTCGGCAACGAGCTCGGCGCCCTCCCGCTCCTCGTCGCGGTGGCCTTCGGCCTCGGTGCGATCGTGGCCGAATCGGTCCTGCTCTTCACGATCGTCAAGCTGCTCGGCGCCGCCTACCTCGTCTACCTCGGGATCCAGACCATCCGCCACCGCGGCGCGGGTCTCGGCCAGTCGGCCGGCGGCGCCGTCCACGAGGACGCGGCGCCCTGGGTGACGCTCCGTCAGGGGTTCGTCGTGGGCGTCTCCAACCCGAAGACCACCGTGTTCTTCGTGGCGGTGCTCCCCCAGTTCGTGAATTTCCACGCGGGCAGCGTCCCGCTCCAGATGCTCGTGCTCGGGCTCGCCTTCGTGGTCATCGCCCTGGTCTGCGACAGCACGTGGGCGATCGCCGCCGGCGCCGCGCGCCACTGGTTCGCCTCCTCGCCGAAGCGCCTGTCCGCCATCCGCGCCAGCGGCGGCGGGATGATGGTCGGCCTGGGCGGCGCGCTCGCCCTCACCGGCTCAAAGGCCTGAGACCGCGACGTCGTCCCACACGCGGCGCCACTTGTCCGCGAGCGAATCGATGGTCTCGTGGGCGTTCAGTCCGCTGGGCTGCGGCACCACCCACAGCACGACGCCGGGCGGCCACCCGACAAGCATCTTCGTGTCCTGGCGCCCCAACGTGGCCCGCGGCTGGCCGAACGCGGCGCGAAACGCGGTGATCCCCGCGATCGCGACGACGCGTGGCCGCAGCTGACTCACCCGTTCGACCAGGCGCCGCCCCGCCGCCTGCAGCTCATCGCGGGTGAGCTCGTCGGCCCGCACGGTCGCGCGCCCCACGAGGTTGGTCAGGCCGATGCCGCGCCCCAGCAGCTGGTCCTCGTCGCCGGCGGAGAGCCCGCGCGAGGCGTCGACCACGTCGTCGGTCAGGCCTGCGCGGTGCAGGGACGGCCAGAACCGGTTGCCGGGCCGGGCGAAGGGCGCGTTCACGGCCGCGGTCCACAGGCCGGGATTGATGCCGACGATCAGCAGGCGCAGGCCGGCGGGATCCGCCGGCAGGATGTCGTCGAGCACGTCCGGGGCGCCGGTGGCGAACCCGGCGAGCTCGTCCCGTCGCGGCCGTCGGCCGCCGAGGGGCGAGGGGCGGCGCGGCTTTCCCCGCGTCGATTCGGACATGGTTGGCCCCTCCGTTCCCTGTCATCCAGCTACGCCCTCATGGTAGCGGCGGTGGCCCCGCCGGCGTCGTCTGCCGTCAATTTCGCCTAGTACGGCTCGGCGCAATTAGTGAAAGCTGACGGCGGTTCTGGTTAGCCCAGAACCGCCTCCCGGGAGGCGACGAACGCGGCCACCGCTGCGTCGATGTCCTCGCGCGAATGCGCGGCGGAGAGCTGCACCCGGATGCGGGCGGTGTCCTTGGGCACGACCGGGAAGCTGAACGCGGTGACGAAGATGCCGCGCTCGAGCATCTCGGCGGCGATCCTCGAGGCCACGACGGCGTCGCCGAACATGACCGGGACGATCGCGTGCTCGCCGTCGAGGAGGTCGAAGCCGGCCCCGCCCATCTGCGCCCGGAAGTAGGCGGCGTTGTCGAAGAGGCGCGTGCGCAGCTCGCCCGACTCCTTCACGAGGTCCAGGGCGGTCATCGTCGCGGCCACGATCGACGGCGCCAGCGAGTTGGAGAACAGATACGGCCGCGCCTTCTGCCGCAGCATCGCCACGATCTCGCCGCGGCCGGAGACGTAGCCGCCCGACGCGCCGCCGAGGGCTTTACCGAACGTCCCCGTGTAGATGTCCACCCGCTCGGAGACGCCGGCGTGCTCGGGCGTCCCGGCACCGGTCTCCCCCATGAAGCCGACGGCGTGCGAGTCGTCCACCATGACCAGCGCGCCGTACTGCTCGGCGAGGTCGCAGATCCCCTCGAGCGGCGCCAGGTAGCCGTCCATGGAGAAGACGCCGTCGGTGACGACGACGGAGCGGCGGGGGCCGGCGCCGTCGTTCATCGCCGCGGCGGCCTGCAACTGGGCCTCGAGGTCGGCGAGGTCCTGGTTCTTGTAGCGGAAGCGGGACGCCTTCGACAGGCGGATGCCGTCGATGATCGAGGCGTGGTTCAGCGCGTCGGAGATGATCGCGTCGGCCGGGCCGAACAGCGACTCGAAGACGCCGCCGTTGGCGTCGAAACAGCTCGAGAAGAGGATGGTGTCCTCGGTGCCGAGGAACGCGGAGACCTTGGCCTCCAGCTCGAAGTGGGCGTCCTGCGCGCCGCAGATGAAGCGCACCGAGGCCATGCCGAAGCCGCGTTCGTCCAGCGCGGTCTTCGCCGCCTCGATGATCCGCGGGTCGTCGGCGAGGCCGAGGTAGTTGTTGGCGCAGAAGTTCACGACGTCGGCCGCCACCCCGCCCAGCGGGCCGGCCTTGATGCGGGCGGACTGGGGCGAGTCGATGTGGCGCTCGTGCTTGTATAGCCCGGCCGTCTCGATCTCTGCGAGTTCGGCGGCGAGCTGGTCTTTCAGATCGGTGTACATGTATCCCTCTTGAGTAGTTCTTAGACGTTGCGCCAGTCGAGGACGACCTTGCCGCTGAGGCCGTCGCGGGCGATGGCGAAGCCGCGCTCCCAGTCGGCGGCCGGCACGACGTCGGTCACCACCCCGGCGATCGACTCCCGCAGGCGCGGGTTGGAGTCGAGCATGGCGCTCATGGCGTACCAGGTCTCGTACATCTCGCGGCCGTAGATGCCCTTGAGCGTGAGCATGTGGGTGACGACCTTGCCCCAGTCGATGTCGATCGAGGCGCTGGGCAGCCCGAGCATCGCGATCTGGCCGCCGTGGTTCATGTTGTCGATCATCTCCGGCAGCGCGGACGGGTGCCCGGAGATCTCGAGCCCGACGTCGAAGCCCTCGACGAGTCCGAGCTCGTCCTGTGCGGCGGCGATGCGGGTGTCTGCGACGTTGATGGCCAGGTCTGCCCCGGCCGCGCGGGCCAGGTCGAGCCGCGGCTCCGAGACGTCGGTGATGACCACCCGGCGGGCCCCGGCGTGCTTGGCGACGCCGATGGCCATGAGCCCGATCGGCCCGGCGCCGGTGATCAGGACGTCCTCGCCGACGATCGGGAAGGACAACGCCGTGTGGACGGCGTTGCCGAAGGGGTCGAAGATCGCGCCCAGCTCCGGCGTGACGGCGTCGGACTTGTGGACCCACACGTTGGTCTCCGGGATCACGACGTACTCGGCGAAGGCCCCGTCGCGCTGGACGCCCACCGACGAGGTGTTGATGCACATCTGCCGGCGGCCGGCGCGGCAGTTCCGGCACATCCCGCACACCACGTGGCCCTCGCCGGAGACGCGGTCGCCAACGGCGACGTGCGTGGTCAGGTCGCCGACCTCGACGACCTCGCCGTAGAACTCGTGCCCGGGGATCATGGGGGCGGCGATCATGGCGGCCGCGGCGTCGTCGTACGCCTGGATGTGCAGGTCGGTGCCGCAGATGCCGGTGGTCATCACGCGGATCTTGACGTCGTGCGCGCCGGTGACCGGTTCGGGCCGGTCGACGAAGTCGAACCCGGCCTGCGGGCCGGATTTGTACAGTGCTTTCATCCTGGCTGTCGTCCTCACTCGAGCACGCCTGTGCGGCGCGCATCGTCACGATGTCGATTCAAGTGTTGCAGTGAAACGCACAGATCGACACATTAGAAATCCTGCTATCTCCTCAAGCGATGATTTAGCATCTACTTCATGGACCTGCATCAACTGCGCATTCTGCGCGAGCTCGGAGATCTCGGCTCCGTCAACGCCGTCGCCCGCGAGATGTTCGTCTCGCCCTCGGCGATCTCGCAGCATTTGTCGCAGCTGCAGCGGTCCGTCGACGTGCCGCTGACGAGAAAAGACGGACGGTCGCTCGCCCTGACCGACGAGGGCCGGGTCCTTGCTGATGCCGGTGCCGAGATCGCCGCGGTTCTGGCGAGAGCCCGCGGCGAGATCTCGGACGGCAGCGCCGCGCACAGGGCGCCCGTGCGCGTGGCCGGCTTCCACTCGATCGGACAGACCGTGTTCGCTCCCCTGCTCACGCAGGAGGAGCGGGACCTGCCGGAGCTGCACTTCTTCGACGAGGACGTCTCACAGCAGCAGTTCCCCGCCCTGGCCGCGCGGTACGACCTCGTGCTGGCGCACCGCATGCGGCACACGAGCCCGTGGCCCGAGGGCCAGGTGGCCGTCGTCCCCCTGGCCTTCGAACCGCTGGACATCGCCCTGCGCACCGACCACGAGCTGGCCCGGTTCGAGAGCCTCGACGCGTCCCAGGTCATCGCCGAACCGTGGGTCGTCTCGCGTTCGGGCTACTCCCCTGACGACGTGCTGCAGACCATCGCGGCCACCGCAGGGCGGGCGCCGACGGTCCGGCACCGGGTCAACGACTACGCCACGGTCGCCGCGCTGGTCCGGGCCGGCGGCTGCCTCGGCATCCTGCCGCGCTACACGACCCGCCATGCGATCCCGGAGACGGTGACGCTCCGGCCGATCCGCGGCCTCACCGCGGGCCGCCAGATCGACCTGCTGGTCCGCGCCGAGCACCTGCACCGCGCCTCGATCCGCGACGTCGTCGAGGCCATCCGCGACACGGTGCGCCGCATCGTCGCCGCCGCGCCGCCGTCCGAATCGCCCGGCTAGGCCAGCTCGCCCAGGAGCGTCGCGACCGCGTGTCGTCCGACGCCGTGCAGCGGTTCAGAGGGATCCTGCAGGATCGCGATCAGCGCGTAGTGCACGCCCCAGCCCCGCGCCCTGCGCCACAGCGCGTCCGCGGCCTCCGGTGCGACGCCGGCCGCGTCGTCGTACGCCGAGCGGAATTCCGCCCGCCCCGCGGGCGTGAAGTGCAGCCAGGCCATGCCGAGGTCGCCGGCCGGGTCGCCGCTGGTCAGATCCCCGAAGTCGACGACGGCCGCCAGCGTCCCGTCCGGGCCGAAGACCACGTTGTGCGGATGGGGGTCGCCGTGCAGCCACAGCGGGACGCCCGGGTGGACATCGGCGGCCAGACCGTCGGCGAAGATTCGGCGCAGGACCTCCACGCTGCCCGGACCGAAGCCCTCGCTGGCCGCAGGTGAGAACAGTCCATTGCCGAACTCGGCCAGCCGGTGCTCGACGGCGGCCTGGCGCAGCGCGAGACCGGTGCCCCGGAAGACGCTCGTCGGCGCGCGGCCGGCGGCCTCGGCGTGCATGGCGGCCAGGAACCGCCCCAGTTCGGCGGCGTACCCGTCGCGCTCGGCGGGCTCGGCGAGGGCCGCGCTCCGGCCGGGGAACCACGGCACGACGGCCCACTCGTACGGGTAGCCGTACCCGGGTCGCCCCGTCCGCAGGACGGCCGGCACCGGCAGGGGCAGGTTCGGCGCGAGTGCGGGCAGGTGCTCGATCTCGTGGCGGAGCAGCTCCGCGGCCGAGCGCCGGCGCGGCAGGCGGACCGCGTACTCCTCGCCGAGCCGGTAGACCACGTTGTCCCAGCCGGTGGCCGCACGCGCCGCCGGCAGGTGTGCGAGGTCGGGGTGCTGGCCCGCCAGCAGCAGACCGACGAGGTCGTCGGTGATCTCGACGTCGGCCGGCGGAAGACTCATCTCTCCACCCTAGTGGTTCCGCGCGTTGCGGCTCCTACTGCTCTACGACGACGCGGACCATGAGCGGGCGTCCGTCCGCCTCCTCCGGCACGTCGACGATGTGCTCGGTGCCGACGTAGTCCATGGTGCAGGCCTGGTTGCCGTAGTCGGAATCGAAGTACACCGTCAGCTCGTCGGCGGCGGTGGCTTCCACCCTTTCCAGCCGGGCCGGGCAACTCGAGCTGCCGAAGGTCTGGACGCGGATCTGCGAGTCCCCGACCCAGTCGGCGGGGCGGGGTTCGCCGTCGCCCGGCTGGCCGCCGGGTTCGGGCAGTCCTTCGGTGGGCAGGGCGCTCGGCCCGCCCGGCGATTCGGCGCCGGCGGAGGGGGACACGGGTGAGACCTGGGCGGACGACGGCGGTGCTCCGGTCGGTTCCGGGGCCGGGGCCGGCGAACGGGGCATCATCACGGTGAAGGCGAGGGCTATCAGCGCGCCCACCACGAACACGCCGACGGCGACGTACACGGCCACGACCCAGCGCGACCTGGCGTGCTTGCGCGTCTCCGGGCTGTATCCCATGCGGACATTGTCTCGCAATACGTCCCCGCAGGCGACACCTGTTCGCGGCGTATTGTTTCGAGCGCCCTTGGTTGGACCAGGTTCCTCGGGCTCCTCCCACTGGCGCCGAACACGCTCGGTGTCGCCACCTGGGACGGCACCGAGTACAGGTTCGTGCCGGCCGGGCGGAAGAACTGGAAGAGCGTCCTCGACGGGGTCATCTCCTCCTGGACCCCTCCGGATCCGGCACGGCGATGGCCGCCTGGAAGGAATCCAGGCGGCCATTCGAATCGGGGCGTCGTCCCGAGGCGTGCAGTGGGCGGGTCAGCCCTCGACGCCGAGCTTCTCCAGCACGATCTCGCGGACGCGGCCGGCGTCGGCCTGCCCGCGCGTTGCCTTCATGACCGGGCCGATCAGCGCGCCGACGGCCTGCAGCTTGCCGCCCTTGATCTTCTCGACGACACCGGGCATCTCGGCCATGGCGTCGTCGATGGCGGCACCCAGTGCGGAGTCGTCGTTCACGACGGCGAGGCCGCGCTTGTCGACGATCTCGCTCGGCGAGCCCTCACCGGCGATCACGTACTCGAGCACCTGACGGGCGATCTTGTCGTTGATCTTCTTGCCCTCGATCAGCGAGTTCAGCTCGATGATCGTCGCCGGGGTCGCCCCCAGCTCGGTCGGCTCGACGTCGGCGTTCTTGGCCAGGCGGGAGATCTCGCCCATCCACCACTTGCGGGCCACGGCCGCGGACGCGCCGGCGGCGATGGTCTCCTCGATGGCGTCCACCAGGCCGGCGTTGACGACGTCGCGGAACTCCGCGTCCGCGTAGCCCCAGTCGGCCTGCAGGCGCTTGCGGCGCTCGGCCGGCGGCTCCGGAAGTCGGGAACGCAGCTCCTCGATCCAGGCCTCGGTGGTGACGATCGGGACGAGGTCCGGCTCCGGGAAGTAGCGGTAGTCGTCGGCGTCGGACTTCGGGCGGCCCGACGTCGTCGTGCGCGTGTCCTCGTGCCAGTGCCGGGTCTCCTGGACGACCTTGTTCCCGGCGTTGAGCACGCCCGCCTGGCGGGAGATCTCGAAGCGCACGGCGTGGTCGACCGCGCGCAACGAGTTCACGTTCTTGGTCTCGGTGCGCGTGCCGAACTCGGTGGCGTCCTTGGCCATGAGGGAGACGTTGGCGTCGCAGCGGACGTTGCCGCGCTCCATGCGGGCGTCGGAGACGCCGAGGTTCTTCACGATCTCGCGGATCGCCGCGACGTACGCCTTGGCGAGCTCGGGGGCCCGCTTGCCGGCGCCGACGATCGGCTTCGTGACGATCTCGACCAGCGGGACGCCGGCGCGGTTGTAGTCCACCAGGGAGAAGTCGGCGCCCTGGATGCGGCCGGCCGCGCCGCCCATGTGGGTCAGCTTGCCGGCGTCCTCCTCCATGTGGGCGCGCTCGATCTCCACGCGGAAGACCTCGCCGTCCTCGAGCTCGATGTCGAGGTACCCGTCGAAGGCGATCGGGTCGTCGTACTGCGACGTCTGGAAGTTCTTCGGGGTGTCCGGGTAGAAGTAGTTCTTGCGGGCGAAGCCGCACGTCTCGGCGATCTGGCAGTTCAGCGCGAGGCCGATCAGGATCGCGTACTCGACGCCGGACTTGTTGACCACCGGGAGGACGCCCGGCAGGCCGAGGTCGACCTCGTTGACGTTGGTGTTCGGCTCGTCGCCGAAGGCGTTCGGTGCCGAGGAGAACATCTTCGTCTTGGTGTTCAGCTCGACGTGGACCTCGAACCCGAGGACCGGATCATAGGTGTCCAGCGCCTCGTCGTAGTCGACCAGGGTCTCGGTTGCAGCGCTCATTCAGGCAGCACCTTCCTCGATTGCGGCGGCCAGCTGAGGCGCCTGGTTGATCAGGGGCGACCCCCACTTGTCCTCGAGCAGTTTCTCCAGGGCCGCTCCGGCACGGTAGACGCGGGCGTCCTCGCGGGCCGGGGCCAGGAACTGGATGCCCACCGGCAGGCCCTCGGACAGGCCGCCCGGGACGGAGATGCCCGGGACGCCGGCGAGGTTGGCCGGGATGGTGGCGACGTCGTTGAGGTACATCGCCAGCGGGTCGTCGGACTTGGAGCCGAACTCGAAGGCGACGTTGGGGCTCGTCGGGGAGACCAGCACGTCGGCCTGTTCGAACGCGGCGTCGAAGTCCCGCTGCACGAGCGTGCGGACCTTCTGCGCCGAGCCGTAGTAGGCGTCGTAGTAGCCGGCCGAGAGGGCGTAGGTGCCCAGGATGATGCGGCGCTTGACCTCGTCGCCGAATCCGGCGGCGCGGGTCGAGCCCATGACGCGTTCGATGGTCATCGGCCCGTCCTCGGGCAGGACGCGCTTCCCGTAGCGGACGCCGTCGAACTTGGCGAGGTTGGAGGAGACCTCACTCGGCATGATCAGGTAGTAGGCGCCAAGCGCGTACTTGAAGTTCGGGCAGTGCACCTCGACGATCTCCGCGCCGGCGGCCTTCATGAGCTCGAGCGACTCGTCGAAGCGTGCCTGGACGCCGGCCTCGTAGCCCTCGCCGGTCAGCTCCTTGATGACGCCGACGCGCACGCCGGTCAGGTCGCCCGTGGCGCCCTTGCGCGCCGCTTCGGCGAGAGCCGGAACGGGGTCGGCCAGCGAGGTGGAGTCGCGCTCGTCGTGGCCGCCGATGAGCTCGTGCAGGATCGCGGAGTCGAGCACGGTGCGGGTGACCGGGCCGATCTGGTCCAGCGACGAGGCCATGGCGATCGCGCCGTAGCGCGAGACCGAGCCGTAGGTCGGCTTCACGCCGACGGTGCCGGTGACGGCGCCGGGCTGGCGGATCGAGCCGCCGGTGTCGGTGCCGAGGGCCAGCGGCGCCTCGAACGCGGCGACGGCGGCGGCGGACCCGCCCCCGGAGCCGCCCGGGATGCGGCCCAGGTCCCACGGGTTGCGGGTGTTGCCGTACGCGGAGTGCTCGGTGGAGGAGCCCATGGCGAACTCGTCCAGGTTGGTCTTGCCGAGCATCGGCAGCTTCGCGGCGCGGATCTTCTCGATCACGGTCGCATCGTACGGGCTCATCCACCCCTCGAGCATCTTCGAGCCCGCCGTGGTCGGCTGCCCCACGGTGACGATGAGGTCCTTCACCGCGATCGGAACGCCGGCCAGCGGGTGCAGGGCCTCGGCCTCGGCGCCGCCGGCCGCGCGGATGGCGTCGACCTCGGCGGCCACAGCGAGGGCCTCCTCGGCGTTGACGTGCAGGAAGGCGTTAACTCCGCGCTCGCCTCCGTCGACGGCCGCGATGCGGTCGAGGTGGGCCTGCACGGCCTCGACGGACGTGGTCTCGCCGGCGCGCAGCTTCTCGGCGAGCGCGGAGGCGGACAGTTCGATGATCTCGCTCATTGTTTACTCCCCATCCAGGATCGCCGGGACCTTGAAGCGGTTCTCGTCCGCGTCCGGTGCGTTCTGCAGTGCCTGTTCGGGCGTCAGGGTCTTGCCCACGACGTCCTCGCGCAGGACGTTCTGCAGCGGGATCGGGTGGCTGGTGGCCGGGACGTCGTCCCCGGCGGCTTCGCTGACGGCTGCGATGGAGTCGACGATCACGGCGAGTTCGCCGGTCATCTTGTCCAGCTCCGCATCGTTCATCTCGATGTGCGCAAGCCGGGCCAGGTGGACTACGTCCTCACGGCTGATGGCAGACATGTAGCTCCCAGAGTGGTTGGGTCGGTGGTTCGCGTTTCATTCTATTCCAGCGCCGGTCCGCTCGTTGCACGCGCCGGTCCGAGAAGCCGGCACGACGGCGGGGCGCGGCGTGCGCTCTAGCGGCGCCCGGCGCGGGCCTCGACCAGGGCGCGGGCGCGCGGCCGGTCCGTGGCGACGAAGGTCTCGGTGTCCGTGACGAGCGTCGGGACCGTCTCGTTGCCCTTGTTGATGCTGCGCACCCGGGCGGCGGCGTCGTCGTCCTTCCAGATGTTCACCCAGTAGACGTCGCCCAGGCGGGCGCGCAGCGTCCACATCAGCCGGAGGCAGAAGGTGCAGCCCGGCCGCCAGAAGACCACCACTCCCCCGCGCTCGACGTGCTCGTCGACGCCGGCGTCCGGCTGCGATCCGGCGAGCAGCGAGATGCCCGTGAAGACCCCGAATCCGACGAGCGCCACACTGAAGACGACGGCGACCGCGTCGACGCTGTCGCCGGAGACCGCGCGGGCAAGGATGACGGCCGCGAGCAGGATGACGAGAACGGTCAGGACCCAGGCATTGGCGAAGATTCGACGCATGGCCCCACCCTATCCGTCCGCCGGGGCCGCGGGCGGGCATGTCGGATTCTTGGCGATCGTCAGCGGTCGATCTAGCATGGAGGCGTGGCCGATCCTTCCAAGACACTTCCGAAATTCACCGTCGACCGGGCGCAGCCGTCGACGGCCAGCGTGCTGCGGACCGTCGAGTGGGTCGACACGGACGCCTCCGGCCACCAGCACAACTCGGCGGTTATCCGCTGGGTCGAGGCGGCCGAGGCCAAGCTGTTCCGCGAGCTCGAGCTCCCGGAGTACTTCCCGTCGGCCCCCCGCGTGCAGCAGGTCGTCAACTTCACCTCGAAGCTGTGGTTCGGCCAGCAGGTGACCGCGACGGCGACCGTGCAGCGGATCGGCCGCACCTCGCTCACGCTGGCCTTCGAGGTCGTCGGGCATGCGCACGAGCAGCGGCCGGAGACGGTGGCCGCCCACGGGACCATCGTCGTCGCACACGTCCCCGCGGGCGCCGCGAGCGCCCGGCCGTGGCCGGACGCGGTGCGCGCCGCCGTCAGCCCCGCCGAGGGCGGACCTCGATGATCGAGATCCCGGCTCCGCCGATCCGGCACCAGCAGTTGATCCTCACGATCTACGGACTGTACGGCCGAGAGGGCACCGGCGCGCTGCCCGTCTCGACGCTGATCCAGCTGCTCGGGGACCTCGGCCACGAGGCCCCCGGCGTCCGCTCCGCCGTCTCGCGCATGAAGTCGAAGGGCGTCCTGACGAGCGAGAAGCAGGGCGGTGCCGCCACGTACAGCCTGTCGGCGGGCACGCTCGAGATCATCGAGGAGGGCGACGCGAGGATCTTCGCGCCGTACCGCGCCAGCACCCACGGGCAGTGGGTGCTGGCGATCTTCTCCGTCCCCGAGTCCAAGCGCGACCGCCGCCACCAGCTGCGCACCGAGCTGACGCGCCTCGGATTCGGCGCCATGGCCTCGGGCACGTGGATCGCCCCCGCGAACGTCCTGCCGGGCGCGAAGCGGCGGCTCGAAGCCCGCGGCCTGACCGAGTACGTGGAGTTCTTCACGGGAGCCTACGACGGCGAGGAGCTCGCGGCCGGACGCATGCGGGAGAAGGTCTCCGAATGGTGGGATCTGGAAACGCTCTCCGGGCAGGTCGACGAGTTCATGGAGTACTACGGCAGCGGGCTCGCCGACTGGCGGGCCCTGCTGGAGCAGCCGTCCGGCGCGTCCGCGGAGGAGACCGGCCTGCTGCGTCGCGCCGCCTTCCGGTACTACATCCCCATGCTGACCCTCTGGCGGCGACTGCCGTACCGCGACCCCGGCCTGCCGCTCGAGTACCTCCCGAGCGGATGGCGGGGGCCGCAGGCACGCGAGATCTTCTTCGGCGTGCACGACCTGATCTCCCCTCTGGCCTCCGAGCACGCGCACACCCTGCTCGAGTAGGGACCACGCGCGAACGCCCGGGGCGGACCGGCCAGTCTGCCGGCCCGCTCCGGGCGTTCGCCGCCGAACCGGTCAGCGCTCGGGGATGACCGCGATGCCCTGGACCTCGATCAGCGCCTCCTTCTGCCACAGGCGGCTGACGCCGATGCCCGCCATCGCGGGATACTCCGTCCCCGCCATCTTCCTCCAGATCCGCCCGATCTCGCGGCCGTTGGCCATGTAGTCGTCGACGTCCGTGAGGTAGATCGTCACGCTGACCAGGTCCTCCGGGCGGCCGCCCGCCTCCGTCAGCGTCGTCAGGACGTTGGAGAACGCCTGCGTGAACTGCTCGACGATGCCGCCGGGGACGATGTTCATGTCCTGGTCCAGTGCGGTCTGCCCGGCCAGGAAGACCGTGTTCGCGGCGAGGACGCCATGGGAGAAGCCGGACGGCTTCGCCATCGATGCCGGGTTGATGAGGACGTTTCCTTCAGTCATGTCTTGCTCCTGTTCGATGGGATCGGATCTGGAATGAAAAATCTTCGCCCGGACTCTGGTCCTGAAATGTGAGCCGTGCTACGTTGAGCATATGTGACGACCGTAAAAAAGTCGACACACACGAATCGATCGACTCACCGGAGGTCCGCGCAGCATGAAACTCACCACCCTCTCCATCGCGGGGACGACGACGGCCGCCGTCGGCGTCGGCCACGGGGCGTTCGTGCCGTTGGACGCTCCGGACCTGGGTGCGCTGCTGGCCGGGAGCGACTGGCGCCAAAGGGTCGACGTGGCCCGCGCCTCCGGTGCGGCGCCGGTCCGCCTGGACGAGGACGGCGTGCGGATCGGCCCGCTCGTACCCCGCGCCGGCAAGGTGATCTGCTGCGGATTGAACTACGCCGACCACATCACCGAGATGGGCCGCGACCTGCCCGAGTACCCGACGCTGTTCGCCAAGTTCGCCGACACGCTGACGGGACCGGCCGACGACATCGCCGTCTCGGCGAGCGCCCAGGTGGACTGGGAGGCGGAGCTGGGCGTCGTCGTCGGGCGCACCCTCACGGACGCCGACGAGACCGAGGCCGAGGCCGCCATCGCCGGCTACACCGTCGCCAACGACATCTCGATGCGCGACTGGCAGCGCCGCACGCTCCAGTGGTTCCAAGGCAAGGCGTTCGATGCGACGACACCGGTGGGGCCGGTCATGGTGACGCCCGAGGAGGTCGAATCCACGCGGTTCGCCGGCGACGGCTTCACCGTCCGCGGCTACGTCAACGGCGACCTCGTGCAGGAGGGCCGGACGCGGACGCTCGTCTTCGGGCCCGCCAGGCTGCTCTCCTACATCAGCCGCTTCACGACGCTCCGGCCGGGCGACCTCGTCCTGACCGGGACCCCCGGCGGCGTCGGCATGGGCATGGAACCGCCCCGCTTCCTGCGCGACGGCGACGTCGTCGCCACCGAAATCGACGGCATCGGACGCCTCGAGAACCGCGTCCGCCTGACCTGACCACCACCCGGGCGTCGCCCGGCCCACCCCTTCCGATGAAAGGACAGAACATGAGCAGCGAGACCACCGAGTACATCTACGAGGGCGACAACTCCATCTACGCCGGCGAGGACGGCAACGTCGTCCCGGTCGTGACCCGCGCCGGCGAGGAGGACACGAACACGATGCAGTCCGGCGACTGCGTGCGCGTCTCCGGCGTCAGCATCCAGCACACCCCGGCCACGAAGATCTGGTTCGGCCAGGTCTCCAACACCCCCGGCTACCGCTCGCTCCCGCACCACCACGCGGAGGCCGAGACCGGAGGCTACGTCCTGAGCGGGCACGGCCGCATCTACTTCGGCGAAGACTATGCGCAATACCAGGACATGAAGGCCGGCGACTGGGTGTTCGTCCCGCCGTTCATGCCGCACGTCGAGGCCAACATGTCCGTCACCGAGGACCTCGTGTGGCTGACGGCGCGGACGCCGGAGAACCTCGTCGTCAACCTCGACGACGTCCCGGACGAGACGCTGGAAGGCTACCGCCGCGCATGAACCAGGTGACCAGCCCCCTGACATCGGACACGTTCGTCGCCGCCACCGCGCTCCGTGAAGTCGGCGCCGAGGTCTACGACCTCGCCTTCGAGGCCACGACGCAGTACGTGCCGTGGCCCAAGGCCTACGGCGGCGACATGGTCGCCCAGGGCACGACGGCGATGATGCGTTCGGTGGGATCCGACCGCACCCTGCACTCGATGCACAGCTACTTCATGCGCCCCGTCGACATCGGCGCACCCGTCCGCTACGAGGTCGAGAAGCTGCGCGACGGGCGCGGCTACTCGACCCGCCACGTCCGCGCGTTCCAGAACGGCAAGCCGGTCTACGTCTCGATGGGCTCGTTCCACGTGCCGGAGGACGGCCCGGAATTCGCGTCGACCGCCCCCGCAGCGGTCGACGGCCTCGCCCCGGAGTCGGTCCGCAGCGCCGCCGAGGCGCTCGACGGGGTCGACACCGACGCCGCCCGCTACTGGTCGGCGGGCCGCAGCTTCGACATGCGGCACGTCCCCTCGCCCGTCTACCTCGAGGTCGACGGGGAGCAGGTCGGGCACCAGGCCGTCTGGATCAAGGCCTTCACACCGCTGGACGACGACGCCGTCGCCGGCCTGGGTGCCGACGACGCCCACCGCGTGGCCCTGGCGTACGTCTGCGACTACACGATCCTCGAGTCGATCCTCCGGGCGCACGGCGCTCCCTGGGCGACGGAGGGTCTGGCGACGGCGAGCCTGGACCACTCGATGTGGTTCCACCGGCCCGGCCGTCTGGACGACTGGGTGCTGTACGCCCAGGAGGCCGTCTCCAGCCAGAACAACCGCGGACTCGCGACCGGCCGGTTCTTCGACCGCTCCGGCCGGCTCCTCGCGACCGTCGCCCAAGAGGGCATGGTCCGCCTCCCGCACTGAACCCTCCGCCCCTCGATGAGGAGGGGCACGGAATGAAAGGCACCGTCATGGAGCTGTCACCCTCGGCGCACGTCGACACGTTCGCCCGCGACAACCTGCCGCCCGCCGACCAGTGGCCCGCATTGGAGTTCACGATCGAGGACGTGCAGTACCCCGAGAAGATGAACGCCGCGACCGTCCTGATCGACGACGCGGTCGCGTCCTTCGGGGCGGACCGCCCCGCCCTGCACACGCCCTCCGGACCGTCGTGGTCGTACGGCGACCTGCTCCGGCGCGCCAACCAGGTCGCCCGGGTCCTCACCGAGGACCTCGGGATCGTCCCGGGCAACCGGGTGCTGCTGCGCGGCCCCAACAACCCGTGGATCGTGGCCGCGTGGCTCGGCGTGCTCAAGACCGGCGCCGTCGTCGTGACGACCATGCCGATCCTGCGCGGCGCCGAAGTCGCCAAGATCGCGACCCTCACCAAGCCCTCCCTGGTGCTCTCGGACCACCGGTTCGTCGCCGACGTCCCCGAGTCCATCGGAGACATCCCCCTGATCGCCTACGGCGGCGACGACGAGGCGGACCTGACCCGGCGCTGCGAGGGCAAGGACGGCACGTTCGAAAACGTGGAGACGGCCGCGGACGACGTCGCCCTGCTGGGGCCGACCTCGGGCACGACGGGCGTCCCGAAGATCACGATGCACTTCCACCGCGACATCCTCGCCAACGCGGACACGTTCGCCAAGCACATCCTCGCCCCGCGCCCGGACGACGTGATGGCCGGGTCCCCGCCGTTCGCCTTCACGTTCGGCCTCGGCGGCCTGGTGGTGTTCCCGCTGCGGTTCGGCGCGTCGTCGCTGCTGACCGAGCGGGCGACCCCGATGGAGCTCGCCGAGCTCGTGCACGAACGGGGCGCGACCGTCCTCTACACGGCGCCGACCGCCTACCGGGCGATCCTGAAGGAGGGCGGCGGCCACCTGCTGCGCGGCCTGCGCGTCGGCGTCTCGGCCGGGGAGCACCTGCCGAGCCAGACGTGGGAGGCCGTCAAGGAGGCGACCGGAATCGAGCTGGTCAACGGGATCGGCGCCACCGAGATGCTGCACGTGTTCATCTCGGCCGCGGGCGACGACATCCGGCCCGGCGCCACGGGCGTGGCCGTCCCCGGATTCCGCGCCAAGATCATCGACGCCGAGGGCGGAGACGCCCCGCCGAACACCCCCGGCCGGCTCGCCGTGATCGGTCCGACGGGCTGCCGCTATCTGGACGACGACCGCCAGCTGGCCTACGTCATCGACGGCTGGAACGTCACCGGGGACACGTTCCTCATGGACGAGGACGGGTACTTCTTCTACCAGGCCCGTTCCGACGACATGATCATCTCCTCGGGCTACAACATCGGCGCGCCCGAGGTCGAGGCCGCCGTCAATCAGCACGACGACGTCATCGAGAGCGCCGTCGTCGGCCGGCCCCATCCCGAGCGCGGATCCATCGTCTGCGCGTTCGTCGTCCTCCGCGACGGCGCCACCGCCGACGGGGCGAAGGCCAAGGAGCTGCAGGACTTCGTCAAGTCCCGCATCGCCCCGTACAAGTACCCGCGCGAGGTGCGGTTCGTCGACGAGCTCCCCCACAACCCGTCGGGCAAGCTCCAGCACTTCAAACTCCGCCAGCTCGTCGAGAAAGAAGACGTATCAGCCGACCTGTCCCCCGCCGGGGCGACCGGGCACTAGCCGAAGGAAGAACCATGAAAATCGCAGTCGTAGGTGGTGGCCCGGGCGGCCTGTACTTCTCCGCGCTCATGAAACAGCTCGACCCGTCCCACGAGGTGACGGTCTTCGAACGCAACGCCGCGAGCGACACGTTCGGCTTCGGCGTCGTGTTCTCCGACGAGACGCTGGGCGGGATCGGCAACGCCGACCCCGTGGTCGCGGACTACATGAGCCGGCGGTTCGCCCGCTGGGCGGACATCGACATCCACTTCAAGGACGAGGTGATCACCGTCGGCGGCCAGGGGTTCGCCGCGATGAGCCGCAAGGAACTGCTGCAGCTGCTGCAGCACCGGACCGTCGAGCTCGGCGTCGACGTCCGGTTCTCCACGCTGGCTCCCCCCGTGGAGGAGCTGGAGGCAGAGTACGACCTCGTGCTCGCCGCGGACGGCCTGAACTCGCAGATCCGCACCAAGTACGCGGACGCGTTCGGCCCGAGCCTGGACCCCCGCCCCAACAAGTACATGTGGCTCGGCACGGACCAGGTGTTCGAGGCGTTCAAGTTCTTCGTCAAGGATACGGAATTCGGCACGATGCAGATCCACGGCTACCCGTACTCCGAGGACGGTTCGACGTTCATCGTGGAGATGTCCGACGACGTGTGGCGCGCGGCCGGCTTCGACGAGACCGAGAACGACTTCTTCGCCCCCGGCGTCTCCGACGAGAAGGCCGTCGCCAAGGTCCGCGAGATCTTCGCCGACGAGCTGGCCGGCTACGAGGTGCTGACCAACAACTCGAAGTGGCTGAACTTCACCACGGTGCGCAACCGCAACTGGCGACACGGCAACGTGGTCCTGCTCGGCGACGCCGCCCACACCGCGCACTTCTCGATCGGCTCGGGCACCAAGCTGGCCATGGAGGACTCCCTGGCCCTCGCGGCCTGCCTTCACGAGCACGCGAGCCTCGAGGACGCCCTCGCGGCCTACGAGACCGAGCGGCGCCCCGTCGTCGAATCGACGCAGCGCGCGGCGCAGGCCTCGCTCGAGTGGTTCGAGTCGATCGGCCAGTACAAGGACCAGTCGTCGACGCAGTTCGCGTTCAACCTGCTCACGCGCAGCCGCCGCATCACGCAGGAGAACCTGCGCCTGCGCGACCCGGAGTTCGCCCACGAGGCCGAGGCCGCCTTCGCCTCGTCCCAGGGGCTGGACGAGGTCGCGCCGGCGATGTTCCAGCCGCACCGGATCGGAGGGCTGGAGCTGCGGAACCGCATCGTGGTCTCGCCCATGGACATGTACTCGGCGGTCGACGGCGTCCCCGGCGACTTCCACAAGGTGCATCTGGGTTCGAAGGCCCTCGGCGGCGCCGGCCTGGTCATGACGGAGATGGTGTGCGTCTCCGCAGCCGGGCGCATCACCCCGGGCTGCACGGGCCTCTACGACGACGGGCACACCGGCGCGTGGAGGTCCATCACGGACTTCGTGCACGCGGAGTCCCCCGCCCGCATCGGCGCCCAGATCGGCCACTCCGGCCGCAAGGGGTCGACGCGGCTGATGTGGGAGGGCATCGACGAACCGCTGGAGTCCGGCAACTGGGAGGTCATGGGCCCGTCGGCGAAGCCGTACGGCCCGACCAGCCAGGTCCCGCGCGAGATGACGCGCGCCGACATGGACCAGGTCGTCGCCGAGTTCGCTGCGGCCGCACGGCGCGCGGAGGACGCCGGCTTCGACCTGATCGAGGTGCATGCGGCCCACGGCTACCTGCTCTCCTCCTTCCTCTCCCCCGTCTCCAACGAGCGCACGGACGAGTACGGCGGATCCCTCGAGAACCGTCTGCGCTTCCCCCTCGAGGTCTTCGACGCCGTCCGGGATGCCGTCTCCGCATCCATCCCGGTCACGGTCCGCCTCTCGGCGACGGACTGGATCGAGGGCGGCAACACCGGCGACGACTCGGTCGAGATCGCCCGGGCCTTCGTCGACCACGGGGCCGCCGCCCTGGACGTCTCCACCGGCCAGGTCGGCAAGGAGGAGCAGCCGGCCTTCGGCCGCAGCTACCAGACGCCGTATGCGGACCGGATCCGCCAGGAGGTCGCCGGACCCGCCGGGGTCTCCGTCATCGCCGTCGGCGCCATCTCCACGTACGACGACGCCAACTCGATCCTGCTGGCCGGCCGCGCGGACCTCATCGCGCTCGGCAGGACCCATCTCTACGACCCGCAGTGGACGCTCCACGCCGCCGCGGAGCAGGAGTACAAGGGCGCCGGGGCGGAGTGGATCCCGCAGTACAAGGCCGGCCGCCGCAAGCCGCCGAGCGCTCGGACGGATGCGGTCCGGCCGCGCCTGTCGCTGCTGCGCGACGTCGAGGCGAACGAGCCGGATCCGCACCTGCGCTGGCAGCCGCGCAAGCAGGGTGCCGCCGTGGGCTCGTAGCCGCCGGACCCACGGAAGGGCCGCCGCCTCATCTCGAGGCGGCGGCCCTTCCGCTGTTGCTGTCAGCGATCGATGATCAGTGCCCGGCGAAGGCCTCGTGCAGCCACCAGGCGCCGCCGTCGGAGGCGATCTTGGCATCGATGACGATCGGCCCCTGCGGGTCCTCCAGCCATGCGGCCACGGCGTCGAGGTCGTCCACGCCCCGCACGGTCACCCCGGTCGCGCCGAACCCTCGGGCCAGGGCCGCGACATCGGTCTCCGGGAAGGTCACGGCTCCCATGTCGACGCCGTCGCCCGCCTGGCCGAAGTGGTGCACCTCGGCGCCGTAGGCGGCGTCATTGTAGACCACGACCACGAGCGGCGTGGCCGTGCGCACGGCCGTCTCCAGCTCGCTGACGGCCATGAGGAAGCCGCCGTCGCCGGTGCCGAGCACGGGGAGCCGGCCCGGCTGCGCCGCCGCGGCCCCGAGAGCGGTCGCCAGTCCCAGCCCGATCGACTGGAACGCCTGCGTGAAGCAGAAGCCGAACTCGTCCGGCACCGAGAGGTAGGCGCTCGGGTAGCCCATGAAGTTTCCGGAGTCCACGGAGACGATCCGTTCCGCCGGCAGCAGCTCGTCCAGCCGAGCGCTGAGCACGCGCGGGTCGATCCGGGCGTCGTCTCCACCGGTCGAGAGGTCCGGGGTGTCGGTGTCGCGCCAGCGGGACCGCGACGCGATCCTCTGGCGGAGCGCGTCGGAGCGGTATCCGGTCCGCGGCCCGGACGCCGCCAGGGCCTCGGTCACCGCCCGCGCGGCGGCCGCGCTGTCGCCCAGGACGCCGAACGTGATGTCCCGGTGGGCGCCGAGTGCCGCGTCCTCCACGTCGACCTGCACTACGACGGCATCCGCGCCGATCAGCCGCCCGTGCCGCATGGTCCACATGTTCAGCGCGCACCCGAAGCCGACGATCAGGTCGGCGCCGCCGATGAGCTCGGCGGTCAGCGGGGACGAGAAGCCGCCGGAGATTCCAATGTTGAATTCGTCCCCGGCGAAGAGCCCGTTGGCGACGGCCGACGTCGCGAGCAGCGCCCCGGAAGCGGCTCCCAGCGCGAGCAGCTCCTCACCGGCGGCGCGCCCGCCGCGTCCCGCCACGATCACGGGCCTCTCCGCCCGCGCGAAGGCGTCGGCCAGGCGGGCGACGGCCGCGTCGCCGGGCTTCGCGGGCAACACCGCCTCCGGCTCCGCGACGTCGTCGAGCAGGCTCTCCGGCACGCGCTGGGACTGGACGTTCAACGGCAGGTTCAGCAGGACCGTGCGGCGGCCGTCGCGGGCGGTGCGGAAGGCCCGCACCACGTCGTCCCGGGCGCTGTCGGCTCCGTTGACCCGTTCGGGGACGGCGCCGACGCTGCGGGCGAGCCCCGGCTGGTCCATGGCGAAGTTGTTGGTCACCGCGGCGCCGGCCGTCTCGGCCGCGAGCACGAGTAGCGGCGTGCGGCTCTTCGCCGCCTCGCCGATGCCCGTGGTCGCGTTCGTCAGGCCGCACCCCTGATGGACGGAGAGCAGGCCCACCCTGCCCGACATGCGCGCGTAGGCGTCGGCCATGGTGGCCGCACCGCCCTCGTGCCGGGCCGCGGTGAAGGGCACGCCGGCGCCCCTGAGGGCGTTGGTGACCTCGAAGTTCCCGCTGCCGACGACGCCGAAGCAGTGGCCGGCCCCCAGCGTGGCGAGGGCGCGGCCGACGAACTCGGCGACGCTTATCAGTGGTCCGGATTCGTCGGGCATGCGGTTCCTCCTGTGTGAGCGGATGCCAGAACCGTCGCGGTGGTCCCGGCGAAGTCAGACAGCGCGGGCCCTCGGGATCAGCGCGACCATGAACGCCCCGAGGAGGCCGATGGCCGCGAAGATGATGAAGTTCCAGGCGAAGTCCATGTTCGCGGCGGCGACGGCGCCGCCGAGCATCGGGCCGGCGATGGCACCGACACGTGCGAACGCCAGCGCCCATCCTGTGGCGGTGCCGCGTGCGAACGAGGGGTAGTAGTCGGGAACCCAGCCGGTGAGCACCAGCGACGTCGAGATGGAGCCGATGCCCGCGATCGCGACGAAGATGTAGCTGACGAAGAGGTTCGCCGGAACCATGAGCATGACGATCCCGACGGCCCCGAGGGCGTAGAAGCTGACCAGCATGATCTTCTTGCCGTACTTGTCGGCCAGCCGGCCGATCACGAGGCCGCCTACGGCCGAGGAGAGGGCGAAGACCAGCAGGAACCCGATCGACGGACCGAGATCGTAGCCGGCTTCGCGCATGATGCTCGGCAGCCACGTGTTCAGCCCGTAGACCAGCAGCAGGCCGCAGAAGAGTGCCACCCAGAAGCAGATGGTGGCGAAGATGTACCGCGCGCTGAAGAGGAGGGTCAACGCCTGGTACCACTTCAGGTTTCCGCCGCCCTCGCCCTCGCCGGGGGTATGCGCCCAGTCGGCGACGACGAAGGGCTCGACGCCGAGACGAGCCGCCTGCGCCTCGGCGCGGTCGGCCTTGCCCGTGGCGACCAGGTACTCCAGCGACTCCGGGACGGCCTTCATGATGAAGGGCAGCAGCAGGATCGGCAGGGCGCCGAAACCCACCACCCAGCGCCAGCCGAGCGACTCGAGCGTGGCCATCGCGACGATCGCCGCCATGACGATGCCGAGCGAGTACCCGGAGAACATGACACCGTAGTTGAACGACCGCTTCTTCGGCTCCGAGTACTCGATCGTCAGGGCGGCGGCCACGGGGATGATGCCGCCCATGCCGAGTCCGCCGAGCAGGCGGAAGACGCCGAAGACCTCGGGCGTCGGGGCGAAGGCGGCACCGAGCTGCGTGAGGGTGAAGATGACCATCGAGAGCGCCAGCATCCGCCGCCGCCCGTAGCGGTCCGACAGCGTGCCGATGAAGAGCGCGCCGATCAGCATGCCGACGAGAGCGTACGATCCGAGCACACCCAGGGCGAGCGGATCGAGCCCCCAGTCCGCATACTCCTTCAACGCGGGCATGACGGCGCCGAGGACACCGACGTCGTATCCCTCGGCCAGGATGGCCAGCCAGCAGCAGAACAGAACGCGCGTGGTCACACGCTGGGGCACGGGCCACCGAGTCGTACCGCCGGCGCCCACCGCCGTAGTCGACGTCGTCATGTTTCCTCCAGGTTCGCAGTGTGATCTAGAACACCGTGAGCCTATGCGGGGGTCATGACGATCGTCAATGGATCAACATATATTTCCTGGAGCGGGGTCTTCGAGCAGGCGCCGGCGGGCTCGGCGCACGGAGCGCGTCAGAGCACGCGCTCCGGGCGGGCCAGGATGCCGGGCACGAGCCGGGCCGCCAGGAACAGTGCCCCGCGGATGAGCAGGAATCCGGCGGCGAACACGAGCACCACGGTGACGACGGCGAGCGGCTGCATGAAGAGGGCCATCCCGATGAGCGGGGCGACCAGCAGCAGGGCGCAGAGCGCGGATCCGCCGGAGACGACCCACAACGCGCTCATCATCGCCCGGGCCGTCGCCGCGCTCATGGTCTTCCGCGGCATCCCGAGCCGGTCCATCGACACGAGCACCGGCCCGCGGTCCAGGGTCGCGGCCGCCTGGTTCAAGCCCGCCGAGCACGCCACCATGAGGAACGATCCGGCCAGCGTGACCAGCACGCCGGTGGAGATGTCGACCATCAGGTACTGCTCCCCGGCGCCCGGCTCGCCTGAGGCCATGGCCTGCGAGAAGGCGAGGCCGGCGGCGGCGAACACGCCCACGAAACTGGTGACGGCCACGCCGCCCACCTGGCGCCACACGGCCTTCGGGTCGTCCAGAATCGTTCGCGCGGCGACGAGCGATTCCACGTCCTTCGCCCGCCGGTGCTGGACGCGCGCGGCGACGCGGAGGACCCATGGCCCGATCAGGTCCAGCGCCAGCAGCCCGGCGCCGAAGGCCGTGCCGAGGGCCAGCATCATCATGATCACGCCGCCGGCCTCGCCGAAGGCGGGCACCAGCTGGACCAGGATCACCGCGAGGACGACGACGCCGAGCCCGAGCAGCAGCCGCAACCACGGCGACTTGGCCGCGCGCTGGCGGGTGCGCACGCCCAGCGGGGTGACGTTGACGGCGCGCAGCCCGGCGAGAGCGCTGAGCGCGCCGAGGAGGACCACAGCCGCCGCGATCAGCGGCGCCCACCACCACGGCATCCACATGCCGGCGCCCAGCGCCTCGCCGCGGAAGGCCAGCAGGCCGACGGCCGGGGCGGCCGCCGCGTAGAGGACGACGCCGCCGAGGGCACCCAGCGCGGACAGGGTCACGGCCTCGATGAGCGTCAGCGCCCCGAGCGTCGCCTTGGAGGCTCCGAGCAGGCGCAACGAGGAGAGGCGGTCGTCGCGCCGGCGGGCGGCCATCTTCGCGGCCGAGGCGCCGACGGTCGCCAGCGGGACCACGAGCAGCGCCAGCGCGATCACGGCCAGCATCTGGTAAGTCGACGCCAACTCGTCGTCCCAGGAGAAGAACACGCGGGCGCCGGCGATGACGAGCAGGAGCAGAGCGGTGACCACCGCGAAGGAGGCGACCGGCAACAGTGCCGCGGCGCCCGGGCGCTGCGCGCCGCCGGAGCGAAACAGCGGGGCCAGGCGCAGCGCCGTCGTCATGGCGGTCATGCGTTGGCCGCCGCGACATCGGAGACGATGCTTCCGTCGCGCAGGGTCACCACCCGCTGGCAGCGGGCGGCGACGTCGGGGTCGTGGGTCACGACGACGAGGGTCCGTCCCTGCGTGACCGAGTGGAGCAGCAGATCGAGGACCTCGGTGGAGGTCGTGGAGTCGAGGGCGCCGGTCGGCTCGTCGGCGAAGATCAGCTGCGCCCCGGTGACGTGGGCGCGGGCGATGGCCACGCGCTGGACCTGTCCGCCGGAGAGCTCGCCGAGCCGGCGGTCCTCGAGCCCGGCGAGCCCGAGGTCGGCCAGCCAGCCGGCGGCGGCCGCCTCCGCGTCGCGGCGGGTGGAACCAGAGAGCATGAGGGCGACCGCGACGTTCTCCAGGGCCGAGAGCTCGCTGAGCAGCAGCCCCTGCTGGAACACGAAGCCGAGCTCCTCGCGGCGCAGCTTCGCCCGCTCGTCGTCGTTCAGCGTGTCTACCTGCACAGGGCCGGTCGACGCGTGGAAGAGCACGTGGCCGGCGCTCGGGGCGATGATCCCGGCGAGCGCGTGCAGGAGGGTGGACTTGCCGGACCCGGAGGCCCCCATGATGGCAACGGATTCGCCGCGGGAGATCTCGAGGTCGACGGAGTGCAGGGCTGGTGCGTGGGCGCCCGGGTAGGTGTGCCCGAGGCCCCGCACGGAGAGAAGATTGGTCATGATGTAATTCTGGCCCGCGGGGTCGCGGCCGCGCGTCGCCCCGGCGGCTGAAATGCGGCGGCGCGGGCCTCCGCCCTGGGGATGAGGAGTCGGGAGGATCGCCGGAGCGTCTCGCCTATCCGCTCAGCAACTGGAGTCGATTGCGGACGAAGCGCTTGAGCTTGTGGATCCTCCGCGCCTCGAAGGGCAGGGTGTCCACCGAGTCCAGCCAGGATCCGGCGGCATCCACGGTCGTGTCGATGACCCGGGCCGCTGCTCCGGGCCGCACGCCGACAGCCTCGGCGAGGGCCACGAACCGCCCCCTCGTCAGATCGGTCGTCCTCGCGCCGTCGATGCTCATCGCCATCGTGGAGTCGCCGTACAGATACGTGCACGGCAGATCGTAGGCGGGTGCGGGGCGGAACCGGCCGTCGGGGCCGGCCACTACGGAGAAGTTCTTGGCGTGGGCATCGCCGTTGCCGGAGACGTAGGCGAACACGACCTGGCGCAGGAACTCCATCGCAGCCGGCACCGGGGCTTCGCAGAGGGCAGCCAGCCCGGCGACGACCTCCTCGGTGCTCACCCGGTATTTGGCCTCCGGGTGCAGACCGAGCGCCTGGCACCCGTCCTCCACGGCGTAGGAGCGCACGGCATCGCCGCTCACCTGGCGGTCGAAGCGTTCGACGGCGAGGCCGTTGACCCCGTCCGCGTCCACCACGACTTCGGCTCGCACGGCGCGAACTCGGCTGGCACGGGCGGCGTCGAGGAAGAAGGCCTCGTTCTCGACGATGCGGGGGTACTCGGGCGGGTCGAGCTTCAGGATGTACTCGCTCGTCGTGCCGTGAACCGGCAGGGAGAGCATCTTCAGGCTCGCTTTGTCCTGCACCCCGGGCAAAGCCACCAGGTCGATGTCGATGTCGTAGTCGGCGAGGACCTCGGAGAAGCGGGTGCTCGAGAAGTCGCCGGCGTCGACTGCGATACGGGCCGCGGCCCGCTCCGGCTCCGCACCGGACGGCACCACCTGGACGTCGCCGACGGGATCGGCCCCCACCGCGAGAAGGAGGCTGAGCTCGTCATCTGCGCTGGTCTTGACGGCCCGGGTCAGGGCGCCGAGGCGCCTGCCCTCCGGCAGGAGACCGGCAAAGAAGGCCGGCACGGCGCCCGCGGTCGTGACCACCGGCTCGGTAGTGACGTCAAGGGTGCTTGCCACGGGGCCACCACCTGCCCGGACCCACTCTCCGGTGTACCGGAACTCGATGCCGACCGGGGTACGCGTGAGCTGCGCGGCCAACCGGCCTCCCTTGTAGACATCCGCCCGCTCCGTCGCGACCAGGCCCGGCAGATTCCCGGTGCTCACTCCGCGCTCCCGTCGAGCCGGGTGCGCAGCCCTGGTTCGATGCCTACCGACTCGGCGGCGCCGGACGCGACGGTCAGGTGGAGGCCGAGTACGGCGAGGACATCGAGCACCTTGCCCAGCTGTACCGTGGGCTTGCCGCGCTCGAGGGCGTGGATGAACCCGACGGAGCACCCGGCGAGGTCCGCCAGCTCCTCCTGACGAAGGCTCAACTCCTCGCGTCGCGCGGCGACGGCTCCAGCCAGTTCCCCGTACTGATCCACACGCTCTTGTAGATCAAGGCGGCTTCTGCGCAGTTTCATGCCGTTCACCTCACTAATCTTCACGCTTGCGTAGATTAATGAGGCTACGCGCTCCGGAACGCACAATCAAGCACTAATCCCCACTGTCATGAAGATCAGGGCGTTGAGGAGCCCTCAGCAACGGATCGCCTACCCGCGCAGCAGAAAAGCCTGAGCTGCAGACATGAGCCGGAGAGAGATCTCAGGCTCAGGTCATTGGCCCAGGCTTTTTCGGTGGCGCGAGGCGCGACTCACACCTCCTTGGTGTACACCACCAGCGGTGCGCCGTTGCTCGGGACGAACCAGTCGCGCTCCGGCACGTGCGCGAACCCCTCGGACTCGTACAGCGCGCGGGCCGGCTTCCACACGCCTCCCGTGGTCAGCGCCACCTTGCCCACGCCGTCGAGCGACTCGGCGTGCTCGACCACGGCGCGCACCAGCGTGCGGCCGGCGCCCGTGCGCTGCGTCTCGGGGTCGACGGCGAGCATCCGCATCTCGAGCTCGTCCTCGCGGCAGATGTCCGCGTACTTCGTCCCGAACCGGATCATCGTCACGGCGGCGACGACCGTCCCGTCGCGCTCGGCCACCAGCAGCTCGGAGTGCGCGGCGCGGTCGCCGGTGTCGGCGATGAAGTCGAAGTAGGTCGAATCGGGGTCGAAGTACCCGGTCGCCCGGTAGGACGCGACGGTCACGCGCGAGATCTCGGCGTGGTCGGCGGCGGTGGCGGTGCGGACGGACGTCTCAGTCGGCAATGTGCTGTGCTCTTACTCTGTCGAAGTTGATGAATCCGGCGGCGGCCCACGCCGGATAGGTGTCCGGGCGCAACACGGGGACGCCCGCTTCTTCGGCGATGAGCATCGCAGCGGACCAGTCGTGGAGGTGGGTGCCGAATTCGGCGTAGGCATCTAGGGTACCGTCCGCCACCATGCAGACGTCCAACGCGGCCGACCCCAGCCGGCGCATGTTCGCGAACCCGGGCATCAGGGCGCCGAGCGCCGCGACCTGGCCCACGTGCCGCTTGGGCGTGTAGCCGAAGCCGGTGCCGATCAGCGGACCGTCGGTCCCCCGGTCGGGCCCGGTGAGGCGGACGTGCTCGCCGGAACCGGTCGCCTTCCACGCGCCCTCGCCGCGGCCCGCGTAGTACTCGACGTCGAGCGCGGGCGCGACGACGGCGCCGGCCAGCCAGGTGCCGTCGTCGTCGCGGACCGCCACGGACGTGGCGTAGTAGACGATGCCGCGGACGAAGTTCGTGGTCCCGTCGAGCGGGTCGATGGACCACTCCGTGCCGGAGGGGTGCTCCGGCTCGGTCCGGCCGTACTCCTCACCCGTGATGACGTCGTGCGGCCGGGCAGCCGTGATGACCTCGCGCACGGCCTCCTCGGCGCGGCGGTCGAAGTCCGTCACCCAGTCGCCGCCGTCGGACTTGGTGTCCGTGGCGGGGCGCCCGGCCCGCTCGGCCAGCACGGCGGCCCCTGCCGCGGCGGCGCGGCGGGTGAGGGCCAGGAAATCGGTCTCGGCTGCGTTGCTCATTCGGCGCTCCCATCGTTGGTGATCAGCAGTTCGTCTCCCACGCCGTCGGGGCCGCCTGCGAGCAGGGCGCGGAAGCCCTCCTCCCCCAGGACCGGCACGCCGAGCGAGAGGGCCTTGTCGAGCTTCGAGCCGGCGGCCTCGCCGGCGACCAGGTAGGAGGTCTTCTTCGAGACCGACCCCGAGGCCTTGCCGCCACGGACGATGATGGCCTCCTTGGCCTCGTCGCGGCTGAAGTTCGGCAGGGTTCCGGTGACGACGACGGTCAGGGATTCGAGCGTCTTGGCCATGGACTCGTCCTGCTCGTCCTCCATCTTCACCCCGGCCGCCTGCCAGGAGTCGACGACGTTGCGGTGCCAGTCGACGTTGAACCAGTCGACCAGCGCGTTCGCGATGATCGAGCCGACGCCGTCCACCTCGGCCAGGTCTTCGCGGGCCGTCTCGGCGGCGACGGCGGCGCGGATCGCGTCCATCGAGCCGTACCGCGTGGCCAGGGCGCGGGAGGCGGTGGGACCGACGTGCCGGATGGAGAGCCCGACGAGCACGCGCCACAGCGGCCGGGTCTTGGCCTTCTCGAGCTCGCGGAACAGGTTGAGGGTGTTCTTGCTCGGGGCGGACGGCTTGGCCTTGGTGCCCTTGGTGTAGAAGTACGGGGCCAGTTCCCAGACGCCCGTGCCCTCGCCCTTCGAGCGCTTCTCCCGCCACACCTTCACGTCGGCGAGCGCGGCGCGCAGCGTGTCGTCGTCGTGCCCCTCGGCCAGATCGAAGATCTGCGCCTCGTTGGTGATCACACCGGCGCCGGAGGGCCGGACCACGCCGTCGTTCTCCGCCGGGTCCGGGCCGGGCCCCGCGGTGAGCGCCTGCGCGGCCTCATCGCCGAGGGCCTCGATGTCGAAGGCGCCGCGGCCGGCCAGGTGGGCGACGCGCTCGGTCAGCTGGGCCGGGCACGTCTCCGCGTTGGGGCAGCGGATGTCGACGTCGCCCTCCTTGGCTGGCCGCAGGCCCGTGCCGCAGGCCGGGCACTCGGTCGGCATCACGAAATCGCGCAGCTCGTCCTCGCGGCCCTCGCGCAGGGGCAGGACCGGGCCGAGCACCTCGGGGATGACGTCGCCGGCCTTGCGCAGGATGACCGTGTCGCCGATCTTGACGTTCTTGGCCTTCACGACGTCCTGGTTGTGCAGGGTCGCGCGGGAGACCGTCGAACCCGCCACGAACACGGGTTCCATCACAGCGTAGGGGGTGACCCGGCCGGTGCGTCCGACGTCGACCTTGATGTCGAGCAGCCGGGTGTGGACCTCCTCCGGAGGGTACTTGTAGGCGACGGCCCACCGGGGAACGCGCGATGTGTAGCCGAGGGAGCGCTGGATCGCGAAGGCATCGGCTTTGACCACGATGCCGTCGATCTCGTGGATCAGCTCGTGACGGGAGGCTCCGAACCGTCCGATGTAGTCGAGGACCTCATCCTCGGTGTCGAGCAGCTCCGAGTACGGGGAGACGGGGAGGCCCCAGGCGGCCAGCAGGTCGTAGGTCTCGTGCTGGCTGGCGGCGACGAGTCCCTCGCGGACTCCGATGCCGTGCACGAACATGCTCAGCGGGCGCTTGGCGGTCTCCGCCGGGTCCTTCTGCCGGATCGAGCCGGCGGCCGCGTTGCGGGGGTTGGCCAGCGGCGCCTTGCCCTGGGCGACGAGGTTCTCGTTGTAGGCGGCGAACTCCGCCGAGCTGATGAAGATCTCGCCGCGGACCTCGACCTCGGCGGGCCACCCGGACCCGGCGAGCTCGGTCGGGATCGACTTGATCGTGAGCACGTTGTGGGTGACGTCCTCACCGGTGGTGCCGTCGCCGCGCGTGGCGGCCCGGACCAGCCTGCCGTCCCGGTAGAGCAGGTTGACGGCGAGGCCGTCGATCTTGACCTCGCACAGCCACCGCAGCCGCTCGTGCGGGGCCTGGGTCGCGGCGTTGGTCCCCGCGCGCTCCAGCCAGACGCTCAGCTCGGACGTGCTGAAGACGTCCTCGAGCGAGTACATGCGGCTGAGGTGCTCCACCGGGGAGAACGCCGCGGAGACGTCGCCGCCGACCTCCTGGGTGGGCGAATCGTTCGAGACGAGCTCCGGGTGCAGCGCCTCGATCTCCTCGAGCCGGCCGAAGAGGCGGTCGAATTCGGCGTCGGAGACGAGGGGTGCGTCCTCGTTGTAGTACGCGAAGCGGTACCGCCGCACATCGTCAGCCAGCTGTTCGTATTCGGAGCGCAGTGAATCGTTCACGCCTACCATCCTGCCTCATCCTCGCCGTTCAGTCGTCGGCGGCGACTGTGGTGTCCAGCATCGCGAGGTCCCCGTGCGTGACCAGATGGGAGCTCACTGCGTGCTCGACGAGCCGGGCCTTCCGGTTGGTCGCGAGCTTGCCGGCCCCGCCGCGGAGCCCGGCGATGCCCGCCTTGTCGAGCTTGTCGCACACGTTGTCGAGCTTGCGGTTGAACTTCGTGATCGGCCAGCCGAGCCGCTCGGCCGCCTTGGCGCTCGAGGGGACGGAGCTCAGGCCGGTGCCGTCGCGGCGGAGCATCGGCTCGGCGAGCGCGACGACGAGCGCGCGCTGGGCATCGGTCAGGGTGACGGGGCCGATCGTGGTGGCGCCGTCGGGGTCGTCGGCGCTCCACTCCTGCCGGAACGCCGGCTGCGCCACGTGCACGCCGACCTCGTACGTCGTCGGCCCGGCCGTGAACACGACCGACGTCTGGCTGAACACGAGCGGCAGCCGGGATCCGGGCGACAACCACGCCTGCAGGCCGCCGGTCTTGTCGGCGATGGTCGCGGTCAGCCGCTTGCCGACGTTGGAGAGCCACCAGATGCCGTCGTACTGCGCCACGGTGAGGAACTTGCGGTGCAGGTACGGGTTGTCGTCGATCTCGAGGTCGCCCTCGCGGCCGATCGTGAACACGTGGTCCTCGACCACGGGGAACCACTCGCCGCAGAATTCGACGTGCACGTCATCCGCCACCGGTCGCCCCCTCCGTCTCCTGCTCGTCGCCCGTGCAGAACCGCGCCGGGTCCGAGACGTCCCCGGTGTCGCGCACGAGTTTGACCTCGATGCAGGTCTCGCCGCCGGAGCGCCGGGCCGTCGTGGCGCTCGCGGCGTCACTCTGCTCGACCTCGCCGGCCTCGGTCGCGGTGATGGTCGACCACCGGTAGAAGTCCCCGTCCTGCGGCTGGGGGTTCTCCCACGTGAACGTGACGTTCTCCCCCACCGTCGAGTACTCGAAGTTCTCGACCTGCGGCACCGTTCCTCCGATGATCGCGTCTGCCGGGTCCTGGCTCCCGCCCAGTGAGGGTGCGGCCTCACGCGGGTCCTCCTCCTGCGACAGCAGGCTCATCCCGATCGCCCCGCCGACGATGACCACGAGCCCCACCACCACGGCCACCAGGGCCTTGGGGAACTTCTGCCGCTCCACGCCCGGTTCGGCGTCCGGGAGCCGTTCGAAGCCGCCCAGCTGCTGGTCGGCGCGGGCCGGCGACGGGGACGACGACGGCGCCTCCTCAGCCTGCGCCCCGGCCTCCGCCGCGGGTGCCGCCGGCCGCACGGTGTGCTCGGGGCGCCGCCCCGGCGTCGTGCCGAAGACCGGCCCGGGGCCGGGGGTCTGGGCGCCGTCGATGGACTGGACGCTGCGCACCCGGGTGGCCTCGCCGTCGTCGTCGTGGCCGTGGTCGGCGTCGAAGGAGGAGTCGTCGAGGACCTCGAACGGCGTGACGGCGAGGCCCAGCTCGGCCTGGATCCGCTGCAGGGCGCGGGCCAGCTCCGCCGCCGAGCCGAAGCGGGACGTCGGCGACTTGGACATCGACACCGCGAGGGCCTGGTTCAGCGACGCGGGGATGTCCTGCCGGGTCAACGGTTCGAGCCGCGAGTTCGTGATGCGGTGGATCAGCTTGCTCTGGGTGTTGTCCCCGCCGCGGCGCACGAACGGCGAGTGCCCGGCCAGCAGGGTGTAGACGGTCGCGCCGAGCGAGTACACGTCCATGCGGACGCCGTCGGGGCTGCCGCCGGCGAACGCCTCGGGGGCGGACCACGGGATCGACAGGCCGGAGTCGTCGGCGGCCTCGCCCGCGGTGCCGGAGATGCCGAAGTCGGTCAGCGCCGGCCGGTTGTAGTCCGTGGTCAGCACGTTGGCCGGCTTGATGTCGCGGTGGACGATGCCCGCGCGGTGGGCCGTCTCGACGGCCGAGCAGATCTGGACGCCGAGGGCGAGGGCCTCGTCCACGCCGAGCGTGCTGCGGCGGTAGCGCGCATCGAGGCCGGGCCGCGAGCAGTACTCCATCGCGAGGTAGGAGCGGCCGTCGTCCGTGATCTCGGCCTGGTAGATCGTCACGATGTAGGGGTGGCTCGAGAGCTGGGCCATGAGGTTCGCCTCGGACTCGAAGCGGCGGCGCGCGTCCTCCCCCGTCACGTCCGCGAGCAGGACCTTGACCGCCACCCGGCGGCGGGGCCGGTCCTGCTCGTAGAGGTAGACGTCGGAGAAGCCGCCGGATCCCAGCGGGTTGAGGTAGGTGAACCCGGGGATCTCCGGGGCGGGCGCCGGCGGGCGCTTGGAGCTCATGGCAGGTCCTCGAAGCGCAGGCTCACGCCGTCGCCCAGGTCGGCGACGTCGCCGCCGAGCAGCAGGACCGCCTCGGACTTGCCGAGCCGGCGGGGCGCCTGTCCCGGCCGGATCAGGACGGTCCCGTTCGTGGCGCCGAGGTCGACGAGCTCGACGTGCCAGCCGTCGATGCGCACCTGCAGGTGCGAGCGGGAGATGTCGCCGCTCGGGCTCGAGACCTGCATCAGCCGCGGCTGCCGGTCGCCCGTGAAGCTGCGGGCGCTCGGCTGGCGGCCGAGGACGATCGACCGCGTCAGCTCGTGCTCGGACTCCCGCTGGCCGCCGCCGTCGGAGACGATCATGCGGCCGAGCGCGGGCCGCATCATCTGGTGGGCGTCACCCGTCAGCACGTCGCCGCAGACCATGCACGACGACGACGTGGGCGGGTTGGCGTGCCCCTCGCCGCATGCGCGGCCCAGGACGAATTCGCCTGCCGTCGCGCCCGGCGTCGTGTTGTGGCTGGTCAGGGTCAGCGCGTCGTCCGGCTCGCCGGAGGCCGGGCCGGAGGGCGCCGGCGCTGCCGGCTCCTCGGGCGGCAGGGCGCTGCGCATGACGGTGTGCCCGTCGTGGTCGCCGTCGCCCGTCTCGGAGGGTCGTCCCTGGATCACCGGCGGGGCCGGCTGCTGCGGCGGGGTCGGCGGCGAGGGCGGAGCCGATCGCGGTCGCTCGGGGTTCGTCCGCCACGGCACCGAGTCGATCATCTCCGAATCCGCGGGGCTCGCGGCGGGTCCGGGATCGGCCGGCGCGGGCGCCGGCGGTTCCGGCGCGGACGGACCGGCGGCGGGGCGGGACACCAGGATGGTGTCGGCGTCGTCCGCATCCTCGGCGGCGGGCTCGTCACCGGCCTCGTCGGCGGGCTCGACCGCGGGGGCCTGGGCGTCGTGGCCGCCGGTGTCGGCCTCGCGACGGCCGAGCAGCTCGCCGGCCAGCGAGATCTGCTCGAGGGAGATCGAGTCGGCGTCGCGGTCCTGGTCGTCCTCCGGACCGGATGCCGACTCCCCGGCATCGGGTGACGACGTCGGCTCCGCGACCGCCTCGGGCGCGGGGTCGGGCTCCGGCGCGGGCGCGGCGGGCTCCCGTTCGGGAGCGGGTGCCGGCTCGGCTGGAACGGGTTCCGGATCGTCTTCCGGCGCGGAGGATGACGGCGCCGCGGCAGCCGCGGGCGTCGTCGTCCCGGCGCCCGGCCGTCCGTCGCGACCGCTGGAGAGGGCGTCCACACGGACGATCCCCTCGCCGATGGGCAGCCAGTCCCCGCCGTCGCCGGCACCGCCGACGCTGACATCCCAGCTCTCGGCCGCCTGGAAACGCCGCTCCTGCCACGTCGCGACGCCGTCTCCGCTCGCCCGCTCCGGACCGTCCGGCCCCGTGGCGGTGACGGTGGCGGAGCCCCGGACCACCACGTGCGGCGCGGGATCCCGCGAGACGATCGCGAACGGCGGCAGCGAGCTGATCTTCATGTCGGCCGCACCGAGGATGTCCGAGAGCAGCGACTCGACGGTCGCGGACGCGCCCATCTCCTCCCACAGCCGGGCGACGTCCTCGCCCGGCACATCGCCCGGCAGGAGGATGACGTGCCCGGGCCGGACCAGCGCGAACCAGTCCCCCGGAAGGTAGCGCAGGCCGGTCATGACTTCTCCTCCCCGGTTGTCGTATCCCCGCCGGGGGCGGCGACCGGCTCGGTCTCGACCGCGTCCTCGGCCGCACCCGGACGCGGCATGGTGTCGGCCAGGTCGTCGTCGACGTGCCCGCGCACCGCGTCGGCCACGACGACGGTGATGTTGTCGCGGCCGCCCGTGCGCAGCGCGGCCTGGATGAGCTCGTCCACGGCGGTTTGCGGATCCGCGAAACGGGTGGCGATGTCCTTGATGTCCTCGTCGCGCAGCTCTCCGCTGAGACCGTCGGAGCAGATCAGGAGGCGGTCGCCGTGCTGGATCGGCAGGAGCCAGAAGTCGGCGCGGCTGTCGTCGCCCGTCCCGAGGGCCCGGGTGATGACGTGGCGGCGGGGATGCCACACGGCCTCGCCGGCCGTGATCTCGCCGCGGTCCATCATCAGCTGGACCTCGGAGTGGTCGACGCTAATCTGTTCGAGTTCCCCGCCGGCCAGGCGGTAGGTGCGCGAGTCCCCGACGTTGAACACCAGCCAGTACGGCTGGTCCTCCTGGTAGACGACGGCGGCGCCGGTCAGGGTCGTTCCCGCCCGCTCGGACGCGGCGACCCGGATCGCGTTGTCGGCCTCGCGCATCAGGTTCTGGATCTGCTCGGCGTTGAGCTGGCCCCCCGCCTGCCGGTAGCCCTCGGAGAGCGTCTCGACGCAGACCCGGCTGGCGACCTCTCCCGCCTCGTGTCCGCCCATCCCGTCAGCTACCGCGAAGAGCGTCTCGGTGGAGAGGAACGCGTCCTCGTTCAGCTCGCGCCGCAGTCCGCGGTCGGTTGCCTGACCGCGGTTGATGTCCACCGAGGTTTCCGGCATGCCGCCGCTCACGCGCGCTCGACTTTGAAGTAGCGATCGCCCATGTAGACAGTCTCCCCCATGCTCGCCTGCACCGGCTGGCCCGGGACCAGGTCGCGGCTGTTCCCTGCGGCGTCGGTCACCGAAGATCCGTTCGTCGAGTTGCGGTCGGTCACCCAGATCCCGCTCGTGCTGGCCTGCACCAGCAGGTGCGTCTTCGACATCGACCGGCCGATGTCGGCCAGGCTGAGCAGGTCGTCGACGGTCTCCCCGTCGACCGCCGACGGATTACGGCCGATCAGCAGGGACTCGTCCAGGACGTGCGTCTGGCCGTCGTCGAACACGAGGCGCGCCCGCGTCGCGGCGACCTCGCGGAACTGGGTGTGCCCCAGTTCGTCGTCCGGGTGCGCTTCGGGGCCGGCCGGAAGCGGCGACTGGGCGGCGGCCGGCTCGGTCGCCCGGGGTTCGGCGACCGGTTCCTCCGGGGCGGGCACGGCCGGCGCCGGCTCGGGCGCCGCCTGTGGTGCTGCGACCGGCTGGCTCTCGGCGACCGGTTGCGGGGGGTCCACCGGCGCGGGGGCAGCCGGCTGCGGCGCCCCCGGCTGCCCCGGGACCGAGTTGATGACACCGGTGAAGGCGGCATCCGTCCCGTGCTCCGCCGCCTGGGCGGCCGGCATGCTCGGAACGTGCGTCGGAGCGAAGGCCTCCGGGCCGAAGAGCCCGCCCGTGGTCAACGGGTCGCGCCCGGCGCCCACGTCCATCACGAGCGTGCGGGCGACCTTGTCGTGCCAGCCCTGGCGCTGGTGGTTCGCATCCCACAGGTTGGAGACGACCATCAGGACCGGGCCCACCACGGGGACGATGCCTGCGACGCCGACGAGCAGCCGGCGCACGATGACCCGGCCCCAGCCGGGGGCGAACCCGTCCTCGTCAGCCGTGCGCAGGCTGAGGACGACGTTGCCGATGGTCTTGCCCTGCGTGGCCTCCCACCACCACAGGAACACCCCGTAGGCCAGGGCGATCACGCTGAAGAGCACGGACGTGCCCGCGATCTGGGACAGGATCTCCGGCGCGGTCGCCGCCTGCACGAGGCGCGGGCCCATGACGGAGCCGAAGATCGCGCCCAGAATCGCGAGGGGGACCATGTCCAGCAGCCATCCGGCCAGCCTCTTTCCCGCTGAGGCGTTGACCAGGTTCATTGCTTTGGCCACTGGTTACTCCTTTGGTGGTGTTGCGTTTACTTTACGGATGGCACGTGCGTTCCCGCTAGGACGTTTACGCGCGGCCGCCATTTTCGACCAGATGGGCTCCCGGTCACCGGGCTCCCTCGCCGCGTTGCGCGCGGCCAGCGAACCGACGACGTCGTGCACCAGCGAGCGCGGCGAGTACTTCGCGCGCTGCCGCTGCCAGAACGAAGCCGAGGACTTCATAGCCTCCGACTGCTCGTCGACGGCCGCCCAATAGTCTGCCACCTCCTGCTCGTCCGGGGAGTGCGTGGAGAACGTGGAGCGGTCGGCCGAGTCGGCGAGCGCCATCGCCGACAGGCCCGCATCGGGGAAACCGTCCACGAGGTTGCGGGCGTTCTCCCGCCGGGTGGCGCCGGCACGGGAGACGACCCCGTAGTCCGTGGCCTGGCTGAGCACCTCCTGCCAGCCGCCGCTGACGCGGTCGCCCGCCGTGCCGAGCTGGGCACGCCGACGACGACGGCGCAGCTTGAGCGCGAGGACCAGCAGGAACGGCGACAGCAGGAGCAGCACCGATCCGAGGGAGATGCCGACCGTGATGATCAGCGGTCCCCACAGCTCCCAGAAGGTCTTCTGCTCCTCCTCGGTCTCCTGCGGTTCAGGCGCGGTCTCCGGGGGCAGGTCCGCCTCCTCCTGGGCGGGAGGCGGCGGTTGCAGCACCTGCGGCTGCGGCACGGCCTTGGGCTCCTGCTCGGGCGGAGTCGGCTGCTCGTCGTCGTCGGGGGTCGGGTTGAACGCCACCCATCCGACGTTCTCGAACGCGATCTCGACCCACGCGTGCACATCCGCGCCGGTCAGCTCGATGGCCCGCTCGGGCGCGTATCCGTCCTCTTCGGGATAGAACCCCATGACGACCCGGGCCGGGATCCCCTGCTCGCGGGCCATGAGGGCCATCGCGACCGCGTACTGCTCGTCGTCGCCGATCAGGTCGTCGGCGTCGAGCAGACTCGTAATGCGGCCCGCCCCGTGGCCCGAGAGCGACGGCACCTGGCCCTCGGCGCCGTTGGAGAAGTACCCGCTGGTGCTCAGGACCGTCTCCAGGCTGCGGGCGCGGTCGAGCGACCCCTGCGACGACCCGATGAACTCGACGGCCTTGGCGGCCGCCATGGGGGGCACGTTGGCCAGGTCCGGCATGCGCAGCTGCGCGAATCCCTTCTCGGCCAGCTCCTCGTCACCCGCCCGCACCGGGAACTGGACGTGGGCCGTGTAGGAGTCGCCGCTGCTCAGCCCGATCGAGCTCAGCGCGGTCTCGGCCTCGTCGCTGTAGAACAGCGAGCGCGCGAGCTCGTCCTCCCGGGCACCCGTCACCTCGACCCCGGTGAGCCGGCCGCCGGCCGGCAACCAGACGCCGTCGTACTCCCCGATCTCGATCTCGAGCTCGCCCGCGACCCGGCCCTCGCCCGAACCGGTGGTGCGGATGTCGGAGGAGTCGCCGACGGGCGCGAAGTTGCCGCCCGACTTGGGGTCGACGTTGAAGACCATGCCGTTGTAGGAATCGAGGGCGGCCAGACGGACGCGCTCCCCCTCGGGCAGGCCCTTGACGGTCAGCAGGGTCTCGTCGGCCATGTCCTTGACGTACTTGCGGAAACTGGTGAGCGGGCTCGGATAGCTGTAGAGGTCCACCGGCGGCTCGATCGCCTGGCGCAGGACCTGGCGCGGGGCCTGCGGACTGATCAAGGGGGCTGCGGCGGCCGTCACGCCGCTGGCCGCGACCAGCACGACGGCGCCGATCGCCACCCGCCGGACCAGCCCGTCCCGCATCCCGCGGGCGTCCTCGTCTGCATGGTTCAGCGAGCGGAACCCGTCCTTGACGACGCGTCCCACGTAGCGCCGCCAGGCGAGCCAGGCGACGAGCACCGCGATGAACACGCCGCCGCGCAGCAGGGGCAGCGGCACGTCCTGGGTTCCGAAGATGATGCCGACGACGAACATCGTCAACAGCGGCAGCAGCGTGAAGAACGGCGAGCGCAGCCACCACGCGGTCAAGCCGGCGACGAGCGCCGTGAGCATCGCCGAGAGGAAGACGACGACGAGCACGCCGCCGAAGGCCCCGACGGGCGGCGAGACGGTGAGCATGTCCTTCCAGGACAGCACGACGCCGGCCAGCAGGGTGCGCAGGGATTCCAGGGTCGGGACCGCCCCGTAGAGCGCCTCGCGCGGCGTCGCCAGCGGGGTCCCGAGGAGGAGGTAGAGCGCCGCGAAGACCGCGATGGTCCGCCAGGTCCCCAACCGGAACCAGACGTTCGCCCAGGCCAGCCCCAGGCCGGCGACGATCCCGCCGATTCCCGCGAGCAGGAAGTGGGCGCTGCCGCCGTAGGCGTCCCAGAGCCCGAGGACCCCGAGGAACAGTGCCAGGCCGAGGCAGGCGGCGTCGACGCCGTAGCGCCAGAGGGGAAGCTTCTCTCTCACGCGGCGGCCCTCCTCAGCATCAGCCCCAGTTCGTCGAGGTTGCCCAGCGTCAGGACCGTCAGGTCCCCGATGTTCGCGCGGGCCGCGGTCAGGCCGTGGCCGCAGCGGATCGCGATGGCGCGCACGCCGAGGGGGACGTGCATGCTGGCCGCGCGCAGCTGGCGGGCCGTGGTGCCCGCGCCCGTGAGGATGAAGACCACGGACGCGTTCGGGACCGTGTCGGCGGTGGTCCGAACGACGTCGACGACGCTCCTGCGCATCGAGGGGCGCCCCTCGACGCGGGTGAGCCCGTCCATCATGTTGCGGCCGGTGTCGGTCCGCACCGGCCCGGCCTGCGTCATGACCGAGAGCTTGCGCTGCTCGGCGGCCGCCTGCAGGCCGATCGAGGCCGCGGCCGAGACCGCGAGCTCGAAGTCATCACCCGCTTCCTCGCCGTACTCGGCCAGGTTCAACGACAGGGCGATCGCGAGGTGGGATCGCCGCGTCTCCTCGAACTGCCGCACCATCAGCTGGCCGGTCCGGGCGGAGGACTTCCAGTGGATGTGCCGGCGGTCGTCGCCGGCCTCGTAGTCGCGCAGGGCGTGGAAGGAGACGTCGGAGTTGGACAGGTCGCTGGTCGGCATGCCCTCCAGATCGCGGATGAAGCCGGCGCTGGAACCGTCGAGCGCCGTCGTTCTGGGATGGACGAAGAGATCGTACTCGTCGGTCCAGCGGACCTGGCGGCGCAGCAGCCCGAACGGATCCTGCCGCACGGAGCGGACCGGGCCGACGGCCAGAACGGCACGGCGCCGGGTCGGGATCGTGAAAAGGTCCTCGTGCTTCGCGGCGGGCTGCAGGCGCGGGACCCGGAAGGCGGCGACGGCGGCGCCGACGGGCAACTCCATGGTCGCGCCGAACGAGGGGCGCTTGGAGACGTTCTCCACCACCATGGCGCCCACCGCGCGGTCGCCCACGGCGACGCGCGTGCGGTTCAGGTCCAGGCCGACGTCGTAGTCGGTTCGCCCCAGGATGAACAGCAGGGCGATGACGAGCAGCAGGCCTGCCATGAACGCCCCGACCACGGCCTCCTGCCAGCCGAAGACGACGCCGAGGATCCACAGCAGCACCGCGGTGCCGGCCACGACGAAGCCGAGCGGCGAGACGATGCGGCTCGCCGGCTCGCCGAACCGCCCGCCGAATTCGCGCAGCCGATCGACGAGGGGCCCGGTGTATTCGCGCACGATGACGAGAGCCTCCCCCACCGCGGAGGCCGACCGGTTGGCCGTCTCCCGGAGGGCCTGGCCGCGTCCGGGTCGCCCGGTGGCGCGGGGTGCGCGCCGTGTCGCCCGAGGGCTCATGCCTGACCAGCGTCCCGTCGCTTCACGACGGTCGCGTCGTCGTCGGCGTCGGTGCCCATGCGGTCGGAGGCGTACTGCTCGTCGGCGTGCGACCCGGTCGCCGTGACGGCGGCCGGCACGGAGCGCTCCCGGGCGGCAGAGTCCTCGTCCTGCGCGGCGAGCGCGGCGGTGCCGCGCTGGGTCGGCGCCGGGACGGAGCGCACGACGGCGGAGACCACCTGCTCGGCCGTCGCACCGGTGAATTCGGCCTCGGGGTCGAGGACGATCCGGTGCGTCCAGACGTGCGGGGCGAGCTCCTTGACGTCGTCGGGCAGGACGTAGTTCCGGCCCTCGGACGCCGCCCAGATCTTGGCCGCCCGGACCATCGCCAGGGCGCCGCGGACGGAGACGCCGAGCCGGGACTCGTCCGCTTCGCGCGTGGCCTCGCACAGCTGGGCGACGTACTCCAGGACTGCCTCGTCGACGTGGACCGTCGTGGCGAGGTCCGCCATGTCCGCGATGGCCTCGGTGGTGATGACCGGTTTAAGTGCGGTGGAGCGGTCCTTCTGCGAGGACCCGGAGAGCAGCTCGACGGTCGCCGCGCGGTTCGGGTAGCCGATCGACGTCTTGATCAGGAAGCGGTCCAGCTGGGCCTCGGGCAGCCGATAGGTGCCGGCCTGCTCGATCGGGTTCTGGGTCGCGATGACCATGAACGGCCGCTGCTGCGGGTAGGTCACGCCGTCGATGGTCACGCGCCCCTCTTCCATGACCTCGAGCAGCGCCGACTGGGTCTTCGGCGAGGCGCGGTTGATCTCGTCGGCCAGGACCAGGTTCGCGAAGATCGGTCCGCGGTGGAACTCGAACTTCTGCGTCTTCTGGTCGTAGATCGTGATGCCCGTGACGTCCGACGGCAGCAGGTCGGGCGTGAACTGGATGCGCGAGTTCGTGCCCTTGACGGTGGCGGCAAGCGAGCGGGCCAGCATGGTCTTGCCCGTTCCGGGGGCGTCCTCGAGGAGGACGTGGCCCTCCGCGAGCATCGCGGTCAGAACGAGGCGCACGACGTCGTCCTTGCCCAGGACGGACTTGCCCACGTTGGCCACCAGTTTTCCGAAGGTCTCGGAAAACCAGGCGGCCTGCTCGTTGGTCATGGTCATTCAGTTGACTCCATTTCCGTTAAACGCTTTTCAACGATGAGAATTGACGATTCAAATATTCTTCTTGTCCAACCGGCATGAAGAAGAAGTCGATCTGAAGGCGACCCTCGAAGGACTACCAGTAGTGCCTTTCAGATTCGACACCACCTACAGTCGCGTAGACGGGGTTCGCGTAGCCGGCCTGGTTTACACAACTAACCGTCTTAGTTGCCGTTCCGCTACTGCCGATATCAATCGTGTGCTGGTAATTGTTGATTTTTCCGTTCGCGTTGTAGCAGTTGACCGGATACGTGCCAGGGCTAAAGTACTTCGCTGTTACCTTGAACTGGACGCAATTCGTCCTGCACGTACCTGGAAGGTTGTTGTTAATACTTCCCTTTGCCAGGTCCACATCACGTTCAGGCTTTCCATTTGTGGTCGCCTTCTTCGTCCATTGGCGCTTCTGCCCCTCCGAATCCGTCGCGACGACCTTGAGCTTGACCTCGGTCGAGTATCCGAGGCCGGTCACTTTCTGGACGCCGTCGTTCGCCGTCTTCTTGCCGTCGATGGTCACGGTCTGCGTCACCTTGCGGCCGTTGTACTCTCCGGCATTGGTGTTCCACGTGAACTTGACCCAGTCATCACCGTGCGATGCCCCGAGCTTGCCGTTGTTACGCAGCGGGCCGTACGCGCTGGTGCTGTTGCTCGGCGCACTCGCCTTGGCCGGTCCTGCCGCGTTCACCGCCCGGACGCGCCAGGTGTGCGGATCGCCGTTGGAACCGGTGTCGATGGTCGCTCCGGGACCGCCGAAGGACCGCCAGCGTCCGCCGTCGGTCGAGTACTGGTAGCCGGTGATCCGTGCTCCGTTCGCTCCGGGCGCCTTGAAGTTGAGCTTGACCATGCGGTTCGCGCCCGTCGCCTCGGCGTTGACGTTCCCGATCGTCTTCGGGCGCCCGTACGGCGTCACCGCAGTGGACTTCGGGCTCTGCGCCGAGTCGCCCACCCCGTTGGTCGCCATGATCGTGAACCGGTACGACTTGCTGGTGCTCAGCCCGGTGACGGTCTGGTTCAGCTGATTCGCCGGGATGTCGCGGATGGTTCTGACAACGGAACCGCTGTTGAAGACGCGGAGGGTGTAGTTCCGGATGGCCGCACCGTTGGCGCCGGGCGCCTTCCACGCGACGTTGACGACACCGCCGTCGATCGCCGATTCCTTGCGCACGGCGGTCGGCGCGTTCGGCTGGAAGGGGGCGCCGGCCGGGGTCACCGCACCAGAGTAGGGACTCCACTGCGACGGCTTGGACGCCTTGTTCACCGCGCGAACCCGGACCTGGTAGGCGGTACCGTTCTTCAGTCCCTCCCACGTGTAGGACGTACCGGTGATGCCCGTGACCTGGGCGACGCCGTTGGCCGGGGCAGGCGAGATCTCGAGCGTGTAGCTCTGGATCGCCGATCCGCGGCTGACGGGAGCCGTCCAGTTGAACGCCGCCTGCTGATCGCCGCGCTTGCCCGTCGGGGCCGCCGGCTGCTCGGGTTCGACGTCCGGACGCGCGTCGGCCGACTCCGGGGATGTCGGTGATTCTCCGATCGCGTTCGTCGCGGTCACCGTGAAGTTGTAGACCTGGTCGTTCGTCAAGGGTTCGATGGTGCACGTCGTCGCGGCGCACTGCTGCGTGTGCCCGCCACCTGAAACCGTGTAGTGGGTGATGGGCGAGCCGTTGTTCGCCGGCGGATCCCACGTCAGGACCGCCTTGCGGTCGCCGGTGGATTCCACACGGGGCAGCGAGGGGGCAGCCGGCGCCCCCTTGACGTTGAGCGTCACCATTCCGGAGACGTTGCGCTCCGGATCCTGCGTGACGTCGCCGATGACGTATTCGACCCGCATGGTGCCGACGAAATCTTCGTCCGGAGTGATCGCGACCTTGTCGCCGCGGACGTCGGCGTCGCCGACCTCCTCCAGCTCCCGGGCGCTGATCAGCCGCAGGTCGCCCTCGTCCGCGTACGGGTTGTGGTCGTTGGCGAGGACGTCGACGATCTCCGTCTGCCCCTGCGCGGCCTCCGGCACGTTGTCCGCGACGGCCACGGGGAGCTCGCGGGTCGAGCCCGTCACCGTGACCGCCATCGCGGCCGAGACCGGCGGGTTGACGCCGTCGCTGACGGAGACGCCCACCGTCCCCCGGGTGCCCTTCGGCGTGTCGGCCGGTGCGGTGATGCGCAGGTTGTGGCCGTCGACGATCTCCGCGTCGACACCCTGGATGTCTACCGCTCCGAGGGAGAACGTCAGATTCGGGATGTCGTCCTCGTTGGGATCGTTCGCGGCCATCCGCAGGTCCATGACGGCGGGCTCCTCGCCCTGGCCGACGGTCAACGAGTTGGCCTGCAGCGTCGGCGGGAAGTTCTCCGGATCCGGCTGCTCCTCTTCCTCCTCCTCGGGATCGCCCTCGGGCCCCTGGCCCTCCTCTTCCTCATCCGGGTCGTTGCCCGGGCTCGGCAGCACGTTGACCGGGGCCGTCAGGACGGACGTGAGGCCGCGTTCGTCGTCGGGCCCGGACCCGTCGGTGACCTCGAAGGTCACCGTGGCCGAGCCGGAGAAGTCCTCGGGGGCGCGGAACGTCAGTTCCGTGGCCGACTCCACCAGGGAGCCGTCGTTCTCCGGCATCGAGCTGACGCTGTCCTCGGTCGTCAGCCGCGGCGTGCGGCCGTCGCGCACCAGGACGATGTCCTCGAGGTCGATCGGCAGCGCCTCGCCTGCTGTGACTTCCAGGGCCAGGTCGCTGCGCAGGATCGGGCGCGCCTCCCCCGTACCGGGCACGTGGACGAACGCCGTCGACGTAAGTCCATCGGGATCGGTCAAGGTGTAGGCGACGATCTGGGGAGCGGCACCGATCGCCACGACCAGCCCCTCGTCCGTCATCGTCGCCGACTCCGGATCGTCAGGCAGCGACACGGCGAGCTCGTCGGGGCTCCCGTCGGGGTCCTCGTCGTTGCGGAGGATGTCCACGGTCACCTCCTCGACGTCGATGATCTCCTCGAGGGAGACCCGGTCGTCGCGGGCGATCGGTGCGAGCAGCTTGGCCTCGGGGTCCGACTTCACGGTCAGCGTGGCCGCCGCCGTACCGCCGCGGCCGTCGGAGATCTGGTAGCGGACGGAGGTCGTGCCGTCGTCGGGCGGGGAAACCAGCGTGACGCGCCCGTCGACGACCTCCACCTCGGTGCTGGTCTCCGAGCTGGCCTCCGGCATGAGCCCCAACGGGTCCCCGTCCGGATCCGTGTCGTTGCTCATGACGTCGACCGCGACCGGGCGCTCAGGGCGGACGGTGATGAAGTCGTTGACGGCCACCGGCGAGTTGTTGGCCTCCGCCAGTGGCGCGATGCCGATCTTGATCGTGGCGGTCGCCCGGCCGCCGAGCCGGTCCTCCACGACGTAGGTGAACTCGTCCGTGCCGCTGGCGTCCTCGTTGGCCGTGTAGTCGATCGACGCCCCACGGATCTTGGCCGTGCCGAGCCGCGGCGACGAGCCGAACTGGACCAGGGAGACGGAGTCGCCGTCCGGGTCGATGGCGTCGAGCGGGACTTGGACGTTGGTGCTGCTGCCGGCGAACACGCGGCCTTCGACGGGCTCCGGGTTCGGCGGCGTGTTCGACTCGAGATCGGCGTCGTCGGCCGCGGGCTTGACGTTGAACGTCACGGTGGCGCTGGTCTCCTGGCCGTCGGGCCCGGCCACCGTGTAGACGGCCGACACCTGGCGCGGCTTGCCGCCGAAGTCGCCGGCGCGGAACCGGACGGTGTCGTCGGCCACCGAGATCAGGGACCCTTCGCCGAGATCGTCGGTCTCCCCGAGCCCGGGCAGCAGGGTCAGGTCCCCGCCGTTGGGATGGATGTCGTTCTCGAGGACCTTCACGGTCGCCACGTCGTGTTCGCGTACGACGACGGAGTCCGGGTTGGCCTGCGGCGGGTCCATGCGCGGCGGTGCCGGGATCGGCACGATCCGGATCTCGCCGGTGGACTCGCCGTTGCCGTTCGCGACGGTGTAGTTGATGGTGGCCGGCTCGGTCAGGCCACGGACGTCCGTGATCCGGACGAACGTGTTCCGTTCGACACTCGTTGCGAACGGGGCCTCCGGATCGTTCTCGGCGCCGGTGACGACCAGCACCCCGCCCGCCGGGTCGGTGTCATTGCCGAGGACGTCGACCAGGACGTCCTGGCCCGCCGGCAGCAGCGCCACGTCGCGCACCGCGACGGGCGGTTCCTCCTCCTCGGCCGGCTCCTCGATGTCGATGCGCACGAGCCCCGGCGCGCTGGCCGGGCCGTTGGTGGCCACGTACTTGGCGTAGAAGGTGCCCGCGCGTTCGCCCTCGACGGTGACGATGCCCGTCTCCGTGTTGGTGCTGATCTCCAGGCCGTTGACGTCGTCGACGCTGGCCAGCCGGAGGCCGTCGCCCGACGGGTCGCGGTCGTTGACCAGCGGCTCGAACGTCACCGGCTCGTCCACCTGGGCGACGACGTGGTCGGTGGCCGTGACCGGCGGGACGGTCGATTCGGCGAGCACCTCGACCAGGACGCGGCCCTTGGTGCTCTCCCGGCCGTCGGAGACCTGGATCGCGACTTCCTTCTGACCGATCCGCTTGCCGTCGTCCTGGAACGTCAGTGTTCCGTCGGGCCGCGCGCGGATGATGTCGTCGCCGTCGCTCGTGCCGCCGAGCAGCTGCAGGTCGTCGCCCTCGGGGTCGGTCCAGTCGGGGAGCAGGTTCTGGCTCACGGATTCGCCCTGCTGGACACGCAGCACGGTCACACGCTCCTGCTCGGGAGCCTCGTTGGTGGCCTCGTCCACGATGTTCACCTGGACGGACGCCGAATCCGTGCCGCCGCGCCCGTCGGAGGCGGTATAGGTGAACGTGGCCGCCCCCGAGGCGTCGTCGGGAACGGTGATCTGGAATCCGGTGCCGTTGTGGACGGGCTGCAGCTCGCCGTTCGACGGGCCGGACCCCTCGACCTCGGCGGTGAGGAGGTCGCCGTCCGGGTCCACGTCGTTGTAGAGGACCGGCAGCATCGTGGTTCGTCCGGGGCGCACGCTGTACGTGTCGTCCTCGGCGATGGGCTCCTCGTTCTCCTCGGTGCGGTTCGGCAGCTCGACCGCGTCGGTGATCTCCTTGGTCTCCTCCTCCTTGGCCTCGCCCTCTCCCGCCGGCGGCTCGAGGTCGCTCCAGTTGCTGACGATCTCCATGCCCTCGTTCGTCAGCCACACCTGCCCGGAGGCGATGTCGTTGAGCACGACGACGTCCCGGTTCACCCGGAACACCAGTTCGGCGCCCTCCGGCATGTCGGGGACGAGCACGTTCTGGTTCTGCCCGGGGTCGTCGCAGTGCCGCAGGTACTGGCCACTGGTCTGCCAGGCCGCGTAGGTGCAGGTGCCGACCCGTACCGGCTCGATGGGGGTTCCCGCAGTCTCGACCTGCTCGTAGTTGATGTCCCGGCCGTCGAGGCCGACCGTCGCCAGAGAGTTGTCGAGGGCGATGGCGACGCCGTCGTTCTCCGGGCCCGGCGCCTGGACCCGGGCGTTGGCGGGGTTCTCGACAGTCGCCCGGCCGCCGTCGGACGTGAAGACGTCGCCGGAGGCGGTGTCGAAGACGACCCCCGTCTCCCCCACCGCGGTCAGCTGCGGTTCGGAGAGCTGCGCCAGGTCGGCGATCTCGATCTCCTCGTCGGGTTGCGCAACGCCCTCGTCGTCGATCGTGAAGCTCGCCATGATGCCGGCCTCGTAGTCGACGGTCCAGACCGTGTCGTCCGCGCCGACGACGGCGTCCACCTCGCCCTTCGACTCGATGAGGGGTTCGGCGGCGTCACCGGAGAAATCGGAGAGGCGGTCGACGGTCGTCGCCTGCACCGTGCCGTGCTCGTCGTCGGTGACCGCGACGACGGACGAACCGAAGGAGAAGGAGGAGTTGGCGGGCAGGTTGTTGTCACCGGCGAACTGGACCATGGCGGGGTCGATAGTCGTCAGCGACGCCTGCTCGAGGTTGCGGACGAAGACCCGCTCGGCGTCCTGGACCAGGTCGTAGTTCGACAGCGGTGTGACCACTCCGCCATCGATGACACGGGACTGGTAGTTGATGTGCCCGATCTTGCCCTCGGCCTGGTTGACGACCCAGACGCCGCCGTCGTTCAGCTCGACGTCGGCGGTCTCGAAACCCGGGTAGATGACGGCGCCGGTGACGGCGAGAGCCGCCACGGCCGAGACGGCCGTCGACTTGAAGCCGGTGCTCTTCAACGCCGCAGGCCACCCTGATCGTGGGGACTTCGCCATAAGTGCATGTTCCTTGCTCTGGTGGTCACGAAAAAGCGCGGTTCGACCCCCGCGCTGCCCCCAACCGGACAGGCCGAACCCACCCCATTCTAGGGAAAAGAGAAATTCATGACCATGGGGAGTTCTCCCCATGACCTATCCGAGCTCTGACTAGAAGTTTTCCGGCGGCGCAAGCGACACAGGGCCTCAGCGCGGGCACGAACGGGTTCGTCGATTCCGTCCACGAGATATTGTGGCACGCTGTCGAGTGCCTCCGTGCACCGCGGTCGTCAGTCGATGACGAGGGAGCCGCCCTTGCCATGGGCGAGATCGAACGGGCAGACGTCGCCGAATCCGCGGACCGGCGTGCTCTCGAGCTCCGACAGGATGAACCTCTCGTCGTCCTTGAGCGTCGCCGCGGTGAGGGCGTCGGTAAGGATCTGGCCGGGCTCCGCCAGCGCCGTCAGACGCGCCGCCAGATTCACGGTCGGCCCGTAGATGTCCCCGAGTCGGGACAGGACGCGCCCCCAGACGACGGATACGCGGGCCGACGGCAGGGCCTCGTCCGCGTTGAGCTCCTCGGCGAGCGTGAGGGCGATCTGCGCTCCCGCCTGCGGGGTCTCGGCGATGAACAGCACTTCGTCGCCGATGGTCTTGACCAGGCGTCCGCCGCCGACGGAGATGATCTCGGCGGACCTGTTCTCGAAGCGCTGCACGAGCTGGGCCAGCGTGCGCTCGTTCATCCGGCGCGATAGCGAGGTGTAGGAGACGAGGTCCGCGAAGCCTACAGCGCGGGCCAGCGGCAGCGGCGCATCGTCGTCGTCGCCCGTGGAGATCGCGCCGGCCTGCGAGCGCGCCCCCAGCCGGTGCACGGCCGAGTTCAGGTTCCGCCGCCACGAGTAGACGAGCAGTTCCTCGATGGGCGCGATGAGGTCCGGAAGCAGCTCGACCATGGTCCGGCGGGCCTCCGGGTCGCTCATGCCCTGGTTCTGGATCATGTCCTCGACGAGGGCCTCGATCTGCCACACGACCATCCGGTCCGTCATCTGGCCGATGGACCGGGTCACGGAGATGGCGGCCTCTTCCGTGAGCGTCTCCGACCGGACGTTGTCGATGATGGTCAGCAGGGCGTCCAGGTCGGTCTGCGTGAAGGCGACGTCCTCGTCGCCGTGGTTGGGGAAGCCGAGGGCGCGCCAGAGCTTCCGGGCGCTGTGAAGGGAGATGCCCGCCTTCGCCGCGACTTCGCGGCGCTTCATGGTGCGCTCACCGCCGATGAGCCGCGACTCGAGGTTCTTGGTGGATGCCTTGACCCGTTGGCGGTTGATGGCTTCGACGAGCGGGAGGGCGCGGGTGGTGGGCCCCGGATCCGTCGGCAGGTCGACGGCGGAGAGAGAGGCGCCTTCGTCGATCGTGTAGGAGTCGTCGAAGTCGCCGGCCGAGCCGGGCTCGAAACGGGACCTGTCCGGGAACTTGAGCTCGACGTCGACCCGGGGCATCTCGCGCGTCGCGGGATCGGTGTCCTGAGCAGTGTCCTGCCGGCGCCCCGCTTCCTCGGGTGTGGCCGCCGTGGAGGCATCCGGCGTCTGGGGGTACCCGCGAGCCTCGTCGTGTTCGCGGTTGTCAGACATGCGGCATCCCATCCGGCGTCCGGCCTTCCGGCGCCGCCCAATCCATCTGTTGTTCAGTCTCCAGTTCTACACCATCGAACATGACGCTTCGAGGCAGCTCCTCGATTGCGTCGAGGACCAGCTCGCGCAGCTTGTGGACGCCGGGCACGTTTTTCAGAGTCGTCTCTCCATTGGCCGTGATCATCACCAGGTGCCCCGCCCCTGCCGAGCGCTGCATCATGGTCTGCCGTACGGCTAGTTCACGAATCAGCACGAGGGGAAGTTCCCGCAGCGACCGGGCGCCGACTCCCGTCCGGATGACGATGCGCCGGTTGGTGAGGTAGTACCAGGTCCGGCTCCACCGCAGGTAGGGAACCAGGCTCCATCCGATGGCCAGCAGCGCCCCCAGGCCCAGGACCGAGGGCAGCAGGATCGGGAGGATGTCCACGAGCCACGGGGGCAGTCCGTCCCGGCCCAGCCACCCGGCCCCGAACGCGGTGGCCGTCACGACGAGCAGGAATGCGCAGACGGGCCCGTTCAGGGCGCGGCGGTGCTGACGGGTCTTGACGATGACCCGCTCCGCCTCGCCGAGCTTGATGCGCATCTGCCGTCCTCCTCCCGCGTCCCATCCGTCCGGTTCCGCTCTTCCCTCGTACCGTCCAGTCTAGTCAGCGTGGTCCCGCGAGGTCAGTTCGGCGGCTCAGGCGTAGCCGCCGTCCGCCCGGCGGAGGTGGACGACGTCGGCCGCGTGCACCGTGTGCCGCTCGCCGTCGGCGCCCGTCAGGGTGAGTCCGCCGTCGGCCTCGAGCGACGTGGCGGTTCCCTCGAGCTGCTGGCCGTCCGGCAGCTCCGCCCGCACGACGGCGCCGATGGTCGCCATGCGCTCGGCGACGAGTCCGCGCAGTTCGCCGAGGGCCCGGGCGTCACCGCCGGAGGAGGTCAGCTCCCGGTACCGTGCCGCCACGCGCTCGAGGTAGGTGGAGAGGATCTCGGTGCTGCCGACGTCGTACCCGGAGAGGGCGAGGCTCGTCGCGGTGGCGACGGGGAGCTCACCGGCGGTGAGGTTGATGTTGATGCCGGCGCCGACGACGACGGCGGGCGGGCGGCCGTCCGTGCCGGGAACCAGCTGCGCGAGGAGGCCCGAGAGCTTCCGCCACCCGTCGGCACCGGGCTCGAGCGGGGCGATGAGCACGTCGTTCGGCCACTTGATGCCGGCCCGCACCCCGTGGGACTCCAGCGCCTCGACCAGGCTGCGGGCGCACAGCATCGAGAGCCACCCGTAGGCCTCGGCCGGCAGCCGGTCGGGCTTGAAGAGGACGGACACGGCCAGGGAGCTCCTCGGCGGCGCCGACCATCCGCGCCCCAGCCGCCCCTTGCCCGCGTTCTGGTAGTCGGTGGCGAGGACCGTCAGGTCTCCGGCGCTGCCGGCCGCGGCGGCGAGGTCGACGTTCGTCGAGCCCGTCTCCTCGACGACGGTGATCTCCGCGTACGGGCCGGCGGGAGCGCGCAGGGCGTCGAGCCGGCCGGGGCCGAGCGGGGGCCGTGCCGGGCCAGATCCGGAGGAGGCGGTGTGTGTCGAACTCATGCTCCAACCCTACTGGCGGCGGCCCGCGGATTGGATCGGCCGCCTCCGCCGGCTAGAGGAAGATGTCCGGAATCAGGCGCCCGGAGCCGGCACCGTAGCGGGCGAGGTCCTCGATGCCCGCTTCGGCCAGGACGCGCTCGTCGGTGAAGAAGTTGCCGGTGCACCCGGCGCCCGGGCGCGAGAGCACCTCGACGGCGGCGTCGGCCACGATCTCCGGCTTGCGCGCGGACTGGACCATCTGCTCGCCGCCGGGCAGGGCGCGGATGGCGGCCGTGTCGATCAGCGTGGCCGGCCAGAGCGAGTTCACGCCGATGCCGTCCCCGCGCAGCTCCTCGGCCAGCCCCAGGGTCGTCAGGCTCATCCCGTACTTCGCCATCGTGTAGGCGAGGTGCTCGCCGGCCCACTTGGGCTCCAGCGTGGCGCCGGGCCCGCTGGCGATGGGCGGCGAGAGCGTGAGGATGTGCGGGTTGCGCCCCTGACGGGCCGACTCGCGCAGGTGCTCCAACGCGAGCTTCGAGAGCAGGAACGTCCCGCGGACGTTGATGTCCTGCATCAGGTCGTAGCGCTTCATGTCGACCGCGTCGGTCGTGGACAGATCGATCGCAGAGGCGTTGTTGACGACGACGTCGATCCCGCCGAACGCTTCGACGGTCGCCTGCACGGCGCGGGCGACGTCGTCGTCGTTGCGCACGTCGCCGACGACGGCGAGACCCCGGCCGCCCGCGGCCTCCACCTCGGCGGCGGCGGTGTGGACCGTACCCTCGAGCTTGGGGTGCGGTTCCGAGGTTTTCGCGAGCAGGGCCACGTTGGCGCCGCGCCGCGCGGCGGCGAGGGCGATTGCGAGGCCGATTCCACGGCTGCCGCCGCTCATCAGCAGGGTTCGTCCGGCGAGATTCTGCGGGTTGTTCTCCGTCATGGAAGCCAGCGTAACCCAGATCACTCCGGAATGTTACCCGCCAGTAGCATTGGAGTCGAGGGGTTCGCACGGGCCGCGCCGCGAAGATTCCGGTCGATTTTGTAGGCTTCCTACAGCCGTATCGGGCTCTCGTCTCATTAGACTTGCCTGAGCAGGTGCTCGCGTTGTGCCATTCCTACAGCAGCGAGGACCACCGAAGCCAACCGCTGGACAATCTAAGGAGCCTTCGAAGGATGAGCGACGCCGAGACCACGGCCGGTACGGCCGACGCGGAGACGATCGACCTGAGCACCACCGCAGGCAAGATCGCCGAGTTCCGCCGCCGTCAGGCCAAGTCCCTGCTGCCGTCCGGCCCGGAGGCCGTCGAGAAGCAGCACGCGCGCGGCAAGAACACGGCCCGCGAGCGCATCGAGATGCTGCTGGACGCGGACTCCTTCGTCGAGTTCGACGCCCTGGCCGTGCACCGGACCACCGCCTTCGGCATGGACAAGAAGCGCCCCCTCGGCGACGGCCTCGTCTCCGGCTACGGCACGGTCGACGGCCGGCTTGTCGCCGTGTACGCCCAGGACTTCACCGTCTACGGCGGCTCCCTGAGCAAGGTCAACGGCGAGAAGATCGTCAAGGTCCAGGAGTTCGCCCTGCGCAACGGCTGCCCCGTGGTCGGCATCAACGACGGCGGCGGCGCGCGCATCCAGGAGGGCGTCGCCTCGCTGGCGATGTTCGCGGACATCTTCCGCAACAACGTCCACGCCTCCGGCGTCATCCCGCAGATCTCCGTCATCATGGGCCCGTGCGCCGGCGGCGCGGCCTACTCCCCGGCCCTGACCGACTACGTGATCATGGTCGACAAGACCAGCCACATGTTCATCACGGGCCCGGACGTCATCAAGACCGTCACCGGCGAGGACGTCGACATGGAGACCCTCGGCGGCGCGCGTCAGCACAACTCCACGACGGGCACCGCCAGCTACCTCGCCTCGGACGAGACCGACGCCTTCGAATTCGTGCGCGAGCTGCTCGACTACCTGCCGTCGAACAACCTGGCCGAGGCGCCGCACGTCGAATTCGACGAGGAGCTCGAGCTCACCGCGGACGACCTCTCGCTCGACACGCTGATCCCTGATTCGGCGAACCAGCCCTACGACATGCGCACGGTCATCGAGCACATCGTCGACGACGGCGAGTTCCTCGAGATGCAGTCGCTCTACGCGCCCAACGTCATCATCGGCTACGCCCGCGTCGAGGGCCGCTCGATCGGCATCGTCGCCAACCAGCCCATGCAGTTCGCCGGCACCCTGGACATCGCCGCGAGCGAGAAGGCCGCCCGCTTCGTCCGCAACTGCGACGCGTTCGGCATCCCGATCCTCACGCTGGTCGACGTCCCCGGCTTCCTGCCGGGCAAGGACCAGGAGTTCCAGGGCATCATCCGCCGCGGCGCCAAACTGCTCTACGCCTACGCCGAGGCCACTGTGCCGAAGCTGACCGTGATCACCCGCAAGGCCTACGGAGGCGCCTACATCGTCATGGGCTCGAAGAAGCTCGGCGCCGACATCAACCTGGCCTGGCCGACAGCCCAGATCGGCGTCATGGGCGCCCAGGGCGCGGTCAACATCCTCTACCGCCGCGACCTGGCGGCAGTGGCGGCCGAGGGCGGCGACGTCGAGGCCAAGCGCACCGAGATCGTCGAGGGCTACGAGGCGGAGCTGCTCAACCCGTACCAGGCCGCCGAGCTCGGGTACATCGACGCCGTCGTCGCGCCAAGCGATACGCGCCTGCAGATCGTCCGGGGCCTGCGCGCCCTGCGCGACAAGCACGCGTCGATCCCGGCCAAGAAGCACGGCAACATCCCGCTGTAAGGAGCGCCATGAGCATCGATTCCCCTCCCGAGACCACGCCGGCGGCCGCCGGCGGCGGCGCCGCGGAGCCCGCGTTCGAAGTGACCCGCGGGAATCCGACGCCGGAGGAGCTGGCCGCGCTGACCGCCGTCGTCCTCTCCCTCGGCGGCGACGACTGCGCGGCCGGCCCGAGCCAGCGCACACGCAAGGAGACGATCCGCAACCGGGTGCGCCACAGCCGCCGCATGGTCTCCATGCCGGGGGCCTGGCGCAGCGGGCGCTCCTAGGAGACTGCTGAACTATTGGGTATCGGGGCGTCCGTTTCGCGCGTTGTGGCGTGCGAGGCGGA
>NZ_BMXK01000008.1 GCF_014651715.1 Zhihengliuella salsuginis
CGTCGAGCTCGAAGTACATCGGCACGATCTCGAGCGGGAGCCCGGGCAGCAGCACGTCGCCGAGGACGGCCGGCGTCGTGAGGCCGCCCATCCCGTTGCCGGCATCCACGACGACCTTCAGCGGGCGGATCCCCGACAGGTCCACCAGCGACCGCAGGTACGCGGCGTAGTCGGCCAGGACGTCGACCTCGTCGACCGAACCGCCGGCGACGCCGTCGGGCAGGCCGGAGTCCAGGTAGCGCACCGCGGTGTCGCGGATCTCGAACAGCCCCGTGTCGGCGGAGATCGGGACGGCGCCGGCCTTGGCCATCTTCATGCCGTTGTACTGCGCCGGGTTGTGGCTCGCGGTGAACACCACGCCTGCCGCCTCGCGGACACCGCAGGCGAAGTACAGCTCGTCCGTCGAGATCAGACCGAGCAGCTGGACCCGGCCGCCGCGACCCGCCGCGCCGCGGGCGAACGCCGCCGCGAACTCCGGCGACGACGGCCGCATGTCCCGACCCACCAGCACGGTCTGTCCGGAGAGGCCCAGCACGTCCACGAACGCGGCACCGACGGCCTCGGCCGATTCGGCGGTCAGCGAAGTGCCGACGAGGCCGCGAACGTCATACGCCTTGAAGGCGTCAGAAAGATTCGATTTATACACCCCAACACTATAGCCAACCCCAATCGAATCGACTGCTCCCATTACCTGATCGCCTCAATGCTTGCGAACCGGTTCAAGTCGTCTAGTCGCTGCGGGATACCGGTCCGAAGGTCCCAGTCGAAAGTATCCAGAGCGAAATGTCAGAAGCCGTGGACAGCCTGGGACACGCGAGGAGCCCGTCCTGAAATTCGGAATGTGAAGTCGGTTTCGGGGCGCCTTCGACCGAAGACTGCGCAGACACCGATACTTGCGATTCCGGTGTCGCCGAGACCTCTAACTGTTGTGGGTCATGACGTTGTGACAGCACCGGGATGTGAGAAGGGGTAGCTCTTCGCGGCAGGATTGATATCGACCAAGAAACCATTCCCTGCGAGGAGCTACCCCTCATGACCCACTCTAGCGCCGCGTTGACCCCTGTCGCCCGCCTGAGGATCGTCGAAGCCTGCCAGCACCGCCCGAAGGCTCATGTCGCGGCCGAGCACATGATCAGCCGGGCCACCGTGGCCAAGTGGTGCCGCCGCTACGCCGAACATGGGCCTGACGGCCTGCAAGAGTCCTCATGCCGCCCGGACACGTCCCCGTCACAGACCCGCCGGAGGTCGTGGCCCGGATCGAGGCGCTGCGGCGGGATCACAAGTGGTCCGCGACCCGGATCGCGTTCGAACTCGACCGTGAAGGCATCCGGATCAGCCCCCGGACAGTCGGACGCTGGTTCGCCCGCCTCGGCATCAACCGGCGCCGGCACCTGCTGCCCGACGGAGAGTCCTCCCGCAAACCGGCCGGACGCATCACCGCCCGGTACCCGGGCCACATGGCGCATCTGGACGTGAAGAAGACCGGCCGGATCCCCGACGGCGGCGGCTGGTTCGCCCACGGCCGCGACAGCGACCAGGCCCGCGCCGCCGAACGGGCGAAGGCCAAGCAGGGCGCCAAACGCGGGTACGTGTACCTGCACACGATGGTGGACGGGTTCTCCCGCCTGGCCTACACCGAGACCCTGCCCAACGAGCAAGCAGTCACCACGATCGGGTTCTTCCACCGGGCCCGCGCGTTCTTCGCCGCCCACGGCATCACCCGGATCACCCGCGTGATCACGGACAACGGGTCGAACTACACGGCGAAGAACTTCGTGCGCACCGTCCTCACGTTCGCGTCCACTCATCAGCGGATCCGGGCCTACACGCCCAGGCACAACGGCAAGGTCGAACGCTACAACCGGATCCTCGCCGAGGAATTCCTCTATGCCCGGACCTGGACCTCAGAGAATGAACGCGCCGAAGCGCTGAAGACGTGGGTCATCCACTTCAACTACCATCGACCGCATAGTGCCGCGAGGGGCCGCCCGCCGGCCTCCCGCCTGCGTGCCGGTGTCACCAACGTCATGGCCTCATACAACTAGTGGTTTCCATGGTTTCGACCGGACAACGCGCGCTGCCGAACTCGTCACCAGTTCTCAGCGCGGCCTAGCATCCGACCGGCGGCGGGACTTTGATCAATCATCGAAACGGGTCCCAACCGCTCGACGCTTGGCCGATGTTCTCCGCCAGCCAATCGCGTGCGAACCTCTCATCGATCCGCACTTCGGCTTCCCCGGGCTCGGCTCGCCCCACAAAGCACCAATCCTCCGGTAGATCAGCATCCGCGTCGAACGCCGCAAAGAGAGCGAAGCCCTCTCCACCCGTTAGAACCCACTTCCACGGATCGACTCCAGTCGAGCCTGCAGCCTCGTGAAGCTTCCGGAGTTCGTGCTCGAGAGACGCGGACTCAAGGCGAATCGATACGCCAGAGGCGTCCGCAATGCGTTCAGCATCACGGACAAGCCCATCGGACAGGTCCAACATTGCGTGGGCACCGCTGGCCCGGGCCACCGCGCCTGCTCCAATGCGAGGCCGGGGACGCAACTGTCCAAGCACCGCGGAACGGACATCTTCTGGCCATTCGCTGGGGAAGTCACCAACGGGCATCGTCTGAATTTCAGACCGGGAAGTCGCCTGTTCGAGGACATCTACACCGGCGGCCGCTTGTCCGAGGACCCCGCAGACTGCCAGTATGTCGCCGGGACGTGCGCCGGAGCGCAGCACGGGCTCTCCCCCGTCGAGGGAACCGAACGCGGTCGTCGTCACGGAGATCTCGCGTCCCCGGCCGACATCTCCGCCGATGATCGCACAGTCGTGCGCTCCGAGCTGTTCGATGGAATCCGATACCCCTGCGGCGAAGGACGCAACCCAGCCGAGATCGATCTCGGCCGGCAGGCTCAGACTGGTCACGATGCCGGTGGGCCTCGCCCCCATCGCGTTGATGTCCGAGAGATTCTGCGCCACCGACTTCCAGCCGACGTCGTAGCCGGTGGTTCGGTAGCCGCAGGGCCAGACCCTGCGGAAGTCCTGATCCTCGGTGATCGTGTCCACCGTGGTGACCAGTCGGCCGTCCGGAACGGACAGCATTCCAGCGTCGTCACCGGGCCCGAGAAGCGGCGCCGCCGACCGGTAGCCGGCCAGCAACGTCTCGATCAGTTCTTTCTCTGTAAATCCCCTGCTCACGAGGCGCCACCCGATCTTGCGCACGCGGCAGCGGCCCGGAAAGTGTTGCACCGCTCGATCTCTTCACGCACCGGTTCGACGACTTTGTCCCCGGCGACGCGCGACACCGACTCCTGCAGCCGCCGTCGGACTGTGCGCCCTCGGATGGCGGCTCCGGCTCGGGCGATCGCGGCAGATGCCAAGGCCAAAACCACGCCCGCGAGCAATCCCGCGGCGACCAACAACGTCGGAACGGCAATACCCTCCACGCGCGGTGCCGGGGGAACCTCGAATTGGAAGTAGTCCGCCACCGCCAATCCGAGGAGCCACACGGCTCCAGCCAGCGCTGCGGCCAGAGCGATCCACTGCACAACGGCAACGACGTACCACCACCAGGATTTCGCGTTTGCCTTGAGGTCGGTACCGGCGACGGCACGATCGAGATGCTGGGGCAGCTCGTCCCGATTCGCGATCCCGGCATCGCGAATCGCGTACTGCCAGGCCGGTGGCGCCCCTTCTCCGGCCCGCTCGGTAAAACGGCGCACCGCGCCGTCGGCCATGGCACGCTGGGCCGCCCCCGCAGCCGGAAGAGAAGTGCGGTTGACGTCGGGATTCACGTCCGCCGACTTGAGGTTGAGGCGCCGCAGAGGATCCGGCCGCAGCTTCGAGACCCATTTTGTGAGGGGCCACCCCGTGTAGGCGGTAGCGTCCAGGCGGTAAGACCGTTTCGCCGCCCGGACCACCGTCTCGACGCCGACAGCGTCCGCCAGACTCGCCGCAAGCGCCTGCCGCTCGGGACGACCCGGCTGGGCGAGCGCAGTCTCTGCCGCGTCCACCGCGAGAGCATCCCCCGCCCGGCTGACGTCGGCCGTCAAACGCTGGTGTGCGGCCGACCTCCGATCCACCATCGCACGGATGTCCGCTCGGAGTCCGTCGATCCCCTCCCCCGTCGCGGCCGACACCGCGCGCAGCTTCTGCCGGGGGATCCCATCCGCATCGAGCAACGCCGACAGCGACGCCAGAACGGGTTGCACCTCCGCCTCCGGCAATCGGTCGGACTGGTTCAGGACGATGAGCGTCACGGCATCGTGCGAGGCCAGGCGGCTCAGGAAGTCCCGATGCACGACGGCGTCCGCGTACTTCTGCGGGTCCAGGACGAATACCAGCACGTCGACCTGTCCGGCCATCCGATCCACCACATCGCGGTGCTCACGGGCCGTCGAATCGAAATCGGGCAGATCCAGGAGGATGAGCCCACCGGCCGGCACGACGGAGTCCCCCCGCCACCACCGCCCGAGCCCGCTGCGCTGCGGCTGATCGGACGCGTGCGCGTCCTCGATGACGTGCCGATCCTGAACCTGGAGCCAGTCCAGGAGCTCGCCCGCATCGGCCGCCTGTGCGCCGGCGTGCTCGTAGACAGCAGCCAACGCCCGGCTCGTCGTCGGCCGTGTCGCCGCCGTTCGCGCCAGCTCGACGCCGACCATCGCGTTGAAGAGCGAGCTCTTTCCGGAGCCCGTGGCTCCGAAGAATCCGACCACCGTATGATCGGACGACAACTGACGCCGCCGTGAGGCCCGCTCGAGGACCTGCTCCCCTTGACTGACTGCTTCACCGGAGACGCGGCCACGTCCTGCCTCGACAGCTGCGCGCAGGCAGCCCAGGCGCTCCTCGAGCTCGTCCGGAGCTGTCCCCTTGGTTTTCAGTGCTCTAGGCACGATCCCCGCCTTCCCTCGGGCCGGCACTGCTGCGACGCGTGGCGACGAGTGATCTCGTATCCACGACGGCCCGGCCCAGCTTCTCCACGTCAACGGTGTCCCGGACTCCGGTCAGGAGCGCCTCGAAACGCTCCGCTTCGGCAGAATGGAGCCCTGCGACGCGGTCCTCCAGCAGCGACCGGGCCTTCCGTGCCAACCGTCTGACGGCCTCCTCTCCGAAGATCGCCTCCAGGAGCTTCTGCCCGACCACCGCCGAGCCACCGGCGATGCCCACCTCCAGGCCCGTCAGCCCCGCCGTCGACGCGAAGACGACCACCATCAGGGCCACGGCGACGCCGTTGACCCCGAACGAAACCATCCGGGCGGTGAAACGCTTTCCCTCCCCCTCGGTCCGAATCAGCTCCATGAGGTCCGTCTGCCACGCCCGGACCTCGGCCCCGGTCCGTTCGGAGAAATCCGGGGAGAGGCGTCCGACGTCGGTGCCGTCCAGCACGCCGCGGCCCGCCGGCGTCGCCCTCCACGAACGGTAGACGAGCTCGGTGGCCCGCGCGGCCGAATCGACGATGACGGCGTGCAGGCCGGTCTCGATGGCCTCCTCCACCGTTTTGACGGGCACGGGTTTTCCCGTGAAGAAGGCGCCGATGCGATCCCGGACCCGTCCGACGGTCGTCTCCAGCGACCGGAAGAATTCCCCGGTTCCCACGAAGTCCTGCCACCGGGCCAGGACCTCGCCCCGCAGCAGGGTACCGTCCTGCGCGGCGTCGCTGACGTCGTCCTTGGCCTGCGCGAAGGCCCGCTCGACGATGTCGGCGAGGTGCTCGGCTTCTTCCAGCTGGTCCTGCTCGGCGGACAGGACTGCCTCGGACAGTTCGGCGACCTGGTCGACGGCACCGGCCAGCGTACGGCGGGCGACCTCCGAACGTGCTGCGGCGTCAGATGCGAGACCGGTCAGCCAGTCCTTGACGTCGGCCACCGCGGTGGGCGGAAGCATCCCGTCTTCGTCGAGCCTGGTCTCCTCCACCACGAAGAGGCGGGCGTCGTCGAGCCCGCGTTCGGCGAGCAGGGAGTGCAGGTGGGAGGAGATCTCTCCCGCCGCCTCCGCCGGTACACGGTCGAGGACGACGCCCACGGTGATGTCGCGCCTCGCAGCGTCGTCGAGCAGCTCCCACGGAACGGCATCCGCGTACCGGTTGGCCGTCGTGACGAACAGCCAGAGGTCCGCGGCGGCGAGGAGCTGTCCTGCGAGCCGCCGGTTCTCGTCGGCGATGGAGTCCACGTCCGGGGCGTCGAGGAGGGCCAGTCCCCTGGGAATCGACGTCTCGCCCAGCACCACGAGCGAACCCGCCAGTGCCGGATTCTGTTCAGCCGTGGATGGCAGGGGCCGCGATGCGCCGTCGTCACCCTCGCCGCCAGCGCGGCGTCCGACGATCCGTTCGAGGCCGGGAAGAACCCGGTTCGTTTGGAACCAGGCCGCTTCCTCCGGGTGGTGGAGGAGGATCGGTTGGCGGGTGGTCGGGCGGATGGCGCCGGCCCGGGTGACCGGATGTCCCACCAGGGCGTTGACGAGGGTCGACTTGCCCGCCCCCGTGGAGCCGCCGACGACCGCCAGCAGGGGCGCGTCCAGACTCTGGTACCGGGGAATCACATGGTCTCTGAGCTGTCCGATGGCTCGGTTGCGAGCCGCCTCGCCGGTCTCGCGGCTTCCGAGGGCCAGCGGCAGGCGGGCCGCGGACAGTTCATGCTGGGCCGCCGTCAGCGTTTCGACTGCGACTGCGACGTGCGCTGCATCCATTGGGTTCACGCCTCCTATCCTGCCGTAGATTCCTGCAGCCGCGTTAAAACAAAAGTCCCGGAAGCCTGCTGGCTTCCGGGACTTCAAGGGTGACCCCAGCGGGATTCGAACCCGCGTTGCCGCCGTGAGAGGGCGGAGTACTAGGCCGCTATACGATGGGGCCCTTGGTGACACAAGCACAAGATCCTGAACCGTGTGGACGCGAAAAACGACCTCCGGAACAGCTATCAACTGCTTGCGTTCGTGACCCCAGCGGGATTCGAACCCGCGTTGCCGCCGTGAGAGGGCGGAGTACTAGGCCGCTATACGATGGGGCCGAACGCAACGGAACACGATGACTCGCATTCCGCGGAAAGAAGATGAAGCAGAGCTTCCAACTTCTTCGCTGGGGTACCAGGACTCGAACCTAGAACGACGGTACCAGAAACCGCTGTGTTGCCAATTACACCATACCCCATGGCTACCTCAGCTACTGGTCAGCCGCCCTTTAGAGCGTCATTTCCAGCGCCTCAGCACGAGTAAATACTCTACACGCACTGCTGAGGAAAACCAAAATCGGAGCCCGCCCCGCGGGGCGTGTCCCTCGTCACGCCCGCAGTCAGGCCACGGGCATCTGGGCTGCGAAGGCCGCCAGGCGCTTCAGCGACGACTCACGGCCCAGGATCACCATCGACTCGAACAGCGGCGGCGAGATGCGGCGCCCCGAGATGGCGGCCCGTACGGGCCCGAAGGCCTTCCTGGGCTTGAGCCCGAGGTCATCGATCAGCGCCGAGCGCAAGGCGCCCTCGATGGCGTCCTTGTCCCAGGCCTGCAGGGCCTCGAGGGCCGCCGTGGCCTTCGCGACGACCTCACCGAGATTCTCCGGCATGCCCTTGAGCGCGTCGTCCGCGACATCGAGCTCGTCATCGGCGGTGAAGAGGAAGCCGGTCATGTCCGGGGCCTCCGCGAGCAGCGTGATGCGCTCCTGGACCAGCGGAGCGACCTCGGTGAGGATCTCCGCCTCCCGCTGGCTCGGCGTCTCCCCCACCAGGCCGGCAGCCTGGAAGTAGGGCACCAGGCGGTCGCGGAAGTCGCCCGGCTCCAGCTGACGGACGTGCGTACCGTTGATGGCTTCGGCCTTCTTGAGATCGAAGCGGGCCGGATTGGCGAGGACGTCGGAGACGTCGAAGGCCTCGATGAGCTCTTCGCGGGTGAAGATGTCCTCGTCGGCGGACAGGCTCCATCCCAGCAGGGCCAGGTAGTTGAGCAGTCCCTCGGGGATGAAGCCGCGGTCCCGGTGGATGAAGAGGTTCGCCTCCGGGTCGCGCTTGGAGAGCTTCTTGTTGCCCTGGCCCATGACGTAGGGCAGGTGTCCGAAGAGGGGCATGTACTGGGCGACGCCGATCTCGATCAGGGCCCGGTACAGCGCGACCTGGCGCGGGGTCGACGACAGGAGATCCTCGCCACGGAGCACGTGCGTGATTCCCATCAGGGCGTCGTCGACGGGGTTCACCAGCGTGTACAGCGGCTTGCCATTGCCGCGAACGACGACGAAGTCCGGCGTCGCACCGGCCTTGAACGTGATCTCCCCGCGCACGAGGTCCGTGAAGGTGATGTCGTCCTCGGGCATGCGCAGGCGCAGTACCGGCTCGCGCCCCTCGGCGCGGAACGCCTCGATCTGCTCGGCGCTCAGGTCGCGGTCGTAATTGTCGTAGCCGAGCTTCGGATCGCGCCCGGCGGCCTTGTGGCGCTCCTCGACCTCGTCCGGCGTGGAGTAGGACTCGTAGACGTGTCCGCCCGCCAGCAGCTTGGAGATGACGTCCTGGTACAGGTCGGAACGCTGCGACTGGCGGTACGGCTCGTGCGGGCCGCCGACGACGACGCCCTCGTCCCAGGTGATGCCCAGCCACTCGAGGGCTTCGAGGAGCTGCTGGTAGCTCTCCTCGGAGTCGCGCTGAGCGTCGGTGTCCTCGATGCGGAAGATCATCTTGCCGCCCGTGTGGCGGGCGTAGGCCCAGTTGAACAGGGCCGTACGGATCAGGCCCACGTGCGGGGTGCCTGTCGGCGAGGGGCAAAAACGGACGCGGACGGGGGTTTCTTCGGTCACTGTCGGCAGAGTCGTGGCACTAGTCATGATGCCTCGATTCTAGCCCTACTGCGGACCGGTGTCGTCGGCGGAACCGCGACTCACCGACGTCGTGCGAGCGAGAGCACCAGAGCCGCAAACGCGGCGAGAGCGAACCCGACCGCCAGGACGATGCAGGTCCCGACCAGAGGCGCCGGCAGGTGTACGGCATCACCGACTCGTGCGGCGGCCCCGAAGAGCACTGCGAGGACCAGCCAGAGCCGTCTGGATCGGACCAGGGGCCATCGCCTCGACCGGGCTGGATGACGCGCCTGCCCGTGCCCCGGCTTTCGCGGCGGCGGATACTCGCCCGGCCCATCGCCCGGCGTCACGGGATCCGGCACCAGGGCGTGGTCTGTCCGGTCGCCGGTCCGCCGCGGGTCCGCGAATACACCCGTGCCCGGTACTTCCCGGCTGGCAGGCCGTCCCAGACGAACTCGGTACCGTTCCCGTAGCCGGTCTCCTCCACGACGTCCGCGTCCCGATACAGTTTGACAGCGATCTGCCTGCCGGCGGCGCCGTCCACCCGCAGCCTGAGCCCCGGCCCGTCCGGTTCAACATCCAGCCGGAGACCGACCGGGCTTTCATCGCCGGACGGGGTCTTCGCTTCCGGCGGGGCAGGCTCGTCGGGTCGGGGCCGGGCGGAGTCCGGCCGGCGCACCTCCGAGACGGCGCCGATCCTGGACCGCAGGAAGTCTTTGAATACCGGCCCCACTTCCGCGTGGGGAGTTCCGGGCACGACTTCGAGACGGACCTCGTGCCCGGCCTCCCGGGCCTGGTCCACCCACGGCAGCACGTGGTTCCTGTAGTGGTGGTCGGCATCGCCCACGATCAGGTCGACGGCGGGGATGTCCCGGTGCCGTGGAAGCTGATCGAACAGGACCGAATCGAGCTGTTCGACGTCGCCCGGTCCGGTACCACCCGTCATGAATTCCAAGACGTTCGGATGAGGCTTCTCCAGGAAGGATCCGATCCGCGTCTGCGGTGCACCGACGACGATGCCGCCGGCACCGAATTCGATGCCGTGGTAGATCGCAGCCGTGCCGCCCTTGGAACTTCCGATGCAGTACACCGATCGGCGGGAGACGCCCAACCGGTCAGCGGTTTCCGCGATCACGCGTTGAACCGCGTCCGCGATCTGCGTCCGGCCGTGGTCCTGCAGGTAGTAGCTGCCCTGGTCTCCGAAGTCGTCGAGGATGTAGAGGACATTCACGTGCAGGTCCTGCAGCGAGTTCTTGTAGTTGTAGGTGAAGTGCCCCTTGGGGCTGATCGCCGAGAAGACGACCACCAGGGGTGCGTCCGCCGGCTGCTCGACGGCTTCGAGCCTGTAGTTCAACGGGGGCACCGTGCTGGACCGCTGCCACTGGTTTTTTCCGTCCACCAAGGCGAGATCCGCATAGTTGAAGTCACCTCGAACGGCGAAGCGCGTCTCCACCCGCGCTCGAGCCGCCGCGAACTCGACGCGCACGACGTTCGCGGGCTCGACCTTGCCGAACTCCGGGAAGGACCAGCCGAGCGGCCGCTCTCCGGACTCGCCGCGGTGCACGGTCACTCGAGTCGGCACGTCCGCGGTGAACAGCGCATCGAGAACCTTCACCCCGTCCCGGAATGCCTCGAATCCCTGTCCATGCGGAACCACCTCCAGGTTGGCGGCGAGGTTCCAGAACTGCTCCCAGGTGCGCGTCCGATCCGCCGTCGATTCGACGGTGTCGACGATCCGTACGACATCCGCATCGTCGCCGGTGGCGACGGAGACCTGTCGTTGATGGTGGCCGTCCGGCAGCCGCCCGGTCTCGGACGTCACCTCGAACCCGGCATCCGTGGTCTCTGCGGCGCTCATGCGGACTGTTTCGGCGCGGGTGTCGACGCGCCGGACGCTGCGGCCGTCCAGAACGATGTTGTTGTGGGCGTACTGGCTGAACGCGTACACGGTCAACGGGTCCGCGTAGTTGTATCCGTAAGGCCCGGCCTCGGTCAGCAGCGGCTGCCCCAGAGAGTGGACGACCACCGACAGGTCGTCCGAGTGCTTGTGGTAGTCCGAGTTGTAGGCGGCCGTGGTCATGACCCACGTCGCCTGGGGGTCGGCCCATGCCGAACGGTGGATGGCATAGCCCGATGCGGGCAGGAGGAGAGTGCGCTCCGCCGGCTCCCGGCCGCGTCGGCCACCGGAAACGGAGAAGTCGAAGCCGGCGTCGTCGAAGATCCTGCCCGCCAAACCGCGAAGGTCCCTGGCGACGGAATCACTGAGCAGCGGATACCTTCCCGTCGGGGTCACGACGTGGGCCGCGTAGCGCGCCGCCTTGGCGAGGATCGCGTCCAGCTCCGAATCCGTGTCCCCCCGCTGATGAAGGTACACGGAGTGCTCCCCCAGGTACTGGCAGACCATCTGGTGGTACGTCGGTGAATTCTCGACATGCACGCCATCGGCCGTGAAGCACGTCGAGAAGTAGTCGTGCAGCCGCCGCAGGGCCACCTGACGCGTTGCCTCGAGCACACCGGCGTCATTCCACGTCGCCATCTCCGAATAGTGCCTCAGCGCCAGGTCCTGGAACATTCCGTGGTTGTTCCACCCCGCGTGGAAGTCCTCCCGGCGCAGGATCGCAGCGGTCGCGTCGATGGCTTCCCGCAGAGGTGCCAGGTCCGAGACTCCGCCTCGGCGGAGATTCCACTCCACCAGCAGCCAGTGCATCAACCGCTGGGCGGTTGTCTCGTCGTGGTAGGCCATGGGATGCCTGGCCGATTCCGGCTGGAGGCCGGCGGACTCCACCCAGCGGCCGATCAGCTCCAGGACGGCGGCGCGTACCCGTTGTTCCGGTGCCTCGAGGACCGACGCCCAATCGGCCAGAAAGAGGAACCCGTGCGTGAACCGGTCCCGCGTCCGGTCGCCCACGTCATCCCAGACCCGGCCGCCGTCGTACGTGAGATCGCCGAACCTCGGCGAGCGGATCACACCGCCCGTCAGGTACGCCTCCACCGCGCTGTCGCTGGATGCCCCCACGCGTCGCGGCAGCCGACCATAGCTGTAATCGCCCAAGTCTGCGCCCGAAGCGTCGGCCGCGGCAGAAGAGGAGCCGGTATTCGTTGGATTCATCCACATGCTTTCAATGTGAGGTTCGGTCGCTCGAGCGGGCGCCTTCTCCGCGTCGCGATCCTCAGCGGCGGAACTGGTTCAGCAGCGTCCCGATCCCCTCGACCTCGACCTCGAACCGCTGGCCCTCACGCAGCAGTCCGACGCCGGCCGGGGTGCCCGTCAGGATGACGTCGCCCGGCAGGAGGGTGAACGCCTGCGAGGCGAACGACACCAGCTCCGCCACCGACCACACCATGTCCGACGTGTTGCCGTCCTGGACGGTCTCGCCGTCGAGGCGGCCGACGACGCCCACGTCTTCGGGATCGAACTCGGTCTCGATCCACGGCCCGATCGGGCACGACCCGTCCCACCCCTTGGCGCGGCCCCACTGCAGGTCGGTCTTCTGGACGTCGCGGGCGGTGAGGTCGTTGGCGCAGGTGTAGCCGAAGATCACGTCAGCGACCTTCTCCGCCGGGACATCCTTGCAGATACGGCCGATCACCACGGCCAGCTCGGCCTCGTAGGAGATCTCCTCGGAGAAGGACGGGAGCGTGACCGGGTCGCCCGGGCCCGCAATGGCCGTATTCGGCTTGAGGAACATCAGAGGCGACGCCGGGACCTCGTTGCCCAGCTCGGACGCGTGGTCGGCGTAGGTCCGGCCGAAGCACACGACCTTCGACCGGGGGATGATCGGCGCCACCAGCCTGACATCGTCGATCGCGTGCTTGGTGCCGGTCGGCTGGACCCCCTGATAGAAGGGGTCGCCTGCGATCCCGACGATCTCATCGCCGTTCACGACGCCGTACTGCGGGTCTCCATCTACAACAAAACGTGCAATTCGCATGACGTCCACCTTACTGGTCGCTGCCAAATAGAACTGCGGCCGACGCATCTGCATCGACCGCAGTCCTCTACCAAAACGGATCGTCTAGGCGAGCCGGGTGAGCCAGCCGTGCTTGTCGGCGACGGCACCGGTCTGGATGCCCAGCAGCTCTTCGCGGATGCTCAGGGTGAGCGAGTCCTCGGCGAGCTCCGGGGACGGGATGTCGCCGTCTGCCGTCTTCAGCTCCCCGATCGGCGTGATCACGGCTGCCGTCCCGCAGGCGAAGACCTCGCGCAGGGTGCCGTTCGCCGCTGTGCGGCGCCACTCGTCCAGCGTGATCTTCCGCTCGTCGAGCGTGAGCCCGCGGTCCTTGATCAGCTGGATGACCGACTTGCGCGTCACACCGTGCAGGATGTTGCCGTTGAGCGCCGGCGTGACGACGCGGCCGTCGTCGAACACGAAGAACACGTTCATGCCGCCGAGCTCTTCGACGGCGTCGTCGTTGAACGGGTCGAGGAACAGGACCTGCTGGCACCCGTTCTCCTCGGCCTCGAGCTGCGCGGCCAGGGACGCGGCGTAGTTGCCGCCGCACTTGGCCTCGCCGGTGCCGCCGCGTCCAGCGCGTGCGTACTGCGTGGACAGCCAGATGGAGACCGGCTTGAGCTTGCCGCCGAAGTAGTTGCCTGCCGGCGACGCGATGAGCCGGTAGGACACCTCGCGTGCCGGCCGGACGCCCAGGAAGGCCTCGGTCGCGATCATGAACGGGCGCAGGTAGAGCGCCTCGCCCTCGCCGGCGGGAACCCACTCCTGGTCGGTCTTGACGAGCTCCTTGAGCGACTCGACGAACGCCTCGGCGGGCAGGTCGGGCAGCGCCAGGCGCTGGGCCGACTTGTTGAACCGCTCTGCATTGGCCTCCGGACGGAACGTCCAGACGGTCCCGTCCGAGTGCCGGTACGCCTTGAGGCCCTCGAAGATCTCCTGGCCGTAGTGCAGGACGGATGCGGCAGGGTCGAGCGCGATCGGTCCGTAGGGCTCGATGCGCGCGTTCGACCAGCGGCCGCCGTCGTCGGTCCAGTTCCAGTCGATCACCGCGGTGTGGTCGGTGAAGTGGTTGCCGAACCCCGGGTTGGCGAGTACGGCGGCGCGCTCCTCGTCGCTCTTGGGGGTAGTTGAGAGCTGCTGGGAGAATTCCATGGTGCCGGCGGTGCTTTCTCTTATTGGACTATGGGTGTCGAGCTCGCGCTGCAGCGGTGCAGCGCGGGTTCTGAGGCCAGCTTAGGCTACGAGCGACACGATCGCATCGCCGATCTCGGCCGTGGAGCGTTCGTCCGTGAGCTCCGCGCGGCTGGTGATGTCCTCCTCGACGGCGCGCTCGACGGCGCGTGCGGCCTCGGGCAGGCCCACGTGCTCGAGGAGCAGGGCGACGGAGAGGATGGCGGCCGTCGGGTCGGCCTTCTGCTGCCCGGCGATGTCCGGCGCCGAGCCGTGCACGGGCTCGAACATGCTCGGCTCCGTGCGGTCCATGTTGATGTTGCCACTCGCGGCGAGGCCGATGCCGCCCGTGACCGCGCCCGCGAGGTCGGTGAGGATGTCGCCGAAGAGGTTGTCCGTGACGATGACGTCGAACCGGCCCGGGTCGGTGGTCATGAAGATGGTGGCGGCGTCGACGTGCATGTAGTCGTGGCTGACCTCCGGGAACTCCGCCGCGACGGACTCCACGGTACGCCGCCACAGGTGACCGGCGTTGACCAGCACGTTGTGCTTGTGGACCAGGGTGACCTTCTTGCGTTCGCGCTCGGCGGCGCGGGCGAAGGCGTCACGCACAACACGCTCCACGCCGTGGGCGGTGTTGATGGACACCTCGGTCGCGATCTCGTGCTCCGTGCCGACCCGCAGCGCGCCGCCATTGCCCACGTACGGCCCCTCGGTGCCCTCGCGGACGACGACGAAGTCGATGTCGCCGGGATGGGACAGCGGGCTGGGCACGCCCGGGTAGAGCTTCGCGGGACGAAGGTTGACGAAGTGGTCCAGGGTGAAGCGCAGCTTCAGCAGCAGCTCGCGTTCGATCAACCCGGACGGGATCCGGGTGTCTCCGGGCGCGGCTCCGACGGCGCCGAAGAGGATCGCGTCGTGCTGGCGGATCGCGGCGAGCGTGTCGTCATTGAGCACTTCGCCCGTCTCGAGCCAGTGGCTGGCGCCGAGGTCGTAGTCGGTCAGCTTGACCTCGACGCCGCCCTCCGTGGCTCGGCGGAGGACCTTCACGGCTTCCGCGACGACTTCCGGGCCGATTCCGTCGCCCGGGATGACTGCAAGATCGATGCTGTTGCTACTCATGATCCAAGCCTAGGCAAATCGTCCGCATCTTGGACAGTTTGGTTCGACATATGAGACACGGGGCGGTGCTATGCGAACCGGGGAGCCGCCAACTCGACGACATCGCGCCCGCCGTCGATCGCGTAGATGCGGTGCGCACCGGACACCACCGGATACTCGAACCCGCCCCGGGCGAGCCTCTCCGCCTGATGCGTCCGGAGATGGAGGGCTGCGACCTGCCCGCCGCTGGCATGGATCAGAGAGCCCGTCGGCGCGTGGTGGGCAATGCGCGTCGTCCGATATCCTCTGGACCGCCGGGTCCCGTAGAGCCGGAAGAACTTCGCGAAGGCTCCGCTCCCGGGGTCGAGCTGCGCGATGCCGTTGCCAGTCGACGCGAACACGGAGTCGCCGACGACGATCGGCGAATTGACCTCCCCCTCGCCGGGCAGTTCCGTCTCCCAGACGACCCGCCGCTCGTTCCAGTCGATGCCCACCACGCGCGCGGGCCGGCGGGAATCCGCTGCGCCGTACGCGGCCCGGACCGACGTCGTCATGATCAACCGGTCCCCGTGGCGCGTCAGTCCGACAATCGACTGATCCGGCACGACGTCGAGCCAGCTCCCCTCCACACGGCCGTCGTCGGCTGCCAGGGCGACGATCCCCCCGCCCCGCTGGCCCTGCCCGGGTACGGAGGCGACGAAGATCGTGTTCCCGATGGACGTCAGCCCGAAGGGACGGGACTGGCCGTAGTCGGATTCCAGCGCGGCGAGCGGGGTCACCCGACCGTCGGACGGCCGCAGCCTGACGATCCTGGACCCCGGGTACGAGGCCAGGACGATCTCGTTCCCGAAGCCCGCCATCGACTCGACCTGCTCGATGCCGTCCCCCGTGTACACGCGGTCGGACGCCAGGTCGGCGCTCAGACGGGTCACGGACTCGCCCAGGTATCCCGCCGCATAGACCGATCCGTCGCCGGAGCCGTGAATCGTCTGCACCTTCTGGGCCGACTCGCCGACGTCGAGCGGGACCGAGTACCGGAAGCCGGGCGCCTCGACGTACAGCGACTCGAGTGTGTAGCCGTTCTCCTCCTGGTCTGCGTAGACCGTCCGCAGAAGGGGAAAGGTGCCGCCGCCCGTGGTCAACGTGGCTGCGAGGGGGAATCGTCCCGTTCCGTCGGCCGGGGCCACGACCTCCCACCGGGTCGCGTCCACGTGCAGTCGGCGGAGGCCGGCTGCGCCGTAGGCGTAGAAGAAGTCGCCCACGCGTTCCATGAAGGTGTAGTACGCCGGACTGTCGAGTTGCCGGAACTCCCGCCGGGCGACGTCCCAGAGGACGGTCTTCGACTGCCAGTCGTCGCCGCGGTACCCGAGTGCGACGACGTCGTCCCAGGCCCTGAGCCACTGGACGTTGCCCTCCAGATTCGCCTCCGGGAGATCGATGAGCTCGATCGTCTCCCCCGTGCCCCTGTCCGCGCACAGCAGCTGGGGCCGGGCGCTTCCCGTGCCGCCCCAGACGTGCGTCCGCGTCGTGGAGACGCACCGGACGTAGTCGACGTGCTCCCCGACCACCGGCCCCTTCTCGACCGTGCGCCGGCGGGGATCGAGCCGGACCAGACGCGCCTCTCCCCCGGGCCCGTGCGTTCCGGCCCAGACCGTCCCCTCCACGTCGACTTGGGGGTCGTAGGCATCGGAGAACCAGTCCTCGGACCCGCTCCACTGCTGAACCCGTCCGTCGACGAAGACGCTGTGGCAGCCGCGGCTGGAGAGGCTGAGCAGTTCGCCGCCCCCGAGGACGGCGAGCTCCTGAACTCCACGCTGGGCCGTGGTGATCTGCGGAAAGACTCGCAGGACACGACCGGTCGCGGCCTCGAGCACGTGGAGCTGGTTCTCCAGTCCACTGGAACCGACGAACACGGCGGCTTCTCCGCGTTCGTCTTCTCCGAACCGGAAGACCGAAGGCGTCTCGCCGTTCACGGGGAGCTCGAACCTCCGCAGGACGTCCGTCCCGCGGTCGGCACCGAATCGGGGACGGATCTCGATCGGGGGCGATTCCCGGTCGGCCGGCGAAGGGCTCGGCGTCGCGGCCGTCGGCAGCCGTTCCGCCCCCAGCGATGCAAGGGCGGCGGCACCGGCTCCGCGCAGGACGGCGCGCCTGCTGAAGTTCATACGCACCTCTCGCTCGAATACCCAGGACGGTCAAAGCTCCGCTTCGAGCACCGTCCACCAGCCTATGCCGGACGGTATCGGGACCGAAAGACGCCCGGGCGACGACCAGCCCCTCCGAGCCGTCGGGAGCCGGCCGGTCGTTTGCTCTGCGCAGCCCGCCTGACATACAACTAAGCCATGGCATGGCATCGAAGCGCGGATCAATGGCTCCGCGACCACCCCGGGCATGTCGATGCCGCCCTGGCCGGCGTCCTCTGGTTCTTCTGCGCCGGCGGGAGCCTGACCTTCGGCGTCGCCATGAGCGTCCCGGACGCGATCCTCTACTTCGTCATCAGCTCGTTGGAGACGCTGCCGCTGGCGTGGCGCCGGACGAAGACCACCCTCTCGGCCGGCGTCGTCGTCCTGGCCTGCCTCCTCCACCTGGCCCTCGTGCCGCTGTACCTGCCGTCCATCGTGGCGGTGCCGATCATCGTGTTCACACTCGCCAAGTACGGCCGGCGCTGGGAGTCCACGACCGGGCTCGCCCTCTCGCTGCTCGGCGCGATCCTCTCCACCGTCACCTTCGGCGCCGTCGGCGGCCTGCTGAACCCGGCCTACCTCGTGTTCAACGCCCTGGTGATCATGCTCGGCATGCTGGTGGTCTGGACCTCCGGCGATCTCGCCCGGACCCGGCGGCTCAACGTGCAGACGCTCGAGGAGCGGGCGCAGCGGCTCGAGAAGGAACAGGCCGCCGAGCGCGCCGCGGCCGCCGCCGACGAGAGGGCGCGCATCGCGCGGGACATGCACGACGTCGTCGCGCACTCCCTGTCCGTCATGGTCGCCCAGGCGGACGGGGGCCGCTACGCGGCCGCGCAATCCCCCGACACCGCGCGCCAGGCCCTGGAGACGATCGCCGCGACGGGACGGGAGTCGCTGCGCGAGATGCGGCGCCTGCTCGGGATCCTGCGCAACGACGACGATGCCGAATACCGGCCGCAGCCCACCATCGCCAGCCTGCCCGAACTCGTCGAAACGGTTGCCGCCGCCGGCCAGCCGGTGGAGCTCCACGCGCACGGCAGCCGGACCACCCCGCTGCCGCAGGGCGCCGAACTCGTCGTCTACCGCGCGGTGCAGGAGGCGCTGACCAACGTGCTCAAGCACGCCGGACCGGCGGCCGCGGCGCGGGTCGACGTCCGGTGGGCGCCCGACGGCATCCACGTCTCCGTCACCGACAACGGGCGCGGCTCCCAATCGGACCGCTCCGGGGAGGGATCGCGCCTCGGCCTCGCCGGGATGCGCGAACGGGTTAGTCTCTACGGCGGCACGGTGTCCGCCGCACCCCTGCCGCGGGGAGGATTCGCCGTCTCGCTCTTCATTCCAGTCTCGGAGGACGCATGAACGCACCAACATCCCCCATCCGGATCGCACTCGTCGACGATCAGACCCTGGTCCGCAGCGGATTCAGGATGCTGATCAACTCCCAGCCCGACCTCGAGGTGATCGCCGAGGCGGGCACCGGGCGCGAGGCCCTGGCCTCGCCGGCCGTGGCGCGGGCCGACGTCATACTCATGGACATCCGCATGCCCGATGTGGACGGTATCGAGGCCACCCAGCGGATCCTCGCCTCGGCCGGGGCCGCCGGCACCGCCGAGCAGGGGCCCCGCATCGTGGTGCTGACCACGTTCGATCTCGACGAGTACGCGCTCTCGGCCATCCACGCGGGGGCCAGCGGCTTCCTGCTCAAGGACGCTCCGCCGGAGGAGCTGCTCGAGGCGATCCGCACCGTCCACCGCGGCGACGCCGTCATCGCGCCCTCCACCACGCGGAGGCTGCTGGACCACGTCGCGCCGATGCTGCGCGCCGAGACGCAGGAGGAGTCCCCGGACCATCGGGCCGTCGCCTCGCTGACGGCGCGGGAACGAGAGGTCTTCGAATTCATGGCCCAGGGCGCGTCCAACCCGGAGATCGCGGGGCAGCTGTTCCTCTCCGAAGCGACCGTGAAATCGCACGTGCGCCGGGTCCTCTCCAAGCTCGGCGCCCGGGACCGGGTGCAGGCCGTCGTGATCGCCTACAGCACCGGCGTCGTCTCCCCCTGAGGAAACGGCTGCCGCCGTCAGTTTCCGAGGCGGCCGTCCGCGAAGTCGTCGAACACGGCCCGGACGCCGTCGTCGTTGATGAGGATCGACTGGCCGTCCGCGCTGGTGCCGAACGGCGCCTCGGGCACCGTATGCCCGATCTGCGCCAGGTCCGCCTGGTAGAGCCACGCGGCGAACGTCAGCATGTCCTCGGCGGAGAGGTTCGTCTCCACGTGCGGGTCCACCAGGGACAGCGTCCGCGCCAGGGCCTGCGGCCCCTCCGCCAGAGCGTGCGCCCCGAACCCCAGCAGGGCGACCCCCTGGTGGAAGCTGCGGTCGAAATCGCCGCCCGGCAGGGTCTTGCGCTCCCGCACGTACATCAGCGCGTCGACCGGGTTCAGCAGCACCTCCCCGGCGGAGACGTCCTTGACCGGCACGGGCGCGTCCAGCGGGAGGCCGCCGGCGTCCTCGACGATCGACTGGAAACCCTGGAATCCCGTCAGGACGTACCCGTCGAGTTCGATCCCGGTCGCGTTCGTCACCGCCTGTTGCTGCCCGTCGGGACCGCCGAAGACGAGCGCCGCGTTGATCTTCGCCTCGCCGCCGCCGGCCAGGGGAACCCACAGGTCGCGCGGGATGCCGACGATGCCCCCGCCGCCCATCCCGTCCACGCCCACGACCTGGAGGGCGTCGGCACGCGTCTCTGTGATGAGCTCGCCCTCCTTCTCCCGCGCGTCCGCGCCCATGAAGAGCACGTGACGGGCGCCGTCGCCGAGGGCGGGCATGTCGACGCCGAGGCTGGGCCACCACCCGCCCACGACCCTCCAGCCGCCGTCCGTGCCGGACGACCCTCCCGCGGAGACGGCCAGGGTCACGTCGTCGCCCGAGGTGAGCACGGCGATCTGCTCGCCGTTCCACGTCCCGGTAGCGCTCTCCACGCTGAGGGAACCGGACGACGTCGTCCGTGCGGCCGCCGCCGACGCGGCCCGCTCCCCTGTGGGCACCTCTTCCCCGCGGTACCAGCCCGTGATCAGCTCGGCCAGGGGCGCCGGCATGCCGCCCGTGTCGATCTCAGGAACCTCGGCGGTCGGCGACGCCGAGGCCGACGCGGACGGGGCCTCGGATTCCGCCGGCGGTTCGGCGGGCGCCCCGCACCCCGCGAGCACGAAGGACAGCGAGATCAGGCCGCCGGTTGCCGGGACGAGACGGCGGCCGAAGCGGCGCGGGGATGACTGCATGACGTCATGGTCTCATCCCCAGGGCTGAGACCCGGCGCAGTATTTCGCGCCCGGGGGTCGATGTGGTGGCGCACAGGGAATTCATAGCGTGGGGGCATGACTGAAAACTCCACTGCAAACATCCCGGTCGCGGTCTCCGCCCGCGGCCTCCGGAAGGTCTACGGACACGGCGAGACGCAGGTCGAGGCCCTGCGCGACATCGACATCGACTTCGCGGCCGGACGCTTCACGGCCATCATGGGCCCGTCCGGCTCCGGAAAATCGACGCTCATGCACTGCCTCGCCGGGCTCGACTCGTCCTCGGGCGGTCAGATCTTCGTCGGGGACCAGGAGATCTCGGGGCTCGACGATTCGGGCCTGACCGCCCTGCGGCGGGACAAGGTCGGCTTCGTCTTCCAATCGTTCAACCTCGTCCCGACCCTGACGGCCGAGCAGAATATGCTCCTGCCGCTGCAGCTCGCCGGCCGGGCCGCCGACCGGGAGTGGTTCGACCGCGTCGTCGCCTCGCTCGGCCTCGGTCCGCGGCTGGCCCACAAGCCGCACCAGCTCTCGGGCGGGCAGCAGCAGCGCGTTGCGGTGGCGCGCGCCCTGCTGACGCGGCCCGACGTCGTCTTCGGCGACGAGCCGACGGGCAACCTCGACTCCCAGACCGGCGCCGAGGTCCTCCGCCTCCTGCAGGACTCCGCCCGCAACTTCGGGCAGACGATCATCATGGTCACCCATGATCCGGCCGCCGCCAGCTACGCCGACCAGGTGGTCCTCATGCGCGACGGCGACATCGTCGGCGCCCTCCAGGATCCCACGACCGCCTCCGTCACCCGGGCCCTCGCCGAGCTCTCCGGCGCCGCGCCCCTCGCCTCGGAGGCCGGTGCCTGAGATGCTCACCCTCGCCCTCGCCAACATCCGGACCTACGCCCGGCGGCTCATCGCCGTCGTCCTGGCCGTGCTCATCGGGACCGCCTTCCTCGCGGCGACCCTGATGGTCAACGCCAGCACCACCGCCTCGCTGGAGCGCAGCATCGGCGAGTCCTACCAGGACGCCGACCTGGTGGCGGCCGTCGACTGGGACCGCTTCGCCGGCGGCGACTCGACCGGCGCCCTCACCCGGAACGACGTGCGCCAGGCCGGCGGCGTGCCCGGCGTCCAGTCCGCCCTGGGCTACGACGTCGATCCGATCCGCGCCAGCGCCGGGGAGAAGACCGTCGCCGCGGGCCTGGCGGAGATCCCCGGGGAACCGTGGCCCGCACCGGAGATCACTGAAGGCGACCTGCCGACGCGGAACACCCAGGTGGTGCTCGACACCGAGTCCGCGGCCGACGCCGGCATCGCCGTCGGCGACTCGATCGAGCTCCTCACGGAGGCGAACGCGGATCCGGTGACGGTGACCGTCTCGGGCCTGACCGAGCCCAGCATGAACCCCATGACGGCGGCGAACATGCAGATCTACGGCCTCCCGAAGCTCCTGGAGGCGACGCTGACCGCCGAGCAGCAGCAGCAGGTCGGCGCCGTGCACCTGATGCTCGACGCGGGTGCCGACACCGCGGCGGTCGCCTCCGACGTGTCGGCGGCCATGGCGGACTCCGACGCGGGTCCGGTCTCCGTGAAGACGGCCGACGAGCAGGTGATGGCCGAGGTCAACCAGATGACCGGCGGCAACCAGGCGATCACGCTCGTGCTCATGGTCTTCGTTCTCGTCGCGCTCGTGGTGACCGGGCTCGTGGTCGTCAACACCTTCTCCGTCCTGCTGGCCCAGCGCATCCGAGAACTCGCACTCCTGCGGACGATCGGCGCCTCCCGCGGGCAGCTGAACCGTTCCGTGCTCGTCGAAGCCGCAATCGTCGGCTTCGTGTCCTCGCTGCTGGGCGTCGGGGCCGCGGCCCTGATCATGTCGGGACTCGTCGCCTACGCGCAGACGATGCCCGAAGCCTCGTTCGTCACCCTCGCCATCCCGCTGGAGGCCGTGGTGGTCACCACGGTCGTCGGCACGCTCCTCACGCTCGCCGCCGCCTGGTGGCCGGCGCGCAAGGCCACCAGGGTGGCACCGCTGGAGGCCATGCGCCCCGCGGATGCGGCCAGCGAGTCGCAGCGGCTCGGACGGGTGCGCATCGTCTTCGGCGCGGTCCTCACCCTGCTCGGCGCGGCCGTTCTCGGCCTCGGAGCGTCGCAGGGGCAGCTCGTCATCGGGTTCGCCGGCGGCATCGTCTCGTTCATCGGCCTGCTCCTGCTGGCTCCCCTGTTCGTCCTGCCGGCCATCACGTGGATCGGCCGGCTGACCGGCCGCACGGTGCCGGCGAAGCTGGCGGCCCTCAACGCGGTGCGCAACCCCTCGCGCACGGCAGCCACGGCGACGGCCCTGCTCATCGGCGTCACTCTCGTGACGATGATGATGACCGGCGCGCAGACCGCCAAGGCGACCTTCGACTCGCGACTGGCCGGCGAGTTCCCGATCGACACCTCCGTCGACGGGAGCATGGCCGGCGTCGAACTGGATGCGGACTCCGTCGCCACGGTCTCCGCTCTCGACGGCGTCGAGTCGGCGATTCTGGCGACTGCGGTGGCCAGCGACGAATCGGGGATGCCTGTCTACAGCGCCGACGAGGCCGAGCTCGCCTCCGTCCTCAACGACCCATCCCTCGTGCCGGGCCCGGGCGAGGTGACGGTGCCCCAGTACGTGACGGACGACGTCGTCGTACCGACCGCCGACGGAACGACGACGCTGACCGCCGTCGTCAGCCAGAGCGTTGGGCTGCCGCCGGTCGTCACGTCGGAAACGGCCGCAACGCTGGGCGCCGAGGCCCCGGACCACCCCGCCGCCCTGTGGGTCAAGGCCGAGCCGGGCGTCGATCCCGCCGCCGCGCTCGAGCTGCGCACCGAGATCGCCGAGGCCCTGGGCGTCGAGGAATTCTCCGTCAGCGGCGGGCTGGTGGAGAAGGGCCTCTTCACGCAGATCATCGACGGCCTGCTGATGGTCGTGGTCGGCCTGCTCGCCGTCGCGGTGCTGATCGCCGTGATCGGCGTGGCGAACACGCTGAGCCTGTCCGTGCTCGAGCGCACCCGGGAGAACTCCCTGCTGCGGGCGCTCGGCCTCCGGGCGCGGCAGCTGCGAACGATGCTCTCCGTCGAGTCCGTCCTCGTCGGCGTCACAGCCGCCCTGCTGGGGATCATCCTGGGGTCGGCCTACGGCGTCCTCGGCGTCCAGTCGGCGCTCGGGACGATGGCGACGACCGTGATCTCCATCCCGTGGCTGCAGCTGGCCGCGGTCCTCGCCATCGCGATCATCGCCGCATGGCTGGCCTCCGTGGTTCCGGGGCGCCGCGCCGCCCGCCTCTCCCCCGTGGAGGGTCTCGCCAGCGAATAGCTCTCGGCAAAAACGACAACGGCCCGTCGCGTCCATCTCCTATTGGAGGGGAACGCGGCGGGCTGTCTCCATTAATTCCTCTTTGTCCACCGGCATCACTGATGTACGATTCACACATGTTTGTCGCCCGGGTCCCTCAAGAATTCATCACAGGGACGTCGGAGCCCGTAGCCAAGTTCTTTTCCACGACTGACGACCGCCGGGAGTCTCTCAAGCTCACCCGGGACCGAACCTATGAGCTCGCGTCGATTCCAAAACTCGCCTTCGTCGACCACTCTACAATTGCTTTCCTGCAGCATACGGATAACTCGGGCGCCACCGTGACAACGTCGCGCCACCGATTGGGACTCCTTCGTGAGCTCCAGAAGATAACCGTGGACAAGTTATTTGCTCCAAGCAGCACTTCGACGGATCTCGACCGGATATTAGGCGCCGTGAGACTGGCCCGATGGATAGGCACACCGGTCGTCGAGGCAGCTTTACGAGCGTTGATAAAACACGCACCCCGGAACGCATTGCGAGCGTATCGTCCATACCAGGGGACCGTCCTCGAGGCCCTGCTGAAGGAGGTCGGTCAAGGCCTGAACGACGGCACCTCGATCTCCAATGCACTCGCGTACATCTATTTCTACAATGAGCTTCTTCGTGCCACAGCTCACACCAGCAAAGACGAACGGCTCGGGGCACTAACGGCGATTCACCGTGACATCGTGAAACTCGACAGGCTCCCCCTCTGCGTTGCCCTCTCCACGGCGATCACCAGCGTCACCTCGGATTGGACGCAAGCGTCCCGGGTCGCGGACCGCGCTCGCCAACTGCATTCTTCACCGCAGACTGCTTCTGCAGAACCAGAGACGGGTGTGTTGACCTTCGGAACCCCCCGGCCTGTCGAACCCAGCGTCTGTAGGTTCACCGCCAAGGACTTGATCGGCGACATCGTTTCCCGCGGAACAGGCAGACCATGCATCCTCTACTCGGGCGATCCGCGCTTCATACGGACCTACGCACCTCGCCTGTTTTTCTACATGACCGCGTTTCCCGAATTCGACTACCACTTCCTTATCATCGGATCTCAATCCGAGGCATCGGCCTGCGCAAGTGACCTCGTACGCCTGCAGGAAGAATTAGCGCATTTCCAACATCGCACAGCCGTTCCTTTCAGCGCCTCATACTGCGAAGTCCCCGATGATGTCGACAACATCGTCTCCTTTTATGCAAGCGCCCGATTCCTGTTCGCTAATAAACAACTCGAAGGGTTCCCGGCCGGTCTCTGGATCCAAGACCTGGACCTTTTCCCAGACGGCGACTTCACCGGACATCTCGCAAGGATGCAGGCGGCGGACATTTCCATCGTCGCTTCTCGTTCCCTAGCGGGGCTGATGCCTTGGAAACGCTACTTGGCTGGCAGCGTCTTCATTCGACCAACAACTACTGCCGGCAACCTACTCAATTCCGTTGCGGAATACCTAAGATTTTGGCTCACGAATGGCGGACAATGGATGGTCGACCAGAACGCACTCTCCTATGCAATCGACCAGAACCCGAACATCGTCCTTTACGATATGTCGGCGGCACAAGTCCCCTTACGCCAATCCACGGTCAATTCACGCCTGGAACGGGTCCTCAGCGAAGAATAACGAGGCCATAGCGTGCTCAGGGTCCAGCCGGCGCTGGGGACCGATGGCGACGACCGTGATCTCCATCCCGTGGCTGCAGCTGGCCGCGGTCCCGACCATCGCGATCATCGCCGCATGGCTGGCCTCCGTGGTCCCCGGGCGCCGCGCCGCCCGCCTCTCCCCCGTGGAGGGCCTCGCCAGCGAATAGCGCGGACCCGCGACGAAAACGGCGGCCCGTCGCGTGCCCCTCTGCTGGAGAAGGGCACGAGGCGGGCCGCCGTCGTCACGCCGTGTGTCTAGACCTCTGCGGGCACCTCGTAGCGCGGGAAGATCGGGGCCGGCTCGGGAAGATCGGACCCGGACTCGAGCGGCTCGTCGAAGGCGGTGAAGACGCGCGCGGCGCCGTCCGCCTGGCCGAGGACGTCGAGCAGCCGGCTCGACGCATCCGGCATGACGGGCTGGACCAGCAGGGCCACCCGGCGGACGACCTCGAGGGTGACGTAGAGGACCGTGCGCATCCGCGGTTCGTCGGTCTTGCGCAGGACCCAAGGCTGCTGGTCGGCGAAGTAGGCGTTGGCGTCGCCCAGAACATTCCAGACGGCCTCGAGGGCCCGGCTGAACTCCTGGCGCTCGAAGTGGTCGCGCACGATCGGCAGCAGGGCGGCCGCCGCGTCGAGGATCTGCTGGTCGGCAGCGGTGAATTCACCCGGAGCCGGCACCTGCGAATCGCAGTTCTTCTTGACCATCGACAACGAGCGCTGCGCGAGGTTGCCCAGGTTGTTCGACAGATCGGCGTTCATACGGCCGACGATCGCGTCGTGGCTGTAGGAACCGTCCGCGCCGAAGGGGACCTCGCGCAGGAAGAAGTACCGGATCGAGTCGAGTCCGTACTGGTCGACGAACTCCGCCGGCGCGATCACGTTGCCCAACGACTTCGACATCTTCACGCCGTTGTTGTGCAGGAAGCCGTGGATCATCACGCGGCCGGGCAGCTCGAGGCCGGCGGACATGAGGAAGGCCGGCCAGTAGATCGCGTGGAAGCGGGAGATGTCCTTGCCGATCACGTGGACGTCGGCCGGCCAGTACTTCTTGAAGCTCGCGGACGTCGTGTCCGGGAATCCCGTACCGGTCAGGTAGTTGGTGAGCGCGTCCACCCAGACGTACATGACGTGGTCGGCGTTGCCGGGCACGGGGACGCCCCAGTCGAACGTCGTGCGGGAGATCGAGAGGTCCTCCAGCCCGCGTTCGACGAAGCGGATCACCTCGTTGAAGCGCGAGCGCGGCGCCCCGAAGTCCGGGGCGTTGCGGTAGTGCTCGAGCAGCTTGTCCTGGTAGGCGGACAGGCGGAAGAAGTAGGACTCCTCCTCCGTCCAGGTGACCGGCGTGTCCGTCTCGGTCGCGTAGCGGACCCCGTCCTCGCGGAGCTCCGTGTCCTCCTCGGAGTAGTAGGCCTCGTCCCGGACGGAGTACCAGCCGGCGTACTTGTCCAGGTAGACGTCGCCGTTGGCCTCCATCCGGCGCCAGATCTCCTGCGCGGCGTCGATGTGGTCCGGGTCCGTGGTCCGGATGAAACGGTCGTAGCTGATGCCCAGCTCGTCGTTCATCTGCTGGAAGGAATCAGAATTGCGCTGCGCGAGCTCCCTGGGCGAGATCCCCTGCTTCTGCGCGGTCTGCAGCATCTTCTGGCCGTGCTCGTCGGTGCCGGTCAGGAAGAACACGTCGAACCCGTCGAGCCGCTTGAAACGCGCCATCGCGTCCGTGGCGATGACCTCGTAGGCGTGCCCGATGTGCGGAACACCGTTCGGGTACGAGATCGCGGTGGTGATGTAGAAGGGAGTCTGCTCGGTAGAAGTCACCCCAGAAATCTACCGCATCTGCGGCCCCGGGGCCCTGTCGTCGGCGTCGATGACGCCGGCCGAGACGACGCCGCCGCCCCCTGCGAGGTGCAGGGCGCGGCGGCGTCGGTGCTCACAGGGCGGTTGTGCTTCTAGGTCAGGTCCACCTCGCGGGCGAACGTCGCCCCGACCGCGTCGCGGATGGCGTCGAGGACGCCCTCGGACAGCGCGTCGTCGACGGTGAGCACGGCCAGCGCCTCGGCGTCGTTCTCGCTCGGGGCCACCTGCATGCCGACGATGTTGACGCCGCGTTCGCCCAGGATGGCGCCGAGGGATCCGACGACGCCCGGGCGGTCCTGGTAGCGCAGCACCACGAGGTGCTCGGCGATCGGGATCTCGATCTCGTAGCCGTCGATGCCGACGAGCTTCTCGATCTGCTTCGGACCGGTCAGCGTGCCCGAGACGCCGAGCTGTGTCCCGTCGCTGGTCGACCCGCGCAGGTTGAGCTGATTGCGGTACTCCGGGGAATCCGCGGTGGTGATGAGCCGTGCGGAGATTCCGCGCTGCTCGGCGAGGACCGGCGCGTTGACGTAGGAGACCTGCTCGGAGACGACGTCGGTGAAGATGCCCTTCAGTGCGGCCAGCTCGAGTGCCTTGACGTCGAGGGACGCGATCTCGCCGGCGACCTCGATGTCGAGGCTGACGAGCGAGTCGGCCGTGAGCGCGGTGAAGATGCGGCCGAGCTTCTCGATGAGGGGGATGCCCGGACGGACGTTCTCGTCGATGACGCCGCCGGCGACGTTCACGGCATCGGGGACGAGCTCGCCGCCGAGGGCGAGGCGCACAGACTTGGCCACGGAGACGCCGGCCTTCTCCTGCGCCTCCTCCGTCGAGGCGCCGAGGTGCGGTGTCACGATCACGTTCTCGAACTCGAAGAACGGAAGATCAGTGCTGGGCTCGGTCGAGTAGACGTCGATGCCGGCGCCGGCGATCTGCCCGTCCTTCAGCGCGGTGTAGAGGTCCGCCTCGTCGACCAGCCCGCCGCGGGCCACGTTGACGACGTAGGCCGTTTCCTTCATCTTGCCGAAGGCGTCGGCGCCGAGCATGCCCAGGGTCTCCGGGGTCTTCGGCATGTGGATCGTCACGAAGTCGCTGGAGGCGAGCAGTTCGTCGAGTTCGACCAGCTGCACGCCCAGCTGCTGGGCGCGCGCCGCCGTCACGTAGGGGTCGAAGGCGACGACGTTCATACCGAAGCCCTGGAGCCGGGCGGCGACCAGGGCGCCGATGCGCCCCAGGCCGATGATGCCGGCGGTCTTCTCGTAGAGCTCGACACCCGCGTACTTGGAACGCTTCCACTCCCCCGCCTTCAGCGAGGCGTTGGCGGCCGGGATGCGCCGGGCGAGGGAGACGACGTGGCCCACCGTCAGCTCGGCGGCCGAGATGATGTTCGACGTCGGAGCGTTCACGACCATGACGCCGGCCTGCGTCGCGGCCTTGATGTCGACGTTGTCGAGTCCGACGCCGGCGCGGGCGACGACCTTGAGCTTGGAGGCGGCGGCGATCGCTTCCGCATCGACCTTCGTGGCCGAGCGGACCAGGATCGCGTCGACATCGGCGATCGCCGGGAGAAGCTCGGCACGGTCCGCGCCGTTGACCGAACGGATCTCGAAGTCCGTGCCGAGAGCCTCGACAGTGGCGGGCGAGAGCTCTTCGGCAAGCAAGACGACGGGCTTGGTTTCTGACACTTCAGTGGCACCTTTGCTTCGGTTGGATGCAAACAGGGACGCAGAGCGCGTCGGCCACAAGGTTATCCGCGGGCGGTCTTCCGCGCCGAACCGCGCGCCGCACTGTTACACCGGGCCGGGAAAAGTTCACCTCATATATGACGTCATTCGCCTCCTGTTGCGGGTAACATCGGCGATAGCGACCCGTTGTGCCGAGTCCTGCGGCATCCACGTCCCGGCCGGCGCGGTCCGGCCCGCTGCCCCGACATCACCGGCCGGGCCATCGCTTCGCAACCGATCAGAGCGGAAGACGCCACCATCATGAGACCCTCACCCCGAACGCTGGCCGTCGGCCTCGCGACCCTCGTACTCGTCGCGGCCGGCTCGTCGCCGGTCCATGCGGACGAGCCTGCGGCTCCCACAGCCTCCACGACGGAGGGACCCGGCATTCCAGAGGGACCCGGCAACCCGGCGGCCGAGCTCGACGAGCTCTCCGCCGTCCAAGAGGCCGACGTCGTGAGCATCGACGCGTCCCCGTCGGCGCCCGTCGTCGTCTCCATCTCGTGGGAGGGGCCGGAACCGCACGCCCAGTACCGCGTCCTGACGGGCGAATCCTGGGGCGACTGGGCCGAAGTTCCCAGCGACTCCCACGACGGTCCCGACGACGAAGCGCACGGAGCGGAGATCTACGACCCGTTGGCGATCGTGAACGCCGAGGAGATCCAGATCAGGCCGACGGCGCCCGACGCCAACACGGAATCCCTTACTGTGGAGGCGTACGCCTCGGAGGTGACCGACGTCGACCGGCAGGTCACGCAGGCGGGCATCGCCAAGATGCAGTCGTCCACGAGCAACAGCGTCCTCCAGCAGGTCATCCCGCGGGAATCATGGGGCGCGCGGGCTCCCGTCTGCGATCTCGGAAACGCGGACCAGAAGCACGCCACGATCATCCACCACACGGCTGGATCCAATGCCTACGAGGCCTGGCAGGTCCCGTCCATCCTGCGCGGCATCCAGAATTTCCACATCGCCAAGAATCCGACGTGGTGCGATATCGGCTACCACATGCTGGTCGACAAATTCGGCAACATCTACGAGGGTCGCGGCGGCGGAGTCACGAAGGCCCGCATCGCCACCCACGCCGCCGGGTGGAACAGCGACACCTTCGGCGTCTCCGTCCTCGGCGACTACCGGTACGCGAAGCCGACGTGGTCCGTCCGGAACTCCCTCACCCGGATCGTCGCCTGGCAGGCCAAGTACTGGGGCTACGATCCGGCGGGCAAGGTGACCCTGACCGCCGGTGGCGGAGGCAGATACCCCGCCGGTCAGAGGGTGACGATCAACAGGGTCATCGGCCACAGGGACGTCGGATACACCACGTGCCCGGGCGACAACATCTACACATACCTCACCCAGTTCCGTTCCGACGCCGGCGCCTACATGAAATACGAGGAGGCCCGCCGGACAGTCTCGGACACCCGCCTGTCCGGCGATACGCGCTACACGACGTCGGTCGAGGCAGCCCAGCGCTCGCACCCGAACGGTGCCAAGAAGGTATACATCGCCACCGGCGAGAACTACGCGGACGCACTGGTGGCCGCCCCCGCTGCTGCCCATCGGGGTGCCGCCCTCCTGTTGACCAAGTCGGCGTCCGTGCCCTCGGAGGTTCTCGCCGAGGTGCGGCGCCTGAATCCGAGCAGTGCCGTGATCGTGGGCGGCACGGGCGCCGTGTCCAGGAAGGCCGCCGCGCAGATCGACGAGATCGTCCCGACCGTCGTCCGCCATTCGGGTGCGGACCGGTACGAGACCGCGACGGCAGTGATCCGCGGGGCCTTCCCCTCGGCGAACCGCGCCTATGCGGTGACCGGCGGTTCGTATCCCGACGCACTCTCCGCGGCCGCCGTCGCCGGCTCCGAAGGTGCACCGGTAATTCTAGTCCGCGGGAGCAGTGGCTCCGCTGGTGAGACGAATCTGCGCACTCTGCGTTCCCTCGGCGTCTCGAAGGTCGTCGTGGTCGGCGGACCGGCAATCGTTTCGCGGGCAGTCGCCGATTCGCTGCGGGAGTTCTCGCCCTACCGGGTCTACGGCGCCGACCGCTACGCGACGAACCACAAGCTCAACGCCGGCCTCGTCTCTGGAGCATCGGAGGCCTACTTCGCCACCGGCTACAGCTTCCCGGACGCCATCTCCGGGGCGGCCGTCGCCGGTACCCGCGACGCCCCGCTGTACCTTGCGAAGCGCAACTGTATCGCTCAGCAGGCCCGAGCGGACATCCTGGATTCCAGCGTCTCCCGGCTGACGCTCCTCGGCGGTTCGGCAATTGTGCATGACTCCGTCGGCGATCTGGAGCCCTGCTTCTGAGTCAGCAGGCCTTCAACGCCGCGACGTCCCCGCTGAGCACGCCCGTGCCGCCCAGGAGGAGCACGCTGCGGGCAGCGCTCGCGTCGAGGTGCGCCAACGTGGCGTCGGGGACACAGTCGGTCCGGCTGAGGTAGAGGGACCAACGGTTCTTCCCGGCTACCGCCGCTCCGGCCAGCGCGTCCGGGTAGTCGTAGCCCGTAGCAAGGTAGGCGGCCGATCCGGTCGCGTATCCGGGCGTCGACGAGCCGTTCAGCGCCCGGTTCGTCGCGTACCTGTCCGCACCGTAGCGGCGGACGGGTGAGAATTCGGCGAGGGAGTCGAAGAGGCTCGCGGACACCGCTCCGGGGCCGCCGGCGACGGTGACGCGATCCACACCGAGCCGCCTGAGACCGTCCCGTGTGGTGCCGGAGACGGTGCCGGCGCTGCCCCGGACCAGCAGCACGGGTCGGTCCTGCGCGGCGGCGACGGACGAGGCGGAGAGCGCGTCGGGATAGTTCGCCCCGGTCGCCACGTAGGCATCCGCCGCCGAACCGAACGCGCCGGCAGAGACCTCCACGGCGGTCGCGTACCGGTCCGCCCCGCCCCTTCGGGTCGCCGCGGCCAAGCGATCAAGTTCGGCGAACACCGCGTCGCTGACGGCCCCGCGCCCCCCGACGACGACGATGCGACTCGGCCCCAGCCGCTCGATCTCCGTCCGCGTCTCCGCCGGGAGCGACGCCGAACGCGTCAGCAGCAGCGGGGCGCCGTCGTGGGCTGCGGCAGGCGCCGCGACGAGGGCGTCCGCATAGTCGCCGCCCGTCGCCACGTAGACCACGTCTGTTCCGGAGGGGAACCCGTGCCGCGACACGGCGGCCGCGGTGGCGTACCGGTCGGGGCCGTGGATGCGGCCGACCGCATAGGTCTGGAAGACCGGGTCCACCGCGTTGACGTCGGCGCTGCGCAACCCCAATTTGTTCCTCAGGTCGACCCCGGAGATGCTGGCGGTCCGTCCACCGGAGGAGACGGCGGTGGCCGTCGATACCGCACCGTCGGTGCCGTTCCTGCGCCGCACCTCGACGACGTCGCCGAGCCCGAAGGCCCCGGCCACCGTTGCCTGCGGTACCGTCTTGCTCCAGGTGCTGTACGGGTTGCCCACGGCGGAGCTGATCGATTCCGGGTCGTCACGCGACTGCAGGTACGCCACGTCCGTTCCCCAGACGGAGGCGGCCGCCCGAGTCTTGCCCCCGGACGAGGAGAAGTACACGGCATCGATCAGGCCGCCGTTGTGGACAATAACCCGCGCCGAGGTGGGCTCTCCACCCGAGGTGTTCACCGTCGCGTCGACCGCCGCACGCCATCGCGCCCCGTACCTGCCTTCAGGGCCCTGGGACTCCTTCTCCCAGCCGGAGAACTTCTGCGACCGCGAGTCGTCGAACACGTGGCAGGCGCAGCCGGGCCGGAAGGAGGCCTTGTTGCGCATGGCGTAGGTGCGGGCCGCAATCACCTGGGACTGCAGCGCCGAATCGCCCCACAGAGAGGGCATCTCGTCGACGCCGTACAGGTACTCGTCGTTGAGGCGAAGCTTGTTGAGCACATTGACCTGCCCGTCCAGAGCTCCAACCCTGATGCGGCCGTGCCGGTACTCCCCGGGCTCCCCGGCGTCGGCGCCCGTCACGGTGACCGTGGTGTTCCCGCTCCCCTGCGGCCAGGCGCGGGTCCGCTGCCACTCGACGTCCAGCTGTGTACCGCGGGCCCGAACGCCGCCGCTGACCAACACGTAGTCGCCGTCGGCCGTGAAGACGACCGGACTCCCCGTGACGACCCAGCGGCCGTCGACCCGGATGCGCAGGGATCCGTTGCGCGGTGTAATGGTGGTCTGCCCGGTCTTGACGAGCTGGACGTGGATGTCGCTGGTCGCGTACGTGGCCGAGGTGGTCACGTCCGCCGGGGCGTAGTAGTGCTCCAGGATGGATGTCGCAGAGTGGCCATTCATGGACCGCCCCTTGGCCCCGTACTGGCTCATGCCCACGCCGTGGCCCCATCCGGCTCCGTCGAATTCGAACGATACGGGGATCCGGGTGGCCGCGTCGGCGCGGGTCGCGGGCGCTGCGTAGGCGGTGCCGGCGAGCACCAGCGCGGCAATGGAGGCGAGCGCGATCCCACGCCGGCGACGTCGTGCCGGGCCGGCGGAAATCGTGTTGGACGTGGCGCGATTCATACCACCATTCTACGCCTGTGCACCATGACGCGAAGAAGCCCGGCCCCTAGTCGGAGCCGGGCTTCCCGGGTGAAACGGCCGCCTGTTTAGCGCGCGGCGCTGCCCTCGTTGTAGTCGTCGTCCTGCTGGCTCCACGCGAAGTGCGAGCGCAGGTTCTTGCCGGTCTCCTCGATCGGGTGGCCGGCCTCCTTCTCGCGCAGCTTCAGGAACTCGGCACCGCCGTTGTCCTGGTCGTCGATGAAGCGCTTGGCGAAGGCCCCCGACTGGATGTCGGCGAGGATCGCCTGCATCGACTTCTTGACGTCGTCGGTCACGACGCGCGGGCCGGAGACGTAGTCGCCGTACTCGGCGGTGTCGGAGATGGACCAGCGCTGCTTGGCGATGCCGCCCTCCCACATGAGGTCGACGATCAGCTTGAGCTCGTGCAGCACCTCGAAGTAGGCGATCTCCGGCTGGTAGCCGGCCTCGGTCAGCGTCTCGAAGCCCGCCTGCACCAGGTGGGACATGCCGCCGCAGAGGACGGCCTGCTCGCCGAAGAGGTCGGTCTCGGTCTCCTCGGTGAAGGTCGTCTTGATGACGCCGGCGCGCGTGCCGCCGATGCCCTTGGCGTACGACTTGGCGAGGTCCCAGCCGGTGCCCGTGGCGTCCTGCTCCACCGCGATGATGTCCGGGATTCCGCGGCCGGCGACGAACTCGCGGCGCACGGTGTGGCCCGGGGCCTTCGGGGCGACGAGGATGACGTCGACGCCGTCCGGGGCCGTGATGTAGCCGAAGCGGATGTTGAAGCCGTGGCCGAAGACCAGCGCGTCGCCGTCCTTGAGGTTGGCCGCGATGTCGTTGGCGTACAGGTGGCGCTGGACCTGGTCCGGCGCGAGGACGACCACGACGTCGGCCCAGGCGGAAACCTCCGCCGGCGTGCCGACGGTCAGGCCCTCTTCCTCGGCCTTGGCGCGGGAGGTGGAGCCCTCCTTCAGGCCGACGCGGACGTCGACGCCGGAGTCGCGCAGGTTCAGCGAGTGGGCGTGCCCCTGGGAGCCGTAGCCGATGACGGCCACCTTCTTGCCCTGGATGATCGACAGGTCGGCGTCGTCGTCGTAATACAGTTCGGTCACTTTTACTCCTTGGATAGGACTGGTCTTGGAAGCTTTATGCGGAGGCGGAGCGGAGTGCGCGCTCCGACATGGATTTCGCGCCGCGCCCGATGGCGAGCGTTCCGGATTGCACGATCTCCTTGATCCCGAAGGGCTCGAGGACGCCGAGGAGCGCATGGAGCTTCTCGACGGTGCCGGTGGCCTCGATGACGAGTGAGTCGGTGGACACGTCCACCACCGAGGCGCGGAAGAGGTCGGCCGCCTGAGTTACCTGCAGCCGGGTGACGGCGTCCGCGCGGACCTTGACCAGGATGTGGTCTCGCTGCACGGAGGATTCGGGCGTCAGTTCTACGATCTTGAGAACGTTGATGAGCTTGTTCAGCTGTTTGGTGACCTGTTCGAGCAGGTCTCCTTCCGCATCGACGACGACGGTCACGCGGGAGATCCCCTGGTGCTCGGTCGGCCCCACGGCGAGGGAGTCGATGTTGAAGGAACGGCGGGCGAAGAGTCCGGCGACGCGGGTCAGGACGCCCGGGACGTCCTCGACCAGCACGGAAAGCGTATGACGTGCCATGTCTAGTCCTCCTGCTCCCAGTCGGGAGTCATGTTGCGGGCGATCTGGATGGCGTCGTTGCTGACGCCGGCGGGCACCATCGGCCAGACCATGGAGTCCCGGCTGACGACGAAGTCGACGACCACGGGACGGTCGTTGATCTCGAGCGCCTGGGCGATGGTCGCGTCGATGTCTTCGGCGCTCTCGCAGCGCAGGCCGACGGCGCCGTAGGCCTCGGCCAGCTTCACGAAGTCCGGCACGCGCACCGTGCCGTGCCCGGTGTTCAGGTCGGTGTTCGAGTAGCGGCCCTCGTAGAACAGGGTCTGCCACTGCCGCACCATGCCGAGCGACGAGTTGTTGATGATCGCGACCTTGATGGGGATCTGGTTGATCACGCACGTGGCCAGTTCCTGGTTGGTCATCTGGAAGCAGCCGTCCCCGTCGATGGCCCAGACCACGCGGTCGGGGTTGCCGACCTTCGCGCCCATGGCCGCCGGAACGGAGTAGCCCATGGTTCCGAGTCCGCCGGAGTTCAGCCACTGGTGCGGCCGCTCGTACTTCACGAACTGGGCGGCCCACATCTGGTGCTGGCCGACGCCGGCGACGTACACGCCCTCCGGGCCCGTCATCTCGCCGATCCGCTGGATGACCTGCTGCGGCGCCGACAGCCCGTCGTTCGGCTCCGTGAAGCCCATCGGGTAGGTCTCGCGCAGCCGGTTGAGCGTCGCCCACCACGACGTCAGGTCGGGCTTCTCGCCGTCGATCTGCGTCTTGTAGGCCGCCAGCAGCTCGGGGAGGATCTCCTTGACGTCGCCCACGATCGGGACGTCCGCCGTGCGGTTCTTGGAGATCTCGGCGGGGTCGATGTCCGCGTGGATGACCTTGGCATTGGGCGCGAACGTGGAGAGGACGCCGGTCACCCGGTCGTCGAACCGTGCGCCGAGCGTGATCAGCAGGTCGGACTGCTGCAGCGCGGTCACCGCGGAGACCGAGCCGTGCATGCCCGGCATGCCCACGTGCTGTTCGTGCGAGTCGGGGAAGGCGCCACGGGCCTGCAGCGTCGTCGCCACCGGCGCGCCCACGTACTCGGCGAGCTCGATCAGTTCGTGCGAGGCATGCGCCTTGATGACGCCGCCGCCGACGTAGAACACGGGCCGCTTGGCGCCGGCCATGAGCTTGGCCGCCTCGCGCAGCTGCTTGGCGTGCCCCCTGGTGACGATCTTGTACCCGGGCAGGTCGATCTTCGGCGGCCACTGGAACACCATGCCGGCCTGCTGGGCGTCCTTGGTCACGTCCACCAGGACGGGACCGGGCCGGCCGGAGCTGGCGATGTGGAACGCCTCGGCCAGCACGCGCGGGATCTCCTCCGGGTCGGAGACCAGGAACGAGTGCTTCGTGATCGGCATCGTGATGCCGACGATGTCGGCCTCCTGGAACGCGTCCGAGCCGATCACGGCGCTGTTGACCTGGCCGGTGATCGCCACGAGGGGCACCGAGTCCATGTGCGCGTCGGCGATCGCCGTGACGAGGTTGGTGGCGCCGGGGCCGGACGTCGCGATGCAGACGCCCACCTCCCCGGTCACCATGGCGTAGCCCTGGGCGGCGTGGCCGGCGCCCTGCTCGTGACGGACGAGCACGTGGTTGAGCACGCTCGAGTCCATCAGGGGGTCGTAGGTGGGGAGGATGGCCCCGCCCGGCAACCCGAAGACGTCTTTGACGCCCAGTTCTTCCAGTGAGCGGACGATGGCTTGTGAGCCAGTCATCTCCGTGGGGGCCACCGTGTTGTTCGGTCCCTGGACGGGACCGCCGGCCTCCACTGCGGAAGAGACAGGAGCAGCATCCTTGGTGCGACTTGCAGCCTTGGCCGCCAGCGCTGGGCTGATGTCGGATCCGTTAGTCATGGATTCTTCCTTCTCTTCTCTTCTTTCGCGCATAAAAAAACCCCTCTGGCCGATTGCGGCTTCAGTGGGGAGTGGCGCGTCACCTGTCCAACCAAGGGGCTGTCCGTGTTGGGATTCAGGCCACGCGCTCGGTAACTCGTAGGACGGTGGTGATGTTCTGCATGCCACCCAGTTTTCCCGCCCCCACGACGGGTGTCAACGAGCCACGCTCACCGTCTCACTATTTGGACATTCATTTCACTCTTTGGACACTACAGGACGACGGCGGAAGGCGCCACGGCCGCGCGCGGCCGCCTCCCGCCGTCGTACTGCGCCAGCGGTTAACCGCAGTAGGCTCCGACGCTGGCCGACTTGACCAGCTTGGTGTATTTGGCCAGCACACCCTTAGTGAAGCGGGCCGGCAACGGCTCCCAGCCCTCCTTGCGGGACTCCAGCTCGGCCTCGTCGACCAGGAGGTCGAAGGAGCGCGCTGCGATGTCGACGCGGATCGTGTCGCCGTTCCGGACGAACGCGATCGGGCCGCCGTCGACGGCCTCCGGGGCCACGTGCCCGATGCACAGGCCGGTCGTGCCGCCGGAGAAGCGGCCGTCGGTCAGGAGGAGCACGTCCTTGCCGAGGCCGGCGCCCTTGATGGCGCCGGTGATGGCGAGCATCTCGCGCATGCCGGGTCCGCCCTTCGGGCCCTCGTAGCGGATGACGACGACGTCGCCGGCCGCGATCTCGCCGCGGTCCAGGGCCTCGAGCGCCCCCTGCTCGCGCTCGAACACGCGGGCGGTGCCCTCGAAGACGTCCGCGTCGAAGCCGGCCGACTTCACGACCGCTCCCTCCGGGGCGAGCGATCCGTGCAGCACGGTGACGCCACCCGTCTTGTGGAGCGGGTTGTCCATGTGGCGCAGGATCTTGCCGTCGACATCCGGCGGCGCGATGTCGGCGAGGTTCTCGGCGACGGTCTTGCCCGTGACGGTGAGGCAGTCCCCGTGCAGCAGGCCGGCGTCGAGCAGGGCCTTCATGACGACGGGCACGCCGCCGATCTTGTCCAGGTCGAACATGACGTGCTTGCCGAACGGCTTCATGTCGGCCAGGTGCGGGACCTTGTCGCCGATGCGGTTGAAGTCGTCGAGGGTCAGCTCGACCTCGGCCTCGCGGGCGATCGCCAGAAGGTGCAGGACGGCGTTGGTGGAGCCGCCGAACGCCATGGTGACGGCGATCGCGTTCTCGAACGCCTCCTTGGTCAGGATGTCGCGGGCGCGGATGCCCTTGCGCAGCATCTCGACGACGGCCTCGCCGGACTTGTGGGCGTACATGTCGCGGCGGCGGTCGGCCGACGGCGGGGCCGCCGAGCCCGGCAGAGACATGCCGAGCGCCTCGCCGATGGACGCCATCGTGTTCGCCGTGTACATGCCGCCGCAGGCGCCCTCGCCCGGGCAGATCGCGCGCTCGATCGCGTCGAGATCCTTCTCGCTCATGGTGCCGGCCGCGCAGGCTCCCACGGCCTCGAAGGCGTCGATGAGGGTGACCTCGCGCTCCGTGCCGTCGGACATCTGCGCGAAGCCCGGCATGATCGTCCCGGCATACAGGAAGACGGAGGCGAGGTTCAGCCGCGCCGCCGCCATGAGCATGCCCGGGAGGGACTTGTCGCAGCCGGCGAGGAGGACCGAGCCGTCGAGGCGCTCGGCCATCATGACGGTCTCGACCGAGTCGGCGATGACCTCGCGCGAGACGAGCGAGAAGTGCATGCCCTCGTGCCCCATGGAGATGCCGTCGGAGACGGAGATCGTCCCGAACTGCATCGGGTAGCCGCCGCCCGCGTGCACGCCCTCCTTGGAACCCTGCGCCAGCCGGTTGAGGGAGAGGTTGCAGGGGGTGATCTCGTTCCACGAACTGGCGATGCCAATCTGCGGCTTGGCGAAGTCGTCGTCGCCCATGCCGACGGCGCGGAGCATGCCGCGGGCCGGAGCGGCATGGATCCCGTCCGTGACGGCGCGACTGCGTGGCTTGATGTCTGGTGTGGAGTCCTGCGTCATATCCGCGATTCTAGGCACGTCGCATTCCCAACGGAGAACCCGTGACCAGATCTCGTAACGATGTCCAGCAATCTGTCAGGGCCCACCCATAGACTGGCGGCATGGCCTACGAGACGAATGGGAATCTGAGCGATTCGGCACTGAAGGCGCACCTGCATCGCGCGTTCGACGATCAGATCCCCAACTTCGGCAGCTACAACCTGGTCTACGCCGCGGGCAGCGCGGGCGGGAGCGGGTCCTTCATCGTCGGATTCCGGCGCCAGCCGCTGGAACTCGTCATCGCCCCGGTCAACCCCTCGACCCTCATGCCGCGCGATGCGGCCGTGTCGGTCAACCTGACGAACCTCTCCCACCTCGCCGAGGTTCGCGACGGGGGATTCGAAGTCGGCACCAGCACGGGGCGCGTCTTCCGCTTCGAGGTCGCCGCCTACCCGAGCATCGAGGTCCCGCCCTCGGTCTCCCCCGAGGGCGGCACCCGCACGCTGCTGGAGCAGGAGTCGGACGCGGCGGACTTCGTCGGTTTCATGGACGAGTTCATGACCCGTGTCGACGAGCTCGCCTCCGCGTCATCCGCGTAGCCGCCCTTAGCTACGCGTGCGCGCCCGCGCGTGCAGGGGCATAAAGAGGACTGCTCCGGGGCCGTCCGCAACGGAATATGTGAGGTGTGCCTCAACGAGGCATTCCGATTTGCACGGCCTACTCAGGGCATGTATTGTTTTATCTCGTTGCGAACGCGACAGGGCAGCGAAAAGGCCCGATCGCACCGCATAATGCACCTCTAGCTCAATTGGCAGAGCAACTGACTCTTAATCAGTAGGTTTCGGGTTCAAGTCCCGAGGGGTGCACCAGGAAAAGGAGGTCAGCCGCGAGGCTGGCCTCCTTTTGGTTTAACCCGACACGAGGAGGACCACATGGCAGAACGCCTGACCCCGGGAACGCCCGCCCCCGACTTCGAGCTGACGACGTCCGATGAGCAGCAGGTCAAGCTCTCCGATCTGCGCGGCCGCAAGGTCATCGTGTACTTCTACCCGGCGGCGTCGACCCCGGGCTGCACGAAGCAGGCCTGCGACTTCCGCGACAGCCTGGCCCCGCTCGAGGCCGCCGGATACAAGGTGCTCGGCATCTCCCCCGACAAGCCCGCCAAGCTGGCGAAGTTCGTCGAGAAGGAGACCCTGACCTTCCCCCTGCTCTCCGACGAGGACCACGCCGTCGCCGAGGCCTACGGCGCCTGGGGCGAGAAGAAGAACTACGGCAGGGTCTACGAGGGCCTGATCCGCTCGACGATCGTCGTCGGCGAGGACGGCACGGTCGAACTCGCACAGTACAACGTGCGCGCCACCGGCCATGTCGCGAAACTCCGTCGGGATCTGGGGCTCGACTAGCGATCCCCGACCCCGCCGCGGAGGCCGGTCCGCTACACTGGATTGGTCCGCTTGCAGCCGTGTGCCGCGGCGGGTCGCACGCGAGCGTGGCGAAATTGGCAGACGCGCTGGATTTAGGTTCCAGTGTCTTCGGACGTGGGGGTTCAAGTCCCCCCGCTCGCACCATCCCGACCGACCGGCGCCGCGCCGGTCGGTTTTCAGTATCGGCACCCTACGGTCCAGTCGGCGGAACCGTCCGCAACACCGCCCCCACCACAAGGCAGCAAGGAGACCGCGCGTTGAACCCCGGCAACCTCCAGTCCCCCGGAACGGCCGCAGCCCCGGGCTCGGCCTCGGGTCTCTCCCGCCGCGCGCTTTTCGGCCTCGGCGCCGGGCTCGGGTCCGCCGCCCTGCTCGGCCTCAGCGGTTGCAGCACGACGCCGGCGCCCGCACCGTCCGCATCCCCCTCGCCGTCGCCGACCGGGCCGCTCACGTTCAGACTCGGCACACCGGCCGCGCCCGTCTCCCTCGATCCGTCGATGGTCACCGACGCCGAATCCCACCGTGTCACCCGCCAGATCTTCGAGGGCCTCGTGGGTGTCGACCCCGAGAGCGGCGCCCCGCGCCCCGCCCTGGCCTCCTCGTGGGAGGCGTCGGACGACGGCCTCGCCTACACGTTCACACTGCGCCCCGGTGTCACCTTCCACGACGGCACCGAGCTGACGGCCGACGTCGTCGTGCAGAACTTCGAGCGCTGGGCCGCCAGCATCGGCGACGCGGCCTCCCAGGACGCCCTCTCCTTCGACGCGGTCTTCCACCACCGCGCCTCCGAACTGCCGGCCCCGTCCGACGACGAGCCGACGCTCGACGGCCTGACGCAGGAGGCGCTGGGCCGGATGCCCGAGGTCCCGGAGGCCATCGCCGCGGGAGAGAGCTACTTCGCCGGCTGCCGCGCCGAGGACGAGGAGACGTTCGTCCTCGAACTCAACGCCCCGCTCACCGGGCTCGTCCAGGCCCTCACGATCCCCGGTCTGGCGGTCGCAGCGCCGTCGTCGACCCCCGAAGCGCCGGTCGGCACCGGACCGTACCGGTACACCGGTGCGAGCGACGGGACCTACTCCCTCGAGCGCTTCGACGAGTACTGGCACACGACCCCGGAAGCCGTCGAACGGGTCGAGTTCCGGGTCCTGCGCGACGGGGATTCGAGACTGCGGTCCCTGCTCGACGGCTCGCTGGACGGGTTCGACGCCGTGACGGTCAACGAGATGCGCGAGCTCGTGCGCAGCGGCCAGCAGATCCTCCAGCGCGACCCCTTCTCCGTGCTCTACCTCGGCATGAACCAGTCGTCGGGGCCCCTCGCCTCGCTGCCGGTCCGCCAGGCCGTCTCGCACGCGATCCAGCGCTCCCAGGTCATCGAGAACCACTTCATCGCGGGCACGGACGAGGCCAAGGCCTTCACCCCGCCGAGCCTCGGCGTGGAACCGCCGGCAACGTACTACGGCTACGACCCGGACGAGGCCGAACGCCTGCTCGAGGAATCCGGGTACGACGGCGAGCCGATCCCGTTCCTGTACCCCCTCAACGTCACCCGCGGCTACCTGCCGCTGCCCGAGCGGATCTACGCCGAGATCAGCGCCCAGCTCACGACGGCCGGGTTCAACATCAAGCCGGTCCCGCTGGACTGGTCCGACGGGTACATCGAAGCCATCTTCGGCGGCGAGCACGCCGGCTTCCACCTCCTCGGCTGGACGGGCTCCTACCGCGACCCCGACCACTTCCTGGGGTCGATCTTCGCCAGTGCCGACCAGCAGTTCGGGTACGACTCGGCAACCCTGAGGACCCACATCGCCGCGGCGCGGTCGATGCCCGAAACCCCGGAGCGCACCGCAGCGTACCGGGCCATCGGCGAGGTCCTCGCCCGGGACGTTCCGGCCCTGCCGCTGGCCTTCCCGATCTCCGCGCTGACCGTCACGACCGACGTCACCGCCTACCCGGTGAGCCCCGTCCTCGACGAGCCCCTCGACCGGGTGAGGATGGTCACAACCTGACGCCCGTCCGGGCCCTGAATTTCGGTGCGCTGACGTGGACGCGCTAACCTTTCGGTAAAACCTCGCCTTTCGACGGAGAATGCCTGTGCCCGCCACACCTGCCACCCAGAACATCGACGTCGCGCTCATCGGCGGCGGCGTCATGTCTGCCACGCTCGGCACGCTCATCAAGCAGCTCGAGCCCAACTGGACGATCAGCCTCTTCGAGAATCTGGACGAGGCCGGCCTGGAGTCCTCGGGGCCGTGGAACAACGCCGGCACCGGGCACTCGGCACTGTGCGAGCTCAACTACACGCCCGCGGGCCAGGACGGCCGGGTCGACCCCGCCAAGGCCGTCGGCATCAACGAGCAGTTCCAGGTCTCCCGCCAGTTCTACGCCTTCATGGTCGAGCAGGGCCTCATCGGCCCCCCGAAGTCGTTCATCAACGCCCTGCCGCACATGAGCTTCGTCATCGGCGACGACAACTCCGACTACCTGCAAGCCCGTCGCGACGCCCTGCGCACGCAGCCGCTGTTCGAGAACATCGAGCACACCGAGGACCTCTCCACCATCGCGGACTGGGCGCCGCTGGTGGCCGAGGGCCGCAACGAGTCCCAGCGCGTGGCCGCATCGCGGTTCACCACGGGCACCGACGTCGACTTCGGATCGCTGACGCGCCAGCTGACGACGCACCTCGGGGCGTCGGGCGTCGAGCTGAACTTCGGGCACAAGGTCCTCGGACTGAGCCGCGACGGCTCCGGCTGGCAGATCTCCGTGAAGAACAACGCGACCGGCGAGAAGCGCAAGGTCAACGCGAAGTTCGTCTTCGTCGGCGCGGGCGGCGGCGCGCTGCGCCTGCTGCAGTCCGCGGGCATCGACGAGATCAAGGGCTTCGGCGGCTTCCCCGTCTCCGGCCAGTTCCTGCGCAACACCAGCGACTCCACCATCGAACGACACCACGCGAAGGTCTACGGCCAGGCATCCGTCGGCGCCCCGCCCATGTCGGTGCCCCACCTGGACACGCGCTTCGTCGACGGCAAGCGCTCCCTGATGTTCGGCCCCTACGCCGGATTCTCGACGAACTTCCTCAAGTCGGGCTCCTACCTCGACCTGCCGCTGTCCATCAGCCCGAGCAACATCCTCCCGATGCTCGCGGTCGGCAAGGACAACCTCGACCTGACCAAGTACCTCGTCAAGGAGGTCCTCAAGTCGCGCACCAAGAAGGACGACGCGCTGCGCGAGTACTACCCGGAGGCCGACGGCGACGAGTGGGAGCTGATCACCGCCGGCCAGCGCGTGCAGGTCATCAAGAAGGACGCGAAGAAGGGCGGCGTGCTCCAGTTCGGCACCGAGGTCATCACGAGCTCGGACGGCTCGATCTCCGGCCTGCTCGGCGCCTCGCCGGGCGCCTCCACGGCCGCGCCGATCATGCTCGAGGTCCTGCGCCGCTGCTTCCCGTCCCAGTTCGGCGGCTGGGAGTCGAAGCTCACGGAGATCATCCCGAGCTTCGGCCAGCGTCTGAACGAGAACCCCGCGCTGCTCGCCGACGTGACTGCGGCGACCGACAAGGCGCTCGAGCTCGACTCCTGAGCCGGCCCCGACGCTGATCCAGAAGACCCGGCAGGCACCTGCCGGGTCTTCTCTCGTCTGCGGAGCGCACGGCCGGGAATAACGCCGGCGGGTCGAACGCTATTGTATGCAAACACATATAAATGTGGCATACTGGCTTCAAGGCCACCGAACAAAGGAGCACACCATGCAGATCGGCGTCTTCAGCGTCAGCGACATCACGACCGACCCCACCAACAACACGACTCCGTCCGAGAACGACCGCATCAAGGCATCGGTGGCGATCGCCAAGAAGGTCGAGGAGATCGGCATGGATGTCTACGCCATCGGCGAGCACCACAACCCGCCCTTCTTCTCCTCGTCCCCGACCACGACGCTCGCGCACATCGCGGCGCAGACCGAGCGGATCATCCTCTCGACGGCCACCACGCTGATCACCACCAACGATCCGGTGAAGATCGCCGAAGACTTCGCGATGCTGCAGCACCTCTCCGACGGCCGCGTCGACCTCGTCCTCGGCCGCGGCAACACCGCACCGGTGTACCCGTGGTTCGGCAAGAACATGCAGGACTCGGTCGATCTGACCGTCGAGAACGCGCATCTGCTGCACCGCCTGTGGAACGAGGACTCCGTGACCTGGGACGGCAAGTTCCGCACCCCGCTGCAGAACTTCACCTCGACGCCGCGCCCGCTCGACGACGTCGCGCCGTTCGTCTGGCACGGCTCGATCCGCACGCCACAGGTGGCCGAGATCGCCGCCTACTACGGCGACGGCTTCTTCGCCAACAACATCTTCTGGCCGAAGGAGCACTACCAGCAGCTCATCAGCCTCTACCGCGAGCGCTTCGAACACTACGGCCACGGCCGCGCCGACCAGGCGTTCGTGGGTCTCGGCGGCCAGTTCTACCTGGGCAAGACCTCCCAGGAAGCGGCCCGCGAGTTCCGCCCCTACTTCGACAACGCCCCGGTCTACGGCCACGGCCCGTCGATGGAGGACTTCACCTCGCAGACCCCGCTCACCGTCGGCAGCCCGCAGGAGGTCATCGAGAAGACCCTGTCCTTCCAGGAGTACTTCGGCGACTACCACCGGCAGCTGTTCCTGGTGGACCACGCCGGCCTGCCGCTGAAGACCGTGCTGAACCAGCTGGACATGTTCGGCGAGCACGTCCTGCCGGAGCTGCGCGCCGAGTACGCCAAGCGCAAGCCGGCCGACCACCCGGACGCCCCCACGCACGCGAGCCTGACGGCGGCGAAGCAGGCCGGCGTGAAGCCGGCCCAGATGAAGAACGAGCAGGCCGAGGCGATCGAGAATGGCTGATCAACCGGAGCCCCCGAACGTGCGGGAGACCGCGCTGGCCTGGGAATCCCTGTTCCGCTGCCAGGTGACGATCATGCGCCGGCTGCAGACCCTGCCGGACTTCCGCGAGCTGAACATGCGCGAGTACGACGTCCTGTTCAACCTCAAGCGGGCCCCCGACTGCGGGTTGCGGCTCGGCGACCTGAACGAGCACCTGCTGCTCAGCCAGCCGAGCCTCTCCCGCATGATCGACCGGCTCGTGACCCGCGGACTCGTCGCCCGCATCGCCGACCCGGCGGACGCCCGGGCCGTCCTGATCACGCTGACGGAGGCGGGCGCCGAGGTGCAGCAGCGCATCGGCCGGGCCCACGTGAGGCACATCAACGAGGTGATGGCGGAGGGGCTCAGCCGGGACGAGCTGTGCCAGCTGCGCCGGCTCACACAGGCCCTCAGCGATTCGGTCGGGCCCTCCTGACCTCCCGGCGCGAACAGCCCGGGCGCCCGTTGCGAACGGCGCCCGGGCTGTTCTATGCCCCGGGGGCGACCGCCCGGACGGCGGCGACCAGGGCGCGTGCCGTCTGCGTGATCTCGGCCTCCTTCACGTCGCGCGTGAAACTCAGCCGGACCGAGGTCAGCGCCAGGTCCGGCGCGTAGCCCATCGCGAGGAGGACGGGCGAGGGCTCGTCGCTGTCCGCGTGGCACGCCGAGCCCGAGGAGCACTGGATGCCGCGGCGCTCCAGCTCGAGCAGGACCGCCTCCCCTGCCGTCCCCGGGAAGCAGAACGAGACGATCCCGGGTACCCGCTGCTCCGGGTGGCCCGTGGGCACCGCCCGGTCCTGCAGGTCCTGCACGACGGCGTCGCGCAGGTGGGTGCCGAACCCCGCCGCCCGTCCGTCGTCGTCCCGCGCGGCCCGCGCGGCGTGCTGCAGCGCGAGCGCCGTCGCCACCGCCCCCGCCACGTTCTCGGTTCCGCCGCGGCGGCCGCGCTCCTGGCCGCCGCCGCCGAGCTGCTCCGCCAGCGGCAGGCGCGCGCGGACCATGAGCAGCCCGGCCCCCTTGATGCCCCCGATCTTGTGGCCGGAGACGGTCAGCGCGTCGACCCCGCCCGCGAGCTCGGCGAGGTCGAGCCAGCCGGCCGCCTGCACGGCATCGGTGTGCACCAGCGCCCCGGCGGCGCGCGCGGCTCCGGCGATCTCGGCGATCGGCTGGATCGTTCCGACCTCGTTGTTCACGGCCATGACGGACACGAGGGTCGTGTCCTCGCGCAGCGCGCGCGCCACGTCGGCGGGGTCGACCCGGCCCCGCCGGTCCACCCCCACGACGGTCAGCTCGAAGCCGTGGTGCTCGGCCAGGTACCGGGCGGCGTTGCGCACGGACGAGTGCTCGACCGCGCTGACGACCAGGTGCCGGCCGCGCGGCGCCGCCAGCGCCAGGCCCTTGAGGGCGAGGTTGTTCGACTCGGTCCCCCCGGAGGTGAAGACCACGTCGTTCTCGCGCACGCCGAGCGCCGCCGCCGACGTGCCGCGCGCGAACGAGAGGGCGCGGGCGGCCGAGGCGCCGAGCTCGTGCCGGCTGGACGGGTTGCCGAAGTCGTTGGTGAGCAGAGGCCAGACCGTCTGCAGGACGTCCTGCCGCGTCGGCGCCGTGGCGGCCGCATCCATGTAGATCACGACGCCCCGCCGCCCGTCGCGGCCTCGAAGTCGAGGCCGAGGTCCAGGGAGCGCACGCTGTGCGTCAGCGCGCCCGAGGAGACGACGTCGACACCCGTGGCCGCGATCTCGCCGATGGTCTCGGCGCGGACGTTGCCCGAGGCCTCCACCAGGCAGCGTCCGGCGACCCGGCGCACGCCCTCGGCCAGGTCGGCCAGCGCGAAGTTGTCGAGCATGACCGTGTCCACACCGGCCTCGACGACGGGCTCGAGCTGGTCCAGGCGGTCGATCTCCACCTCGAAGTGCACGGTGTGGCCCAGCTGCTCCCTGGCCCGGCGCAGGGCCCGGGTCAGCTCCCCGCCGGTGCCGAGCAGGGCGAGGTGGTTGTCCTTGGCCATGACGGCCTCGCTGAGGTTGTCCCGGTGGTTGTACCCGCCGCCGCACCTCACGGCGTAGCGTTCGAGCACGCGCAGCCCGGGCGTCGTCTTGCGGGTGTCGGCGACCCGGACCGGGTGGCCGTTGGCGGAGACGGCGCCGCCGGCCGCGGCGACCATGGCCGCCGTCGCCGTGGCGATGCCGCTGAGCCGCTGCAGGAGGTTCAGGCCGACCCGCTCGCCGGTCAGCAGCGCCCGCGCCGGACCGCTCACGGTGACCAGGGCGTCCCCGGCCGCGAACCGGTCCCCGTCGGCGAGGTGCTCGGAGACGGACACCGAATCGTCCACGAGGCGCATGCTGGCGGCGAAGGCGGCGAGCCCGGCGCACACGCCGGCCTCGCGCGCGACGACCCGGCCGACGGCCGTCGCGGTGTCGTCGATCAGCGTGTCCGCCGTGATGTCGCCGGCGGGCGCGTCCTCCGCGAGGGCCGCGGCCACGATCCGCTCCAGGGCGGGACGCGGCACCGGGCGGGGAGCCCGGAGGACCGCCCGCTCACGAATGCTGGGCTGCTGCGAAGGGCTGTGCTGCATGTCGTTCTCCCCTGTCGGTTCTCGTCGATGTCGTCGGTGTCGTCGGTGCCGGGCGGTGCCCGTCGGGGCGCCCGGTGTCGTTGCGGAAATGGGCCCCGAGCGAATCCTCCCGGGCCAGGGCCGCGCGCGCGATCAGCCGGCCGAGGAGCGCGCGGTTCGCGAGCTCGTGGACGGCGCGGGACTCCCCGCCGCCCAGGCTTCGCTCGGCCTCGGCTGCGATGCGCCCGGCCTCGGACGCCGCCTCCCGGAGGCCTCGTGCGTTGCGTTCGACGGCCAGGTGCCGGCTGGCGACCCGTCGCAGCCGTGCGGACAGCTCCGCCGTGCCCGGGCCGGGCAGCGGCGCCCGGTCCGGGGCACCCCGCAGGGGGCGGCGCGGACGGGAACGGGGCGCGGCAGCGGGCGCCGCCGCACCGGCGAGTGCCGCGTCGACGGCGCGCCAGGCGAAGACGAGGCCCTCCAGCAGCGAGTTGGAGGCGAGCCGGTTGGCCCCGTGGACCCCGGTGCAGGCGGACTCCCCGACCGCGTAGAGACCGGCGACGCCGGTCCGCCCGCTGGCATCGGTGGCGATCCCGCCCATCCAGTAGTGCTGGGCCTCGGCCACCGGGATCAGGTCGCGGGCCGGATCCAGTCCGGCGGCGGCGAGGGAGGCGACGATGCCCGGGAAGCGGCCCGCGAGGAAGCCTGCTCCCCGGCTGCGCTCGATCCCGCGGGCGTCGAGGAAGACGCCGCCCGTCGCGCGGCGCCGGGCGTGGATGGCGCGGGCGACGACGTCCCGCGGGGACAGCTCGGCGCGCGGGTCGGCGGAGGGCATGAAGCGCTCCCCCGCCCCGTCGAGCAGCACAGCGCCCTCGCCCCGCACGGCCTCCGAGATCATGAGCGTGGGGGCGTCCTGCGCCCCGGGCGGGCGGGTGCCGACGGCCGCGGCGTCCAGCAGGGTGGGGTGGAACTGGATGAACTCGAGGTCGCGGAGCCGGGCGCCGGCCCGCCAAGCCAGCGCCGCCCCGTCCCCCGTCGCCCCGGACGGGTTGGTCGTGAATTCGTAGAGCTGGCCGATGCCGCCCGTCGCGATGACGACCGCGTCCCCTGCGAGCTCCCGGATCGGCCCGTCCGGACCGGCCGCCCCGCCGGCGAGCAGGCGCACGCCGGCGACCGTGCCGTCGTCGTGCTGGACGAGATCCGTGACGAACGCGTTCTCGAGGATCCGCAGGCGGCCGCGGGCCTCGGCGGTGCGGCACGCGCGGATGAGCGCGGACGCGATGCCGGCGCCCGTCGCGTCCCCGCCGTGGTGCAGGATGCGGGCGTGCGAATGCGCGCCCTCCAGCCCCAGGGCGAACCCGCGCTCCGCACGGTCGAACTCCGTTCCGGCCGCGATCAGGCGCTCGACGTGGGTCCACGCCTCGCGGCAGAGGAGCTCGACGGCGGCCGGGTCGCCGGCGTGCGCCCCGGCCGTCAGGGTGTCGGCGATGTGCGAGGCGACGCTGTCGCCCGCCGCCTCCGAGTCCGGCGAGACCGCGGCGATCCCGCCCTGGGCGTACCAGGTGTTCGAATCCTGCAGCCGGTCCTTCGTGACGAGGGTGGCGGCCGGCTCCCCCGCCGCACGCGACCGCTCGGCGGCGGCGAGGGCGGCGTAGAGCCCGGCGATGCCGGAGCCGACGATGATCAGCGAACGCGCCCCGCCCCCTCCGACGGCGGTGCTCACGGCTTCGCGTCGAGCATGCGCTGGAGGGCGACCTTCGCGTGCGCGGTCGTCCCCTCGTCGACGGTGATCCGGTTGACCACGCGGCCCGCGACGAGCTCCTCCAGGACCCAGGCCAGGTAGCCCGGGTGGATGCGGTACATCGTCGAGCACGGGCAGACCACCGGGTCGAGGCAGAAGATCGTGTGCTGCGGGTACTCGTCCGCCAGGCGGTTGACCATGTTGACCTCGGTGCCGATGGCGAACACGCTCGGCTCGGTCGCCGCCGCGACGGCCTTGCGGATGAAATCGGTGGAGCCCGCGGCATCGGCCGCGTCGACGACGGGCATCGGGCACTCGGGGTGGACGATCACCTGCACCTCGGGGAACTGCGCCCGGGCGCCCTCGATCTGCTCGACCGTGAAGCGCTTGTGCACCGAGCAGAAGCCGTGCCAGAGGATCACGCGGGCGTCGCGCAGCGTCTGCTCGTCGTTGCCGCCGAGGGCCGCGCGCGGGTTCCACATGGGCATGGCCTCGAGGGGCACGCCCATGGCCTTGGCCGTGTTCCGGCCCAGGTGCTGGTCGGGGAAGAACAGGACCCGCCGGCCGCGTTCGAACGCCCATTCGAGCACCGTCGCCGCGTTCGAGGAGGTGCACACGATTCCGCCGTTGCGCCCGACGAAGCCCTTCAACGCGGCGGAGGAGTTCATGTAGGTCACGGGCACGACGGCGGCGCGCCCGTCGTCGTCCTCGTCCGCGTAGAGCTCCATGAGCTGCTCCCAGCACTCCTCGACGCTGGAGGAATCGGCCATGTCCGCCATCGAGCAGCCGGCCGCCAGGTTGGGCAGGACCACCGCCTGGTCGTCGCGGGAGAGGATGTCGGCCGTCTCTGCCATGAAGTGCACGCCGCAGAACACGATGTACTTCGCGTCCTCGCGGGACAGGGCCGCGTTGGCGAGCTGGAAGGAGTCGCCGACGAAGTCCGCGTGCTCGACGACCTCGTCGCGCTGGTAGAAGTGCCCGAGCACCACGAGATCCTCGCCGAGCTGCTCCTTGGCGCGGCGGATCCGCCCGCCGAGCTCGGCGTCGTCGGCCAGCCGGTACTCCTCGGGGATCACGCCCTGGCGCGGCGTGTCCGCGGGGGCGACGTCCTCCATCGAGGACCCGGGCCCGTAGGCCGGCGAGCCGGCGTCGAAATTCCACGGTGAGACGGCCAGCTCCGGCGTGCACGAGCCGCCGGCGGCCGGCGACGTCGCCGCACCGGGGGCCGGACGGGCCGTCTCGAAGCTCTGGATCTTGACTTGGACGCTTGTCATACTCGTGAACCTTCCTGGGGGGATGCGGTGGCGGCAGGGGCCGGGGCGGGCAGTGCGGTGACAGGGTCTTCGTAGCGGTAGAGCTTCGGCGGGCGGTGCTTGACGCCGTGCAGGTGCTCCCCCGTCTCGACCAGGCCCGGCGAGCCCTTGAGCTGGCGCCGAAAGTTGGCGGGATCGAGCGTCGTGTCGAGGACGACCTCGTACACCTCGCGGACCTGGGCGAGCGTGAACCGGTCTCCCAGCAGGCGGTGGGCGACCTTCCCGTAGGTCACCTTGTTCCGCAGCCGCCAGAGCGCGTACTCCACGATCCGGCCGTGGTCGAAGGCCAGCTGCTCCCGGACCTCGGGCGAGTCGACCGGGAACCAGGCGACGTTGGGGTCTTCGATGAGCTCTGAATGGGGCGCGCCCCGGTCGTCGCGCGCCCCGCTCGTGTCGGCCTGGCGGACGAGCGCCCAGTAGACGATCGAGACGACCCGCCGCGCCGGCGAGCGGTCGGTGCCGCCGAACGCGTAGAGCTGCTCGAGGTAGCGCGGCACCAGGCCCGTGGTCGTGCGCAGGTTCTCCGCGGCCGCGGACTGGAGCGACTGCTCCGCGGCCAGCGGCCCTCCCGGCAGCGCCCACTGCCCGCGGTACGGCTGGCGGGTGCGCCTCACCAGGGGGATCCACAGCCGCAGGGGGCTGTCCTCGTCCGCGCCGCGGTCGCGGCGCAGGGAGAAGATCACGGTGGAGACCGCCAGCTCCGGGCTCGTCGCGGCCCGCTCGGAGACGTTCAGAAATTCCATGGATCCCGCCGGTGAAGAGTTAATGTCACAACGACTATAACTCATCCGGCACCGCGGCCGCCTCGACGAGCGGCAGCATGCGCGACGCGATCGGCGTATTCAGCACGACCGACGACGACGACCGCACCACAGTGCCGGTGGCCAGGACCGCGTCGAGCACGCGCTGCAGATCCGCGTTCGACCGCGCTACGACGCACGCCAGCAGGTCGAACTCGCCGGAGACGGTGTGCAGCTCGAGCACCTCGGGAATACCGGCGAGCGCGGCGGCGACGCCGTCGTGCCCGGCGTCCTGGTGGATGGCGAGCGAGCAGTAGGCGCGCACGGGGTAGCCGATCCCTTCGGGGTCCAGCTGCGGCCCCCACCCGGTGATCGCCCCCGCGGCCTGGAGCTTGTCCAGCCGCGCCTGGACAGTGGCGCGGGCGACGGCGAGCGCGCGGGAGGCTTCGAGGACGGACATCTTGTGGTCGCCGGTGAAGAGAGCGACGATTCGGGCGTCAAGGGTGTCCATGATATTCCTTGCAGTTTGTCTAGGGCTATTGGGTTCTGGCTCGGCAATTAGTGCAGTTTGCCTACCCTCTATGATGCACCTTGCATAGCCGCCCTGGCGTGTCTACCGTCACAAACATGAATACTCTGTCCTACGGCCGCGCCGCTCTGCCCGACGCCGAGCTGGTGCGCCTCTTTTCCCAGATGACGCAGGTGAGGCACCTGGACACGTCGGCGATCGCCTGGCAGCGCCAGGGCATCCTCCCCGGCTACGCGCCGATGCGCGGCCAGGAGGCCGCCCAGGTGGGCAGCGTGGCCGCGCTCGACATGTCCCGCGACTTCGTCTTCCCGACCTACCGCGAGATGGGCGCGGCTCTGGCCGCCGGCGTCGATATGGGCGAGTACATGGCGACCCACAAGGCGACGTGGAACGGCGGCATGTACGACGCCCGCGAAACCCGGGTCACGCCGATCCAGACGGTGATCGGCGGGTCCGCGCTGCACGCCGTCGGGTGGGCGCACGGGCAGCGGCTGGACGCCGCCGCGGCCGGGGCGGACGAACCACTGGACCTGCCGGTCGCGCTGGTCTACCTCGGCGACGGAGCGAGCTCGCAGGGCGACATCCACGAGGCGATGAACTTCGCCGGCGTCTTCGAGACGCCGACCGTGTTCTTCGTCCAGAACAACGGCTGGGCCATCTCCGTTCCGACGGAGCGCCAGGTCGCCGGCGGCTCGGTGGCCGCACGCGGCGCGGGCTACGGCATCGCGTCGATCCACGTGGACGGGAACGACGTCGAGGCGGTCGTCCAGGCGACACGCGCCGCCGTCGCCCACGCCCGCTCCGGCGCGGGACCCGCCGTCGTCGAGGCGATGACCTACCGGCGCGGCCCCCACTCGACGTCGGACGACCCGGGGCGCTACCGCTCACTGGCCGAGGAGCGTCGCGACGGCGGGGTGGACCCCATGGACGCGCTCAGGGACCGCCTCCTCGAGGCCGGCGCGCTGACGGCGGAGGACGTCGCGGCGATTCAGAGCGAGGCCGAGGCATTCGAGGAACGCGTCCGGGCCGACGTCCAGGCCCAGGGGCCCCGGCCGGGGGCCGAGATGTTCGAGTACGTCTATCAGGAGATGCCGGCACCCCTGCGCGAGCAGGCCGCCGCATGGCGAGAGGAATCCGATCATGTCTAATGCCGTAGCCACCCCGCCGGTGGATGCCGGCGCGGGCCGGACCGTCCCCGCAGAGCGCACCGGACGGACGACCCTGTCCATGAACCAGGCCATCAACGCGGCGCTGCACGACGCGCTCGCGGAGAACCCGCGCACGCTCGTCCTCGGCGAGGACGTGGGCCGGCTCGGCGGCGTCTTCCGCGTCACGGACGGGCTGCAGGCGAAGTTCGGGGCCGACCGCGTCTTCGACACCCCGCTGGCGGAGTCGGGCATCCTGGGCATGTCGGCCGGCCTCGCGATGGCGGGCTACCACCCGATCCCCGAGGTCCAGTTCGACGGGTTCACCTACCCGGCGATCAACCAGCTGGTCACGCAGATCGCCCGGATGAACTTCCGCACCCGCGGCGCCCTGCCGATGCCCATCACGCTGCGCATGCCGAGCTTCGGCGGCATCCAGTCCCCCGAGCTGCACTCGGAGTCACTCGAGTGGCTGTTCGCCCACGTGGCCGGACTGAAGGTCGTCTCCCCGTCCAGCCCGCACCAGGCGTACCACCTGCTGCGGCACGCCGCGCAGCGCCCGGACCCCGTGGTCTACATGGAGCCGAAGTCGCGCTACTGGCAGAAGGGCCGGGTCGACTTCGACGAGCCCGGAAACCTCGAGGGCGCGCACGTCGCCCGCGCCGGACGGCACCTGACGCTTGTCGCGTGGGGCGCGATGGTCTCCCGGTGCCTGCAGGCGGCGGAGGCCGCCGCGGAGGACGGGCTCGACGTCGAGGTCCTCGACCTGCGCTGGCTCTCCCCCATCGACGCGGACGCCCTGGCGGCGTCGATCAGCAAGACGCGGCGCGCCGTCGTCGTGCACGAGGCCCCGAAGACCGCGGGCCTGGGCGCCGAGGTCTCCCAGCTCATCACGGAGCGGTGCTTCGGCACGCTCAAGGCCCCGGTGGAGCGCGTGACCGGCTTCGACGTGCCGTTCCCCTCCGGGAGCCTCGAGAACGAATACATCCCGAACATCGACCGCATCCTGTATGGGATCCAGCGCGTATTGGAGTACCGCCGTGGCTGAACTGTCCTTCCCCCTGCCCGATCTCGGCGAGGGCCTCATCGAGGCCACCATCCTCGAGTGGCTCGTCGAGGAGGGCGAGCACGTCGAGCGCAACCAGCCGCTCGTCGAGGTCGAGACGACCAAGAGCTCGCTCGAGCTGCCCAGCCCGCAGACCGGCGTCGTGGTGCGCACGCACGGCGGACCGGGTGAGACGATCGACGTGGGCGACCCGCTCATCGTGTTCGAGGTCCCCGACGACACCGCCGGGATCATCGGCACCGTCCCGAAGGACGAGAAGCCGAAGCGGCGGGTGCGACTGAACGTCGACCTCGATGACTGACGGAGGAACCATGACCTCAACCCGACTACTCGGCGTCCAGGCCTTCGGCGACGCCGCAGGGCTGCCCCCCGTCGTCCTGATCCACGGGTTCGCCTCGTCGATCCACGCGAACTGGGAGGCCACGGGCTGGATCCGGCACCTGACAGAGGCGGGCCGGCGCGTCGTCGCCGTCGAGCTGCCGGGCCACGGGAACACCCCGGCCGCTGCCGACTGGACACCGGCGGACCTCGTCGAAGAGGTCGCCTCCGTGATCGATGAGCACGTCGGCGTCGCGGACGTGATCGGCTACTCCCTGGGAGCGCGGCTCGGCTGGGAGCTGGCCGGCCGGCACCCGGAGCGCGTGCGGCGCCTCGTGCTCGGCGGCGCGGCGGCCGTGGACCCGTTGGCCGGGTTCGACACAGCGGAAGCGCACCGCGTCCTCGACCCGACCGACGGGGCCGACGCGATGTCCGACCCGGTCTCCGAGCAGCTGCTGGGCGCGGCCCGGGCCGGCGAGCAGATGCTCGGTCGCTCGGACGGGCTGGCCACCGTGCTGGCATTCATTGAATCCATCCAGTCGCAGCGCTACGATCCGGCCAGCTCCGTGCCGACGTCTCCCACGCTGGCCGTCGCCGGCGAGCGCGACGACCTCGCGGAGACCAGCGCCGAGCTGTTGCGGCTGGTGCGCGAGGCGGGCGGGGAGGCGCCCGACGTCGTCCTGGTGCCCGGGCGGACCCACGCGAACGCGGTGACGGCGCGGGCGTTCAAGCGGGCGGCGACGGAGTTCCTCGCCGCCGAATAGAGACCCCCGACCCTCCGGCGCCGCGGCGCGCCGGAGGGTCTTGACATTCCCGGTGACACACACCACAATGATCGTATACGATTTCATACATGACACCGGGAGGGTCCGTGACCACCACACCTGAAGGCAACGACGCCGCACACGCCACGACCGTCGACGCCGCGTTCTGCGAGCGCGTCGGCAAGGTCGTCGCCGTCCACCTGGCCTACCGGTCCCGCGCCGAGCAGCGCGGGCGGACGCCGACCTTCCCGTCCTACTTCATGAAGGCCACCTCCTCCCTGGCGGCGACCGGCGAAACGGTCGAACGCCCCGCCGGGACCGAGCTGCTCGCCTTCGAGGGCGAGATCGCCCTCGTCATCGGCACAGCCGCCCGCCGCATCTCCCCCGACGAGGGCTGGGGCCACGTCGGGTGGGTCACCGCGAGCAACGACCTCGGCCTGTACGACATCAAGTACGCCGACAAGGGTTCGAACGTACGTTCGAAATCGGGTGACGGGTTCACCCCGATCGGGCCCGCGCTGCTCCCCGCAGCCGACGTCGACCCGGGCAACCTGCGGATCCGCACGTGGGTCAACGGGAGTCTCGCCCAGGACGCCACCACCGAGGAGCTGATCTTCAGCTTCGGGCAGATCGTCGCCGACCTCTCCCAGCAGATGACGCTGCAGCCGGGCGACGTGGTCCTCACCGGCACCCCCGCCGGCTCGTCGGTCATCGTGCCCGGGGACGTCGTGGAGGTCCAGGTCGACGACGTCGCCTCCTCCCGCTCCACGGGCCGGCTCTCGACGACCGTCACCGAGGGCGCCGAGGGCTTCGCCGCCTTCGGCAACCCCACGAAGATCACCGACGCCGACCGCATCGACGCGTTCGGCACCCCGGAGGCCGCGGGCATCGAGCGCCCGCTCACCGGGGCCGAGGCCCTGACCGAGGGCGTCAAGGAGAAACTGCTCTCCGTCGCCACCGCCACCATCTCCGGGGCCCTGCGCAAGCGGGGACTGAACAACGTCGCCATCGAGGGCCTGACGGCCACGAAGGGCACCCGCAAGGTCATCGGGCTCGCCCGCACCCTGCGCTACGTCCCCAACCGCGAGGACCTGTTCAAGTCCCACGGCGGCGGCTACAACGCCCAGAAACGGGCGATGGACTCTCTCGAGCCGGGCCAGATCCTGGTCATGGAGGCCCGCGGCGAGCAGGGCTCGGCCACGCTCGGCGACATCCTCGCCCTGCGCACGCAGGTCGCGGGCGCCGAGGCCATCATCACCGACGGCGGTGTACGCGACCTCTCCGCCGTCGAGGACCTCGACATCCCGGCGTTCCACAACGGCGCCCACCCCGCGGTCCTCGGCCGCAAGCACGTCCCCTGGAGCATCGACGAGACGATCGGCTGCGGCGGCACCACCGTCCAGCCCGGCGACATCATCGTCGGGGACGCCGACGGCATCCTCGTGATCCCGCCGGCACTGGCCGCCGAGATCGCCGACGAGACCGTCGAGCAGGAGCGCCGCGACACCTTCGTGTTCGAGCACGTCAAGAAGGGCCACAAGATCGACGGGCTCTTCCCCATGAACAAGGACTGGCTGGAGAAGTACCACGCGTGGGTCAACTCGGGAGCGGACCTTGACGCCCTCTAAATCCGAGCAGGCCTACGAGCTGCTGCAGTCGAAGATCGTCTCCGGGGACTACTCCCCCGGGTACCGGCTCGTGCTCAGCTCCCTCGCCGCGGAGCTCGGCTGCAGCGTCGTCCCCGTCCGCGAGGCGATCCGCCGCCTCGAGGCCGAGGGGCTCGTCTCCTTCGAACGGAACGTCGGCGCGACCGTCGCCAGTGTCGACGCGACGCTCTACCTGAACACGATGCAGACGCTCTCCATCCTCGAGGGGGCGGCCACCGCGCTCGCGGCACCGCTCATCAGCGACGAGACCCTCGCGGAGGCGCGCCGCCTCAACCGCGAGATGGAGGCCTGCCTCGCCGACTTCGATCCCGATCGGTTCTCGCGGCTGAACATCGCCTTCCACGAGCTCCTGTACGGCTCGTGCCCGAACCCCCACATCCTCGACCTCGTGCACCGGGGCTGGAAGCGGATGCGGGCCATGCGCTCGCCGACGTTCTCCACCGTCCCGGGCCGGGCGCGCAACTCCGTCGCGGAGCACGACGCGCTGCTGGACCTGCTCGTCTCGCAGGCCCCGTCGGCGGCCGTCGAGGCGGCAGCCCGGGAGCACCGCACCAACACCCTCAACGCCTACCTGGCCGTCGCGGGCCTGCCACCGTCCACGCTGACGCTGCCCGCCGCAGTTCACCCCTGACCGCTTTTCACTGTCGAAAGGACAACCCATGAGCAAGCACTTCGTCCCGGAGGACCTCCCCACCCGCATCCAGCACTACATCGGTGGCCAGTTCGTCGACTCCGTCGGCGGCGAGACCTTCGAGGTCCTCGACCCGGTGACCAACCAGACGTACGCCACGGCCGCCTCCGGCCAGAAGGCGGACATCGACGCGGCCGTCGCCGCCGCCACCGAGGCCTTCGAGAACGGCCCGTGGCCGCGCATGAAGCCCCGGCAGCGGGCGAACATCCTCAACAAGATCGCCGACGCCGTCGTCGCCCAGGAGGACCGCCTCGCCGAGCTGGAAACGTTCGACACGGGCCTGCCGATCACCCAGGCGCGCGGCCAGGCCCAGCGCGCCGCGGAGAACTTCCGCTTCTTCGCGGACCTGATCGTCGCCCAGCACGACAACGCGTTCAAGGTCCCGGGCTCGCAGGTCAACTACGTCAACCGCAAGCCGATCGGCGTCGCGGGCCTGATCACCCCGTGGAACACCCCGTTCATGCTCGAGTCCTGGAAGCTCGCCCCGTCGATCGCCTCCGGCTGCACGGTCGTCCTGAAGCCGGCCGAGTTCACGCCGCTGTCGGCGTCCCTGTGGGCGACCATCTTCAAGGAGGCCGGCCTGCCGGACGGCGTCTTCAACATGGTCAACGGGCTCGGCGAGTCCGCCGGCGACGCCCTCGTCAAGCACCCGGACGTCCCGCTGATCTCCTTCACGGGCGAGTCCTCCACCGGCCAGACCATCTACCGCAACTGCGCTGAGGGCCTCAAGGGCATGTCGATGGAGCTCGGCGGCAAGTCGCCGGCCATCGTCTTCGCCGACGCCGATTTCGACGCCGCGATCGATTCGACCCTCTTCGGCGTCTTCTCCCTGAACGGCGAACGCTGCACCGCCGGCTCCCGCATCCTCGTCGAGCGCAGCATCTACTCGAAGTTCTGCGAGGCGTACGCCGCCCGGGCGAAGACCATCAAGGTGGGCGACCCCCACGACCCGGAGACCCAGGTGGGGGCGCTCGTGCACCCCGAGCACTACGACAAGGTGATGAGCTACGTCGAGCTCGGCAAGTCCGAGGGCCGCGTCCTCGCCGGCGGGGGCCGCCCGGAGAACCTCCCGGAGGGCCAGGAGAACGGCTCGTACGTGGCCCCGACGGTCTTCGCCGACGTCGCCCCGGACGCCCGCATCTTCCAGGAGGAGATCTTCGGCCCGGTCGTCGCGATCACCCCGTTCGACACCGACGAGGAGGCCCTCGCCCTCGCCAACAACACCAAGTACGGCCTGGCCGCCTACGTGTGGACGACCAACCTCAAGCGCGCCCACAACTTCGCCCAGGACGTCGAGGCCGGCATGGTCTGGCTCAACAGCCACAACGTCCGCGACCTGCGCAGCCCCTTCGGCGGCGTCAAGGCATCCGGACTCGGCAACGAGGGCGGCTACCGCTCGATCGACTTCTACACCGACCAGCAGGCCGTGCACATCACCCTCGGCGATGTGCACACCCCCAAGTTCGGCGGCTGACACCGCCCGGCACCGCCCTTCCGACGGCGGCACCCACAGCCGCGTGCCGCCGTCGTACCGAACCACCAGGAGAGAAACAATGAGCAACGAGATCCCCCGGCCCACCGCCCCGGCCCCCGACATCCTGCGCTGCGCCTACATGGAGCTGGTCGTCACCGACCTCGCCAAGTCCCGCGACTTCTATGTCGACCTGCTCGGCCTGCACGTGACCGAAGAGGACGAGAACCAGATCTACCTGCGCTCCTTCGAGGAGTTCATCCACCACAATCTGGTCCTCACCAAGGGCCCCGTCGCCGCGCTGAAGGCCATGGCCTTCCGGGTGCGCGCCCCCGAGGACGTGGACCTCGCCGAGGCCTACTACCAGGAGCTGGGCTGCCGCACCGAACGCCGCAAGGACGGCTTCGTCAACGGCGTCGGCGACGCCCTGCGCGTGGAGGACCCGCTGGGCTTCCCGTACGAGTTCTTCCACGAGGTCGACCACGTCGAGCGCCTGCACATGCGCTACGACCTCTACTCGGCCGGCGAGCTGGTCCGCCTGGACCACTTCAACCAGGTCACCCCGGACGTCCAGCGCGGCCGCAAGTACCTGGAGGACCTGGGCTTCCGCGTCACCGAGGACATCAAGGACGAGGAGGGCACCACCTACGCCGCCTGGATGCACCGCAAGGGCACCGTGCACGACACCGCGCTCACGGGCGGCAACGGCCCGCGCATGCACCACGTCGCCTTCTCCACCCACGAGAAGCACAACATCATCCAGATCTGCGACAAGATGGGCGCTCTGCGCATGTCCGACCGGATCGAGCGCGGCCCCGGCCGCCACGGCGTCTCCAACGCGTTCTACCTGTACATCCTCGACCCGGACGACCACCGCATCGAGATCTACACGCAGGACTACTACACGGGCGACCCGGACAACCCCACCATCACCTGGGACGTCCACGACAACCAGCGCCGCGACTGGTGGGGCAACCCGGTCGTCCCGTCCTGGTACACCGAGGCCTCCCTGGTCCTCGACCTCGACGGCAACCCGCAGGAGGTCATCGAGCGCACGGACGACTCGGAGATGGCCGTGACCGTCGGCGCCGACGGGTTCTCCTACACCCGCGAGGACGACGAGTCCGGCACCTACCGCGGCCAGGCCTCGAAGGGCTTCAAGCTCGGCAACCAGGTCTGACCGGCCCTGCCCCGAGCGTACGACGGCGTCCGGCGACTTCCCCAGGGAAGTCGCCGGACGCCGTCGTTCCCCCTCTAGCCGCCGCCGGCTGCGCCGAGCACACTGGAAGCATGACCGAGAGGAACGCCCCCTGCCCGCCCTACGCCGACCGCGACGCGGCTGCGGCCGCGCTCGCCGAGCCCTTGCGGTTCCTGGCCGGCGACCCGGCGGCCGTCGTGCTCGGGCTGGCCCGCGGCGGCGTGCCCGTGGCGGCCGGCATCGCGGGGCGGCTCTCCCTCGCATGGGACGCGCTGGTGGTGCGCAAACTCGGGGTGCCCGGCCATCCGGAGGTGGCCTTCGGCGCGCTGGCGGCCCACGGCGGCGCGCGGGCCGCCTACCACTCGGACGCCGTCCGGGCGGGCCTGGGCCTCAGGGCCGGCCGACGCGCGCTGCGCGTGGTCGAGGAGCAGGAGGCCGCCGAACTGGACCGCCGCCAGCGGGACTACCTCGCCGGGCGGATCCCGGATGTCACCGGTCGCACCGTGGTGCTCGCCGACGACGGCCTGGCCACCGGGGCCACCCTCCGCGCCGCGCTCGCCGTGCTGAGCACCTCCGACCCGGCGCGGTGCATCGCCGCGGTGCCGGTCGGGCCGCCGTCGGCGTGCGCTGACCTGGAGCCCGCGGTGGACCGTCTGGTCTGCCCCTGCCGGCCGGAGGACTTCCGAGCCGTCGGCGCCGCCTACGAGAGCTTCGACCAGGTCTCCGACGACGAGGTCCACCGCCTGCTGGACGGGCCCGGCGGGCCTGGATTCACGGGCGGGTGAGCGTGCCGACGCGCCCGCCGTCGGCATCGAAGACCACCAGCACGTCGCCTTCGACCTCCAGCGTGTCGAGGTCCCCGATCCACTCGACGAGGTTCTCGCACCACATCAGGGTGCGGACGACGCCGAGCGTCCTCACCCGGCCGTCGTCCACGGACCAGGACCCGCTCAGGCGGTTGCAGCCATCGGAGCCGGTCAGGGATCCGTCCGCGTCGAATCGCAGCCACGCGGAGGCGCCGTCGTCCATGCCCCACCGGCCGAGGACGCGCTCCTGAACGGGGGAGCCGCCGCCCGCCGGATCGCAGGCGGACAGGCCGGCGGCCGCGAGCACGGCGAGCACGAGCGGCAGGGCGCGGGGCAGGTTGGGGGCCATACGGCCAGCATGCCGCATGCCGGCGCGTTTGTCCCGGTGCGGCTCGCGCACCGGGCACCGCGCGAGCCGCGCCCGCCTCCCGGCAACGCGTGTTCGTATTCAGAACGCTTCGTTCTATTTTTGAGACCAGGTGCTAGGCTCGTGTCCTGTGATGGGCAACACAAGGAGTAAGCATGGCATCTGAATCCGCCGCGACGCCGCACCCGGCCAAGGACGACACCAAGCCGGCGTCGCAGACGCTCTCCCGCGGCATCCGGATGCTGGAGATCCTGGCCGAGTCGCCGGGGCCCGTCACGATCGCCGACCTGTCGGCGAGTCTGGGGGTGCACCGCTCGATCGCCTACCGGATCCTGCGCACCCTCGAGGCCCACCTGCTCGTCATGCGCGACGCCAGCGGCCGGGTCCAGCTGGCCCCGGGGCTCGTCACCCTGGCCCTCGGCGTGCAGCAGGACCTGCAGTCGGCCGCCCTCCCGGAGCTCGCCGAGGTCGCGAACGAGCACGGCGCGAGTGCATTCATCGCCGTCTGGGACCAGCGCGACTGCTTCACCCTGGTCACCGTCGAGCCCCGGCACGGCAACGCGGCGGTCATCCAGCGCCCGGGATCCCGGCACGCCTTCAACCGCGGCGCCCCGGGGATCGCCATCCAGTCGGCACTGGCCCGCGAGGCCTGGACCGAGCGCATGCCCGACGAGCCGTACCGCGAGGCCGCCGTCGAGGCCCGCGACCTCGGCTACTCGATCAGCCGGGACGAGGTGATTCCGGGCGTCTCAGCCGTGGCTGCTCCCATCCAGGTGCCCAATCAGCTGCCCGCGGCTGTCGCGATGGTCTACCCGACCGCGTCGCCGCCGGCGGAGACGGCCGCCCTCGGGAACCGGATGATCCGCGCCGCGCGCGCTATCGAGCGCGGCCTCGGCGCCGCGCCGGGGCGCTGACGCGCCGGCCGGCGACCAGCACGACGGCGGAGCCCACCACCGCGCCTGTCGCCGCCTGACGCCCCCCCGGCGTCAGACCCCCGACAGGTCGAGCTCGAGCGCGGTCGTCGACCCCTGCTGCGTCTTGTGCACGACGAGTTGAGCCGCGATCTGCTCCTTGAGCTCCTGCACGTGGCTCACCAGGCCCACGACACGGCCGCTGGTGCGCAATCCGTCCAGGGCGGACATGACCTTCTCCAGCGTCGCCGGGTCGAGGCTCCCGAAGCCCTCGTCGACGAAGAGCGTCTCCATGTCGATCCCGCCGGACTCGGCCTGGATCACGTCGGCCAGGCCCAACGCCAGCGCGAGCGAGGCCATGAAGGACTCACCACCCGACAGCGAGCCGGGCTCGCGCTCCGCGCCGGTCCACTCGTCCCGGACCTTGATGCCCAGTCCGCCCTTGCCCCGGCCGCCTGAGGCGTCGTCGTGGGCGAGCGCGAAACGCCCCGCGGTCATCTCCACGAGCCGTTCGTTGGCTGCTGCGGCGACGGCCTCCAGGCGAGCCGCGAGGACATAGGTGCTCAACGGCATCTTGTAGCTGTTCTCCCCTGCCCCGGTGGCCAGATCCGCCAGCCCCTTGACGAGCTCGAATTCGGCCAGCAGCGGCCCCTGGCGCTCGGTCAGCGCGTCCAGGCGGGCCCGCTGGCCGTCGAAGCGCCGCGCGTATCCCTCCAGGTTCCCCCGGCGTGTGACCAGCTTCGTGACGTCGTGTTCGGACTCGACGGCCTGCGCCCGCGCGGCTGCGAGCCCTTCCTCGGTGGGAACGTCGAGTCCGCTCTGCCGGTCGCTCCGCGCGCGGGCGAGTTCCTCGCTCTCGGCCAGCGCCGACAGGCGGATCCCCTCCTCGTCGAAATCCGCGACGCTCCTGGCGAGCTCCTTCTGCCGGACGTCGTCGACACGGCTCGCGGCCGCCGTGCGCACGGAGTCGAATCCCTGCTCGGCCAGCGCGGCGTCGAGTTCGGCGCGGGCCGTCTTCTCGGCACGCTCGGCCTCGCCCACGGCCGCCAGCGACCGTTCCCAGCCGCTGCCGGCCTCGACGACCCGCCGCAGCTCGTCGACCCGCTCGTCCAGCGTTGCAGCCGGTGCGGCGGCATCGGCGATCTGGCGCGAGCCGGAGTCGATCTGCTCGCGCAGCTCGGTGCGCAGTGCCTCGAGCGTCGCCTGCCGCTCCCGCGCCCGCGCGAGGTCGGCGGCCAGTGCGGTCCGCTCCGACCCGATCCGTTCGAGCTGAGCCTCGGCTGCTTCCAGAGCCTCAGCGGCGGCTTCGGACTCGGCCGTCAGCGCTGCTGCCCGGTCCCGTTCCGCTGCCGCGTCTTCGGCGCTGCGTTCGCCGGCGAGAGCCTGGAGCCGGTGCATCTCGGCCTCGGCGGCGGTCCTCGCCTGAGCGGCCTGCTCCGCTGTCTGCTGGCGGTCGTGCACGAGCTCCTCCGCCGCCTGGATCTGCGCATCCGTCACCGCGCGTGCGCCGTCGCCGCCCGCGGGGTCCGGGTGCTCGCGCGAGCCACACACGGCGCACGGCTCCCCCTCGACGAGGTCGGCCGCGAGCGCCTCGGCCGAGTGCGCGAGCCGTGCGTCGACGAGGTCCGCGTGAGCCCGGCGGGCGCCGGCGTGCTCGCGTTCGGCGCGGGTCCAGTCGGAGACGGCGGCCGCGTGGGCCTGCCGGTAGCCGTCCCGTGCCGTGACCGCCTCGACCGCTTGCCGGGCCCGGTCCGAGGCTGCGGCGCGCTCGGCCAGCCCGGCCGCTGCCGGACGGTGCCCGGCGATCCGGGCGAGCGTCTGCCCGTCCTCGGCCTCGAGGGTTGTGATCTGGCGCGCCAAGTCGCTGACGCGCTGCACGACGACGGCGTGGTCGGCGTCGGCAGCCTTCAGACGGTCGCGCCGCTCGGCCAGTTCCCGCTCGCGCGGCAGGAGGGACTCCGCCACGTTGAGTGCCCGCGTGGCCCGGGCGACGAGCGTTCGGGCGGCCTCGGCGCAGTCGTCGACTGGTTCCGCCAGAAACGGTGCGGCCGCGGGGAGCTCGCCGGCGGTCGCACGGGCGGAGTCGTGGGCGCGGCGGGCCTGCGCGAGTTCTTCTGCGGTGCGCTCCTGGCGACCGGCGGCCTCCGCGACCCGCCGGCCCCGGGCGTCGCCGTCGAGCACGGTCCGCGCCTCGAGGATCGCCGGGCGCCGCTCCTCGTGGGCGGCACTGCGCCGCTCGAATCCGGCCAGCAGGCGCGCGTCGCCGGCGCGGCGGTCGAGCAGCAGGGCGCGTTCGGAGAGCGCGGTGTGCTGTGCGCGGGCGGCTGTCAGTGCGGTCTCCAGGCCGGCCTCCTCGGCGGCCAGCCGGTCGGCGACAAGCGCGACCAGTTCCTCGCCGCAGGGCTCGGCGTCCGTCTCGTCGGCAGCCTCCGCCGCGGCGGCGAGGTCCCCGAGGTGGTTCGCCGCATCGTCGGCGAGGCTCTCCAGCAGGTGCCGGTGCTCGAGGTCGGCGTCGCGGGCGGCAGCGGCGAGCCGGCGCCGCCGGTCGGCGAGGTGGTTCTCCACACCCCGGTAGTCGGACACGTCGAACAGGCTCTCGAGGAGCGACTGGCGGTCCTTGTCGCTGGCCCGGAGGAAGGCGGCGAACTCCCCCTGCGGGAGCATGGCGACCCGGGTGAACTGCGCGCGGCCCATCCCGAGGATGTCGGTGATCTCGGCGCCGACCTCGTCGTTGCGCGTCGATTTGACCACCCATTCCCCGTCGACGAGCTCGCGCAGCCGGCTCTGGGCCTTCTCCGGAGTTGTCCCCTCGCCGCGGCGCTTCGGCCGGTCCCACGCGGGCGAGCGGCTCACCTCGAAGCGGCGGTCCCGCACGCTGAACTCGCAGGAGGCCTCGGGGACGGACGCCTCGTCGGCGTGGGCGCTGCGGATGGACTTGACGCCTTCGCGGGCACCCGGCAGGGCCCCGTAGAGCGCGAAGCAGATGCCGTCGAGGACACTGGTCTTGCCGGCACCGGTCTCCCCGTTGAGCAGGAACAGGCCCGCCGCAGACAGGGCGTCGAAATCGATGACCTCGGCTCCCCCGAACGGTCCGAAGGCCTGCAGCCGCAGCTGGTGGATCCTCATGCCTCACCCCTCCCCTCGCGCACGGCGGCGAACGCGGCGGCGACCACGTCCTGCTCGGCCTCGTCCAGCCGCCGCCGGCGGACGTGGTCGACGAAGTCCCCGGTCACCTCGATCGGGTTGCGGGCCCGACGGACCCGGTCGGCGTAGGACGCGGCGGCGTCCTGCCGCCCGCGCGGCTCGAAGCGCAGGACCAGCAGGTGCGGGAAGCGCCCGCGGACGCGTTCGAGAGCCCGTGCGGGCCGTTCCGGGTCGGTCAGCGTGACCTGGCAGTAGGCCGCCTCGGCCTCGGCGTGGGCCGCGTCGGCGAGCAGGTCCTCGAGGTCGCCCCGCAGCGTCGCGAGCCGGCGCTCGGGCGTCCAGTCGCGCGCGGAGACGTCGACGACGCCGTCCGCGCCGGTCTCGACCAGCCAGGCGCCCTTGCGGTGGTGCACCTCGGAGAACGAGTAGGCGATGGGCGAGCCCGAGTACCGGACGTTCCCGGCCAGCCGCTGCCGCCCGTGCAGGTGGCCCAGGGCCGCGTAGTCGAAGTCGCCGAAGTAGTCGACGGGAACGTTGTCCACGCCCCCGATGCTCAGGTCGCGCTCGCTCTCCGACGGCTCGGCGCCCGTCGCGAAGACGTGGGCCATGACCACGGAGACGATCGGGGCGCTCCCCTCGCGGCGGCGTCGTTCGAGGTCTTCGCGGATGCGCTCCAGCACCGCGTTCACCACAGGCGGGTGCCCGGGGGCCTCGACGCCCAGCTCCTCGCGCACCATGCGCGGCTCGAGGTACGGGACGGGGTAGACCGCCACCTGGTGGTCCGGCGCGTCGAAGACGACCGGTTCCGCGGCCGCGGCGACCGCGGTCCGCACGTGCACCCCGGAGAGCCGCATCAGCCGGGCACCGAAGCCCAGCCGGATGGCCGAGTCGTGGTTTCCGCTGGTGACCACCACCTGCGCACCGGCCTCGCGGAGGCGGATCAGGGCCTCGTCAAAGAGACCCACCACGTCCACGCCGGGCATGGCCCGGTCGTAGACGTCCCCCGAGATCAGGACGACGTCGACGCCGTCCTCCTCCACGCAGGCCACGAGCTCGTCGATGAATTTCAGCTGCGCGGACTCGAGCCCGGCCCCGTGGAAGGACCGCCCCAGGTGCCAGTCCGAGGTGTGCAAGATCTTCATGGAATCACCCTATGCCGCCCCGCCCGCAGAATGGGCCACGCGGCGGCGGCCGGTGCCGGGTACGTAGAATGGCCGGGTGACTTCCCCCGATTCCTCCCGCCCCGCCCCCGACCAGTTCATGGACCGTGCAACGGCCCTCCTCGCCGCGCCGGAGGTCGTCGATGCCGGCCGCGGCATCGACCCGCACGCGCTGTTCCAGCTCTACCTTGCGGACGGGCTGCTCGAGGCCGTCGAGTGGGCCAACGACGGCGTCGGCAGCGACGAGGCCGCCTGCATGTGGCTCGCGTCGCTGCGGTGGCACCGCACGGTGACGGGTTCGTTCCCCGCCGGCGCACCGGAGCCGCTGGCCCGTTGGATCGACGGCGAGCTCTCCGGCGCCCGGCAGGCGCTGCTCCCGGCGGACCCCGGGCTGGTGTCGGTGCTCTCCCGAACCGAGATGGGCACGCCGCAGCGCCCCCACCACGACGCCGGCGCTCCTGGTTGGGCGCTCCTCGGCGCCACCGTGCCGGGCCTGCTGCCGCACGTCAGCCCCGGCACCCGGCGCAAGCTCTCCGTCGATGCCGCCGCCCTCGTCGCCCCGAAGTCCGCCTACGACACGGCCGCCCTCGTCGGGCCGGCCGTGTTCGAGATCCTCTCCGCCGCCGAACCCCTCGACACCCTGGGCGACCTGGCGGCGCAGGCCCCCGACGATGCGCCGGGCGCGGTCCTGCGCGCGGCTGCGCAGTCGGCTGCCGCGCACCCGGCATCCGCGGACGCCGCGGCCGCGCTGGAGACGCCGGCGGCGCGCCTGCTGGCAGCGGCCCTCTGCGGCGCGGCACGCGGCACGGGCGCCCTGCCGGAGGGCTGGGACCGGCACCCGGGGTCCGCCGTCGTGCTCTCCGCCGCGCAGCAGTGGCGCGGCCTCGTCTTCGCCGCCTAGACGGTCGCGGGCCAGGCGCCGCCGACCATCTGGAGGAACTCGCCCTCGGAGACGACCTCGATGCGCTGGCCGTTGTCCCGCTTCTTCAGGACCTCGCGGGCCTTCGACGTCAGCCGGCCCGAGGTGAGGTCGCCGGCCACGAAGCCGTCCCCGACGACGAGCACCGTGGTCTTGCGGGTGACCCGGCTGGCCGTGCTGGCGCCGGCACCCGCCGCCCGGTTCTTCGCGTCCTGCCGGCTGATGCCCAGGTTGCCCGTGAAGACGACGTTCTGGCCGAAGAGCGGGTGCGCCGGATCCGCATCCGGGTTCGGGTCCGGGTTGCTGCCCTCCTGCGGCCACACCGCCCAGTCCGGCTGCTTCGGGATGCTCGAGCCGCTGGCCCTCCAGTTCCTGGCGTCCTGCGTGGCCCGCGAGACCTCGTCGCCGATGCGGTAGGGCGCCACCGCGCTGAACCCGGCCCCGAGCGCCTCCTCCAGGTCCTGCGGGCGTCCGGCGCCGTGGATGCGGCCGATGTCGATCATGATGCCGGCGCAGGCGCGGGCGTCCTCCAGGGCGTCGTGGTGGTTCCGCAGCGGAACCCCTGCCGCCTCCGCGACGAACGGCAGCGAGTAGGACGCCAGGTTGTAGCTTCTGCGGGAGAGGATCACCGTGCAGGCGTGCTGGTAGGCCGGTCCCGGCAGCTCGGAGACCTCGAGGGCGGAGCGGATGACGCCCAGGTCGAAAGCGGCGTTGTGGGCGACGACGAGGTCGCCGCCGATCATCGCGTCCATCTCGGCGAAGACCTCGCCGAAGCGCGGCGCGGCGGCCACCATCTCGGGGGTGACGCCGTGGATCTGGACGTTCCGGGGGTCGAAGTGGTCGAACCCCTCGGGCGGGCGCATCATCCAGAGCCGCTCGTCGACGATCTCTCCGGCGCGCACCTTGATCACCCCGACGCTGCAGGGAGAGCCGCGGAAGCCGTTGGCCGTCTCGAAGTCAATGGCGGTGAAGTCGTAACTCATAGACCTTGCTCATCTGGCGCGCCCGCGGGCGCCGCCGTCGTTCATCAGACGCGGTTCAGGGCTGCCACGATGTCGGGCAGCAGCGCCCGGAAGGCCTTCCCCCGGTGGCTGATCGCGTTCTTCTCCTCGGGCGCCATCTCCGCGCAGCTGCGGCTCTCGCCGACCGGCTGCAGGACCGGGTCGTACCCGAATCCGCCGGCTCCCCGCGGTGCCCGCAGCAGGGTCCCCTCGAGCCGGCCGTGGCGGACGGCGCTGTCCCCCGCCGGACTCGCCAGCGTCGCGGCGCAGACGAACGCCGCGCCCCGGTGCTCGTCGGGGACGTCGCCCAGCTGGGCGAGCAGGAGGTCGAGGTTGGCGGCGTCGTCGCCGTGGCGGCCGGCCCAGCGCGCGGAGAAGATGCCCGGCGCCCCGCCGAGCACATCGACGGACAGCCCGGAGTCGTCGGCGATCGCCAGCAGGCCGGTTGCCTCGGCCACGGCGCGCGCCTTCAGCAGCGAGTTCTCCTCGAACGTCACTCCGTCCTCGACGACGTCGGGTGCGCCGACGGCCGCAGCGTCCACCACCTGGGTGTCCACGTCGATGCCGTCCACCTGCCCCCGGAGCAGGTCCCGCAGTTCGCGGACCTTGCCCTGGTTGTGGGTGGCGAGGACCAGCCGCGGCCCGATCGCCTCCGGAAGGCTCACGCGTCGCTCCCGAGGACCTCGCGCTGGATGCGGGTGAGCTCGACCGTCCCGAGCAGCGCCAGATCCAGCAGGGCGTCGAGCTCGTCGCGCTTGAAGGGCGCCCCCTCGGCGGTGCCCTGCACCTCGACGAAGTCGCCGGAACCGGTCACGACGACGTTCATGTCGGTCTCGGCGCGCACGTCCTCGACGTACGGCAGGTCGAGCATGGGGGTCCCGTCGATGATCCCGACGGAGACGGCGGAGACGGTGTCCGTCAGGACCTGCGCGTTCTTCTTGACGAGCCCCTGCTCGCGCGCCCACTTGACGGCCTCGGCCAGGGCCACGAACGCGCCCGTGATGGCCGCGGTACGGGTGCCGCCGTCGGCCTGGAGGACGTCGCAGTCCAGGACGATCGTGTTCTCGCCGAGGGCCTTCGTGTCGATGATCGACCGCAGCGAACGGCCGATCAGGCGCGAGATCTCATGCGTCCTCCCGCCGATCTTGCCCTTGACGGATTCGCGGGAGCTGCGGGTGTTGGTCGCCCGCGGCAGCATGGCGTACTCGGCGGTCACCCACCCCTTGCCCTCGCCCTTGAGCCAGCGGGGGACGCCCTCCGTCAGCGAGGCCGTGCAGAGCACCCGCGTGTTGCCGAACTCGATCAGCGCGGAGCCCTCGGCCTGCGCGGACCAGCCGCGGGTGATGGTGATCGGGCGGAGCTGGTCGAACGTCCTGCCGTCTTCTCGGACGACGGCGGTGGCGGACGCGCTGGAACCAGGGGAAGTCTGCGGGATGGAATTCATACCCACCAGTCTAGGCGTCCGCGCCCGCAGAACGGGTTACCGGCTCGGCCGCCCCGGCCACGTCCGCTGCTGCGGGTCGGGCCGGATCATCGCGACGGGCGCCGTGGGCATGGCCCGCGGGTCGCCGAGCCGGTTGCCGGACCAGACGCCGTAGGTGACGCCCGAGACCGCGACCGCGATGCCGCCGTCGTACACCTCGGTGGCCTCGTCGACGACGGTGTTGATGTCGGTCCACACGGGGATGTGCGTGAGCAGCAGGCGGTGCACGCCCGCGGCGGTAGCGGTCTCGCCCGCACGCTTGCCCGTGAGGTGCACGCCCTCGATGTGGTCGTCGCGCCCCTCCTCGAACGCCGCCTCGCAGAGGAAGATGTCGGCGCCGCGCGCGGCCTCGACGAGCCCGTCGCACGAGTCGGTGTCCCCGGAGTACGTCAGCACCGAGGTCATCATGGAACCGTCCGCGACGGGCTCCGTGGCCTCGACGCGCAGGGCGTAGGCCTCCTCGATGGGGTGGCGGACCGGGTAGGGGGTGATCTTGAACGGCCCGATCTCGACCGGCTGCAGCGGCTCCCACGAGCGGAAGTCGAAGTCCTTGTGCATGCCCTCGGCGTCGTCCGGGGCGAGCCCGTACGCGGTGCCGATGCGGTCCTCGGTGGCCTCCGGACCCCAGACCAGCATCCGCTCGCGTCCCCACTTGTTCGGGTCCCAGCGGATCGCGACGTGCATGCCGCACAGGTCCATGAAGTGGTCGGGGTGGAGGTGGGTGATCATGACGCCGTCGAGATCGCGCAGCCCCGTGTAGCGCTGGAGCACGCCCACGGCGCCGGAGCCGAGGTCGAGCAGGATCTGCCACTCTCGCTCGCCGTCGAAGGCGCTCACGAGGTAGCAGGAAGCCGGTGATCCGGGCCCGGGGAAGGACCCGGTGCAGCCGATGATGGTCAGTTTCATGATCCTCTTCCTACCGACGCCCGTTCGATCATTTCCGGAGTCACCTTCGCCATCGACCCCGTCGGATACCTCGCCGACACGTGGTCGACGTGTTCGACCCCCAGGACCTCGGGCCCGAGGAACCGTCGCGCCAGTGCTTCAAACGTACCCGCGTCGCCGGTCGCGATGAAATGATGACTGCCCGCGGTCCCGTCCGTACGGGACAGGCCCGAGCGCATCAGCGCCTTGTAGACGTCCTTCGCCGTCTCCTCGGCCGACGAGACGAGCGTGACCTGGTCCCCCATCACGTAGGACAGCACGCCGGTCAGCAGCGGATAGTGCGTGCAGCCGAGCACGAGGGTGTCCACGTCCGCCGCCTTGAGCGGGGCGAGGTACTCCTCCGCCGTCGCGAGCAGCTCCTCGCCGGCGGTGACACCTCGTTCGACGAACTCCACGAAGCGGGGGCACGACGCCGACGTGATCTCCAGGTGCGGGGCCGCCGCGAACGCGTCCTCGTAGGCGCGGGAACCCACCGTCGCCGCCGTGCCGATGACGCCGATGCGCCCGTTCCGCGTCGCCGCGACGGCGCGCCGCACGGCGGGCTGGATGACCTCGACCACGGGGATCCCGTACCGGGCGGTGTAGCGCTCGCGGGCATCGCGCAGGACGGCGGCCGACGCCGAGTTGCAGGCGATGACCAGCAGCTTCACACCCGAGTCGACGAGCTCGTCCATGATGCCGAGGGCGTTGGCCCTCACTTCCGCGATCGGCAGCGGCCCGTAGGGGCTCCGGGCGGTGTCGCCCACGTAGAGCGTCGCCTCCCCGGGCAGCTGGTCGATGACCGCACGCGAGACTGTCAGCCCGCCGACCCCGGAATCGAAGATCCCGATGGGAGCCGACGCGCGCAGCTTCCGTTCGACGGTGGAAGCCGGCCGGCCGGCGAATGAATCAACTGCCATGATGGATCAGAATATCCGATGCCGGACGATGCGCGGCATCGCCGCGCGGCTAGTCGAGGGTATCGAGCAGAGCCTGCATCAGGCTCTCCTGCACCCAGCTGACAAAGTTGTAGACCAGGGCCAGGTAGTCGTCGACGGACTCGGCGTCGGCCCAGTTGTCGACGTCGTGCACCCGTTCGGAGTCGGCGTCCGACCGGATCTCGAGCCGCTCGGCGAGGACCAGGCGGACGTCGTTCAGGGCTGCGGCGAACCGCTGCGCGGCCGGTTCGTCGAGTTCGATGTGCGCCGATTCCAGCGCCATCGTCGCGCCCCGCAGCGCTGCGATCTTCCGCTGGCGCAATCCGCGCTCCGTCATGGCGCGGAACGCCGACGACGCCTCGGGGTCGTCGCGGAACGCGTCGGGCAGGAGTCGCAGGACCGCGGGGTCCGACGGCGTCGGCACCGGTTCCGCTTCCCCGCCGGCTCCCCCGAAGTCCTCCGGCGACAGGCCGGTGAGCGCCCAGAGCGGATCGGGGCCTGAAGCCGCCTCGCCCGTCTCCTCGGGCGCGCCGTCGCCGCCGTCGTCCTCGGTCTCAGGCGCGGTGTCACCCTCGCCGTCGGGCTCCAGCATGAGGACGACGTCGTCGAACAGGTTCCGCAGCAGGTCGCGTTCGGCGCCTTCGAGCTGGCCGACGATGCCCCGGGGGGAGTGCTTGAATGCGCGCGCCATCAGGCTTCGTCCGCCCGCTTGAGCGTGGCCCAGAGGCCGAATCCGTGCATGGCCGACACGTCGGCCTCGATCTTCTCCCGCGAACCCGTCGCTACGATCGACCGACCCTCGTTGTGCACCTGCATCATCAGTTGGTCGGCCTTTCCCTTCGAATACCCGAAGTAGCTGCGGAAGACGTAGCTCACGTAGCTCATCAGGTTGACGGGGTCGTTCCAAACGATCAGGACGTAGGGGACGTCGAGCGCCGTCGCCTGGGCGGCGTCCCCCTCGGTTTCGGTGTGATCGATGGTGTCGGGACTCATCATGGGCATTATTCCAGTCTAGTTCTTCGAGCAGGTTCGTTCATCCGCGCCGGGGACACGGGGCGCATCGGGCCGCCCACGATGAGTAGAGTGGTTTCCCGGGCGCGCCCCGAGCGCCCCGATGAGTGCCGACCTCAAGGGAGCCTTCCATGTGGCAGCAGCCCACAGCGCTTTTCACGGACCAGTACGAGCTGACGATGCTGCAGGCGTCGCTGCGCTCCGGAGCAGCCCACCGCAAGTCGGTCTTCGAGGCGTTCGCCCGTCGGCTTCCCGAGGGGCGACGGTACGGCGTCGTGGCCGGCACGGGGCGGATCCTCGAGGGGCTGGCCAATTTCCGCTTCGAAGCGGAACAGCTCGATTTCCTCTCCGAGCAGGGGATCGTCAACGACGAGACCATCGACTACCTGCGCGATTTCCGGTTCACCGGCGACATCTACGGCTACCCGGAGGGCGAGCTCTACTTCCCCAGCTCCCCCATCCTGGTCGTCGAGTCGACCTTCGCCGAGGCCTGCGTCCTGGAGACGTTCGTGCTCTCCGTCCTCAACCACGACTCGGCCATCGCCTCGGCCGCCTCCCGCATGGTCGCGGCCGCGCACGGCCGACCGTGCGTCGAGATGGGGTCCCGGCGCACGCAGGAGGAGTCCGCGGTCGCCGCTGCACGAGCCGCGCTCATCGCCGGCTTCGACAGCACGTCGAACCTCGAGGCCGGATTCCGCTACGGGCTCAAGACCGTGGGCACGGCCGCCCACTCCTTCACGCTGCTGCACGATTCCGAGCGCGAGGCCTTCGAGGCCCAGGTCGCCTCCCTCGGCCGAGGGACCGCCCTGCTCGTCGACACCTACGACGTCGAGGAGGGCGTGCGCACCGCCGTCGAGGTCGCCGGTCCTGAGCTCGGCGCCGTGCGCCTCGACTCCGGCGACCTCGTCGACCAGGCCCGCTGGGTCCGGCGCCTGCTCGACGACCTCGGCAACCACAACACCCGCATCATGGTCACGAGCGACCTCGACGAGCACGCGATCGCCTCGCTCCAGTCCGCCCCGGTCGACACGTACGGCGTCGGCACGTCCCTCGTCACCGGGTCGGGCGCCCCGACCGCCTCCATGGTCTACAAGCTCGTCAGCCGCGAGAACGACGCCGGAGAGTACGTCGACGTGGCCAAGTCGGCGAAGAACAAGGCGAGTGTCGGCGGCCGCAAGCAGGCCGTCCGCCAGCTGGACCACCGCGGCCGCGCGACCGCCGAGCTCGTCGGAGTCGGCCGCCGCCCGTCCGCGGACGACAACGACCGCGACCTGATGGTCCCGCTCGTCGAGGGCGGCCGGCCCCGGTCCGAGTACACCGGTGCCGAGGGCGTCCGCCGGGCCACGTTGCGACACGCGGCCAGCGTCGGCGAGCTGCCCGGCATCGCCCGGAAGATGCAGCGCGGCGAGCCCGTCATCCCTACCGAATTCGTGACCGGCTGACCCCTCAGCCGCCAACACCGACGCGTCGAAGCGACGCGAAGCCATCGTCGAGAGGAACACCCGTGGCCGATGCATTGATCATCGTCGACGTCCAGTACGACTTCTGCGAAGGGGGCGCGCTCGGCGTCGACGGCGGCACCCGGGCCGCCGAGGACATCTCCGAGCACGTCACCGGATACGGCTACGACTACGTCGTGGCCACCCAGGACTGGCACATCGAGCCCGGCGGCCACTTCTCCGACACACCGGACTTCGTGGACTCGTGGCCCGTGCACTGCGTGGCGGGAGAGCCCGGTTCCGCGCTGCACTCGGGGCTCGACCCGATCCGCGGCCGCCTCGACGGGATCTTCCGCAAGGGCGAGTACACGGCCGGCTACTCGGGCTTCGAGGGCCGACTCGCGCCGGGGAACGGCCGGGACGACGGCGGCGCGGCCGGCGCCGCCGGCGAGGGCGCCATGCCGCACCTGGCCGACTGGCTCGGCGAACGCGGCGTGACCGAGGTGAGGATCGTCGGCATCGCGACCGACTACTGCGTGCGCGCCACGGCCCTCGACGCCGTCCGCGCAGGGCTGCGCACCGCCGTCGTGCCCCACCTGACGGCGGCCGTGCACCCGGAGAAGCTGGCCGACGTGCTCAGCGAACTGCGCACGGCGGGCGTGGAGATCCACGCCGGATAGCGCCTACTTCCGGCCGACGAACCAGCCCTGCAGGCGCTTGATGCGGGTCTGCAGCTGCTCGGCGCTGGCCTGCGCGACGGGCGGGCCGCCGCAGACCTCACGCAGCTTGTTGTGGATCGACCCGTGGGCCGTGCCCGTCCGGGCCGCCCACGCGGAGACGTTCTTGGCCAGTTCCTGGCGCAGGTCCATGAGCTGTCGGTGGTCGACGACGTGCTCGCTCGGCGGCGCTCCGCCGTCGCGACGGCGCGTGACCTGGTCCTGCTGGCGCTGGCGCAGCAGCGCGCCGACCTGGTCCGCGTCGAGCAGGCCCGGGATGCCGAGGAAGTCCTGCTCCTCCTCCGAACCTACGTGCCCGCCCATGCCGAACTCGTCCCCGTCGAAGAGCACGCGGTCGAACGACGCGTTGGAGTCGAGAGCCTCGAACTTCTGCTTGTTGAGCTCGTTGGAGGCCTTCTCCTCGCGGTTGGCCTCCTCGAGGAGGCCGTCCTCCGGAATGAAATCCGGGTCGTCGACGTGCTTCTCGGGGCGGTCGAGCGCGTGGTCCCGCTCGAGCTCCATCTCGTTGGCCAGCGCCATGAGCAGGGGCACGGAGGGGAGGAAGACGCTGGCGACCTCGCCGCGCCGGCGGGAGCGCACGAAACGGCCCACGGCCTGCGCGAAGAACAACGGGGTCGACGTGCTCGTCGCGTAGACGCCCACGGCGAGGCGCGGGACGTCGACGCCTTCGGAGACCATGCGCACCGCGACCATCCAGCGGGATCCGTCTTCGGTGAAATCCTCGATCCTCGTCGACGCGGCGGGGTCGTCGGAGAGGATGACGGTCGCCTTCTCTCCGGTGATCTCCTGCAGCTGGGCGGCATAGGCGCGGGCGCCCTCGTGGTCGGTGGCGATGACCAGGCCGCCCGCGTCCGGAATGGTCCGCCGGACCTCGGTCAGCCGGCGGTCGGCGGCCGCGAGGACCGCCGGGATCCACTCGCCCTCGGGGTTCAGTGCGGTGCGCCACGCGTGCGCTGTGATGTCCTTCGTGAACCCCTCGCCGAGGTTCGCCTCCATCTCCTCGCCCGCGCTCGTGCGCCACCGCATCTGTCCGGAGTACGCCATGAAGACGACGGGGCGCACGACGTTGTCCTTGAGCGCCTCGCCGTAGCCGTAGGTGTAGTCCGCCTTCGAGCGGCGGATGCCCTCGGCGTCCTCGTCGTACTGCACGAACGGGATCGCCGAGGTGTCCGAACGGAACGGCGTTCCGGTCAGTGCCAGCCGGCGGGTCGCTGGTTCGAAGGCCTCGCGGATGCCGTCGCCCCAGCTCAGATCGTCGCCGCCGTGGTGGATCTCGTCGAGGATGACGAGGGTCCGGGCCGCCTCCGTCTTGGCGCGGTGCAGCAGCGGCTTCGACGCGACCTGCGCGTACGTGACCGCGACGCCGATGTACCCGGCGCCGTGCCGGCCGTCGGAGTTCTTGAAGTTGGGGTCGAGCGAGATCCCGATGCGGCCGGCCGCGTCGGCCCACTGCCTCTTCAGGTGGTCCGTCGGGGCGACGACGGTGATGCGGTTGACGACGCCGGCGTCCACCAGCGTCTTCGCCACGCGGAGCGCGAACGTCGTCTTGCCGGCGCCGGGCGTGGCGACCGCGAGGAAGTCCTGCGGCCCCCTCGAGAAGTAGAGCTCGAGCGCCTCCTGCTGCCACTGGCGCAGCTTCGGCGCGGTGCCCCGGGCCGCCCGGTCCGGGTAGGCGGGCGGCATGGTTTCGCCCACGGAAAAGAGGGCATCAGTCACGTTTTATCCCCTGGTCAGACTGCAAATTATTGCGTTGGTGCAACGGCATGGCCAACTGGACGTCGGCGCGCCGCCCGGCCCGCGCTCGGACGGGGTCCGAACGCGCTGATGCGTTCGAACGGCCGAAGCGTGGGACCGGGGGGACTAGGACTCGTCGTCGGGGCTGAACCCCTCGTAGATCTTCTTGCAGTCCGGGCAGACGGGGAACTTCTGCGGATCGCGGCCGGGAGTCCACACCTTGCCGCACAGCGCGATCACCGGATCGCCGGTGAACGCCGATTCCATGATCTTCTCTTTGCGGACGTAGTGCGCGAAGCGCTCCGAGTCCCCCGGCTCGACGACCTGTCGCGTCTCCTCACGCTCGATCGTGGCGGTTCCGCCGCCCTGATCTTCGCGGGGGTCGTTTTCGATGGAGTTCGAAGGCAAGCTCATACCGACCAGTCTAGCAACCGCGCTCTACTTATTCAGCGTGACCGCCTGCATGAGTTCCGGCATGCGCGTGTCGATCCAGCGTCCCCCGACACGGATGCCAACCGTCAGCAGCACCGATCCCGCGGCCAGTCCGACCGCGAGCGCGAGCCACGCGAACAGTGCGCGGTCCGTGACGAAGTACGTGATGACCAGGGCGATCTCGGGGATCAGCAGGAGGAACGCCACCCCCATCGTGGCCAGCTGCGTGAGGGCGGCCCGGGCTCCGGCGCCGGGCGGCGATTTGAAGGGGTTCTCCCCCGGCTGCACGACGGCGTACGTCCAGCGCGCCGACGCGACCGAGGCCACGCCGAGCGCCGAGAGCAGTGCGCCCACCGTCAGACCCGCCAGCGCCACCACGTCGCCGGGCCGGCCGATGACGAGCGGCGGGACGATCGCGGCGGCCATGACCAGGGGCAGTGCCAGTACACCGCAGGCCAGAGCCCGGCCCGCCCGGTCGTGGACGCCCCGGACGGCGGTGGTGACGTGCAGGGAGAAGGCGGTCGAATCATAGGAGATGTCGGCGGAGATGGAGAACCCCATCATGACGGCCATGAGCGGTGCCGCCGCGTAGACCATGTAGGGGGTCGGCGTCTGGCTCGACGCGTACCAGAGGATGAACGGCAGCAGCGGGACGACGACGATTCCCGCCGCGTACCGCGGGTCCTTGAACCAGTAGGTCAGGCTGCGACCGGCGATTGCGCCCCACGGGGTGGCCGGGAACCACGCGAGCATCCCGAGCCCCAGCGACCCCTTGGAACCGCCGGACGCCTGGACGGGGTTCTGCAGGGAGCGCATCAGCAGAACGGACCAGGCCCAGACCACGACGGCGAGGTAGGCGAGCGCCAGCAGCAGCCGCGCGCCTCCCGTGGCCCACTCCCCGGCCAGAACATCGCCGGGCAGGGCCGCGAAGACTCCCAGCGGTGTCCACGCCAGCACGTCCGCGACGTGCGGCAGCACGTCGAAGACCGCCGAGATGCCGGCCTGCAGTCCGCCCAGGATGGGACCGAGGGCCACGAGCGGGATGAAGACGAGCACCGTGGCCACCTCGCGGAAGCGACGCTTCGAGGTCAGGGCGAGGGCCGCCGTCGTCGTCAGCCGGGCCAGCGCCAGGCAGAAGAGGGCGCCGAGCGCGCCCGCGACCACGGCGGTCAGGGCCGCCGGCCCCGACTGCCGCCACGCGGCGGCCGCTGCGACGAAGAGCACGAGCGTCACTGCTCCGGGGGTGCCGATGAACCCGGTCAGCAGCAGGCCGGCGGTCAACTCGCGCCGGGGCACCGGGAAGGTGGAGAACCGGGCCGGATCCAGCGTTGCATCCGCGCCGGAGAAGAGGACGGGGACGATCGCCCACCCGAGCACGACCGCCGACACGGCGCAGACCAGGACGGTGCGGACGAGTTCAGGTTCCTGGGAACCGAGCCCGACCATGCCGATGATCAGCATGACCGCCAGGAAAAGGCCGTACGCGGCGCCGAGGATCACCCCGACGAGCTGCCAGGGACTGCGCCGGAAACTGTTGGCGAGAAGGCGCGCCTTGAGGCGGATCAGCTGCGCAACCACTGGAGCCCCCCGCCGTCGGAGCGACCGCCGACGAGATCGACGAAACGGTCCTCGAGGCTCTCGGAGCCCCGCACCTCGTCGACCGTCCCGGCCGCCATCACGTTGCCCGCGGCGATGACGGCCACGTGCGTGCACATGCGCTGGACGAGGTCCATGACGTGGCTCGAGACGATGACCGTACCTCCGCGGCCGACGTAGTCCGTGAGGATGGATCGGATGTTCGCCGCCGAGACGGGGTCCACCGCTTCGAACGGCTCGTCGAGCACCAGGACCCTCGGCGAATGGATCAGTGCGGTCGCGAGGGCGATCTTCTTCGTCATGCCCGCGGAGTAGTCGACCACGAGCTTGGACCCGGCGTCTTCGAGGTCGAGCACGCGGAGGAGGTCCTCGGTGCGCTCGGCCACCGTTTCCGGGTCCATGCCGCGCAGGCGGCCGGAGTAGGTCACGAGCTGGCGCCCGGTCAGGCGGTCGAACAGGCGGACCCCGTCGGCCAGGACGCCCAGCATCGTCTTGGCCTTGAGCGGTTCCCTCCACACGTCGACACCGTGCACCCAGACAGAACCGGCGTCCGGCCGCAGCAGGCCGGTGGCCATGGACAGCGTGGTCGTCTTGCCGGCCCCGTTGGGCCCCACCAGGCCGTAGAACGACCCGGCCGGAACGTCGAGGTCGATGCCGTTGACCGCGACCTTGTCGGCGAAATGCTTGCCCAGGCCGCGGACGACGATGGCTGGTGCGCCCGCGGGTCTCGCGGTCGTGGGATCGGCGTTCAGATTGCTCATATCGACAATGTAGCAATCCGGGCCGTTAACGGTCGTCATCCGGAAGGCGGATCATCGGCCCGTCTGGTGCCCACGCTGTCCCGGCCCGGAACGACCATCGGCGCGGTCCCCGGTCTCCCGGGGCACCGCGCCGATGGTCGCCGTCTCCCACTCCGTGGAAGCCGTGGCCCTCCTAGAACAGGACCCGTGCCAGCTTCTGCCGCGCCGAAACGACGCGCGAGTCCTGTGGTCCGACGATCGTGAACAGGTCGACGAGACGGGCGCGTGCCGTTTCGCGGGCGTCTCCGGAGTTCCGGCCGATGAAGGCGATCAGGCGGTTGAAGGCGTCGTCGACGTGCCCGCCGGCCACATCGACGTCGGCGACATCGAGTTGGGCCTGCAGGTCGTCCGGGTCTCCAGCACCCGCACTGCGGATCTCCCCCAGGTCCTTGTCCTGCACGCGGCCCAGGAGCTCCACGTTCGCCAGGCCCGCTTCGGCCTCGTGATCGTTCGGCTTCTCCGAGAGCGCCTTCCGGTAGGCTGCGGCTGCGGTGCCGTAGTCGCCGGCGTTGATCGCGTCCAGTGCCTCCTGATGCAGCGGCGGCAGCTCGGGTTCCTCGACCTCGCCGCCGCCGAACGGCGGCAGGCTGCCAGTCACCTCGTGCTGAGCGGCGAGCTGGAGGAGCTCGTCCAGCAGCGATCGGATCTGCTCCTCCGCGGCGGCACCCTGGAACAGGGGAACCGGCTGGCCCTTGACCAGAGCGACGACGGCCGGGATCTGCTGCACCCGGAACGCCTGCGCGACGGCGGCCTCCTGCTGGGCGTCGACCAGCACGAGGCCGAGACGCCCGGCGTACGAATCCACGATGCGGCCGACGAGCGCGTCCAGCTCGACGGACGGCGCGGCTGACGCGGCGCCGAGGGACACGAGGATCGGCGCGGTCGCGGACTGCTCGACCACGGCCTGAAGATCGGCCTGGGTGATGCGCTTGGTCCACGTCGCACCGCCCGCACCGGCGCCCGAGGGGGCGTCCGGCGTCGACAGGGCGGAGAGATCGATGGCGCCTCGGGTGGAGGCGGGGGTCGGCTCGTTCTCGGTGCTCATAGGCTGGGGAAGGTTTCCTTACTCTTCGATCGTTACGTCTTCAAACATCGACTGCGCTGCTATCACGCGAATCTTACCTTCTTCGCCCGAGGCCGGGACGTAGAGAACCACCGGTTCCGAATACGTGAAATCGACCGGACCGGACGTCTCATCGACTCCGGTGATCTTAGCGTAGGCAGGCGCCATTGGATCCTCGTCTCCCCAGGCGATCGTCCCGCCCTCCTCCTTCGGTTCGACGGTCACCGTGGATGTGATCGAACCGACGACGACGGCGCCGGCATCGGGAACCGAGAGCGCGACGGTCTCCTCTTTGTTGACCGAGCGCTCAAACGATACAGCCCCGAAATCCTCGTTGGCGTCTTTCAACTCATTCTGCTTGCCGTGAAGCGCGTCGATGAAAGTATTCTCCTCGAATCGCTCCTGCCCCTCCTCGGAGTCCTCGTTCAGGAACGCTGCCAAATTGTCCAGAGCTTTCTCGGGGCTTTCGCTCAGCCCGTCACCAGCGCCTGGCTCGAGCATCCGAACGCGGTCATCCTTCGGTGAGAGCCCGGGGAAGCTGGAAGCGGGGAGCATGCTCACACTGCTGACCACTTTGTAGTTGTCCCGGGGACTGAGCTGCTGAAGAGTGTTCACGAGCGGCACGGGGCCGTCCGACTGGGTGACAACGACGATCTGCCTCGGCCACCCGGCCTCCGACGGCACCGCGGCGGAACGGATATTGCCTCCATCGATTGGCTCGGGCGCCTCCATCTCGACGCCGGAATGACGCAGTCCGAAATTCGCCGACCGACGCGACAAAGCATCACCCGTCATCCTCTCCCGAAGGCCCTTGCGGTCGAGACTCTCATCAGCGGCGCCGACCACCCGCTCAACATCGGCCAGGATGCGTTCCAATTGGGACTCCATCAGTACCGGATGGGCCGGAGCATCATCTGCTTGCTCCTCCGCCGGCGATGGGGACGACTCGCTGGAAGTCGGTTCGGCCGACTCGGACTCCGCCGCCTGCGCCGCCGTCGCGCCGGAGAACGTCAGCGCAACCGTCGCGACCGCAGCGGTGAGCCGCTTGGCGACACTCCCATGGCCGTTCTTTCCGTCGACCTCGGGCACCTCGCGGGTGCTGTCGTCCGCTGCACCGGCTCCCGAACCGCCCTGCTTCGAGGGCCAGAGCAGGCGAAGCAGGCCGAAGAGCACAAGCAGCGCGCCGACGATGATCAGGCCCAGCGAGAACGGCGTCGTGGCCGTGTTGGGCCACTCCACGCTGATGTCGGTCGGCGCCGGTTCCGTACCGTCCGCGGCCAAGAGAAGCGACCAGTCGCCCTCGGCGGGTTCGGTCCATGTGTAGACCGTTTCACCCTCGACGGTGTCCTCTGCGACCCACAGATCGGAGCCCTTCGGGTTCGGCACCACGTCCTCGCTGCCCTCGTGCACGGTCTTGAGCACACGCTCCTCGGCGTCGACCTCCGTGACGCGGTTCACCGAAGCATCACCCACCCAGGCGTCGACATCGGAGCTGCGGCCCAGTGCCAGCAGGAACTCGCCGTCACCTTTGACCGTGATCTCGATGGGCTCGTCGTTGACTTCGTCGACGCCGGACTCGATGACTGTCAACGGTGCTTCTTCGACGGAGCCGGGGATCGCTGCGGTCAGCGTCTCCGACGGCGCCCAGAAGGTTTTCTGGCCGATGCCGGCGACGAGCGCTGCGGCACCGAGGACTATGGCCACGATGGCTGTCAAGATTCGCACGTACTTACTCACCTATCGGATGGGAACAGAATCGGCATCGGCCCGAGGGCAGACTTCACCCGTGGCGACACCTCCAATGATAACGAATCGGTTACTCTTCGGGGTTCCCGAACTGAAGACATTCCTGCCAGTGATCTTCGTCCCACTCGATGGTCCCCTTCCGCGTCGTCGCCTCACTTGCCGATTCTCGTCCTCCAGCAGTGAGAATGCCAGTGCCGGCGGGCTGCAGCCGACACTTCATCGCCCGCCCAGTCATCCGCGCGCCAGGCAACCACGTGCTCCACGCCCGGCGGAATCTCAAGATGACAGCCCGGGCAGACATAGTGCTTCTCCGCCCGCGCACCGGAAATTCGGCGGACGTGCCACTGGCCGTCACGGCCGGATTCGAGCGAAGGGGCTGCGAAACCGAGCCGTTCGACCTGGGGACCGCCTCCGGCCTCCGCCCACTTGTTGCGGCGTTTGCCGCCGGTGACTCTGCGGGGACGATTCGAACGAGGCATGTGTCCATTCTGCCGTTCGCGGCAACATGAGTTAAACCGCGACGGCCCGAGTCGCTAGAGTGGACTCTTGTGCGTTTAGTTATTGCTCGTTGCTCCGTGGACTACGAAGGTCGCCTCCGTGCGCACCTTCCGCTCGCCACCCGCCTGCTCATGGTCAAGGCCGACGGTTCCGTCCTGGTCCACTCCGACGGCGGCTCCTACAAGCCGTTGAACTGGATGACGCCGCCCGCGGTCATGCGCGACGCCGCCCCGGACGGTGTCGACCGCGAGGCGGGCGTGGAGGCCGTCTGGCACGTGGCGCACCAGAAGAGCGACGACCGACTCATCGTCCGCATCTACGAGACACTCCACGACTCGAGCCACGAGCTCGGCATCGACCCCGGCCTCATCAAGGACGGCGTCGAGTCCGACCTGCAGCGGCTCCTCGCCGAGCAGATCGAGGTACTCGGCACCGGCTTCACCCTGGTACGCCGCGAATACATGACCGCCATCGGCCCGGTCGACATCCTCGCGCGCGACGCCGCTGGCCAGACCGTGGCGGTCGAACTCAAACGGCGCGGCGATATCGACGGCGTCGAACAGCTCACGCGCTACCTCGAGCTGATGAACCGGGACCCGCTCCTGACTCCCGTCCGCGGCGTCTTCGCTGCGCAGCAGATCAAGCCCCAGGCGAGGACTCTGGCAGAGGACCGGGGCATCGAATGCCGCGTCCTCGACTACGACGCCATGCGCGGCGTCGACGACTCGGCATCGCGCCTGTTCTAGTCTCCGTTCCCACCGCCTAGGATGGGTCCATGGCCGGCAAAGACGAGAACTCCGCCCCTCTTCCACCGATGGACAGCGCTCCGGGCCAACGGTTCGCCGTGGCCGGGACACTCGTCACCGAAGGCGAGCAGCTCCCCGATGCAATCGTCGCCGTCGATGGCGACCGCATCGAATTCGCCGGGCCCGCCGCGGTCTTCGCCGAACGCGATGACGCCGGGTCCTACGCCGGGATCCCGCTCGACGACGATGCACTGCTCATTCCGGGTCTCATCGACCTGCACTGCCACGGCGGGTTCGGCGTCGACTTCTCGACCGCAGACGACGTGGAACTCCGGGAGTCGCTGACCCGTCACTACAACGCGGGGACGACAACGCTCCTCGCCTCGCTGATGGCCGCGGCCGAAGACGAGATGCTCGCGGCAGCCGAACGGCTCAGCCCGCTCGTCGCAGAAGGCCTGATCGCCGGCATCCATGCCGAGGGTCCCTTCCTGTCCGCGGCGCGGAACGGAGCCCAGCCGGCGGCAGCCCTGCGCGATCCCGATCCGGACTTCGTCGAAGAACTGGTAGCCACCTGCCAGGGCTCCCTGCGCACGATGACCTACGCGCCCGAGCTCCCGGGCGCCGACGGGTTGGTCGAACAGCTCGTCTCCCACGGCGTCATCCCTTCGCTGGGCCATACGGGCGCCACCGCGGAGCAGACCACCGCCTCCCTCGAACTGGTCCTCGAAGAGTTGGAATCCGCGGGCTTCGACGGCTACACGGAGACTCCGACCATCACCCACGTCTTCAACGGAATGCCCCCGTGGCACCACCGCTCCCCCGGCCCCGTCGGCGCCAGCCTCGAAGCCGCGGCCCTCGGTCGCGCCGTCCTCGAGATCATCGGCGACGGCCACCACCTGCATCCGCAGACACTGCGCATGCTCTTCGCCACGCTGCCACCGACGGCACTCGCCCTGGTCACCGACGCCACGGCCGCAACGGACATGCCGGACGGCGACTACCGGCTCGGCGGCCAGCAGGCCCGCCTGAAGAACTCCGTCCTGCGCACCGACAACGGCCAGCTGGCCGGAGGGAGTGCGACCCTCCTCGCGTGCGTCAGAGCCTGTGTGGGAGCCGGCGTGCCGCTGCAGCGCGCGCTGACGGCGGCGACCACCGTACCGGCGGCCATCCTCGGACTCGAGGACGAGATCGGCGCACTTCACGCGGGGTACCGGGCCGACATCCTCGTCACGGATCAGGACCTGGGCCTGATCACCGCATTCCGCTCGGGGCAGGCCGTGGGAGCGACACGATCCTGAATCGACGCAATGTTGCCCGCAACCATTGCCGACCTCACGTGGATGTGTGATGCTGAACTCGGTCTTTGTGTTGGTGATATCCGCACCCGCAAAGCAGGTTGCGGTTGAGAATCACCGTGGGTCCACTTCCGGGAGGATCCATGATTTCGCCTCCCAGCCACGTTGGTGAAATGTTCGGCATGAGAAGTACTCAGCAGGAGGAATGAATGGCTCAGGGAACCGTCAAATGGTTCAACGCGGAGAAGGGCTTCGGCTTCATCACGCCCGATGGAGCCGAGAGCGACGTCTTCGTCCACTACTCGGAAATCGAATCGCAGGGCTTCCGCACGCTGGAAGAGAACCAGCGCGTTCAGTTCGAGGTGGGCCAGGGGGCCAAGGGCCCGCAGGCGACCGGTGTGACCGCGGTCTAGTACCGCTGTACACAAAAGAAGAGGCGGGGGCTCAGACCTTGAAGGTCTGGGCCCCCGCCTCTTCTGCTGCTGCCGATCAGTCGGCAAAGCTGGCCTGCTACCGCCAGGTACCGACTCCGATCACGGGGCCGGCCTCGAGCCATGAGCTCAGTCCGGTGTAGGCCCCGTAGTTCATCGCCATCTCGATGTCCTCACCTTCGTGCCGCAGACATGCGACAACCCACCCAGCGGGCAGTCGCTTCGCGTCCGGGCCCTGCGGTTCGCGCCATCCGTCGAGTCGGAGTGAACTGCGCAGATACCGGTGCCGCGGGATCGGCGAGAGTGAGAACAGGGACATGAACTCGAGCTCCCGGTCCGCATAACGACAAACCCCCGCCCGCCAACGCCCGGAGGCGTGGCGGACGGAGGCGTCAAAAGTGCCAAGGGCACTGCGGAGCTGATAGCGGCGGAGTCCGAAGGCACCACACATCATCACGACCACGATGATGGCCACAATGACGAGTAGGATGCCGACGTCGCTCAAGGTAGGACTATCGGTTCCCTGCCGTAGCGGCGTCCTGGAGCCTGGCGTTGTCTGCCACGATCACGACCCGGTCCTTGTCGACGGAGAAGAAACCACCCTCCGCATCGACCAGGACCTTCGAACCCGAAACGGGCGTGATCTCCAGCTGGCCAGGTTCCATGACCGCGAGCACGGGCGTGTGGCCCGGCAGCACGCCGATGTCACCGTTGCTCGTGCGCGCTTTCACCAGGGTCGCGGCACCGGACCACACGAAATGGTCCGCCGCGACAATCTCAACGTCCAGTTCAGCCATGGCTACTTGGTCGATTCCTGGATCTCGGCCCACTGGCGCTCGACGTCATCCAGACCGCCGACGTTGTAGAAGGCCTGCTCCGAGATGTGGTCCATCTCGCCATCGCAGATGGCCTGGAAGCCCTCGATCGTGTCCTTGAGGGACACGGTCGAGCCGTCGACACCGGTGAACTGCTTGGCGGTGTAGGTGTTCTGCGACAGGAACTGCTCGATGCGACGGGCACGGGCGACCGTGACCTTGTCCTCCTCGGAGAGCTCGTCGACACCGAGGATCGCGATGATGTCCTGCAGTTCCTTGTTCTTCTGCAGGATCTGCTTGACGCGGACTGCGACGTCGTAGTGCGTCTGGCCGACGTACTGCGGGTCGAGGATGCGCGACGTCGAGGTCAGCGGATCGATGGCCGGGTACAGACCACGCGAGGCGATCGCACGCGAGAGCTCGGTGGTCGCATCGAGGTGCGCGAAGGTCGTCGCCGGAGCCGGGTCGGTGTAGTCATCGGCCGGCACGTAGATGGCCTGCATCGACGTGATCGAGTGGCCCTTCGTCGACGTGATGCGCTCCTGGAGCAGACCCATCTCGTCAGCGAGGTTCGGCTGGTAGCCCACTGCGGACGGCATGCGGCCCAGCAGCGTGGAGACCTCGGAGCCGGCCTGCGTGAAGCGGAAGATGTTGTCGATGAAGAGGAGCACGTCCTGGTTCTGCACATCGCGGAAGTACTCCGCCATGGTCAGGGCCGAGAGCGCCACGCGCAGACGCGTTCCCGGCGGCTCGTCCATCTGGCCGAAGACCAGCGCGGTGTCCTTGAGGACGTTGGCCTCGCCCATCTCGACCCAGAGGTCGTTGCCCTCGCGGGTGCGCTCGCCAACACCGGCGAACACCGAGGTGCCGCCGAAGTTGCGGGCCACACGGGTGATCATCTCCTGGATCAGAACCGTCTTGCCGACGCCGGCGCCGCCGAAGAGGCCGATCTTTCCACCCTTGATGTAGGGGGTCAGAAGGTCGATCGACTTGATGCCGGTCTCCAGCATCTCGGTCGCGCCCTCGAGGTCGGCGAACTTCGGGGCCGGGCGGTGGATGGACCAGCGGTCGCTGGCCTGGATCTCCGAGGCCTCGACGTCCAGCGGCTCGCCGAGGACGTTGAAGATGTGGCCCTTGACGCCATCGCCCACCGGAACGGTGATCGGCGAATCGAGGTCGGTCACGACAGTGCCGCGGACGACGCCGTCGGTGGCCTGCAGCGAGATCGCGCGGACAAGGTTGTCCCCGAGGTGCTGGCTGGTCTCGAAGGTCAGCGTCCGGGTCACACCGTTGAGGGTGACCTGGGCGGTCAGTGCGTTGTAGATTGCGGGAAGGGCGTCGGCCGGGAATTCGACGTCGACGACCGGACCGATGACGCGCGCGATGCGGCCGGTGGCCCCGGCACCCGCGGCGGCGGTTCCCTGCTCGTTCAGTTGGGCAGTCATGTCTCTCACTTCGCTTGAGTGTATCGCGTGGATAACGTGTTGAATCGGCTGGCTAGGACGCGTTCAGTGCGTCCGCACCGCCCACGATCTCGGTCAGCTCCTGCGTGATCTCCGCCTGGCGTGCATTGTTGCGAAGTCGCGTGTACTTCTTCACAAGCTCGGTGGCGTTGTCACCGGCGGCCTTCATCGCGCGCTGACGTGCGGCGAGCTCGGAAGCCGCCGCCTGGAGCATGGCGGCGAAGATCCGGGACTCGATGTAGCGCGGCAGCAAGGCGTCGAGCACCTCTTCTGGCTCGGGCTCGTACTCGTACAGCGGCAGCAACTCCGAGCTGTCGGCCGGTGCGTCCCCCTCCACCACCTCGAGCGGCAGCAGACGGGTGACAACGGGCTCCTGGACGACCATCGACTGGAATCGCGTGTAGACGACGTGGATCTCGTCCACACCGCCCTCCGCAAAGTCGGTGGCGAAGTCCTCTAGCAGCGTTGCACCGATCTCACGTGCGGTTTCGAAATCCGGGTTGTCCGTGCCCCCGGTCCACACCTTGGCGTACTCGCGTCCGCGGAAGTCGTAGTACGCCAGGGCCTTGCGGCCCACCAGGTAGTACTTGACCTCTTTGCCTTCGTCACGGAGGAGTTCGGTAAGCCCCTCGGCCTGCTTCAGGACGCTGGCGGAGTAGGCTCCGGCGAGACCACGGTCCGAAGAGAGGATCAGAACCGCGGAACGACGAACCTGCTCGGGTTCGGTCGTCAGCGGGTGGTCCACCTCGGACTGGGACGCGGCGGCAGAAACAGCACGGGTGATCGCATTCGCGTACGGCAGGGAGGCGGTCATACGACTGCGTGCCTTGCCGATACGGGAAGTGGCGATCAGTTCCATCGCCTTGAAAATCTTGCCCATCGACTGCGTCGATGCGATCTTCTGGCGGTAGACCCGAATCTGGGCTCCCATGTTTTTCCTTTCCTGTTCCTCGGTTCGGGCGGGCGAAGTTCAGTTCGCCCACCCGTTCCGCGGACGGTGTCAGCGCTTCTGCTTGACGATCTGTTCCTGGTCGACGGCGTCTTCTCCGATGGCGTCGTGCTCTTCGTGGCCGGGGCCGACGAACTTGTCGTCGCCCTCGCCGAAGAACCCGGGCTTGAAGTCGGCGACAGCCGCGTTCAGGGCCTCGACCGTGGAGTCTTCGATCTTGCCGGTCTCAGCCAGCGTCGTGAGGATCTGCGTGCGGTGGCGCAGGTACTCGAGGAACTCGCTCTCGAAGCGGCGAACGTCCTCGACCGGGACGTCGTCCAAGTGGCCGTTGGTGCCGGCCCAGACGGAGACGACCTGCTCTTCGACGGGGAACGGCTGGTACTGGCCCTGCTTGAGCAGCTCCATCAGGCGCGCACCACGCGTCAGCTGCTGCTTCGACGCGGCGTCCAGATCGGAGGCGAACATGGCGAATGCCTGCATGTCGCGGAACTGGGCGAGCTCGAGCTTGAGCGTGCCGGAGACCTTCTTCATCGACTTCACCTGAGCGGCACCACCGACACGGGACACCGAGATGCCCACGTCGACGGCCGGGCGCTGGTTGGCGTTGAAGAGGTCCGACTGCAGGAAGATCTGACCGTCGGTGATCGAGATGACGTTGGTCGGGATGTAGGCCGACACGTCGTTCGCCTTGGTCTCGATGATCGGCAGACCGGTCATCGAACCCGCGCCGAGCTCGTCGGAGAGCTTCGCACAACGCTCGAGGAGGCGGGAGTGCAGGTAGAACACGTCGCCCGGGTATGCCTCGCGTCCCGGCGGACGGCGCAGGAGCAGGGACACGGCGCGGTAGGCCTCGGCCTGCTTCGAGAGGTCGTCGAAGATCACCAGGACGTGCTTGCCGCCGTACATCCAGTGCTGGCCGATGGCCGAACCGGCGTAGGGAGCGAGGTACTTGAAGCCCGCGGGATCGGACGCCGGGGAGGCGACGATCGTCGTGTACTCCATCGCGCCCTGGTCCTCGAGAGTCTGGCGGACGGCGGCGATGGTCGACGCCTTCTGCCCGACGGCCACGTAGATGCAGCGCACCTGCTTGGTGACGTCGCCCGAGGCCCAGTTCTCCTTCTGGTTCAGGATGGCGTCGACGGCGATGGCGGTCTTGCCGGTCTGGCGGTCGCCGATGATCAGCTGACGCTGTCCGCGGCCGATCGGGATCATGGCGTCGATGGCCTTGATGCCCGTCTGCAGCGGCTCGTGCACCGACTTGCGCTGCGTGACGCCCGGGGCCTGGAGCTCGAGGGCGCGACGGCCCTCGGCTTCGATCTCGCCCAGGTCGTCGATCGGGGCGCCCAGCGGGTCCACGACGCGGCCCAGGAACTTGTCGCCCACCGGGACGGACAGGATCTGTCCGGTGCGCTTGACTTCCTGGCCTTCCTCGATGCCCGTGAAGTCGCCGAGAATGACGACGCCGATCTCGCGGGTGTCGAGGTTCTGGGCGAGGCCCAGAACGCCGTTGTCGAATTCGAGAAGTTCGTTTGCCATGACGGAGGGAAGACCCTCCACCTTGGCGATGCCGTCACTTGCCGTGGTGACGCGGCCAACCTCGACGCGATCTGCGGTGCCCGGTTCGTAGGACGACGCGAAATCGGTCAAGGCATTGCGGACGTCATCGGCGTTGATGGTCAATTCGGCCATCTGCAGTCCCTGCTCTCCTGTGTCTCTGTCATCGTGTCGATCTTCAGTCGATGACCTAATGTTTGATTCAGTCTGTGATGCGGCAGCTGAGAAGCGCGAGGCTCTCAGCCGACCAGCCTGCGGCGCAGCTCGCTGAGGCGCGCGACCGTGGATGCGTCCAGGATCTCGTCGCCGACAGCCACACGGATGCCGCCGATGAGTTCCGGTTCCACGCTGACATTGAGATTCAGCTCACGGCCGTAGAGGTTGTTGAGACCGGTCTGCAGTCGGTTGGACTGCTCTCCCGTCAGCGGACGGGTGACGCTGACGTGCGCAATCCACCGCTGCTGCCGTTTGGCAACCAGTTCAATGAAGCGGCCCACCAGTTCGACCGGCTTCAACCCGCGCGGGGCCACGACGGCCTGGCGGATCAGGAGCCTGGCCGGCTCACCTGCCTCTGGAACAAGCTTGAAGGCCAGCGATGCCTTGGCATCGGCGTCGGCCTGCGGCTCGTCCAGCGCGCGCTGCAACTCGTGGCTCGAACCGACGACCTGGGTGAACTTGAAGAGCTGTCCTTCAAGAGCATCCAAGCCCGCCGAACCGCCCTGGCGTTCAGCCACAGCAACTGCGGTCGTTGCGGCCAGAGTTTCCAGCGCGTCCCCGATGTCGCGTGCCGAGCGCCAGCGCGCAGCGGCGAGGTCGGCCGCGGTGGCCTCCGCAGCAGCGGAGACCTTGCCCGTGACCAGCCGCGACAGCAATGCGGCCTTGTCCTTACCTTCGCGTGCAGGATCAGTCAGGGCGCGGCGCAGGCCGGCGTTGCCGTCCAGCAGGCCCAGGGTGACAAAGAGCTCCTCGGCCAGCGACAGCTCTGCTGTTGCGAGCCGGGGTTCCAACTGCTCCTGAGCCGCTGCCAATGACTCGCTCGATACGCCTGCCATTAGTTCGATGCACCTGCACTCTGCTGGGAGTCGAGATCAGCCAGGAACCGGTCGACCACGCGAGCCGAGCGCTCGTCGTCGGCCAGGGACTCGCCCACGACCTTTCCGGCGAGTTCGGTGGCCAGCGTGCCGACCTCGTTGCGCAGGGAAGCGACTGCGGCGGTGCGCTCCGCTTCGATCTGCACATGGGCCTGCTCGGTGATGCGCGCCGACTCCGAAGCGGCCTTCTCCTTCAGTTCGGCGAGGATCTGCGCGCCCTCGGCGCGAGCCTCCTCGCGAATCCGGTTGGCCTCGGTCCGTGCGTCGACGAGCTGCTTCTTGTATTCCTCAAGAGCTGCGTTGGCTTCGGCTTGGGCGGCCTCCGCCTTCGCGATTCCGCCCTCGATGGCCAGCGAACGCTCTTCGTACGTCTTTTCAAACGCAGGAACAACGAACTTGGTCACAATGAAGAGCAGTACCGCGAAGCCCAGGACCGTGACAAGGATCTCCCACCAGTTAGGAACCAGTGGGTTTGCACCCTCAGCAGCGAGAATAACTGCCTCGTTCATCTTTCACCCGTCTTTCTGAAGAGCGTATGGATTGATCTGGGCATGTTCAGCCCGAGATCAGTTCCAGACGAAGGCGAACACGAGGCCGAGGATGGCGAGCGCTTCAGTGAACGCCAAGCCCATGAAGGCCAGCGGCTGCAGAACGCGCTGGGCTTCCGGCTGACGGGCGACGCCGTTGATGAACGCGGCGAAGACGAGTCCAACGCCGATACCGCCGCCGATGGCGGAGAGGCCGTAACCGATCGCATTCAGGTTGCCGGAGATTTCCATTGTTTTCCTTTCACGATGCCATCACGGTTCTTCCGATCAGGCAGATTGGTTGCGTTAATGTCGACCCCCGCGAAGGGGGACAGCTATTTAGTGGGCCTCGGAGATCGAGCCCTGGATGTAGACCGCGGTCAGCAGCACGAAGACGTAGGCCTGCAGAACCTGGATGAAGATCTCGAACAGGTACATGCCGACGCCGCCGGCCATGGTCAACACGCCGAGTACCGGCATGGCACCCGAGGTCTGGGTCAGCAGGAAGGCCGAGCCCGACGCCGCCAGGGCGATGATCATGTGGCCGGCGAGCATCGTCGCGAAGAGTCGCAACGAGTGCGTCAGCGGGCGGACCAGGAACGTCGAGACGATCTCGATGATGACCACCGGGACGATGAAGGCCTTCGGCACACCCGAGGGCACGACCGCGACCTTGAAGTAGCCGATGCCGTGGGTCCGGATGCCGAGGACGATCCACATGATGTACACGAAGCCGGCCAGCGCGTAGGCCGTGCCCACGTGCGACGTGGTCGGCAGCTGCAGGAACGGAATCGAGCCGAACAGGTTGTTCACCAGGATGAAGAAGAACAGTGACACCAGAACGGGAACGAATGGACGGAAGTCCTTTTCGCCGATCAGATCCTTGCCGACGCTGTTGCGGACGAAGTTGTAGCTGTACTCACCGAGGAACTGGAACTTTCCCGGGACCATCTGGCGGCGGCGTGAGGCCGCGACCAGGAACCAGGAGATCAGCGCGACGGAGAGCAGCACCAGCAGCATCTGCTTGCCGAAGCCCTCGCCGTAGTGTGCTCCCCACGGAAGAATCTCCGGAAGGTGCAAGTCATCAATCGTCGGGGCAATGAATCCCTCGGATTCATTGGTGGCCGCCGGAAGCGCAAGCGGGATCAACGCGTTTCCTCTCTGCAGTGTCCGTCTTTGGGCATGTAGGTCTTCCGCTCAGGGCGGTGTTCCATAAGTCTCTTGTTATGTGGGCCTGTTGCCCGGTGTTCATTCACTCTGGCGCCGCCGATAAGCATTTCGGTGGGCGTTGGCTAGAAGGCCACCCGCGATAGCGCCTATGAAGACCCCGACAAGCCAGATCCAGCGAGTTGGCAAGAGGAAATCCAAACCCCAGCCTATCAAACCGAAGACGATCATCCCGCCTACGATGTAGTTGATGAACTCGCGGGTCCAGGAGCCGTTGGTCGGCTCGCGGTAAACGGGATCATGCTGCTTCACGGGCACCCCGCTCCTGGGAGTCCGCGTCCGGGGCCCCGTCGTCGTACAGCTGGAAGCGAAGCCGCGAGAAGACGATCATCTCGGTCGCCTGCCAGGCGATGACCGTTCCGACGGAGGCGCCGATGAACCAGGCCGCGTCGACCCAGGCCGGCGTCCCCAGCAGGAAGACCACCGCGCCGAAACCGACGACTTTGACGACATAGCCGAACATGAAGGCGCCGAGCGCTGCACGCGGATTCCGCAGACCGACGACGTGGCCGATCAGCAGGGTGATCCCGAAGAAGACGACGACGAGCGCGACGGCGGCCGCCACGCTGGCGGCGGCCGCGAGACCGGAGACGGCTCCCCCAGCGGCAGATCCTGCAGCCGCGAGGACCAGTGAGACCAGACTGCAGGAGCACAACAGGCGGAGCCACGGGTTCGGGGTCTCCCCCGAAGCGCGCTGAGGCTGCGCCGCGCCTGTGGTGCTGGAGCTCATGTTGGTCCCGTCGATGCTGTGCTGGCGGAATGAGTGAACGTGTCCACGAAGGACACCGTCGTAAATTCTACATGACGTAGAGAGATGTTCGCTACGCGCCGCGCTTTCGTTTCCACGCGGCGAGGCTCCGTCGAAGCCACGGCCACATCGTCAGCAGGGCCGCACCGAGGGCCGCCAGCAGGTTGATGCCGACGATGATGCGCCAGTCGAACTCCTTGAAGATGAACGCGACGGATCCGAAGGCCACGATCCCGGACCACAGGTACAGGACGAGCACGGCCTGCCGCTGGGTGTAGCCGCCGTCGACCAGGATGTGGTGCAGGTGCCCCCGGTCGGCTGAAAACGGTGACCGGCCGTTGGCGGTGCGTCGGATGACCGCCAGCGCGAGGTCGAGCAGTGGCAGCAGGATCACCGCGACGGGCAGGATGATCGGCATGTACGCCGGGATGTTGCGGAACCGGTACCCCTCCTGGGCTCCGACGTCGCCGGTGACCATGATCGCGGCGACGGACATCAGGAGCCCGATGATCATGACGCCGGATTCGCCCATGAAGATCTTCGCGGGGTTGAAATTGTGCGGGAGGAAGCCGAGGCAGGCACCCAGCAGGATGGCCATCAGCATCGCGGAGAAATTCGAGTTGTCGTACTGGCTGATGGTGCGGGCGAGCCAGTAGCAGTAGACGAAGAACGCGGTCGCTCCGATGGCGGCCACCCCCGCCGCCAGCCCGTCGAGTCCGTCCACGAAATTGATGGCGTTCATCGTCAGCACGATGAGGAAGACGGTCAACAGGATCTGCACCGGTTCCGACGGGATGCCGATCCAGCCGACGGGCATCGCCTCGAGACGGACGCCGCTGAAAGCGATGACCGTCCCGATCAGTGTTTGACCTGCAAGTTTGTAGTACCACCTGAGATCCCACACGTCGTCGACGACGCCGATGGCCAGGGCCAGCAGCGCACCGGTGAGAACGCCGAGCGCAGGGCCCGGATCGCGGAAGGAGCCGGACAGGAAGTCCAGTCTCGACGCGACGGCCACGCCCAGCAGCACGGCGATGATCATCGCCACTCCCCCGAGCTTCGGGATGGGGGCGGTATGGACGTCGCGGTCCCGGAGCTCCGCCGGCCCGACCTTCAGTCCGATACGGCGCACCAGTGGCGTCAGAAGGAACGACGTCGCGAAGGTGAGGGCGATGAGGAGCAGGTACAGGCGCATCGACGGCTAGGACTGCTCGGTTTCGGGGGCCGCGGTCTCCGCCGAATCCGGCGACTCGGATGGTTCGGCGGACTCGCCTTCGCCGAGCAGTGCGGGAACCTCCTCGCGCAGGACCTCGAGGGCGATGGCCCCCTGCCGCACGACTCGCGGCGTGCGGGAGGTGAAGTCGACGATCGTCGACGGGAGCGCGTCGCCGTCCCGGGGGCGGGCCCCGTCGGAGAGGTACACCGCGACGGCCTCGCCGAGCTGATCCTCGGCGTCGTCCGCGTTCGTCGCCGCGGGCTGCCCGGAGCGGTTCGCGGACGACACGGCCAACGGCCCCGTGTGGCGGAGCAGTTCCAGGGCGACGTCGTCGTCCGGCATCCGCAGCGCGACCGTCCCCCTGGTCTCGCCCAGGTCCCACGTCAGCGATGGCTGGGCCTGCAGGATCAGCGTCAGCGCGCCGGGCCAGAACCGTTCGGCCAGCGCACGGGCGCCGTCGGGAACGGTCGCGGCCAGCCCGTCGAGCGTTTCGGGACGGGGAATCAGCACGGGGGGCGGCATGGACCGCCCGCGGCCCTTGGCGGCCAGCAGTGTGGCCACGGCCTGCGGGGAGAAGGCATCGGCGCCGATTCCGTACACGGTGTCGGTCGGGAGGACGATGCACTGCTTCTCCGCGAGGACCGTGCGCGCGGCCTCGAGGCCCGCTTCGCGGTCCACAGCATCCTGGCAGTCAAAACGTGATGTCACGGGTGTCATTCTTCCATGTAGGTCGCAGTAATCGCCGGAAGCCACCGGCGGGGATCTAGCCGGACAGCCGCGCGGAGGTGCAGCGCGCCCGTTCCGTCAGGTCCAGGTGACCGGCGACGTCGCCCCACCCGCCCGCCTGCTCGAAGAGGGCCCGCATGGCCCGCTCCTGCACTTCGGCATGCTCGATCGCGGCGTATCCGCCGGGGACCAGCAGCCGCCGGGCGGTCGACTCGACGGCACGGGGCAGTTCCATCCCGTCCGCTCCCCCGCCGTAGAGGGCGAGCTCCGGGTCGTGGTCGCGCACTTCGGGTTCGTTGGGCACGGCTCCGGCCGGGATGTAGGGGGGATTGGACACGACGACGTCGACGCGGCCGTCCAGGTCGGCGAACGCGTCGCGCAGGTCGCCGACCCGCAGTTCGACGCCGAGGGGCGAGAGATTGCGCTCCGCCCACGCGGCTGCGTGCTCGCTGAGCTCGACCGCGTACACGGTGGTGCCGGGGACCTCGGACGCGATCGCTGCGGCGACTGCGCCCGAACCGGTCCCCAGGTCGACGACGGTGGCCGTGCCGGATGCGGCCACCGCAGCCCGCGCCGCGTCGATCCCGAGCTGCGCCAGCGTCTCGGTCTCGGGGCGGGGCACGAAGACCCCGGGCCCCACCTTGAGATCCAGGTGGCGGAAGTGCGCGACGCCTGTGAGGTGCTGCAGGGGGGCGCGCCGGGCGCGTTCTGCCACGAGTTCGTCGAGCCCCGCTGGAGCGTCGGCACCGGCGAGGGCCATCGCGCCGACCCGACCGCGGCTGACGTCGAGCAGGTGCGCGGCCAGCAGCTCGGCGTCGACGCGGGGACTCGGCACTCCGGCCGCGGCCAGGCGCGCGGTGGCGGCGTGCAGTGCGGCGGAGAGCTCCGCCGTCGTACCCACGCCCCTACTTCTCTTTGTTCTCGCCGAGGGCGGCGAGGCGCTCGGCCTCGTCCATCTCGATGCAGGAGGTGATGACGGGATTCAAGTCGCCGTTGAGCACGTGGTCGAGGTTGTACGCCTTGTACCCCGTGCGGTGGTCCGCGATGCGGTTCTCGGGGTAGTTGTAGGTCCGGATCCGCTCGGACCGGTCCATCGTGCGGATCTGCGAGGCGCGCACGGCCGAGTTCTCGGCGTCGATCTGCTGCTGCTGGTGGGCCAGCAGGCGTGAGCGGAGCACCCGCATGGCCGCTTCGCGGTTCTGGATCTGCGACTTCTCGTTCTGCATGGCGACCACGATGCCCGTCGGCAGGTGGGTGATGCGCACGGCCGAGTCGGTCGTGTTGACGGACTGGCCGCCCGGGCCGGACGAACGGTAGACGTCGATCTTGAGATCGTTCTGGTGGATGTCGATCTCCTCGGGCTCGTCGACCTCCGGGAGGACCAGGACGCCCGCGGCCGACGTGTGGATTCGGCCCTGGGACTCGGTGACCGGCACGCGCTGCACCCGGTGCACGCCCCCTTCGAACTTCAGGTGCGCGTAGACGCCCTCGGCGGGGTCGTTCGACGACCCCTTGATCGCCATCTGCGCGTCCTTGTAGCCGCCGAGATCCGATTCGGTGTAGGAGATGAGCTCGGTCCTCCAGCCCTTCGACTCCGCGTAGCGCGTGTACATGCGCAGCAGGTCCCCGGCGAACAGTGCCGCCTCGTCGCCGCCCTCGCCGCCCTTGACCTCGAGGATGACGTCGCGCGCATCGTTCTCGTCGCGCGGGATGAGCAGACGGCGCAGTTTCTCCTCGGCCGCCGGCAGCGCTGCCTCGAGCTCCTTCGCCTCGGCGGCGAACTCGGGATCCTCGTCGGCCATGGTCCGCGCCGCCTCGAGGTCCTCGGTCGTCTGCTTCCAGCGCTTGTGAGCTTCGACGATGCCGCCCAGCTGCGCACTGCGGCGCCCCAGTTTGCGCGCCCGCGCCTGGTCCGCGTACACGGCCGGGTCGGAGAGCTCTCGCTGCAGCTCCTCGTATTCGTCTAGCAGTCCCTGGACGGACTCAAACATCGCTCACTTCTTTCCGATAGCCCGAGGCGAGGCGCCGATCGCGCCCGCATTCTGTCTCAGTGTATTCAGTCTGGCCCGGCCCCGCGCCCGCGGGTCCGGTTAATCGCAGAACGCCCGGGGCCGTCCCCGTCCGACAGCGATGCTGTGGACGGGACCGGCCCCGGGCGTTTCAGGCAGCTAGTCGTCCGACTTGGATCCCAGCGTGGTCTTGGAGACCGTCATCAGGAACTCCGCGTTCGACTGCGTGTCGCGGATCTTGGTCGTCAGCACCTCGAGCGCCTGCTGCGTGTCGAGACCGGAGAGCACGCGGCGCAGGCGCCACATGATCTTGACCTCGTCCTGCGACAGCAGGTTCTCCTCGCGACGCGTGCCGGACTCGTTGACGTCGACGGCCGGGAAGATGCGCTTGTCCGCGAGCTTGCGGGACAGGCGGAGCTCCATGTTGCCGGTGCCCTTGAACTCCTCGAAGATGACCTCGTCCATCTTGGATCCGGTCTCGACCAGCGCGGTGGCCAGGATGGTCAGCGAGCCGCCGTTCTCGATGTTGCGGGCGGCGCCGAAGAAGCGCTTCGGCGGGTACAGCGCGGACGAGTCCACGCCGCCGGAGAGGATGCGGCCCGACGCCGGTGCCGCCAGGTTGTACGCACGGCCCAGCCGGGTCATCGAGTCCAGCAGCACGACGACGTCCATGCCCATCTCCACCAGGCGTTTGGCGCGCTCGATGGCCAGCTCGGCCACGGTCGTGTGGTCGTCTGCCGGACGGTCGAACGTCGAGGCGATGACCTCGCCCTTGACCGTGCGCTGCATGTCGGTGACTTCCTCGGGACGTTCGTCCACGAGCACCATCATGAGGTGAACTTCCGGGTTGTTCAGCGTGATCGCGTTGGCGATCGACTGCAGGATGAGCGTCTTGCCGGCCTTCGGCGGGGAGACGATCAGGCCGCGCTGGCCCTTGCCGATCGGCGCCACGAGGTCGATCACACGCGGGCCGATCTTCTTGGGCTCGGTCTCGAGGCGCAGGCGGTCCTGCGGGTAGAGCGGCACGAGCTTGCTGAACTCGACGCGGTTCTTGTTCTCCTCCTGCGCCTTCCCGTTGACGCTGGTCAGCTTCACCAGCGCGTTGTACTTCTGGCGGCCGCTGTCGCCGGACTTCTCGCCGTCGCGCGGGGCGCGGATGGCGCCGACGACGGCGTCGCCCTTGCGCAGGTTGTACTTCTTCACCTGGTTCAGGGACAGGTAGACGTCGTTGGGTCCCGGCAGGTACCCCGAGGTGCGCACGAAGGCGTAGTTCTCGAGCACGTCCAGGATTCCGGCCACGGGCAGCAGCACGTCGTCTTCGCTCAGCTCGGTCTCGTCGACCTCGGGCTGGTTGCGTCCACGGCCGCGACGGCGCTCGTTGCGGTTGCGGCCGCGGTCCTTGTCGCGATCACGGTCGCGGTCGCGGCGGTTGCGGTCGCGGTCGCGACGGTTGCGCCCGCCGCGGTCGTCGTTGTCGTCGCGGTTGGAATCGCGGTTCGCGTCCCTGTTCGAGTCGCGGTTCGCATCCCGGTTGGAGTCGCGGTTCGAGTTCTCCCGCTTCTCCGAGGCGTCGTTGTCGCCGGACTGCTGTCCGTCGTCGTTCTGGTTGCCGCGGCGGTTGCGGCCGCGGCGGTTGCGACCCTGGCGCTCCTGCTTGTCGCCGTCGCCCTGCTCGGACTGTTCGTCCTGGTTCTGCTCGGACTGCCCGCCCTCGTTCTCGGCGTTCTGCTCGGCTTCCTCGTTGCGGCGACCGCCGCGACGGGAACGGTTGCGCCCGCGGCCCTCGGACTCGTTGTCGGACGACGAGTCGTCGGCTTGCTTCCCCTCGGCCGGCTTCTCAACGGCCTCGGAATCGCTCTTGGTCTCGACGCTGGCGTCGGTCGCCCGGCGGGAGCCGCGGCGGCCACGTGTGCGTGCCGGAGCATCGGCGCCTTCTTCGGCCGGGGCGTCCTGCTTGTTCTCCGCGGGAGCCTCCCCGGCGTCCTGCTTGGCGGCGTTGGAGCGGGAGGCCCGCTTCTTCTTCGGTGCCTCGGCTGGCGCCTCGCCCGCCTCGGCGGCGGGCTTCTCGGCTGCGGCGTCCTTCTTCGGCGCCGCCTTGACGGTAGAGCGGTCGGCTACGGAGCCGCCGCGCTGGTGCTTGGAGATCGCCTCCACCAGATCGGACTTGCGCATGCGGGACCCGCCGGTGATTCCCAGCTGGGAAGCCAGGGCCTGGAGCTGCGCGAGTTTCAAGCCGGCCAGGCCGGCACTCTGTGGGGCAGATGTCTTGGTGTCCACGCCTGATTCAAGGCTAGTGGTTTCTGTCACGAAGGTTCCTTCTCCCTCGTCGGGCGGGCCGTAGTAGATGGGCCCGCGAAATGTTTTCTCGTCGGCGACGCTTCAGATACGCCAGTCGACTTTTGTCGAGAACACGCCTTCAGTGGCGCTGATGACTCACGGTGATCCGGCCAGCACCACTGCACAGTCGATGATCGTGAAGTGGTGGGTGACGCGGTGAGAGTCGCACCAGGCCACGGGGGATCAATGAACGATCCAATACCGGGGCAGGGCCAGCATCATCTGGCATCTAGTGCAGTTCCACCATAGCACCAGATACGTCGAGGCCCGGAATTTCAACGCGCCACGGCCCGAATTCATCCACGCCGCGTTCGATGGCCTCCGCGATGGAACCCGCCTGCTCGCTGCCGTGGGCGAGAATGAGCACAGTCGGTCCGGCCCCGGAGACGACGGCGGCGTAGCCCTGCGCACGCAGTGAACGGATCAGGCCGGCGGACTCCTCCATCGCGGCGAACCGGTAGCTCTGGTGCAGGAAGTCCTCCGTGCCGATGTGCAGGAGCGACGGTTCACGGGTCAGCGCAGTGACGAGCAGTCCTGCGCGCGCCGCGTTGGCCGAAGCGTGCGCGTGCGGCACCGTCTGCGGGAGCAGTCCGCGGGCGGCCTTCGTCGAGAGCTCGACGTCCGGGATGGCCACCACAGGAACGATGTCCTGGTGCAGGGCCAGGGCCACCGTGTGCATGGTGGACGGGCGGTGCGGTTCGCCGCCGTCGATCAGCGTGGCCTGCGCCGTCTCGTACGAGAGCGTCAGCCCGCCGTAGACGGCCGGAGCCACGTTGTCGGGGTGGCCCTCGAGAAGCGCGGCGGCCTCGAAGAGGCCGTCTCGGCCGCCTGCCTTCGCAGCCGCTTCTGCCGGCAGCAGCGCGTCCGCGGCAGCAAGTGCGGAGACGATTGCCGCGGCCGACGAGCCGAGCCCGCGCCCGTGCGGGATGCGGTTGGTCGCCTCCAGTTCGAGCCCGGCTGCTTCGACGCCGAGCTCGCGCCAGCGGTCAAGGATGGTGCGGGCCACCAGGTGCGACTCATCCGTCGGCAGGTCGGCGGCCCCCTCCCCCGAGACGCTCACGCGGGCTCCCGGCTGGTCCGAAGTTCTGACGACCAGCGTGTCCTGCAGTCCCAGGGCCAGCCCCATGCAGTCGAACCCCGGACCGAGGTTCGCGCTCGTCGCGGGGACGGTGACCGTCACCCGCTGGCCGGCGGCGATGCGGTGGTCGAGGCCGGTGGACTGCCGGTCCACGGGTGTCGCGTTTTCTTCCACGGCGGTCAGTTCAGGCCGAGCGCGTCAGCCACGGCGACGACGTCGAACGGCACCTTGGTCGGCTCGGCCTCGGCCCCGTCCGCGCCCTTCAGCGCCCACTGCGGGTCCTTCAGGCCGTGGCCGGTGACGGTGATGACGATCTTCTTGCCCTGGGGCGCGTTCCCCTCGGCGTGGTGCTTGAGGAGACCGGCGACGCCGGCGGCGGACGCCGGCTCGACGAAGACGCCCTCCTTCGAGGAGAGCCAGCGGTGCGCCAGCAGAATCTCCTCGTCGGTGACCGAGTCGATCATGCCGCCCGACTCGTCGCGCGCTTCCTCGGCCAGCTGCCACGAGGCGGGGTTGCCGATGCGGATGGCCGTCGCGACCGTCTCCGGCTCCGTGATCGGGTAGCCCTTGACGATCGGGGACGCCCCTTCTGCCTGGAAACCCCACATGATCGGGGTCTTGGTCGAGACCGGGGCCAGTTCCTCGCCGGCGGTGTTCGTGTAGGGGGCGGCGTACTCCCGGTAGCCCCTCCAGTACGCCGTGATGTTGCCGGCGTTGCCGACGGGCAGCATGTGGAAGTCGGGGGCGTCGCCGAGGAAGTCGACGACCTCGAACGCACCGGTCTTCTGGCCCTCGATGCGCGCCGGGTTGACCGAGTTGACGAGGAACACGGGGTACGACTCGCTGAGCTTGCGGGCGACGTCGAGGCAGTTGTCGAAGTTGCCGTCCACCTGGAGCAGCTCGGCGCCGTGGGCGATGGCCTGGCTCAGCTTGCCCATGGCGATCTTGCCGTCCGGCACCAGCACCGCGCAGGTGAGGCCGGCCTGTGCCGCGTAGGCCGCGGCGGACGCCGACGTGTTGCCGGTCGACGCGCAGACCACGGCCTTGGCCCCGGCTTCGACGGCTGCAGTGATGGCCATCGTCATGCCGCGGTCCTTGAAGGAGCCGGTCGGGTTCATCCCCTCGACCTTGAGGTAGACCTCGTTGCCCGTGTGCTCGGACAGCGCCGGCGCGTACACGAGCGGCGTGCCGCCCTCGCCCAGCGTGATGACGCGGGTGGATTCGGTGACCGGGAGACGGTCGGCGTATTCGCGGATGACGCCGCGCCACTGATGTGCCATTTACTTTCCTTCGACTCGCACAACGGAGGAGACCGCCTCGACGACGGCCAACTGTTCGATTTCGGCCACGGTGGAGGCCAGCGCGGCCTCGCGGCCCTCATGGGTGATGATCCGCAGGCGCGCCTGCCCGCCGTTGTCGTCGGCGGAGATGGTCTGGCGCATGGTCTCGATGGAGACGCCGTGACGGGCGAAGATGCCGGCGATCTCGGCCAGCACGCCCGTCTCGTCGGTGACCTCGAGACTGATGCTGTAGCGCGTCGTCGACTCCTCGATGCCGAGGGCGCGCGTCGGACGCGGCTGCGCCTCGCTTCCGCCGCCGGCTCCGGTGGACAGGCCGCGGGCGATGGAGACGACGTCGCCCATCACGGCCGACGCGGTCGGCGCGCCGCCCGCTCCCTGGCCGTAGAACATGAGCTCGCCGGCGTTCTCCGCTTCGACGAAGACCGCGTTGAAGGCGCCCCGCACGGCCGCCAGCGGGTGCTCGCGGGAGAGCAGCGTCGGGTGGACGCGCACGTTGACGCCCTCGTTGCCTGCGGTGTCGGTGGTGCGCTCCGCGATGGCGAGCAGCTTGATGACCATGCCGGCCTCGGCGGCCCCGGCGACGTCGTCGGCGGAGATCCCGGTGATGCCCTCGCAGTAGACGTTCTCGAGGTCGAACGTCGTGTGGAACGCGAGCGAGGCGAGCAGCGCGGCCTTCGACGCGGCGTCGTGCCCTGCGACGTCGGCCGTCGGATCGGCTTCCGCGTAGCCGAGCTGCTGGGCCTCGGCGAGGACGGCGTCGAACTGGGAGCCGTGGGTGTCCATCGCGTCCAGGATGAAGTTCGTCGTCCCGTTGACGATGCCGAGGACCTTGGTGATGTGGTCGCCGGCGAGCGACTCGCGGATCGGGCGCAGGATCGGGATCGCGCCCGCGACCGCCGCCTCGTAGAGCAGCTCGGCACCGCCGTCGCGGGCGGCCTTCGTCAGCTCCGGCAGGCGCGCGGCGAGCAGCGCCTTGTTGCCGGTGACGACCGACGCGCCGTTGCCCAGCGCGCGCAGGATCATCGAGCCCGCCGGCTCCAGCCCGCCCATCAGCTCGACGACGACGTCCGCGCCGTCGACCAGGGCTTCCGCGTCGGTGGTGAACAGTTCTCGCGGCAGGTCGCCCTCACGCGGCGCATCGACATTCCGCACGGCGATGCCGGTCAGCTCGAGCGGCACGCCGATGCGCGCCGCGAGCTCCTCCGACTCGTCGAGCAGGATGCGCGCTACCTGCGATCCAACGTTTCCACAGCCGAGCAGCGCAACCTTCAAAGTCATCAGTTAAGTCCCTAAGCTCCCATGTCGCGGGCCAGTAAATCGTCTTCGGTCTCCCGCCGGACCATGAGTCGCGACGCTCCCCCACGCACGGCGACCACGGCCGGTCGGGCCAGGTAGTTGTAATTGCTCGACAGCGCCCAGCAGTAGGCGCCCGTGGCGGGAACGGCGAGCAGATCGCCCGCTGCGACATCCTCCGGAAGGTAGACGTCCCGGACGACTATGTCACCGGACTCGCAGTGCTTGCCAACCACACGGGAAACAATTGCGTCAGACTCCGTCACACGGTTGGCGACGACGGCCGTGTAGTCCGCCTCGTAGAGCACGGGGCGGGCGTTGTCGCTCATGCCGCCGTCGACGGAGATGTAGCGTCGCGGCAGGGTCGACTCCCCCGCCTCGACGGCGACCGTCTTCTGCACGCCCGTCTCGTAGAGCGTGAACCCGGCCGGGCCGGAGATCGCACGGCCCGGCTCGATCGAGATCCGCGGGCAGGCGATCCCCAGCTCGGCCACGGTCTCACGGACGACGGCGGCCATCGCCGCGGCGAGCTCGCCCGCCGGCCGCGGGGTGTCGGCCTCGGTGTAGGCGATGCCGTAGCCGCCGCCGAGGTCCATCTCCGCCAGCTCGACGCCGTGCTCGGCCTTGACCGCCGCGGTGAACGCGAGCAGCTTCCGGGCGGCGACGGCGAAGCCGGACGCCTCGAAGATCTGCGACCCGATGTGCGCGTGCACTCCGAGCAGCTCGAGCCGCGGGTGTTCCAGCGCGAAGGCGACGGCGCGCTGGGCGGGCGAGGCGCCGTCGTCGTCCACCATGGAGAGGCCGAACTTCTGGTCCTCGTGGGCGGTGGCGATGAACTCGTGCGTGGAGGCGTGCACGCCCGGTGTCAGGCGCAGCATGATGCTGCCCGTGGTTCCCAGCCGCTCCGCGGTGCGGCCGACGCGCTCGAGCTCGTCGAGGCTGTCGACGACGATGCGGCCGAGGCCCATGGTCAGCGCGGCCTCGATCTCCGCGACCGACTTGTTGTTGCCGTGCAGGCTCAGGTTCGCGGCCGGCACGCCCGCGCGCCGGGCGACGGCCAGCTCGCCGCCCGAGCAGGTGTCCAGGCGCAGCCCCTCCTCGGTCACCCAGCGGGCGACGTCGACGGTGAGGAACGCCTTGCCGGCGTAGTACACGTCGACCCCGCCGGCGAGGTCGGCGAAGGCCTCGTCGAAGGCATCGCGGAAGGCGCGGGCCCGGGAGCGGAGGTCGTCCTCGTCGACCACGTACAGCGGCGTGCCGTACTCCGCCGCCAGCTCGGAGACGGCGATGCCGTGGACGGCCACCTCGCCGTCCCCGTTGCGGGCGACCCCCTCGGGCCACAGGGGCTCGCGCAGGGCGTTCGGGTCGGCGGGGAAGGTCAGCCAGTCGGGGGCCAGGTTCGATGCCGGCATGCGCTACATCCTCTCCGGTGCGGTCACGCCCAGCAGGGCAAGACCGTTGGCGAGCACCTGCGTCGTGGCGTCGTTGAGCCACAGGCGGGTGCGGTTGGTGTCGGTCACGTCCTCTCCGGCCAGCGGCGCGACGCGGCACGCTCCGTACCAGCGGTGGTAGGCGCCCGCCAAGGTCTCGAGGTAGCGGGCGACGCGGTGCGGCTCGCGGAACTCTGCCGCGCCCGCGATCTGGTTCGGGTACTGCGCCAGCAGCGCCAGCAGCTCGTTCTCCGTCTCGTGGGTGAGCAGGGAGGCGTCGAACGCGGAGCGGTCCACGCCCTTCTCCGCCGCGTTCCGGGCGGCGGCGCAGGCGCGGGCGTGGGCGTACTGGACGTAGAACACCGGGTTGTCGTTGGTCTTCTTCTGCAGCAGCTCCGGGTCGATCGCGATCGGCGAGTCGGCCGGGAAACGCGCCAGCGAGTAGCGCAGGGCGTCGGCGCCGAGCCAGTCGATGAGGTCGCGCAGCTCGATGATGTTGCCGGCGCGCTTGGAGAGCTTGGCGCCGTTGACCGAGATCAGCTGCCCGATGAGGATCTCGATGTTCTTCTTCGGATCGTCGCCGGCGCAGGCCGCGATGGCCTTCAGGCGGTTGACGTAGCCGTGGTGGTCGGCCCCGAGGAGGTAGATCTTCTCGGTGAAGCCGCGGTCCTTCTTCGACAGGTAGTACGCGGCATCGGCGGCGAAGTACGTCGGCTCGCCGTTCGCGCGGATCATCACGCGGTCCTTGTCGTCGCCGAAGTCGGTGGTGCGCAGCCACACGGCGCCGCCCTCGTCGTCGACGTGGCCCTGCTCGCGCAGGCGCTCGACGGCGGCCTCGACCGCGCCGGAGTCGTGCAGCTCCGCCTCCGAGAAGTAGACGTCGAACTCGACGCCGAAGTCGCTCAGCGTCGCCTTGATGTCGGCGAGCTGAGCCTTGTAGGCGAGGTCGCGGATCTGCGGCAGCGCGGCTTCCTCGTCCAGGTCGCGGACCTCGGGGCGCTCGGCGACGACCGCGTCGGCCAGCTGGCGCACGTACTCGCCCGGGTAGCCGCCCTCTGGTACGGGGAGGTCGTGCAGACGGTTGTAGACCGACTGCGCGAAGACGTTCATCTGGTTGCCCGCGTCGTTGATGTAGTACTCGCGGGTGATCTCGGCGCCCGCGGCGCGCAGGATGCGGCCGATGGAGTCGCCCAGTGCGGCCCAGCGCGTGTGGCCGATGTGCAGGGGGCCGGTGGGGTTCGCCGAGACGAACTCGAGGTTCACCACGTGGCCGGACAGCGAGTCGTTGGTGCCGTAGGCGGCGCCCGTCTCGACGATCTTCCGCGCGAGCTCGCCGGCGGAGGCCGCGTCGAGAGTGATGTTCAGGAAGCCCGGGCCGGCGATCTCCACACCGGAGATGCCCTCCACGCCCTCGAGGCGGCCCTGCAGGAGCTGTGCGAATTCCCGCGGGTTCATACCGGCCTTCTTGGCCAGCTGCAGGGCGACGTTGGTGGCCCAGTCGCCGTGGTCCCGGCTCTTGGGTCGCTCCACCTTCACCGTGTCCGGCAGGTCCACCGTGAATTCACCGGCGGAAACGGCCTCGGAGAGGGCATGGGAAATGGCGTCGGAAAGCTGTTCTGGAGTCACCCGTCAAGGATAACGGCCCGACCGCCCCGCCCCCGCATCGTAAGTCCCTGCGATTCGGCTTCGCAGGACGGAGCGCGCCGCCCCGCGCCACGCCGTCGACGCACCGAAGGACCGGTTCCACCCTCGCGCGGGATTCCTGCTAAGCTCTTCAAGGTCCGCCAGGCAGTCACCTGTTTGATGGATACGCCCTCGTAGCTCAGGGGATAGAGCGTCCGTCTCCGGAACGGAAGGTCGAAGGTTCGAATCCTTTCGAGGGCACCGTGTGATGAGTCGGGACATATGTCCCAGATGAGTCGAGAAACAAGTAATGAGAGAACCCCCGGGCCGTCGGCCCGGGGGTTCTCTCATGTCTAGACGCTGCCCCTACTGCAGCATCGTGCGGTCATCGAGCTGGGCGCCCTTGATCTTCTCGAACTCGCCGAGCAGACCCTTGACCGTCATCTTCTCCTTCTCCGCCTGCGACAGATCCAGGATGATCTGGCCGTCGTGCATCATGATGAGCCGCGTGCCGAGCGCCAGAGCCTGCTCCATGTTGTGGGTGACCATCAGGGTCGTCAGGCGGTGGCGCTCGACGATCTCCCGGGTCAACCGCGTCACGAGGGCCGCGCGCTGCGGATCGAGGGCCGCAGTGTGCTCGTCGAGCAGCAGGATCTTCGGGCCCGTCAGCGTCGCCATCAACAGGCTGAGCGCCTGACGCTGACCACCGGAGAGCAGCCCGACCTTGGTCTTGAGCCGCTTCTCGAGACCCAGCTCCAGGCTCGCCAGTTCCTCGACGAACAGTTCGCGCTTCCTGTTCGTCACTCCGAGCGCGAGGGCTCGCACCTTGCCGCGTCCGAGCGCAAGGGCCAGGTTCTCCTCGATCGTCATCGACGGCGCGGTGCCGGCCATCGGATCCTGGAAGACGCGGCCCAGGTACTTGGCGCGCTTGAAGTCGGCCAGCTTGGTGACATCCTGGCCGTCGATGCGCACATTTCCCGAATCCGGGTACAGCTTGCCGGCCACCATGTTCAGCACTGTCGACTTGCCGGCTCCGTTCGAGCCGATCACGGTGACGAAGTCGCCCTCGGCGAGTGTCAGATCGATCTCGCGCAGCGCCTTCCGCTCGTTGACGGTTCCCGGGAAGAAGGTCTTGTTCAGGTTGGTGATTTCAAGCATTCTGCTTCTCCTCTTCCTCCGGCGCATCGGCCTTGGCTGTTCCACGCGAGGTGATCTGGATCCGCGCGGCCAGCTTCCGGAACACGCCCACCTGTGGCAGCACGAGCGCGAGCACCACGAGGACGGCGGAGATCAGCTTCATGTCGTTGACCTCGAGGCCGGCACCGAGCGCGAACTGGATCACGAGCCGGTAGATCACCGCACCGAAGACGACGGCGATCGCGGCCAGCCAGATGTAGCGCTGGGAGAAGATGGCCTGGCCGACGATGACGGACGCGAGTCCGATCAGGATGATGCCGATGCCCATGCCGATGTCCGCGTAGCCCTGGAACTGGGCGATCAAGGCGCCGGAGAATGCGACCAGCCCGTTGGAGAGCGCGAGTCCCAGAATCTTCTGGTTGTCGGTGCTCACACCGAAGGAGCGGATCATCTCCGGGTTGTCGCCGGTCGACCTCATGGCCATGCCCACATCCGTGTGCAGGAACCAGACGATGACGGCGACCGCGACCAGGCAGAGGAGCAGCAGCAGGGCGACGGAGACCCACGAGCCCAGCCAGCCGTTCGCGCGCAGCGGGGACATCAGCGTGTCCTCGCCGAGCAGCGGCACGTTGGCCTTGCCCATGATTCTGAGGTTGATGGAGTACAGGCCGATCATGGTCAGGATGCCGGCCAGCAGGCCGTCGATGTTGCCCTTCGTGTGCAACAGGCCGGTGATGACGCCCGCGGCGGCTCCCGCGAAGAAGGCGCAGACGGTGGCGACCAACGGGTTGGTCCCGTTGACGATCAGGATGGAGGCCGTCGCGGCACCGGTGGTGAACGAGCCGTCGACGGTCAGGTCGGGAAAGTCGAGAATGCGGAAGGTCAGGTAGACCCCCAAGGCCATGATTGCGTAAATCAGGCCCAGCTCAACCGCTGTGATCATGGGTGGATCCTTGTGTTGTCGATCAAGCTGCCATCGCCGGCAGCGGGTGCACGGCCCGCGCAGCCGGACGGATCTCCTCCTTGTCCGGCCGCGCGAGCAGGTCGGGCAGCTACTCGGTGTCGCCGTAGACCTCGGCGGCCTCGTCGAGCATCTCCTGCGGAATCTCGATGCCGAGCTTCTCCGCCGTGTCCGTGTTGACGTACAGCTCGACCTCGGTCAGCGTCTCGACCGGCATACCGGCAGGATCCTCGCCCTCGAGGATCTTCACGGCCATCGCCGCGGTCTGCTCACCGAGCTTCTCGTAGTTGATCCCGTAGGTGGCGACAGCACCGCGCTCGACCGATTCGCCGTCCGCGGAGATCACCGGGATGCTCTTGTCCTGGGCCACCTGAAGCAGGCCCTCGAGGGCGGAGACGACCTGGTTGTCGGTCGGCACGTAGATCGCGTCGACGTCCAGCCCGGCAGCAGCCTGCTGCACCTCGGAGGAGGCGGAGATCGCCGTTTCCTCGATCGTCAGCCCGAGCTCCTCCGCGGCTTCCTTGGCCCAATCGACCTGGACCTGGGAGTTGACCTCGCCCGAGGAGTAGACGATGCCGACACTCTCGGCATCCGGTGAGAGCTCCTGCAGCAGCTCGAGCTGTTCCTTCACCGGATTCTTGTCGCTGGTGCCCGTGATGTTGCCACCCGGCGCCTCGAGCGACTCGACGAGCTTCGCCGCCACCGGATCGGTCACCGCCGAGAAGAGCACCGGCGTGTCCGTCACGGCCTGGGCGAGCGCCTGCGCCGACGGCGTGGCGATGGCCAGCATGAGATCCAGATCCGAGTCAGCAGCAAACTGTCCGGCAATCGAGGTATTCGTGGCGGTGTCCTGCTGGGCATTCTGCTCGTCGTAGACGACGTTCTCGTAGCCGGCCTCTTCCAGACCCGCCTTGAAGCCCTCCGCGACGGCGTCCAGTGACGGGTGGGAAACGAACTGGCTGATGCCGATCTTGACCTCTTCATCCGCCCCGGAGCCGCCCTCCGGGGAATCGGAACCACCGCACGCCGACAGCGCGAGTGCAGACGCCGCCAGAGCGGCGGTTACCTTCATGGATTGTGCGAGTTTCATGGCAGTCCTTTCGACTGGAGGCATCCCAGCCCCCGTCCGATGTGGAGGTCGGCGTCGACCTCTTGGGAAGCACACTCTGGCGAATGTGACCCCCTTCATGGTTACGTACGCATCCTACCTGTGAACAACATCACTTTTTATCCCCAGCACGGAACAGATTGGACGGAAATGGCGGGAGTTCCCGGGAACGTAATCAAAATGGAATCACTTTCCTCCCATGTCCGGATATTCGTCCATTGCCAGACCGAAGATTCGACCTACGCGCTGGACGGTTCGGAGAATTGACGCGCACCGCGGTCCTGACGCAAGGCGCCACAAGAGGTGGGCACCGCTGCGCGGAGCCGACCTCCGCCGTCGTACCGGTCCAACGTGAGAAAGGCGCCGGTCCGCCGATAGACTGGCCGGACCATGGCTCTCACCTTGACTTATCCCGAGTCCCTGCCCGTCAGCGCGCGTCGGGACGACATCACGACGGCGATCCGCGAGAACCAGGTCGTGGTCATCGCCGGCGAGACCGGCTCCGGCAAGACGACCCAGCTGCCCAAGATGGTCCACGAGGTCCTCGAGCAGGAGCGCGCCCAGCGCCACGCCGACGGCCGGCCGGCGACGAGGCGCGGGCTCATCGGGCACACCCAGCCGCGGCGGATCGCCGCCCGTTCCGTGGCGGAGCGCCTCGCCGAGGAGACGGGCGTGGAGCTCGGCGACGAGATCGGCTACCAGGTCCGCTTCACGTCCCAGGCCTCGCGCTCGACCCGGATCAAGGTCATGACCGACGGCATCCTCCTGGCCGAGATCCAGCACGACCGGCTGCTCAAGCGCTACGACGCAATCGTCATCGACGAGGCCCACGAGCGCAGCCTGAACATCGACTTCCTGCTCGGCTACCTCAAGCAGCTGCTGCCGCAGCGCCCGGACCTCAAGCTCGTCATCACCTCGGCGACGATCGACCCGGAACGGTTCGCCCAGCACTTCGGGCGCCCCGACGGCGACACCGTGGACCCGGCCCCGGTGATCGAAGTCTCCGGCCGCACCTACCCCGTCGAGATCCGGTACCGCCCGCTGAACCCCGCAGACGCGCTCGACGCCGACGAGCTCGAGACCCACGAGCGGGAGGACGATCGCGACCCCATCGACGCGATCTCCGACGCCGTCGACGAGCTGGCCGCCGAGGAGCCGGGCGACATCCTCGTCTTCCTCTCGGGCGAACGGGAGATCCGGGACGCCGCCGACGCTCTGCGCGCCAAGGTGGGAGTGTCCCGCCGGCTCGCCGGCACAGAGATCCTTCCCCTGTTCGGCCGCCTGTCCATGGCGGAGCAGCACCGCGTCTTCTCCCGCAGCTCCCACCGCCGGATCGTCCTGGCCACCAACGTCGCCGAGACCTCGCTGACCGTGCCCGGGATCAAGTACGTGATCGACGCCGGGACCGCCCGCATCTCCCGGTACTCCCACCGCACCAAAGTGCAGCGGCTGCCGATCGAACGCGTCTCCCAGGCCAGCGCGAACCAGCGGTCCGGCCGCTGCGGCCGCGTCTCGGACGGCATCGCGATCCGCCTCTACTCCGAGGAGGACTTCTCCGCGCGCCCGGAGTTCACGGATCCGGAGATCCTGCGCACCAACCTGGCGGCCGTCATCCTGCAGATGGCCTCCATGGGCGTCGTCTCCTCCCCCGCCGACGTCGCGAACTTCCCCTTCGTCGAGGCACCCGACGCCAAGGCGGTGAACGACGGCGTCACCCTCCTGCGCGAACTCGGAGCCGTGACGAACGGCAAGTCGGTGGAGATCACCAGGGTCGGCCGCCAGCTCGCTCAGCTCCCCCTCGACGTCCGGCTCGGCCGCATGATCGTCGAATCCGGCCGGCGGGGCGTCGCGAAAGAGGTCATGATCCTCGCGGCCGCGCTGACTGTCCAGGACCCGCGGGAGCGCCCCAGCGAGGAGACCGGCAACCGGGCGAAGGCCGCCGAGATGCACGCGCGGTTCAAGGACGAGCGGTCCGACTTCTCCTCCTTCCTGCTGCTGTGGAAGTACCTGCAGGAGCAGCAGAAGGAGCTCTCCTCCTCGGCCTTCCGCAGGCTCTGCAAGAAGGAGTTCATCAACTACATGCGCGTGCGCGAGTGGCAGGACCTCTTCGCGCAGCTGCGCCAGCTCGCCAAACCGCTCGACATCACGCTCACGCCCGGCCCGGTCGATCCCTCCGGGCTCGAGGAGCCGATCCACCAGTCCCTGCTGGCCGGCCTGCTCAGCCACATCGGACTGTGGGACGAGCGCAAGCGCGAGTACGCGGGCGCCCGCGGCACCCGGTTCGCGGTCTTCCCCGGTTCCGCCCTCTTCAAGAAGAACCACGACTGGGTGATGGCGGCCGAACTCGTCGAGACCTCCCGGCTGTGGGCCCGCACCGCGGCGGTCTTCAAGCCCGAGTGGGTCGAGGACGTCGCCGCCGACCTCGTCAAGCGCAGCTACTCGGAGCCGCACTGGTCCCGCAAGCAGGGGGCCGTCATGGGCTACGAGAAGGTCACGCTGTTCGGCGTGCCGATCATCGCCCAGCGGCGCATCCAGTACGGGCGCGTCGACAAGCCGCTGGCGCGGGAGCTCTTCATCCGCCACGCGCTCGTCGAAGGCGACTGGCGCACGGGGCACCGGTTCTTCCACCGCAACCGCAAGCTCCTCGCAGAGGTCGAGGAGCTCGAGTCGCGCATGCGCCGGCGGGATCTGCGCATCTCCGACGAGGACCTCTTCGAGTTCTACGATCAGCGTCTCGGCGGGGACGTCACCACCGAGCGCCACTTCGACCGCTGGTGGAAGAAGGCCCAGCACGAGGACCCGAAGCTGCTCGATTTCGATCCGGACGCGGTCCTGGCCGTCGACGCGGAAGAAGTCGACGAGTCGGCGTACCCGCGCAAGTGGCGGCACGGGGACCTGGACCTCGACCTGAGCTACGAGTTCAACCCCTCGCAGGCGACGACGTCGCGCGGCAGCGCGGCAACGGCCGGCCCGCACGCGCCGCAGCGCCCCGAGGACCACGACGGCATCACCATCCGGGTCCCGATCCTGTTCCTGAACCAGCTGGATCCGGCGCGCTTCCGCTGGCAGATCCCGGGGCTGCGCGTCGAGCTCGTGACCGCGCTCATCAAGTCCCTGCCCAAGCAGGTCCGGAAGAACTTCGTCCCGGCGCCCGATGTCGCCCAGCAGGCGGTCGCGGCGCTCGCCGCCGATTTCGACCCGGAGACCGAGGAACTCGAGCCGTCGCTCGAGCTGGCCCTGCGCCGGCTGCGCGGATTCGTCATCCCCCCGGGCTCGTGGGACTGGAGCGCGGTGCCCGCCTACCTGCTGCCGACCTTCCAGGTCGTCGACGCGCAGGCGAAGGTCCTCGCCGAGGGAAGGGACCTCGAGGTCCTGCAGGAGTCGCTGGCCGCCGCGAACCGCCGTGCTCTGGCCGAATCGCTGGGCTCCGGCGGCGGAGCGCTGGCCGACCTCGCGGGCGCACCGTCGCCCGGGGCGGCCGCACGGGCCGGCGCACCGGGGAAGAAGAACAAGGGCCGTGGCGCACACCGCGGGGGCGAACCAGCGGGCCGGACCGGACCGGCGTCGTCCCGGTGGGAGGCCTCCGGCCTGACCGACTGGACCGACTCCGTGGGCGCCGGCGGCACGATCGAGCGCAAGGTGACCAGCGAGGCCGCCGGCCAGGTCATCACCGGGTTCCCGGCGCTCGTCGATGCCGGCTCGGACGTCACGCTGACCGTCTACCGGAACGAGGCGGAACAGCTCGCCGCCCACCGGACCGGCGTGATCCGGCTGCTGATGCTGAAGGTGCCCTCGCCGACGCGCTACGTGACCGACCATCTCAACAACCAGGAGAAGCTGGTCTTCACGCAGAACCCGCACGGGTCCGTGGAGACGCTGATCGCCGACTGCGCGCAGGCCGCGGTCGACAAGCTGGTCCCGGAGCAGCTGCCGTTCACGCGGCCCGAGTTCGACGGGCTCTACCAGCACGTCCGGGCCGAGCTGATCGACACGGTCTTCTCGGTCACCGCGATCGTGGAGAAGGTCCTCTCCTCCGCGCGCCGGGTCGACCAGCGGATCAAGAAGGCCTCGTCCCTGGCGCTGATGCACGCGCTCTCCGACATCCGGGCCCAACTCGAGCAGCTCGTATACCCCGGATTCGTCGCGGGCACCGGCTACGCCCAGCTCGCGCACCTGCCGCGCTACGTCAAGGCCATCGAGATCCGGCTCGACAAGCTCGAGGCCGGGGCCGTGACCCGCGACAACCAGCACATGCTCGCCGTGCAGGCGGTCGAGGACGACTACGACGCGGCCCTCGAAGCACTGCCCGCCGGCGTGCGCACACCCGCGAAACTCGCGGCGGTCAAATGGATGATCGAGGAACTGCGGGTCAGCTTCTTCGCCCAGGAGCTCGGCACTGCGCACTCCGTCTCGGAGAAGCGCATCCGCACGGCGCTGCGCGAGGCGCGGGCCAAGTAGCGCGGACCGCTCCGGAACGACGGCAGGACGCAGCCTCCACGCTCAGGGCGACGCGACGGCGTCGTACCGGCGCCCTGCCGGGCTACTCCGCGGGCACCGCCTCCGCGTGCCCGTCGGCACGGAGCGCGGCGCGCAGGCGCACCGCGACGGCGTCGAGCGTCTCGGCGTCGGTGCTGCCCTGCGGGCTCGAGAAATCGTAGTCGCGCATCGAATTCACGGGCCACACGTGCACGTGCAGGTGCGGGACCTCGAACCCCATGATGGTGGTCCCTGCACGGGCCGATCCGAACTCCCGGACTTGCGAGGTACCGATCTTCTGGGCCACGGCGGTGACCTTCGCGTAGAGCACCGGATCCGCGTCGGTCCACCGGTCCGCCTCCTCGCGGGGGACGACCAGCACGTGCCCGTCGGTCTGCGGGCGCACGTCGAGGAACGCGACGACGTCGGCGTCGCTCCACACGAACCGGCCCGGGATCTCGCCGGCGATGATCTTGGAAAACAGAGAACTCATGCCTCGCATCCTAAGCTAGGCAGGTGAACACAGCATCCCGACGCCCAGCATCCGAACGCACGTGGGTCGACAACGCCGTCCGGCAGATCGAGGCCGACGCCACCCGCAGCGCAGACACGCACCTGCACCGCCTGAGCCTGCCGGCGGAGTGGGGCATCGACCTCTACCTCAAGGACGAATCCACGCACCGCACCGGCAGCCTCAAGCACCGGCTGGCCCGGTCCCTGTTCCTCTACGGCCTCGTCAACGGCTGGATCACCGAGGGCACCACGATCGTCGAGGCGTCCAGCGGCAGCACGGCCGTCTCCGAGGCCTACTACGCGCAGCTGCTCGGGCTCGACTTCGTCGCCGTGATGGCCGCGACGACCAGCGCCGAGAAGATCGACCTGATCGAGCGCTTCGGCGGCACGTGCCATCTCGTCGACGACCCCGGCTCGGTCTACGCCGAGGCCGAGCGCATCACCGCCGAGACCGGCGGCCACTACATGGACCAGTTCACGTACGCGGAGCGGGCCACCGACTGGCGCGGGAACAACAACATCGCCGAGTCGATCTTCGAACAGCTCGCGGCGGAGACCCACCCGGTCCCCGCCTGGGTCGTCGTCGGCGCGGGCACGGGCGGCACGAGCGCGACGATCGGCCGGTACGTGCGCTACCACCGCTTCGGCACCCGGCTGGCCGTCGGCGATCCGGAGGGGTCGGCCTTCCTGCCCGCATGGGAGGCCTGGCACGACGGCGGCTACCCGGCCGCCGTCGTGGGGTCCGCCAGCCGCATCGAAGGGATCGGGCGGGCCCGGCCCGAGCCGAGCTTCGTCCCGTCCGTGATCGACCAGGTGACGCGCGTGCCCGACGGCGCCTCGATCGCCGCGATGCGGCACCTCGCCGACTGGGCCGGGTTGAGCGCCGGGCCCTCGACGGGGACGAATCTCTGGCTCACATGGCAGCTCATCGCCGGCATGGTCGAGCGCGGCGAATCCGGCAGCGTCGTGACCCTGCTGTGCGACAGCGGAGACCGGTACGGCAGGAGCCACCGCGATCCCGAGTGGCTCGCGGCCCGCGGCATCGATCCCGCGCCGTACACGGGCGTGATCGAGGAGTTCCTCGAGAGCGGAACGTGGCGCATCGGGGGCTGATTCCCGGGGCCCGCTGATAGGCTGGAACAGTTCTCAACAACGAGCTGCTCGGGAGTCTGCCTACATGAACAGCACGGATGCCGGTTCCGGCGCCAACCGCGATGTCGCCCCTCGCGTCACCAAGCAGCGGCTGGCCGTCAGCGGCGCCCTCGACGAGCTGACGGACTTCGTCAGCGCACAGGAGCTGTACCGGTGGCTGCACGACCGCGGGCAGAAGGTCTCCCTGGCGACGGTCTACCGCATCCTGCAGTCGATGGCGGACGACGGCCTCGTGGACGTCTTGCGCTCCAACGACGGCGAGTCGGTGTACCGGCAGTGCGAGGTCGCCGAGCACCACCACCACATCGTCTGCCGGAACTGCGGCAAGGCCGTGGAGATCGAGGCGCCGTCGATCGAGGAGTGGACCCGGCAGATCGCAGCCCAGCACGGGTTCACCCAGCCGGGCCACACGATCGAGATCTTCGGCCTGTGCGCCGAGTGCTCGGCCGCGCTCGACGCCGGCTAGCTCGCGACCGCCGCCTCAGCCGCGTCCCGGTTGTGCCGGACGCGCATGCGCTGCCACGCGATGACGCGGCACACGACGTAGATCAGGAACGAGATCGTCGTGACGTAGGGGCTGATGGGCAGCCTCCCCGCCAGCGCCAGCATGATGCCTCCGACGACGGAGACCATCGCGAAGGAGACCGACAGGACGACTGTCAGCACCGGGCGCGCAGTCACCTTCAGCGCGGCGGCCGCCGGCGTGATCAGCAGGCTGAGCACGAGCAGGGCACCCACGATCTGGATCGACAGGGCGACCGCCAGACCCAGCAGCACCATGAACGCGGCGGAAAGCCATCCGGCCGGCACGCCGCGCGCGGCGGCGACGGCGGGATCGACGCTGACGAACGTCAGGGGCCGCCACAACAGGGCCAGGCCGACGATCACGACCACCGAGCACACGGCCAGCAATCCGAGCTGCACGTCGTCGACGGCCACGATCTGGCCCGTCAGCAGACCGAACTTGTTGGCGCTGCGCCCCTGGTAGAGCGCGAGGAACAGGATCCCGAGGCCGAGGCCGAACGGCATCATGACGCCGATGATCGAGTTGCGGTCCTTGGCCCGGGCGCCCATGAGGCCCAGCACCAGGGACGCGAGGATCGAGCCGACGATCGAGCCGCCGACCACGTTCGCCCCGATGAGCAGCGCGAAGGCCGCCCCGGCGAAGCTGAGCTCGGCGATCCCGTGCACGGCGAACGCCATGTCGCGCATCATGACGAACACGCCGACGAGGCCGCCGACGAGGCCCAGCAGGGCGCCGGCGACGATGGAGTTGGAGACCAGCGGGAGCAGTTCGGCGTAGTTCTCGAAGCTGAAGATCGTCGAGAAGAGGTCGGTGGTATCCATCTACTCCCCCGCCATCAAAGCGTCCGTGTGCCCCGCCCCGTGGGGGTGCTCGACGGACTCGGGGATGCCGACGACGACGATGCGCCCCTTGCTGCGGAACACTTCGATCGGGCTGCCGTACAGGTCGGAGAGCACGTCGCTGGTCATGACCTCGTCGACTGTGCCGATGTGGAACCGACCGCCGGCCAGGTAGAGGACCCGGTCGACATTCTGCAGGATCGGGTTGATCTCGTGGGTCACGAAGATCACGGCCGCGCCGTGGTCGCAGGCCTGGCGGTGGATCAGCGACGACACCGCCCGCTGGTGGTGCAGGTCCAGGGACAGCAGCGGCTCGTCGCACAGCAGCAGGTCGGGGTTGTCGGCCAAGGCCTGGGCGGCCCGCAGCCGCTGCTGCTCGCCGCCGGAGAGGATGCCGAGCGGCTGGTCGGCGTATCGTGTCGCGCCGACCTTCTCCAGCAGGGTGTCGACCCGTTCGTTCAACTTCTTGCGGCCGAACAGCCGGGGTCCCCAGCGGTGCCCGTCGATGCCGAGGGCGACGAGATCGCGGGCCCGAAGCGGGGTGTCCTCGGGGAACGACTTCTGCTGGGGAATCGATCCGATCCGGCGGGAACCGGACGTGACCGGCTGTCCGCCGACCTCGACAGCGCCCCCGGAGAGCTCCTTCAGCCCGAGCAGAACGTTCAGGAACGTCGATTTCCCGGAACCGTTGGGTCCAAGCACGGCGAGGAACTCGCCGGGGGCCACATCGAGGTCGAGCCCGTCCCAGAGGACGCGGTCGCCGAAGGCCATGCTCGCGTTCCGCAGGCGCACCGCCGGCGTCACTGGTGAGCTAGCGGTCAAGTGCTTCCTCCAGGGCAGAGATGTTGGCGGACATCCAACCAGCATAGTCCTCCCCCTCGGGGAGGGTCTCGGTGAACTCCACGACGGCGACGCCGGCGTCCTCGGCTGCCGTGCGGGCCGCCTCGGTCTGCGGGCTCTCGGTCTGCGGGTTGTAGGCGAGCACGACGGCGTCGCCCCCGTCCAGCACGTCCACCAGTTCCTTCTGGATCAGCGGTGCCACGTCCTCGCCGTGTTCGATGGCCTCGCTGTACCCGGTCGGAGTGACGTTCTCCAGGCCGGCCTCCTCCAGGAGGTAGTACGGGACCGGCTCGGTCATGGCGTAGGACTCCCCGCCGCCGGCCAGCGCCTGCTGGCGCTCGGACAGCTCGTCGAGGTCCGCGGCGAGTGCCTCGTAGCGCTCGTGGAAGAGGCCGCTGTTCTCCGGGTCGAGCTCGCCCAGACTCTCGGCGATCTCGTGTGCGAGCTCGCTCACGGTGTGCAGGTCGTACCAGACGTGCTCGTTGACGTCGCCGTGGCCGTGGCCGGCGTGCTCGTCGGCAGTTTCGTCTCCGTGATCGGCGTGCTCCTCAGCGGTCTCGTCTCCGTGCCCGGCGTGTTCCTCGGCGGTCTCGTCCTCGTGCGACTCCTCGAAGTAGTCGACGGCGTAGAGGATCGAATCGTCGTCCAGCTCGAGGTCGCCGACGAGCTGCTCCAGGAAGAAGTCGTATCCCCCGCCGTTGCCGACCACCAGATCGGCCTTGGTGACGGCGAGCTTGTCCTGCGCGGTGGCCTCGTAGGAGTGCGGGTCCTGCGCCGTGGTCGAGACGATCGAGCTGACCTCGACCTCGTCGCCGCCGATCGTCTCGGCCAAGTCGCCGTAGACACTGGTCGAGGCGACCACCGTCGTGACGCCGTCGTTCGCCGCCTGTTCCGAGGCGGCCGTCGAGGCCGCACCGCCGCAGCTGGTGAGCACCAGCGCGCCGACGACGACAGCGGGTGCCAGAGCAAGGCGGGTGAGATGACGAGCCACAGGAGGCCAACCTTTCGGGGAGGGCTACGACCCGGCACCGGCCGGGGACATGAATTAGGAGGTGGGGGCGCGACGTTGCGCACCCCCACCCTACCCTAAATGCGAATCGTTAGCATTATGAAGGGGTGATCGCCGAGGCGGCGTTCCCGGCCCCGTTCCGGCGGCGCACCCCCTGCTGCTGCGTCGCGTCCCTGATCTCGCCGACGAGGACCTCGATCACATCCTCGAGGAAGAGGATGCCACGGGTCATTCCGTCCGCATCGATCACGCGGGCCAGGTGCGACCCCGTGCGCTGCATGACCGACAGCGCGTCCTCGACCTCGGTGTGCGCTGCCAGGTTCGCCAGCGTCCTCAACCGCGTCACCGGAATCGGCTCGTCGGACCGGTGCGGCGGGATGCTCATGACGTCCTTCAGGTGCAGGTAGCCGGCCAGGGCCTGGTCGTCGTCCTGCATGACGAATCGGGAGAACCCGGTCCGGCCGACGGCACGCTCGAATTCGCTCGGGGTCGTGGTCGGAGGAAGGCTGACCAGTTCGCCCAATGGCACCATCAGCGTGCCCGCCGTGTACTCCGAGAACTCGAGGGCACCCGAGATGACGCCCGACTCGTCGTCGACCAGCCCCTCCCTCCGGGACTCCTCGACGATGTTCTGGACCTCCTCCAGTGTGAAACTCGAGGTGACCTCGTCCTTTGGTTCGACGCGCATCGCCCGCAGGACGTGGTTCGCCACCCAGTTGAGACTGACCACGACCGGGTAGATCAACTTCGACAGCGCCACCAGAGGCGGCGCGAGCACCAGAACCGAGCGGTCGGCCACCGAGACGGAGATGTTCTTCGGCACCATCTCGCCGAACGTCACATGCAGGAAGGTGACCAGCAGCAACGCGAAGACGAACGACGCCGGACCCGCGATGCCGTCCGGGACGCCCAGCGCGTGCAGCGGCTCCGCCACCAGGTGGTGGATCGCGGGCTCTGCGATGTTCAGGATCAGCAGCGAGCAGACCGTGATGCCCAGCTGCGCGACCGCCAGCATGAGCGAGACGTGCTCCATCGCGTACAGCGCCGTGCGTGCCGGAGCACTTCCTTCCCTCGCTCTCGGCTCGATCTGGCTACGCCGCGCCGTCATGACGGCGAACTCGGCGCCGACGAAGAACGCGTTGCCGATCAAGAGGACGACCAGCCAGACGATTCCCATCCAGTCGCTCATTCCCTGCCTCCGTTGTCGTTCGCTGCCGGCGACGGGACGTACCGCAGCCGTTCGACGCGACGCCCCTCCATGCTCACGACGATCAACTCGCCGTGTTCTGTCAGGACCGTGTCGCCCGGGGCCGGGATCCGGCCGAGTTCACTCATGATGAAACCGCCGACCGTCTCGTAGGCGGCGTCGTCCGGGACGGAGAGCCCCGCGATGAGATCGCCGACCTCGTCGGGCCTCAGGAGCGCCGGGAAGTACCAGTCGCCGCTGGCCGCCTGCAGGACGCCCGGCATGGTGCGGTCGTGCTCGTCGGCTACCTCACCGACGATCTCCTCGACGAGGTCCTCCAGTGTGACCATGCCGGCGGTGCCGCCGTACTCGTCGAGCACCATCGCCACCTGGAGGTTCGCCTCGCGGAGATCGGAGAGCAGCGAATCGAGATGCACGGTCTCCGGGACCGAGATGATGTCGGACATGATGTTCGCCGCGACCAGGCCCTCGCGCTTCTCGCGCGGGACGGCCACGGCCTTCTTCACGTGGCAGACCCCGAGGACGTCGTCCGGGGACTCTCCGATGACGGGAAACCGCGAGTAGCCGGTTCGCCGCGCCGCCGTGATGATCGACGTGAGCGGGTCCTCGTCGCGCACCGATTCCATGCGGATACGGGGCGTCATGACGTCCGCCGCCGAACGCTCGGAGAAGCGCAGCGACCGCGAGAGGAAGTTGGCGGTTTCCCTGTCGAGGGTGCCCAAGTCGGCGGACCGGCGCACGAGGGAGGCCAGCTCTTCCGGATTCCGCGCACTGGAGAGCTCCTCCTTCGCCTCGAGCCCGACGAGGTGCAGGACGCGGTTGGAGAAGCCGTTCAGGACCACGATCGCCGGCTTGAACACGGCCGTGAAGACGAGTTGCGGTCGCGCGAGGGCACGCCCGACGGCGAAGGCCTTGGCGATGGCGAGGTTCTTCGGTACCAACTCGCCGATCAGCATCGAGAGCAGAGTCGCCAGCACCATCGCCACCACGAGGGAGACGGGCGCCGCCGCCGTACCGAGCCCCCAGCCCTCCAAGACGGGCGTCAGGAGACGGCCTACCGAGGGTTCCATGACGTACCCGGTCAGCAGGGTCGTGAGGGTGATTCCCAACTGGCACGACGACAATTGCGTCGACAGGGACCTGAGGCACCGCAAAAGCGGACGGGCACCCTTGTCACCGGCGTTGATTGCCGCGCGGACAGTCGTCTGGTCGAGGGCCACCAGCGAGAACTCGACGGCGACGAAGAAACCGGTACCGAAAATGAGCAGCAAGCCGAGAGCCAGGAAGAGCCACTCCATTCAGCAGCTCGATCCGGACGTCGGCACCGGGCGTATCGACACGGCCGGTCTAGAAGGCTCCGCACTGGCCGGATCCGCGCAGGCGGATGGCGAGGACGGGGGGTTGTCGGACGGAGAGACCAGAGATTTGCCGGCACCAGATGCCGCGCTGCGAATGCGCACGGCAGGCCGGCTCAGAGAGTGACTGTCCATAAGAATCCCCAGTCTACGCAACCCGCGACGAGATCGGAACGCGGGCTGTGCCGACCGCTTGCCGCAGACGGACGCACGCTGGCGACATGCATCCCGATTGATTCGCAACGCACCGCGAAAAGTCACTAGACTGGCCCGAGGTCTATGACTGACCGCGCGGTTCTGCCGCGGGGTTCAACGCGGCGAGGCAATTCAAGGAAGAAGAGGCGTATAAACGTGCCAGATCAACCGCATCACCGGCTGACAGAAGAATTCGGCGGTAATGAGTGGCTCGTCGACGAGCTGTACCAGCAGTACCGCCAGGACAAGAACTCCGTTGACAAGAAGTGGTGGGACATCTTCGAGTCCTTCGAGGACGACGGCAGCGCTGCCGAGGCCCCGTCGGCGAAGTCGCCGGACGCCGAGTCCGACAACGGCACCGAGCCCACCACCAAGGCCGCACCGCGCCCAGCCACGCACGCCCGGGTGGTCGACACGACCGGGACCACCGCCGGCTCCTCGAGCGAGTCCTCGACCGGATCCAGCCAGGAACGCATCCCCGCCGACCCCGCACCCGACAAGACGAAGCAGAAGCCCGCCCCGAAGTCTGCGCCGATCCCGGCCGAGCTCCCGAAGTCCCAGAACGGCGAGGCACCCACCGAGGAAGACGTGGTCAAGCCCCTGCGCGGCCCGTCGAAGGCCATCGCCACCAACATGGAGACGTCGCTCACCGTCCCGACGGCGACGACCGTTCGCGCCGTCGCGGCCAAGGCTCTCATCGACAACCGCGTCGTCATCAACAACCACCTGGCCCGCGCCCGCGGCGGCAAGGTCTCGTTCACGCACCTCATCGGCTACGCGGTGGTCCGCGCGCTCAAGCTCTTCCCCTCGCAGAACGTGACCTACGACGTGGTCGACGGCAAGCCGGCGGCGGTACAGCCGGCACACGTGAACTTCGGCATCGCCATCGATCTGCCGAAGCCGGACGGCTCCCGCATGCTGGCCGTCCCGAACATCAAGAAGGCCGAGACGCTGAACTTCTCGGACTACTGGAACGCCTACGAAGACCTGATCCGCCGCGCACGCAACAACAAGCTGACCGCCGACGACTACGCCAAGACCACGGTGTCGCTGACCAACCCGGGCGGCATCGGCACGGTCCACTCCGTTCCGCGCCTGTCCAAGGGGCAGGCCACCATCGTCGGCGTCGGCGCCCTCGAGTACCCGGCCGAATACCGCGGTGCCAGCGACAAGACCATCGCCCGTGCCGGCGTGGGCAAGATCATCACCCTGACCTCGACGTACGACCACCGTGTCATCCAGGGCGCGGGCTCGGGCGAGTTCCTGCGCATCGTCGAGCAGCTCCTCCTCGGCGAGCAGGGCTTCTACGATGAGATCTTCGAAGCACTGCGCATCCCCTACGAGCCGGTCCGCTGGGTCAAGGACAACCAGGTCGACGTCGACCTCGAGGTCAACAAGATCGCCCGCATCCAGCAGCTGATCCATGCCTACCGTGTGCGCGGACACCTGATGGCGGACACGAACCCTCTCGAGTACGTCCAGCGCCGGCACCCGGACCTGGACATCCAGACCTACGGTTTGACGCTGTGGGACCTGGACCGGGAGTGGGTCACCGGCGGATTCGGCGGCAAGCAGCGACTTCCCCTGCGCAAGATCCTGGGCGTCCTGCGCGACACCTACTGCCGCACCACCGGCATCGAGTACATGCACATCCAGGACCCGGAGGAGCGCGAGTGGTTCCAGTCCGAACTGGAGCACGAGTACTCGAAGCCGACCCGGGAGGAGCAGCTCCGCGTCCTCGGACGGCTGAACGCCGCCGAGGCCTTCGAGACGTTCCTGCAGACCAAGTTCGTCGGTCAGAAGCGTTTCTCGCTCGAGGGCGGCGAATCGCTGATCCCCCTGCTCGACGCCATCATCTCCGACGCGGCCGACCAGCGCATGGACGAAGTCACGATCGGCATGGCCCACCGCGGCCGGCTGAATGTGCTGACCAACATCGCCGGCAAGACCTACGCACAGGTGTTCCGCGAGTTCGAGGGGACGCAGGACCCGCGCTCGGTGCAGGGTTCCGGCGACGTCAAGTACCACCTCGGTACAGAGGGCAAGTACGTCTCCGACCACGGCAACGAGACCAAGGTGTACCTGGCGGCCAACCCGTCGCACCTGGAAGCCGTGGATCCCGTGCTCGAGGGCATCGCCCGCGCCAAGCAGGACCGCCTCGACCGCGGGACGGATGGCTTCTCCGTCCTGCCGATCCTCGTCCACGGCGACGCGGCCTTCGCCGGCCAGGGCGTGGTGGCCGAGACGCTCAACCTGTCCCAGCTGCGCGGGTACCGCACCGGCGGCACCGTCCACGTGGTCGTCAACAACCAGGTCGGGTTCACGACGGCGCCGACGGCGTCGCGCTCGTCGGTGTACTCCACCGACGTGGCGAAGATGATCCAGGCGCCGGTGTTCCACGTCAACGGCGACGATCCAGAGGCCGTGGTCCGCGTGGCCCAGTTCGCCTTCAAGTACCGCCAGAAGTTCAACAAGGACGTCGTCATCGACATGGTGTGCTACCGCCGCCGTGGCCACAACGAAGGCGACGATCCGTCGATGACGCAGCCGATGATGTACAACCTCATCGAGGCCAAGCGCTCCACCCGCAAGCTCTACACCGAGGCCCTCGTCGGCCGTGGTGATATCACGCAGGAGGAAGCAGACCAGGCGCTGCGCGACTACCAGGACCGCCTCGAGCGGGTCTTCGCCGAGACACACGCGGCCCAGACCTCGCCGATCCCGGTGGTCAGCTCCGACGGCGCGGTCAACGACCTGGAGCTCCCCACGGCCCAGGTCAGCGACGACGTCAATGCGCCGACGACGACGGCGATCTCCGCCGAGACCCTGGCACACATCGGCCGGGCCCACACGGAGATCCCGGAGAACTTCACGGTGCACCCGAAGCTCAAGGCGCTGCTCGACCGCCGCGCCAAGATGTCCACCGAGGGCGGCATCGACTGGGGCTTCGCGGAGATCGCGGCTTTCGGTTCGCTCTCCATGGAGGGCGTCCCGGTCCGCCTCGCCGGCCAGGACTCGCGCCGTGGCACGTTCGTGCAGCGCCACGCGGTCTTCCACGACCGCAGCAACGGCGACGAGTGGATGCCGCTGCAGCACCTGTCCGACGACCAGTCGAAGATCTGGATCTACGATTCGCTGCTGAGCGAATACGCGGCGATGGGCTTCGAGTACGGCTACTCCGTCGAGCGCCCGGACGCCCTGGTGCTCTGGGAGGCGCAGTTCGGCGATTTCGTCAACGGCGCCCAGACCGTCATCGATGAATTCATCTCCTCCGCCGAGCAGAAGTGGGGCCAGCGCTCCTCCGTCGTCCTGATGCTGCCGCACGGGTACGAGGGCCAGGGACCGGACCACTCCTCAGCACGCATCGAGCGGTTCCTGCAGATGTGCGCGGAGAACAACATCGTCGTCGCGAACCCGTCCTCGGGTGCCAACCACTTCCACCTGCTCCGGCGCCAGGCGTACAGCCGTCCGCGCAAGCCGCTGGTCATCTTCACGCCGAAGCAGCTCTTGCGACTGAAGGCCGCAGCCTCCCCCGTCGAGGACTTCATCCAGGGCTCGTTCCAGACGGTCATCGGCGACAGCGCCTCGCTGACCGCGTCAGAGGTCGACCGCGTCGTTCTCGTCTCCGGTCGCCTCTACTACGATCTGGTGGCAGCTCGGAAGAAGGCCGATGACTCCAAGACGGCGATCGTCCGGGTCGAGCAGCTCTACCCGCTGCCGGTCGAGGAGATCCGCGCCGAGCTGGAAAAGTACCCGAATGCCGACGTCGTCTGGGCGCAGGACGAACCGGCCAACCAGGGACCGTGGCCGTTCATCGGGCTGAACCTTCCGCCCGAGCTCGACCGTCCGGTCCGCCTGGCCGCGCGGGCCGCCTCGGCGGCGACCGCCACCGGTTCGCACAAGCGCCACGACGGCGAGCAGGCGGCTCTGCTGCAGCAGGTGTTCAACCGCGATTAATCGCACAAGACGACGGGGGCGGACACCAACGTGTCCGCCCCCGTTCTTTAAGCCGACCCTTGCTAGGGTGGTATCACTGCCCGCAGAAAGGACCTTCGTGCAACAACGCATCATTCGCTTGGTGGCCGTCGGCGACGAACTCTTGGCTGGTCACGGAGATCCACGTGCCCTGGGCTGGTACGGACGAGTCCTCGCCCGCACGCAGAGCCCGGAGGTGTCGCTCCAGAGCTTCCAGTTGGCCGCCCCGCGGGAGGGAACCGAATCCCTCGCGCAACGCTGGTTCGGCGAGGCCTCGCCGCGCTTCTCCGAGACGGCGGAGAACCGTGTCGTCATCTCGCTCTCGGACGCCGACCTCGATGAGGACCTGTCGACGGCGCGCAGCCGATTGAACCTGGCGAACATCCTCGACGCGGCCTCCCAGTCGAGCATCAAGGCACTCGTCGTAGGGCCGCCACCGGGTCTCGACACCCAACGCAACGCCCGCTTGGCAGAACTGTCGAATGCCTTCGCAGACGTCACCAGCCGCCGGCACCACGCCTTCGTCGACACGTTTGCTCCGCTGCAGCACCACGAGCAGTGGCGCAGCGATCTCGCGGCCAACGACGGCGCGCCGGGACAGGCGGGCCACGGGCTCATCGCCTGGCTCGTCCTCCACCGGGGCTGGTACCAGTGGTTGAATATGCCGGAGCCCACCGCCGGTTAGGACGGGGGCCCCTGATGTGGGACACTGGTACGCAGTCCTTTTGGGATGATTCATCCTTTGACGAACAAAAGAAGGAGTCACCATGAGCAGCAAGCGTGCACGCAAGCGTAAAGACCGCAAGCGCGGCGGCGCCAACCACGGCAAGCGCCCCAACAGCTAGGTAGCGTGCTCTTCACAGAGCGAAGGAGGCCGGCACCCATGCGGGTGCCGGCCTCCGGCGTTTAACTCCACGGCGGTACTATCCGTGTCCGATCTCCACGCGGATCTCGCTGATCCGCGTCATGATCCGCGACTTGAGCGCATCGGGAGCCTGCTCGCTGCACGAGCGCTTCACGACCGAACGGATGATGCATTCGAGGTCGTACTCCTGAGCACACTCGTTGCAGTGCTCCAAGTGCTTCTTGACGTCGTTCAGGTCGTCCACCGACAGCGCCCCGTCGAGGTATTCGTAGAGCCGGGCGATCCGCGAGTCTTCGCAGTCGCCCAGCGATTGGCAGTCGCCCATTACTTCTTCTCCTGCTTCTTCGCCGCTGATGTGCGATCAGCGCCCTTTTTTCCGATACCGCGGTCGGCTGCGTAGTCGGCGAGCAACTCACGAAGCTGCTTGCGTCCGCGATGCAACCGGGACATCACCGTTCCCATGGGGATGCTGAGGATCTCGGCGACCTCCTTGTAGGAGTAGCCCTCGACGTCCGCGAAGTAGACGGCGAGCCGGAACTCCTCCGGAATCGACGCGAGTGCCGTCTTCACATCCGAGTCGGGCAGGTGGTCCAGCGCCTCGGCCTCCGCGGACCGCAGGCCCGACGAGGTGTGTTCCGCGGCCTCCGCCATCTGCCAATCTTCCACGGTCTCGGTGCTGGACCGTTGCGGCTCGCGCTGCCTCTTGCGGTACAGGTTGATGTAGGTGTTCGTCAGGATCCGGTAGAGCCAGGCCTTGAGGTTCGTCCCCGGCTTGTACTGGTGGAACGCAGAGTAGGCCTTGGCGTAGGCCTCCTGCACCAGATCCTCGGCGTCGCTGGGATTGCGCGCCATGCGCAGCGCAGCCGAGTACAGCTGGTCGACGTACTGGAGCGCGTCGCGCTCGAATCGCGCGCGACGCTGCTCAGTCGTCTCGGCCTCTGCCTCAACGGTTTCCGTGCGGTTGTTTGAATCGGTCATCACCGCCCAGTCTACGCACGCCGGCCGTTCCATGACGGCGCCTTCGGTACCACCCACGGCCCACCTCCATCTCCTGCTGCTTGTCACTTAGGTTCAACGGGACCCCCGGGCCGCGTATTCCCCCGCGCCCCGAAGTCCGCGAAGGCGGGGCGTTCCCCGCGCGCGCGACAAAAAATGCAAGACTAGAGACTGACAAGTCGGCTTGACCGTTGGAGGAAGAATGTCCGCAGTCCGTTTGCTCGCCCGTCCACTGCTCGCGTCCAGTTACATCTGGACAGGCGTCGAACGGTTGTCCAAGCCGCAGCAGACCGCGGCCCGGCTGCGCCGCGTCCTGGACAAGGTCGCCGACAAGTGCCCGCAGGCCGCCGTCGTCGCCGACCGTCCGGAACTGCTCGCCCGCGCGATCGGCGGCACCCAGATCGTCGCCGGTCTCCTCTTCGCCGCGGGCAAGGCACCGCGGTTCTCCGCGGCAACGCTGGTCCTGTCGTCGCTCGTCGCAGCCGCGGACGACTACGCCGATTCCTCGCTCGGCGACAAGCTCAAGTCGGCCTCCCTGGCCGGCGGCGTCCTCCTGGCCAGCGTCGACACGGCGGGGCAGCCGTCGTTGGCCTGGCGCGCCCAGCACCTGAGCAAGGAGGCCCGCAAGCAGCTCACCCGGGCCAACAAGGACGTCACCCGCGCCGTGAAGCGGAAAGCGGAAGATGCTGCGAAGTCCGCCGAGGACGTTCTCGGCCGCTGATCAGATGAACCCCGCAGATCCTGTCGCCGCCCCGACCTGGCCGGCCCCCTTCGCCTCCTCCCCCATCGACGCGACTGTCCGCGTCCCGGGATCGAAATCACTGACCAACCGGTATCTGGTCCTCGCCGCCATCGCCGACGGCCCGTCGGTCCTGCGCCATCCCCTGCACTCGCGGGATTCCGCACTGATGATCGCCGCGCTCGAGGCCCTCGGCGCACGGATCGAACGGGTCGAGGGGACGGGAGTCTACGGTCCCGACCTGCGCGTGACGCCACTGGCTCCCGCGGGCCCCGACGCGGCTGACGCACCGCTGGTCGACATCGATTGCGGCCTGGCCGGCACGGTCATGCGGTTCGTGCCGCCGATCGCGGCTCTCGCGGGGCGCCCAGCGCGATTCGACGGCGATCCGCATGCGCGCACGCGCCCGATGGACACCGTCATCGACGCTCTGCGCCAGCTCGGCTTCGCCGTGCACGACGACGGCCTGGCCGCCCTCCCGTTCACCGTCACTTCGGGCCCCGCGGCTCCCCGGTCCGAGAGCCCGGCGCACGTCCGCATCGACGCGGGCATGTCCTCGCAGTTCGTCTCGGCACTGCTCCTCGTGGGTTGCCGGGTCCCGGGCGGCCTCGTCGTCGAACACGTCGGTCAGACGATCCCCAGCCTGGACCACATCAACATGACGATCGATGTCCTCCGCGACGTCGGCGTCGACGTGCTCACGACCAGCAAGACCTCGTGGAAGGTTGACGAAGGGACGGTCCGGGCGTTCGACACCCTGATCGAGCAGGACCTCTCCAATGCCGGCCCGTTCCTGGCGGCCGCCATGGTGACCGGAGGGACGGTGCGCATCCCGGACTGGCCGACGCCGACCACGCAGGTCGGCGACTTGTGGCGGGAGATCCTCCCCCGGATGGGCGGCCGAGTCCAGTTGACCGAGGGCACGCTCACCGTTTCGGGACCGGACCAGATCCGGGGGATCGACCTCGCCGATGCCTCGGAACTCGCCCCGACGGTGGCCGCACTCTGCGCGGTCGCCGCGGACGAATCCCGACTGACGGGCATCGCCCACCTCCGCGGCCACGAGACGAACCGTCTGGCGGCCCTCGTCACGGAGATCACGCGGCTCGGCGGCGACGCCGAGGAGATCGACGACGGGATCGTCGTCCGCCCGCGGCCGCTGCACGCCGGGGTCGTCGACAGCTACGCCGATCACCGGATGGCCACCTTCGGGGCCGTACTGGGCCTCGCGGTCGACGGCGTCCGGGTCGAGGACATCGGCACGACCGACAAGACCATGCCCGAATTCCCCGCGCTCTGGGAGCGGATGGTGGACTCCGCCGGGGGCTCCTGATGGCCGGGAACCGATACGACTGGGACGAGTCCGACGTCCGCGTCCGCCCCAACAAACGCGGCACACGCCCCCGGACGAAGGAGCGGCCGAAACACGCCGACGCCGTCAAGGGGCGCATCATCACCGTCGACCGGGGACGCTACACCGCGATCGTCGACGAGGGAACACCTGAGGAACGCCTCGTCATCGCCGCCCGTGCGCGGGAACTCAACCGCAAGCCGGTCGTCCCCGGCGATTTCGTCGGCCTCGTCGGCGACTCCTCCGGCAAGCCCGATACGCTCGCTCGACTCGTACGCATCGAGGACCGGCACACGCTGCTGCGCCGCAGCGCCGACGACACGGATCCGGTGGAGCGGGTCGTCGTCGCCAACGCGGACCAGCTCGTCATCGTCGTCGCTGCCGCCAATCCCGAGCCGCGCACCGGATTCATCGACCGGGCACTCGTCGCCGCGTACGACGCCGGCATCCACCCCATCCTCTGCGTCACGAAGGCGGACGTGAAGGAGCCGACGGGTCTGCTGGCCAACTACTCCCACGTCGACCTCGACGTCGTCATCAGCCGCAGCACAGGCGACGCCGCCAGCGGTACCGACGCGCGCTCCGCCGACGGCGAGTCGGCCCGGCTTGATTCGGCGGCCCTGACGCGCCTGCACGAGCTGCTCGACGGCAAGGTGAGTGTCGTCCTCGGCCACTCCGGCGTGGGCAAATCCACGCTCGTCAACGCCCTGGCCGGATCCCAGCGCGCGACCGGCGGCGTCAACGCCGTCACCGGTCGCGGCCGCCACACCTCTTCGTCCGCCCTGGCGCTGCGCATCGCGGATGCCGAACCCGGCACCTGGATTATCGACACGCCCGGCATCCGCTCCTTCGGGCTGGCACTCGTCGAACCGGACAACATCCTCGGCGCATTCCCGGACATCGCCCCCGGCGCGCAGGACTGCTCCCGCGGCTGCACGCACCACTCCGGGGAACCCGGCTGCGGACTCGACGCCTGGGTCCGATCCGGGCGGGCCGGCGACTCCGGCCCGGGCCGGCTCTCATCGTTCCGCCGGCTGCTCGGCGCGGAGGACGAGGTGGAGGCCAAAGAACTCGGTTCGTACTAGCGCTGAGGTAGGTTGGAAAGTATGACCACCGACGTGATGACCTACAACGACGATCTCCGCTTGGCCCATGTCATGGCGGATTCCGTCGACTCGCTGACCATGGGACGCTTCAAGGCGCTCGACCTGGCCATCGACACCAAGCCCGACCTCACGCCGGTCACCGACGCGGACCGCTCCGCCGAGGAGGCCATCCGCGGCCAGTTGCGCCGTTCGCGTCCGCGCGATGCCATCCTCGGCGAGGAATTCGGCAGCACGGGCCACGGCCCCCGGCGCTGGATCATCGACCCGATCGACGGCACCAAGAACTTCGTCCGCGGCGTGCCCGTGTGGGCCACGCTCATCGCCCTCGTCGACGAAGGCCGCCCGGTCGTCGGCCTCGTCTCGGCACCGGCTCTGGGCCGCCGCTGGTGGGCCGCTGAGGCCATGGGCGCCTACGCCGGCAAATCCCTCTCGCGTGCCACGACGCTCAGCGTCTCACGGGTCAACAAGCTCGCCGACGCCTCCCTGTCCTACTCCAGCCTCACTGGCTGGAAGGAGCGCGGCCAGCTCGACGGCATGCTCGCGCTCCACGACGAGGTCTGGCGCACCCGCGCCTACGGCGACTTCTGGTCCTACTGCCTTCTGGCGGAGGGTTCCGTGGACATCGCGACCGAGCCCGAGCTCGGCCTGCACGACATGGCCGCTCTCGTCCCCATCGTTCAGGAAGCGGGCGGACGCTTCACCTCGCTCGACGGAGAAGACGGCTGCTTCGGGGGCAACTCGCTCGCCACCAACGGGCTCCTTCACGACGAGGCGCTCCGAGTGCTCAGCAGGACCTGAGCCGGCCACCAGCCCGCCAGGGCGGCCCGTCATGATGTCGCCATCATGACGGGCCGCCCTTAATTCTGTCTGGCCTGAATTGTGTCCCAGGCTTCGAAGAGGCAAGATTTAGGCATGGCTAAAAAAACTGATCCGGTGCAGGCCCGAGGACGCGCCCGCACAGCAGTCGGCTCGCAGTCACCCGGGGCACGGAGAGACGCGCATCGTCGACTCCGCACCCCGCGCGCGGCCGCGACCGCTGCCACCCTCGCCATCGGCCTCGCCCTGACGGGTTGCGGCGCACCCGCAAGCGCGCCCGCCACCACCGGTGAACCCGCGGCGACGGACGGACCGATAGTACTGACGACCTTCAGCGTCATCGCCGATCTCGTCCGCCAGGTCGCCGGCGATCGTGCGGAGGTCCTGTCGCTGACCAAACCGGGTGTGGAGATCCACGGCTACGAGCCGACCCCCTCGGATCTGGTGCGGGTTCACGAGGCCGACCTCGTGATGGACAACGGGCTCGGACTCGAACGGTGGTTCAAACGCTTCGTCGCGGACGTCGATGTCCCCCACGTCGTCCTCTCCGAAGGCATCGAACCGATCGACATCGTCTCCGGCGAATACTCGGGCCGCCCCAACCCGCACGCGTGGATGTCGCCCACGGCCGCCAAGGTCTACGTCGACAACGCGGTCGCCGCCCTCTCGGATCTGAGCCCCGAGGACGCCGAGTACTTCGCCGCCAACGGGCAGGCCTTCAAGGCGGAGCTGGACGAGTTGGCCGAGCGGACGGCCGCCGAGCTGCCCGACGACGGTGCCGCCCTGGTGACCTGCGAGGGCGCGTTCTCCTACCTGGCCCGGGACCTCGGGCTGCAGGAGCACTCGCTGTGGCCGGTGAACTCGGACGTCGAGGGAACCCCGCAGCAGATCCGCTCCCAGATCGAATTCGTCAAGGACAACGATGTCCCCGCAGTCTTCTGCGAATCGACCGTGAACGACGGCGCACAGCAGCAGGTCGCCGCCGCCACGGGCGCCGAACTGCTCGGTCCCCTCTACGTGGACTCCCTGTCCGAGCAGGACGGCCCGGTCCCGGATTTCCTCTCCCTGATCAGCCACGACCTCGACGTGATCTCGGCGGGGCTCGGCGATGGCCCGGATCCCGGGGATGCCGAATGAGCGTCATCCAAGTCCAGGACCTGACGGTCTCCTATGGGGCGCTCAAGGCACTGGACGGCGTGGATTTCTCGGTCGACGCCGGCGAACTGTGTGGGCTGGTGGGCGTGAACGGCAGCGGCAAGTCGACGCTGTTCAAATCCCTGATGGGCCTCGTCAGCCCGAAGCGGGGTTCTGTCCGCCTGTTCGGCCACGACCAGCTGCGGGCACGGAAGCAGGGTCTGATCACCTACGTTCCCCAGGCCGAGGACGTCGACTGGACATTCCCGGTGAGCGTCCGGGACGTCGTCATGATGGGACGCTACGGCCACATGGGCCGTTCCCGGCGCCCCGCCGCCGCCGACCGAGCCGCCGTCGACGACGCACTCGAGCGCGTCGCCCTCACCGATCTGGCGCATCGGCAGATCGGCCAGTTGTCGGGCGGCCAGAAGAAGCGGACGTTCGTCGCCCGCGGCATTGCCCAGGAAGCGGAGCTGATGCTGCTCGACGAGCCGTTCGCCGGTGTCGACGTGACCTCGGAGAAGCTGATCATGAATCTGCTGACGACGCTCACCACCGAAGGCCGGACGATCCTGATGTCAACGCACGACCTCGCCGGCGTCCCCACGTTCTGCACGCAGGCCATCCTGTTGCACCACAGCGTCCTCGCCTCGGGGGCTCCCGCCGCCGTCCTGACGGAGTCCAATCTCGCGCAGGCCTTCGGCGGCCCACGGCAGGAGGAGAAATGAACATCCTGACCTGGCTCACGGAGCCGTTCGCCTACGGTTTCATGAGCAATGCCCTGACGGTGGCGCTCGCCGCCGCACTCGTCTGCTCTGTGCTTTCCTGCTGGTTGGTCCTCATGGGATGGGCGCTCATGGGCGACGCCATCTCGCACGCAGTGCTTCCGGGCGTCGCGATCTCCTATCTGGTGGGAGTCCCCTTCGCCGTGGGCGCCCTCGCCTTCGGCCTCGGCGCGGTGTTCCTCATCGGCGCACTCAGGAGTACGACGTCGTTGAAGTCCGACACCGCGATCGGCGTGGTCTTCACAGCCCTCTTCGCCCTCGGCCTCGCGATCGTCTCGAAGACACCGAGCGAAGTGGACCTGGGCCACATCCTCTTCGGCAACGTCCTCGGCGTCACCATGCCGGACCTCGTCCAGGTGTGCGTCCTCGCCGTCCTGACGCTGAGCGTCCTCCTCTACCTGCGCAAGGACCTCATGCTGCTGGCCTTCGACAAGGTCCACGCCCACGCACTCGGAATCAACACCCGTGCCCTCAACTTCCTGCTCCTCGGCCTTCTGGCTCTGACGGTCGTCACCAGCCTGCAGGCCATGGGCATCATCCTGGTCGTCGCCATGTTGATCATTCCCGGCGCGACCGCGTTCCTCTGGACCCGCAGCTTCGGGCGCATGCTGATGCTGGCGGCGGGCCTCGGCGTCGCCTCCGCAGTGTGCGGCCTGTACGTCAGCTACTATCTGGATGTGTCCGCCAGTGCCGCCATCGTCCTCGCCCAGGCCTCCTTCTTCGCGGTGACATACCTCGCCGCCCCGGAGCAGGGCATGATCGCCCGCGCGCGACTCCGTGGAGCCGCCTGATGTCGCCCGGGACGCACGCCCCCGATGCCGAGTTCAGCCCGAGTGAGGAGAACTACCTCAAGGTCGTCTACGGCCTCCGCGAGTGGGATCCGCAGAAGGTGACGACCGGCCGGCTCGCCGCCAAGCTCGCTGTCTCCCCCGCCTCCGCGTCGGCCATGGTCGCAAAGCTCGTCTCGCGCGGCTTCATGGTGCACCCTCCCTACGGTTCGGTCGGACTCACGGAATCAGGCCGGTCCGCGGCGCTCAAGGTCATCCGCCGCCACCGCCTCATCGAGACCTTCCTCGTCGACCAGCTGGACTACACCTGGGACGAGGTGCACGACGAGGCCGAGATCCTCGAGCACACCGTGTCGGAGCGGTTCATCGACCGCATCGACGCTCTTCTGGGCCACCCGGAGGGCGACCCCCACGGAGACCCGATCCCGACCGCAGACGGCGACTCCCGCCTGCCGAACGCGACGAGGCTCGACCACGCCCCGGCGGAGACCGCCGTCGTCGTCCGCATCAGCGACGCCGATCCCGACGTCTTGCGGACCTGCGCCGCCAAGGGCATCGTGCCGGGGGCAGCGCTGCACACCCGCGGTCACGGGCTGACGGACGATGACGCGGCGGCCGTGTGGGTCCGGCCCACCACCCTCCTGGACGAGGGGTGACACCTACGAGCCGCTCCCCGCTCTTCCCGGCGCGCGCCGTAGGCGCCGTGGCTGCTGCCGGATTCGCCGGCACCCTGCTCCGCTACCTGCTCGGGCTGGCCTTCGACGATCCCGGCGGCCCGCTGGCCTCCGATCCGGCGTCGCTGGGGTGGGGCACATTCGCCGCAAACGTCCTGGGCTGCCTCGTACTCGGCCTCCTCACCGGCTGGTGGGACGCAGCAGGGCGCCTGCACGCCTCCGGGTCGGGCACTGTGCGATTGGCTGCCTCCAGCGGGTTGCTCGGCTCGTTCACCTCGTTCTCCGCCGTCGCCGTCGCCGCGCCGCTCTCCGGCCTGGCTGGCTCCGGAGACACCCCCCTGCTGTGGTTCTTCACTGGGCTGACGGCCCTGTCCTGCCTGGTGGCGGCGGCGTCCGGCCTGGTTCTCGGCCGTTCGATGGAATTCAAGGCACGTCCGGAGCTGGATCACCGCGACCATCCCCGGAATGAGGCGGAATGATGAGCGGACTGCTACTCGCCCTGGCTGTAGCCGCAGCGGGGTCCGCCGGCGCCGTCACCCGCGTCTGGTTGGACCTTCTGCTTCAACGACGCGGCCCGGACGGAGTGCCGCTGGGGACCCTGGGAGCCAATGCGGCCGGCTCGTTGATTCTCGGCGCCGTCCTGGCTGCTTCGCTCGCCTCCGGGCTCGACCACGAGGTCCAAACCATCCTGACCGTGGGCCTCTGCGGCGGGTTGAGCACCTACAGCTCGTTCGGCGTAGCGACGATGAAGGAGTGGCTCGCCGGACGCTATGCCCTGGCCGGACTCAACGCGATAGCCAATCTCGCCTTGGGGTACGCTGCCGCCGCCGCGGGATGGCTGGCCTACGCGGCTCTGACCGGATGAAGCACCCGGCCGACGCGGAAGGATCCGAGTGGGCGGCTACCTGGCCGCGCGCCGCCCGGTCGGACGCTGCCGGGAATCGTCCCCGCTGTCCACGGCCTCGGCGCCTCGCAGTCTGCGCATTTCCTCGTCGGTTCTGCGCATGGAGCCGCGGAGGCGCCACGTCAGCCCGATGCTGACGAATGCGAGAACCAAGAAGATCCAGCCGAAGGACAGGTGCTCCAAGCCGATGAGCACGATCGCGCCGGCGATGAAGAGGCCGTGGGCCACCACAGGGCGGACGGGCCACATCAGTCGCCACTTCGAATTCGAGGTGATGAAGACGGCGGTCAGCACGGCGGCGGGCACTCCGGCCATGGCCACGGCGAGCATGGGCGCCAGGTCCCATATTGCGATGGCCCACATGACGACTGCGCCGATCAGGGCGACTTCGAGCAGGAACGAAAGCGCATTGGCAGCCTTGGTCATTCGAAGAGCGGTCCTTCCCCACACGATATTCGTTGGACACGTGATGACATTCTATCCACGAACCGCGCTCGACGAATGCCGCGCGGCCTCAGAAGCCGTGCCCGGCGCCGACGCTGCCGCCGGATCGGACGGGCCGCCTTGGTGCGCGCACGAAGTACGACAGGCAACAAAAAACCCGCCCGGGCGCGATGCCGGAGCGGGTTGTTCGTGGAGATGGCGGGAATTGAACCCGCGTCCGATGAGGTGTTGCCTGGTCTTCTCCGGGCGCAGTTTGCTGTGGGATTTCTCTGCCCCATAAGCCGACTCGCAAACATGCGGCTTGCATCCCTGGGCACAGTCGCCTAAAAGTTCCGAGTACATCAGCGACGAATGTACTCAGCAGTGGCTATCTAATCGACGCCAGGTCCAGGGGCGATAGCATCCCCTGGCTGACGGACTGTCTGGCTACTTAGGCAGCGAGAGCGAAGTCAGTGCGCTTAGATTCGGCACTTATTGGTTTGCAGAGGGCGTTTACGAGATAACTCTGCATCCTCGGCCCGCTTCTCCTGACGCGACTCACACCGTCGAAACCGATCATCCCCGTATGTTGTTGTCAATGATGGTCTCCCACCACAACCCCGAAGCCGAAACCCCGGAAGTATCTAGTCTAACGCACTACAGGACGAATTTCATTCCCTAGGCACTGCGCCGGTTGCGCTCACGCATGGCACGCAGCGCCTCGCGGTTGTCCTGCTTCTCGCGCAGCGTCTGCCGCTTGTCGAACTCGCGTTTGCCGCGGGCGACCGAGATCTCGATCTTGACCCGGCCGTCCTTGAAGTAGAGCTGCAAAGGCACGATCGTATTGCCGCCGTCCTGCAGTTCCCGCTGGATCTTCGTCAGCTCCTGCCGGTGCAGCAGCAGCTTCCGCCGGCGCCGCGCCGTGTGATTCGTCCACGATCCATTGAGGTACTCCGGGATGTAGACATGCTCGATGAAGAGCTCGTCACCGTAGAACTGTGCGAACCCGTCCACCAGGGAGGCCTTCCCCTCGCGCAAAGACTTGACTTCGGTCCCGGTGAGGACCATGCCGGCTTCGAACGTGTCGAGCAGCGTGAAATCATGGCGCGCCTTGCGGTTGGACGCAATCACACGGTTCGACGGGTCTTTGTCGATCTTCTTTTTGGCCACGGAAACCTCCCCTTCCAGCATCGGGTTCCACACACGGCAGAACAACCATCCTACGCTACGGGGCGGTAGACCGGGTCAGAGCAGGCCCAGCGGGTTGACCGCCTGACCATTCAAAATCGTCTCGAAGTGCAGGTGGCAGCCGGTCGAGTTGCCCGTCGTTCCGACATAGCCGATGACCTGGCCCTTGGAGACGTTCTGTCCGTTGCCGACGGCGATCGAGGACATGTGGTGGTAGTTCGTCGCGAGCGCGCTGCCACGCACCACACCGTGGCTGACCGTGACCTTGTTTCCCGAGCCGCCGCCCCAGCCGGCGAACCAGACCTCGCCACTCGCCGCAGCGTAGACCGGACGGCCGCAGGCGCCTCCGAATCCGTAGTCGATTCCAGCGTGGACGTAGCCGCCGGCTCCCCCGTAGTCGATTGTTCCCGCGGGGGTCGGGCGCCAACCGAATCCGGACGTCAGGTAGGCGCCGGCAGCCGCAGGGCTCCGCAGACCCCATCCGCTGCTGCTGCCGCTGCTGGCCGAGCCCGAATTGCTCGACCCGCCGGAACTGGACTCGCGGGCCGCCTCGCGCTCGGCATCCGCGGCCTCTCGTTCGGCCTGTTCGGCCTGACGCTGCTTCTCCTGATTGGCCCGCTCGCGCTCCGCTGCTTCGCGCGCCTCACGGGCCGCTTCGCGCGCCTCTCGAGCCGCTTCGGCCTTCCGCCTGGCCTCCTCTTCCGCCTTGCGACGACGTTCCTCGACTTCGCGCTTGAGCTCCTCCTGCCGCTCGGCGATGTTGGAGATGACCTGCTGCTGCTGTTCTTCGTGCTGGGCGATCTGGTTCTTGATCTCAGGGCGTTTGGCTTCGAGCTGGCGGCTGAGACTCGCCGCCTCGCTGATCAGATTGTCGACCTCGCGCTTCTTCGCAGCCGCGTCATCACGCGCCGTCTGCTCACGGGCGAGTGCCGCCTCGGCCTCGGCCTTGAGGTCGCGGATCTCCTGCTCCACGGCTTCGAGCCGAGCCTCCGCGTTGCGTTCCGTCGCCGCCTTCTGGCTGAGATCGCTGAGGACGGCATTCTGACTGCGAAGTGCCTGACCTGCGAGATCCAGACCGTCAGCAAGATTGCCCTTCTCCCCTGCGTCCAGCATCAGGCTCAGGTTGCTCGACACCCCGCCACGCTTGTATGCCTGCGTCGCAATCTGCCCGATCACCTCGCGCGTCTCGTCGATCTTCTCCTGATCCTGTTCAAGATCCCGGGTCAGATCATCGCGGGTCTGCTCCGCTGCCGACACACGCTGTCCGAGTGATGCGACTTCTTGAGCCGCTGACTGCACACGCCCCTCGGCCTCGGCCAGAGCCTGGCGGGCACCCGGGAGCCGCGACTGGTAGTCCTGGAGCTCGGCAGCAGTCTCCTGGATGTCCTTGTCCAGGAATTCCAGGTCCGTCTCCAGCCCGTCGATCTTGCCTTCGATCCGATTCTTCTGTTCGCCCTGGTCCTCAATCTGCTGTTTGAGGTCGTCGAGTTCGTCGGCTGCGGCGCCGGCAACTCCCAGCCCGACTGCCAGAGCAGCGGCGAGCGCACCACTCAGTACGGCCCGGGGCCAAACGCAGCTCTGTCGCTCTGCCAAGGACTTTCCTTCCAGTAGATCGTTCCGCCGTCAATGGCCGAACACTTCAAGTAGACCGTTATCGAATCGAGAGGTCAAACTTTAAGGTAACGCCTCAACGTTAACATTGAGGAGATACCCGCGAGTAGTGCCCCCAAAATCACCAGTACCGGCGCGATCACCCAGACCTGAGAACTCGCGATGAACGCGGTGCCCGGATACTGCTGGGCCAGCTGGCCCTCGATGAAGAATCGTGCAACGGCCCACAGGGCACCGCTGGCCAGCATCGCACCGATCACGGCCGCGATGACGCCTTCGAGGACGAACGGCAGCTGGATGACCAGCTTGGATGCGCCGACGAGCCGCATGATGCCGGTTTCCCGACGCCGGCTGAACGCCGACAACCTGATCGTCGTGGCAACCAGGAGCACAGCGCAGACGATCATCACACCTGCAATGCCGAGCGAAACCAGCGACGCGACATTCATGATGGAGAAGATCTGCTCGAGGAGCTCCCGTTGGTCCACGACGACGTCGACGCCGGTCATGGACGAGAAGAGCTCGTTGATGACCTCGTACTTCTCCGGATCGACAAGTCGGACGCGGAAGGACTCCGGAAGCTGATCCGCGGTGACGGTATCGACGATCGGAGAGTTCTCGAACTGGTCCTGGAAGTGCGTGAGCGCCTCATCCTGGGTCTCGTGCTGGTAGCTCTCAACGTACTGCGCGACGGCGGGCGACTCCATCTTCGACTCGATGTCGGCGCGCTGCTCGTCCGTCACTGCACCTGCCGCGCACGTCTGCGAACTCGAGTTGTCCGCGCAGAGGAAGATCGAAACCTGGACCTTGTCGTACCAGTAGTCCTTCATCTGGTTGATCTGCATCTGCAGCAGGGCCGCACCGCCGATGAAGGACAGGGACACGAAGGTCACCAGGACGACGGAGACGACCATCGACAGGTTGCGGCGCAGGCCGGAACCGATCTCGCTCAGGATGAATGCAAGCCTCACAGCTCGTCCTCCTCGGAATCGAACGGGGCAATAGCCTGGCTTCCGGCCGCTGACGCGACACGGACTTCCCCGGCCGGCTTGAGCTCGCGGGTTCCGTCGGCATTGACGACGGGGATCATGGCCGTGTATTCGCCGGACTTCTCATCGCGGACGACGCGCCCATCCGCCAGCTCGATGACACGTCGGCGCATGCTGTTGACGATGTCGTCGTCGTGTGTGGCCATGACGACGGTCGTGCCGTTCTGATTGACCTTGTCCAGGATGTTCATGATGCCGACGCTTGTGGCCGGATCGAGATTTCCGGTGGGCTCGTCGGCCAGCAGGATCCCGGGCTTGTTCACGATCGCGCGGGCGATCGCCACGCGCTGCTGCTCCCCGCCGGAAAGCTCGTGCGGCATGCGGTGCTCCTTGCCCTCGAGCCCCACCAGCTTGATCACCTCGGGCACGGTCTCCCGGATCAGGTAGCGGCTCTTGCCGATGACCTGCATCGCGAAGGCCACGTTGCCGAACACGTCCTTGTTGGGCAGGAGCCGGAAGTCCTGGAAAACGACGCCGATACCCCTCCGCAACCTCGGTACACGCCACGACGGGACACGCGCGACGTTCTTGCCGGCCACGTAGACGTCACCGCTCGAGGAGCGCTCTTCGCGCAGGACGAGACGGAGGAAGGTCGATTTGCCGGATCCGGACGGTCCGACGAGGAACGTGAAGTCCCCCCGGTCGATCTCGAGGTCAATACCGTCCAGAGCAGGGCGCGACTTCTGGTCGTACACCTTGGTGACGTTTTCGAATCTGATCATGACGGTTCTGCCCACGCCAACCACCGGTAATAGGTTACGCGCGCGGGACTTTGCTGGGGGAAGGTACAGCACCGGCACTTGCACTTTAGCTGCCTGCGGGCGATACCCGCCGCAAGACCCTGCGCGTGTCGTTACCAGTCTGTTATCGACCGTCAGGACCATTCGTGATTCGATCCGGAAACACGACGGCGGCGCGGACCGAGACATCGTTGTTCTCGGGCCGCGCCGCCGGTGCGGGTCTAGGCCCGCGGAGCGATCGTCAGGGGCGCACCGGTCGCTGCGACCACGTCGTCGGTCGACACACCCGGTGCGGTCTCGACGAGGACCAAGCCGTGCTCGGTGACGTCGATGACCGCGAGGTCGGTGATGATCCGATCCACGACCCCCTTGCCCGTGAGGGGGAGCGTACATTCCTCGAGAATCTTCGCCTCGCCGGCCTTCGTGACGTGCTCCATGAGGATGACAACCCGCTCGGCTCCGTGGACCAGGTCCATCGCGCCCCCCGGCCCCTTGACCATTTTTCCGGGGATCATCCAGTTGGCGAGATCTCCGGTGGCGGACACCTGCATCGCCCCGAGGATCGCCGCGTTGATCTTGCCACCACGGATCATTCCGAAGCTGGTGGCAGAGTCGAAGTAGCTGGCACCGGGGTTGACCGTCACCGTTTCCTTGCCGGCGTTGATGAGGTCTGGATCGACGGCGTCCTCGTCGGGATAGGGGCCCACGCCCAGAATCCCATTCTCGGACTGCAGGACGACGGTCACGTCGTCGGCAACGTAGTTCGGGACCAGCGTGGGAAGGCCGATGCCGAGGTTGACGTAGTTGCCATCGTGCAGTTCAGCCGCGGCGCGCTGCGCCATCTCTTCACGTGTCAGTGCCATGGTCGCTCCCCTAGGCCTTCTCTGCGGATCGGACGGTTCGCTTCTCGATGCGCTTCTCGATTCCAGTGCCCACCTCGACGAGGCGGTGTACATAGACGCCGGGCAGGTGCACCTGGTCCGGGTCGATCTCGCCGGGTTCGACCAGTTCCTCGACCTGGGCGATGCAGACCCTGCCGGCCATCGCGGCCGGAGGTCCGAACTGACGGGCGGCCTTGTTGAAGACGAGGTTTCCGTGCCGGTCGCCCCGGAGCGCATGGACGAGGGCGTAGTCGGTCACGATCGATTCTTCGAGGACGTAGTCGTTCTCGGCCCCTCCGGGCGCGAACGGACGCACTTCTTTGCGTTTGGAGGCCTGCACGACGGCGCCCTCGGCGTCGTACTTCTGCGGGAGGCCGCCGTCGGCCACCTGGGTTCCGACGCCCGAGCGTGTGTAGAAGGCGGCGATGCCGGATCCACCGGCCCGCAGTTTCTCGGCCAGGGTTCCCTGGGGCGTGAGCTCCAGTTCGAGTTCCCCGCTGAGGTAGCGGCGCGCGAATTCCTTGTTCTCGCCGACGTACGACGACGTCATCTTGCGGATGCGTCCGGCCTCGAGCAGGACTCCCAGCCCCCAGCCGTCGACGCCGCAGTTGTTGGAAACCACCGACAGATCGCCGGCACCCTGCGCGAGGAGCGCCTCGATCAGGGCGATCGGGTTCCCCGACAGCCCGAAACCGCTGACGGCGAGCGAGGCGCCATCGGGGATGTCGGCTACCGCTTCGTTGGCGGTTCCGACCGTTTTATCGATAGTCATCGACCCTCCAGCCTGATTCAGGCGCAGCGTCCCTGCTGCGCCACTATGATCCTAGCCACAAAATCGGCTCAAGTTAAGGACCATTAACATCAGGTTCGGCGATCAGGCCCGTCAGGCTTGCGCGCGCTGCCCCGCCCGCCAGCGGATGCCCGCGTCGATGAAGCCGTCGATGGCTCCGTCGAACACGGCGTCCGGCTGCGTCTCCTCGTGGCCGGTGCGCAGGTCTTTGACCAACTGCTGGCCGTAGAGGAAGTAGGAGCGGATCTGGTCGCCCCAGCTCGCCGTGATGTTGCCGGCGAGTTCCTTCTTCTTCGCTGCCGCTTCCTCCCGCTGCTGCAGCAGCAGCCGCGTCTGCAGGACGCGCATGGCTGCCGCCCGGTTCTGGATCTGCGACTTCTCGTTCTGCATCGACACGACGATTCCGGTCGGCAGGTGGGTCATGCGTACCGCCGAGTCGGTGGTGTTGACCGACTGGCCGCCCGGACCCGAGGAGCGGAAGACGTCGATGCGGATGTCGTTCTCCGGGATGTCGACTTGCTGCGCCTCCTCCATCAGGGGGATGACTTCGACCGCGGCGAAGCTCGTCTGGCGCTTGTCGGCGGACCCGAACGGGCTGATGCGCGCGAGCCGGTGGGTGCCGGCTTCGACGGACAGCGTCCCGTACGCGTACGGTGCCTCGACTTCGAACGTGGCCGACTTGATGCCGGCGCCTTCGGCGTAGGAAGTGTCCATCACCTTGGTCGAGTACCCCTGCCGTTCCGCCCAGCGAAGGTACATGCGCAGCAGTATCTCGGCGAAGTCCGTCGCGTCATCGCCGCCGGCTCCCGATCTGATGGTGACCACAGCGGCCCGCTCGTCGTACTCCCCGGAAAGCAGGGTGATGACTTCGAGATCCTGCAGCGCCTTCTGCAGGCTAACCAGTTCGCGGTCCGCGTCGGCCAGCATGTCGGCGTCGGCTTCGTCGGCCGCCAGTTCGACCATGACCTCGAGGTCGTCGATTCGCGAGACGATGCTCTCGAGCCGCTTGAGCTCGGCCTGACGATGCGAGAGCTTCGAAGTCACCTTCTGCGCCTCGGCGGGATCATCCCAGAGATCGGGGGCGCCGGCCTGCTCCGAGAGGTCTGCGACATCGACGCGAATCGCCTCGATGTCGCTGACGGCCTCGATCGAGGAGTAGGTCGCGCGAAGGGCGCGGATTTCTTCGGAAAAATCAGTTGAAGCCATGGTGCCCTCAAGCCTACGTCATTGATTCATCGCCGACCGCGCGTCGGCCTCGACCCGAATCGGAATGCCGCTGGGGACGAACCAGCCGACGATCGGGGGGTCGACTTGCGCTTCGAGGACGACATAGGCCGTTCCCCCGTCCGCCGAGGCTCTCGCTCCGGCCAGATTCAAGGCCTGGAAGCGCGCCGAGGCGTTGGTCCGCCCGAGGTGTGTCTCGCTCCGCGCCCGGACCGAGCTGTCGGACAGGCGCACAGCTCCGCCGCCGAGGGCGGCACCGTTGGCGGCCGCGTCGGCGACCCCGTCGGCGACGGACTGGAGGCGGCGTGCCTCCAGATTGACCGATGTCGCGGCGAGCATGGCGCTGATGGCGAGGAGGGCGATCACCACGTAGCCGATGATGAGGATCATCGACTGGCCGGTTTCGTCCTCGACATGGCCTCTGAGGCCGGCTCCTGCCTGCCGGCGTGGATGCGCCACTAGAGACCCCCGAAGATCCGGGTCGCGTCGGCGTCGACCGCGCCGACCCCGGCGTCGACGCCCGGGGGCATGAGTGGCAGTTCGATGTCGATGGACACCGCGACGGTGACCGTCCCGTCCCGCTGCATGCATCCAGGCGTGCACGAGTAGTCGATCGTCACCGATTCGGCGGAGAAGCCCATGTTCTCGCCGGCGCGCGTCGCGGCGTCGTGCGCTCTGGCGGCCCCACTGGACTCGTCCCGCGCATTGGCGAAGGCATGTGCGGCGTGGTCGGCCGCGCCGACGGCGGCGTAGCTTGCGGCCTGGATCTGCCCCGCCGTGAGGATCAGGTAGACCAGAGGAACGAGGAGGACAACCCCGAGCATGATGAATTCGACGACTGCCGAGCCGGACTCGTCGGAGGCGAGGGCCCGCATCGCACGGGACTCGAAAAGCCGACTCCGTCCGCTCGGGCCGGCGGGGAGGACGCGCCGCTGTTTCGAGTCAGTCATAGCCGAGAGCCTCACCGCTGACCGTCAGGTCCCCTGCAACGGGCAGGAATCCCATCAACGGGAAGCTGGTCTCGATGACAACCCGCACCCCGTTCGCGTCAGCCACCCTGAATGTCGCCGCCGAGACGTTCTCGGCGAATCGCGGTGAGAGGGACTCCGCGACGATCCCCCGGGTCCGCTGCGCGCCGTCCTCCGCCGTCCGGTCCGCCAGCGCGCCGTAGCGGGCACCGGCAGCGGCCGCGTCCATCAACGTGTTGCGGACGTGCAGGACGAGGGCGAGCTGCAGCACGGAGATGAAGACTGCGGTCAGGAGCGCGACCACCATGACGAATTCGGCGACGGCGGCACCGGATTCACCGGATGCGGGGTTTCTTCGGCGCGAGGGCTCGACCGCCTGCTCCCCTGCCGCGTCGTTGATTGTCATAGTGCGCTGAGACCGCGTGTCTAGCCGAGCCCGGAAACGCGGTTGATCGCCTGCTCGAAGAGGTCGCTCAGACGCGGACCGGCAACGGCCAGCAGCGCGGCGACGAGCACGGCGGACATGAGGGTGATCATGACCCAACCCGGGACGTCGCCCCGTTCGTCGCGGCGGACCCGGTCCGCCAGGCCGATCACGAGGGACATCGTGCTGATGAGAAGCGCGTGGCCGAGGCCGCCGTGCTTGATGAGGTTCTTCATGGTTTCGCTCCTGGTGCGATTGGTGATTGCTTGTTCTAGAGGTTGAGATCGATCAGGGACAGGCCCGGGTAGACGGCGAAGATGATGGTCAGGGGCAGGACGCCGAAGACGACGGGAACCATCATCCCGATCTCCTTCTTGCCGGCCGTCTCCATGAGTTCCCGCTTCGCCGCGTCGCGGACGTCCTGCGCCTGGGCGCGCACGACCTCGGCAATGGGTGTTCCGCGTTCGACGGCGACCGTCAGTGCGTCCACGAACCGGGTCATCGCCGAGAGCTCGACGCGATCCGCCATGCGGTTCAGCGCTGTCGTCAACGGCGTCCCGGCGTGGAGGTCGGCCAGCGTGAGTTGGAACTCCTCCGCGAGGTCGCCCTCGACGATGCGCGAGATCCGCTCGATGGCGCCGGTGGTGCTCTCCCCCGCCGCGACAGTGAGTGCGAGTAGTTCGGCGACGCTGGGGAACTGGCTCAGGATTCGCCGGCTCCGGCGCTGGATCTGCTCTCCGAGGTACCACTCGCGCAGCAGGAACCCGGAGACGGTCGAGACGATCACCAGTATCGTCGCGACCAGCCAGTGCGTCGACCCGGCGAATGTCCCGAAGACCGCCCAGACCAGCGACAGGAGCAGCCCGACACCGGCCCAGCCGAGCTGGGAGGCCCTGAACTCGGTCGTAGTCATCCGGAGCCCGGCCTTCCGCAAGCGGGCCTGAAGGTGGCCGCTGATGGGGTTGATCCGGTTCACCCAGACCGTGACGTCCGCGAGGATGGGGCCGAACAGGGTGCTGATGGGTCCGAGGGCGGCATCCCGCGGTTCCCCTCCACCGAGAAGACGGGACCTGACCACTCGGGAACGCAGTTGAGGCGCGACCCGGTCCGCGAAGGAGACAGCACGCATGGCGGGCAACCGGACGAAGACCAGCCAGAGACCGGCTCCGAGTGCGCAGCCGACAGCGAGGGACCACGTCATGATCGGGCTCACTTGATCACCCGCTCTTCTTCCGGCAGGGACCCGATGCGCAGCATGACCCGGTAGCAGATGAGCGAAACGAGCAGACCGCCGAGCAGGACGCCGGCCCCTGTCCACGTCGAGTAGGCCGCGACGGCCTGCGGTTGCATCGACAGCAGCAGGAGGATCGCCCACGGAGCGCCGACAGCCAGACGGGCGGCGTTGACCGTCCAGGACTGCCTGGCCTCGAGCTCGCCGCGCGTGCGGGCGCTCTCCCGCAGGAACGTGCTCAACGTCGCCAGCATCTGCCCCAGATCAGAACCGCCGACCTCGCGGGTGATGCGCAGGGCGGTGATGATCTTGTCCGCAACCGGGTCCGCGAGGCGGTAGCGGAGCCGTTCGGCGGCGTCGTTGAAACGACCGCTGGCGCGGTAGTCGAGGGCGAATTCCCGGAAGTGCAGCTGCAGGTCGCTGGGTCCCTGCGTGCTCAACTGGGCCAGTGCGTCCGGGAGGGGCAGCCCCGCGCGGATCGCGGAGCGCAGGTGGTCGACCACCTCGGGCCATTGCTCGCGCAGGGCTGCGGCACGCTTGGCAGCCCGCCACCGGAGCACCGCCCACGGAATCGCGGATCCGAACGATCCGAAGAGCACCGCCATGATCGGGGCCGTCGTCGCGAGCAGGACGACGAATGCGCAGACGACACCGCAGATGATGGACGCGGTGATGAAGCCGCGCTGCGAGAGGTTCTGGATCCCGGAGCGGAGGATCAGCCGCTCGACGCGGCTGGACGTCCGCGCCGTATTCGGTGTCGCCGGAACAACCCAGGCCGAACGCCAGACGAGGAAGAGCCCCATCCCGAGCGTGAGGCCGAGCAGGAGGCTCACGCAACGACCTCAGCAAGTTCGGCGAGATCGACACCGGCCCGTTCGAGCTTGTCGTGGACCAGTTCCGCATTGTTGTTGACCACGAGTTCGCCGCCGATCCGCGTGAAGAGCTGCGAACTCTCGATGACGCCGTTCTCCACCCGCTGCCCGAGCTTGACGATTTCGGACACCTGCCGGTGGCCGCCCGGCATGCGTTCGCAGTGCACGACCAGGTCGATGCTGGTCGCCACCGTGGGCACGACGAAGTGCGGGGTGATGTTCTCACCGGCCAGCAGCGGAAGCGTGCAGATCTTGGTGATGGCGTCGCGCGCGCTGTTCGCGTGGATACTGGCCATGGCGGGAAGACCGGCATTCATCGCGATCAGCATGTCGAGGGACTCGGCTTCGCGGACCTCGCCGATGATGACGCGATCAGGGCGCATGCGCAGCGCCTCCTTGACGAGGCGGCGCATCGTGATCTCGCCGCCGCCTTCCAAGTTGGCCTGCCGGCACTGCATCGAGACCACGTCGCGGCGGTTCACCTGGAGCTCGAAGATCTCCTCGATGGTCACGACTCGTTCGCGTACGCCGATGGCCGACGTCAGGCAGTTCAGCATCGTCGTCTTGCCGGCCTGCGTCGCTCCGGAGACGAGGACGTTCATCCCGCTCGAGATGGCAGCCTGCAGGTACCGGGCAGCGGCGGGACTCAACGATCCCAGCTCCACCAGCTGGTCGATCCGCTGTGCGCGGGCGACGAACTTGCGGATGTTCACCGACCAGTGACGGCGAGTGATGTCCGGGATCACCACGTGGAGACGGGAACCGTCCGGCAGCGCCGCGTCCACGAAGGGCGACGACAGGTCCAGCCGGCGACCGGAGGGTTTGAGCATTCGCTCGACGAGAGTCTCGACCTGTTCGTCGGAGAGCCTGATGGACGTCAGTTCGCTCGTACCGCCGCGGGCACAGAACACCTGGGTCGGGCTGTTGATCCAGATCTCCTCGATGGTCGGATCGTCCAGCAGGGGCTGGAGCGGGCCGAATCCCGCTACCGCGTCGAACACCTCGCGATTGACCTCGTCAAGTGCACCCAACCGCGGCAGGGTCCCGCGCATCGACCGTTCGTCGTAGTCCCGCACCGCGTCGTAGACGATGCGACGGACCTCGTTGCTCTCCCGCGCCGGGTCGAGACCGCGCATGCGAATGACTTCGCGGACCTCTTCCTCGACAATTCGGACACCGTCCACCGCGTGACTCCCCTTCAGCTACCCTGCGCTCTGTCAGCCCGAGTGGAAATAGCAACCAATTAGGCATAACTGAGGCTAGCCAGCATGGGCGGTCATTACCAACCGGATCTTGGAAATTGTGGATAACTTTCTTCACCTGCGGCGGCACCCCGGCGGGGCGGCCCAACGCAGCGGGCGGGTCGCGCTGGCTGCACGAGAACCCCGATCCCATCCGGACAGGGGCCGAGAGGCCTTCACCCGACAGGGCGCTGATCAGGCGGTCGACACCGAATCGGCCCCTTCCGTCGCGGCCGGAGAAATCCCACCCGGGGTAGCCCCGCCTCTCCGCAGCAGCACGGAAAGAAGACCACTGGAGCTTCCGTCACACCCGGGGCGCCGGTTGGCGCACGTCCACCGCCAGCCCGGCGCAGCAGGCCGGATTGGACTCGCTACTCGCGCCGGAGCTTCTCGGTGGCCGCCAGGTGCCGCATGGTCGATCCACTGAAGACCAGCAGGATTCCCGCAGCCGCCGGCACCAGCAGAGCCCAGCCGAAGGCCGCGGTCATACCATCATTCGCTGGACTAATCAGGGGCACCGCCAAGATGATCTGGAAGATCTGCCACACCACGATGGCAGCCCGGGTCCAGGCCTTGCCCCCAGCGAAGCTCCAGCCGACCCATCCCTGCCAGGCCGCGGCCCCGAGCATCACCGCGAGCAGGAAGAGGCGGCCGGGCAGTCCTACCGGCCCGGGCTGACCCAGCTGCGCCGCATAGCCGATCGCAATGCCGACGAGGGCCAGGGCTTCCAGTGCGAGGATCGCCACCACTGCTGCCACAGGGACGGACACGCGCCGCCGGCCCGCGCGCGAGGACCCTCCGGCGTCTGGGGAATCATTCATGCCGAACAGCCTACCGACCCGCTCAGCGCACTCAACGGCACCCCTTCCATTGGGCTTCCATTGGGCGGTCATCCTATGCCATGGTTGTGATGAAGGCCTCAGCGTATCGCGCCATTTTCTCTTGTTAGACCCTTGTTTACGTATCCGTAACGTGAAAACCTAGATTGGCGGCGCTAGGATATAGCCTTTTGTGCTCAAATTCGCGCGCCGCTCTCTCGGGAATCCTCCAGTCCATTCTCTGCAGGGCCCCGACCCATACTTCACCCCACACCAAGGAGCATCATCAAGCATGGATTGGCGTAGTCGCGCGGCCTGCCTGGACAAGGACCCGGAGCTTTTCTTCCCCGTCGGGAACACCGGCCCTGCCCTGCTCCAGATCGAAGAGGCCAAGAGCGTATGCCGCTCCTGCGAGGTGGTCGACACCTGCCTGCAGTGGGCCATCGAAAGCGGTCAGGACGCCGGCGTCTGGGGCGGCATGAGCGAGGACGAGCGCCGCGCCTTGAAGCGTCGCGCCGCCCGCGCACGACGAGCCTCCTGAGCAGACCGGCCTGCCAGCGCAGGGGCCGTTCCCGTCTCACGGGAGCGGCCCCGCCGTCGTTAAAGGACCCCAGCAGCATCCCCGGACCGCCGTAGGTCCGCGTTGATCCAACGAAACGCGACGACGGGTCGCTACCATCGGAACGTGGCAGTACAGGGAAACGACCCCCTCTTCGGGGCAACGATCGACGGCCGGTACCGGGTGGAGTCCCGTCTGGCCCACGGCGGCATGTCCACCGTGTACCTGGCCACAGATCAGCGCCTGCACCGCCAGGTCGCGCTCAAGGTCCTGTCGCCGCATCTGGCCCAGGACCCGAAGACCGTCGACCGCTTCGAGAACGAGGCCATCAACGCGGCCAAACTCTCCCACCCGCACGTGGTGAACGTCCTCGACCAGGGCGTCGACGGCGAGAACGCCTACCTGGTCATGGAATACGTCCGCGGAAACACCCTCCGCCAGGTGCTTCGCGACCAGGGAAGGGTCACACCCCGGCACGCGCTCCAGCTGTTGGATGCCATCGTCGAGGGCCTTTCCGCCGCCCACGATGCCGGGCTCGTCCACCGGGACATGAAACCGGAGAACGTGCTGCTCACGCCGGACGGCCGGGTGAAGGTGGCCGACTTCGGGCTGGCCCGCGCGGCGAGCAACAACACCTCGTCGGGGACGCTGGTGGGAACCGTCGCCTACATCTCCCCCGAGCTCGTGACGGGCGATCCGGCCGATGAGCGCAGCGACATCTACGCCGTCGGGATCATGCTGTTCGAGCTCCTCACGGGGCGTCAGCCCTTCACCGCGGAACTGCCCATCAACGTCGCGTTCAAGCACGTCAACGACCCCGTCCCCGCACCCTCCACCGTGGTACCGGGGCTTGCCGCCGATCTCGACGAGCTTGTCGAGTGGTGCACGGCGCGGGACCCGGAGAACCGTCCGCACGACGCCGGTGCGCTGCTGGGCGAGATCCGGCACATCACGGGTTCCCTGACCGACGGGCAGCTGGACCTCGGCCTGGACCCGGATGCCCCGCCGGCCGCGGCGGCATCGAACGTGCCCGCCGCGAACTCCGGTGCCACCGAGGTCATCCCGGCGCACCGCGATGCGACCACGGTGATCCCCGCGGGTCAGGCGGCAACCCGCGCCCTGCCGCGGACACCGGAGGCGGGCCCCGAGGCTCCCGCCGCGGCAGAGGAGAAGTCTCCGCGCCAAGCCCGGCGAACGGCCAAACGCGAACGCAGGCAGTGGAAGAAGGACGCCCAGATCCCTCTGGAGTCCCTCGAGGCGCACCCGAAGCGACGGGGATGGCTCTGGGCGATTCTCGTCTTCATTCTGGCCGCCGCCCTCGGAACCGCCGGCTGGTTCTTCGGCATGGGCCCGGGCGCCCAGGTGACGGTGCCGACCTTGCAGGGCCGCCCCGCCTCGGAGGCCTCGGCCGAGCTGGCAGCCCTCGGCGTCGACTGGGAGCAATCGGAGGTCTACGACGAGACCATCGACGAGGGACTGGTCGTCGGCACGGACCCGTCCGCGGACGTCACGATCCGACGGTTCCAGGACGTCGACGTCCTCGTCTCCCGAGGGCCCGAGCTATTCCCCGTCCCCAACGTCCGGGGTCGAACGCAGGAGAACGCCGAAAACGTGATCGCGCAGGCTCAACTCGGCACGGGCGAGGTCGACGAGTCCTACGACGAATCGCTCCCGGCCGGAGAGATCCTCTCGCAGGACCCGGTGGCCGACGAGGAGGTACGGCGCGGAACAGAGGTCTCCTTCGTCGTCTCGCTGGGTCCGGCGCCCGTCGACGTCCCGGACGTCACCGGCGAGACCGCGGAGGCTGCCGAAGAACGGCTGACCGGGGCCGGACTGGCAGGACAGGCGGCCGGCGAGGAGTTCAGCACGTCCGTGCCGGAGGGCGGCGTCGTCTCGCAGGACCCGGCCGGCGGCAAACTCGAGCGCGGAGGCACCGTCTCCTACGTGGTGTCCAAGGGACCGCGCATGATCGATGTCCCCAGCTTCGTGGGCCAGCAGGCGGAGGACGCCGAAGCAGCGCTCGAGGAACTGGGCTTCGAGGTGCGGGTCGAGAAGGTTCTGGGCGGCTACTTCGGCACCGTGCGCGACCAGGACCCGGCGGGCGAACGCGCGGCCGAGGGGTCAACCATCACCATCACCGTCGTCTGAGCCGCCGGAGGTCTCCGGAAGATCCAGGCGGGGAGAGCCGTCCTCTAGAACCGTCGCCTGACGGCCGGTATGGCGCTCCCCCGATGTCATGACGACGTCGACGGTCGCCCACGAGCCGTTCCAGGCGTAGGCCTCGATCGATTCGACCTCGGGGTACGCCCGCAGGATGTTCGCCTGGAAGTTCTCGCGGGCCGTCGCCAGTCCCGCCACCCCCGACCCGGCCAGAGCCGCCGTCGCAACGATCAGCACGCCGCCCACGATGGCCTCAGTCCGGATGCTCCGCTTGTGCGCGTAGGTGCGGTAGCCGGGCCGGCCGCGGCGGAACCGCAGCCAGCGACCGAGCGCGTGCAGGACCAGCGGGAGGGCGGCCAGCAGACACACCAGCGCCACGGCGATGAAGATCATCGGGGTGAAGTAGTCGACATCCAGGTACATGTTCACACCCTACGACGACGGCGTCCGGCGGCTCCCGCTGCCGGGAGCCGCCGGACGCCGTCGTACCCGCCGGTGAACGCGCTAGGCGCGCGGTCCGCGCGCCGCCAGCGCGCCCGAGACCAGGAACGCCATCTCGAGGGACTGCCTGTGGTTGAGGCGCGGGTCGCAGAGGGACTCGTACAGGTCGTCGAACTGCTCCTCGCGGATCGGGTCCGCGCCGCCGAGGCACTCGGCCACGTCGTCGCCGGTCATCTCGACGTGCAGACCGCCCGCCACCGTGCCGAGCGAATCGTGGACCTCGAAGAAGCCGCGGACCTCGTCCATGACGTCGTCGAAGCGGCGCGTCTTGTAGCCGTTGGCGCTCGTGACCGTGTTCCCGTGCATCGGGTCCGTCACCCAGACCACCTCGGCGCCGGAGGCCGTGACCTTCTCGACGAGGTTCGGCAGCTTCTCGCGGATGTTCGGCGCACCCATGCGCGAGATGAAGGTCAGGCGGCCCGGCTCGCGGTTCGGGTCCAGCTTGTCGATCAGGGCCAGCGCGTCGTCCGGGGTCGTGGTCGGGCCGAGCTTGACGCCGATCGGGTTGCGCACGCGCGAGAGGAAATCGACGTGGGCGCTGTCGAGGTCGCGGGTCCGCTCTCCGATCCACAGGAAGTGCCCCGAGGTGTCGTAGGGCAGCCCGGTCCGCGAATCGGTGCGCGTCAGGGAGCGCTCGTAGTCGAGCAGCAGCGCTTCGTGCGCAGCGAAGAACTCGGTCCGCTTCATGGGTTCGAAGTCGGCGCCGCACGCCTCCATGAACCGCACGGCGCGGTCGATCTCCGCCGCGAGGGACTCGTACTGCTTGTAGGCCGGGTTGGCGCGGAAGCCCTGGTTCCACTGGTGCACGGCGCGGAGGTCGGCGAAGCCGCCCTGTGTGAAGGCCCGGATCAGGTTCAGCGTGGACGCCGAGGTGTGGTATGCCTGCACCATGCGCGCCGGATCGTGCCGGCGGGACTCCTCGGTGAAGTCGTAGCCGTTGACGATGTCGCCCCGGAAGGCGGGCAGCGTGACGCCGTCGCGCGTCTCCATGTCCGACGAGCGGGGCTTGGCGAACTGCCCGGCCATGCGGCCCATCTTGATCACGGGCATCGACGCGCCGTAGGTCAGAACCACCGACATCTGCAGGATCGTCTTGACGCGGGCGCTGATCTTGTCGGCCGTCGCCCCCTCGAAGGTCTCGGCGCAGTCGCCGCCCTGCAGGAGGAACGCGCGTCCCTTCGCCGCTTCCGCCAGGCGTTGGCGCAGGATGTCGACCTCGCCGGCGAAGACCAGCGGGGGCAGGGCCGCCAGCTCGTCGACGGCGCGGCGGTGCTCGTCGGTGCCGCTCCAACTCGGCTGCTGCTTGATCGGCAGCTCACGCCACGCATCGAGCCCGGGGTCGGTTGCAGGGCCAGGGACAGGCGCCGTCAACGGCGCGGATTCGGTTCCAATCTCGCTCACACCTACCAGAGTAGAACCGAATCGGCCACGACCCGCATTCCGGTCCGTAATATGGTCACGCCCCGCGGGTCAGCGCCCATCCGGCGCAGGACCGCTTTCGTCGGAACCACCGGCGGCTCTGGCCCCCTTCGCCCCGGCCGCTTTCCGCTCGGCCACGAGCTGGTCTTTGACCGTGGCGGCGTAGACGTCCGCGTACTCCTGCCCCGACAGCCGCATGATCGCGTACATGATCTCGTCCGTCACGGAACGCTGAACGAACCGGTCTTCCTCCAGGCCGGCGTATCGCGAGAAGTCCAGGGGCTCGCCGATGATCATGCCGACGCGCCGGATGTTGGGGACGGTCTTCCCGATCGGCTGCACCTTGTCCGTGCCGATCATCGCCACCGGCACCACGGGCACTCCCGTCGCCAGGGAAAGCTTGGCGACGCCGAGCTTTCCCCGGTAGAGCCGCCCGTCCGGGCTGCGCGTGCCCTCCGGGTAGATGCCCAGGAGATTGCCGTCGAGCAGCGTCTTCTCCCCGGCGCCCAGCGACTGCTCCGAAGCCCGCCCGCCGGACCGGTCCATCGGCAGCTGGTTCGTCATGCGGAAGAAGGCCGCAGTGACCTTTCCCTTCAGTCCTCGCCCCGTGAAGTACTCGCTCTTCGCGAGGAACACGACCGGCCGGTCCACCTCGACCGGGAGGAAGACGGAGTCCGAGACGGACATGTGATTGCTGGCGAGGATCGCACCGCCATCAGTCGGGATGTTGTCGAGCCCCTTCACCCAAGGCCTGAACAGCATCTTCACCAACGGTCCGATCAAGAGCCGCTTCATCACCCAATAGAACACGGGGGTCGCCTTCCACCTGATATTCGTGTGGCCCTCGGCCCGGCGCAGACCGGGTGACGAGCGGCAGTCGTCTACGCTCTACTTTAGGCACAACCGGGCCGCAGGTGCCTCCTGCGGTCGATCTGCTTCCGTACCAGGAGCCTCATGAGTGCAACTTCGGACCCCGCGCCCGCAAGCACCGGACACGACGACGGCACCCCGCCCCGCCGTCGTCTCCCGCGCCTGCCCTCGTCGCCGGCCGCCGGCTTCCTGTCCCGCCCCGCGGCGGTGTCTTCGCGACGCCCCGGGGCGGCCGTCCTCGTCATCCACGGTTTCACCTCGTCACCGGCCAGCATGCGGCCATGGGCCGAAGCTCTGCTGGAGGACGGCTACACGGTGAGCCTGCCGGTGCTGCCCGGGCACTGCACCAGCTGGCAGGACCTGGCCCGCACGCCGTGGACCGCATGGCGCACCGCCGTGACGACCGCCTACGACGAGCTCCAGCGCAACCACGCGCGGGTCTACGTCTGCGGTCTGTCGATGGGAGGCGCGCTGGCCCTCGACCTGGCCGCACGCCGGGCGCCGGCCGCGCTGGCCCTGGTGAATCCGGCCCTGACCTTCGCGAATCCGACGGCGCATGTCGCCGGCGCCCTCAAGCTGGCCGTGCCGTCGGTCGCCGCCATTGCCAACGACATCTCGCGGCAGGGACAGGACGAGCACGCCTACACGCGCACACCCGTGGCGGCGGTCGAACAGCTGGGACGCATCATGAGGCAGGCCGCCGCGTCACTGCCCGGCGTGAGCGCGCCGACGATCGTCTTCCGGTCGACCACGGACCACGTGGTCCCGGACACGAGCATCGCCGTCCTGGACCGCCGACTCGGGACGCCGGCGGGCCTCCGGCGCTTCGTGAGCCTGGAGAACAGCTTCCACGTGGCGACGTTGGACCACGACGCCGACACGATCTTCACCGAGACGCTGCGGTTCTTCGACCCGGCAACGACCAGCGGCGTCTGACCTGCCGGGAAACTTGTTACTATTCAGTAGAACTGTGATGCGGGCCACGCTCGTGGCGTATCATCGAGAACACGACAACTCTAGGGAGGGTCCCGTGCGCGAGAAGAGCGTCGCCCCACTGATCGTCAGCCCGACGGACACCAACGCCACCGATTTCGTCTTGCGGCAGGAGGAGAATCCCGAGAACCTGCCCCTGTTCTCCGTACCCACGGAGACGGAGGCATGGCGCGACGTCTCCGCCCGCGACTTCGGTGCAGACGTCCGCAGCATCGCCAAGGGCCTGATCGGCTCCGGCCTCGAACCGGGAGCCCGCATCGGCATCATGTCGCGCACGCGCTACGAGTGGGTACTGGTCGACTTCGCGATCTGGTTCGCCGGGTGCGTCTCGGTACCCGTCTACGAGACCTCGTCCCCGTCCCAGGTCGGATGGATCCTCGGCGACTCCGAGGCCACGGCCGCGTTCGTGGAGTCCGGGCGGCACGAGAACGTCGTCCGGTCGGCCGCGCAACAGGAGCAGCTGGCCGTCGAGCACGTGTGGCAGCTCGAGGGCGACGGTCTGGACGCCCTGCGCGAAGCCGGCGCAGACGTCTCCGACGACGACCTGGAGGCCCGGCGCTCGTCCCTGGGCCTGGAGTCGCTGGCGACCATCATCTACACGTCGGGGACCACTGGGCGCCCCAAGGGATGCGAACTGACCCACTCGAACTTCGTCGAGTTGGCCGAGAACGGCGTCGCCTCGCTGAAATCGGTCGTCTACCCGGGATCGTCGACCGTCATGTTCCTGCCGCTGGCCCACGTTTTCGCCCGCTTCATCTCGGTCCTGGCCGTCGCCGCCGGATCGCGCGTCGGGCACACTCCCGACGTCAAGAACCTGCTGCCGGACCTGCAGAGCTTCGCGCCGACGTTCCTGCTGGCCGTGCCGCGGGTGTTCGAGAAGGTCTACAACAACTCGATGCTGAAGGCGGAGGACGCCGGCAAAGGCAAGATCTTCCACGCTGCTGCCGACACCGCGATCGCCTGGTCGGAGGCTCAGGAGAACGGCGGTCCATCACTGCCGCTCAACCTCAAGCACAAGCTGTTCGACAAGCTCCTCTACAGCAAGATCCGCGCGGCGATGGGCGGCAAGGTGACCCACGCCGTCTCGGGCGGCGCGCCGCTCGGCGACCGCCTCGGCCACTTCTTCCGCGGCATGGGCGTGACCATCCTCGAAGGCTACGGCCTGACGGAGACGACGGCGCCGATCACGGTGAACACCCCCACCACGAACAAGGTCGGAACCGTCGGGCCGCCGCTGCCCGGCAACGCCGTGAAGATCGCGGACGACGGCGAGATCCTCGCGAAGGGAGTCTGCGTCATGCGCGGCTACTACAAGCGGGACGACCTCACCGCCGAGGCCATCCGCGACGGCTGGTTCCACACCGGGGACATCGGCGCACTCGACGAGGACGGCTGCCTCAAGATCACGGGCCGCAAGAAGGAGATCCTCGTGACCGCCGGCGGGAAGAACGTCATCCCGGCGCAGCTCGAGGACCGGATCCGCTCGCATGCGATCGTCTCGCAGTGCGTCGTGATCGGCGATCAGCGCCCATTCATCTCCGCCCTCGTCACGATCGACGAGGAGGCGCTTCCGGGCTGGCTCCAACGCCACCACTTGGGGTCGGCCACGGTGGCGGAGGCGGCGGAACTGCCCCAGTTGCGCGCGGAGATCGAGCAGATCGTCGAACAGGCCAACGAGCAGGTCTCCAAGGCGGAGGCCATCAAGCAGTTCCGGATCGTCCCCTCCGACTTCACGGAGGATTCCGGCCACCTGACGCCGTCGATGAAGATCAAGCGCGCCCAGGTGATCAAGGACTTCGCCGGCATCATCGACGACATCTACTCGGCGTAGCGCGGGCCGCGCGGCACCTCCTACCGGGTGCCGCGCAGCTCGTCCACGACGAGTGAGGCCAGTTCCATGACGGCTTCGCGGGTCGCCGGCCGCAGCCGGTCGAGAGACACCTCGGAGCCCTCCGCCAGGTGGGCGTCGTAGGGCAGGCGCACCACCGAATCGACCCGGCTCGAGAAGTGCGCTTCGATCTCGTCGACGTTCACGCCGCGGGCCAGCCCGGCGGACTGGTTGATCACGACGATGGCGTTTCGGGCCAGATCCTGGCGCCCGTGGGCCTCGAGCCACGACAGCGTCTCGGACGCCAACCGTGCCTCGTCGACGCTCGCACCCGAGACCAGGACGACGACGTCCGACTTCTCCAGCGACCCCTGCATCACCGAGTGAACCATGCCCGTGCCCGAATCCGTGAGCACGATCGAGTAGAACTTGCCCATCAGGTCCGTGACGGCACGGTAGTCCGCGTCGTCGAACGCTTCGGCCACGTGCGGATCGGTGTCCGAGGCGAGCACGTGCAGGCGCGAACCCTGCCGAGAGGCGTACTGCGAGATCTTGGCGAATGAATCCACGAGGTACCGGTTCTGCACCAGCTGCCGCGCCGTGTACCGCGTCTGCCCCGGGGAACGGTCGCTCAGCGTGCCCCGGTCCGGGTTCGCGTCGAGGGCGGCGACCCGGTCCTCACGAACCTCGGCCAGGGCCATTCCCAACAGCGTGGTCGCCGTCGTCTTGCCGACGCCTCCTTTCCGGGAGAGCACGGTGACATACCGGGTGCCGCCGGTCAGCGGGGTCTTGATGGAGTTCTCACGGAGGCGCCGCAGCCGCACCGCGTCCGAGTCCCCCACGTTCACCCGTCCGAGGGTCGCCCGGTAGAGCCAGCGCCGCCACCCGGCGACGGGGGCTCGGTCGCGCGCATCGAGCAGGCGGTCGGCCGTCAGGGACGCCGCGGTCTCCGGCTCCCGGTCGCGTGCGGCATCCGGTTCCGGCGGCGCCTCCGCGGAGGGCCGGTCGTCCTCGGGGGCTGCCGATGCCTCGTGCGCCGGGTACTGCGTCGCGTCGCCGGAGCGGATCTCGTCCGGTGTGCGGAAGTTCATGTCGTCCGTCAACGCGCGGTCCAGCGCGTCCCGGCCCGCCGGGTCCCGGTCGCCCGGGGCGCCATCCGCTGTTCCGGGTCCTTCCACGGGCCCGTCCGTCCCGGTCGGCACTGTCGCCGCGTCTGCGGGCGCGACCTCGTCGGCCGCCTCATCCTGCGCGGGTGCCGGCTCTGCTGCCCGCGTCCCGGACGAATCGGCGACGTCGTCCGCCTTCGGCTCCTCCGGCTGTTCGTCGGGACGCTGATTCTGCGACTTCTGGCTCATGTCGCCCTCTCACTCATGGGTCGTCGCCCTGTCGGCCACACACTCAGCACACACCCTAACCCACAGACGGGAGCGCCCGCCGGGCCGGCACCGTGGTGGTGCCGGCCCGGCGGGCGCCCGGGCGTGATCTCCCCTGCGCCCGGTCGGATCAGGCCGGATCGATGACGAGCAGCAGGTCGCCGCCGTCGACCTGGGCGGTCCCGCTGATGGCGACGCGGGAGACCTTGCCGCCCACCGTCGTCGTGATGGCCGCCTCCATCTTCATGGCCTCGATGGTCGCCACCGTGTCCCCGGCCTCGACGACGTCGCCGGCGGCGACCGCCGCCGTGACCGCGCCGGCGAAGGGAGCCGGCACGTGGCCGGAGTTGCCCGTGTCCGCCTTCTCCGCGGCCTTGACCGTGGATTCCACGGAGCGGTCGCGGACGACGATCTGGCGCATCTGGCCGTTCAGCGTGCACATCACCGTGCGCATGCCCTTCTCGTCGGGTTCGCTGATCGCCTGCAGCGTGGCGAGCAGGCGGACGCCCTTGCCGAGCGAGATCACGTGCTCGGCCCCCGGCTTGAGGCCGTATAGGTAGTCGCGCGTGCCGAGCACGGACACATTGCCGTACGAGGCGATAGTGGCCTCGAAGTCGCGCGTCGGGCCCGGGAACAGCAGCCGGTTCAGGGTCGACCGGCGGGTCGCCGAATCCGCGTCGAGCCCCGCCTGCTCCTCCTCCGACAAGGACTCCACGCGGGTCTTGACCGTGCGGCCCTCGAGCGCCTTGGAACGGAAGGGCTCGGGCCAGCCACCGGGCGGGTCGCCCAGCTCGCCGGAGAGGAACTGGATGACCGATTCCGGGATGTCGAACGCGTTGGGGTTCGCCTCGAACTCCGCCGGATCGACGCCCATGCCGACGAGCTGCAGGGCCAGGTCGCCGACGACCTTCGACGACGGGGTCACCTTGACGAGGCGGCCGAGCATCGCGTTGGCCGCCGTGTACATGTCTTCGATGGCCTCGAAACGCTCGCCGAGCCCCAGGGCGATGGCCTGCTGGCGCAGGTTGGACAGCTGTCCGCCCGGGATCTCGTGCCGGTAGACCCGGCCTGTCGGCCCGGAGAGACCCGACTCGAACGGCGCGTACATGGTGCGCACGGCCTCCCAGTACGGCTCCATGCCGGCGGCGGCCTCCAAGTCGATCCCGGTGTCGCGCTCGGTGTGGGCCAGAGCGGCGACGGTCGCCGACATCGCCGGCTGGCTCGTGGTGCCGGCCATGGACGCGACCGCGACGTCGACCGCGTCGACGCCCGCCTCGACTGCGGCCATGATGGTGGCCAGCTGGCCTCCCGCGGTGTCGTGCGTGTGCAGGTGCACCGGCACGTCGAATCGTTCGCGCAGAGCACGGACGAGTTTCGCGGCCGCGGCCGGGCGCAGCAGGCCCGCCATGTCCTTGATGGCCAGGATGTGCGCACCGGCGTCGACGATCCGGCCGGCGAGCTCGAGGTAGTACTCCAGCGTGTAGAGATCCTCGGCCGGGTCCAGCAGGTTGCCCGTGTAGCACAGGGCCACCTCGGCGACGGCCGTCCCAGTCTTGCGCACGGCCTCGATGGCCGGGGCCATCTGCGAGACGTCGTTCAGTGCGTCGAAGATGCGGAAGATGTCGATGCCCGTCGCGGCGGCCTCCGCGACGAACGCGTCCGTCACCTCGGTCGGGTACGGCGTGTAGCCGACCGTGTTCCGCCCGCGCAGCAGCATCTGCAGCGGGATGTTCGGCAGCTCGGCCCGCAGCAGTTCGAGCCGCTTCCACGGGTCCTCGCCGAGGAAGCGCAGGGAGACGTCGTAGGTCGCCCCGCCCCAGACCTCCATGGAGAACAGCTGCGGCAGGGTGTGCGCCATGGCCGGGGCCGCGGCAAGGAGGTCCCGGGTCCGGACGCGCGTTGCCAGGAGCGACTGGTGCGCGTCCCGGAAGGTGGTGTCGGTGATGCCGACGGCCGTACGCGAGCGCAGTTCGGCGGCGAAGCCCTCCGGGCCCTTCTCGAGCAGCACCTGCCGCCAGCCGTCCGGCGGCGTCACGCCGGGGGCCGGCCCGTCGAACGGGCTGCGCTCGGGCTGTTCCGACTTGTCCCCCGGGTAGTAGGGCAGCTTCGCCCGCGGGTCGATCCCGTCGACGCGTTCGCCGTTGGGCTTGTTCACGGTCGTGTCGGCCAGGTACGTGAGTGCCTTCGTGCCGCGGTCCTGGCTCCGGTTGCCGACCAGGAGGTCCGGTCGCGAATCGATGAAGTCGGTGGCGACGTCGCCCGCGATGAACTGCGGATCGTCCAGTACGTTCATGAGGAAGGGGATGTTCGTGGCCACGCCGCGGATGCGGAACTCGGCCAGGGCGCGCCGGGCACGGCGCACGGCCATCTCGTAGTCCCGGCCGCGGCAGGTGAGCTTCACCAGCATCGAGTCGAAGTGCGGGGACACCTCGGCGCCGGTGTAGATCGTGCCGCCGTCGAGCCTGACCCCCGACCCGCCCGCCGACCGGTAGACGCTGATCGTGCCGACGTCGGGGCGGAAACCGTTGGACGGGTCCTCGGTGGTGATCCGGCACTGCATCGCCGCGCCGCGGATCGCCAGCTCCTCCTGGCGGATCTCCAGCTGCTCCAGGGTCTCCCCCGCCGCGATCCGCATCTGGGCCGAGACCAGGTCGACGTCGGTGATCTCCTCGGTGACCGTGTGCTCGACCTGGATGCGCGGGTTCATTTCGATGAACACGTGCTCGCCGGCCCGGTCGCCGACCGTGTCGACGAGGAACTCGACCGTGCCCGCGTTCTGGTAGTTCAGGGCCTTCGCGAACTTCACGGCGTCCGCGTACAGGGCCTGACGGATGTCCTCGTCCAGGTTGGGGGCAGGGGCCATCTCGATGACCTTCTGGTGCCGGCGCTGGAGCGAGCAGTCACGCTCGAAGAGGTGGACGACGTTGCCCTCGCCGTCGGCCAGGATCTGCACCTCGATGTGGCGCGGGCGCAGCACGGCCTGCTCGAGGAACACGGTCGAATCGCCGAAGGCGGTTCCCGCCTCACGCATCGCCGCGCCGAGGAGCTCCGCCAGGTCCTCGCGCTTGTCCACGCGGCGCATGCCGCGACCGCCGCCTCCGGCGACCGCCTTGACGAAGATCGGGAATCCGATCCGGTCGGCCTCGGCGAACAGGTAGTCCTCGTCGTTGCTCGGCTCAGAGGACTCCAGCACTGGGATGCCCGCACTGCGAGCCGCGCGCAGGGCCTCGACCTTGTTGCCGGCCAGTTCCAGGACCTCGGGCGGCGGGCCCACGAACGTGATCCCGGCGTCGCGTGCGGCGCGAGCCAGATCCGGGTTCTCGGACATGAATCCGTACCCCGGGTAGATGGCATCCACACCCGACTCGGTCGCCACGCGGATGACTTCGTCGACGTCGAGGTAGGCCCGGACCGGGTGCCCCTCCTCGCCGATCTGGTAAGCCTCGTCCGCCTTCTGGCGGTGGATCGAACCGCGATCCTCGTACGGGTAGACGGCGACGGTCTTCGCGCCCAGCTCGTAGCCGGCACGGAAGGCCCGGATCGCGATCTCGCCGCGGTTGGCGACCAATACCTTCTTGAACATAATGCTCCTGATTCCATCGGGGCAAGACACGAGAGCGCCGGGGTCGGCGACGCACCTCGGCCTCAGACACATCATCGTGTCTGACAACTTCGACAAGGCTACCGTGACGCATCGCACCTGCCACAATTGTTGTCTCCCGAAGTCTCCGCCCGCGCCTCAGGGTGGCGTTGGGGTCTGCCGGGCAAAGCCCCGTATGATTGACCGGGTAGGTTGCGGACATCAAGACACAGAAGGGGAAGTGGTCGGTTCCGTGCAGGTTGTGAGCATCAGCAGTCTCAAGGGCGGAGTCGGGAAAACGTCCGTAACATTGGGTCTGGCGTCCGCGGCGCTGGCCGCCGGCATTCCCACTCTCATCGTTGATCTGGACCCCCATGCGGACGCCAGCACCGGCCTCGGCGTCGCCCTCTCCGGACCCCAGCAGGAAGTCGGCCGCCAGATCAAGGCGGGCCGCCGCGGAGACCTCCAGGCCAACGCGGCCGTGAGCCCGTGGACGCAGCGGGACAAATCGGCCCAGGGGCCGGTCCTCGACGTCGCGGTCGGCGGTTCGTTCGGCACGGTCTACGATCGTCCGGATCTGCGTCCGCGCGACCTCCGGCGCCTCAAGACGCTGCTCGAGAAGACTACGAAGTACCAGCTGGTCCTCATCGACTGCCCACCCTCGCTCAACGGGCTGACCCGGATGGCCTGGACGGCCAGCAATCAGGCCGTTCTGGTCGCCGAGCCGAGTCTCTTCTCCGTTGCGGGAACCGAGCGCACGATGCGCGCCCTCGAGATGTTCCGCAACGAGTTCAACACCAGCCTGAACACGACCAGCGTCGTGGCCAACCGGTTCCGCGACTCGTCGACCGAGCAGCGCTTCCGGCTCTCCGAGATGCGCCGCATGTTCGGTGCACAACTACTGAACCCGGTCCTGCCGGAGCAGCCCGACTGGCAGCAGATCCAGGGCGCCGCGTACTCCGTGCACCAGTGGCCGGGCGAATCCGCGCGGAGCACGGCCCGTCATTTCGACCAGCTCGTCCAGAGCCTGACCGGGACTTCCGGCGCGGCCAAGCGCCCGCGGGTCCGCGCAGCCGCTCCCTAGCCCCGTGGCACGGTGCCGCCGCGCGGCACCCGGCGGACCTTAAACATTCGACGCCGGCACCCACCCGGGTGCCGGCGTCGTCGTTTCGTGGCGTGCGCTCTCTAGCTGGCGGTGCGCTTCTTGGCGGCGCGACGGCGGCTGAGCTCGTCTTCGGGGTACTCGTGCTCCTCCGCGGCATGCTCGCTGGGCAGTTCCGACAGGCTGCCCTCGACCTCGCGCCAGACGCGGCCGACGGCGATCCCGAAGACGCCCTGACCGCCCTGGACGAGGTCGATGACCTCGTCGGCGGAGGTGCACTCGTAGACGGAGGCGCCGTCGGACATCAGGGTGATCTGCGCCAGGTCCTCGACGCCGCGTTCGCGCAGGTGTCCGACGGCGGTGCGGATCTGCTGCAGGGAGACGCCCGTGTCGAGCAGGCGCTTGACCACCTTGAGCACGAGAATGTCGCGGAAACTGTACAGCCGCTGGCTGCCGGAGCCCTGTGCTCCGCGGACAGCGGGTTCGACCAGGCCCGTGCGGGCCCAGTAGTCGAGCTGACGGTACGTGATTCCGGCCGCCTTGCAGACGATCGGCCCGCGGTAGCCCGCGTCCTCGTCGAGAACCGGCAGGTCTTCCGTGAACAGTAGTCCTTGGGCATGGCTGGCTGCCGAAGCAGCCTGGCTGCCCGGCTCGGCGCGGTGATCGCTGGTCGGACTCACGTGAACCCTCCTTGTCGTGGCTCCCCGTGGGGAAGTGCTCGCACGGCACCGGCACAGTGGACGCCTCCATCCATTGTGCCGACGTTTCGCCGCCCGAGGCAATGAGAACCTTAGCTCTGACGCTACGGGGCGAGGGGGGTCCGGTCAATGACCTTCAAGTTTAACTTGAGGGCGTGTCGCGGCCTCCGGCTACTTGTCGAAATCCTCGGGTTCTATGTCGGCCAGGAACTCGCGGAATTCCCGCACCTGCTCCTCGTTCTGGTCGCCTGAGCCGTCTCCCTCGTCACCGGAGATGAGGACGCCCGCCTCCTCGATCACCTGATCGGCGCAGCGCAGAGGCGAGCCCGTGCGGAGGGCGAGTGCGACCGCGTCGGACGCTCTGGAATCCACCTCCGCACCGTTGGAGAGGACGATGCGTGCGTAGAAGACGGCGTCGCGGACGTCCACGATCTTGATCTCCGTGACCTCCTGGCCCGCCGCCTCGACGACCTTGGCCAGCAGGTCGTGGGTCATCGGCCGCGGCGTCGTGATCCCCTGCAGGCTCATGGCGATCGCCGAGGCTTCCGGGGCCCCGATCCAGATGGGGAGGTGCCGTTCGCCCTCGTGTTCCTTCAGGAGGATCAGCGGTTGGTTCGAGGGCAGCTCGATGCGTACCCCCACGACGTCGATGTCCATCATGCGTGCCTCCCTGAAGCGGTCCAGTGGCCGATGTCCCGGCACCGGCCCGGTGCGAGCCGGACCGGTACTACCAGACTAGTGATCCAGCTTCGAAATGGCACCCTGCACGAGAGCGGTGTGCAGCGCCAGGCACGCGTCGCTGATCTCCCGGGCCGTCTCCGCGGCGTGGGCGCGGGACGAGACGGTCTTGCGGGAGCTCACCGGCACGATGGCCCGCTCGACGAGGCCGAGCTCGCGGTCGGCGGCCGTCCGGAACGCGCGCAGGTGCCTCGGCTCGATGCCGAAGCCCGAGAGCTTCACTGCGGAGGCGACGACGCGCGCGCCGTGCTCGTCGAACCGGTCGTCGTCCGCCTCGATCAGTCCGAAGCCCAGCAGCTCCTCGATGAGCTCGTCGCTGGCGCCACTGCTGCCGATGAGCTCGGAGCGCGTCAGGTCGCGTGTGTGGCCCGAGAGCTCCTGGGCCAGCTGCTCGCTGACGCTGCGCGGCGCCAGCTTGAGGCCGCCGGGCAGCTGCTCCGGCCGCTCGCCCCGGTCGACGGCGTCGAGGTAGTCCTTGATGACCTTCAGCGGGAGGTACTGGTCCCGCTGGAGGGCCAGGATGAAGCGGAGCCGGTCGATGTCGCCGGGGCTGTACTTGCGATAGCCGGCGGCCGTGCGCTGCGGGGTGATGAGCCCCTTCTCCTCCAGGAAGCGAATCTTGGAGGCGGTGATCTGCGGGAAATCGTCCGATAGTTCGGAGAGCACTTCGCCGATGTTGAGCACCTGCGGGCGCACCGCCTCACCGGCGGCGGTCTGCCGGCGTGCGTTTGCGGATGAAACCAACGTGGAAAGTCCTAAAGTCCCTGGGAAGCCTGAGTGCCTGCGTAGAAGGTGAGCCGGAACTTGCCGATCCGCACCTCCGCACCGGTTCGCAGCGCTACGGCGTCGACCCGGTCGTGGTTGACGTAGGTGCCGTTGAGGCTTCCCGCGTCGGCAACGTCGAAACCCGCTTCCGTGCGGCGGAACTCGGCGTGGCGTCGTGAGACCGTGACGTCGTCGAGGAAGATGTCTGCCTCCGGGTGGCGACCGGCGGTCGTCACCTCCTCGTCGAGCAGGAAGCGGGCGCCCCGGTTCGGTCCCTCGTGCGCGATGAGCAGCGCAGATCCGCTGGGGAGCGCTGCGACAGCATCACGCTCTTCCGCCGACAGGGTGTGATCGATCGCAGGAGCCTCCGGCGACGGCGGCAGGCTGATGTTCGTCGTTTGCGCCGCCCGCTCGGCTGGCGTCTGTGTCGGCTCTCCCAGACCCTCTTGAGCACCCATGGCGTCTCCTCCTCAATCACACTGTAAAACCTCAGTTCAACGCCGCAACACTGCTCCGCGCCAACTGTCAGGTTTGGTCCCTCCAGACTAACCCAAGTTAATCATGTCGTTATCACTTGATGCACGCCCGAATGTGGGAGACCGGGTGAAATTCACAGCTGGCGGTCATCTGCGCGGGCCCCGGCACCCGGCCCTCCTCCCCCGGCTGAGCGGTCGGCCAGCCACCCCCCGATCCAGTCCGCCCCCGCGCCGAATGCCGTCTCCGCCGGATGGTTCATGAATCCGTGCGACGCCCCGGCCTGCACACGGTACGCGGTGGCGACCCCGGCCGCCCGCAGTTCGCCGACGAAGGCCGCCCCGGAGGCACGGAGGGAGTCGTGCTCGGCGTCGAGCACGAGCGTCGGGGGAAACCCCGTCACGTCGTGTCCGCCTGGGAAGGCGTAGGCCTCGTCCAGAGCGTCGTCGCGGCCGGCGTAGTTCCTGTTCATCGCGTGCACCCGCGCCGGCGTGAACTGGCCCTCGGCCCAGGGGCCGAGCAGCGCTGCGGCGAGCTCGTCGCCGAGCGGCGGCAGCTGAGCGTGCAGCGTCGGGTAGACGAGCGCGAGGGCGCTCGGCCCGGGGCCGGAGCCCCGCGACATCGACCACGTCGCGGCCGCTGCGAGACACGCACCGGCGCTGGCTCCGCCCAGAGCGGTCGCGCGGCCGAGCTCGGCGCGCACGTGCCGGTAGGCGTCCACGACGTCGTCGACGGGCACCGGGTAGCGGACTCCCCCGTCACCGCCGGCGTCGGGACCGTCCCAGGCGGGCACGAGACGGTAGTCGAGTGCCACGACGTCGATTCCGTGCGCTGCGAGCGCGGCCGCCACCGCGTGCGACTCGAACTGGTCGAGCCCGCCGCGGCAGAAGGCGCCCCCGTGCGCCCACACGAGGGCGTGCCCGGCCCCGCCGAACTCGCTGCCCGCGGGGCAGTACCGCCGGACGGGGATGTCTCCGTGGCGACCCGGCACGACGTCGTCGCGCACGGCGACGCGTCCGGCCAGGCGGGCGACGACGTCGTCCTCGGTAGTGCTTTCAGCGGCTGTCGCCCCGGTCATATCCCACTCCTGATCTTCGGGTCCCATCGCCACCAATGTACGTCAGGCGCGCCCCGCGGCCGGGGCGGGTCAGCCCTGCCCCTCGACGAGGACCGCCGCGGTGCGCGCCGGGATCGTCACGGACCCGGTCCCCGCGTCCCACGCGGTCTCCTTGACGACGCCGTCCGCTCCGTCGGCCTGGGCGGTCGCCAGGACGTAGTCCCTGCCGGCGAGCGCGTCGACGGTCTGCGTCGACTCCCGCGGCGAGGCGTTGAAGACCACGAGCGCTCCGTCGAGATCCGGGTCGACGTCGTCGCCGGCGAGGTCGTCGATGTGCATGACGATCACCCCCGGCGTCGCCTCCGGGCCGCTCAGCGGGAACGCGACCTTCTCGCGGATGAGCTCGGCGGAACCGAGGCGGAGCAGCGCCACGTCCCGGCGCACCGTCAGCAGGTCGAGTGCGGCGGCCTCGGCGTCGGCCATGGCCTCGGCGTCCGGCTTGAGCGCCGGGTCCTCGAGGAGCGGGGCCATGAGCCCCCACTTGTCCGCGTTGTCCGGCGCCGGCGGCAGGCCGGAGCCGAAGGTGTTCTCCCGGCCCGTCCAGTCGATGCGGTTGAACCAGTCGCCGGAGTCGTAGCTGTTGCGGTCCAGGGACTTGGAGCGCAGCAGCTCGGTGCCGGCGTGCCAGAACGGCACACCCTGGGAGAACATCACAGTCGCCTGCGAGAGCGTGTTCATGCGCACGCGGTCCGCCATGCTGGTGTCCCGCGGGAGTTTGAGAGCCGTCAGGTCGTAGAGGGTCTCGTTGTCGTGGGCGTCCACGTAGTTCACGACCTCGCCCGGCTGGGACGCGTAACCGGCGGGGGAACCGCGGTAGTCCAGGTCTTCCCCACTCCTGATCTCGCCGTCGGAGGCGCGGAGTTCGAAGTCGCGCAGGTTCCCGGCCAGGCCGAGCCGGACCAGGTCGGACTGGTGCGCGAGGTCGGCGAGCGCCTCCTCGGTGGTGCCGTTGACCGGGTTCCCGTTCGGGTCCGTGCCGAGGCCGGTGCCGAAGCCCTGCTTGAGGGTCGACGACGAGTCGACGGGGCTGCCGCCGTGCACGGCGTCGCGCAGCCGGTCGTTGAAGGTGCCGATCCCGGTGCCGTCGAGCTGGCCCTGCGCAGCCTGGTGGAAGAGCGCATTGTCCGCGACCTCGCCGAAGTTCCAGCCTTCGCCGTAGAAGTAGATCGCCGATCCTTCGACGCCGTCGGCGTCGAGGGTGAGCTCATCGAGTGCGGCGCGCACGGCCTCCATGTTGGCCCGGGAGTGGTGTCCCATCAGATCGAACCGGAAGCCGTCGACCTTGTACGCCCGCGCCCAGTGGACGACGGCGTCGACCATGAGCTTCTCGGCCGCGGCGTGCTCGGTGGCGATGTTCTGGCAGCACGTGGAGGTCTCGACCTCGCCGGCCGCGTCGAGCCGGTGGTAGTAGCCGGGAACGATCTTGTCCAGCACGCTCCGCTCCGCCTGCCCGGAGGCGGCGGTGTGGTTGAAGACCTGGTCCAGCACGACCTCAAGTCCCATGCCGTGCAGCGCACCCACCATGGTCCGGAACTCCTCGACCCGGCTCGCCCCGTCCGGTTCCACCGCGTAGGAGCCCTCGGGGGCCATGAAGTGGTACGGATCGTAGCCCCAGTTGAAACCGTCCCCGGCGGCCGCAGCGGCGATGCAGGCCTGCTGCTCGCTGGAGGCGGGTCCGAAGGTCTCGAGGTCGCAGTCCGGCACGGCCTGGGCGGCGCGGTCCTCCTCGATGGTGGCGATATCGAAGCTTGGCAGCAGGTGGACGGTGGTGATGCCGGCGTCCGCGAGCTGCTTGAGCTGGTCGGTGCCGGCGCTGTCGGCAGCGAAGGCGCCGTAGGTGCCGCGCAGTTCCTCGGCGACGGTCTCGTCGCCAATGGAGAAGTCGCGGATGTGCAGCTCGTAGATCGCCCTGTCCACGTCCTTCTCGATCGGCTCCGCGCGTTCCTTGCGCCACTGCTTGGGCTGGTGGTGCGGGCTTTGCACGCTGACGGCGACGGACCGCTGGGAGTTCAGGGTCAGGGCCACAGAGTACGGGTCGGTGACCAGGTTGGTCTCGATCCGCCCGGTCTCGGGCGCGTAGACGCGCACCTCCCACTGGTACTCGGCATCCGCGAGGCGCGGGTGGCCGGGGACGGTCCAGGTGCCGCTGGCGGGATCGAGCTCGGCCTCGTGCCGGGTCGGGTCGACCCCGGCGGAGTCGTCGCCCTCGCTGGTGCCGGCCGGCCAGGTGAGAAGGGTGGCGGTCTGGGCGGTCGGCGCCCAGAGCCGGAACGTCGGCTTCTTGCCGGTGAACGTGGCGCCGAGTTCGACGTCGGCGAGCGCCTCCGCGTAGAGGTCGTCCACCGCGCCCGGGATCTGGACCCCGGTGAAGGCGGTCAGGGTCGGCTGCGCCGCGGCGTCACCCGCAGCCTCCTCGGTGGTGGCGTAGCGCGCCAGGGCGAGCTGGCCGCGCAGGAGGGTGGCGGCGTCGTCCGTCTCGAGACGGAGGGCCAGGGCGTCGGCGAGGTGCGGGAAGCGCTCGCGCTGCTCCTCGGTCAGGCCGCCCTCGACGGGTGCCAGCGGGATGGGGTCGGCCCCGGTGACGGCACCGCCCTCCAGCCGGAGCGCGGCGTCTGCGGAGGCGAGGAGCACGAACGTGTCGCCGCCGCCCAGGTCCGCCGGGACGGCCAGGGTGGACGCGTCGATCCAGTGGGCGCGCTCCTCGCCGACCCCGGCGAGCTCATCGGCGGCGTCGTCCCCGGAGGAGATCTGCAGCATGTGGGTCTCCAGCGTGTAGGCGAACGTCACGGGCGTGCCCTCGGCGGCGGTGAAGGTGTGGTTCGCACCGTCACGCGCGCCGTCCACCCCGTAGTTCTCCGCCCAGGAGAGCCCATGGGCAACCTTCGCCTCATAGGAGCCGGCGGGCAACCCCTTCGCGGTGAACTCGTAGACGCCGTCGCGGTCGCCGTCTGCCATCAGGGTCCCGAGGCAGTCCGGCGCCCAGTCGGCCGGGCAGCCGAGCTCGTCCTGCAGGCTGCCGGACAGGGTGACGATCGGCCCCTCTGCGTCCGACTGCGCGATGCTGGTGCGCGGGTCGAAGTAGAAGGTGACCGGGCCCCCGCTGTGCGAGTAGGCGATGTTCGCCCCGCCGGGGGCGCCGTCGGCGCCGTAGTTGGTCTCCCAGGAGCCGTTGACGGCGACCTTGTACTCGTAGTCGCCGGCGGGCAGGTCGAACGTGCCGGCGTAGACGCCGCCGGGCTGCTCGGTCAGGGCGGCGTCCTGGCAGGCGGGGTCCCAGTCGCCGGCGCAGCCCATCGCCGCGTTGTGGCTGCCCGGGACGGTGACCAGGTCGATCTCGGGGGCGGGCGTCTCCGGCACGGTGCCGGAGACGCTGTTCCCGACGGAGGCGTAGGTGGAGGCGGCGTACCGCTCCCCCGCCGCGTTGACGGCGACGGCCCGGTACTCCAGGAGCGTGCCGTCGGCGAGCGCGCTGGTGTCCTGGAAGACACGCGGGGTGGTGTCCTCGGCGGTACCCAGCGGCGCCCACTCGGTGGAGCCGGCCACGCGCCAGGCGAAGCTGGTCTCTGCCCAGCCCTCTCCTGCGGCCTCGGCGGACTCCTCGGCACCGTCCAGATCGACGGCGACCGGGGTCATCCCTTCGACGCCGGCCCCGGCGGCGGGGACGCCGACCTCGGGGGCAAGGGCCTGCGCGGTCACGGCGGCGTCCGCTTTGAGGACGACGGCGCCGAGGGCCGGGACGGTGACCGTCGCCTTCCCTGCGGCGTCGGAGGCGACGGTGGTGTCGGTGCCGTGGAGCGGAGCGTAGGAGGCGTCGCGGGTGAGGGTGGTCAGCTCGACGCTGCGCTCCTCGGTGCTGTTGTTCACGGCGACCAGGTACTCGGTCTTCTCGGTCCGGTCCACGCGGGCGAACGCGTAGACTCCGGGACCGTCGTCGGCGTGCAGCTCGATCTGTGCGCCCGAGGACAGGGCCGGGTGCACCTCGCGGAGGGCGGAGAGCTCGGCGATGTGCCGGTAGAGGGGCGCGTCGGCGTCGTACCGGTCCACGGAGCCGGCGGTCTCGCCGGTGACCAGGGGCTGGTCGGCGTACTCGGCCACCTCGGTGGCGAAGAGCGACTGCCGCGCGTCCTTGTCCCCGCCGGCGCCGGCGAAGCCCTGCTCGTCGCCGTAGTAGACGACCGGCTGGCCGCGGGTGAGGAACATCAGCTCGTGGGCCAGTTCGTCGCGCTCGAGCGTGTTCTCCCGGTTCTGCAGGAAATGCCCGATGCGGCCCATGTCGTGGTTGCCCAGGAACGTCGGCAGCGCGGCCGCGGACGTCGTCGGGGTCGTGTAGTAGTCGTCGCCGGAGTAGAGGTTGGCCAGCGTCCGAGCGGAGTTCCCGCCCGCGAAGCCGGCTGCGGCGGACTGGAAGGTGAAATCGAGGACGGAGTTCATTTCGGAGTCCCGGACGTACGGGGAGAGCTTCTCCGGATCGGCGTCGTAGACCTCGCCGAACATGAAGAAGTCGTCGTTCCCGGCGGCGTGCGCGTGGTCGAGCAGCTGCGAGCTGAACTCCTCCCAGAACTCGAAGTTCACATGCTTGGCGGTGTCGATCCGGAAGCCGTCGATCCCGAGGTCCACCCATTCGTTGTAGACGTCGACGAACCCGTTCACCACATCCGGGTGCTCCGTCATCAGGTCGTCCAGTCCGACGAAGTCGCCGTGCGTGACGGACTCCCCCTCCCAGGTCGAGTCGCCGCGGTTGTGGTAAAGCGTCGGGTCGTTGAGCCACTCGGGGACCTTGACGTCCGCCTCGCGGGCAGCCGGCGTGTACGGGAACGACGTCGCCGCGTCGAGCGCCGGGAACGTCCCGGTTCCCGCGTAGTCCGCCGGGTCGAAGGCGTCGCCGTCGGCGTCGCGGTAGGGACTTGTCGCCTGGTCGACGTAGTCGTAGACCCCTTCCTCGTAGTCGATGACGTCCGCGGTGTGGTTGGTGATGATGTCGAAGTAGACCTTGATGCCGCGCTCGTGCGCGTCTGAGATCAGCGCCTCCAGCTCCCCGTTCGTGCCGAGGTGGGGGTCGATCTGCGTGAAGTCCGTGACCCAGTAGCCGTGGTACCCGGCGCTCGCGTCGGCCCCCGCGCCCTGGACGGGCTTGTTCTTGAAGCTGGGTGTCAGCCAGATCGCACTGGTCCCGAGGCCCTCGATGTAGTCGAGCTTCGAATGCAGCCCGGCGATGTCGCCGCCGTGGAAGAACCCCTTGTCGGCGGGGTCGTACCCCGTCTCCAGCCGGTCCCCCTCGAGCCCGCCCGTGTCGTTGGACGGATCGGCGTTGGCGAAGCGGTCGGTCATGACGAAGTAGAACTGCTCGTCGCTGCCGGGCTGGCGGGCCGGCTCGGCGACGAGTTCGGCGTCCGCCTCGGCGTAGTCCCCGCGGAGATCCAGCGGGACCAGCGACACTCGGTGGCTGGCGTCGTCGTACGTGAAGCGCAGGGTCGTCTCGCCCGCGATGGTGAGCGGGATGTCCTCCTCGCCGCCGTCGAGGCCGTACGCCTCGTCCCAGGAGCCGTCCAGGGCGATCTTGTACTCGTACGTGCCGGCCGGCAGCGTCAGGTCGGCGCTGTACACGCCGGGCTCGGCGGTGGCGGCCAGCCGCGTGGCCTCGCAGGCGGCCTGCCAGTCCTCGGCGCACCCGAGCTCGTCCTGCAGGGTCCCGGCGAGCGTCACCACGCGCTCCTCCGCCCCGGCGGGGGCGACGGCCCCGGCGGCGATCCCGCTCAGGACGACGGCGGGCGCGAGCGCGAGCGCCCACCGCCGGCGGGCCGTGGTCCCCCGCGGGGACGGCGTGGGCTTGCCGGGCGTGCTGGGTGGACTGCTGGAAATCCTCAAACCGATGCTCCGATGATCTTCAGGTGCGGCGCGCGCCGGGCCTCCGGGGCGCAAGTGACCCGCACCACACTAATCAGGCGCCGCGTCCACGGCAAGCGTTTCCACAATTTACATTCTTTGGGTACACAATCATGGAAATAGATGGTCAATCATCATGAAAACGTTTGCAAAATCGGGCATCGAATGCCTCAAGCAGCCGCGATCGTGGAAACACCCCCGAACCCGGCCTCCGATCCCACTGCGCCGCGGCGCCTGTTTCTGCCGGTGGCGGCATCTAGAGTGACAGTCATGAGCGCCACCGAGCCCACGCCGACCGAGTCCGTCGAGCCCCCGGCGGAGCGCACCTCCTGGGCGCTCATCCGCCACCCCTTCGCGACCGGCTTCTTCCTCACCGTGGGCGGACTGACCGCCCTGGCCCTGGGACTTGCGATCACGAACCTCTCGACGGTGCTCGTCTACATCGCCTTCGCGCTCTTCATCGCGCTCGGGCTCGATCCGCTCGTCCGCCGGATTTCGCGCAGCAGACTCTCGCGGGCGTGGAGCATCGTCGTCGTCTGCGGCGGATTCGTCACGGCGCTCGCCGGCGTCCTCCTCCTGATCATCCCCACGGTGGTCGGGCAGGTGTCCCAGTTCGTGCGCTCGCTCCCCGCACTCATCTCCGACTTCCAGGCATCCGATCTCTACCTCTGGCTCGAGGACACATTCGGCGACCGGGTCGGCTCGATGCTCGCCGACGCCCAGACGTTCCTGACCGATCCATCCAACATCGCGGCCATCGGCGGCGGCGTCCTGCAGGTCGGCACCACGGTGGCCACCACCCTGTCGGGAGTCGTGATCGTCATGGTTCTGGGCCTCTACTTCCTCGCCTCACTGCCGACCATGAAGAAATCCCTGATCCGGCTCGCACCAGCGCGCAACCGCGTCGCGGTACGGCGGATCACGGAGGAGATCACCGCGTCGGTCGGCAGCTACCTCGCGGGCATGGTGGTGCTCGCCTTCATCAACGCCGTCTTCGTCTTCCTGCTGCACCTGGTGCTCGGACTCCCGTTCCCGCAGCTCATGGCCGTGACCGCGTTCTGCATCACGCTGATCCCGCTCATCGGCTCGGTCGTGTTCTGGGTGCTCGGCACGTTCCTCGCCCTCTTCACGAGCCCCGCGGACGCGCTCGCCTTCGGCATCGCGTACCTCGTCTACATGCAGCTCGAGGCCTACCTGCTGACACCCCGCGTCATGAACCGCACCATCGCGGTACCCGGGTCGCTCGTGGTGATCGGCGCACTGGTCGGCGGCACCCTGCTCGGGCTGCTCGGCGCGCTCGTCGCGATCCCGGTCACGGCCTCGATCCTGCTGATCATCAAGCAGGTGCTCATCCCCCGGCAGGACCGCAAAGCCTGAACCGCACGCCCATCAGGGCGTGCGGACACGACAAAGCCCCGGCGAGTGGAACTCGCCGGGGCTTTCAAGTCGGGCTGACAGGATTTGAACCTGCGACCCCATCACCCCCAGTGATGTGCGCTACCAAGCTGCGCCACAGCCCGAAGTTTTCGCAGCGTTCTCCCCGGGTCGAGCCCGGGGTACCGTCTGCGAAAAGCTCCTCGAACACTCTACCCCATCTTTCGGGGTGTCCGCGCCAGGAGCAGGTCTTGCGTGATCCGGCTCACCTGCCCGGGCGGCCGCGCTTCTCGCGCACGCGCATCGCGATCTCGATCGGCGTGCCCGGGAAGCCGAACGTCTCGCGCAGGCGGCGCGTGATGAAGCGGCGGTAGCCCGGGTCCAGGAAGCCGGTGGTGAACAGCACGAAGCGCGGCGGGCGGGCCGAAGCCTGCGTCGCGAAGAGGATGCGCGGCTGTTTGCCGCCGCGCACCGGGTGCGGGTGCGCGGCCACGAGCTCGCCCAGGAAGGCGTTGAGCTTGCCGGTCGGGATGCGGGTGTCCCACGACTCGAGGGCGGCGTCGAGGGCGGGCACGAGCTTGTCCTTGTGCCAGCCGGTCTTGGCCGACATGTTCACGCGCGGCGCCCACTCGACGTGCGCGAGGTCCCGCTCGATCTCGCGCTCGAGGTAGTAGCGGCGCTCGTCGTCGAGCATGTCCCACTTGTTGAAGGCCAGCACGAGCGCGCGGCCCGAGTCGATCGTCATCTGCAGGATGCGCACGTCCTGCTCGCTGAGCACCTCGTCCACGGCCAGGAGCACGACGGCGACCTCGGCCTTGTCCAGGGCGCTCTGCGTGCGCAGGGACGCGTAGTAGTCGGAGCCGTGCGCCATGTGCTGGCGGCGGCGGATGCCGGCCGTGTCCACGAAGCGCCACGTGCGGCCGCCGAGCTCCACGAGCTCGTCCACGGGGTCGCGCGTGGTCCCGGCGAAGTTGTCGACGACGACGCGCTCGGACCCTGCCAGCTTGTTCAGCAGCGAGGACTTGCCGACGTTCGGGCGCCCGAGGAGGGCCACGCGGCGGGGTCCGCCGCGCGGGACGAGGCCGCCGTACGCCGAGAACTCGGGCAGCTTCTTCATCAGGTCGTCGAGCAGGTCGGCCGTGCCGCGGCCGTGCAGGGCCGAGACCGGGTACGGCTGCCCGAAGCCGAGGCTCCACAGGGCGTGCGACTCGGCCTCCTGGTTGAAGTCGTCGATCTTGTTTGCCACAACGAAGACGGGCTTCTTGATGCGTCGGAGCATCTTCACGACCGACTCGTCCGTCGCCGTGGCGCCGACCATGGCGTCGACGACGAAGATCACGGCGTCGGCCACGTCCGCGGCGATCTCCGCCTGCTCGGCCACGCGAGCCTGGAGGCCCTTGGCGTCGTGCTCCCAGCCGCCGGTGTCGACGAGCGTGAAGTCGCGGCCCATCCACTCGGCCTGGTAGGCGACGCGGTCGCGGGTGACGCCGGGGACGTCCTCGACGACGGCCTCGCGACGCCCGATGATGCGGTTGACCAGGGTCGACTTGCCGACGTTGGGGCGCCCGATGATGGCCACGACCGGCGCGACCTCACCGTCCTCGTCGTCGAGGAAATCCTCGCCGTCGGCGTCCAGCAGCGCTGCGTCCTCCTCGTCGAGCTCGTAGTCGCCGAGTCCGGCGCGGAGCGAGGCGACGCGCGCCTCGGCGTCCTCGTCGGAGATCTCCGAAAAACGCTCCGCGACGTGGTCGTCTCCCGCGGGCAGGTACTCTTCGCCGTCACCCTGGTAGGCAGAATCGGTCATCGTCACTCGTTCCTTCGTCGTGGTCAGGCCGTGGTCAATCGCTCTAGTCTAGTGGAGAGGACCCCGCCTCGACTAACGAGATCACGGCCTCGACGGTCTGCTCGAAGTCCAGATCCGACGAATCCAGCGTGTAGACGCCGTCCGTGGCGGTCGTGAAATTGGACACGGTGGAGTCCTTGGCGTCCCGTTCGACGACCTGGCGCTTCAGCGCAGCACCGTCGACCTGCCCCAGCTGGAGCCCGCGCCGGCGCATCCGCGCCTCCTCCGAGGCCGTCAGGAGGATCCGGGTTTGGGCGTCGGGCGCCACCACGGTGGTGATGTCCCGCCCCTCGGCGACGATCCTGGCGTGCTCGCCGATCAGCTCCCGCTGGCGGCGCACCAGCTCGGCGCGCGCCTCGAGGTTCGTGGCCACCGCGGAGACCGACTCGGAGACGAACTGCTCCCGGATCGTGGCCGTCACGTCCGTGCCGTGGATGAGCACGCGCTCGGTCCCGGGGTCCGTGCTGATGTCCAGATCCGCGTCGCGGACGGCCTGCGCGACGGCGGCCGCGTCGGACAGGTCCGTGCCGGCGTCGAGGCAGTGCCACGTCACCGCACGGTACATCGCCCCGGTGTCGAGGTAGGCGGCGTCGAGCCGGCGCGCGGCCTCCTTCGCCACCGAGGACTTGCCGGAGCCGGACGGTCCGTCGATGGCCACGACGAGCCGTGACTGGGCTGCGATCACTGGATCACCTTCCACTTTCGTTGAATCAAAAATTCTGTGAGTTCGGCGCTGCGGCCGGGCAGCACGGAGATCTCCACCATGCCGACCTGGTGCCCGGAGGAGTGCTCCATGCGCAGGTCCTCGAGGTTGATCCCCGCCTCGCCGACCGCGGTCAGCAGCTCGGCGATCTGGCCGGGCCGGTCGTCCACGATCACCGTGACGACGGCGAACGCCTGCGGCGGCGCACCGTGCTTGCCCGGGATGCGCGCCTGCCCGGCGTTGCCCTGGCTCATGAGCTCGGCGAGGTCGAGGAGCGCGCCGTCCGCCCCGGGGTCCTCGAGGGTCCCGATGAGCCGGTTCAGGTCCTCGCGCAGGCCGTGGAGGATCTCCACCAGCTCTGCGGAGTTGTGGCTCAGGATCTGGATCCAGAGCTTGGGGTCGGACGCGGCGATACGCGTCGTGTCCCGCAGCCCGTTGCCCGCCAGGGCCAGTGCGTGCGCGGGAGCGTTCATGAGCCGCGACGCCAGCAGCGACGAGGCGATCTGGGGGAAGTGCGAGACCAGAGCGACCGCGGCGTCATGCTCCTCGGCACCCAGCCGCACCACCGTCGCCCCCAGGTCGATGGCGGCGTCGGCGGCGATGCGCACGGAGGCGGGATCCGACTCCGGGTGGGCGCAGACGACCCACGGCATGGCTGTGAACAGCTCCCCGCGCGCGGCGGCGGGCCCCGACTTCTCCCGCCCGGCCATGGGGTGGGTGCCGACGTAGCGGCCCAGCTGCACGGCGCTCAGGCGACCGGCGTCGACGTCGTCCTGCAGCGCGTGCAGGATCGAGACCTTCACCGAGGCGATGTCGATCACGGTCGCACCCGGGTAGGCGCGCAGCGCGTCGCGGACGACGGCGGCCGCCACGTCCGGCGGCGCGGCGACGACGACGAGCTGCGGATCCAGCGCCTCGCCGGCGCCGAGCACGCGGCCCGCACCGATGTCCTGGGCCACGAGCTGCGCCGTGGGCGACGGGTCCGACAAGCGGACGTCGACTCCGAGCCGGCTCAGCCCGAGCCCGACGCTCGCGCCGAGGAGCCCGGTCCCGAGGATCAGGACGGGCCCGCTCACGTGGTGTGCACTCGCCACACTCTTCCCTTTCGCACGGGCGGATCGCTCCGCCGGACCGTTGACCGGCGCGCCGCAGGAGGGCGCAGCGGGTGCTGCCTACATGTCGACGGAGGCGAGCAGGTGCCCGACCTCCTGCGGACCGAGCTGGCGGACGACGCCCTGCTTCTGGTCGCCCAGGCGCAGCGGGCCCATCTCGAGGCGGACCAGGCGCTTGACCGGGAAGCCGACCGCGTCGAACAGGCGGCGGACGATCCGGTTTCGGCCCGAGTGCAGGACGACCTCGATCAGGACCTTGCCCGGCGCCGAGTCGACCAGCTTGAAGGAGTCGACGTTCGCGAACCCGTCTTCGAGCTTGATGCCCTTCTTCATCTCAGCTCCGACGCCGTGCGGCAGCGGGCCGGCGACCTGGACGAGGTACTTCTTCGGCACCTCGTAGGACGGGTGGGTCAGGCGGTTGGCGAGCTCGCCGTCGTTCGTGAGGACCAGCAGGCCCTCGGTGTTCACGTCGAGCCGGCCGACGTGGAAGAGGCGCTCGCTCTTGTTCTTGACGAAGTCGGAGATGCACTTGCGGCCCTCCGGGTCCTCCATGGTGGAGACGACGCCGCGCGGCTTGTTGAAGACGTAGTACTTGAGGGTCTCGTTGAGCTGGATCCGCATCCCGTCGACGTGGATGGTGTCGCGGCTCGGATCGACGCGCATCCCCAGCTCGGTCACGGGCTCCCCGTTGACCTCGACGCGGCCTTCGGCGATCAGCTCCTCGCTGACACGGCGGGACGCGACGCCGGCGTTGGCCATGACCTTCTGCAGGCGCACGCCGTCGGCATCGCTGCCGGCATCGCTTCCAGCGTTGGCCTGCTTGTCGCGCAGCGTGGGGCCGGTCGGCTTCCGCTTGGGCTTCTTCACCGCGCCGAGCTGGCGTCCGAAGCGCTCCTTCGCGAAGGCGCGCGAGGGCGCCTGACCGGTCTTGGAACCGGGCTTGCCGGCGGTCTTCTTGCCCTGCTTCGGGCCGCCCTTGCCGCTTCCCTTGCCCTTGCCGCTGTCCTGGCCCGCACCGCTCGTGCCGCCCTTGTCGGCGCCCGTCGAGTGCGACCGGGCCCCAGGCGTGTTTTTCCTACCGCGGCCGGAGCCGCCTGACGGAGACTGCATGATGGTGTGTCCTTACGTTGAAGCGTGTGGTGGGTGCCGCCGATGGGCGGCGCTCCCCTACGGGTTGCCGTCCATTGCGTCGAGTTCGTCGATGCCCGGCAGGTGCGGCGAGAGCTGGGGCAGCTCCGAAATACTGCCCAACCCCAATCTTTCCAGAAAATACGACGTCGTCTGGTACAGCACCGCTCCCGTCTCCGGGTCGGTGTCCGCCTCCTCGATCAATCCGCGTGTGGCCAGCGTCCGCATGACAGAGTCTACGTTCACTCCGCGGATCGCGGCGATCCGGCCGCGCGCGACGGGTTGGCGGTAGGCCACGACCGCAAGCGTTTCCAGGGCCGCCTGGGTGAGGCGGGCGGTCTGCCCGTCGATGACGAACCGGGAGACGAAGGGAGCAAAATCACGCCGCGAGAAGAAGCGCCAGCCTCCGCCGACCTCGCGCAGCTCGAATCCGCGGTCCTGGAGCGAGTCGCGGATCTCGCAGAGGGCGCCGGCGACGTCGGCCGGATCGGCGCGCAGAACACCGGCCAGGCGGGCCGCGGTGACCGGCTCGTCGACGACCATGAGGACCGCCTCGACGCCCGCCTTCAGGCCGCCCGGCAGATCGTGCACGTCGGGGGCCTCGACAGGGTTCTCGCTCATGCCGTCTCCTCGCCCGCGCCCACCGGATCCGGCGCATCGTCGTATTCTTCCTGCAACTGGTCTGCGCTCCAGCCGGCCTCCGCGTCCGCCCATGCGACGCGCAACTCCCCCAACGGGTCCGCCTGGTCGAAGTCGACGGCCTTGTCGCGGTACATCTCCAGCAGGGCCAGAAAACGGGCGACGACCACGAGGGTGGAATCGGCGTCGTGGGCCAGGTCGGCGAAGCTCAGCCATCCCCCGGCCTGCAGCCGGTCGGCGATGACCGCCGCCTGCTCGCGCACGCTGACGGCCGGTGCGTGCAGGTGCTCGAGCCCGACCTCGGTGGCGGGGACGGGCTTGGGGGCGAGGGCCTTCTCGGCGATCGCGGCGAAGTCCTCGGCGTTCGTCTTCCAGAGCAGTTCGGGAAGCAGCGCCGCGAACCGGGGTTCGAGGGATACCTGGCGGGGGAAGCGGCCGCCCTCGGCGTCGAAGCGCTGGCGCAGCTCCCCCGCCACCGCCTTGAAGGCCTTGTACTGGAGCAGGCGGGCGAACAGGAGGTCCCTCGCCTCGAGGAGCGAGATGTCCTCCTCGGACTCGACCTCGCCGGAGGGGACGAGCCGGGCCGCTTTGAGGTCGAGGAGTGTGGCGGCGACGACGAGGAACTGGGTCGTCTCGTCCAGCGCCCGGTTCCCGACGCGGCCCCGCAGCTCCCTGATGTAGGCGATGAACTCGTCGGTGACCGCCGCCAACGCGATCTCGGTGATGTCGAGCTGCCGTTTGCCGATGAGGTTCAGCAGCACCTCGAACGGGCCCGAGAAGTGCTCGAGGGTAACGGCGAAGCCGGCGGATTCCTCCGCCGGCTCCTCCGTCCGTCCTTCGATCAGCGAGTCCATGGTCCCGTCCCGACGTGATGCTCGGGCTACGGAGCACCGCCCCGGGAGATGAGCTCCTTGGCGAGGGTGCGGTAGGCGTCGGCCCCCGGGTGGTTCGCCGCGTAGCTCGTGATGGGCTCGGCGGCCACGTTGGCGTCCGCGAACTTGATCGTCCGCTTGATCACGGTCTCGAAGACCCGGTCCCCGAAGGCCTCGAGCAGGCGTCCGAGCACCTCGCGGCCGTGCAGCGTCCGCGCGTCGTACATCGTCGCGAGCACGCCGTCGATCGACAGGTTCGGATTCAGGCGGTCCTGGACCTTCTCGATGGTCTCCACCAGCAGGGCCACGGCTCGCAGGGCGAAGAACTCCGCGGTCAGCGGGATGATCACACCGTGCGCGGCAGTCAGCGCGTTGACCGTGAGCAGGCCGAGCGAGGGCTGGCAGTCGATCAGGATGACGTCGTAGTCGTCGGCGACCTTGCGCAGGGACATGGCCAGCACCTGCTCACGGGCCACCTCGTTGACGAGCTGAACCTCCGCGGCGGAGAGATCGATGTTCGCCGGCAGGAGGTCGATCCCGTCGACGCCCGTCTCGATGAGCGCGTCCGCGATCTCCGTGTTCCGGTCCATCAGCACGTTGTAGACGGTGACGTCCAGATCATGCGGCTGGATGCCGAAACCGGCGGAGAGGGCGCCCTGCGGGTCGAAGTCGACCAGCAGCACCTTGCGCCCGTATTCGGCCAGGGACGCGGCCAGGTTGATCGTGGACGTCGTCTTGCCGACGCCGCCCTTCTGGTTCACCATCGCGATGATGCGCGCCGGCCCGTGCTCGGCGAGCGCCGGCGGCTCGGGGAACTCCGTGAGGGGTCGCCCCGTCGGCCCCGTCGCGGGCGGCTCCTTCAGCAAGCCGCCGGTACGGGCGCGAGTACTACCCTTGACCTCACTCACGGTATCAATCACTTCTCTTCGTCGATTGGTTCCTGTTGTCGCTTCAAGGCTAACCCCGGCGCCTGCGCAAGCTGCGGCTAAAGAGCCCCGGCGAGCCTTTACCTTGAAGTACAACTGGAGGGTTGCGCCGCACGCTAGTGGGCGGAGGACTCCAGCAACGCCTCGTCGAACGGCCGCTCCCCGGACAGCACCGCGCGGTTCTGCTCGACGTCGAGCTCCCCCGTCCATTTGCCGATCAGCAGGGTGGCGACGGCGTTCCCGGTGAAGTTCGTCAGCGCGCGGGCCTCGGACATGAACTTGTCGATGCCGACGATCACGCCCATGCCGTCCAGCAGGTCCGGACGGTGGGCCTGCAGTCCGGCGGCCAGAGTCGCGAGGCCGGCCCCGGTGACGCCGGCGGCTCCCTTGGACGCGATGATCATGAAGACCAGCAGACCGATCTGCTCGCCGAGCGACATCGGCGTGCCCATGGCCGTCGAGACGAACAGGGCCGCCATCGTCAGGTAGATCGCCGTTCCGTCGAGGTTGAACGAGTACCCGGTCGGCACGGTGATGCCGACGACGGGCTTCGAGACGCCCGCGTGCTCCATCTTGGCGATCAGGCGCGGCAGGGCCGACTCGGAGGACGAGGTGGAGAAGATCAACAGGTACTCGCGGGCCAGGTACTTCAGCAGCGCGAAGATGCTCACGCCCGTGATGGCCTTCAGCAGACCGCCCAGCACCACCACGATGAACACGGCGCAGGTGATGTAGAAGCTGGCCATGAGGATGAACATCGAGCCGATCGCGGCCCAGCCGGTCGCGCCGACCACCGCGGCGATCGCTCCGAAGGCCCCGATCGGGGCGATCCACATGATCATCATCATCAGGCGGAAGACGACGGCCTGGACGTTTCGGACGGCGCCGAGCACCGGCTCGCCCGCGGCACCCATGGACTGCAGGGCGAAGCCGACCAGCAGGGCGAGGACGAGCGTGGGCAGCACCGCGATGTCGCCCGGGATCATGCCGAGCAGGAAGTCCACCGTGTGGTTGGACTCTCCGGCGGCGGCCGTGTCGTACGGTTCCAGCTTCAGGCCCTCGCCCGGGTGGATGAGGTTGCCGACGAACAGGCCCAGCGCCAGGGCGAAGGTGGACATGATCATGAAGTAGCCGAGAGCGAGGCCGCCCACCTTGCCGACCGTCGCGGCCTTCGCGATCGAGCCGACCCCGAGCACGATCGTGCAGAAGATGACGGGAGCGATGATCATCTTGATCAGGGCGATGAATCCGGTCGCCAGGGGCTTGAGACTCTTGCCCAGCTCGGGCGCGAGCAGGCCGACGGCCGCGCCGAGGACCACGGCCGCGATGACCATGATGTAGAGCCAGTGGGTGCGGTCCTTCTTGGGCTTCGGCCCGGCCGGCTGCCGGGGTGCGGGCTGCTCCGCGAGTTCGGTTGGCGTCGCCATCGTGGGTTCTCCTTAGAATGCAGGGGGCCGCCGCGGCTTCAGGGCGCGTGACGGGAGGTGTCCGGTCGCACGTCGAGAGACCGCGCGGATTCGCTGTCAATCCTGAACCCGCCTGTGATTTGCCCCACGGTTGCGTTCATACTGTTCACACCCAATCCACCTGGAGGTGGTCGACGCGTGAGTCTGGCGTCCCGGCTGTTCATCTGGCAGCTCGTCCTCATCACCGTGCTCGCCGTCGCCCTCGGCGCGGTCAGCTACCGGAACACCGCGGCGCAGATCCACGAGGACGCCGCGGCCCGCGTAGTCAGCGTCGCCGCCACCCTGGCGCACGATCCGTTCGTGCGCTCCTCCGCCGGATCCGCGGACGCCTCTGCGCAGCTGCAGGAGTTCGCCCTCGAGGTCACGACCGGGGCCCACGTCGACTTCGTGACGGTCATGGAGCCTGACGGGACGCGGCTGACGCACCCCGACCCGGCGGAGATCGGCGGCATCTACCTCGGGACCCGCGACCAGGCGCTGAGCGGGCGGGTCCACGTCGAGCAGTACGTCGGCACGCTCGGCCCGTCGGTCCGGGCCATCGCACCGGTGCACGACGACGGCGGCGGCATCGTCGCGCTCGTCGCCGTCGGCGTGACACTCGAATCGATCAACGTGGCCCTCGCCTCGGACATCCCCGCGATCGTCCTGGTCGCCGTCGTCGCCATCGCGTTCGGCGCCGTCGGCTCCTATCTGGTCAGCCGGTACCTGGGCCGCACCACCCTGGGGCTGGGGCCCGAGGAGCTGCGCCGTCGCTTCACCTACTACAACTCGGCGCTGCACTCACTGCGGGAGGGCCTGCTGCTCGCCGACGCCCGCGGACGGCTGGTCCTCTACAACGACCGGGCGGCCGACCTGCTCGGGCTGCCCCGTCTCCCGGCCGACGCCCGCGGCGGCAGCGACTTCGCGCACTACCTCCCGCCGACGATGCGCGACCTGCTGGCCAGCGGACGCCGCGCATCCGACGAGGTCCACATCAGCGACGACCGCATCCTCATCGCCTCGCAGCATCCGGCCGAGGGCGGCGGCACCGTCACCACCGTGCAGGACCACACCCAGGTCCAGTCCCTGACCGGCGAGCTGGAGACCATGCGCACGCTGACGAACGCCCTGCGCGCCCAGACCCACGAGCACGCCAACCGCCTCCACACGGTGGGCGTGCTGATCGAGCTCGGGCGCACCGACGAGGCCCTCGCGTTCGCCGTCGAGGACCGCCAGGCCTCGCAGGAGCTGACGGACGACGTCGTGCGCCGCATCGACGAGCCGTTCCTGTCGGCGCTGCTCGTCGGGAAGGCGGCGGAGGCCCACGAGCGCGGGATCGAGCTGACCCTGAGCGCCTCGGGTATGCTGGCGGACGGAGCCGTCGACGCCCGGGACCTCGTGACGATCACGGGCAACCTGCTCGACAACGCCTTCGACGCCGCCGCGTCCGGCGAGCGCCGGGTCTGGGCGGACTTCGCGGCCAGCAGCGACGAGCTGACGATCTCCGTGGCGGACTCGGGCGACGGCATCGACCCGGAGCTCATCGAGGAGTTCCTCCGCTTCGGGGTCTCCTCGAAATCGGGCGAGCCGCGCGGGCTCGGCCTGGCGCTGGTTCGGCAGTCGGTCCGCCGCCTCGGCGGCACACTCGAGATCGAGAACGACGGCGGCGCCATCTTCACGGTGTCGCTGCCCCTGGCCGCCGCGGTACCGCCGGCGGGGAACCCGGAAGCGAGGAGCACGGACGAATGATCCCCAGCAGCGACGACGTACCGGTCTGGAACGTGCTGGTCGTCGACGACGAGCCGATCACCGCCGCCGCCCACGTCGACTTCGTGGGCCGCGTCGAGGGCTTCCGCGCCGTCGGGCGCGCCGGGTCGGGGCGGGAGGCGCTGAGCCGGCTGGACGAGCTGCAGGCGGCCGGCGAGCGGGTCGACCTCATCCTGCTGGACATGAACCTGCCGGATCTGCACGGCCTCGACGTGGCGCGCCGGATCCGCGGCCGCGGCTACACGGTGGACATCATCGCCATCACGGCCGTGCGCGACCTCGCCGTCGTCCGGACGGCCGTTTCGGCGGGCATCACCCAGTACCTCATCAAGCCGTTCTCGTTCGCGTCCTTCCGGGCGAAGCTGGACGGCTTCCGGCAGTTCCACAGCACGCTCGGCCCTGCGCACCCCGGCTCGTCGGCCACCCAGGACTCGATCGACAACGCGTTCGCCGCGCTCCGCCCGCAGACCGCCGTCCCGCTGCCCAAGGGGCTCATCCCCGAAACGCTCACCCAGGTCACCGGACACCTCGAGGCCGCCCGCGGGCCCCGGTCCGCCACCGAGGTCGCGGAGGCCCTGAACATGTCGCGCGTGACGGCCCGGCGGTACCTCGAGCACCTGGCCGCCGCCGAGCGCGCCACCCGGCAGCCGCGCCACGGGACCCGGGGCCGGCCGGAGTACGAGTACCTCTGGCGCACCTGAACTCCCCCGGCCGGTCTCAGGCCGGGCGCAGCAGCGGCACCAGCGCGTCCACCACGGACGCGTCCTCGACCGTGGAGGGGACGGCGTAGTCCGATCCGTCGGCGATCTGCCGCATGGTCTTGCGCAGGATCTTCCCGGATCGCGTCTTCGGCAACGCCTCGACGACCGTGACCGACCGGAAGTCCGCCACCGGGCCGATGTGCTCGCGCACCCTCGCCACCAGCTCGGCCTCCGTCTCCTCCGCCCCGGCATCGACGCCCTGCTTGAGGACGACGAACCCTCGGGGCAGCTGCCCCTTGAGGGCGTCGGCCACGCCGATGACAGCGCACTCGGCGACGGCGGGATGCCCGCCGAGGACCTCCTCGATCGCCCCCGTCGAGAGCCGGTGGCCGGAGACGTTGATGACATCGTCGGTGCGCCCCATGACGAACAGGTACCCGTCCTCGTCGAGGTAGCCGGAATCGCCCGTCGCGTAGTACCCCGGGAACTGGCTGAGGTACGAGTCGACGAACCGCTGGTCGTCGCCCCACAGGCTGCTCAGCGTCCCCGGCGGCAGCGGCAGCCGGATGGCGATGTTCCCCTCGCCGCCCGCCGGCACCGGCTCGCCCAGGGGATCCAGGATCTCCACCCGGTAGCCGGGCACGGGGACCGTCGGCGACCCGGCCTTCAGCGGCAGCAGCTCGAGCCCGGCGGGATTGGCGGCGATCGGCCAGCCGGTCTCGGTCTGCCACCAGTTGTCGATGACCGGGACCGCCAGCCCGTCCCGGCTCCACTCGTAGGTGTCGGGGTCGAGGCGCTCGCCGGCGACGAAGAGGCGGCGCAGCGTCGTCGTGCGGTGCTTCGCGAGCTGCTCGAGCTGCGGATCCTGCTTGCGGATCGCACGCAGCGCGGTCGGCGCCGTGAACATGACGTCCACCCCGTGCTGTTCGACGACGCGCCAGAAGGCGCCGGCGTCCGGCGTGCCGACGGGCTTGCCCTCGTAGAGGACCGTGGCGGCGCCGGCGATGAGCGGAGCGTACACGATGTAGGAGTGGCCCACGACCCAGCCGACGTCGGACGCGGTGAACATGGTCTGCCCCGGGCCGACGCCGTAGACGTTCTTCATGGACCAGTCGAGTGCGACCGCTGACCCGCCGTCGCGCACCACCCCCTTCGGGGAGCCCGTCGTGCCCGAGGTGTAGAGGATGTAGAGCGGGTCCGTGGCGGCCATCGACACCGGGTCCGCCGGCTCGGCATCCGCCATCAGCAGCGCCGCCGAGTGCCAGCGCGCCGTCGGCGGCACGTCGCCGAGCCCCGCCTCGAACCCCTCGCGCTCGAACACGACGACGTCGCCCACCGCGTGCGTCGACATCTCGAGTGCCTCGGCGACGGCGGGCAGGTACTCCACGCGCCGGTTCGGCTCGATGCCGCCCGAGGCCGTCACGACGACGTCGGGTTCCGCGTCGTCGATGCGGGCGGCGAGCTCCTTGGGGGCGAAACCGCCGAAGACCACGGAGTGCACCGCCCCGAGCCGGGCGCAGGCGAGCATGGCGATCGGCGCGGCCGGGATCATCGGCAGGTAGAGGAGCACCCGGTCCCCCGCGCCCACGCCGAGGCCTGCGAGCACGCCGGCGAAACCGGCGACCTCGTCCAGCAGCTCGGAGTACGTGTACGTGCGCGAGTCGTCGGTCATCGCCGAATCGTAGACGAGCGCCGCGGCGTCCCCGCGGCCGGCGGCCACGTGGCGGTCCAGCGCGTTGGCACAGACGTTGAGGCGCCCGTCCGGGAACCAGCGGTAGAGCGGTGCGCGCCGGTCGTCGACGGCCCGCGTGGGCGCCTGCTCCCACTCGATCCCCCGCGCGGCGGCGAGCCAGAACCCCTCCGGGTCGGCGGCCGCCGCACGGTAGGTCTCTGCGTAGGTTGCGTTCATCGACGAACTCCCTTGTTCGTGGTGAGAATGGAATGTGCTCTCGCCGACAGGCTATGAGACGAATCACAACCTGGCAAGGACTATGTATACATATCTAGGCTGTTTTTCGACGATTACGACGATTCCTCCCAAATCATCTCCAACTGTGTATACACTGATGCCATGAGAGCCAGCGATCGGGCCTACGAGTCTCTGCGGGAGGACATCCTCGAATGGCGCCTGCCGCCGGGCGCCGCGCTCGGCGAGGTCGAGCAGTCCACGCGGCTCGGAGTCTCCCGGACCCCGCTGCGCGAAGCGCTGGCCCGCCTCGTCTCCGACGGGCTGGCGATGCAGCAGGGCGGACGCGGCACGGTGGTCGCCCCGGTCTCCCTCGACAACCTCGACGACCTCTTCGAGATGCGCCAGGCCCTCGAGATGACCGCCGCCTCCGCCGCCGCCCGCACGGTCGCCCGGACGGCCGGGCTGCAGGAGCCCTTCGCCGACCTGGCGACCCGGCTCACCCGCAGTGCGAACGCCGGCGCGCAGCCGGCGGCCGACGCGCCGGCGTCGTCCTCGACGTACGAGCTGGCCGCCGAGCTGGAGCTGGCGATCGACGACGCGGCGTCCAACCACTACCTGAGCCAGGGGCTGCGCCAGCTGCGCGGCCATCTGGCCCGCGTGCGGCGCCTCTCCCACGACGACCCCGAACGCCTGCGGGCGGCCGCACTCGAGCACGCCACGATCGCCCGCGCCATCGCGGCCGGCAACCCCGAGCTCGCCGCCTCCGCCACCCACGTCCACCTCCACAACAGCCTGAGCAGCATCACCCTGCACGCAGCAGACCGGCTGCGTGCCGGCGACGAAAGGACCAGCGCATGATCAACCACCCCGTACGCGTCTACAAGAGCGAGGAGAACCTGCCCCGCGAGGAGCAGCTCGCGCACAGGATCGCCACCGTGGCCGCCGACCCCGTGGCCGTCGACGCCGACGTGGCCGACATGGTCGTCAACCGGATCATCGACAACGCGGCGGTGGCGGTCGCCTCCCTGAACCGCCCGCCGATCGTCGCCGCCCGGGCGCAGGCACTCGCGCACGCCCCGTCGTCGGGCGGGAACGGCGCCACGGTGTTCGGCATCGGCGAGCGCGTCTCCCCCGAGTGGGCCGCCTGGGCGAACGGCGTCGCCGTGCGCGAGCTCGACTACCACGACACGTTCCTCGCCGCCGAGTACTCCCACCCCGGGGACAACATCCCGCCGCTGCTGGCGGCCGCCCAGCACGTGGGTGCCTCGGGTGCGGACCTGTTGCGCGGCATCGCCACCGGCTACGAGATCCAGGTGGACCTGGTCAAGGCGATCTGCCTGCACGAGCACAAGATCGACCACGTCGCCCACCTGGGCCCCTCGGCCGCCGCCGGCCTCGGCACGCTCCTGGGCCTCGACGTCGAGACGATCTTCCAGGCCGTCGGCCAGGGTCTGCACACGACCACGGCGACCCGCCAGTCGCGCAAGGGCGAGATCTCCACGTGGAAGGCCCACGCCCCGGCGTTCGCGGGCAAGATGGCGGTCGAAGCCGTCGACCGGGCGATGCGCGGGCAGACCTCCCCCGTCCCGATCTACGAGGGCGAGGACGGCGTCATCGCGTGGATGCTCGACGGCCCCGACGCCCGCTACGAGGTCCCGCTGCCCGCCAAGGGCGAGGCCAAGCGCGCGATCCTCGACACCTACACCAAGGAGCACTCGGCCGAGTACCAGGCCCAGGCCTGGATCGACCTGGCCCGCAAGCTGCACCGCGAGCACCCGGAGGCCGCCGACCCGGCCAACGTCTCCAACGTGCTGATCAGGACCAGCCACCACACGCACTACGTGATCGGCTCCGGCGCCAACGACCCGCAGAAGTACTCGCCGACCGCATCGCGAGAGACGCTGGACCACTCGATCCCCTACATCTTCACCGTCGCCCTGCAGGACGGCGCCTGGCACCACGTCGACTCCTACGCACCCGAGCGCGCGGGCCGCCCGGACACGGTCGAGCTCTGGCACAAGGTCACCACCGAGGAGGACCCGGAGTGGACGCGCCGGTACCACTCCCTGGACATCGCCGAGAAGGCGTTCGGCGGCTCCGTGGAGATCACTCTGGCCGACGGAACCGTCATCCGCGACGAGATCGCCGTCGCCGACGCGCACCCGCTCGGCGCCCGGCCCTTCGCCCGCGAGCAGTACATCGCCAAGTTCCGCGCCCTCGCCGGGGGCATCATTGATGACGCGGAGATCGAGCGCTTCCTCGCCGCCGTGCAGAACCTGGAACAGCTCGGCGCCGGCGAGCTCGACGCGCTCAACGTCGCAGCCGCGGACGGAGTCATCGACCTGGGCGCGGCCCCGAAGGGACTGTTCTGATGCTGTACTCGAAGACCACGCCCGAGCAGAAGCGCCGGACCCTGCGCGAGCTGCTCGTCCCGGGCACCGCCCGGCAGTTCCCGGGGGCGTTCAACCCGCTCTCGGCCCGCCTCATCGAGGAGAAGGAGTACGACGGCGTCTACATCTCCGGCGCCGTCCTCGCCAACGACCTGGGGCTGCCCGACATCGGGCTGACCACGCTCACGGAGGTCGCGACCCGTGCCGGCCAGATCGCGCGCATGACGGACCTGCCCGCGATCGTCGATGCGGACACGGGCTTCGGCGAGCCGATGAACGTGGCGCGCACCGTCCAGGAACTCGAGAACGCCGGCTTGGCCGGCTGCCACATCGAGGACCAGTTCAACCCCAAGCGCTGCGGCCACCTGGACGGCAAGAACGTCGTCGCCCTCGACGTCATGCTCAAGCGCATCGCCGCGGCCGCCGAGGCGAAGCGCGATCCCAACTTCCTCATCATGGCCCGCACCGACGTCCGCGCCGTCGACGGGCTGGAGGCGACGGTGGACCGGGCCAAGGCGCTCGTGGACGCCGGCGCCGACGCCATCTTCCCCGAGGCGATGAAGAGCCTGGCGGAGTTCGAGGCGGTCTGCTCCGCCGTCGACGTGCCGGTGCTGGCGAACATGACCGAGTTCGGCCAGTCCGAGCTGTTCACGCGCAGCCGGCTGGCCGACGCGGGAATCGCCCTGGTCATCTACCCCGTCACCCTCCTGCGCAGCGCCATGGGGGCGGCCGAGCGCGTGCTGGACACGATCCGCGCCGACGGAACCCAGCAGGCGGCCGTGGATTCGATGCTCACGCGTGCACGACTCTACGAACTGGTGGACTATGGGTCCTACAACACGTTCGACGCAGGTGTATTCAATTTCAAGGTGCCGGGCCTGGCCGACTCGTAGGAGCCGGTCCCGCACGCAGACTCGAGGAGGAGGAACAGCATGAGCGATACGCATGAGATCAGAAAGGGCCTCGCCGGCGTGGTCGTCGACTACACGGCGGTGTCCAAGGTCAATCCGGAGACGAACTCGCTGCTGTACCGGGGCTACCCGGTCCAGCAGCTGGCCGCGGAGAAGTCCTTCGAGGAGGTCGCCCTGCTGCTGTGGACGGGCGAGCTGCCGAGCGAGGCGGAGCTGGCCGAATTCACGGCGTTCGAGCGGGCGAACCGCGCGCTCGAACCGGAGGTGCGGGCCGCCATCGACCTGCTGCCCACGGACTGCCACCCGATGGACGTGGGCCGCACTGCGGTCTCCGTGCTCGGCGCGCGTCACCCGCTGGCCGAGGACTCCTCCCCGGAGTCGGAGCTGCAGAAGGCCCAGTCCCTGTTCGCGCAGTTCCCGGCCGTCGTCGCCTACGACCAGCGCCGGCGCCGAGGGCTGGAACCGGTGGAACCGCGCGACGACCTGGACTACTCGCAGAACTTCCTGTGGATGACGTTCGGCGACGAGGCCCACCTCGAGCCGGCCGTCGTGGACGCCTTCCGCGTGTCCATGGTGCTCTACGCCGAGCACTCGTTCAACGCCTCGACGTTCACTGCGAGGGTGATCACCTCGACGCTCGCCGACCTGCATTCGGCCGTCACGGGGGCCATCGGCGCGCTCAAGGGGCCGCTGCACGGCGGCGCCAACGAGGCGGTGATGCACACCTTCGACGAGATCGGCATCGACGCCTCGGAGTCCCGCGAGGAGGCGGCGGCGCGCGCGAAGGCCTGGATGGAGCAGGCGCTGGCCGAGAAGAAGAAGGTCATGGGCTTCGGCCACCGCGTCTACAAGCACGGCGACTCCCGCGTGCCCACCATGAAGTCTGCGCTGGACAAGATGATCGAGCACTACGGGCGGGCGGAGATCCTGGGCCTGTACGACGGCCTCGAATCCGCCATGGACGAGGCGAAGGCGATCAAGCCCAACCTCGACTACCCCACGGGGCCGACCTACCACCTGATGGGATTCGCCACGGAGATGTTCACCCCGTTGTTCATCGCCTCCCGCATCACCGGCTGGACGGCCCACATCATGGAGCAGCGCGCCTCCAACGCCCTGATCCGGCCGCTGTCGGAGTACAACGGACCGGACGAGCGCACGCTCTAGCCGGCCCGGCTCCGGTAGTCGGCCACGGTCTCGTTGTCGTCGGCGAGCTCGACCCGCACCACCAGCGGGCTCGCCGGCCCGGCGACGACCAGCGGGAGCCAACGGGCGGCGTCCTGCCACGTCTGTGCCCACGGCAGCTCGTCGATCCGGAACCAGCGGACGGCGAGCTCGTCGGTGTCCCGTGCGGTCCCGGACTCCTCCGCGGCGCGCCCTCCGACCCGGAAGACCCGGCACCACATGTCCGCCGCCGGCTGCGCAGGGAAGACGAAGTCGATCGTCGCCGCGAGTTCGAGCTCGTCGGCGGCGACCACGAGCCCCGTCTCCTCGTTCAGTTCGCGCACGGCCGCCTCGGCGCCGCTCTCCCCCGGCTCCACCTTCCCGCCGGGCAGCACCGTCTTGCCCGCGGCGAAGCCGCGCCGTTTGAGACCGAGCAGCGTGGCGGGGGTGCCGTCGTCGTCCCGTCTGACCACGGCGCACAGCACGACGGCGGTCGGCCCCGACCCGCTCACAGCGCGCGCGGGTGCGCGGCGGCGTAGACCTCGCGCAGGGTGTCGGCGGTGACCATCGTGTAGACCTGCGTGGTGGTGACGGAGGAGTGGCCCAGCAGCTCCTGGACCACGCGGACGTCGGCCCCGCCCTCGAGCAGGTGCGTGGCGAACGAGTGGCGCAGGGTGTGCGGCGAGACGTCGGCCCGGACGCCCGCGCGCTCCGCCGCGGTCTTCAGGATCGTCCAGGCCGACTGCCGCGACAGGCGTCCGCCGCGCTGGTTGAGGAAGAGGCCGGGCGTCCCCTTGCCCTTGGCCACGAGCAGGGGGCGGGCCCTGATCAGGTAGGCCTCCAGCGCGGTGGTGGCGTAGGAGCCGACCGGCACGATCCGCTCCTTCGACCCCTTGCCGAAGAGCCGGACCACGGCCGGCCCCCCGTCGTCGGTGCCGCCCGGCCGGGCGTCGGGGGCCCCGCCCTCGCCCGCGGGGCCGCGCACGACGGTGTGGAGGTCGTCGACGTCGAGCCCCACGGCCTCGCTGATGCGCGCGCCGGTGGAGTACAGGAATTCGAGCAGTGCGCGATCGCGCAGGCCCGCCGACGTGTCGGTGGGGATGGAGTCGATCATGGCCAGCACGTCGCGCACGTTGAGGGCCTTCGGCAGCCGGGATCCGGTCGCCGGCGGACGGAGGTCGGCCGCCGTGTTGTCGGGCGTGACCGACTCGAGGGCCCAGAACTTGTGCAGACCACGGACGGCGACGACACAGCGGGCGGCCGACCTCGGGTTCAACGGCGATCCCCCGTCGGCCCCGTCGCGCACGTCCTGGGCGAATTTGGAGAGCACCACGGGGGTGACCTCACGTGCGTCCCGGATGCCCTGGGCGGTGAGGAAGCGCAGGTAGCGGTCGATGTCCCGGCGGTAGGCCGAGACCGTGTTGCGGGCCATGCCGCGCTCCACCGTCAGATGCTGCAGATAGTCGCCGACCTGTCCGGTCAGCGCCGGCGCGGTCTCGCTCATGGGCGCAGTCGAGGATGCTCGTCCCAGGCCGCGTGCGCGTCGCGCAGGGCGGCGAAACCGGTGGCGGCGGCGGTGTGGGCGGCCAGGATGCCGACGACGGCGGACGGATTGTGGATCCGCCCGTTCATGACGGCGGCGACGGCCTCCTCGAGTGGCACCCAGGCCGTCTCGAGATCGGCCTCCTCCCCCGTGCGCTCGTGCCGCTCGTGTTCGGGAACCGGGCTGAGGCCGCGGGCGATGAAAACCCGCTGCGCCTCCGTGGACGACCCCGGGGAGTTGAAGAGGTCGGCGAGCACGTGCCACGACTCCGCCACGAGATCGGCTTCCTCGGCCAGTTCGCGGGCGGCGGCCTCGACCGGGGGCTCGCCGTCGACGTCCATGAGACCGGCCGGGATCTCCCAGAGTCTCATGCCGACCGGATGACGGTACTGGCGCTGGAGGAGGATCCGCTGCTCGTCGTCGAGGACGACCATGCTCACGGCCCCCGGGTGGTCGATGAAGTCGCGCGTCAGCGGCTCGTCGTTGTGCGGGAACTCGAAACTCTCCCGGACCACATCCCAGATGTGGCCCGCGAAGACCCGTTCGCTGGACAACGGCGGGCATGCGCCGATGAGGTCGCTGACCCCGTGCTCGACGGCCCCGCCGTTGTCCTGCGTCATGGTGCCTACTTCCCCGCCGTCTGGCGGCCGATGGCCGCCTTCACCAGGTTGGCGAACAGCGGGTGCGGGCGCGTCGGACGCGAGCTGAGCTCCGGGTGCGCCTGCGTCGAGACGTAGTACGGGTGGACCTCCCGCGGCAGCTCGACGAACTCCACGAGACTGCCGTCCGGCGAGGTCCCGGAGAAGACCAGGCCTTTCCCCGCGAGCTCGTCACGGTACGTGTTGTTGACCTCGTAGCGGTGGCGGTGGCGCTCGGCGACCTCCGTCCGCCCGTAGGCCTCCGCGACGACCGAGTCCGCGTCCAGCTTGGCATCGTAGAGTCCCAGGCGCATCGTGCCGCCCAGGTCGCCCTTGCCGTCCACGATGTCCAGCTGCTCGGCCATCGTCGCGATGACGGGATGGTGCGTCTCCGGCTCGAACTCGGTCGACGAGGCGTCCTCGAGGCCGGCCACGTTCCGGGCGAACTCGATGACCATCGACTGGAGGCCGAGGCACAGGCCCAGCGTCGGGACCTTGTTCTCGCGGGCGAATTTCAGTGCGCCGAGCTTGCCCTCGAGACCGCGGATTCCGAAGCCTCCGGGGACGCAGATCGCGTCGGCGCCGGCCAGCGCCTTCTTGGCGCCCTCCGGGGTCTGGCAGTCATCCGACGGCACCCAGCGGATGTTGACCTTGGCCTCGTTCGCGAAGCCCCCGGCGCGCAGCGCCTCGGTCACGGACAGGTAGGCGTCCGGCAGGTCGATGTACTTGCCGACCAGCGCGACGTCGACGTGGTGTTTGGGGTTGTGCACCGCGCCCAGCAGCCGGTTCCACTGCGACCAGTCGACATCCTTGAACTTCATGCCCAGCGACTGGACGATGTAAGCGTCCAGTCCCTGCTCGTGGATGATGACCGGGATGTCGTAGATGCTCGGGGCATCGGCGCAGTTGATCACGGCTTCGGGGTCGACGTCGCACGTGCGGGCCAGCTTTTCGCGCATCTCGGCCGGGATCTCCCGGTCGGATCGGATGACCAGGCCCTCCGGCTGGATGCCGATGGAGCGCAGGGCCGCCACCGAGTGCTGGGTCGGCTTGGTCTTCAGCTCGTGCGAGGGGCCGATGTACGGGACCAGGGAGACGTGCACGAAGAAGACGTTGCCCCGCCCGACATCCTGACGCACCTGGCGTGCGGCCTCGAGGAACGGCTGCGATTCGATGTCGCCGACGGTGCCGCCGATCTCGGTGATGATCACGTCGGGGGCGTCGGGCCCTTCGGAGGGAAGACGCATCCGGCGCTTGATCTCGTCGGTGATGTGCGGGATGACCTGCACCGTGTCGCCGAGGTAGTCACCGCGGCGCTCCTTCTCGATGACGGTCGAGTACACCTGGCCGGTGGTCACGTTCGCCGTGCCGGTGAGGTTCTCGTCGAGGAAGCGCTCGTAGTGGCCGATGTCGAGATCGGTCTCTGCGCCGTCGTCGGTCACGAAGACCTCGCCGTGCTGGAAGGGGTTCATCGTACCTGGATCAACATTCAGATACGGATCGAGCTTCTGCATCGTGACCGACAGGCCACGGGCTCGGAGAAGATGACCGAGGCTTGAGGCCGTCAGTCCTTTTCCAAGCGACGACGCCACACCACCGGTGACGAAGATCTGCTTTGTAGTTTCGGACCGGGACTCACGTGAAAAAATTCGCTGCACCACGGGGTTTGAGCCTATCACCTTCTGCGGAATTGGGACATTGGCCGATCGCTCGGCCAGCGTTGATGGAGTCCGCCTTATCCCAACGCTGAAACGGTTTGCTGTGCATCTGTGAGGAGTTCTTCTGCGTGCGCCTGGGCAGTATCCGATTCCTCCTGGCCCGCGAGCATGCGGGCCAGCTCCTTGACCCGCTCGTTCTCCTCCAGCAGGACGACATCGCTCTGGGTGACCCCGCCGGTGGCTTCCGCCGCCGCGCCTGAGTTCTTAATCACCCGGATGTGTCGGTCGGCGAACGCTGCCACCTGCGGCAAGTGTGTCACGACGATGACCTGCACGTGGCGCGCGAGCATCGCGAGGCGGTTTCCGATCTCGACGGCGGCCTTCCCGCCCACGCCGGCGTCGACCTCGTCGAAGACGAAGGTGGGGACCGGGTCCACCTCGGCCAGTACGACCTCGATGGCGAGCATGACGCGCGAGAGCTCGCCGCCCGACGCCCCCTTGCCCAGCGGGCGCGGAGCGCTGCCGGTGTGGGGCTGGAGCAGCATGTGGATCTCGTCGCTGCCGTAGCGGCCCGGCTCGCCCAGGTCCCGGATCTCGGTGCTGAACCTCGCATCGGGCATGGCCAGGGCCGCGAGCTCGGCGGTGACCCGCTCGTCGAGGTCTGCCGCGGCGCGGGTCCGCATCCGGGTCAGTTCGGCTGCCAGCCCGGACAGCTCCTCCTCGAGGGCGGTCCTCTCCCCGGTCAGGGCGTCGATGCGGCCGGAATCGTCCTGGAGTTCCGTCAGGCGGACACGGCTGGTCTCGGCCCACGCCAGGACCTCGTCGATGGTCGGCGCATACTTCCGGATGAGCTTGCCCAGGTCCGCACGGCGCGCCTCGATCTCCGAGAGCCGCTCCGGGCCCTCCGCGTCGAGGCCGGCGCCGTAGCCGGCTACCTCGGTGGCGATATCGGAGACGAGGTACCCGACTTCGGCGACACGTTCCGCGAGCGCCTTCAGTTCGGCATCGTCGTCCTGCACCCCCTCGAGCTGCCGTTTGGCCTCCTCGATGAGCGCCGTCGCGTTGTAGTCCTCGCTGTACTCGCTGCCGGCCAGAGCCGTGTGAGCCGTCAGCGCCGCCGTGCGCAGTCCCTCGAGGTTCGCGAGCTTCATCGCCTCTGATTTGAGTGCGTCGTCTTCGCCCGGCTGGGGGTCGACCCCGTCGATCTCCTCCAAGGAGATCTGCAGGTTCTCGGCTTCGCGCAACCTCTCCCGGGAGGCACCCACGAGTTCCTCGAGTTCGGCGAGCACCGCCCGATAGCGCTTGTAGGCAGCCGTGTACTCGTCCTGGACGGCCTGAAGCTCGGGGCCGGCGAACTTGTCGAGCGCCCTCCTCTGTGCTGCGACGCCCGTCAGCCGCAGCTGGTCGCTCTGCCCGTGCACCGCGACGAGGTCGGTCCCCAGTTCCCCCAGCAGGCCGACCGGCGCGGCCCGGCCGCCGACAGCGGCCTTGCTCCGGCCCGCGGCGCTGAGGAAGCGCGCGATGATCAGGTCGCCGCCGTCGTCGTCGTATTCGACCAGGGCTCCGGCTTCCTCCGCGCGCGCGAGAACCTCGCTCGACCGCGGCAGGCGCAGGCTCGCCTCGGCGACGGCCTGCTTGGCTCCGTGCCGGACCGCAGCGGCGTCCGCGCGGTTGCCCAGCAGAAGCCCGAGCGCCGTGATCACCATGGTCTTGCCTGCGCCGGTCTCGCCGGTGACGACCGTCAATCCGGCTCCGAGCGGCAGGGTCGCCTGCCCGATGACTCCCAGGTCGTTGATGCGGATTTCCTCGATCATGGATGTCCCTCCGTTTCTGGGCGTGGTTCCATGTTGCGGGGTTCCACGACCTCGATACCATTGGCGACGATGGGAAGCGCGCTGGTGCTGGAGTCCTGTTCAGGATGCTGGACGGGTCCCCGCCAGCCTCTGGTGGGCAGTTCGAACTTGCGGACGAGCCGTTCGCTGAACGGGGTCTGTGTGACCCGGGCCAGACGGACGGGAAGCGTGGAGCGCGTCACCTCGACGCGCGATCCGGGCGGGAGATGGATGGTGCGCCGGCCGTCGCACCACAGCACACCCTGCGCGTCGGTCCGCGAGAGGACCTCGACCGCCAACTTCGAGCTCGGCGCCACCACGAGTGGCCTGGCGAAGAGCGCGTGGGCGCTGATCGGCGCCATGATGAGTGCCTCGACCTCCGGCCACACGACCGGTCCCCCGGCCGAGAAAGCATAGGCCGTCGAGCCGGTGGGCGTGGCCATCACCATGCCGTCGCAGCCGAACGTGCTGATCGGGCGCCCGTCGACTTCCATGACGACCTCGATCATGCGTTCGCGGTCGGCCTTCTCGACGGCCGCCTCATTCAGCGCCCAGGTCTTCGCCACGCGCCGGTTGCCGAGCCACACGGTGACGTCCAGCGCCATGCGCTCCTCGACGGTGTAGTCCCGCTCGACGACCCACTGGACGGTCTGGTTCAGGTCGCTGCGTTCGCTCTCGGCGAGGAATCCGACATGGCCCAGGTTGACGCCCAGCAGGGGGACGTCGGTGCCGCGGACGAGCTCCGCTGAACGGAGTACGGTCCCGTCGCCGCCGAGCACGACGGCGAGATCGACTTCCTGGAGCGTCGTATCCTCGCCGAGGATCTCGACCTCGGGCATGGCAGCGGCCATGGCGCGGCGCAGGTTGGCCAGGTCTTCGCGCTGCATGACCGGGACGAGCCCCGCGTCGCGCAGGCTGACGCAGGTGTCGAAGGCCGCCCGGAGGGCGTCGGCCCGGCCGGTATGAGCCAGGACCAGGATCCGTCGCATGTGTTCCTTCCGTTGGGTCTTCACCGGTCGTGCTGCACTGCGCGTCAGCGGTTCCACCTCAAGAGTAGTCAACCGAGTCGAGCAGGGCGTCGTTGCGCGCGGATTGTGGATGATCGTGGGCAATTCGTCGCAGCCACAGGAAGAACTCCACGTTTCCATCCTGTCCGGGCAGGGGGCTGCGTGCCAATCCCAGGCACTCCAGGCCCGCTTCGCCGGCCGAGGCGAGGACGTCGGCGACAGACCGGCGGCGCTGCTCGACCGAGCTGACCACCCCCGTCCGGCCCAGCGCCTCCCGGCCGACCTCGAACTGGGGCTTGACCATGAGTACCAGGTCGCCTCCGGCCTCCGTCGCACGGGCGAGGGGCGCCATGACGAGACGCAACGAGATGAAGGACAGGTCGGCCACCACGAGCGACGCCGGACCGCCCAGATCGGTCGTGTCGAGGTAGCGGACGTTGAGCCCCTCGTGGACATGGACCCGCCGGTCACTGCGCAGTTCCGGGACCAGCTGGTCGTGCCCCACGTCTACGGCCACGACTTCCCGCGCACCGCGGCGGAGGAGGACGTCGGTGAAACCGCCCGTGGAGGCGCCGGCGTCGAGGCATCGCCGTTCGGCGACGACGACGTCGGGAAAGCGGTCGAGCGCGCCTGCGAGCTTGTGTCCGGCGCGGCTGACGTATTCATCCCCTTCGGCGGCGTCGACGGCCAGCCGCACGGAGCCGCCGACCTTCGCAGAGGCCTTCGTCGCGGCTCGGCCGGCGACGCGGACGCGTCCCTCGGAGATCAGGCTGCCGGCATGCGTGCGTGAGCGGGCCAATCCCCTGTGGACCAGTTCCTGGTCCAGTCTCCGGGCGCCTTCCTCAGGCGCGGCAGCACTCACTCGTCGGGCCCTGCGGACTCGTCGGGCTCGGCTTGGAGGTGCTCGCTGGCCTCGAGGCTCTCGCGCAACCGGGCGTGCACGTCCTCGAAGACCGCCACGTGTTCGTCGAGCGGCCGGTTCGCCGCGGCGTCGAGGGCGGCCAGGGCCTCGTCGACCTCCGTCTCGCCGCTCGAGTCCATCGCAGCCGGCCACTCGCCGCCGGCGACGACTCGCTGGACGTGTTCCGCGGCCGGCGAGGGCCCGTTCCCCTCATCGGGCGCAGTGGCTCCAGTGGTCATTCGTGACGTCCTCCCTGCGCCGTCCGTCTCCGGAGGCGCCGTACCGGTTCAGTCTTCGAATTCTATGCGCGGTTCGCGGGCGGAGCGCGGATTCCTGGTCCACCACGCCGCGCATGCCGCACGCCAGGCATCCAGGCGATCACTGCTGAGCACCACGGTGTGGGCCTCGGCCCGGGCCGAGTCGGAACCACACGTCGCCCGCACGACGTCGGCGTCCTCGGCGACATCCACCGTCGGGTAGGAGACGTACAGCTGGGCGAGGCCCTCCAAGATGAAGTCCGGGCGTTCCCGGGGATCTGCGGCGATGATGCTGGCTGTGGTGTCGATCCCGGTGAGTACGGCGGCAGTGGCGAATCCGGCGCGGTTCCCGCCGAGGATGTCCGTGTCCAGGCGATCACCCACGACGAGCGGACGACCCGCGCCGAGCTCGTGCGCGGCCTTCTCGAAGAGATGCGCCTCCGGCTTGCCGGCCACGATCGGGTCGGTCCCCGTGGCGTTGCCGACCGCCTGGACCAGGGATCCGTTGCCCGGGGCGATGCCCTCGGCACGCGGGATGGTCATGTCCGTGTTCGTGGCCACCCAGAAGGCGCCCCGGCTGATCGCGAACGCCGCCTCGGCGAGATCGGCCCAGCCGAGGTCTGGATGGAAGCCCTGCACGACGGCGGCCGGTTCTTCGGTGTGCGAAGCCACGACCCGGTACCCGAGGCGGGTGACGCACTCGCGGAGGTAGTCGCTGCCCGTCACCAGGATCGCGGCCCCTGCGTCCACGTGGCCGGCGAGCAGTTCGGCGCCGGCATCGGCGGATCCGAAGACGGTCTCGGCTGTTGCCGGCGCGCCGAGTTCACGAAGGTGCTCGGCCACGGCCGACGGTGAGCGCGATGCATTGTTGGTGATGTAGCCGAGGGCCTTCCGGTGACCGGCGAGGGCGCTGAGCGCCTCCACGGCGCCCTCGATGGCCCCTGCGCCCGCGTAGACGACGCCGTCGAGATCTGACAGGACCGCGTCGTAGTCGCCGATCAGCACAGCCTACCGGTCCTCGTTGCTCGTAGGGTCGGTGGCGTCGTCCTGCGCGCTGACGTCCTCCGGCACGTCGGAGGACTCGACGACGTTGAGGCCGTCCTCCTCGTCGACGCCAACGGACTCCTGCGGTGCCGCCGGAGCGACCTGCTCCGGTGCGGCACCCGGCGTCGCGTCCTCGAGCACGTCCTTGACGCGCGGCTTCCGGGCCTGCTCGTCCTCTTCATCGTCGAAGTCGACGATCTCCGGGTCAGCGAACTCCCCGATGCCCAGGGCCTGTTCGGCCACTGTGACCCTGTTGAGCCACTCCTGGGCCTCATCGTCGCGTCCCAGATCCGACAATGCTTCGGCGTACACCGAGAAGAGGCGGGGGCTGAAAGAGTAGGCACGATTGCGGTCGAGCTGCGGGATCTCCAGTTCGGCCAGTGCCGCTTCGAGTTTGCCGAGGTCGGCCTGGGCGCCGGAGGCGATGATGGCCATCTCGACCTTGACCGGGGTGTCGAGCTTCTGGGCGTCTTCCGAGTGGGCCAGCTCGAGCGCCTTCTCAGGTCGCCCCAGGGCGCGTTCGCAATCGGCCATCATGGGCAGGTGGACGTTGGATCCGCTGATGCGGCGGAAGGTGCGGAATTCACGCAGAGCGTCGGCGAAGTGGCCGGCCGCGTAAGCGGTCAGGCCGACGGCTTCACGCACGACCGCGATGCGCCCGCCGCGGCGGCTGGCAGCCATGGCGTGCTGATACGACGTCTCCGGTTCGAGGTCGACGAGTCGACCGGCCATCACGAGGTGCTTGGAGACCCAGGTCCCGTTGGGCTCCTGCAGGTAGCGCAGTTCAGCGCGTGCGGCGCGGTCGAGCTCCTTGCCGGTGACATCGTCGTCGATGTCCGGTGAGCGGGGGCGGTCGGGACGGTTCGAGCTCCGGAGGTCTCCGGGGTTGTGCGTCCGCATCTCGTCCCGCGCTTCTGCCCGGCCTTCGGGGCGGCCACTACGCTGGGTGTCGGCCCCCCGGCTCTTCTCCCGCGGCTTCCTGCCGTCGGACTTCTTGTCGGAGAATTTCTTGCTGCCCTTGGTCCAGTCGCCCTTGGACGAACTGCGATTTCCACCGCGCTCCGAGTCACCGCCCCGGGAGGAACCCTGGCTGTGGGTCTTCGACTGCCCTCCACCGGACCGGTTGGAATGGTTCGGGCGCTCAGCGCCGGACTTGCGACGATCTTCAGCCACGTCGGCCGTTCCTCTCTGCGGGCGTCTCCCCTGGTTACTGGCCGCAATGGCCAGTCGTGAATTCTTGAACTCCGACAATTCTAGACGAGACTGTCGAGTCCCTTGTCGCCGGGCGGCCGTATTCGATGTCGTCCTACTCACGGCGACGGTTTCCTCGTTAACGAATCAAGGGCCGGAACAACATCAGAGTTGTTCCGGCCCTCGAATAAATGATGTCCGGCGGTGACCTACTCTCCCACACCCTCCCGAGTGCAGTACCATCGGCGCTGTGGGTCTTAGCTTCCGGGTTCGGTATGGGACCGGGCGTTTCCCCCACGCTATGACCGCCGTAACCCTCGTACCCGCTCCACCCGACACATCATGCCGGGGGTGGGAAATCCATGGGTCACGTTTGTCGTGACTGTGGTGCCACCACACCCCGAACCCAATGATCATGGGTGGGACCGTGGCGACGGTTATTCAATTATCGCACTGAAACAACGGTTGTTGTTTCGGTACCGCATAGTGGACGCGTAGCATTCCTGCCACCAGTGACCCCCACAGATGAAGCGTGGGGCAGTGGTGTTTGTGGTGTAAGTTGTCGGCCTATTAGTACGGGTCAGCTTCACGAG